>NZ_JACVAV010000001.1:0-1359582 GCF_014852035.1 Ensifer sp. ENS03 | reverse complement strand
CATGATGCCG
Source organism: Ensifer sp. ENS03 (assembly GCF_014852035.1). Classification (NCBI taxonomy): domain Bacteria; kingdom Pseudomonadati; phylum Pseudomonadota; class Alphaproteobacteria; order Hyphomicrobiales; family Rhizobiaceae; genus Ensifer; species Ensifer sp. ENS03. Next base: position 1,359,572 of record NZ_JACVAV010000001.1, on the reverse strand, counting down.
ATGAAGGAGAAGCCGGCGATGACAGAGATGAAGGCTTCCTTGCGTCTGGAGCGCAGGTAGCGCCACGCCACCATACGCTCGAAGGCGGAAAAGGGTCGGCTGGAGGACTTTTCAGGCCGCTCTGCGGCCTGCACCTGATTTTCAGTCACGGCGGTCATCCTGCCTTCCCTCGCCTCGTCACTTCGTTGCGATCAGCTTGTTGATCGCCGCTTCGACGGTCATCGTCTCGCGCTCGCCGGTCTTGCGGTCCTTGACCTCGACTTCGCCATTGGCGATCGAACGCGGTCCGACGATGATCTGGACCGGAACGCCGATCAGATCAGCCGTCGCGAACTTCGCACCGGCGCGGTCGTCCCTGTCGTCGAGCAGCGCCTCGAATCCAGCCTTGCCGAGTTCGGAATAGAGCGTCTCGCAGGCGCCGTCGCAAGCGGCATCGCCCGCTTTCATGTTGATGATGACGCCATCGAACGGCGCGATCGACTTCGGCCAGATGATGCCGTTGTCGTCATGCGAGGCTTCGATGATCGCCGGCACCAGACGGGTCGGACCGATGCCATAGGAGCCCATGTGCACTGCATGCTCCTTGCCGTCGGGGCCGAGAACCTTGGCGCCCATGGCTTCGGAGTACTTGGTGCCGAAATAGAAGATGTGGCCGACTTCGATGCCGCGGGCCGACAGTCGGTCGCCCTCGGCAACCGCGTTGAAGGCTGCCTCGTCGTGCATTTCCGACGTCGCCGCATAACGCGAGGTCCACTTGTCGAAGATCGTCTTCAGGCCGGCAACGTCATCGAAATTCGTGTCTTCGCCCGGAATGTCGAAGCCGAGAAAATCCTTATGGCAGAACACTTCGGACTCGCCGGTATCGGCGAGGATGATGAATTCGTGGCTGAGATTGCCGCCGATCGGGCCGGTATCGGCGCGCATCGGAATGGCGCGAAGGCCCATGCGTGCGAAGGTACGCAGGTAAGCGGCAAACATCCGGTTATAGGCGTGTTCGGCCCCTTCCCGGTCGAGATCGAAGGAATAGGCGTCCTTCATCAGGAATTCGCGCGAGCGCATGGTGCCGAAGCGCGGACGGATCTCGTCACGGAACTTCAGCTGGATGTGGTAGAGATTGAGCGGCAGGTCGCGGTAGGACTTCACGTAGGAACGGAAGACGTCCGTGATCATTTCCTCGTTCGTCGGACCGTAGAGCATCGGCCGGTCCTGCCGGTCCTTGATACGCAGCATTTCCTTGCCGTAGGCGTCGTAGCGACCGCTTTCCTGCCACAGCTCGGCAGACTGGAGGGTCGGCATCAGAAGCTCGATCGCGCCGGAGCGGTTCTGCTCCTCGCGGATGACCGCGTTGACCTTGTCGAGAACCCGCTTGCCCAGTGGCAGCCAGGTATAGATGCCCGAAGACTGCTGCCGGACCATGCCCGTGCGCAGCATGAGGCGGTGGGAAACGATTTCCGCTTCCTTGGGATTTTCCTTCAGGATGGGCATAAAAAAGCGGGACAGGCGCATGACGGGTTCCAGAACTTGATGAACGTCGCACTATCGGCGGATTCGGGCGAAATGACGTTGAGCGAGATGCCGGCTTCACCTTTTGATTGGTAAAGGCGACCGCTGCTTCTCGGGTCGGGCTCTCCATTTTCCATCACCGGCAAAGCCGGCAGGAACCTTTAGGAGCCTTGCGTTCATAGCTGCTTCGCCGGCGGAAGAAAACCCTGCTCTCCGTTGTCACGGGCAGAGAAAGCATCCACGGATTTTCAGGGGGAACTCGACGCCGTTCCTGCGTCAAAAGAGCACGCTAGTAACAAGATTACGACAGTAATTGTCAACGGGAATATTTTACCCGACTGTAGCAAAAATGCAAAAAAACAGGATGACAGAGCCCAATGTTTGGGCTAGTTTCGGCTCACAAAACAGGCATGAAGACTAAATTCTTGCCGACTTTCGCGGTCAAGTCTTGGGAGGATAAGATCTTAGGCGCGCTTCGTCGCTGCCGCCGGAAACGGATTAAAGATCACGCGAAACTTGAAAAACAAGGCTTTTAGCCTTGTTTTTTTTTGCTTTTCAGCAAGAGACAGACGCGCGAAGCACCTTACAAAATTGAACTATGTCAATTTCACGGCGGTCAATCCTGCAATTGCCCGGGTTCTGCCCACGGGCATGCGCGCAGGCTCCGTCAAGGCACAGATGTGCCCATCAAATTGCACAGAACATGTCGCATTGAGAGCGACCGGCTCACGCGGCGGCCGCGATGAACTTATCAATCAAATTTTGGGTAGAAACGCGGAATGGAATCTATGCCGTAGCCGAGCCTGACGGACAGGATATACCAGGCAAGTTGAATGACGGCCGCAATCACTGTCGTCAAAAGCACGACACGCTTGGCGTTGAACTTCGCCGGGGCGCTCTCGACACTCCCCGGAACGACGCTGTTTTCTTCAGCCTGAGTGCGCACGCCGAGGGGCAGCACGGCAAAGAGCGTGATCCACCAGATGATGAAGTAGATGGCAAAGGTCGAAAAAAGCGGCATTTCAAGCTCCCGGTGAAGGCGATCGGCAAGACAGCGAGCAACCCGCGTTTCGCCGCGACTTCCGCGACATTCCGTCCGCCTTATAGCGCTGACCGCCCGATCGCACAAACCGGCATCGCGCGATCTACTGTCACACCTCTTCGAGTTCGATCAGCGTACCCTGAAAATCCTTGGGATGCAGGAAGAGCACCGGCTTGCCATGGGCGCCGATCTTCGGCTCGCCATCGCCCAACACTCGCGCTCCGGCGGCGCGCAACGCGTCGCGCGCCGACAGGATGTTCTCTACCTCGTAGCAGATGTGATGCATCCCGCCCGAAGGGTTCTTCGCCAGGAAAGCGGCAATCGGTGAGCCCTCGCCGAGCGGCTCCAGCAGCTCGACCTTGGTGTTTGCAAGCGTGACGAACACGACGGTGACGCCGTGTTCGGGCAAAGCCTGTGGCTCGGTGACGGAGGCGCCGAGCGTCGAGCGATAGCTTTCGGCGGCGGAGTGAAGATCCGGCACTGCGATGGCGATGTGGTTCACTCTTCCAAGCATTGCGATCTCCCGCTTTGACGTCCGGTTCCGCTTACATGGTCACGGGCGACCGGCCAATCAGACTTTGGTGACAAACACCGTGACGATCGGCTTCTTGCCCCAGATCTGGTTGGCGGTGCTGCGCACGGCGCGGCGGACCGCCTCCTGCAGCATTGCCAGATCCTTGCGCTTTGCCCGCGGAATGCTCTCGACGGCGCCAAGAATGGCGTCATAGAGCGTGTCCTCCATGTCCTCGCCCTCGTCGTCGAACTCCGGCAAGCCGATCGCGACGATATCCGGGTCGCCCAGGAAATCGTAGCGGCTGTCGAGAACGACGTTGACGGCGACATGGCCGGCGAAGGAGAGCTTGCGGCGTTCGCCGATGCCCATCTCCTCGAAATCGCCGATGAGGCTGCCGTCCTTGTAGATGCGGCCATGGGGCGCTTCGTCGATCACTTCGGCGGGACCTGGCGCAAGACGCAGCATTTCGCCGTTCCTGAGACGCGGAACGCTGGCGATGCCGGACTGCCGGCCCAGTTCGCCATGCGCCGTCAGATGCGCCGCCTCGCCATGAACAGGTACGAGGATCTGCGGCCGTAGCCACTGGTACATCTGCTGCAGCTCGGTGCGACGCGGGTGGCCGGATACGTGCACCAGCGCCTCGCTGTCGGTGATGATGTGGATGCCCTGTTCCACCAGGCCGTTCTTGATGTCGTTGATCGCCTTTTCGTTGCCCGGGATCGTGCGTGAGGAAAACACGACCGTGTCGCCAGCCGAGAAGGCGACATTTCGCATCTCGTCACGGGCGATCTTGGCAAGGGCTGCCCGCGGCTCGCCCTGGCTGCCAGTCAGGATGACCACGACCTTGTCGCGCGGCACGTAGCCGAACTCGTCTTCGGCGAGGAAAGGTTTGATGCCTTCCATCAGCCCAAGATCCGTAGCGACGGCGACGACCCGCTTCATCGAACTGCCGAGCAGAAGCACATCCCTGCCGGCCTCTTCCGCCGCTTCGGCGATCGAGCGGATGCGCCCGACATTCGAGGAGAACGTCGTGATCGCCACCCGACCCTCAGCGTTGGCGATGATCTTCGTCAGGCTTTCGGAAACCTCCTGCTCCGACGGCGAAACGCCGTCGCGCATCGCATTGGTGGAATCGCAGACGAGCGCAAGCACACCTTCATCGCCGATCTGGCGGAAGCGTGTCTCGTCGGTCAACGGTCCGAGCGACGGGTGAAGGTCGATCTTCCAGTCGCCGGTATGAACCACGGTGCCGACCGGCGTGCGAATGATCAGCGACATTGGCTCGGGGATCGAGTGGTTGACGCCGACGGCCTCAATCTCGAAGGGGCCGACATTGATACGGTCGCCCTGCTTGAAGATCGTGATGGGGATCTCGCCCCGGCTCTTCTCGAAGTCCCGCTTGGCTTCGAGCATGCCTGCCGTGAACGGCGAGGCATAGACCGGCACATTGAGACCGGGCCACAGGTCGTTCAGACCGCCATAGTGGTCCTCGTGCGCATGGGTGATGATGATCGCCTTGAGATTGCGGCGCTCTTCGGCGAGAAAGCCGATATCGGGGAGCACGAGGTCGACCCCCGGGAGCTCTGGCCCCGGGAAAGTCACACCGCAATCGACCATGATCCACTGGCGGCTGCCCGGCCGTCCGTAGCCGTACAGGCCAAGATTCATGCCGATTTCGCCGACGCCGCCGAGCGGCAAGAACACCAATTCTTCTTCTTGCGCCATGTCGTGTTGCGCCCCTGTTCCAAATTTATCCGAAAAATACGTCGCCGGCGGCAATCGCCTGCGTCATGCCGTTGCCGGTGTCGAGCACCAGCCGTCCGGCCTCATCAATACCGGCAAAGCGCCCTGAAAGCGACCGGTCCGGCAGGTTCACGGTTATCGTTTCACCGATGCCGCGGGCTGCCGCCCGCCATTGTTCGATCGTCGTGGCGATACCGGCGCCCCGATCCCAAACCTGCAGGGTCTCCGCCATCGTCAGGAACAGGCGAGCAAACAGTTCGTCGGGCGAAACCGACGCACCTTCGTTGGCCAGCGACGTCACGGGATAGAGCCCTTCATCCGGCTGGACCGCGATGTTGATGCCGCAACCGATGACCAGCGCCCGGCGCCCGTCCGGGAGGCTTTCGCCTTCAAGCAGGATACCGCAGGTCTTCTTGCCGTCGATCAGGATGTCGTTCGGCCACTTGATCTCCACCGGCGCCGAACCCGGCGGCATCACCTGGCGGATCGCCCTGTGAACGGCGACGGCGACAGCAAGCGGCAAAGAGTGCAGGTGCTCGACCGGTGCCGGCTCGATGAGGAGAAGCGAAGCGTAGAGATTGCCCGGTTCGGAGAACCATGCCCGGCCGCGACGTCCGCGCCCGCCGGTCTGCCTGATGGCCGTGACCCAGAGATTGCCCGGGTCACCCTGGCGCGCACGCGCCAGGCATTCACTGTTGGTCGACCCGACCGCATCGAGAGCGACGTGCCGGAAATCGTCGAGCGAGATCCGGCCGCCGCTTTCAAAGGCGATCAAAAGAAGGTCCGCGCCGCGACTTCAGCGGCGTTTCCGAGCGGGCCGCCGATGAGCACGTATCCGAGAACGAACAGGCCCGAGAGACCGAACACCAGCCGCAGTTCGCCGGCGGTGCGGGCGAACTCGCCCTTGGCATCGTCGAACCACATCACCTTGATGACGCGCAGGTAGTAGTAGGCGCCGACGACGGATGCGAGAACGCCGATGATGGCGAGCGCATAGAGCTGGGCTTCAATGGCCGCCATGAAGACGAAGTACTTCCCGAAGAAGCCTGCCATCGGCGGGATGCCGGCGAGCGAGAACATCAGGACGGTCAGCACCGTCGCCATGAAGGGGTTGGTCTGCGAGAGACCGGCGAGATCGTCGACGTTCTCGACGTTTTCGCCTTCCTTGCGGCGCATCGCCAGGATGCAGGCGAAGGTGCCAAGCGTCATGACCATGTAGATGAGCATGTAGAGCAGCACGCCGCGAACACCAGCCATGGAGCCGGCGGCAAGGCCGACCAGCGCGTAGCCCATGTGGCCGATCGAGGAATAGGCCATCAGGCGCTTGATGTTCTTCTGGCCGATCGCCGCGAAGGCACCGAGCAGCATCGATGCGATCGAGATGAAGACGATGATCTGCTGCCAGTCTGCAACGACAGGCTCGAAGGCGTTGATGACGATGCGAACGAGGATCGCCATGGCGGCGACCTTCGGTGCCGCCGCGAAGAAGGCGGTGACCGGCGTCGGCGCGCCTTCATAAACGTCAGGCGTCCACATGTGGAACGGCACGGCCGAGATCTTGAAGGCTAGGCCGGCGAGTACGAAAACCAGCCCGAAGATCAGGCCGAGCGAGCGGCCTTCAGCCGTCAGCGCAGCCGCGATCTGGGTAAAGCCGGTGTGGCCGGTGAAGCCGTAGATCAGCGACATGCCGTAAAGCAGCATGCCCGAAGAAAGCGCACCGAGGACGAAGTACTTCAGGCCGGCTTCCGTCGAGCGGATGCTGTCGCGGTTGATGGCAGCGACGACATAAAGGGCCAGCGACTGCAGTTCCAGCGACAGGTAGAGCGAGATCAGGTCGTTGGCCGAGATCATCAAGAGCATGCCGAGCGTTGCCAGCACCAGAAGCACCGGGAACTCGAAACGGTCAATCTGGGCGGAGCGCGCATGGCCGACCGTCATCACCAGCGCGGTGATGGAGCCGATCAGGGCCAGAACCTTCATGAACTTGGCGAAGGGGTCCGACAGGAAGGCGCCGCCATAGGCTTCGCCTTCACCGGTCTTAAGCACGAGCCAGAGGCCAGCGATGATCAGGAGGGCAACCGCAAGACCGGTGACCGTCGACGCCGACTTCTCGCCGGAAAACACGCCAATCATCAGCAACGCCATCGCGCCGACCGCGAGGATCAGCTCGGGGATCGAGAGTTGCAGGCTTGCAAGGAGGGTTTCAGCAGTCATGTCCAATCACGTCCTGTGGTCATTGCACCGAAAGCGCAACGTTTTGCGCTGCCTGCAGGGCTGCGGAGTAGTTGTTGACGAGCAGATCCACGGAGGCCGCGGTCGCATCGAAGATCGGTGCCGGATAGACGCCGAAGAAGATCGTCAGGATCACCAGCGGATAAAGGATGGCCTTTTCGCGCGGCGACAGGTCGAGCAACGCCTTCAGGCTTTCCTTTTCCAGCGCGCCGAACACGACCCGGCGATAGAGCCAGAGCGCATAGGCGGCCGACAGGATCACGCCGGAGGTGGCAAAGAGCGCAACCCAGGTGTTGGCACGGAAGGCACCGACGAGGGTCAGGACTTCGCCGACGAAGCTGGACGTGCCCGGCAGGCCGACGTTCGCCATGGTGAACACCATGAAGGCGACGGCGTACTTCGGCATGTTGTTTACGAGGCCGCCATAGGCGGCGATTTCGCGGGTGTGCAGGCGGTCGTAGACAACGCCGACGCAAAGGAAGAGCGCGCCGGAGACTATGCCGTGCGACAGCATCTGGAAGATCGCACCCTGCACGCCCTGAACGTTGGCGGCAAAGATACCCATCGTCACGTAGCCCATGTGCGCAACGGACGAATAGGCGATCAGCTTCTTGATATCGGTCTGCATCAGCGCCACCAGCGAGGTGTAGATGATGGCGACGACCGAAAGCGTGAAGACGAACGGCGCGAAGTAATCTGAGGCCAGCGGGAACATCGGCAGCGAGAAGCGCAGGAAGCCGTAACCGCCGAGCTTCAGCAAGACGCCGGCCAGAATGACCGAGCCCGCCGTCGGCGCCTGAACGTGTGCGTCGGGAAGCCAGGTGTGGACCGGCCACATCGGCATCTTCACCGCAAAGGAGGCGAAGAAGGCGAGCCACAGCCAAGTCTGCATCTGGCGCGGGAAGTTATAGGCCAGTAGCTGCGTGATGTCGGTCGTACCGGCCTGCCAGTACATCGCCATGATCGCGAGCAGCATCAGCACTGAGCCGAGCAGCGTATAGAGGAAGAACTTGTAGCTGGCGTAAACGCGGTCCTTGCCGCCCCAGACACCGATGATGAGGAACATCGGGATGAGACCGGCTTCGAAGAACACGTAGAAGAGCACGATATCGAGCGACACGAAGACGCCGATCATGAACGTTTCCAGAACCAGGAACGCGATCATGTAGGCCTTCAGCCGCTTCTCGATCGACAGCCAGCTCGCCAGTACGCAGAACGGCATGAGGAAGGCCGAGAGCACCACGAACAGCATCGAGATACCATCGACACCGAGATGGTAGGAAATGCCGGTGCCGAGCCACTCGTGCTTCTCGATCATCTGGAAGCCCGGGTTCGAGGAATCGAACTGGTACCAGATGTAGACCGACACGGCGAAGGTGAAGATCGTCGTCAGCAGCGAAACGTTCAGGATATTCCGGCGGCCGTAGGCGCTGTCTTCCCTTGTGAGCAAGAGAAGCAGGACGCCGACGAGCGGCATGAAGGTGACCGCGGAAAGTACGGGCCAATCGGTCATCAGAAGGAACTCCTGAACATCATCCAAGTAACAAGCGCGGCAATGCCGATCAGCATCGCAAACGCGTAGTGATAGAGGTAACCAGTCTGCAGGCGGACAACGCGGTCAGTGACGTTGAGCACACGTGCGGCAATGCCGTTCGGGCCGTAGCCGTCGATCACGCGACCGTCGCCTTCCTTCCACAGGAAGGTGCCGAGCCACTTGGCCGAGCGTACGAACAGGAAGTCGTAGAGCTCGTCGAAGTACCACTTATTGAGCAGGAACTGGTAGAGGCCACGGTGCTGCTCTGCCAGATACTTCGGCAGTTCCGGCCGGCGGATATACATGTACCAGGCCGTGAAGAGGCCAAGCGCCATGGCGACAAACGGGCTCCACTTAACCCACTTCGGCACGTGGTGGTACTCATGCAGGATTTCGTTTTCCGCCGAGGTGAACAGCGCACCCTTCCAGAATTCGGCATAGCCTTCGCCGAAGAAGTGATCGTGGAAGATGAAGCCGGCGACCAGCGCACCGACGCCAAGGATATAGAGCGGCACCAGCATGACCTGCGGCGATTCGTGGACGTGATGCATGACATCCGAGGAAGCGCGCGGCTTGCCATGGAAGGTCATGAAGGTCAGGCGCCACGAATAGAAGCTGGTGAAGAGTGCCGCGACCACGAGCAGCGCATAGGCGAAACCGGAAACCGAGCTGTGGGCGGCATAGGCGGACTCGATGATCGCGTCCTTCGAGAAGAAGCCCGCGGTACCGATGATCGTGCCAGGGATGCCGACGCCGGTCAGTGCGATCGTGCCGATGAACATCATCCAGTAGGTAACCGGAATGTGCTTCCGGAGACCGCCCATGTAACGCATGTCCTGCTCGCCATCGACGGCGTGGATGACCGAACCGGCACCCAAGAACAGCAGAGCCTTGAAGAAGGCGTGCGTGAACAGGTGGAAGATCGCCGCGCCATAGGCACCGACGCCGAGGGCCACGAACATGTAGCCGAGCTGCGAGCAGGTCGAATAGGCGATGACACGCTTGATATCGTTCTGGACGAGGCCGACGGTCGCCGCGAAGAAGGCGGTGATCGCGCCGATGATGGTGACGACGGTCAGCGCATCCGGCGACAGCTCGAACACCGGCGACATGCGGGCGACGAGGAAGACGCCGGCGGTAACCATGGTTGCGGCATGGATAAGAGCCGAAACCGGGGTCGGGCCTTCCATGGCGTCCGGAAGCCAGGTGTGCAGCAGGAACTGCGCCGACTTGCCCATCGCGCCCATGAAGAGCAGCAGGGATGCGGCGGTGATGGCATCAGCCTTGTCGAGGTGCATGCCGAACAGGGTGACGACGGCCTCCCCTGCTCCCGCACCTTCGGCCGGAAGATAGGTCTTGGCGGCAGCGAAGATCGTTTCCAGGTTGACCGAGCCGAACAGCACGAAGACCAGGAAGATACCGAGCGCGAACCCGAAGTCACCGACGCGGTTGACGATGAAGGCCTTCATCGCAGCAGCGTTGGCCGACGGCTTCTTGTACCAGAAGCCGATGAGCAGGTAGGACGCAAGACCCACGCCTTCCCAGCCGAAGAACATCTGCACCAGGTTGTCCGACGTGATGAGCATCAACATCGCGAAGGTGAAGAGCGACAGATAGGCAAAGAAGCGCGGACGATGCGGATCGTGGTGCATGTAGCCGATCGAATAGACATGCACGAGGGTCGACACCGTGTTGACGACCACGAACATGACCGAGGTCAGCGTATCGACGCGGAACGCCCATTCGACATCGAAGGTGCCGGACTGGATCCAGCGCAGCACCGACACCTTGATCATTTCCTGGTGGCCCACGGCGACGTCGAAGAAGACGTACCAGGAGAGCGCAGCGGCAATGATCATCAGACCGCTGGTGACATATTCCGATGCCTTGGCGCCGATCGAACTACCGAAGAGGCCGGCGATCAGAAAGCCGATCAAAGGCAGGAAGACGATAGCCTTGATGATGGTATCCATAGCCCAATCAGCCCTTCATCATGTTGACGTCTTCAACAGCGATCGAGCCGCGGTTGCGGTAGAAGACGACGAGAATTGCAAGTCCGATGGCCGCTTCCGCAGCCGCGACGGTCAGGATGAACAGGGCAAAGACCTGGCCAGTGATGTCATTCAGGAACGCCGAGAAGGCGACCATGTTGATGTTGACCGCGAGAAGAATGAGTTCGACCGACATCAGGATGACGATGACGTTCTTCCGGTTCAGGAAGATGCCGAAGACGCCCAGCGTGAACAGGATGGCGCTGACGGTGAGATAGTGGGAAATTCCGATTTCCATTTTTTTGTTCCTCGATCTCGCGTCCGACTTAAATGCCCTGGCCGGGCTTGACCGTGACCACTTCGACGGCGGTCTCGGGCGTGCGGGCAACCTGCTGCGGGATGTTCTGGCGCTTGATGTTTTCGCGGTGGCGCAGGGTCAGCACGATCGCGCCGATCATGGCGACGAGCAGGACCAGGCCGGCGATCTGGAAGAAGTAGACGTAGTGCGTGTAGAGCACGTCGCCGAGCGCTGCCGTGTTCGTGCGGTCGGCGACCGCCGGGATCGGCATCGAAATCGACTTGGCGATCTCAGGCGAGAACGTCGCACCGCCAACCACGATGATGAGCTCGGCTGCAAGGATCAGACCGATCAGCGCGCCCACCGGCGCATATTCAAGCACGCCGGCCCGCAGTTCCGCGAAGTCGATGTCGAGCATCATAACCACGAACAGGAACAGCACCGCGACCGCGCCGACATAAACGACCAGCAGGATCATCGCGAGGAATTCGGCGCCAGTCAGCAGGAACAGACCTGCCGCGTTAAAGAAGGTCAGGATCAGGAACAGAACCGAATAAACCGGGTTCCTGGCCGCAATGACCATGAATGCCGACGCCACCGCGATGAAGGCAAAGAGATAGAAAAAAAGAACCTGCAGACCCATGATCGGTGCCTTCTTCGTCTTGCACGGCGTGAGGCGCTTCTGGCCCCACTCCACAGGCAAAGCCGGACACGCGTCCGGCCGTTGCCCAAACCTATGTCACATGCACCGCCCTCCCCGGGGCGGCGCTACGCTCTGGCCTCAGCGATAGGGCGAGTCCATTGCGATGTTGCGTGCGATTTCCCGTTCCCAACGGTCGCCGTTGGCGAGGAGCTTGTCCTTGTCGTAGTAAAGCTCTTCGCGCGTCTCGGTGGCGAACTCGAAGTTCGGGCCCTCGACGATGGCATCGACCGGACAGGCTTCCTGGCAGAAACCGCAATAGATGCACTTCACCATATCGATGTCGTAGCGAACCGTACGGCGTGTGCCGTCGTTGCGGCGCGGGCCGGCTTCGATGGTGATGGCCTGTGCAGGACAGATCGCCTCGCACAGCTTGCAGGCGATGCAACGCTCTTCACCGTTCGGATAACGGCGCAGCGCATGCTCGCCGCGGAAGCGCGGGCTGACCGGTCCCTTTTCGAAGGGGTAGTTCAACGTCGCCTTCGGCTTGAAGAAATAGCGCATCGACAGAAAGAACGCGCCGACGAATTCCTTCAGGAACAGCGAGCTGACGGCTTGCGAAAGACCGGCCATCATTTACCTCCAGAGTTGCCGGCCTGGGAGCGACCGGCGGTATGCTGCCAAACGTGAGCCATCGTCATGCGGCTCCCGTCAGCTTGAGAACGAACGCAGTGATCACGACCATTGCGAGAGAGATCGGCAGGAAGACCTTCCAGCCAAGACGCATCAGCTGGTCGTAGCGGTAACGCGGCACGAAAGCCTTCACCATCGCGAACATGAAGAACACGAAGGATGCCTTCAGCACGAACCAGATGATGCCGGGTACCCAGTTGAGGAACCAGACGTCCACCGGAGGCAGCCAGCCACCGAGGAACAGGATCGTCGTCAGCGCGCACATCAGGCAGATGGCGGCATATTCGCCGAGCATGAACATCATGTAAGGCGTGGAGCCGTACTCGACCATGAAGCCGGCGACGAGTTCGGATTCCGCTTCGGGAAGGTCGAAAGGCGGGCGGTTCGTTTCGGCCAGCGCCGAAATGAAGAACACGATGAACATCGGGAACAGCGCCAGCCAATGCCAGTCGAGGAACGACGCCGGCAGGCCGAGGTTGGTGCCGATGCCGCTCGACTGCGCGTTGACGATGTCCGTCAGGTTCAGCGAGCCGACGCAGAGCAGGACGGTGACGATAACGAAGCCGATCGAGACTTCGTAGGAGACCATCTGTGCTGCGGAGCGAAGCGCGCCGAGGAAGGGATATTTGGAGTTCGACGCCCAGCCGCCCATGATGATGCCATAAACTTCAAGAGAAGATATGGCGAACACGAAGAGGATGCCGACGTTGATGTTCGCGATCACCCAGCCGGCGTTGAGCGGGATCACGGCCCAAGCGGCGAGCGCCAGCGTCACGGAGACGAGCGGGGCGAGCAGGAAGATCGCCTTGTTGGCGCCGGCCGGGATAACCGGCTCCTTGAAGACGAACTTCAAAAGGTCGGCGAAGGACTGGAAAAGTCCCCAGGGGCCCACCACATTCGGACCACGGCGGAGCTGAACTGCAGCCCAGATCTTACGGTCTGCAAGCAGGATGTAGGCGATGAAAAGCAGCAGCGCGACCAGGAGCAGCAGCGACTGGGCGACCATGATGATCGCGGGCCAGACATAGGTCGAAACGAAAGCGTCCATGATACTCTATTCCCTCGCGCTCATTCCGCCGCAGCTTTGAAATTGTTGCGTGCCAAAGCCGAGCATTCGGCCATGACGGCGGATGCGCGCGCTATCGGGTTCGTCAAATAGAAGTCTTTGACCGGAGACGCAAACACGGATTTGCCCATCTCACCTGCTTTTTGACCAAGTGCGGCAATTTCGTCGCCGTTGCCGCTCGCGATCGCGTCGATATCGGCGAAATGCGGGTGGGCCGCATAGAGCTTCGAGCGCAATTCGCCAAGCGAATCAAAGGGCAGCTTCTTGCCGAGCACGTCGGAGAGCGCGCGGATGATCGCCCAGTCCTCGCGTGCGTCGCCCGGTGCGAAGCCGGCGCGGTTGCCGACCTGAACGCGGCCTTCGGTGTTGACCCAGGTGCCGGACTTTTCGGTGTAGGTCGCGCCCGGCAGGATGACGTCGGCGGCATGTGCGCCGTTGTCGCCGTGCGAGCCGATATAAACCGTGAAGCCGGACTTGCGTTCCGCAAGGTCGATCTCGTCAGCGCCGAGCAGGAAGAGAACTTCGGAGGCGGTGACCATCTCGGCCGCCGTCTTGCCGTTCGCGCCCGGAACGAAGCCGAGGTCGAGACCACCGACGCGGGAAGCGGCCGTGTGAAGAACGGCAAAACCGTTCCACTCGGCGGTAACCGCACCGACGGCGCCTGCGAGCTTGGCGGCGGCAGAAAGAACGGCAGCGCCGCCCTCCCCTGCAACAGCACCCTGGCCGATGAGGATCATCGGGCGCTGCGCCTTCCTCAAGGTCGCTGCAAACTTGCCCTTGCCCGAGACGAGCTCGGCGAGCGTTTCGGTGCCGGCGCCGAGATACTCGTATTCGTAACGCAGTTCGCCCGGCTCGCCGATCACGGCGATCGGGAAGTTGCCCATGCGGTAGCGCTTGCGGATGCGAGCGTTGAGAACCGACGCCTCAAAGCGCGGATTGGAGCCGATGATCAGCAGCGCGTCAGCGCTTTCGATGCCAGCAATCGTCGGGTTGAAGAGGTAGCTGGCGCGACCGAGCGACGGGTCGAGTGCGGCGCCATCCTGGCGGCAGTCGACACTCTCGGAGCCGAGCGCTGCGATCAGCTGCTTCAGCGCGTACATTTCTTCGACCGAAGCGAGGTCGCCGGCAATGGCGCCGATCTTGTCGCCGGAAGTCTGGGCGACAGCAGCCTTGACCGCCTGGAAGGCTTCGCCCCACGTTGCCGGCTGCAGACGGCCGTCCTTCTTGACGTATGGACGATCGAGGCGCTGCGTCTTCAGGCCATCCCAGATGAAGCGGCTCTTGTCGGAGATCCACTCTTCGTTGATGTCCTCGTTGACGCGCGGCATGATGCGCATGACTTCGCGGCCGCGGGTATCGACGCGGATCGCCGAACCGAGCGCGTCCATCACGTCGATGGATTCGGTCTTGTTCAGCTCCCACGGACGGGCGGTGAAGGCAAACGGCTTCGAGGTCAGCGCACCGACCGGGCAGAGGTCAACGACGTTGCCCTGCAGTTCGGAGGTCATCGCCTGCTCGAGATAGGTGGTGATCTCGGCGTCTTCGCCGCGGCCGATCAGGCCAAGTTCGGCAATGCCGGCAACTTCGGTCGTGAAGCGAACGCAGCGCGTGCAGTGAATGCAGCGGTTCATCACGGTCTTGACGAGCGGGCCGATATACTTGTCTTCGACGGCGCGCTTGTTTTCCTGGTAGCGCGAGCTGTCGATACCGAAGGCCATGGCCTGGTCCTGCAGGTCGCATTCGCCGCCCTGGTCACAGATCGGGCAGTCGAGCGGATGGTTGATCAGCAGGAATTCCATCACGCCTTCGCGCGCCTTCTTGACCATCGGCGTGGTCGTGAAGACTTCCGGCGCTTCGCCGTTCGGGCCCGGACGGAGGTCGCGCACGCCCATGGCGCAGGAAGCGGCGGGCTTGGGCGGCCCTCCCTTCACCTCGATCAGACACATGCGGCAGTTGCCGGCGACCGAAAGCCGCTCGTGGAAACAGAAGCGCGGAACTTCAGCCCCGGCCTCTTCGCACGCCTGAAGCAGCGTGAAATGATCCGGTACCTCGATCTCTTTTCCGTCGACTTTCAGCTTTGCCATCTTCGTACTCAATCCTGTCTTCCGTCCGTCGGCCCATCGGCGACGCACAATTCCAACACAGCCTTGCTGCTTGCGGGCGATGGCCGTCCCCGGTCCCCGCCCTGTTGTCTCAAGCGCCTTTCAGCGCCTTGGCCTGTCCAACCCAATCGTCCCGCTTGATCCGCCCGCCGAAACCGAGTTCGTCGTCGAAGCGGGCGACATCCGCCTCGCTCCAACCGGCGATGTCGGCAAAGCCGCTGATGCCCTTCGCGTTCAGCACCTGCTCGAGCTTCGGGCCGATGCCGGAGATCCGCTTGAGGTCGTCGGCGGCTTTCGCCTTGGCGCGCGTCGCGCGAACCTTGACCACCTTTTGAGTGGCAACCTTCTCGACCACCGGCTTTGCGGCTGCGCGCTTGGCAGGCGCGGACGGCTTGGCGACCGGTTCCGGCTTTGCGTCGGCCTGCACCGTCTTTGCGACAACGGCAGTCGTCGTGTCAGACGCTGCGGGCTCTGTCCGCTTCTGCGCCGCCTCGACGGCCCCTTGCATCGCGCCGATCATGGCGCCTGCAATCTGGGTCGTGAGACCGAAGCCGATCGCGGTCGCTGCCGCAACCGCGGCTGCCGGGTGAACCATCAGCGGATGCAGCGGCACCTGTGAAAGGCCCTTCATCCATTCGCCCATGCCGAACGGGTCGGCCGGATCGCCGCCAAGCGGACGTGCGAACGGAATGCCTGCTTCGGCCTGTCCCTTCATCTGTCCCTCTTCGCGTGCGCCGGCCATCGTCGGGTTACTCCGCCGCTTCCAGAACCGCGCCATCCGACGACGCATTGCGCGTATATTCGTCGATGCGCTTTTCCATTTCCGGACGGAAATGCTTGATCAGACCCTGGATCGGCCAGGCAGCTGCGTCGCCAAGGGCGCAGATCGTGTGGCCTTCCACCTGCTTGGTGACGTCGAACAGCATGTCGATTTCGCGCTTCTGGGCGCGGCCCTGAACCATGCGTTCCATGACGCGCATCATCCAGCCGGTGCCTTCGCGGCACGGCGTGCACTGACCGCAGCTCTCGTGCTTGTAGAAGGCCGAGAGACGCCAGATCGCCTTGATGATGTCGGTCGACCTGTCCATCACGATGACGGCGGCGGTTCCAAGACTGGAACCGACCTCGCGCAGACCGTCGAAATCCATGATCGCGTCCTTCATCTGCGCGCCGGGCACGCAAGGAACGGACGAACCGCCGGGAATGACGGCGAGCAGGTTGTCCCAGCCGCCGCGAATGCCGCCACAGTGCTTTTCGATCAGCTCATGGAACGGGATCGACATCGCGTCTTCGACCGTGCACGGGCGGTTGACGTGACCGGAGACCGAATAGAGCTTGGTGCCGTGGTTGTTCGGGCGACCGAAACTCGTGTACCAGCCGGCGCCGCGGCGCAGGATCGTCGGGGTTACCGCGATCGACTCGACGTTGTTGACGGTCGTCGGGCAGCCGTAGAGGCCCATGTTGGCCGGGAACGGCGGCTTCAGGCGCGGCTGGCCCTTCTTGCCTTCAAGGCTTTCGAGCAGCGCCGTCTCTTCGCCACAGATGTAGGCGCCGGCACCATGGTGCACGTAGATGTCGATGTCGTAGCCGAGTTTGTTGTTCTTGCCGAGCAGGCCATAGGCGTAGCACTCGTCGATCGCCGCCTGCAGCGCCTCGCGCTCGCGGACGAATTCGCCGCGGACGTAGATGTAGGCGACATGGGCACCCATGGCGAAGCTGGCGACGACGCAGCCTTCGATCAGCGTATGCGGATCGTGACGCATGATGTCACGGTCCTTGCAGGTGCCGGGCTCGGACTCGTCGGCATTGACGACGAGGTAATGCGGACGGCCGTCGCTTTCCTTCGGCATGAAGGACCACTTGAGGCCCGTCGGGAAGCCGGCGCCGCCACGACCGCGAAGGCCGGAAGCCTTCACTTCGTTGACGATCCAGTCACGGCCCTTTTCGAGCAGCTGCTTGGTGCCGTCCCAGTGGCCGCGTGCCATGGCGCCCTTCAGGGACTTGTCCTTGAGGCCGTAGATATTGGTAAAGATGCGGTCTTCATCTCTGAGCATAATTCACCTCTTTACCGCGGCTTCTTGCCGAAGACCTTGATGTATTCGGCTTCGCCGCCCTTGGCGAGCGCCTTGGCCTGCTTGACCCAGTCGTCGCGTTCGATGCGGCCCTTGAAATTCAGGTATCCGTCGACCCACTCGCGCTCCGCCTTCTTCCACGAAGCAACTTGCGCGTAGGTGTAGATGCCCAGTTCGTTGAGCGTACCCTCGATCTTCGGACCGACGCCCGAGATCAGCTTGAGATCGTCAGTCGCTGCCGGCTTCTCGATGCCGGCCGGACGGTTCTTGTCCTCCAGCGACGGCTTGCCGGAGACGGCAGCAGCCTTGGCCGGCTTCGACTTGTCGACAGTGTCGCCTTCCACCTTGGCGTTGGCAGCGGCTTCCGCCTTTGCCGTCGCCGGGGTCTTCAGCGATGCGTCGGTCACGGCCGACGCGGTCTTGGCGCGGCCGGCATTCGACGGCGGCACGGAGACGGCCGGAGCATCGCTCACCTTCTTGGCGGCGCTGGCCGCAGCCTTGGCCGGAGCCGCATCCGCAAGCATGAGGGTCGTCGGGCCGCCTTCCGGAGCCGAATAGATGCGATCGATCTGCGGACCGGGGGTGACTTCAGCACCCTTGCCTGCTTCGAAACGGTCGATGATCTGCTCGAGCTGCTCGGGCGTCAGGTCTTCGAAGGTGTCCTTGAAGATCATGACCATCGGCGCGTTGACGCAGGCGCCCTGACATTCGACTTCTTCCCAGGAAAGCGTGCCACTCTCGTTCAGGGTGAAGGGATCATGGGCAATCTTGCTCTTGCAAACCTTGATCAGGTCTTCGGCACCACGCAGCATGCAGGGCGTCGTACCGCAAACCTGGATGTGGGCGCGCGTGCCGACCGGCTTCAACTGGAACTGGGTGTAGAAGGTCGCAACTTCGAGCGCGCGGATGTACGGCATGCCGAGCATGTCCGCGATCGACTCGATGGCGGCCTTCGTGACCCAGCCGTCCTGGTCCTGAGCGCGCATCAACAACGGGATGACGGCAGACTGCTCACGACCCTTGGGGTACTTATTGATCGTTTCCTTCGCCCAGGCGGCGTTCTCCTTGCTGAAGGCAAAGCTCGCTGGCTGGACGGTGTCTTCGGCTAGTCGACGAACGGACATTCTAGTGGACACCTTATCAGTTAATCGAACCGCACCGCGATTTCGTCACCGAGACGAACTCACAGGCATAGGCTGACTGGTCTTTCTGCAAAAATACGATGTAGCGCGTGCCATTGGCGACCGCGGCCTTGATCTCGTAGCCCTTGGCAACGAGATCGGCCATCGAGCCCCCGCGCATGCCGCCCGACGTCGCGCCGCTTTCGACCTGCTCCTGCGCAGAAACGGTCGATGCAAGCGCGAGAAGAGCGAGCGTGGCCAGGGGCGCGAGACGCATCAGCGGTCCACCTCACCGAACACGATATCGAGGGAGCCCAGCACGGCCGAAACGTCGGCAAGCTGGTGTCCCCGACAGAGGAAATCCATCGCCTGCAGATGCGCATAACCTGGGGCACGGATCTTGCAGCGATAGGGCTTGTTGGTGCCGTCGGAGACGAGATAGACGCCGAATTCGCCCTTCGGCGCTTCGACGGCGGCGTAAACTTCGCCGGCCGGCACGTGGTAGCCTTCGGTATAGAGCTTGAAGTGGTGGATGAGCGCTTCCATCGAACGCTTCATCTCGCCGCGCTTCGGCGGAACGATCTTGCCGTCGAGCGACGAAACCGGACCGACCTTGGCATCGCCGAGCAGACGATCGACGCACTGGCGCATGATGCGAGCCGACTGGCGCATTTCGATCATACGGATCAGATAACGGTCGAAGCAGTCGCCGTTCTTGCCGATCGGGATATCGAACTCGAGATCCGAATAGCACTCGTAGGGCTGCGAACGACGCAGGTCCCAGGCAGCGCCCGAGCCACGCACCATCACGCCCGAGAAGCCCCAGGCCCAGGCATCGTCGAGCTTGACGACGCCGATGTCGACGTTGCGCTGCTTGAAGATGCGGTTGCCGGTCAAGAGTTCGTCGATGTCGTCGACGGTCTTCAGGAACGGATCGATCCACTTGCCGATGTCTTCGACGAGTTCGTGCGGCAGGTCCTGATGGACGCCGCCCGGACGGAAGTAGGCCGAGTGCATGCGCGCGCCGCAGGCACGCTCGTAGAACACCATCAGCTTTTCGCGCTCTTCAAAGCCCCAGAGCGGCGGCGTCAGCGCGCCGACGTCCATGGCCTGAGTCGTGACGTTCAGAAGATGCGAGAGGATGCGGCCGATTTCCGAATAGAGGACGCGGATGAGCTGGCCGCGGATCGGAACTTCGGTCGCCGTCAGCTTCTCGATCGCCAGCGCGTAGGCATGCTCCTGGTTCATCGGCGCCACGTAGTCGAGGCGGTCGAAATAGGGCACGGCCTGCAGGTAGGTCTTGGTCTCGATCAGCTTTTCGGTACCGCGATGCAGCAGGCCGATATGCGGATCGACGCGCTCGACGATTTCGCCATCAAGCTCGAGCACCAGACGAAGAACGCCGTGCGCCGCCGGATGCTGCGGACCAAAGTTGATGTTGAAGTTGCGGACGTTATGTTCGGTCATACCGATTGCTCCAGGTCGGACGGCAGCCGTTCACCGGCTACCGCGGACCACTTAGTCTCACCGTGCTTTCGCCTTCTCGTCGCCGGGCAGCACGTAGTCCGTGCCTTCCCAGGGAGAGAGGAAGTCGAAGTTGCGGAATTCCTGCTTCAGTTCGACGGGTTCGTAGACGACGCGCTTTGCTTCGTCATCGTAACGCACCTCGACAAAACCGGTGACCGGGAAGTCCTTGCGCAGCGGATGTCCTTCGAAACCGTAGTCCGTCAGGATGCGACGCAGGTCAGGATGGCCGGTAAACAGGATGCCGTACATATCGTAGGCTTCGCGCTCGAACCAGTCGGCACCGGGATAGACCGGCGTTGCCGACGGAACCGGCTCGTTCTCGCCGGTTGCGACCTTGACGCGCACGCGCAGGTTCTGGCGCGGCGACAAGAGATGATAGACAACGTCGAAACGGTCCGGCCGCTGCGGCCAGTCGACGCCGCAGACATCGACGAAATTGACGAAGGCGCACTGCACATCGTCACGAAGGAACGTAAGCAGCGCGATCAGGTTCGCCGACGTCGTCGTCAGCGTCAGCTCGCCATAGGCCAGCGATGCGTCGGAGATCAGCGCACCGCGCGTTTCGCGCAGGTAGGACGCAAGCTCATTCAGGGCTTCACTCATATCAAAGACCCCCTGCCCTTAGCGCTCGATCGTGCCGGTCCGGCGGATCTTCTTCTGCAGCAGGAGCACGCCGTAAAGCAGCGCTTCTGCCGTGGGAGGACAGCCTGGCACGTAGATGTCGACGGGAACGACGCGGTCGCAACCGCGAACAACCGAATAGGAATAGTGGTAGTAGCCGCCGCCATTGGCGCACGAACCCATCGAGATGACGTAACGCGGCTCCGGCATCTGGTCATAGACCTTGCGGAGCGCAGGCGCCATCTTGTTGGTCAGCGTGCCGGCGACGATCATGACGTCGGACTGGCGCGGCGAGGCGCGCGGCGCAAAACCGAAGCGTTCGGCGTCGTAGCGCGGCATCGACATCTGCATCATTTCGACCGCGCAGCAGGCGAGACCGAAGGTCATCCACATCAGCGAACCGGTACGGGCCCAATTGATGAGCTCGTCGGTCGAGGTGACCAGAAAACCCTTGTCGGCGAGCTCATTGTTGATCTCGCCGAAGAATGCATCATTGCTGCCAATCGGCTTGCCGGTGGAGGGATCGATGATCCCTTTCGGCTTGGGCGCAACGAGCGTGGTGCCGGAGGTCAGTTCCATTCCAGCGCTCCCTTCTTCCATTCATAGATAAAGCCGATCGTCAGCACTCCGAGGAAGACCATCATTGACCAGAAGCCGAACCAGCCCAATTCATGGAACGAAACCGCCCAAGGAAAGAGGAAGGCAACTTCGAGGTCGAAGATGATGAAGAGGATCGACACGAGATAGAAGCGGATGTCGAACTTCATGCGGGCGTCATCGAACGCATTGAAGCCGCACTCGTAGGCCGACAGCTTTTCCGAATCAGGAGCCTTGAAGGCGACGGCGAAGGGAGCAATCAGAAGCGCCACACCGATCACCAATGCGATTCCAATGAAAATCGCGATCGGAACGTAGGAACCGAGAAGTTCAGTCATTGTTATCCGTCCCTGCCTGCGGGAGGGCGCATGGGAGAGCGCCAGAACAACAAATCTCGCAGGCCGAAAAATATGTTGCAACGCCGGAGTGGTTAGCGCAGCCCGCGCCGTCGCGCAAGCCTTGAGGGGCCATTTAAACCGCTTCGCAACACAGGATCGGACGGGTGATACCGACAAAGCGCGGATTCGCAGGCCGACGCGAACTTTACGGTAAAACAAAGCGAGACGAGACAGATTGCCGCAGCGCACAATCCGGCCCTAGGGCCGGCGCAATTCACAGGAAGGACGGAGAGAAGAAATGGCGCGAGTGACGGGGCTCGAACCCGCGACCTCCGGCGTGACAGGCCGGCACTCTAACCGACTGAGCTACACCCGCGCATGATGACCGCGAACGATCATTAGTATCACCATCGGCCCTCGTTGAGAACGCCTAGGCAAATCCAGATCAAGAATGGCGCGAGTGACGGGGCTCGAACCCGCGACCTCCGGCGTGACAGGCCGGCACTCTAACCGACTGAGCTACACCCGCATCATCTTGACTTGGTTGAGGCGTTTCCGCCCCGCATCGAGCAGCAGCGCCGTTCGATGAGCGGCTAACTAAGCGGTTCGGATTGGGGTGTCAAGCGTGTTTGAAGACAAATCCGTGACGGAGTGAAAATTGATCCACAGGGCGATAAAAGGATCGAAATCGGAATGGACCAATAGCGCCTGCCGCCACCGGCCCGCCGTCACCTATCCCAACACGCACTCGTCGATGCGCGTACACGGAGGCTGATTCCGGATTGCCTCCCCTCCCTCCCCCGTTCGCCGTTACCCAGGCGCCGTCCGCGCATTTTGTCCACAAGCACGAAGCCCGCAGTTTCAGGGTGTCGCGCAAGCGCCAACAAAAAAAATCATAAAAACGATACAAATGCTCTTGCGGTTTTTTTCGGTTACGCCTAGATCACGGCCACCGACGCGGCGGACTGATCCGGTCCAAACGCGGAAGGGCGATTAGCTCAGTTGGTAGAGCGCCTCGTTTACACCGAGGATGTCGGGAGTTCGAGTCTCTCATCGCCCACCATTTTCTCCCACAGAAAATAATCACCAAATCTGCTCAAATTGCTGTTCGCGTTTGCGATAGGCCTGCCGCTTCGAATTGCTTTGGCTTTAGAGCTCAGCCGTCAACAGTCGGGAATCAGGGATTCGACGGCCTCGATCGCGATACCCGCACCGTCAGCCTCGCCGGAGCAGCAAACCCGCCAAATCCCAACGTATCGATAGGCCCACCGGCGCTACCCGCCGCGATACTGCTCGTCGCTGAC
Organism: Ensifer sp. ENS03; assembly: GCF_014852035.1. Lineage (NCBI taxonomy): Bacteria > Pseudomonadati > Pseudomonadota > Alphaproteobacteria > Hyphomicrobiales > Rhizobiaceae > Ensifer > Ensifer sp. ENS03. The sequence goes on along the minus strand of NZ_JACVAV010000001.1, from coordinate 1,336,634 downwards.
ATGCTCCAGCCAATCCACAGCCTTGCCGTCGAGCGCTTCCTGAATCGCAAGATGCACCATGGCCGTATCGGGTGCTGCACCGTGCCAGTGCTTTTCGCCCGGCGGGAACCAGACGACATCGCCCATACGAATCTCTTGCACAGGGCCACCCCAGCTTTGCACGAGACCACGGCCGGCGGTGACAACCAGGGTCTGGCCGAGCGGGTGCGTATGCCAGGCCGTCCGAGCGCCGGGTTCGAAGGTGACGCTGACAGCGCGGACGCGCGCCGGGTCTGCGGCCTCGATCACCGGGTCCTGGCGTACCGTGCCGGTGAAGTATTCCGCCGGGGCGCGCATCGAAGGTCTCGATCCACCGGGTATGATGTCCATATCTCGTTCCTCCGATTTTCGTGTGTGGCGCTCGTCGTCAGCGAAAGTGCGCTACGGCGGACAGGCCCGGCCTCGCCCGCGAGCCTATCATAACCTGTGGATTGTCACAGTCGGACAGGCCTCACGGGCGATCTCGCAAAGATGCTCGTGGTGCGTCAGATAGATCACCTGGCCGACGCGGGCCATTTCGGCCATCTGCTCGAAGGCGCGGCCGGCGCGTCCGTCGTCGAAGGTCTCCATGATGTCGTCGGCAATGAAGGGCAGCGATTCGCGCGCGGCTGCGATTTCGTGATAGCCGGCGATTCTGAGCGCCAGGTAGAGCTGAAAGCGCGTGCCCTTGGAGAGATCCTTGGCAAGCTTCGACCCGCCGGCCGTCGCATTGGCGATCAGGAACTCCTGTCCCCGGTCGGACTGCGCCGACAGCCCGGAATATTCTCCGCCGCTGATCCGGCTGAAGGTCTCCGACGCGCGCCGCATCATTGCGCTGCGATGCCGCTCGCGGAAAAGCCGGAGCGCGGTCTCGGCGGCGATGACGCCGGCGCGAAGCCGCAGATAGGCAAGCGCCTTGTTTTCGATGTCGAGCAGCAACGTCCGCCGCTTCTGTTCGAGTTCTGCGACCGTGTCGCCGCCTTCGACAGCCGCGAGCGCCTTTTCTCTTTCCCGCATCTCCGTATGCAGTTCACTGACGTCGCGGTCGCTTTGTTCGAGTGCGGCATCCAGCCGTGCCAGTTCCAGCCGCACCGCCGTGTCATCGAGTTCCGCGAGCAAAGCCTCCGCCTGCCTGCTCTCGGCGACATCAAGGCGGGAGGCAAGATCCGCCTCCGATTCGGCGATGCGTTCACGCAGGCGCTGCTGTTCCCGGCCGGCCTCGAATAGCTGCGCGGCCTCATCGAGCGTTTCGCAGTCGAAGAATTCAAGCACCTGCCGCCTGCGCGCCACATGGAGCTCCCGCTCCGCACAGGCGGCACGCCGCTCTTCCTCCAGGCGGGCGATTTCGGCGAGGAGGGTTGCGCGGCGATCCGAAAGCCGCTGCGCCTCGGCGGCGCGCGTCTTCAACGTCATGTAGGTCGTCAGTGTGTCATCAGCGGCCGTCCCGCGGGCAAGCTCGGCAATGGCACGGTCGAATTCAACCTGGTCCTTGCGCATGCCGGCGATGCGATATTCGAGGTCGGCCTTGCGCTGCGTCAGCTTATCGAGCTCCTGCAGGATCGCCAGCATCGGACCGGTCTGCTCTGGCGTCAGCGGTTCGCTCCGTGCGGCCAGCCAGCTTTTGGCAAGAAGTTCCGACCATTGTTCTTGCCACGCGTCCATCGCGTCTTCAGCCAGATCGAGCGCCGACTGCCGGCTTTCCAGAAGCGTTCGCGCCCGCTTTGCCGCCTCACGGGCTGCGTTGCGGGCGCCGTCCAGCGCACGCGCCTGCGACACCGCCTGCTCGGCGGCAAGGAGAAGGTTGTCGAGCCGCTCCGGCAGGCGTCCGTCGATATCTATGGCCGCAAGCTCCTCGCGCAAGCCGGCAATCGCTTCGGCCTCCTCGGAATGGGCGCGATCGAAATCCTGGCGCGCCGCGCGCAAATGCGCGCGCAGGTCCAGCGCCGCAAGCCGTGTGGTCAGCCAAGCCTCCAGCTGCGTCAGACGCATCACGCTAGGTAAGCCGCAGGCCAAGACGGCTGTTGCCAAAACCTGCGCTTGCGTCGCCGCGTCGGCCAGAGATTGCTTCTCCTGCTGACGCAGCGTCGCGATGCGGGCACACCGCTCGGCGATCGACAGCGACAAGCCGCGCATGTCGGCAAGCTGCGCCGTGTCCGCAAGGCGTCGCGCGGAAACCTCATCGTCTTCGCTCATCGCCTGCTCGAAGGCAGTGGCCGTTTCCAGAGCAAGCTCCGCCTTGTGCTGGCGCCACGCTTCATTGCGGCGCTGACGCAGTGCTGAGGCCGAGAAATCGTCCATCGTGCCGCCAACGGCGGACAGCCCGGCCAGCCGCGCCTCGTCCCCCGCCAGCAACTCCTGCTCGGCGGCGATGCGGTCGACAACTCGCAAATGCCGCTCCTCCTGACTGGCAGCTGCCCTGCGCCAGGTCTCCAGCGTTGCCGGCGACGGGGCGTCGAGCGCGAGCAGGTCATCGCCCGTTCCGGCAAAGGGCCTCAGCTGCACAAGCTTGTCGGCGAGTTCCGCATCCAACCGGTCGATGGCCTGTTGCGCCGCCTGCTTGCGCAGGACGCAGTCGCTGCGCCGCAACAGCGACAGCTTTTCGGCAAGCCCGGAGACGTCCGCTGCCCCCTGCTCTTCGAGCCGTAGCAAATCGCCTTCAGCGTCCCGATCCGATTCGACGGCGCTCTGCAGCTCCAGGCGAGCCGAAGCGACACGTTCGACGAGGGCCGAGTGCCGGCGCGCCAAATCCTGAAGCTGCGCGCCGGTCCCGGCCGCAAGTAAAAGCGACGCGGGATCGCGGTCAGCCGGTTCGCCGAGCCGCAACAGGCAGCCAAGAATTTCTGCCCCGGTCCGCGCCAGATCCTCCAATCGAGACGGCATGTCGCGCGCCGCGGTGACATAACGCGCATCAAGCGCGGTTTCCTGAAGCGCGGTCAGGCGCTCGATCAGGCAGAGGCCTTCCTTGTCGAGCGGCATTTCCTCGAGCGCATCGCGGCGATGCTGCATCTCGCTGTCGATCTGTCGTAGCCTGATCTCCGTCTCCGCCTCCTGGCGCCGAAGCGCCGGCAGTTCACTCGCCCACTCCGCTGGCGGGACCGGCAGCGGCGGAGCGCCCGCCAGTTCCGCACGGAGGGCGCGCAGCCTGCCGAAATGGGGCAACGCTTCGACCTCGACTTTCAGGCGGGCCCGCGCCAGCCGCAACTCGGCTCGACGCGTGATCGCTTCGTCGTGGCGTTCACGCGCCTGCGTCAGCGTCTTGCGCAGCGCCGCATATTCGCGTGCATTGATATCGAGCGCATTGCGTTCGACCCTCAGGGCCTCAAGCTCGCCTTTCAGTTCCGCAAGCTGATGCTTGCGCGCCTGTGGCCGGTAGAAGCCGTCGGCCTGCCCGCGCAGGGCCGCAAGGATCGCCGTGCTGTCCGGCAGGCCCGAGCTCGCCGAAAACAGCAGTGACCCGAGTTCGCCCTCGCTTTTCAGGATCGCCTCGCCGCCCTTCTCGATGCTCTCGTCGTCCAGCGAGAACATCATCTGGTAGGTGTCGCGATCGATCGCGCCGAGCGCTCCGGAAAACGTGTTGTCGGGCAAGGGCTGGTCGTCGAGGCCGACCAGTGAATTCGTCTTTCTCTTGATGCGGAAGACCCGATCGAAGCGGCCGGCCGCTTCGATCGTGCCGCCCACGCGCATCGTCTGGTAAGGGTGCAGGAAGCCGTAGGGGCTCGAATGCTCGATGCCGAAGAGTAGGTCGAGAAAACCGGAAAACAGAGTCGATTTTCCAGCCTCGTTCGGGCCGTAGACGATGTGGAGGTCGGGAGTGCCGGGCACGCCATCGCCGAAGTCAAGGCGACGATCGGTAAACTTGCCGTAGCGGACGAGATCGAGCGCGCTGATCCGCATCAGTGGCCACCCTCGCCGGCGCCACCGCCATGAAGATGGGCGAGCACCTCGGCGGTTCCCGACACACCGGCTTCAAACGCCAGCCGCGCGACCGCCTCTTCGTCCGGCGCCAGCGATTGGCGAAGCTCGGGCGGAAGCTGTTGCAGGACGTCTTCCACGGCCGCCAGCACGTCCTGGCGAAACCCGTGCGCCGGCAAGACGTCCGCTTCGACGAGCGCCGCCAGCTCTTCGACGGGATCGAGCATGGCGCCCGGTTTTTCGGTCCGGGCGTTGCCGCAGGTGAGTTCGACCTTCTCGATCCAGCAGCCGGCGATGCCGGCGGCAATGTTGTCGATCTCCGCCCGCAACAGGTCCGCGTCACGGCGAAGGCGCCAGGCCAAGGGCGTCGCGCCGGCGAGCGTCAGACGCAGGATGACGTTCTCTGCCGCCGCTTCACCACAGGTGCGCGAAAGCGCCTGCCTGACGGCATCGAGCATGTCGCGCCATTCCGTGATGCCCGTCAGATCGACACGAAGGCGTTCGAAGCTGGCGATGCCGATCGCCCGCTCGGCAAGACTGACATGGCCGTCGTCGTCGACCGTGACGAACGACACGCTCTTCACGCCGACTTCATTGATGTCGCGACCCTGCGGCATACCCGGCATGACGATGAAGGGCTCCGCCGCATGGACCTGCCGCTGGTGGATGTGGCCGAGTGCCCAGTAATCGAAGCCATGGGCAACGAGATCGGCGACGCTGCAGGGGGCATAGAGATCGTGACCCGCGGCACCTGCGAGGCTCGTGTGCAGCATGCCGATGTTCACCGCGCCGGGCACCGGCGGCTGGAAGGCCGGAAGCAGGCTTTCGGGCGCATGCGGGCTGGCGAAGCTTACGCCGTGCACATAGACGTCGCGACCGCTTGCCAGCGTCTTGGCGACCACCGCCTTTGCCCTGCCCTTGAAGACGTGGGCGGATGGCGGCAGGGTCAGTTCATTGGTGACCTGCGACTGGGCGTCGTGGTTGCCGCGGATGATGAAGACGCGGATGCCGTGTTCATCCAGCCGGCGCAGTTCCCGCCCGAGAAACAGGGCCGTGTTCATCGACGTCTGGCTGCCGTCATATAGATCGCCGGCAATCAGCAGGGCATCGGCCTCTTCGGCGATGCAGAGATCGACGATCTTGACCATAGCCTGCCGCGACGCCCCGCGCACGATCTCTGCGAGGTCGGCATTTCTAAGGGCGAGGCTGCGGAGAGGCGAATCGAGATGCAGGTCTGCGGTATGGACGAAACGGAAGGGCATGGCCGACCATGGCCGTCCCGCCACCGCCCGTCAATCAGCCGTCACACGTCATCCACTTGCGAAATGCGCAGGCTACCGGCAAGCATATTTCAGCCTGCTGAAGTAAAGGCGGCGCTAATACAAATGTGGTTGGCGGCGATTGTTAACATCGTCTGTTCAAGACATCGCGGCGCTACCTGCAAATATCAGATTATACTCACTTTAATCGATTAGGGCTTTTGTAACATCTTGTTCGATAGGTTTGCCCCGGCTGCGTTTCAAGCGCGTCCAGGCACCGGAATGATTCCTGCTTCGGCTATCCGCTCCGTCATGACGATCAAGAGCCGGAATGACTTAATTCAAGTACAGTTTTACGGACGGCCGTCCTTCCGGGGGTACCATGTCACGGCTCAAGATTTCCCACACGCTTATTGCCCTTTTCCTCGTGGTCGCCGTTATCGTCTCGGCGCTTGCCGTTTCATCTCTCGGCGGCATCAAGATGATGAACGAGCGCAACAACGAGATCGCCACCACCTGGCTACCGCGCGTCTCGCTTTCACGCGCGCTCGAAACGCAGCTTTCCGATACCCGCATGGCGTTTGCCCGCCATCTGATTTCCCTGACGCCGTTTGAAAAGAAGGCAGCGGAAAAGGTCATCGGTGAGACCGTCGCAGGCTTCAACAAGCTCGCCGACGAATATTCGAGCCTGATGGTCACCGATGCCGACAAGGCGGCGCTCGACAATGTCCGGACTGCCTATCAGGCCTATCTCTCCGTCGCCGAAGGCATGGTCAAGCTCTCCAACAACCTCGAGAACATGAAGGCGCAGAGCGTCTTCAAGGTCGAGATGCGCGAGACCGAAGGCAAGGTCGACGAGGCGATCAAGGAAATGCGGGCGCTGAACCTCGCCGGCGCGGATGCCGCCGTTGCCGCAAGCTCGGCCACGCATGACCAGATCCGCATGATCGAGATCGGCGTCATCGCCCTTGCCGCCGTCATCGTGCTCGGCGCCATCCTCTATGCCGTGCGCGGCATCGCTCGCCCGATCCAGATCATCACCCGCTCGATGGCACGCCTTGCCGAAGGTGACACCGACAGCAGCATCCCCTATGGCGCCCGCAAGGACGAAATCGGCGAGATGGCCCGTGCAGTCGAGGTCTTCCGCCAGGCGGCGATCGCCAATCAGCATCTCGAAGCCGACGCCCAGACACAGCGCGCCAAGGCGGAAGCCGAGCGTCTGCGCGTGACGGAAGAAGCGGAAGCAGCAGCCCAGCGCCGCCTTCAGGAAGCCACCGCCGGTCTTGCGAGCGGCCTGCGCCGCCTTGCTTCGGGCGATCTCGCCTTCCAGCTCAACGAACCCTTCTCGCCCGATTTCGAGCAACTGCGTCACGACCTGAACCAGGCTGTCGCCCAGCTCGCCGACACGCTTGCCGCCGTCTCGTCAGCATCGGGCAACATCGACAGCGGTGCCCGTGAAGTCAGCCAGAGCGCCGACGACCTGTCGCGCCGGACCGAGCAGCAGGCAGCGTCGCTGGAAGAAACGGCGGCAGCACTCGACCAGATCACCGTCAATGTCGGCAATTCGTCAAAGCGCACCCACGAGGCCCGCAGCGTTGCCGGCCAGGCCAACGAAAGTGCCCGCAAGTCTGGCGCGATCGTGTCGGGCGCAGTCGATGCGATGGGCCGCATCGAGCATTCGTCGAGCCAGATCTCCAACATCATCGGCGTCATCGACGAGATCGCTTTCCAGACCAACCTGCTGGCGCTCAACGCCGGCGTCGAAGCAGCGCGTGCCGGTGATGCCGGTAAGGGTTTCGCCGTCGTCGCCCAGGAAGTGCGCGAGCTTGCCCAGCGCTCGGCCAACGCGGCCAAGGAGATCAAGGATCTGATCCGCAACTCCGCCGTTGAAGTCGAAAGCGGCGTCCGTCTCGTGCGCGAAACCGGCGAGGCTCTGCGCACGATCGAAGGCTTCATCGTCACGATCAACCAGCATATGGACGCGATCGCCGTCTCGGCACAGGAACAGTCCGCCGGGCTCTCCGAGGTCAATACGGCAGTCAACCAGATGGACCAGGTCACCCAGCAGAACGCGGCGATGGTCGAGGAAGCCAATGCGGCAAGCGCGACGCTTGCCCAGGAAGCCGGCCGTCTGCGCGAACTGATCGCGCGCTTCACGCTCGCCGAGGCTGGCGGTCACGGCTACGCCCAGTCGACCAACGGCGCGCGCTGGGCCGCCTGATCGCGATCGGAGGCGACGCGCAAGTCGTGTGACGCGCAAACGGTCGCCTGTCGCGAGAATTTCTTGCCACATCGAGTGAAACGGCCGCCAGAAATGGCGGCCGTTTCTTTGTCGGCAATGGAGTTACCGTGAAACGCCGGAGGTTTGTGTCGACAAATGCGGCAATTATAACTATCACTAATGTTACTGCCATTTCACATGGCACCTCATGAAATTCCAGCGACGATCATGAAGAAGACATTTGAAGTTTCCGATAGACTGTTCGAGCTTTACCACCGGGTTCACCGGCTGGTGAACGAATCGATGACCGAGGAAGGCGTGTCGCTGGCGCGCAGCAAGTTCCTCTTCTTCCTCAGCAAGCTCGGCCCCTGTCGTTCGACCGACATCGCCTGCGCGCTGAACTTCGCGCCGCGCACCGTCACCGAAGCGATCGACGGCCTGGAGCGTGACCGCCTGGTCATGCGCAAGCCCGATCCTGAAGACCGGCGCGCCAAGATCGTCTCGATCACCGAAACGGGCCGCGTCGTACTGGAAGCCGCAGAGCACCCGCGCAAGCAGCTGCTCGAGGAGATCTTCTCGGCCCTCGACGACGAAGAACTCGACGCGCTCTTTGATATCGTCGGCAAGCTGGTCGACCGGACGGACGAGATCCGCAAGCGCAAGGATGAGGCCGAAGAGGCAGCGCAGATCGCGATCGCCCGCTAGGAGCGTTCTCGCTCGTCGCAAATCACAAGTGCCGAAACAGAAAGAGGCCGGGACGTCATGTCCCGGCCTCTCCCGTTTTCTCCGGGCGGTAACGCTTACATCGCGTTGATGGCGCCAATGGAGAAGAACAGGGTTTCGCCAGAGGAGTCGTCGACGCCGTCATTGTCGGTGACGACATAGCCGTTGCCGGCGGCATCGACGGTGAAGCCTTCGACCTTGTCGACGACGTAGCCATTCAGCGCCTTCAGTTCCGGAATGAGATCACGAACCTCTTCCTTCTTGACGACGGGCAGTTCACCGCCAAGGGCAGCTGGCTTCAGTTCCGAGAGCGCAACGCGATAGATCTTCTTCAGCTTGGCAGCCTGACCGATCAGGTTGTCGCGCTCGATGACATAGGCATAGTCGCCGTGGACGGAAATTTCCGACAGACCAACCCAGCCGTCACCGGCCTTTTCGAGTGGGTAGCGCACGGCGCCCCATTCTTCGCTCTTCAGGTTGTAGGAGACGAGCTTGACGAAGCCCTTCTCGTCATCCTTCCATTCGCGCTGAACCGCCATCCACAGCGTCTGCTCGTCGCCTTCGCCGACAACGGTGATGCCTTCGAAGCCAAAGCGGGTTTCGCCGGCACGCAGCGCTTCCGGCAGGGCGATTTCCTTCTTGATCTCGCCCTTCTTGTTCACGTGGAAGATCGCGTGGCTGTAGAGCTTGTCGGAGTTGCCTTCCGACGCGAGCCAGAAGCCCCCTTCCCCGTCATTGGCGATGCCTTCGATGTCGAGCTTCTGCGCCGGTGCGCCATCGCGGGTGATGGCGAGCGCTTCGGTGATCAGCGCCGGCTTCTGGGTGGCATCGATGGTGAAGATCGTGGGCTGCGACGAGTAGACCGAATCGTTGACGGCGCGCAGGAAGCCGGGCTTGTCGGCGACGGCGGCGAGACCGGAGAGTGCGCCGAAGCCGATCGGCAAGCCATCCTTCTCGGCGGAGCGGATCTGCGGATAGACCGCTTCGCCCTCGGCACGCTCATAGATCATCACGTGCGAGCGCGCGCCGCCGTCCTCGACGAGATCGACTTCGTTTGCGGTCGCAAAGAGATTGCGCGCGGGGATCGCGACGGCGCCTTCCGGCGAGATGCCCGACGGCAGGAGCTGCAGCAACTCAGGCTCGGCGCCCGTATCCTTGTAGACGCCGACGATCGAGGCACGCTCGGACAGAACGAAGAACAGGTTGTCGTCACCGAACTTCGCCGCTTCCAGGCCCTCGGGCTCAACGCCCTTGGCCGAAGAGCGCTTCTCCGGATAGTGGCCGATGGCGGCGATCGCATGCTCCAAGCTCGCGCCCGATTCGAAGAGCACCTTGCCGGTGGTGTCGAAGATCGTGAAACCGCGCGAACCGCCTTCATAGTCGCCTTCGTTGGCAACGACGATGCGGTGGTCGTCGAGCCACTTCACCGCGTCGGGCTCGCGTTTGCGGCCCGGCTGCTCGTCCTTGAAGGCAATCGCGCCGTTGCGCTTGGTGTCGATGTTCTTGAGGTCGACCGTGCCGGCAGAGAAATGCGTCTTCACCGTTCCCGTCTTGCCGTCGATGATGACGATGTGGTTGTTCTCCTGCAGCGTCAGCGCGATCTCGTCCTTGCCGTTGAAGGAAACGAATTCCGGCTCCGGGTCTTCACCGGCGATTTCGGCAAGACCGGTCAGCGTCACGCGCTTCAGCGAACCGCAATCGGCAACACCATCCTTCAACGACAAGATGACGAGGTCGCCGGCCGGCATCTGCGGGATCTTGCCGTCGTTCAGCTCTTCATCGCGCTCGTTCTCGATGGCGATGGCCGCCAGCGTGCGGTCCTTGTTGACGGCGATCGAATCCGGCTGGCCGCCGAGATCGCAGGTCGCATCGACTTTCTTCGAGGCCAGATCGACGATCGCAAGAAGCCCCGAAGGCTTGACGAAGCTTTCGCGCGTGTTGACCGCGACGAGTGCCTTTGCACCGGCGATGGTGACCGAGGTCGGCTCGCCGTCAAAAGAGACCGTGCCGGCTGCCTTCGGCGCCTTGGCATCGTTGATGTCGATCAGGCCGACGCGCTTGCCGGGGCTGTCGGAATAGACAAGCGTGTTGCCGTCTTCGCTGGCCGTGATGATTTCGGCAGATGTCGGCGCCTTGCGCGCATCGCCTTCCGGCAGGTTATCGGCAACAGCAAAGGATGCAATGCGGTTGAAGACGGGCTCGGCCGCCGCAGGAAATGCTGCGGATGCAAGAAGAACGGCCGCAAGCGCGGTCACGCGCGAAGTGATGGTCATGAAATCCCCCATGTGCGAACACTGAAAACATGGGGGTTCTGCGCGATGCCGATGACAGCCGAATGACAACGCTTGGGTTTTACACCGTTCCGGTTGCAGGCGCGGCGCGCTCGCGCCGCATCTCGTTGCGCATGATGAACAGCGAGGCGCCAAGGATCAGCACTGCGCCGACCCAAAGATATCCTGTCGGCGCGTAACCGAAGACCAGCCAGCCCGCAAAGACGTTAAGCGGCAGCTTCAGATCGTCGAAGGGCTGCACGTAGGCAGCGTCGGCAACAGTATAGGCGAGCGTCAGCAGATATTGTGCGACTACGGTCAGTATCCCGGCGAGCAGCAGGAAGCCGAGTGCTGTCCCATCCGGCATGGTGAAGCCGGCCGAAAGCGCGATGGCGCCGTTGATCGGCGTCAGAAGCACAAGCAGCCATACGGTGATCGTTTCGGGGCGCTCGAGACTTGTGAGGCTCTTGGTGATGAGCGACGAAGCGCCCCACAACAGCGCCGACAGGATCGGCAAAAGGGCGGCCCAGCTGAAGCTGTCCGACCACGGTTCGAGAATAATCATCGCCCCGGCGAAACCGACCGCGGTTGCGGCCCAGCGCGCCGCGCCGACGCGTTCGCCGAGAAACAGGCGGGCGCCGAGGATGATGAAGAACGGCGAGGTCATGACCAGCGCGATCGCCTGCCAGATCGGCACGTGCGCCAGACCGGAGACCCAGGCCCCCACACCGAAGGCGGCCAACACCACGCGCGCGACGTGACGCCAGGGATAGTCGGTGCGCATGGCCGACAGCCCGACGCGTCGCAGAAACGGCAGTGAGAAGAGGAAGGCGAAGGCATATTGCCAGAACGCCATGGCGGTGGCTGGAAAACCGAGCTTCATCGTCAGCCATTGGGTGACGACATTGAGGCCGGCGAAAGCGATCCCGGCCAACACCATGAAGCCGGCTCCGGCCATGGCGCGCGAGGAGGAAAAGCCGAGGGAAGTCTGATTCATGTCATGCACCCTGAAAGCGGACCAAACACAAATCAGGACGCATGAGCGCACGGCACGACGCCGGGCATCCCTGCCCTTCGTGTCAGCGACCATTCTCTTTCATCCGGACTATGACCGTCGGCTCCGGAGTTGCACCGGATCTGCTGACCCTCTCCCCAAAAATCGAGGAAAGGCGCTCGCGGGCTTGGGCCACCTTCGCGCGTCTCCAAGACGCCGCGCTGTCATGCCCTTACCGCCGGTGGGGACTTTCACCCCGCCCTGAGAATGGGCAAGCCCTAGAGCAAATGACGGACACCCGCAAGGGCTGCCCCCAAAATGCGAAAGGGTCCGGCTTGCGCCGAACCCTCGAATACCTGGACTGCCGGCCTCGTGTCCGGCCGCCAAGCAAATCTCATCAGCCGTTGACGGCATCCTTCAGGCCCTTGCCGGCCGTGAACTTCGGCACGTTGCGTGCCGGGATGTCAACTTCCGCACCCGTGGACGGGTTACGGCCCTTCGAGGCTTCGCGGCGCGAAACCGAGAAGTTGCCGAAGCCGACCAGGCGAATGTCGCCGCCGTTCTTCAGCTCAGCCTGGATGGTCTCGAAAACTGCATCAACTGCAGAAGATGCGTCGGTCTTGGAAAGTCCGGCCTTCTCAGCAACGGCAGACACGAGCTCATTTTTGTTCATGTTTCCACCCCTTTCAGATTGGTTCGAAACGACTGTGTTTTAAGGCGCGGCGGCTTGCGCTTCGCCCGCGTCTTGCCTTTCCCAATTGCGCCTAATCCCTTGGAATGCAAGGCTTGCAGGGCGCTTTTACAACAAAAAAGACCGGCCAATGGCCGGTCTTCCCAATTTTTCTGCAAAATGAGCGCCGCGCGAGCCGGCTGCACCCATTTTCAAACCCCCGTCAGTGGGCGACGGAGGAGCCTGCTTCGTCCTGCGAATCAACCGGTGCTACGGTTGCCGGCTCGTTTGCCGGGTCCCAATCGATCGGTTCCGGCATGCGCACCAGAGCGTGTTCGAGCACTTCGCCCACCCGCGAAACCGGGATGATTTCGAGCGCGTTCTTCACGTTGTCCGGGATCTCGGCGAGATCCTTGGCGTTCTCTTCCGGGATCAGCACCTTCTTGATGCCGCCCCGCAGCGCTGCCAGGAGCTTCTCTTTCAGACCGCCGATCGGCAGCACGCGGCCGCGCAGCGTGATCTCGCCGGTCATTGCAACATCCTTGGAGATCGGGATGCCGGTCATGATCGACACGATCGTGGTTGCCATCGCGACGCCGGCCGACGGGCCATCCTTCGGCGTCGCACCTTCCGGTACGTGCACGTGGATGTCACGCTTGTCGAACAGCGGCGGTTCGATGCCGAAGTCGATTGCGCGCGAGCGGACATAAGAAGCCGCCGCGGAAATCGATTCCTTCATCACGTCGCGCAGGTTGCCGGTGACGGTCATGCGGCCCTTGCCGGGCATCATGACGCCTTCGATCGTCAGAAGCTCGCCGCCGACCTCAGTCCATGCGAGACCGGTGACAACACCGATCTGATCGTCACGTTCAGCTTCGCCGTGGCGGAAGCGCGGAACGCCCAGATAGTCGTTGATGTTGGCAGCGTTCACTTCGACCTTCTTGGCCTTGCCCTTGATGATCTCGGTCACGGCCTTGCGGGCGAGCTTCATCAGCTCGCGTTCGAAGTTACGCACACCGGCTTCGCGGGTGTAGGTCTGGATGACCGCCATCAGCGCGCCGTCTGTGACCGAGAATTCCTTCGGCTGCAGCGCGTGGTCGCGGATCGCCTTCGGCAGCAGATGCCGCTTGGCGATTTCCAGCTTTTCCTCTTCCGTGTAGCCGGCGATGCGGATCACTTCCATGCGGTCCATCAACGGCGCCGGGATATTCAGCGTGTTGGCGGTGGTGATGAACATCACGTTGGACAGGTCGTATTCGACCTCCAGGTAGTGGTCCATGAAGGTCGAGTTCTGTTCCGGATCCAGCACCTCGAGCAGCGCCGACGACGGATCGCCGCGGAAGTCCTGGCCCATCTTGTCGATTTCGTCGAGCAGGAACAGCGGATTGGACCGCTTCGCCTTCTTCATCGACTGAACGACCTTGCCCGGCATCGAGCCGATATAGGTGCGGCGGTGGCCACGGATCTCGGCTTCGTCACGAACGCCGCCCAGCGCCATGCGCACATATTCGCGGCCGGTCGCCTTGGCGATCGACTTGGCGAGCGAGGTCTTGCCGACGCCCGGAGGGCCGACGAGGCACAGGATGGGGCCCTTGATCTTGGTCGAACGCGCCTGCACGGCGAGATACTCGACGATGCGCTCCTTGACCTTGTCGAGGCCGAAATGATCGACGTTGAGCACTTCCTCGGCATGGTTCAGGTCGGTCTTGATCTTCGACTTCTTGCCCCAGGGCAGGCCGAGCAGCCAATCCAGGTAGTTGCGAACGACGGTGGCTTCCGCCGACATCGGGCTCATCTGGCGCAGCTTCTTCAGCTCTGCATCAGCCTTTTCGCGCGCTTCCTTGGAAAGCTTGGTCTTGGCGATACGCTCTTCGAGCTCGGCCATCTCGTCGCGGCCGTCTTCGCCGTCGCCGAGTTCCTTCTGGATCGCCTTCATCTGTTCGTTGAGGTAGTACTCGCGCTGGGTCTTCTCCATCTGGCGCTTGACGCGCGAGCGGATGCGCTTTTCCACCTGCAGGACGGAGATCTCGCCTTCCATGAAGCCGAGCGCCTTTTCCAGGCGCATCTTCACGCTGGTGGTCTCTAGCATTTCCTGCTTTTCGACGATCTTGATCGACAGGTGCGAAGCGACCGTGTCGGCCAGCTTCGAATAGTCCTCGATCTGGCTGGCAACGCCGACGACCTCGGGAGAGATCTTCTTGTTGAGCTTTACGTAGCTTTCGAATTCGGAGATGACCGAGCGGCTGAGCGCCTCGATCTCGACCGGATCTTCCTCCGGCTCGCTCAGGCTATGCGCCGCAGCCTCATAGAATTCCTCGCGCGGCGTGTAGCCGTCGATTTTGGCGCGCGCGCGGCCCTCGACCAGTACCTTGACGGTGCCGTCGGGCAGCTTCAGCAGTTGCAGAACGTTGGCGATGGTACCGACTTCGTAGATCGCGGACGGTTCCGGATCGTCGTCGGTGGCGTTGATCTGGGTGGCAAGCATGATCTGCTTGTCGGTGCCCATGACTTCCTCGAGCGCACGGATCGATTTTTCGCGGCCGACGAAAAGCGGCACGATCATATGCGGGAAGACTACGATGTCGCGGAGCGGCAGGACCGGGTAGGTCGCGCTTTCAGTCGCCGGTGACGTTTTGTTCGTCATGTCATTTCCTTTCCGTCCCGATTTCGGGCCCGTATCCGGGAGCCCTACAGGCACTCCCGGCTGTCATATTTTCCACATGAAAGTGGAGTGCGACCGCGTCCATTTCAAGGCTCGACGCAGACATCCACAAACAGTGGCCGGGTCCTTCTGACTACGCATCAATGCTGTTGCGGACCTTGCGACGGACTACAAGCTCATGGACCGCAACCATTAAGGTCCTTCATTGAATCGTCACATCATTGCGTTGTTTGCGGCACTTTAGCAACAATCGAATTGTGAAATCTGCGCCCCGGCGCAGGTGTCTCAACAGCTAAGTGTGAACACATGAAGCAGACATGAAAAAGCCCGCACGAGGCGGGCTTCTCAAAGGGTAATTCAGGACGCTCAGGCCGAAACGTTGGTCTTTTCGTCCGACCGTTCCGAGTAGATGTAGAGCGGCCGGGCAGCGCCCTTGACCACCTCGTCCGAGATGACCACTTCGCGCACGCCTTCGAGCGTCGGCAGCTCGAACATGGTGTCGAGCAGGATCTTCTCCATGATGGAGCGAAGGCCACGGGCACCGGTCTTGCGCACGATCGCCCGACGCGCGATCTCGCGAAGCGCGTCCTCGTGGAAGGTCAGTTCGACGTCTTCCATCTCGAACAGGCGCTGGTACTGCTTGATCAGAGCGTTCTTCGGCTCGGACAGGATCTGGATCAGCGCATCTTCATCGAGATCTTCCAGCGTCGCCAGAACCGGCAGACGACCGATGAATTCCGGGATCAGGCCGAACTTGACGAGATCTTCCGGCTCCAGTTCGCGCAGAACTTCGCCGACACGGCGATCTTCCGGCGAGCGGACCGTTGCGCCGAAACCGATCGAGGTCTTCTCACCACGGGCGGAGATGATCTTGTCGAGGCCGGCAAAGGCACCGCCGCAGATGAACAGGATGTTGGTCGTATCCACCTGCAGGAATTCCTGCTGCGGATGCTTGCGGCCGCCCTGCGGCGGTACCGAGGCAACCGTGCCTTCCATGATCTTCAGAAGCGCCTGCTGCACGCCCTCGCCCGATACGTCGCGGGTTATCGACGGGTTGTCGGACTTGCGCGAAATCTTGTCGACTTCGTCGATGTAGACGATGCCGCGCTGGGCGCGCTCGACGTTGTAGTCGGCAGCCTGAAGCAGCTTCAGGATAATGTTCTCGACGTCTTCACCGACATAACCGGCTTCGGTCAGCGTCGTGGCGTCGGCCATGGTGAACGGCACGTCGATGATGCGGGCGAGCGTCTGGGCGAGATAGGTCTTGCCGCAGCCGGTCGGGCCGACCAGCATGATGTTCGACTTCGCAAGCTCGACGTCGCTTCCCTTGGCGGCGTGCGCCAGGCGCTTGTAATGGTTGTGAACGGCGACCGACAGGATGCGCTTCGCCTGCTGCTGGCCGATGACGTATTCGTCCAGAACCTTGATGATTTCCTGAGGGGTCGGAACACCGTCGCGGGACTTGACCATCGAGGTCTTGTTCTCTTCGCGAATGATATCCATGCACAGTTCGACGCATTCATCGCAGATGAACACGGTCGGTCCGGCAATCAGTTTTCGGACTTCGTGCTGGCTCTTGCCGCAGAACGAACAATAAAGTGTATTCTTCGAGTCACCGCCGTTGCTTCCGCTGACCTTGCTCATTTCCACTTCCTTCCAGCACGCCGGACACTTTCAAGATAAGTATCGCGGACCACTCAATTTGCCCTGAGCCTCAACCTCAAACAGGGCTTCCGGGAGTACTCACCGCCCCAGGCGTAAACGCCCGACGCAGTCGCAACGACTCTCCCAACTCCGAACGAACACTACGCTGACAGATTCCAACATAGCATTAATGGTTCATATTACCGGCTTTACCCTGTCGATAAAGCCCTTGAGCCATTACAATTGTGTCACAATTACATCTATCCCGACACAAATGCGCGTTATCAGGCCTGCTCGCCGCCCTCGATCTCTTCGCGCGAGGTCAGAACCTTGTCGACAAGGCCCCAGCTCAGAGCTTCGTCCGCATTCATGAAATGATCGCGATCGAGCGTCTGCTCAACCTCTTCATAGGTCCGTCCGCAGTGCTTGACGTAGACCTCGTTGAGGCGGCGCTTCATCTTCAGGATGTCCTTGGCGTGGCGCTCGATATCCGAGGCCTGGCCCTGGAAACCGCCCGAGGGCTGGTGAACCATGATGCGCGCGTTCGGCGTGGCGAAACGCATGTCCTTGTGGCCGGCGGCCAGGAGCAGCGAACCCATCGAGGCCGCCTGACCGACGCAAAGCGTCGAAACGGCCGGCTTGATGAACTGCATCGTGTCGTAGATCGCCATGCCCGACGTGACGACGCCGCCCGGCGAATTGATGTAGAGCGCGATTTCCTTCTTCGGGTTTTCCGCCTCAAGGAAAAGAAGCTGGGCGCAGACGAGCGTTGCCATCTGGTCTTCGACCGGGCCGGTCACGAAGATGATGCGCTCCTTCAGAAGGCGCGAAAAGATATCGTAGGAACGTTCACCGCGGTTGGTCTGTTCAACAACCATCGGCACCAGTGCCAGGGCGGTATCAACGGGATTTCTCATATCGAACCTTCATCAATCGGGTTCGCAAAACCTTTGCGAACCGGGAATCACGGGATTTACCTTCTGCTCCTACATAGAGTGTCAACACCCTTCACTTCAAGTCGCGAAGCTTCGATAAGCTTAATCGAAGGTCCGCTTTGCTTCGAAGTTCGGCCGTCCTCCACACATGGTTGGCGATAGAACATTTTTCCATCGATATCCTCGGTTGAGGCCATGGACGCAAACTCTGCACACAGGCTTCGGCGATATCGGTAAACGAAGGGGAAATCCGCGAACCTGGGCGCTGTTCACAGCTGCGACTCGATCGGCAGCACACGGATTACCCCGGCGATCATGCGCCTTGCCAGGCTCGCGTCCGGCTCGTGGCGCACCAGCCGCTCGGAGCCATTGGCGCGATCACGCCAGACAAGACGCGATCCTTCGATGTCGATCCGGTAGCTGATCGACGGCGAAGTTTCCTCCTCGAACATGGAAGCCAGTTCGCCGGCGAGTGCCACATCCTGAAAGACGACGCCCATTTCCGTGTTGAGTGAAGCTGAGCGCGGATCGAAGTTCATCGAGCCGACAAAACCGTTCAGGCCGTCGACCACGAACGCCTTGCTGTGCAGGCTCGCGTTGCGGCGTCCGAACAATGTCATGCGGTGTCCCTCGGCGACATCGCCCTGCTCCTTCAACTCGAAGAGCGCGACGCCGGCCCGGATGAGCTTCCGGCGATATTTGACATAACCGCCGTGAACGGCGGCAACGTCGGTCGCTGCAAGCGAATTGGTCAGGACCGCCACGCGAGCGCCGCGCGAAACAATGGCGGCGAGTTCCCGCGTGCCGGCAACGCCGGGAATGAAATAGGGCGAGATTATCCGCAAGTCCCGCGTGGCTGCCTCGATCAGCGGAAAGAGTTCGCGCAACAGCCAGTTCTGGCGCCGCTGCATCAGCGCCTTTTCCGGCGGATCGGATGCCAGACGGATCTCGGAACTCCAGTGAAGCCGCCGTGTGCCTTGGTAGATCTCCGCCTCTTCAACCGCCTTGTCGACGCGCTCGAGATAGAACCGGCCTGCCGGCGTGCGCGCCAATCCTTCGACGGAATCGCGCAGTGCCGGCAGATACTGCTTGCGCGGCGTGCGCAGCGCCGCGATCGGGAGCACGGATGTGCTGTTCCAGTAGCGGTCGAACATGGCAGACGCCTGCTCCAGCACGGGTCCGACCATCCAGACATCGAGGTCACGGAAATTGGAGAGCTCGGCGGCATCGAAATAGGCGTCTCCGATGTTGCGGCCGCCGGCTATCGCAACGCGGCCGTCGGCTACCCAGAGCTTGTTGTGCATGCGGCGCGTGGCGCTGAAGGCGCGGATCGCCATTTCGAAGCCGCGGCGAAAGCGGTCGGTGCGCGCCCGGCTCGGATTGAAGAGCCGTACGTCGATATGGGGATGGGCGTCGAGCGCGATGCACATTCGGTCATGGATGCCCGCATTGATGTCGTCGAGCAGCAGCCGGACGCGGACGCCACGGTCCGCGGCGGCCAGGATCTCGCGGGCGAGAAGAAGACCGGTCAGGTCGCCCTTCCAGTAGTAGTACTGCAGGTCGAGGCTGCGTCCGGCGCGTCGTGCTGCGTGAGCTCGGACCACCAGGGCCTCGATATTATCGGAAACAAGCGCCACCCCATTGGCACCCGCCTGCCCCGCAACGAGCGGCGCCACATATCGGTCGAGCTCCGTGACGGCATCGGCCAGCGGGAGTGCGCTTGACGGCGGCCCGTGCGGGCGGCGGCCGAACCGGCCGTAGACATAGAGAACCGTCGCCACAACCAGTCCGAGGATGGCGGCAACGGTGAACAGGATAGAGGATCCCATCGAAAACTCGCCCGTGCCTTTAGGCCGCCCCCGTACGCCCGGCTTCGACCCGTCGGCCGTCTCTTTGTTCCGGCTGCGCCGCCTTCAGGTCGATCGAGGCCTTTACCGGCAGATGATCCGAGGCAATCCGCGCCAACGGCGAATCGTGCACGGCGACCGACGTCACCAGGCTATGCGGGTTTCCGAGCACACGGTCGAGCGGCAACAGGGGAAAGCGTGAGGGAAAACTGGCGACCGTCGCGTGGGACGGATCGAATACCGGGCTGAGGAAGGACAGCGACGAACGCCGCCCCATCCGCCATTCATTAAGGTCGCCGATGAGCAGCGTCGGCCGCCCGTTCGCATCGGACGCTGCCTCGAGGATCGCCTCGGCCTGCTGGGCACGCGAATGCCGCAGAAGTCCTAGATGGGCGGCGATGATGCGCAGCGGCCCCACTTTCAGATCGAGATCGACGACCAGCGCACCGCGCGGTTCCACGCCGGGAAGCTTGAGCTGCCGCACGTCGGAAACGGCGCCCTCACGCAGCAGCAGGACATTGCCGTGCCAGCCATGCCCCTTGGTCGAAAATCCGGAAATCGGCACCGAAACAAGGTGTGCCTCGCGGCGCAAATGCTCGAGATCGAGCAGACCGGCACGCTCACCGAACCGCTGGTCGGCCTCCTGAAGCGCGACGATATCTGCGCCCAACTCACCGATGACATTGGCGGTACGACCGGGGTCGAAGCGCCCGTCGGTGCCGACGCATTTGTGAATGTTGTAGGAGGCGATTACGATATCGCCACGGCTGACCGCGGCTTCGCGATGAACGACGGTGGGGCGTCTCTTGCGGATCGCAGCGACGATCCCCGCCGATAGACTGGACTGGTTTTTTCCCATGCCGCTCCCTGCTTGCTGGCCGCATCATGCGCAAATAGGTCGCCTGGTGCCACAGAAAAAGGGAGGAAAGCGGAAGTTTGTTCCCCGCGGATAGCACGCCTGGAGATACGGACGCCGGCAGCAAACGCGCGCTACCGGCGCCCCTTCCCGCGCTTTCGTTCAATCGGCCGGCCCTGCAAACAGGATCAGATTTCCGTCGGGATCGAGCACGATAAACGTCCGTGCGCCCCAGGGTTCCGTGCGCAACGTTTGGTGAAAAAAGACCCCGGCCGACTGGTAGCTCAGGAACAATTGCTTGATGTCATTGGCGGTATCGAGGGCGATGGAGGCGGAAAGCAGGTGCTCGCGCTGCCGGATGTCGCCGACGAAGACGGGTTCGCAGACGAGACGCAGAGCGAGCCGAGCATTGTCCCGGATCACCTGCCCGTAGAAGGGCGGATCGCCGTAGACGAAATCGACCGCAAAGCCGAGCTTCTCGGTGAAGAAGTCGCACGCGGCGCTGATATCGGCAACGAACAACTGCGCGGCTGTCGATTGCAGCACCGGCTGCGGTGTGGCGGGTTTGGATTGCATGGTCATTGTCAGGGCTCCTGATTTGAGCGCCTGCCAACTGTCGAACCCCGATTGACGCGCGATCAGTTCCTGCGCGTCGGCGAGCTTGAACTCCGACTTGAGAATGGTCTCGTCGTCAAGATCGCGGAAGCGCGGCAAGGCAGCCCTGATCTCGGCTGCGACCGGATAGTATTGGTCGCGATGCCATCTGAGGTATTGCTTCGCCTGCTTCTTCAGGTTTTCAAGGTTTGGCATGGGCGCAACTACGGTCTGTGTTCCGTAGGCGGGCGTTGCCCTTTCAGCCCTCTGCCGATGCGCCCTACGCAGCCAGCAGAGATTGGCCGCCATGGCACGTGCTGTCAACGCCCCGATGGCCGCGGGTGCCGATATCCGCCCTTGCCGGCCGAACCGCGGTTCCCTTAGACATAGGGACCATTGAAGTCCGCGAAGAGCCGCTGCCATGCCTGCCATTTCCATCGACCGCACGCTGAGGCGCGTTTCCATCGACGCGCGGGATCCTGCCTTCTACCGTGATCCGCTCGCAGCCTATGCCGAGATCCATGCGCAGTGCCCGGCCTTCTTCTGGGAGGAACGTCAGCAATGGTATTTCGCCGGCTACGACCTGGTGAACGCGCTTTTGCGCGACCGACGCTTCGGCCGGCAGATACTGCATGTGGCGACACGCGACGAACTCGGCCTGCCGCTGCCGAAGCCGCATCTGAAGGATTTCGACGCGCTCGAAGAGCATTCGCTGCTGGAACTCGAACCACCGGCGCACACGCGGCTGCGCACGCTCGTCAACCGGGCCTTCGTCTCGCGGCAGATCGAACAGCTCCGGCCGGACATCGAGCAACTGTCGCATGCCCTCATCGCCGGCTTTGCCGATGACGGCGAGGTCGAACTGCTGAAAAGCTTTGCCGAAACGCTTCCCGTGACGATCATCGCCCGCATGCTCGGCATTCCCGTCGAAGCGGCGCCCGATCTGCTCGACTGGTCGCATCGCATGGTCCGGATGTATGTCTTCAACCCGAGCTACGAGACCGAACTCGACGCTAACCAAGCCTCCGCAGATTTTGCCGACTATCTGCGCGGCATCATCGCCGAGAAGCGCCGCACCCCCGCAGACGACCTGCTGACGCACATGATTACCTCGGAAAAGGATGGCGAGCGGCTGTCGGAGGCGGAACTGGTCTCGACCACCGCCCTCCTCCTCAATGCAGGTCACGAGGCGACCGTGCACCAGATCGGCAACGCGGTGAAGACAATCCTGCAATCCGGGCTTCCGGCGAAAGACCTGTTTGCCACGGAGACGGCAACCGCGCTGACGGTGGAGGAGTGTCTGCGCTTTGCGGCACCGCTGCATATTTTCCAGCGTTATGCGCTCTCGGATATCGAACTCGATGAAGGCGTCACTCTGCGAAAGGGCGACAAGATCGGCCTGCTGCTCGGAGCGGCGAACGTGGACCCGAAGAAGTTCACCGGACCGAACGCGTTCCGGCCGACGCGCGACGAAGGCGCCAATGTCTCTTTCGGAGCGGGCCTGCATTTCTGTATCGGCGCGCCGCTTGCCCGGCTGGAGCTCAATCTGGCGCTGCCGATCCTCTTTCAGCGCCTGCCGAACATGCGGCTGAAGAACGAGCCCGAGGTCAAGGACGCGTTCCATTTTCACGGCCTGGAACGCCTCGACCTCGTCTGGTGACGAGCACCGAAGACTGATCTCCGGTGCTTGAGCGATCACAGACGGATGACATAGTCCTTGCGGGTCGTCTCCACGACCTCCCAGGTGCCCTCAAAGCCGGGACGCAGGATCATGCTGTCGCCGGCGCGCAGATGCGCCGCTTCGCCGCCATCCTGCGTGACGATCGAATAGCCTGAGAGGATGTGGAAGTATTCCCACTCCTCATAGACGATCCGCCACTTGCCGGGCGTCGATTCCCAGACCCCGGCATAGAGACCTCCTTCGGCCTCCTCAAGGTTCCAGGTCTTGAACTGCGGCGCGCCTGAGATGAGCCGGTCGGCCGCCGGCGTACCGATTTCCGCCTCGACGGTGGACAAGTCAAACTTCTGCATATTCGTCATCTTGGCACCCTTGCGAAGAGCGCGCTGACGCGCCCTTCGCGGCTAGTGTTTCAAAGCTTTGCCAACGACTGTTCGAGATCGGCGATGATGTCCGAGACATCCTCAATGCCGACCGACAGGCGCACGACGTCAGGGCCGGCACCGGCCGCCACCTGCTGCTCGGGCGTGAGCTGGCGGTGCGTGGTCGAGGCTGGGTGAATGACGAGCGAGCGCGTGTCGCCGATATTGGCGAGGTGCGAGAACATTTCCAGCCCCTCGACGAAACGCTTGCCCGCCTCGTAGCCACCCTTGAGCCCGAAGGTGAAGACGGCACCGGCGCCCTTCGGCGAATAGCGCTGCTGCAGGGCGTGGTTCGGGTCGTCCTCCAGCCCGGCATAGTTGACCCAGGAAATCTTGTCGTGCGTCTTCAGCCACTTGGCGACCGCAAGTGCGTTGTCGCAATGGCGCTGCATGCGCAGCGGCAGCGTTTCGGAGCCGGTCACCAGCATGAAGGCATTGAACGGCGAGATCGCCGGACCGAAATCGCGCAGGCCGAGGACGCGCGCGGCGATGGCGAAGGCGATGTTACCGAAGGTCTGATGCAGCACGACGCCGGCATACTCCGGACGCGGTTCGGACAGCATCGGATACTTGCCGGACTTCGACCAGTCGAAGGTGCCGCCATCGACGATGACGCCGCCCATGGAGTTGCCATGGCCGCCGATGAACTTCGTCAGCGAATGCACGACGATATCGGCGCCATGCTCCAGCGGCCGCAACAGGTAAGGTGTGGCCATGGTGTTGTCGACGATCAGGGGCAGGTCGTGCTTGCGGGCAACCTCGGCGATGGCGGCAATATCGACGAAGGTGCCGCCGGGATTGGCGAGGCTCTCGATGAAGATCGCCTTGGTGCGCCGATCGATCTTCGCCTCAATGGAAGCCGGATCGGCAGGGTCGGCCCAGCGGACCTGCCAGTCGAAGGACTTGAAGGCGTGGCCGAACTGGTTGACCGAGCCGCCATAAAGCCGGTTGGCGGCAATGAAATTGTCGCCCGGGCTCATGATCGTGTGGAAGACGAGGAGCTGTGCGGCGTGGCCGGAGGCGACGGCGAGCGCCGCCGTGCCGCCTTCGAGCGCGGCAATACGCTCTTCGAGCACTGCCTGCGTCGGGTTCATGATGCGGGTATAGATGTTGCCGAACTGCTGGAGACCGAAGAGTGCCGCCGCATGGTCGGTGTCGTTGAAGACGAAGCTCGTCGTCTGGTAGATCGGCGTCGCCCGTGCACCCGTGGTTGGGTCAGGTTGCGCCCCCGCATGGATTGCGAGCGTGTTGAAACCAGGATTGTCTTTCGTCATTTCGTCCCTCCCGTGACCAGAGCGCGGCCGCCAACCGGCACGCCGGAGACGCTCTATCACCTTGAATCTACGCGTGAACCGCTATCGAACCTGCGCAGTTGCACGCGCAAGCCGCGGCACTATTCCAGAGCCTTCGCATGCGGTCAAAGAGGATTTTTCAAGAACTGACGGTTGTATGGTCCGCCGGCGATGTGCCGCCCGAGATCAGCCGATCAGGCGTGGGTACTCGATCGCCGGACAGCGGTCCATGACCACCTTGATGCCGGCGGCTTCCGCTTTCGCCGCAGCGCCGTCATGGCGCACGGAGAGCTGACCCCAGATCGCCTTCGGCAGCGTCTCCAACGCGAGAATCTCGTCGACGAGCGCCGGCAGGGCGTCGGCAGCGCGGAAGACGTCGACCATATCGATCGGCTCCTTGATATCGGCGAGGCGGCCGACCACGGCCTGGCCCTGGATGCTCTTGCCGACATGCCCGGGATTGATCGGGATCACCCGGTAGCCCTTGCGCAGCAGAAACGCCATGACCCGATGGCTCGGACGCTCAGGATTCGGCGAAGCGCCGACAAGGGCGATCGTCTTGGTCTCGCGCAGGATGTCTGCGAGATAATAGTCCGGGTAAGCGTCGTGGTTCATCTGCAGCTTCGGATCCGTTCGTGTTAAACGGTCGTATAATGATGGCGAGGCCGGCCAAGTCAACCGTGCGGCCCGCTCGTCCCCCGCCAAAGATTGCCGCTTCCGCAAGACTTTCCGGTTGCTTTTGCGCCCGTGCGGCGCGACAAGCGTCTCAACGCCCGCTACACCGTTTCCGAGGTTTCAATCTTGCCGCTTGATGTCATTGCGCTCGTCCTGTTCGGGGCGTTGTTGCACGCGACCTGGAATGCGTTGGTCAAGGCGGGAACGGAAAAGTCGCTCGACGCTGCGATGATCGCGCTCGGGGCCGCGGCCGTCGCCATCCCCTTCCTGCCGTTCATGCCGTTGCCCAAACCGGAAGCGTGGCCATACATCCTGGTTTCGGCACTGTTCCAGTTCGCCTATTTCCAGCTCGTCGCCGCATCCTATCGCGCCGGCGACATCGGCCTTGTCTATCCGCTGATGCGCGGAGCGGCGCCGTTGATCGTCGCGATGACCAGTGGGGCATTGATCGGCGAAAAGCTCACCTTCGGAACGATGATCGGTATCCTAACGATCTCTGCCGGGGTGCTGACACTCGCCTTCGAGTCGCGCAAGGGCGGCAAGAACGCGATCGTGCTTGCGCTGCTCAATGCCTGCGTCATCGCAAGTTACACCTTTGTCGACGGCATCGGCGCGCGCGTCTCGGGCAATGCGATCTCCTACACGCTGTGGATGGCGCTGCTGCCGCCGGTTCTGCTTTTCACCTGGGCCTTTGCCCGGCGCGGCATCAAGCCGGTCGCCCGCCACGTCTACAAGAACTGGTGGCGGGGCCTCATCGGCGGCGCCGGCTCGATCGGCGCCTATGGCCTGGCGCTCTGGGCGATGACCAAGGCGCCGGTTGCAACCGTCGCGGCACTCCGCGAGACCTCGATCCTCTTTGCCGTGGTGATCTCGGTCGTGTTCCTCAAGGAACCGGTCAGCGTCTGGCGCATCGCAGCGGCCTGCGTTATCGCGCTCGGCGCCCTGCTCCTGAAGCTCGCCTGAGCGTCAGTCTTCCTTCCATTCTGGCATGCGCTTGCCGAGGAATGCGCCGATACCGTCCTCGGCATCACGCGCGAGCATGTTCTCGACCATGACGCCGACGGCATAATCGTAGGCCTCTGGCAGGTCCATCTCCGCCTGGCGATAGAAGGCCTCCTTGCCGATCTTCAGCGCCTGTGGCGACTTCGAGGCAATGACTGCTGCGTATTTGTCGACCACCTGGCGCAGGTACTGCTGCGGTACGATGCGGTTGACGAGACCGAAATCCTTGGCGGTCGAAGCGTCGATGGTCTCGCCGGTGAGCAGCATTTCCATCGCCTGCTTGCGATGTGCCGCACGCGTGAGCGCGACCATCGGCGTCGAGCAGAAGAGGCCGATATTGACACCGGGCGTGCAGAAGGTGGAGCTGTCGGTGCAGATCGCGAGGTCACAGCTTGCGACGAGCTGGCAGCCAGCTGCCGTTGCCAAACCATCGATCTCGGCGATGACGGCCTGCGGCAACCGCGTGATTTTCAGCATGAGATCGCCGCAGAGGCGGATCGTCCGTTCGAAGAAGGCCCTGCCCCGGTCGTCGTCTTCGCGGTGCGCAGTCATTTCTTTCAGATCGTGACCGGCGGAAAACAGCTTGCCCGTGGCGGCGAGCACGACGACCCTGATGTCCTTGGAGGTGGCGACCGCATCGAACTCGGCGTGCAGCGCCTCCATCATGGCGATCGACAGCACGTTGGCCGGCGGGTTGTTGAGTGTCAACCGCAAGACGGGTCCAGACTGTTCACGCAGCAGCAGGCCGTTCGGCTCTTCCTTCTTGAACGACACGACGTCGGCCATCTTCTTCTCCTGAAACTTGAATTTGGTTGGTGGTACGCCGGCCACGCGTGCCGTGCAAGCCGACAGGCACACCCCCGTGACGCATTCCGCCTACGACCATTTTCCGCCTTGCGTCCGGCCACCAGCCGGTTTCAGGTGACGGACAGACATGTTGAAGGATAGAATGCATGACCATCGAGCCGATCATGACCGTCGACGACCTCAACCGATTTCTCGACACGGATTTCCCGCAGGTCCATACCGACGGCAAGGTCTTCCATGTCACGGCTGTTGGACCCGGCTTTGCCACCATGCGGCTCGATCCGAACGAACGGCATATCCGGCCAGGCGGCACGGTTTCCGGCCCTACCCTTTTCGCGCTCGCGGACGTCTCGGCCTATATCGCATTGATCGCCCATATCGGACCGGTTGCGCTTGCCGTCACCACCAATCTCAACATCAACTTCCTGCGCAAGCCCGAGCCGGAACCGCTCGAATGCACCTGCCGCATCCTCAAACTCGGCAAGCGGCTCGCCGTTCTCGACGCGTCGATCGTCACGTTTGGCGACGACGACCTCGTTGCGCATGCCACAGCGACCTATTCGATTCCGCCGCGATAATTTGTGGTATCAAAATACCATACATATAACATATTGTTTTTGCTTATCTTTATTTCCATGCCGCAGATTTCGCGTTCTTGACGCTTGTTTCGCACTTGCGTATAAGCTGCCGCAGATCGCGGTCCTCTGAGGGCCGCTTTCTCTTTTGCCCGGGAAACTGGACAAAACCAAGCAACAAGAAACGCCCAGCGGTTCGCCGCTCGGGTCCAAAGAAAGATTTTTGATATGGCAACCTTCGTTCAGAAGCCTGCAGAGGTGGAGAAGAAGTGGATCATCATCGACGCCGAAGGCCTCGTTGTTGGTCGCCTCGCTTCCCTCATCGCAAACCGCCTGCGCGGCAAGCACAAAGCTACCTTCACCCCGCATGTTGACGACGGCGACAACGTCATCGTCATCAACGCCGAGAAGGCAGTTCTGACGGGCAAGAAGTACACCGACAAGAAGTACTACTGGCACACCGGCTACCCCGGCGGCATCAAGGAGCGCACCGCGCGCCAGATCATCGAAGGCCGCTTCCCGGAGCGCGTCATCGAGAAGGCCGTCGAGCGCATGGTTCCGCGCGGTCCGCTCGGCCGTCGCCAGATGAAGAACCTGCGCGTATACGCAGGCGCCAACCACCCGCATGAAGCACAGCAGCCGGCCGTCCTCGACGTCGCCAAGCTGAACAGCAAGAACACAAGGAGCGCCTGATAATGGCTGACCTTTCCGCTCTCAAGGAAATCGCCACGACCGCGGAACCGGCTGCTCCGGTTCACGTCAAGAAGGTCGACGCCCAGGGTCGCTCCTACGCGACCGGCAAGCGTAAGGACGCTGTCGCCCGCGTATGGGTCAAGCCGGGCACCGGCAAGATCACCATCAACGGCAAGCCCTACGCGGCTTACTTCGCCCGTCCGGTTCTGCAGATGATCCTGCAGCAGCCGATCGTCGCTGCTGCCCGTGACGGCCAGTTCGACATCGACGCGACCGTTGCTGGCGGTGGTCTTTCCGGCCAGGCCGGTGCCGTTCGTCACGGCATCTCCAAGGCACTCACCTACTTCGAACCGGGCCTGCGCTCGGTCCTGAAGCGCGGTGGCTTCCTCACCCGCGACAGCCGTGTGGTCGAGCGTAAGAAGTACGGCCGTGCGAAGGCACGTCGTTCGTTCCAGTTCTCGAAGCGTTAATCGCTTCAACTGCGACACTTGGAAAGGCGGGGCTTTGCTCCGCCTTTTTTTGTTATCATCCGCCGCACCGTTTCCCGCAACGTCGACCCCTCGAGGCACAGCATGACAAGCTCCCCCGTCGCCAAGACCCCAGAGCCGCCCTATTACATCGTCACGTTCGCCTCGCGGCGCACGGCAGGCGACCACGGCTACGACAACATGGGAGACGAAATGGAGCGACTTGCGCGCGAGCAGCCGGGTTTTCTCGGTCTCGAAAGCGTGCGCGGCGCCGACGGCTTCGGCCTAACCAATTCCTACTGGGCGGATGAGGAGAGCATCGCGGCCTGGAAAAACAATGTCCGCCACCTGACGGCCCAGCGCCTCGGCCGCGAGCGCTGGTACGAGGATTATCAGGTTCGTGTGGGCAAGATCGAGCGCCAATACGGTTTCGAACGCCCCTAGTTCTGCGGCTGCGCACGGTCGCCGCCGGCAAGCGGGCTAAATCGGCAACTCCGTCGTCGACTTGAGTTCGCGCAGGACGAAGCTCGACACCACGGTGCGCACATGGGGATTGCGCATCAGATAGCGCGTCATGAAGGTATCGTAGCTTTCGACGTCATTGGCGCGGATCTTCAGCATGTAGTCGAATGTGCCAGATAGAGCGTAGCACTCCATGATCTCCGGCCGGTCGCGCACGACGGCGGAAAAGGCGGCAATCGCCTCGTCGTGATGATCTTCGAGCGTCACATGGGCGATGATGCAGAGTTTCAGGTCGAGCTTTGCCGGATCGAGCAGCGCCACGCGCTTGCGAATGACGCCATCCGTCTCCAGTTCCTGCAGCCGCCGCCAGGCCGAGCTTTGCGACATGCCGGCTTTCTCCGCGAGATCGGAGAGCGACTGGCCGCTATCGGCCTGAATGAGCCGCAGCAGCTTTCGCACAGGCTGAAGACTTTCTTTCACATCAGCAGGCATTTCGAATTTTCCTCCCGCGATCAGGCGTCAACGTGGCAACTGTGGAACAAATACTCGCTCCATCCGCGATACAATTGCAACAGGAGAGTTCATCTGACGAATGAGGAGACGTCATGACGAAGGAAAGCAGCTACACGGCCAAACTGCCGGAATCGGACGGCACCTATCACTATACCCCGGAAGAAGATTCGATCTGGGGCGAACTGTACCAGCGGCAGATGAAGCTTCTGGCCGACAAGGCGTGCGACGAATACCTCGAGGGCGCCAAGACGCTCGATCTCGGCCCTGACCACGTGCCGCAGTTGAAGGACGTGAACCGCCGCCTTGCCGAAACCACCGGCTTCGGTGTCGAAGGTGTTCCCGCCCTCATTCCGCCGTCCCGCTTCTACGAACTGCTGTCCCAAGGCAAGTTTCCGCTGGCGACCTTCATTCGCCGCCGCGAGCATATCGATTACATCGAAGAACCCGACATCTTCCACGAGGTCTTCGGTCACTGCCCGCTATTGACCAACCAGAGCTACGCCAATTTCGTCCGCCGCTTCGGCGAAAAGGCGGTTTCGCTCGGCAAGGGCTATTCCTGGCACATGTTCCGGATCTTCTGGTTCACCGTCGAGTTCGGGCTGATCAACACGTCGAAGGGCCGCCGCTGCTATGGCGCAGGCATCGTGTCTTCGCCCAACGAGACTCGGAATGCGATGGGAACCCCAGGTGTCGAGTTCCGCCCGTTCGACCTGATGACCGTGCTGCGCACGCCCTATCGCATCGATATCGTCCAGCCGATCTATTACGTGATCGACAGTTTCGCCCAGCTGGAAACGATAATCGAAGAGGATATCGCCGCGCGCATCACCGAAGCCAAGGCGCTTGGCGATTTCGCCCCGACCTACGAAGCCAAGGCCTCGTAATCGCGGAAGAAACGGCCGGCAGGGCCTTGCCTTGCCGGCAACGATTGTCCAACCTTCCGCCACCACAGGTTTGAGCGGGATGCGCGCAGAGGATGCGCGCTTTCCGGCTCCGAGGCAGAGGCGGGATATGGCGAACAGGACGATCGATCATGCGCTGACGGCGCGCTCACTCACATCGGCGGCGTCCGATCCGACCCATGCCGGGATTCTCTCCTTCATGCGCCGCAAATATTCGAAGCAGTTGAAGGGTGTCGATGCCGTCGTCTGGGGCATTCCCTTCGACGCCGCCACTTCGAACCGCCCCGGCGCGCGCTTCGGGCCGCAGGCGATCCGCCGCGCCTCGGCAATCTTCGACAACGATCCGCAGTACCCGTTCGACCGCGATCTCTTCGCGGAGATGGCGACGGTCGACTATGGCGACTGCCTGCTCGACTATGGCAATCATTCGAAGACGCCGGCAACGATCGAACGCGAAGCGACTAAGATCATCAGGAATGGCGCCTATCTGCAAGCGCTGGGCGGCGACCACTTCGTCACCTACCCGATCCTGAAGGCGCAGGCGGCTCTGCACGGCCCCCTCGCCCTCGTCCAGTTCGACGCCCACCAGGATACCTGGCCGGATGAACGCGGGCGCATCGACCACGGCTCCTTTGTCGGCCGTGCGGCGCGCGAGGGCCTGATCGATATAGATGCCTCGATCCAGATCGGCATCCGCACGCACGCGCCTGAGGATTGCGGCATCCGCATTCTCTATGGCTACGACGTCGAAGAGATGAGCGCTGGCGAGATCGCCGAGACGATCATAAGGCAGGTCGGCGAGCGCAAGGCCTATCTGACCTTTGATATCGACTGCCTCGACCCGGCTTACGCGCCTGGCACCGGCACACCGGTCGCCGGCGGCCCGTCGAGTGCCAAGATCCTCTCTGTCCTGCGCAAGCTCGGAGCGCTGACCGTGGTCGGCAGCGACGTCGTCGAAGTGGCGCCAGCCTATGACCATGCCGACGTCACCGCAATCGCCGGTGCGACGGTCGCGATGTATATGCTGGGCCTGCATGCGGAGAAGCTTGCCGAGCGTGCGCCGCTTCGCTGAGCGCTGCCGTTGCGGTGAATGGCCGCTGCTTATATAGGAACAGGTGGGTTTGGCGGCGTTCCGCCGGCCCGTTGAGAAATTGATTCAATTCTATGCCAGAATGATTCCGGAACGGCTTCTAACTGTCTGGCAGAACGGGAAAATCATGAAACCGAAGATCTTCATCGATGGCGAACACGGCACCACGGGCCTGCAGATCCGCACGCGCATGGCCGGCCGTAGCGATCTCGAACTGCTTTCCATTCCGGAAGCGGAACGACGCAACGCCGCGATGCGCGAAGATCTTCTGAACGAAGCCGACATCGCCATCCTCTGCCTGCCGGACGACGCCTCGCGCGAGGCGGTTTCGATGGTCTCGGGCAACAACAAGGTCCGCATCATCGACACCTCGACCGCGCATCGCATTGCGCCCGACTGGGCCTATGGCTTTGCCGAAATGGACAAGGCGCAGCCGGAGAAGATCCGCAGCGCCCGTTGCGTCGCCAATCCCGGTTGCTATCCGACCGGCGCGATCGGCGTGATCCGGCCGCTGCGCCAGGCCGGCATCCTGCCGGACGGCTATCCGGTGACGGTCAACGCGGTCTCCGGCTACACGGGCGGCGGCAAGCAGATGATCGCGCAGATGGAAGACGAAACCAATGCGGATCACATCAGCGCGCCGCACTTCCTCTACGGCCTGACGCTCAAGCACAAGCATGTGCCCGAGATGAAGATGCACGGGCTGCTCGACCGCGCACCGGTCTTTGCGCCCTCGGTCGGCAAGTTCGCACAGGGCATGATCGTCCAGGTGCCGCTCTATCTCGAAGACCTCGCCGCCGGCACGACGCTGGAGACGATCCATGCTGCAATCGTCGCGCATTATGCCGACCAGTCGATCGTCGAGGTCGTGTCGCTCCAGGAGAGTGAAAAGCTCGGCCGCATCGACGCCACCGAGCTTGCCGGCAAGGACACGATGAAGCTTTTCGTCTTCGGCACCCCTGGCGGCAACCATGTGAACCTCGTCGCCCTGCTCGACAATCTCGGCAAGGGCGCCTCGGGCGCGGCGGTCCAGAACATGGACCTGATGCTGTCGGCCTGATCGGCACTGAGCTCAAAACAAAAGACCCCGGCGAGCCGCTCGCCGGGGTCTTTCTTTTTCCGGAGCTCGTCCGGCGTCAGTCGCGCAATTCGATCGCCGTCGGCCGCGGGTACTCGCCGTAGAAACCGCGCCAGTGGGCGATGGCAAAGCCAAGCACCACAAGCGCGCCACCCTGGTGCGCCACGCCCCAGCCGACCGGCACCTGCAGCACCAGCGTGGTGATGCCGATCACCGCCTGCACCGAGACGAGCAGGAACAGGAGCACGGCGCGGCGCGCATGGGTGGTTTCGGGTGCTGCCCGCAGCGAGGCAATCATGTGCATCAGTGCGAAGGCAAAGAGCACATAGGCGCCAATGCGGTGGACGAACTGGACCGTCTTCGGGTTCTCGAACAGGTTGATCCACCAGGGCTGCTGCAGGAACAGGTCCTGCGGGATGATCGCGCCATCCATCAGCGGCCAGGTGTTGTAGCTGAAGCCCGCATCGAGACCGGCGACGAGCGCGCCGAGATAGATCTGGAACAGACTGAAGATGGCGATGATCGCCGCCATCTTGCGCGAACGGTCGGTGGGCGCCGTGTCATTCGAATGCGCGCTCAGCCCGCGGAAGATCCACATACAGGCGGCAAAGATCAGACAGGCGATGACGAGATGCGTCGCAAGCCGGTACTGGCTGACCTCGGTGCGCTCCACGAGGCCCGATGAAACCATCCACCAACCGATGAACCCCTGGAAACCGCCAAGCGCAAGGATACCGAGCAGCGGCATGCGCAGCTTGCGCTCGACCTTTCCGGTGAACCAGAAATAGGCAAGCGGCAACGCGAAGATCAGGCCGATGGTGCGGGCAAGCAGACGGTGCGCCCATTCCCACCAGAAAATCGTCTTGAACTCGTCGACCGTCATGCTGCTGTTCATCTGCTGATACTGCGGAATGCGCTGGTAGAGCTGGAATTCCTCTTCCCACTCGGCGACCGTCAGCGGCGGGATCACACCATGGATCGGCTTCCACTCGGTGATGGAGAGGCCCGATTCGGTAAGCCGCGTCGCGCCGCCGACGAGCACCAGGGCAAAGAGGGTGAACAGCACGACTGCCAGCCAGCCGCGGATCTGCCGGCGGTTGCGGTCGGTCCTGCCGATCTCGTTTCGAAGCATTTGTTCAGTCGCCATTTCGACGCCGGCCATCATGTTCCCTCTGGTGTCGCAGGGTTGTCGGCGGTGCAACCGGACGGATCAACGGTCGCACCTTCAGGAAAGCCGTTGATTTGCACCAGAGCGGCATGCAAAACAAGGCCGAAACCTTTGCGGCATGCGGTCGCGGCCGCTCCGCGCGCATTTGCCCATGTGAAAGATATGAAATGCCCGTACGCCTCAGAAAGCTGATCGGCACGATCCTGATCATCATCCTCGTCGTCGTCTATGCGCTGGCCGCCGTCACCTTCGCCTCGCTGCTGCTCGGCGCTGCCCCCTGGTACGTGCATCTGGCCTACTTCTTCTTCACCGGCCTGCTCTGGATATTGCCGGCCATGCTGATCATCAAATGGATGGAAAAGCCCGCGAAGGATCGTTGATCCTCAATCCGGTAGCCATTCGGGGGGACGCCCATGCGACTTGCAGTTATCGCTGACATCCACGGCAACGATCTTGCGCTCGAAGCGGTGCTCGCCGACATCGATGCGCAAGGGATCACCGATATCGTCAATCTTGGCGACCATCTGAGCGGCCCCCTCAATGCCGCACGCACGGCCGACATCCTCATCAAACGGGCGATCCTTTCGATCCGAGGCAATCACGATCGCTATCTTTTGACCATGGATCCGCATGAAATGGGGCAATCTGATCGCGCAGCCTATGATCAATTGCAGCCGCAGCACCGCGAATGGCTGGCGACCCTGCCCGTCGCACACGTCCACGAGGAAGCGTTCTTCCTGTGCCATGCGACGCCGACCGATGACGAGACCTACTGGCTGGAGGCCCTGACGGCCGATGGCACCGTCCACATGGCGCAGCATTCGGCCATCGAAGCGAAAGCAGCCGGCGTCGACTATCCGGTTATCCTGTGCGGCCACACCCATATCCAGCGCGCCGTGCGGCTTTCCGACGGCCGCCTCGTCGTCAATCCCGGCAGCGTCGGCTGCCCCGGGTATGACGACGACCAACCGGTGCCGCACAAGGTCGAAGCGGGCTCCCCGGACGCCCGCTACGCGATCATCGAGAAATCGGCCTCGGGGTGGCACGTCACCTTCCGCAATGTCCCCTATGACTGGATGGCAATGTCCCAGCTTGCGGCCAGCCGCAACCGCATGGAATGGGCAAAGGCGTTGGCCACCGGCTTTCTCGATTGAAATTTGCGCGCGCTTCACATTCCTCGCTTCACGCTTTGCTAACCGCGTTCGCCGGTTATTCCCAATCGGCTTCATAAGTATTCCCGAATTAAAGCGATCGTAGCGGGCTTGAGGTTCAATCTCTCCGCAACAAGGACCGGACGGCACCTGCGATGACGAACTCGGAACTCACCATGGACGGCTCCGGCGACCGCCGCGCGCACGCGTCCTTGCGTGCAGATCCGACCGATGCCGCCGGCCGCTTCGAAATCTCGCTTCACCGCAATATGGAGGCGCTCGAAACCGAGTGGCGCGTGCTCGACGGTCTTCCTGAGAACTCGCTGCATCATGCCTATCAATGGTGCAGCGCCTGGGCTGCGACCCATGTCAGCGACCTGGCCCTTCTGCGCGTTACCTTCGATGGCGAACTCCTGCTCGTCCTGCCGCTGGAAGTGGCGCGCGGACGCTTGTTTCGAACGGCAAAGCTGATCGGAACCGAGCATAGCAACCTCAACACCGGGCTCTTTGCCCCCAACGCCGCGGCGATCATCAGCACGCCCGCGCTTGCCGACGCGCTTGCCCGCGCCATCTGTGGCGCGCTGCGCGGCCTTGCCGACATCGTCATGCTCGATCGTCTACCGAGCGACTGGCGCGGTGCCCCCAGCCCCTTCTCCCTGCTTTCGAACGTTGCCAATCCCAACCCGTCGTTTCAGCTTCCCCTTCTCGGCGGCATTCAGCCGACACTGGCCCAGCTCAACGCCAAGCGGCGGCGCAAGAAGATGCGCATTTCCGAGCGACGGCTGGCTGAAATGGGCGGCTACGACTATGTGGTCGCGCGTACGGGTGACGAGGCCCACGCGCTGCTTGATACCTTCTTTCGGCAGAAGGCGACGCGTTTTGCTGCGCTCGGCCTTCCCGATGTCTTCCAGGACAAGGAAACGCAGGCGTTTTTCCATGCGCTCGCCGCCCGTCTGGGCGACGACGTTCAACTCATGGAACTCAATGCCATCCGCCTGCGGGGCGAAAACGACGGCCGCATCGTCGCTGTCGCCGGACTTTCCCGCAAGGCAGATCACGTGATCTGCCAGTTCGGGTCGATCGACGAAGCTTTGGCCGGCGATGCCAGCCCGGGTGAATTGCTGTTTTACCGCATGATCGAGCGCCTATCGGGGGAAGACGTGCGCCTGTTCGATTTCGGCGTCGGCGACCAGCCCTACAAACGCTCCTGGTGCACGATCGAGACACCGCTGCGCGACATCGTGTTGCCGGTGACGTTCGCCGGCCGGCTCGCAGGCCTGCGGCATCACCTCGTCGTGAGGGCAAAAAGGGCGATCAAGGCGAACCGGGCCGTTTATGCCCGCATCCAGCGCACGCGACGGCACAGGCAAGACAAGACCTTCGACAGCAGCGCCGACTGATAACCTAGATAGAGGACGAGGCCCAGGCGCGTTGTCGCCGGTGGCCGGCGAGACCATTATGCCGCGTCGCGGTCCGGGTATTCGGGGTCCGATTGTACCTGGCCGGTCATCAGCACGATGTCGCGATAGCCCGCTGCGCCGAATCCGGTCAGCACCTCGACGATCCGCTCATCGCTCACCGACGGCGCCGACAGGATGATTTCCGCGCCATCGCGGCCAGCGATCTTCTCAACAGCCATTTCATCGGCAGGGCCGCATTCGAGCAGGACGAGATCATAGGCGTTGGTCAAGGCGTCGATGATCATCTTCAGCCGGTCGATGCCGCGCATCGCCTGACGCGGATCGGCATCGCCCTGAGGAATGATGTGCGCGTCGGAAAAACGGTCGGCGTGGATCGTGTCCGTGAAGGGCACCTCCCCCGCCAGCAGGTTGGTGATACCAGGAAGCTGCTGCGAGCGCGCCATCAGGCGTGTCGGGCAGGCAGAACCCGTCAGGTCGATCAATACGACCATCAGCTCCTCTTCGGCCAGCAACCGGGCGAGCATCACGGTGGCGGTAGAACCCTCGTCTCCGCCGGGCGAAACCGAAATCGCAACGCGCACGTTGGTGGCGCGCAGATGCTCGGCGACGGCCTCGATCGAGAAATCCGCCTCGGCGGCCTCTTCCTCCATGTCCGGTGCAAGCGACACGTCCATCGCAGGCAGCAAGTCGACGGCGTCATCTGCCGCGGGCGCAATTGCAGGCGAAGCCTGAGCCATCTCGACCGGCGGCAAATCGGCGACGC
The DNA here is from genome assembly GCF_014852035.1 of Ensifer sp. ENS03. Taxonomy (NCBI): domain Bacteria; kingdom Pseudomonadati; phylum Pseudomonadota; class Alphaproteobacteria; order Hyphomicrobiales; family Rhizobiaceae; genus Ensifer; species Ensifer sp. ENS03. The sequence continues at coordinate 1,299,870 of NZ_JACVAV010000001.1, read as the reverse complement.
TTGCGGCCAGCGCCGGACGCGGGTGGACCGGTGCCCGTTCGCCCGTAGCCGCGACCGGCCGCAAGGCTCGTCCGCTGAAAAGCTCGCCGAGCATGATGCCAACGCAGGTCAGGAGGAACGTGGCAAGCGCTGCGACGACCGTGATCGGCAGCACTTTCGGGAAACTCGCGCCGGTCGGAACCACGGCACTCGAAATGACCCGTGCATCGGCCGGCGTCGCATTCTCCACCGTGCGCGATGTCGCTTCGCGATAGCGCGCGAGATAGGTCTCCAGCAATTGCCGCTGCGCCGTTGCCTCGCGCTCGAGCGCGCGCAGCCCCACCTCTTCTTCGCCCGCCCGAGCCGACTGCGCCTTCAGCGCATTCAGCTGCTGGGTCAACTGCTGTTCGCGCAGTTCACCGACCTTCGCCTCGTTTTCAAGGCTCGTCAGGATCTTGCGGGTCTCGGAGCTGATCTGGCCGCGGATGCCTTCGAGCTGCGACTTCAGCGCCTTCAGGCGCGGATGACCGTCGAGCAGGGTCGTCGAAAGATCGGCGACCTGCGCCTGGAGATTGGCCTCGGTTTCCTTCAGCCGCTGGATCATCTGTGAACCGACGACGTCGGCGATGGTGTCCGGCGCGCGGCCGCTCGCAAGCGCCGAACGCACGCCGGCGGCACGCGCCTCCGCATTGGCACGCTCGCCGCGCACCCGGGTCAGCTCCGTCGAGATATCCGTGAGCTGCCGCGTCGCGAAGTTGGTGGTTTCGCCGGTTGGCAGCAGATCCGACGAGGCGCGGTAGGCCGCCACCTTCGCCTCGGCGTCGCGCACCTTCTCGCGCAGATTGGCGATCTCCGGTTCGAGCCAGCGTGTCGCCTCGGAATTGGTGTCGAGTTTCGCACCGCTCTGGAGTGCCAGGAAGACCTTCGCCATCTCGTTGGGCACGGCGGCCGCAAGCTGGCGGTCCTTCGAGGTGAAGCCAATCGCAATCACCCGCGACTTCTCCACCTGGTAGACCTGGAGCTTGTCGGAGAATTCCTTGAGCACCCTCTCCTCGGGCGGCATCTCCAGCGGGTTCTTCTTCAGCCCGAGCATGACGAGAAGATCCGAAAGCGCCGAGGGCGCCGACGACGGGTCGAATTCCTTGAGCTCATAGAGCTTCATGTTGCGGGCGACCTGCTTGATGAGATCGGCCGACTTGAGCACCTGTACCTGGCTGAGGATGCCGGATTCATCGAAGACGCGGTCGGCGCCCGCCTGGGAAGCCTGGTTGGGGCCGCTGAACTCCGGCTCGCGCGATTCGATGAGCACACGGGTTTCGCTCTGGTAATCCGGCGCGATCATCTTTGCTGCGCCGAAGGCAAGCGCCGCCACAGCGACGGTGGCGAGCAAAACCTTGACGCGCCGATCCCAGACGGCGCGAAACAGGCCGCCGAGGTCGATATCCACATCCTGTTGTGCGCTGCCGCTTCCCGACATGCTAGTCGCTCCGAACCTTCAAATCTCGCCGGACCGTAAAGGAACATGGTAACGCAAGGGTTAATGCGATCAACCTGCGGATGATAAAGACGGGGCGGTATCGCCAGGTCTCCGCGAAAATTCTACCGCGAGTTTACCTGCTATTAACCCTAACGGACCGATAACGTCACAAAAGCTGGTCGTTTCCGGAGCCTATGAACCGCATGTCCACCGCAGCTATCAAGACGGGTCTCGCGATCACGGCGGCAGCGCTGTCGATGTTGCTCGGCGGCTGCACGAGCTACCAGCCCGCGCCCAAGGCCTTCAGTGAAGCCACGATCCAGCCCTATCGGCTCGACAGCGGCGACCGCCTGCGCATCAATGTCTTCGAACAGGCCGGTCTCAGCGGCACTTACACGGTCGATCAGGCCGGTTACGTCGCCTTCCCCCTGATCGGCACCGTCGCCTCGCGCGGCAGGACCCTGCCCGAACTGGAGGGCATGATCGCCGCCAAGCTGAAGCAGGGCTATCTGCGCGATCCAGACGTCACGATCGAGGTCGATCGCTACCGTTCCGTCTTCATCATGGGCGAAGTCGGCCAGGCTGGCCAATATGCCTATGTGCCCGGCATGACCGTGCAGAACGCGATCGCGGTCGCCGGCGGCTTCTCTCCGCGCGCCAATCAGTCGAACGCCGACATCACGCGCAAGATCAATGGCCGCATCATCACCGGCCGGGTTCCGATCACCGACGCGGTTCTTGCCGGCGACACGATCTATGTTCGCGAACGCCTGTTCTGATCTCGATGCAACAAGAGCGGCCTTTGCGCATCATCCACTGCTTCAGGTCGCCTGTCGGCGGGATATTCCGCCACGTGCGCGACCTGGCCGAGGCGCATGCCAAGGCCGGCCATGAGGTCGGGATCCTCTGCGACAGCACGACAGGCGGCAGTCACGAGGATCGGTTGTTCGACGAAATCCGCCCCTATCTGGCGCTCGGCCTGATACGGATGCCGATCCATCGCTCGGTCGGGCCGTCGGATTTTGCCGCGTTGTGGCGCGGCTATAAGGAAATCAGAAGTTTGCGACCGGATGTGTTGCATGGGCACGGCGCCAAAGGCGGCGTCATTGCCCGGCTCATCGGTTCAGCCTTGCGGGTCAACAGGTATCGCGTAGCCCGCCTCTATTCGCCGCATGGCGGCAGCCTGCACTACCGTCCAGGCTCTATGACAGGCCGGCTGGTCTTCCCGGCGGAGCGGATCCAGCAGCGGATTACCGACGCCCTCGTCTTCGTCTGCGATTTCGAGCGGCAGACCTATTTCGCAAAGGTCGGCGCGCCGCGTGAGCGCAACGAACTGATCTACAACGGCATAGACGACCGGGAGTTCGAGACCGTCCCGCCTGGGCCGGATGCGGTCGACTTTCTCTATATCGGCATGATGCGGGACCTGAAGGGTCCCGATCTGTTTGTGGAAGCTTTCGCCCAGACCGAAAGGCTTGTCGGCAGGCCGCTGTCGGCGCTGATGATCGGCGACGGCCCGCAGCAGCAGGAATACAGCGATCTGGTGCTGCAGCAGGGCCTCGCCCGCCGCATCCGCATGCAGCCGGCGATGAAGACGCGCGAGGCCTTCGCGCTGACGCGCAACATCGTCGTTCCCTCGCGCGCCGAGTCCATGCCCTATATCGTGCTCGAGGCGCTTGCCGCGCGGAAGCCGGTCATCGCCAGCCGTGTCGGCGGCATCCCGGAAATTCTCGGACGCGACAGCACCGCACTTGCCGAACCCGCCAATGCCCGGTCGCTCGCCGACATCATGGCCCGCGCAATCACCGAGAAGGACTGGGCGGCACGTGTGATGCCCGATCCGAGCACGTTCAAGTCGCAATTTGCAGCTTCGGTAATGTCGGCGGATATGCTAAGCCTCTATCGGGAATTGTGCCGTTACCAGCCGCCCGCCGATAGCGTGTTGCCCACAACGTAAGCGTTTCTTAGTGGCTTTCTGCTATCCCGGCTGAGGGACTTCAGCGCCGGAAGACAGCCATGAACAAGTTTGACCGCCCGGGTTCGTTCGATCCCGAAGCGCTTCGCAAGAAGATTTCGGAAATCCGCGCCCGCGCGCCCGGCGAAATGCCGGGCGAAACAACGACCACGGATCTCAATCCGCTGGCGCGGCAGATCGCCGAGCAGTTCAGCGCCGATACCTATTCGCCTGCGATGATCATGGGGCTGATGCGCCTGTTCGAATTCAGCGCGCTCTTTACGATCGGCTATGCCATCAACGCGCTCTATGTCCAGCCGGGCTTCGAACAACTGCCGCTGTACCTGGCAATTCTCGTCGGTGGTTCCGCATTGGCGGTCGCCGCCATGCAGATCGCCGACACCTATCAGATCCCGGCGCTGCGCGCCTGGCTGCGGGTGATGCCGCGCATCCTCGCCTCCTGGGCCATCGCGTTTGGCGGCATTGCCATCGCGCTGTTCTTTCTGAAATCCGGTCACCAGTATTCGCGCGTCTGGTTCGGCGGCTGGTTCATCGGCGGCGCAATCTTTCTAATCGCGGAGCGCGCCTTCATCGCCTATTCCATCCGCCATTGGGCCCGAAACGGCACGATGGAACGCCGCGCGGTCGTCGTCGGCGGCGGCCAGCCGGCCAAGGACCTGATCCGCACGCTCGAGGACCAGCCCGACAACGACATCCGCATCTGCGGCATTTTCGACGACCGCGACGAGCGCCGCTCGCCCAATGTGATCGCCGGCTACCCGAAGCTTGGAACGGTCGACGAACTGGTGGAATTCGCCCGCCTGGCGCGCATCGACATGCTGATCATCTCGTTGCCGCTGACGGCGGAGAAGCGCATTCTCCAGCTTCTGAAGAAGCTCTGGATCCTGCCGGTCGACATCCGGCTCGCCGCCCACGCCAACAACCTGCGGTTCCGCCCGCGCAGCTACTCCCATGTCGGCGATGTCCCCATGCTCGACATCTTCGACAAGCCGATCGCCGATTGGGACTCGGTCGCCAAGCGCGGCTTCGACATCTTCTTCAGCCTGGTCGCCCTCGTGCTTCTGTGGCCGATCATGCTCGGCGCGGCGATCGCCGTCAAAGCGACGTCCCCGGGCCCGATCATCTTCAAGCAGAAGCGGCACGGCTTCAACAACGAGACCATCGAGGTCTACAAGTTCCGCTCGATGTATACGCATATGAGCGACCCGACGGCCCGCAACGCCGTGACCAAGCGCGACCCGCGCGTCACCCCCGTCGGCCGTTTCATCCGCAAGTCCTCGATCGACGAGCTGCCGCAGATCTTCAACGTGCTGAAGGGCGAGCTGTCGCTCGTTGGGCCGCGGCCGCACGCCGTGCTCGCCCAGACCCAGAACCGAACCTATTCCGACGTCGTCGAAGGCTATTTCGCCCGCCACCGCGTCAAGCCCGGCGTCACCGGCTGGGCGCAGATCAACGGCTGGCGCGGCGAGATCGACAATGACGACAAGATCCGCCTGCGCACCGCCTTCGACCTGCACTACATCGAAAACTGGTCGTTGCTCTTCGATCTCAAGATCCTGTTCCTGACGCCGTTCCGGCTTCTCAATACCGAGAACGCCTATTGAGCACCGTCGATTCAGGTCGGCTCCCGATCGCTCGCCCCCAGCTCGCGGCGCTCTCGCTGCTCGGCTCCGGGCTCGTCGCCTTTGCCGTGTTTCTCTCCGGCTTCGTCATTTTCGAGCCGGCGCCCTATGAGCTGTTCCTGGTCGCGCTCATCGGCCTTTGGGCGCTCGTGGGCCTCAAGATCTCGCGCAGCGTCGCACCGCTGCTGACGCTTCTGACCCTGTTCATGGTCGGCGGCATCCTGTCCCTGACGGTCATGACAGACCTGACGAAGGGGCCGATGTACATGGCGGTCTCCGGCTTCCTCGCGCTCTCCTCGGTCTTCTTCGCAGCCATCATCGAGGACCGCCACGAACGCCTGCGGCTGATCTTCAATGCCTGGACGGCGGCGGCCATCATCACCGCCCTGCTCGGCATCCTCGGCTATTTCGGCGCCGTGCCGGGCGCGGAAAGCTTCACGCTCTATGGCCGCGCCAAGGGCGCGTTCCAGGATCCGAACGTCTTTGGCCCGTTCCTCTCGGTGCCGGCCATGTACCTCATCCACGGCATCCTCACGCAGCCCATCCAGAAGGCCCCCCCGAAGATCGCCGCGCTGATGGTGCTGGCGCTTGGCGTCTTTCTTTCGTTCTCCCGCGCGGCCTGGGCCCTCAACCTCTTCTGTGTCGTCGCCTTCGTCTTCGTCATGCTGCTCAAGGAGCGAAACGGCCTCTTCCGCCTGCGGATTCTGGTGTTGGCTCTCGTCGGCGGGATCATGATCGTCGGCGCCCTCCTCGTCGCGCTGCAGTCCGAGCAGGTCGCAACACTCTTTTCCAGCCGCTCGCAGCTGGTGCAGGATTATGACGGCGGCCACCTCGGCCGCTTCGATCGCCATCGCCTCGGCTTCCTGATGTCGATGGAAAAGCCGCTCGGCATCGGCCCGATGGTCTTCAGCACGATCTTCCCGGAGGATGAGCACAACGTCTGGCTGAAGTCGCTGACGTCCTACGGCTGGCTCGGCTTTGTCAGTTACGTGACGCTGATCGTCTGGACGCTCTCGCTCGGCTTTCGCTTTCTGCTGCTCAACCGCCCATGGCAGACCTATCTGATGATCGCCTGGGTCGCCGTCCTCGGCCATGTCGGGGTCGGCAATGTCATCGACACGGACCATTGGCGCCACTTCTATCTGCTCATCGGAATCATCTGGGGATGCGCCGCCCTTGAATATCGCCATCGCCGGCAGGCGCGCGCCGGCCGGAGCTCCTGACCATGGAACATCTGGTTCCGCGCCGGTCGCCGGCCCCTCCCCTGAAGCTCCTGCAGGTGCTGGAGCCGAGCGGCGGCGGCTCGGGCCGGCACTTCCTCGATCTGTGCCGCGGCATGCACAAGCGCGGGCATCACGTCGAGGCCGTCTATTCGCCGGTGCGCGCCGAGGAAGGTTTCGTTCGTGAACTGAAGGCAATCGGCCTGCCTGCCGTACACGCCGTCAACATGAAGCGCGCACCCGGACCGTCTGACGTCGGCTGCTTTCTCGAACTCCGCCGCATCATGCGGGCCAACAGTTTCGACATCATCCATGGCCACAGTTCCAAGGCCGGTGCGCTGACACGCCTGCGGCTGCCTGGCTCTCATGTTCCGCGGATCTACACGCCCCACGCCTTTCGCACACTGGACCCGACGCTCGGCCGTGGTGGACGGTTGATCTACGGCACGATCGAATGGGCACTGGCCCGTTTCTTTACCGATCACCTGATCTGCGTTTCCGACGACGAGTTCCACCATGCGCTCTCGCTGCATATGCCCGAGAAGCGCATGTCGGTGATCGTCAACGGCGTGGCACCGCCCTCATGCGAAATGGCGCAGACGCTGCGCGCGAGCTTCGGGATCGCGCCGGACGCTTTCGTCTTCGGCTTCGTTGGACGACTTTCCGCACAGAAGGCGCCGGAACGGCTGATCGCAGCGTTCAAGAGTGTCGCAGCTTCCGTCAGAAACAGCCACCTGGTCATGGTCGGCAGCGGCGAGCTCGAAGGTGACCTTCGCAAGGCGATCGCCGAAAGCGGACTGCAGAACCGCATGCATTTGACCTCCGCCTTCACCGGCCCGCAAGCCGTTCCCGCCTTCGACCTCCTGGTGATGCCAAGCCGCTACGAGGCCATGTCCTATGTGATGCTCGAAGGGGCCGCCGCCGGCAAGGCGATCATCGCAACCGACATCGGTGGCGCGCGCACGGTGATCGAGGACGGGCGGAACGGTTATATCCTGCCCAATAGCGACGACACGTCCGCGCTCGCCAAGACCATGATCCAGGCGGCGGAGCCCGAAACCTTCAAGGCCCTGTCGGCTAGCGCCGAAAACCTGAAAGACCGCTTTACGCTCGCCGTCATGCTCGATCACACAGAGGCCCTCTACCAGAAGGCGGCCTCAAAGCGGCAGACGGTCGACCTGCTCCAGTCAACCAGGTAGCGCAGAAAGAACGACGTGATTGCCGCGCTGTATTATCGGGAAACAGAAAAAGAGGCCCTGCTGAAGGACCTCTTTTGCTGCGGTTGCAGGATCGCCTAAGGCGTCGACCCTTCTGCGCCCGAACCGCCACCGGTATCGGGATTTGAACTCGGCGCCCCGGTATCACCGTTGGCGTTTGCGGTGCCGGTATCAGGGTTCGAGCTCGGAGCACCGGTGTCCGGGTTGGAACTCGCTGTACCCGTATCGCCCGGCGAGCCGGTGGGCTGGCCCGGAACGAGGATGACGGCGTCGTCTGCACGGGCAGTGCCGGACGCCGAGATGAGCGGCATTGCCGTCAGGGCCGAAAGCCCGAGCAACGACGCGGCAAAAATCTTCGAAAACGTCTTCATTGCATTTCCTCCTTTGGCAGACAGACGCCCGCCATGAGGCCATTCCATCACTTTCGCGAGGACGGCGATCGACCCCAGCCGCGTGGACCATCGCACCGGAACGAGGCATTTTAGCGATTTCCGATGGGCGATAAATTTTGTCAGGCGCAAGCGACAAAACCGCATCCGATCTCGGAGCAGACACGGTGGACCAAAGCGAAACAAATCAGCAGGCGTTTGAGATTTTTGCCCGGGCAATAGGTTCCCGAATGCGCGATTTTACGCGTGGAATTGCTGGCTACCGCCAGCCGCCAATTGCGGTAGCGCTGCTGTATGACTGAAATCAAAGAGGAAAATGGTCGGAGCGGCGGGATTCGAACCCACGACCCCTTGACCCCCAGTCAAGTGCGCTACCGGGCTGCGCTACGCTCCGAACCGAGGAAATCCCTATATAACCAACGCTTAGAGCGCAAGCGGGAAAATGCGGCCTGGATCGAAAAAGGAACAAACGGCGTGGAAAAGTATGTTTGGGAACCGAAGGTCCAACGGGACTTTCCGGAAACTCACAGCATGGCGTCGCACCTGTGATGCGACCGTGGAGCGCCACTGGGTGTCTGCAAGTTCCGATGCTGCTTGACGAGAAACTCACCGCCCGGCCGTCCGTCTACCGAACCTTCACCAAAACGAGATCCCGTCGCTCGAAACTTGCTGCCTAACGCAACGTGAGCTTGCCATCATGGATGAATTGAGGGACAGTTTGATACTGGCCCTTGAGGCCTGGAGCGTCTCCCCTTCTAGGAGAAAACCATGCCTCTTAAGTCCCTTATGGCCCTCACCGCGCTTGCGCTTCTCACGCTCTCCGGCTGTGCGACCTCCGGTTCGACCAACACGACCTATGCGCAGTGGACCGGCCCCTACCCGGAGCCCGACGTCTCCGCGGCGAGCCCCGGCGGCTTCCGGATCTCCTACTGACGCTTTCAATCCTTGCTGGGATAATCGCGCGGGCGCCCTGCGGACGGATGCGTATATGCCCCTCTTCGGCGGGAAGCCCGCAGACGGCACCATCTTGGCAATCGTGTAAAAGGTGTCTGTGAGGCAACCGTATTCGGCAGACGTTCGGCCGTGCGGAACCGGTCTTGATAATCGCCTGAAATGGCTTTCTCAGCGCACCTGGTCGAGAAGCCGCTTGCATTCCAGGAGGTCGTAGAGCGCCTCCTGAAGCAGGGCGCGATCTTCCTTGCCCACGGACGAGGATTTTCCGAGCGAGATCTCCGGCACGTCGTCGCTGTTGCCGCCGAAGGAGAAGAAACGGCGGCTCGCCGGCGCCTTGGCGCGGCCGACGATCTGATCCTCCTCGGAAAGACCAGCCTTCGGCGGTGCCGGCTCCTCGTTGCTGGAGGCTGCCAGCGCCTCGACGGTCGCGAGATCCCCGCTTGCAATCGCCGCGACGAACTTGTTCCCGTTGGTCTTCAGGAGCTTCTGCACGCCCTTGATCGTATACCCGTGATCATAGAGCAGATGCCGGATACCCTTCAGAAGGTCGACATCCTCCGGCCGGTAGTACCGCCGGCCGCCGCCGCGCTTCATCGGCTTGATTTGCTGGAAGCGGGTTTCCCAGAAACGCAGGACATGCTGCGGCAGATCGAGATCGTCAGCGACCTCGCTGATGGTGCGAAAAGCGTCCGGGCTCTTTTCCATATCGTTCCCAATCCATGCCGTGCGACTCAGGCTCGAAAGCCGTAGTGAAGCCGATACCGCGCCAATGATGGCACGAATCGGCTCCATTTCAACGGCTTATGGATGGGTTTTCAACCACATTTGTGGCTGTCGTCAGGCGTTCACGAAACGGGAGATACCGGTTTCTGCTTGGCCCTGCGGCCCAGATGCGCCTTCAGGACGCGCTGCTTCAAGACATTCGACGCCTTGAAGGTCATCACGCGCCGGGGCGAAATCGGCACTTCCTCGCCGGTTTTCGGGTTTCGCCCGATGCGTTCGTTCTTGTCGCGGACCTGGAAGGTCGCGAAAGAGGACAGCTTCACACTCTCGCCACGCACGATTGCGTTGCATATTTCGTCAATGACGGTTTCCACCAATTCGGCAGACTCTGTCCTCGACAGACCCACCTTGCGAAAAACCGACTCAGCCAAGTCCGCCCGTGTTACTGTTTTTCCGCTCATCTTCCCCCACCAACGTCTGGTACGCCGATCAGCGTCCGAAGACTATTGCCCTTGCCTTTTGCGGTCAAGCGTCTGTTGCTTAAGCAATTTCTTTACCAGCGGAGAAGCACGGAGCCCCAGGTGAAGCCGCCGCCCATGGCCTCGAGCAGGACGAGGTCGCCCTTCTTGATCCGGCCGTCGCCCGCCGCCGCATTCAACGCCAGCGGAATGGAGGCTGCGGAGGTGTTGCCATGGAGATCGACCGTGACCACAACCTTATCGAGAGGGATGCCGAGCTTCTTGGCGGAGCCGTCGATGATGCGCCGGTTGGCCTGGTGCGGCACCAGCCAATCCAGATCTTCGGCCGTCGTCCCGGTCGCCTCGAAGGCAGCCTCGATCACATCGGTGATCATGCCGACCGCGTGCTTGAAGACTTCGCGGCCTTCCATCTTCAGATGGCCGACCGTCCCAGTGGTCGAAGGGCCGCCATCCACATAGAGCTTGTCGCGATGTGCGCCGTCGGAGCGAAGCTTCGCCGTCAGCACGCCCCGGTCGGCAATGGTGCCCTCGCCTTCCTGGGCTTCCAGGATGATGGCGCCGGCGCCGTCACCGAAGAGCACGCAGGTCGTGCGGTCGTTCCAGTCGAGGATACGCGAGAAGGTCTCCGAGCCGATCACCAGCACGCGCTTGGCAAGCCCACCGCGGATATAGGCATCCGCCGTGGTAACCGCGTAGACGAAGCCCGAGCAGACCGCCTGCATGTCGAAGGCCGCGCCATGGCGCATACCGAGGCGGTCCTGGATGTTGACAGCTGTTGCCGGAAACGTGTTGTCGGGAGTGGAGGTCGCCAGGATGATCAGGTCGATATCATCAGGGGTAAGCCCAGCATTGGCGAGCGCAGCACGCGCGGCACCTTCGCCGAGCGACGCTGTGGTTTCGCCCTCGCCGGCGATGTAGCGCTGCCGGATGCCGGTGCGCTGCACGATCCACTCATCGGACGTATCGACCTTGGATTCCAGCTCCTGATTGGTGACCACGCGCTTCGGCAAAGCTGCGCCGAAACCGCGAACGACGGAACGGATCATCTATTCAAACCTCATCATTCATGCCGGCGGAAAGGGCCTTGGGCGGTTCGCCGCCATGGTACTTCGCCAGATCGAGCTCGATCTTCGACTTCAGGCCATTCTTCACCATGTCGTAGCCGACATCGATCGCGGCTGCAAAACCCTCGGCATCTGCACCACCATGGCTCTTGATCACGACGCCATTGAGGCCGAGGAACACGCCGCCATTGACCTTCCTCGGGTCCATCTTCTCCCGCAGGCGGTCGAATGCGCCCTTGGCCAGGATGTAGCCTATCTTGGCAAGAAGCGTGCGCGACATCGCCGCGCGCAGATATTCGGCGATCTGGCGCGCGGTGCCTTCGGCGGCCTTGAGTGCGATGTTGCCGGAAAAACCTTCCGTGACGACAACGTCGACGGTCCCGCGACCGATGTCGTCGCCCTCGACGAAGCCGTAATAGTCGAAGCCGTCGATGTTGGCCTCACGGATCAGGCGGCCGGCTTCCTTGACCTCTTCCTGTCCCTTGATTTCCTCGACGCCGACATTCAGCAGCCCGACCATCGGCCGCTCGATCTCGAACAGCGCCCGTGCCATGGCGCCGCCCATCAGCGCGAAATCCATCAATTGCTGCGCGTCCGCGCCGATCGTCGCGCCGACATCGAGCACGATGCTCTCGCCTTTCAGCGTCGGCCAGATGGCGGCGATCGCCGGCCGTTGAATTCCCTGCATGGTGCGCAGACAGAAGACCGACATGGCCATCAGCGCGCCGGTATTGCCGGCGGAAACGACGACATCTGCCTCGCCGGCATTGATCGCGTCGATCGCTTTCCACATGCTTGACTTGCCGCGGCCGCGGCGAAGCGCCTGGCTCGGCTTCTCGTCCATGGCGACTGCAATCTCGCAGTCGTAAAAGGTGCTGTTGGCCTTCAGCTTCGGATGTTTTTCAAGGAGGCCCGCGCACTGCGCTTCGATGCCGAACAAAACGAACTTGATGTCCGGATGACGTTCAAGCGCCCTTGCGGCGCCGGGGATGACGACTTCAGGACCATAGTCGCCCCCCATCACGTCAAGTGAAATTCTGACCACGCGTGTCTTATCCTTCATTTCTGCCACACAACACGTGCCGCCGCGGCGTACTCAACGGAAACGCATTGACGAAACATATTGCTTCTGACGCTTGAGCCAAGCACGCGGCAGATCGCTTTAGCGGCTCTTCTGGCCGGTTTGGGGCCAAAATACTGCTTTTCCTTTGCGTGACAACCGAATTGTAGATGACGCTTTCGCGACCTCAGTCCTTTTTCCAGTCCTTCAGGACCGCAAAGGGGTTCGGCTTCTTGTCATCGGCAGATGTGCTCTCGATGCGCTCGCCGAACGTCACGCCGGGCTTACGGGGATAAGGCTCGATCGCGAGTGCAACCTGCTCGCTCACGACGACGCCGGCGTCGATGGTGTCGCCGATAAAGGTATCGGGAATATCGGGGCCGTCAGGGTCGAGAATCATCTCGCCACCGTCATTGCTCGCCTGGCGGGCAAGCCGCGAGCCCTCGGGCACGAAGATCGCTTCGACCGGTTCGTCGATATCGGCTTCGACCGGCTCAAGAGTGACGACACAGCTCTGCACGACGCGGGCCCTGACGTCGCCCTTGATCTTCACGCCATCCTTCTTCCAGCGCGCGATCTGCAGGTCGGCTTCGAGCGACAGAACCTCGTTGATGTTCCAAAGCGCGGCAAGCGCCTTGCGCTCGCGCTCGTTGGCGGAGAGATGCACGCTGACCGCGTTCGCCGAAATGTGCCCTACTTTCACCGGATAAGAAAAGGCCGCCTGACTTTCGTCTTTCATGATTGGATCCTTCCTCGCGCGGGCTACCTGGTACCCATCGCGAACGCAGCCGCCAACCGGCTGCCGGTGGCGACGCTCTTGTTTTCTATTACGCCCCAGCCGGCGGAATGTGCAACTGGCCGATTTCGACGGCGTCTTCCGCGACATCGACGAGCTGGGCCTCAACCGCCAGCAGATAGCCAGCAAGCGCAACCATCGAAGGCGCCGCGTCGCCGCCATCAGGATGGAAGTTGCGCCTGAGCGCTGCCGCCAGGGCCTCGACGTCCCTTGCTTCCAGCGCCGCCGCATAGGATTCGAGTCGACCGTAATACATGCCGGCCAACTTCTTCATCTTCTTCGGCACGCCGGCATCGCCGACGCCGAGCTCGCGGATCGAGTGATCCACATCCTCGAAGAAGGCATCGATGATCTCCTGGGCGATTTCCTGGCCAGGCCTTGCCGACGCACGTGTGCGGCGGAAATAGAGGATCAGCGTCGCCGACAGCATCTCGAACCGGCCCATGACCGTGTCCGGAACATCGAGGTCGGTGTAAAGGTAGGGCTGGCGTGCCGCCGCCGTCAGCAATGCATATTGCCGCTCGACAATCGCGGTGTTGCCACTTTTTCTTTTAAACAGTCCAAAAATCATCACAAAGCTCGGGCTTGGCTTTCTCGAAATGCGCGCAAGCGCCCATGACGTTGTTGCATGACAGCCGAAGCTGGTTTACCGAAGCAGGCACGAATTGCAATGGCGGATCTGCCATCGTTTCTCCAAGGGGAGCTGTCGTTGACGAAGCGGTATTTGAGAAAAAAATTTAAGACCCTCGGCCGCGTGGCGGTCGTAGCCACCATCGCCGGTTTTACCCTTTCCGCCTGCCAGTCCGCCAATGTCGGTGAAGTTCTCCATCAGGGCTATGTGGTTGATCAGGAAACGCTAAACCTCGTTCCGGTCGGTTCCAGCCGCGAGCAGGTGCTGCTCTCGCTCGGCACGCCGTCGACGACCGCGACCTTCGACAACGAAGTGTTCTACTACATCTCGCAGACGCGCAAGCGCCCTGTCGCCTTCATGAAGCCCAAGCTGATCGACCAATCGATCCTGGCCGTCTATTTCGACAAGGAAGGCACCGTCAGCCAGCTGGCTCACTATACGCTGAAGGACGGCAAGGTCTTCGACATGCTGACACGCACGACGCCGACAGGTGGCAAGGAAACGAGCTTCCTCGGCCAGCTGCTGACGGGCCCCGGCGCCGGTCAGGCCGCGGCGCGCAGCCTGTTCAAGGACTTCGGCAACTAAGCCTCCCCATTCCAAACAAAGGCCCGCGGAACGATGTTCCGCGGGCCTTTGTTTGCGCATCGATGCGATCAGGCGAGGACGGCCAGAAGCAAGAGCGCCACGATGTTGGTGATCTTGATCGCCGGGTTCACAGCCGGCCCGGCCGTGTCCTTATAGGGGTCGCCGACGGTGTCGCCGGTTACCGACGCCTTGTGGGCGTCGGAGCCCTTCAGATGGCGTTCGCCATTCTTGTCGACAAACCCGTCCTCGAAGCTCTTCTTGGCGTTGTCCCAGGCACCGCCGCCCGAGGTCATCGAGATCGCCACGAAGAGGCCGTTGACGATGACACCGAGCAGAGAGGCACCGAGAGCCGCGAAAGCCGAAGCCTTCGAGCCCGAGAGCAGCAGCACGCCGAAATATACGACAATCGGCGCCAACACCGGGAGCAGCGAAGGAATGACCATTTCGCGGATCGCCGCTTTTGTCAGAAGGTCGACGGCGCGGCCATAATCCGGCCGTTCGGTCCCCTGCATGATGCCGGGCTTCTCGCGGAACTGGCGGCGAACCTCTTCGACGATCGACCCGGCCGCACGGCCGACCGCAGTCATCGCGATACCGCCGAAGAGGTAGGGAATGAGGCCGCCGAAGATCAAACCCGCGACTACATAGGGGTTGGAGAGATCGAAGGAGATCTGCCCGACATCGGCGAAGTACGGATACTTGTCGCCGTTGGCGGCAAAGTAGCTGAGGTCGTTCGAGTAGGCGGCGAAGAGCACCAGCGCGCCGAGACCGGCCGAGCCGATCGCGTAGCCCTTGGTGACGGCCTTGGTGGTGTTGCCGACGGCGTCGAGCGCGTCGGTGGATTTACGCACTTCCGGCGGCAGATGCGACATTTCCGCGATGCCGCCGGCATTGTCGGTGACCGGACCGAAGGCGTCGAGCGCCACGATCATGCCGGCAAGGCCAAGCATGGCGGTGACGGCGATGCCAGTGCCGAAGAGGCCGGCAAGCTGGTAGGTCGCGATGATGCCGCCGACGATGACTATCGCCGGCAAAGCCGTCGATTCCAGCGAGACGGCCAGGCCCTGGATCACGTTGGTGCCGTGACCGGTCACCGACGCCTGGGCTATCGAGTTGACCGGCCGCTTGTTGGTGCCGGTATAGTATTCCGTGATCACCACGATCAGGGCCGTTACGATCAGGCCGAGAATACCGCAGAGGAACAGATTCCAGCCGGTGATCTCCTTGCCGGCGACGGTGCCGATCGTGCCCCAGCCGATGGTGAAGGACGTGGCGGCGCCGAGACCGAGGATCGACAGGACACCGGTCACGATCAGGCCCCTGTAGAGCGCACCCATGATCGAGTTGTTGGACCCGAGCTTCACGAAGAAGGTGCCGACGATCGAGGTGATGATGCAAGCCGCGCAGATGGCGAGCGGATAGACCATGACGGTTGCAAGCACAGGCGTGCCGGCAAAGAAGATCGCCGCCAGAACCATGGTCGCCACGACCGAGACCGCATAGGTCTCGAAGAGGTCGGCTGCCATGCCGGCGCAGTCGCCGACATTGTCGCCGACGTTGTCGGCGATGGTTGCCGGGTTCCGCGGATCATCCTCGGGAATGCCTGCTTCGACCTTGCCGACGAGGTCGCCGCCGACGTCGGCACCCTTGGTAAAGATGCCACCGCCGAGACGGGCGAAGATCGAAATCAGCGATGCGCCGAAGCCGAGCGACACCAGTGCGTCGATGACTTCGCGCGAGGCGGGCTCATGACCCAGGCCGGCCGTGAGGACGACGTAGTAGACCGAGACGCCAAGGAGCGCGAGGCCGGCCACAAGAAGGCCGGTGATCGCGCCGGATTTGAATGCGATATCGAGGCCGGAGGCGAGGCTCACGGACGCCGCCTGGGCAGTGCGGACGTTTGCCCGGACCGAAACATGCATGCCGATGAAACCCGCGGCACCCGAAAGGATCGCACCGATCAGAAAGCCGAAAGCGGCGGCGGGAGAAAGAAGAACCCAAGCGGCGATGAATACGACGACGCCGACAATGGCAATGGTCTTGTATTGACGCGTGAGATAGGCCTGCGCCCCTTCACGAATGTAGCCTGCGATTTCTTGCATGCGGGCGTTCCCCTGGTCGGCGGCAAGCACCGACTGTGTTGCCCAGATGGCATAAGCCACCGCGAGCAACCCGCATGCGATAACGCCCAATAAAATGGTCATTTCGCATTACCCTCCGTTACAACCCGCGGACTCACTCCCGGCCGCAGGCCCCTCAAAACCGCGAATCACGCACCACCTCCTCAAGCAGCACCCCTCACGGCGCGGCCAGAGTGCGGTTGCAACAGGAGATCGTCAAGCCCCGAGAAACGCCACTGGCGGCGCCTCGTTCGCTTTAGATTTCAGGGGAATGGAGCGTTAGGCGGCGGCCTTGCGCGGCGCCCGCTTCAGGAGCAGCAGGAGGATAAGGCAGACGATCGTTACCGGCCACACGACCGCGTTCAGCATGTCCCAGCCATAGGCGGTGAGCACCTTGCCCGAGGCAAACGACGACAGCGCCACCGTGGTGAACAGGATGATGTCGTGGAAGGCCTGAACCTTGTCGGCCTCCTGTGGGCGATAGCTGCTGGCAACGATCGCCGTCGAGCCGATGAAGCCGAAATTCCAGCCAAGGCCGAGCAATACGAGCGCGCTCCAGAAGTTCCAGAGCTCGATACCCATATGCGCAACCGCCGCGCACGCCATCAGCAGAAGGAGGCCGCAGCCGACGATGCGCTCGGCGCCAAAGCGGCTGATGAGCATGCCGGTGACGAAGCTTGGCGCGAACATCGCCAGCACGTGCCACTGGATGCCGAGCGTGGCGAGTTCGGTCGAGAAGCCGCAGCCGATCACCATGGCGACCGGCGCCCCGGTCATCATGAAGGTCATCAGCGCGTAGCTGGAAATGCCGCAGATCATGCCGGTGGCGAAGCGTTGGCTGCGGACAATCTCGCCGAGGGGACGCACAGACTGATCGTGGTGGGCACTCACCATTGCGCCCGGCTCGGGCAGCCGCAGCGGCGCGAAAAACAGGGCTGCAACCAGGCAAATCGGCATCAGGACGACGAAAGCCCCGGCAAAGGAAACCGGCGCGAACAGGTCGCCAGCAAAAATGACGATCTGCGGACCGAGAACGGCCGAAACGATGCCGCCGCCAAGGATCAGCGAGATTGCCTTGGGCTTGTAGAACGACGGCGAGGCGTCGGCGGCAGCGAACCGCAGCTTCTGCGTAAAGCCGTTCGACGAGCCGAGCATCGCAAGGGCGAAGGCGAAAAGCCAGAAATTCTCGCGGAAGAGCGCGACGGCGGCGAGTGCTGCCCCGGCGGCCGCGATTGCGGTCCCGCTCATGAAGGCGAAGCGGCGGCCGATCACGCGCGACAACACCGCAACCAGCACGACGCCGAGCGCCATGCCGACGTTAAAGGCGGTGAGCGGCGCGGTGGCCAGCGACTTGTCCTCCGCCAGCATCTGGTAGCCGGCGACACCGCCGACCGAAAAGCAGATGGGGCCGACGACGCCAAGAACGGCCTGTGCGGCTGTCAGGAGGTAAACGTTGCGGCGTGTTTCGCGAAGGGTGTTCCCCATGTCCTCAGCAGCAGCCGCAACCATCGACCTTACTTCCTCGGTTCGCCGCGGACCTGCTTGGCAATTCGGTCGAGAACGGCATTGACCAGCTTGGGCTCATCATCCGAGAAGAAAGCCTTGGCGATCTCGACATACTCCGTGACGATCACCGGAACCGGCACGTCCTTGCGCTCGAGCATCTCGAATGTGCCCGCGCGCAAGATGGCACGCACGGTGGAATCGAGGCGCGACAGAGCCCAGTCGTCCTGGAGGGCCGAGCCGATCAGCGGATCAAGCTTGCGCTGGTCGCGCACGACACCGGCGACAATCGACCGGAACCAGGAGGCGTCAGCCTTCAGGTAGGTGTCGCCGTCGACATCCTGTCCGAGGCGATGCGCTTCGTATTCAGCAACCACTTCCAGGACACCGGTGCCGCCGATGTCCATCTGATAGAGCGCCTGCACCGCAGCGAGGCGTGCTGCACCGCGCTGGTTGACCTGCTTCAGCGGTTGATCCGAGGGGGTTTTCGTCACTTTTCCGTGCCCAATTTCTTCTTAAGTTCAATCATGGTCAGTGCCGCACGCGCAGCAAAGCCACCCTTGTCGCCTTCCGACCGGCGGGCGCGCGCCCAGGCCTGGTCGTCGTTCTCCACCGTCAGGATACCATTGCCGATCGCAAGGCTCTCGCTGACGGCGAGGTCCATGATCGCGCGCGAAGACTCGTTCGCGACGATGTCAAAATGGTAGGTTTCGCCGCGAATGACCATGCCAAGGGCCACGAAACCATCATATTCGGTGCCGCCCTCGTCGGCGCCGTCGAGTGCCATGGCAATCGCCGGCGGGATTTCGAGCGCACCCGGAACCGTCACGATATCATAGGTGGCCCCGGCTGCGTCCAGCGCATGCTTGGCGCCGTCGAGCAATGCATCGGCCATATCGTCATAGAAACGCGCTTCCACAATCAGGATGTGGGCTGCCGTGGTCTCTGCCATGGATCACCTGTCTTTGAGAGTTCCGCGCCGGATGCGACCGGCTGAGGCGGCGGTAAAACCACGCCCGGCGCCGAATGGCAAGCAAATTCCGCCGCAGACGGCCTTTTGCCGCGTTTACAGGGCCGTAACATGCGGCCGTTGCCGCTGCAAAATGCCAGTGCCGTGCGTCTTGTGCGGCCGCGTTGCTGGTTCCAAGTTCGAAGCCGTCGATATCAAGCTGGATTTTTCGTATGCCCGAAATCGGTTCGACCAACATCGTCCTGCCCATGAAACCTCTTGGCGTCGTCTTCGACATGGACGGATTGCTCTTCGACACCGAAGCGCTCTACCGCGACGCGATGATCCAGACAGCGGCAGCGCTCGGTCACAACATGCCTGTCTCCCTTTATCTCGATACGATCGGGCTTTCGGCCGAGGCGACGCGCATGTTGCTTCGCGGTCGCTTCGGCGATGCCTTCGACCTCGCTCAGTTCTGGGAGCGTGCCTCGGCGCAATTTGCGACAATGGCGACGACCGAGCTGCGGCTGAAGCCTGGCGTCGTCGATCTCCTCGACCTGCTTGACGGCATGGGCCTGCCGTTTGCGATTGCCACCTCGTCACAACATCACGACGTCCAGCGCAATCTCGACCGGCACGGATTGCGCGACCGCTTCCCGACGGTCGTTGCCTATGGCGACTACGATCATGGCAAGCCGCACCCGGCCCCCTTCCTGACGGCTGCAAGTCGGCTCGGTATCGCGCCGCAGTATTGCCTCGCTCTCGAAGACAGCCACAACGGCGTGCGTTCGGCTTCGTCTGCCGGCATGATGACGGTCATGGTGCCCGATCTCCTGCCACCGACCGAAGAAATGAAAACCCTTTGCGTTGGGATCGCCAGGTGTCTTCACGAGGTCGCCACGGCGCTGATCGGCAGACGAACGTGACCGCGCAGCTCGGCGTTAAACCAACGCGCGATAGCGCCCATATGCTTTCGCCAATGGATTGCAACACTAGGATGTATTCCTGTAACCATCGTCGCTAATTTTAGCGATCGCAGGTTGACGACGGGACGAACGCGCGACACGGATAGAACGTATTAGCGTTGCCGCGACAACGGTACGCGAGGGAGGAACATGTGACCGATACGAAAAAGCCGATCGTTAATCCCAAAAACCTAGAACTCGACCACTGGACGCAAGGCACCTTTTTCGAATCCCGCGACGCCGCCTTCGGCGCGCTACTCGGCCTCAAGGATCTGGGCATCGGCTACGGTGAAGTACCGCCGGGCAAGTCCGGCTGCCCGTTCCACAATCATCACGTCGAAGAAGAACTTTTCATCATCATCGAAGGCGAAGGCACGTATCGCTTCGGCAGCGAGCGATATCCGGTCGGCCCCGGCGACATTCTGGGCGCCCCTGCGGGTGGACCGGAAACGGCCCACCACCTGATCAACACCGGCTCGGTGCCGCTCAAGTACCTTTCCATCTCGACCAAGGCGGCCACGGAAATCTGCGAGTATCCGGACTCCGGCAAATTCCTTGCCAGGACGCGTGGTTCCGATGGCCAAAGACGCTTCCTTTTCACCGGCCGTCCGGAAAGCGATGTCGACTACTGGGACGGCGAGCCCGGCGCCTGATTTCATCACAGCTTAGGATCGAATATGCATAGCGTTCCCATTATCGAGACCGACCGCCTCATCCTGCGCCCCTACCGCCGTGACGATTTCCCCGCCTATTCCGCGCTGTTCGGCGATGCCCAGGTGATCCGCTATGTCGGCGGGGTGCCGTTTACGCGCGAACAGTCCTGGACGCGATTCCTGCGCCAGGTCGGCATGTGGCACTATTTCGGCTTCGGCTTCTTTGCCATCCAGGACCGGGAGACCGGGGGCTTTCTCGGCGAGGCCGGCTTCCACGACGTGCACCGCGCCATCACGCCTTCGCTCGAAGGCACGATGGAAACCGGATGGGCGTTGTCACCGAAAGCGCACGGCAAGGGGCTGGCGACGGAAGCCGTCAGTGCGGCGCTCAAGTGGGCCGACCACCAGTTTCCGAAGCTACGCAAGACCTGCATCATCGACGTCGGAAACCGCGCTTCGATCCGGGTCGCGGAGAAGCACGGCTTCAAGGAATTCTGGCGAACGACCTATCACGGCAACCACGTGATCATGTTCGAGCGCCACCAGAAGGCAGCAGCCGCGACAGGCGACCGAAGGGCTCGCGCGCACGCCGAAACATGAACAATTTTTAATTGTTTTCCCGACGCAAGCGCCATGGAAAGGGCCACATTCCGGCCCAGTTTCCTAGTCGTTGGCACGACGCGCCCTCCCCAAGAAGGGAGCAAACGCCGACCAATCAGTCGAAACAGTCCAGCGCCTTGCTTGCGGGTGACAACGCCCGCAAACGAACCTTGCTGGCCGCCGCAATGGGCGATCCTCACCGGCCCGGAAACCCGCAAGGTTCCGCGTTCCCGTAACGGGTCGGCTTGCGCCTTGTTGCCGGTAAACAAAGGAGCATGACCATGAACCGCATAGCCAAGCTTTCCGTCATCGCTGCTCTCTCCGCCCTTTCCTTCGGCGGCGTCTCCTATGCTGCGAGCGCAGCCATGAACTGGCCGGCCGAAATCGACCACACCGTTCGCGATTTCAAGGGCGATCATTTCAACGTCGTCGACGTGGATACGTTGAAGGAATCGAGCCAGACGCGCATGTGGATCAACGAAGCGACGCCGCAACAGATTTCGTCCCTGCACGCGGCCGTCGAAGGCAACAAGCCGCTTGCAGCCAAGCTCAAGGCGCAGAATGTCGAGATGAACAACATTGCCGGCGCCGAACAGGCAGCCGATGGCAGCCTGACCCTCTACGTGCGTTGAGTGTCAACACCTCCCGAAACCAGAACCGCCCCCGATTGGGGGCGGTTTGCATTCGGCAAAAGAGGAAGTCGGCTTACTCCGGCTTTGGTGCCGGGAATTCGGCGAGGCGCGCCGCATAACGCGCCATGGTGTCCACCTCGAAGTTGACGAAATCGCCGGCCTTGCGCTCACCCCAGGTCGTGACCTCCAGCGAATGGCGGATCAGGAGCACGTCGAACTCGGCGCCGGCGACCTTGTTGACCGTCAGCGACGTGCCGTCGAGCGCGACCGATCCCTTCGGCGCGACGAATTTCGCCAGATGCTCAGGCGCCCGCAGACGAAAGCGCACAGCGTCGCCTTCCGCTTCCACCGACAGAATTTCCGCCTTGTCGTCGACATGGCCGGAAACCAGGTGGCCGCCGAGCTCGTCGCCGATCTTCAGCGAGCGCTCGAGATTGATGCGCGTTCCCTTGGTCCAGCCGGCGATCGTCGTCAGGCGGAGCGCCTCTTCCCAGGCCTCGACCTCGAACCAGCGCTCGTTGCTGCCGGCTTCAGGCAAAGCCGTCACCGTCAGGCAGACGCCGGAATGGGCGATCGAGGCACCCATGTCGATGGTCTTCGGGTCGTAGCTCGTGGCGACACGCAGCTTGATGCCTTCTTTCAGCGGGGTGACGGCGTCGACGGTGCCGATATCGGTAACAATGCCTGTGAACATCAGTTTTCTCTTTCGTATTCCTCGAACAGATCGCCGCCATACCGTGCCTCGGCGACGCGCCGGAAGCCTGCCGGCACGGACTTACGGTCAAATGGGGATGCAATGCCGTTTTCGCCAATGGTCCCCGGTCCGGTGTAGAGCTGGATACGGTCGACCAGATCAGCATCGAGAAAGGCGCGTGCAGCCACAGCACCGCCTTCGACCATCAGCGAGGAGATACCGCGGGAAGCGAGTGCCGCAAGAAGGTCGGCGATCGAGCCGGCTTCGAGCACCTCGACACCGGCGGCCTCCAGGGCCGCCTTGCGTGCTGCTCGGCCGTCATCAACGTCCGCATCCGCATCGCCGGATCCGTCGCTGGAGACCACGATGACGGGGACCTCCCGCGCCGTTAACACCAGTTTGGAGGAAAGCGGCAGGTCGAGCCGGCGGTCGAGAACGATGCGCAACGGCGAGCGATGTTCGAGCCCCGGCAAGCGCACAGTCAGTTCCGGATCGTCAGCCGCAGCCGTGCCGATCCCGACCAGGATCGCGTCGGTCTCCGCGCGCAGCATCTGTACCTGCCCGCGCGAAATCGGACCGGTGATGCGCACTTGCCCCTCGCCCTTGCGGCCGATCATGCCATCGGCCGAAACCGCAAGCTTGAGAGTCACATAAGGTCTCTTGCTGACCTGGCGCATGAGGTAGGCTTCAAGCGCGTGATGCCCTTCCTCGGGGAGCACACCGATATCGACGGTGATGCCAGCATCGCGCAGGCGCACGACGCCACGCCCGGCAACCCGCACGTCCGGATCGAGGATCGAAATCACCACGCGGGATATGCCGGAGGCGACAAGCGCATCGGCGCAAGGCGGCGTCTTGCCGTGATGGGAGCAAGGCTCCAGCGTCACATAGGCCGTAGCACCCCTCGCCTTCGCACCGGCCTCCGTCAGTGCCTGGGTTTCGGCATGCGGGCGGCCGCTCCGCGCGGTTACGGCCCGGCCGACGATAACGCCGTCCTTGACGATCAGGCAGGCGACGGAGGGATTGGTGGATGTCTGTCCGAGATGGTGGCGAGCCAGCCTCAGCGCCGCGGCCATGAACCTCTCGTCTTCACGGTTGGGCGCTGTCATGGCTCTATCCAGCGTAATCTACTCGCCGGGATCGCGCGCGATCTTGGCGCTGATCTCGGTGATGACCTTCTCGAAATCCTCCGCATGGGAGAAATCGCGATAGACCGAAGCGTAGCGCACGAAGGCCACGTCATCGAGGCTCTTCAGCGCTTCGAGCACCTGCAGGCCGATTTCTTCCGAAGGGATCTCGGTCTCGCCGGAGCTTTCAAGGCGACGGACGATACCGGAAACCGCCCGCTCGATGCGGTCGCGATCGACCGGACGCTTGCGCAGCGCAATCTCGAAGGACCGCAGAAGCTTGTCCCGGTCGAAAGGAACCTTCCGACCGGTTTTCTTGATGATCATCAGTTCACGCAACTGCACCCGTTCGAAGGTCGTGAAACGACCTCCGCAATCCGGACAAATCCGGCGGCGGCGAATGGCATTCCCGTCCTCTGCCGGACGGGAATCCTTCACCTGACTGTCTTCAGAACCGCAATAGGGGCAGCGCATGGGCGACCGATCACATGTAGCCGTACATCGGGAAGCGGTCGGTCAGCTTGATGACCTTGTCGCGAACGCCGGCTTCGACGGCGGCATTGCCCTCGTCGGAGTTGGCGACCTTCAGGCCGTCAAGAACCTCGACGATCCGCTCGCCGATTTCCTTGAACTCGGCTTCCTTGAAGCCACGGGTCGTGCCGGCCGGCGTGCCGAGACGGACACCCGAGGTGACGAAGGGCTTTTCAGGATCGAAAGGAATGCCGTTCTTGTTGCAGGTGATGAAGGCACGGCCAAGGGCGGCTTCCGCGCGCTTGCCGGTTGCGTTCTTCTTGCGCAGGTCGACGAGCATCAGGTGGTTGTCCGTGCCGCCCGATACGATGTCGAGGCCATTGGCCTTTAGCGTTTCGGCGAGCGTGCGGGCGTTCTTGACGACCTGAGCCGCATAGTCCTTGAACGACGGCTGCAGCGCTTCGCCGAGTGCCACGGCCTTGGCGGCGATGACGTGCATCAGCGGACCGCCCTGGAGACCCGGGAAGACGGCCGAGTTGATCTTCTTGGCGATATCTTCGTCGTTGGTCAGAATCATGCCGCCGCGCGGGCCGCGGAGCGACTTGTGCGTCGTCGTCGTTGCAACGTGGCAATGCGGGAACGGCGACGGATGCTGGCCACCGGCAACGAGACCGGCGATGTGCGCCATGTCGACCATCAGCCAGGCGCCGACTTCGTCTGCGATCTCGCGGAAGCGCTTCCAGTCCCAGATGCGCGAGTAAGCGGTGCCGCCGGCGATGATCAGCTTCGGCTTGTGCTTGCGCGCCTGCTCGGCGACGTTGTCCATGTCGAGCAGGTGATCGTCTTCACGCACGCCGTAAGAGACGACGTTGAACCACTTGCCGGACATGTTGACCGGCGAACCGTGCGTCAGGTGGCCGCCCGAGTTGAGGTCGAGGCCCATGAAGGTGTCACCCGGCTGCAGGAGCGCCAGGAACACGGCCTGGTTCATCTGCGAACCGGAGTTCGGCTGAACGTTGGCGAAGTTGACGCCGAAGAGCTTCTTGGCGCGCTCGATCGCCAACTCCTCGGCGATGTCGACGAACTGGCAGCCGCCGTAGTAGCGCTTGCCCGGGTAGCCCTCGGCATATTTGTTGGTCATGATCGAGCCCTGGGCTTCGAGCACGGCGCGGGAAACGATGTTCTCGGAGGCGATCAGCTCGATCTCGTGGCGCTGGCGACCCAGCTCCTTTTCGATCGCACCGAAGATGTCCGGATCGCTGTCGGCCAGAGAGCGGGTGAAGAAGGCGTCATTCGTCTGTGCAGTCATCGGCGCGAGGCTCCTCTCAAGGGTGGCAGTTCTTTAGCTTCCTCGCACGGCGAGAGCAATATCCGCTGTGCGGTTTGCGTCATTTCCCCCATCTGCCGCGCCGAAATATCGCGGCGCTCAACCCATGAAAAAGCCGCGCTCCCAAGGGAAGCGCGGCTCGAAGAATTCCGTGTCGCAAATTCGCTTATTGCGGCAAGGCGTCCTGGTCGACCGAGCCGGGCGACTGCTCGACGCCATAGGGGGTCTGCAGCGCCAGTTCGGTGGCACCGTCGCGCTGATAGATATCGTCGCGGAACTGCACGACGCCGTCCTTGGCAGACCAGGCG
Source organism: Ensifer sp. ENS03 (assembly GCF_014852035.1). Lineage (NCBI taxonomy): Bacteria > Pseudomonadati > Pseudomonadota > Alphaproteobacteria > Hyphomicrobiales > Rhizobiaceae > Ensifer > Ensifer sp. ENS03. Next base: position 1,274,350 of record NZ_JACVAV010000001.1, on the reverse strand, counting down.
GTGATGTAGGTGAAGAAAACAGGGACTTCCTCGGCGAGCGTGATCGGCGTGTTGACGCCGGTCTTGATGGTCGCCTCGATCTGCTGGCGCGACCAGCCGGGCGTTTCCTTCAGAAGCCAGGTCGAAAGGTCGCGCACGTTCTGTACGCGCACGCAGCCCGACGATTCGAAGCGCATCAGCTTGTTGAACAGGCCCTGCTGCGGCGTGTCGTGCATGTAGACCTGATGCTCGTTGTGGAAGTTGATCTTCGTCGACGACATCGCGTTGATCTTGCCCGGGTCCTGGCGGAACATCAGGTTCGGTGCCTTCTCGGCGTTCCAGTCGACGGTTTCCGGCGACACTTCGCCGCCGCTGCCATCAAACAGGCGGATCGAGTTGCGCGCCAGATAGGTCGGATCCTTACGCATCAGCGGCATGATATCCTTCTGGATGATCGAGCGCGGCGCGGTCCAGTAGGGGTTGAGGATGACCTCGTAAATCTTCGAGTTCAGGATCGGCGACTGGCGGTCGATCTTGCCGACGATCGCCGTGTGGCGCAGCGCCACGCGGCCGTTCTCGACCGCTTCGATGTAGGCCGCAGGGATGTTGACCATCACGTAGCGGCGGCCGAGGTCGCCCGACATCGACTGCAGGCGCACGAGGTTGGTCTGGAGCTGGCCGAGGCGGGTGTTGGCGTCGACATTGATCGCCTTCAGCGTGTATTCGCCGATGACGCCGTCCGCCGGCAGGCCGTGGCGGGCCTGGAAGCGCTTGACCGCGCCTTCGACGTAGCTGTCGAAGGACGAGGAGATGCCGGCCGAACGCGGCAGGTCGCCGGAAACCATCAGGCGCTGGCGGAGCTGCTGCACGGACGGATCGGTGACGCCGAGTTCAAGCTTGACGCTGGTCTGGACCGACGGCCAGCCGCCCTGGGACACGATGTTCTGATAGTCGAAGATCGCTTGCTGCACATGGGCGATCGTTTCCGGGCCGAAAACCGGCGTGTTCGAAACGACCGTCGTCGCGGTTCGCGATGCCCCTTTCGCGTCGAACTGGTCGTCCCAGGAGCCGCGGCGAGGCGAATTGATGATCTCGTTCAGGGCGTCCTGTGCGCTTGCCGCGCCGGCGACTGCCACGGCGCCGAAGGTCGCTGCCGAGCGCAAGAAGGCGCGGCGCGAGAATGCATCAATTCCATTCTTTTTCGACATAATCCTACCATCCCAATGCGTCGGCACGCGCCCTATGCGCTGACACGCACGTTGCCGGAGCCCTAACACGATCGTGGTTAACAAAGGTCAACCAACGAGCCACCCTGCCCTCACATGTCTTCACGATGCCGCGAGTGAGGACCCTCATCCGGCAGGCGAAACGCGAAACGAATCCACACGCAAGAAAACACGTGGGCGCACCTACCGCATGCCGTCGTCGCTGTCATAGCAATATGGCCAATTCGTGTCTCGGCGCGAGCGAACGGCGACATGGCATGCCTTTTGCTTTTCGCTGGACGCGACTGGGTTGCAGCCGAACCGGAAACGGCAACATTCTGATTTACTAATGTTTTTGGTTTGAAAAATCACGCGAACGCGAGGAAAGCGTGCCGCAGCGGTGCAGCTTTTCGGCAACAGAACGGGGTGCCGCAAATGGCAAAGGTCGGACACGCAGGGATTGCGCCCGACCCTTGAACTGGAGGTTTTGGCCTGATTACAGGCGATACATGATCGAGTCGTTCCAGAAGCGATCGAGGCGCTGCAAGAGCTTGTTCATCTGGGTGAACTCGTCCGAGCCGATGCCGCCGACCTTCTGGATCGAGCCGACGTGGCGCTCGTAGAGTTTGGCAACGGTTTCGGCGATTTCCTGGCCGTCTTCCGTCAGGCTGATGCGGACCGAGCGGCGGTCGACGCGGGAGCGCTGGTGGTTGATCAGGCCGAGATCGACGAGCTTCTTGACGTTGTAGGAGACGTTCGAGCCGAGGTAGTAGCCGCGGGAGCGAAGTTCGCCGGCGGTCAGTTCCGAGTTGCCGATGTTGAAGAGCAACAGGGCCTGAACGGCGTTGACGTCGCTGCGACCTTCGCGGTCGAACTCGTCCTTGATGACGTCGAGCAGGCGGCGGTGCAGACGCTCGACGAGGTGAAGGGATTCCATATAGAGACCGCGGATGGTTTCTTCCTGGGGGTCTCGGGGCTGAACTGCCTGCGGCTTCATCTTGGTGTTCATTTGACTGCCTCACTGTTTTGTTTGGCGGTGTCTGTTTGTCTTCCCGCCTTGAGTGAGACCCTATCGAATACGTCTAAAATTCTACTTAAACCGCAGCCTTAACAAGAGCTTGCCATTTGGCGACCCTGTCTCAGGGTGAATCAACCCTTACCTGCCTGGCGAGCCGCCAGCGCTGGTAGAAGATCGCCGCGCGGAAAAGAACAAAGGTAACGGCAACCGCCGCATGCAGCATGACCAGCAGCGGACGGCCGCCGAAACCGGCCGGATAGAACTCGTACATCACGATCTCGATGGCTGCCGCAACCACCCAGACGACCGGCCCCCAGGAGACCAGCAGCCACAGGCCGAGGGCGGCGACCGGATAGATGACTGCAAGTGCGGTTGCGGCCGCCCGCCACTCCGGCGTCAGGAGATCGAAGCGTCCGGCGCCGCCATGGGAAAACCCGATCAGCATGGCCCAGTAGTTCAGCGCGAACCAGATGCATGAAGCGGAGACCAGACGCAGAAACAGACCGAAGAGGATCTCGGTCAGCGACGGTTTCGGCACATGGGCAGAATCATGAAGCATGGCCGGCAAGATAGGGCGGGTCTTTGCCATCCGCCAGCGGCATCGCGCCGTCCCCTCCCCCATGGCTCCTCTTAAAGAGAAGAAATGCCGCAGCCCGTTCGCCGGCCGCGCGGTTCCCAATGGCGGCCAGCCCATGATAAAGCGCTTGGCTATCGACGATTTTCACGGGAAAGGCGCGGCGCGATGAACGACAGGACAAATCTTGTGGACAGGGTCACCGGCCATCGCCGCATGCGCCGCAACCGCAAGGCCGACTGGACGCGCCGGCTGGTGCAGGAGAACCGCCTGACCGTCGACGACCTGATCTGGCCGATCTTCATCGTGCCGGGCGAGAACATCATCCAGCCGATCGACGCGATGCCGGGCGTCAACCGCATGAGCATCGACAAGGCGGTCGAAGCGGTGAAGGAAGCGGCCGATCTCGGCATCCCGGCGATCGCCACCTTCCCCAACATCGACCTGTCGCTGCGCGACGATACCGGCTCCAACAGTCTTGCCGCCGACAACCTGATCAACCAGGCGACGCGCGCCTTCAAGAAAGCCGTGCCTGAGATCGGCATCATCACCGACGTCGCGCTCGACCCCTTCACCAGCCACGGCCATGACGGCATCCTGCGCAATGGCGAGATCGTCAACGACGAGACGGTCGAGACGATCGCAAGGGCGGCCGTCGCCCAGGCGGACGCCGGCTCCGATATCATCGCCCCCTCCGACATGATGGACGGACGCATCGGCGCCATCCGCCAGGCGCTCGACGCTCACGGCCACCAGAATGTCGGCATCATGTCCTACGCGACGAAGTTCGCCTCCGGCTTCTACGGTCCCTATCGCGAGGCGATCGGCACCGGCGGCCTTTTGAAGGGCGACAAGAAGACCTATTACATCGACCCGGCCAACGGCACCGAAGCGATCCGCGACGCAGCCCTCGACGTCGAGGAAGGCGCCGACATGCTGATGGTGAAGCCAGGCCTTCCCTATCTCGACATCTGCTGGCGGATGAAGGAAGCCTTCGGCCTGCCGGTCTTTGCCTACCAGGTGTCCGGCGAGTATTCGCAGGTGAAGGCGGCGGCTGCCAACGGCTGGATCGATGGCGAGAAGGTGATGCTCGAAACGCTGCTCGCCTTCAAGCGCGCCGGCTGCGACGGCATCCTCAGCTACTTCGCGGTCGAAGTGGCCCGCATTCTCGCCAAGGGCCGCTGAAACGCACCGCTTGATCCCGGCTCCGATCCTTGTTTTGCAGGGAATGCCATCCCATATCCTTGCTGTAACCAAACGAGGCTTTTGACCGATGACCATGCACAACGAAGAACTGAGGCTGCCGAGCAATGACTGGCGCGCCTATCAGGGCGTGCTGTCGCGACGCGTCTTTGCCTTTCTGCTCGATTACGCGATCATCGCGCTCCTCTGGATCCCCGCGGCGGTCGTCGTCTTCTTCCTCGGCATCTTGACGCTCGGCCTCGGCTTCATGCTTTATCCGGCGCTCTTTGCAATCGTCGCCATGCTCTATTTCGGCCTGACGGTCGGTGGCCGCGAACAGGCCTCTCCCGGTATGCGCTTGATGGGCCTGGCGATCGCTCGAACTGATGGACGCCCGATGGACTTCCTGACGGCGATCGTCCACCTCGTCATCTTCTGGATCGCCAACGCGCTGCTGACGCCGCTGATCCTGCTGATCGGCCTTTTCACCGACCGCAGCCGCCTGCTGCACGACCTGCTGATCGGTACCGTCACGGTGCGCCGCGACATGTATTGAAACCGGCGCAGGCATAGAGCTGAAAGCGTAAGGCGGTGTTTTCCGCCTCACCGCCGCCACCTATTGTGGTCACCACTAAAATATCGGCCGGCGCAGGCGGAAGCGGCAAACGAGTGAGTTGACGTTTTCCATTCTTGCGCCATGCTACTGTCATGAACCACAGCGCGAAGAGTGACCTCCGCACTCGATGAACACACAGACCGCACCGTCTCCGCAATTTTATCTGACTGCGCCGGCAGCCTGCCCTTATCTGCCGAACGAGATGGAGCGGAAGGTTTTCACCCACATGGTGGGCGAGCGCGCGCCCGAGCTCAATGATCTCCTGACGCAAGGCGGCTTCCGACGCTCGCAGAACATCGCCTATCGCCCGGCTTGCGAGACCTGCCGCGCCTGTATTTCGGTGCGCATCCTCGCCAACGAGTTCAAGCCCACCCGTTCCATGCGCCGGGTGCTTGCCGCCAATCACGACGTGATCTCGGCGGAATATCCGGCCGAGCCGTCGAGCGAACAGTACAACCTCTTCCGCCGATACCTCGACCGACGCCACCAGAAGGGCGGCATGTCGGACATGTCGGTGCTCGACTATGCGATGATGGTCGAGGACACCCATGTGCACACCAAGATCATCGAGTATCGCCTGAGGGTGGAAGGCGACGGCGTCAGCGAGAAGGCACGCGGGCCGCTGATCGCTGCGGCGCTCACCGACCGCATGGGCGACGGACTGTCGATGGTCTACTCCTTCTTCGACCCGACGCAGGAAGAGCGGTCGCTCGGCACCTTCATGATTCTCGATCACATTCGCCGCGCCCGGGAGCGCGGCCTTCCCCACGTCTATCTCGGCTACTGGGTGAAAGGCTCGCGCAAGATGGGGTATAAAACAAAGTTTTTGCCGCAAGAGCACCTCATGGCCCGTGGCTGGGAGCGCTATGAAGGCGGAGACACCACCCTGGAAGCCGCTCCTACGAAAACGGGTTAGAAATTGAGTTCATCTTCCGATGCCGCGATGCACCGGCGCGGCCTTGCCATCACCGGCCTCGGCGGCCTTGCCCTCTCCTTCGACATTCCGCTCATCCGATCCGCCGGCGGCGACGTCTGGTCGCTGCTCGCCGTGCGCAGCCTGTCGACTTTCGTGATCGCGCTCGGCGCCTGGTTCGTACTCAACCGGGTGCTCGGCCGGAAGATTTCGCTGCTGCCGGGCAAGACCGGCCTTTTGGTCGGCGTCTTCTACGGAATCAATTCCTGCACGTTCCTGCTCGCCGTCTTCAACACCTCGACGGCGAATGTGGTCTTCATCCTCGCCTTCACCTCGATGTTTGCCGCCATCCTCTCCTGGATCTTTCTGAAGGAGAGACCATCGAACGCGACGCTCGTGACCATGCTGGTCATGGTGCTCGGCGTCGGGCTGATCGTCCAGGACGGACTGGAAAGCGGTCACCTCTTCGGCGACGCCATGGCGGCATCCTCCGCCTTTCTGCTGGCAAGCGCGATTACGATCAGCCGTGCGAGCAAGCGCGACATGGCGCTGGTGCCACTGGTGACGGCGATCTTCCCGGCGGCCGTCGCTCTCCTGATGCTGCCGGCCGGCGGCTTCACGATCGCCGCCCCCGGCTACATCCTCTTCAACGGCCTGGTGATGATCCCGCTCGCCTTCTTCTGCCTTGCGACCGGGCCGCGTTATCTCTCAGCCCCGGAAGTGGGCATGTTCTATCTGCTAGAGACTATTCTCGCGCCGATCTGGGTCTGGATGGTCTTCGCTGAAACGCCGACAACGCAGACGCTGATCGGTGGCTCGATTCTCGTCTTCGCGCTGATCGGCCATTCGCTTTGGCAGTTGCGCAGCCGGTCGCTGAGAGCGGCCGTTGCCTGCGCCGAGTAACGCTGTTCAAGACTTGTCGTCGCGCTGACCGCTGGGCCGCGGACGACGCTGCTTGTGGTCGACGCCCCGATCGCGCACCGGCAGCGGCTCCTGCGGCTGTCCCAGCGAAGCCGGGCGGACGCCGGGCATCTCTACGCGCATGACCCACAGTTCGCGGTTGGTGTTGATCCAGGTGGCCGCGACGCTCAACGGCGCCGGATTGCCGATCAAGGCGTCGCCGTCGCGCCGTTTGAGGCGGGTGACGAGGCCTGCAGCCTCCAGGAGCGCGATGTGCGTCTCCAGCTCTTCGCGGGTTGCCGCGACGGCTACGGCAATATCGGCGACGCGCGCCTCACCGGCAAAAAGGATCTCGAACACCCGGCGGCGGACCGGGTGGGCAAGGGCCAGCAGGACGTCGTCAAGGGCTGTGGCATTCGGCATCGCTGTCATCCCTGTTGGACGCGCAGTGATCCATTATAGCCTTCCGGCTTACAAGCGCCAGTTGCGCCTGCGTTTCATTTGGATTTCCAATGATTTAAGAGATCGCGCCAAACTGCGCCAAAACGAAACAGGAGCCACGCGACCTCTCGACCGCATGGCTCTCCTTATCCCGGTCAGCCGCTGAACTTGCCGCTGCGCGGGAAGCCCTTCGGAACGACGCGGCCGGCAGAAGCGCGGTCGCCCTGCCATTCGATCAGTTCGTCCTTGGTCTTGGTAAAGACCCGGCCGGCGCTGTCTTCCCAGACGAGACCGTCGGCGATCGTGAAGCAGCGAATGTCGGAGATGCCGCCATCCTTGTAACGCTGCAGCCGCACGCCCTTGCCGCGCGCCATCTCGGGGATCTGGACGAGCGGGAAGACGACCAGCTTGCGGTTTTCGCCTACGACGGCCACGTGATCGCCCTTGACCGGAACGACCAGCTTCGCTTCGTCGCTGGCCGAGACGTTCATCACCTGCTTGCCCTTGCGGGTATTGGCGACGATATCGCTTTCGGTGACGACGAAGCCGTTGCCGGCAACCGAGGCGACGATGAGCTTGCGCGCCGGGTCATGAACGAAGGCCGTCAGGACGTCCTGGTCGGTCTCCATGTCGACGATGATGCGCAGCGGCTCGCCATGGCCGCGACCGCCGGGCAGCTTGTCGCCGCCGAGCGTGTAGACCTTGCCGCCTGTCGTGAAGACGAGGATCTTGTCGGTCGTCTGCGCCGGGAACGCCACCTTCAGCGCGTCACCCTCCTTGAACTGGAGCGACGACGTGTCGGAGATGTGGCCCTTCAGCGCGCGGATCCAGCCCTTCTCCGAGATGACGACGGTGATCGGTTCCTTCTCGATCATCGCCTGCTGGATCGCTTCTACGTCGGCGTCCGGCGCATCGGCAAAGGTGCTGCGGCGCTTGCCGATCTCGGTCGCCTTGGCAAACTTCTTTTTGACTTCGCCGATTTCCCAGGCGACGGTCTGCCATTGCTTTTCGTCGGAGGCGAGCAACGCCTCGATCTCGGCCTTCTCCTTCGAGAGCGCATCGAACTCGGTGCGGATCTCGAATTCCTCGAGCTTGCGCAAGGAGCGCAGGCGCATGTTGAGGATCGACTCGGCCTGGAGATCGGTGAGCGAGAACCGCTCCATCATCACCGTCTTCGGCTCATCCTCTTCGCGGATGATGCGAATGACTTCGTCGATGTTCAGATAGGCGACGAGGTAGCCGCCGAGGATTTCGAGCCGGCGGTCGATCGCGGCCAGCCGGTGGCGCGATCGGCGCTGCAGCACTTCGCGGCGATGCGCCAGCCATTCCGACAGCACTTCGTTCAGCGCCATGACGCGCGGCACGCGTCCGAGCGACAGCACGTTCATGTTGAGTGGGATGCGGCTTTCGAGCTCGGTCAGCTTGAACAGCGATTCCATCAGGATGCCGGCATCAACCGAACGGGTCTTCGGCACGAGGACGATGCGGATGTCTTCGGCCGATTCGTCGCGGATGTCTTCGAGCAGCGGCAGTTTGCGGGCGACCAGGAGCTCGGCAATCTTTTCGATCAGGCGGGACTTCTGCACCTGATAGGGGATTTCGGTGACGACGATCTGGTAGCCGCCGCGCCCAAGGTCTTCCTGCGCCCAGCGGGCACGAACACGGAAACCGCCACGGCCGGTGCGGTAGGATTCGGCCATGCTTTCCCGGCCCTCGACGATCACGCCGCCGGTCGGGAAGTCGGGCCCTTCGATGCCGCCCTTTTGCGGGTTGGCCGGATCGTAAAGCAGATCCTCGACGGTCGCGTCGGGATGGCGGATGAGATGCAGCGCCGCGTCGCAGAGTTCATGCGCGTTGTGCGGCGGGATCGAGGTGGCCATGCCGACGGCGATGCCGGTCGCGCCGTTTGCGAGCAGGTTCGGGAAAGCGCCGGGGAGCACGGTCGGCTCCTGGTCTTCCTCGTTGTAGGTCGGGCGGAAATCCACCGCGTCCTGGTCGATGCCTTCCAGGAGCAGCGAGCAGACGTCCGTCATCTTCGCTTCGGTGTAACGCATCGCCGCGGCGTTATCGCCGTCGATGTTGCCGAAGTTGCCCTGGCCGTCGACCAGCGGATAGCGGATCGCGAATTCCTGCGACAGGCGCACCAGCGCGTCATAGATCGACGCGTCGCCGTGCGGATGGAACTTACCCATCACGTCGCCGACGATACGCGCGCATTTCTTGAACGACGAGTTGGGCCTCAGCCCCATCTCGCTCATCGCATGCACGATACGACGATGCACGGGCTTCAACCCGTCGCGAACGTCCGGAAGCGCGCGGTGCATGATGGTCGACAAGGCATAGGCGAGGTAACGCTCTTCCAGCGCCGCCTTGAGGTCAACCGGCTGAATGTGATCGTCCCCGCCTGACGGGGGATTGAGGCTTTGTCCCATAGGTTCTTGCTAGCGCAACAAACCCGGAACGGCAAGGTTTTCAGGGCTTGCGCTTGTGGAGAACCACCTCGCCCCAAATAACCGGCTCTCGCACCGATCCGCTTGCCCCGGCGCAATGTTCGTGCAACGGTCGCGCCGCTATGCGTCGGAGGCTGCCGCCAGGTAACGTCCCGGAAAGCATGCCCGAGCAGGAACATGTGCGGTTCGCCCAAGCGAATATAATTTCGCCCTGTTTCGTAATAGCTTCGGCTGGAGTTGATTTGGACGATTTGCAAGGGGGATCGCAGGACGCGCATTGGCAGACGGAACTGGCGGCAGCGCGCCGCCGACAAAGACGAATGCTGCCATGTGCCTACAGTTGACGCCCTCGCCAAGGGAACCAGATCAGCGACGCCTTATCTTCTTAAACAGCTACACAATCAAACATTTTCACGAAGGAACTCGAAATGATGCACACGCGCAAGATCCGCCTGATGATGGCGAGCGCCGCGCTTCTCACGCTGACCGGCCCGGCCTTCGCGCTCGATGGCGCCGATTTGATGAAGAAGCTCGACGCAGCGACGAACGCGAACGGCACCTCGATCACCTATGACAAGGCCGAAGTCGACGGCGACAAGGTGACGGTGACCGGCGTGAAGCTGAAGGTCGCGAGCCAGCCGGGCGACGCTGTGGACCTGAATATCGGGGACCTGACCTTTGAGGGCGTCGAGGAGACCGAAGGCGGCGGCTATTACGCCGAAACCGTTTCGTTCCCCGACGTCAATGTCAGCCAGGACGAAGGCGCCATTTCCGTCAAGGACATCCTGCTCTCCGGCCTGACGATCCCGGCCAATGCGACCGGCGGAACGATCAACGACATCATTCTCTATGAAAGCGCCAGCACCGGCCCGATCGCCGTCAGCTCCAAGGGCAAGGAAGTCTTCTCGCTCGAAAGCACCGAAGCCAACCTCGCGCGCCAGGAAAATGACGCCGGCTTCGACTTCGACGCGACCGCTTCCGGCATCAAGGCCGACCTGTCGTCGGTCGAGGACGCCAAGACCAAGGAGGCGATCGAAAAGCTCGGCCTCACCACCATCGACGGCGCCCTGACCATGAAGGGCAGCTGGGAAGTCGAAAGCGGCAATGTCGCGCTCGAAGAATATGCGCTCGACTTCAAGAATGTCGGCCGGCTGAACTTCGCTCTCGACATCTCCGGCTACACGCTTGCCTTCGTCAAATCGATGCAGGAAGCGATGAAGGCTGCCGAAGCCAATCCGAACAAGGAAGAGGCCAACCAGGCCATGGGTCTCGCCATGATGGGCCTCATGCAGCAGCTGACCTTCAACAGCGCCGAAATCCGCTTCGACGACGCCTCGATCACCAAGAAGGCGCTCGACTATGCCGGCTCGCAGCAGGGCGTGACCGGTGAGCAGATGGCACAGTCGCTGAAGGGCCTGGTGCCGATCATGATGGCGCAGCTCAACGTGCCGGAACTGCAGAACCAGGTGTCGGCTGCCGTCAACGCCTATCTCGATGGCCCGAAGAGCCTGACGATCAGCGCGGCACCGGAAAAGCCGGTTCCGTTCCCGATGATCATGGGTGCCGCCATGGGCGCGCCGAACACCATCCCGTCGGTGCTCGGCGTCAAGGTAACGGCGAACGACTAATCGTTCAGGTCTCTCCCGGCCTCAGCCGAGCCCGGGAGAAGCCGACATGACGACCAGCCTTGCGCGCCGAGACAGGCGCGCAAGGTTTGATGGCGCCGCACCGGCCTCCCATGTGGCCCACGGCATTCACTCGACGGACTTCGCCGGCCGAAAACTGCGCCGCCGCCCTCCCGTGAAAGAACAAGCATCGCCCTTACTTGCGAACCGCATAGTCGGATCACGTTGCAAGCCCTTGTGGAGCACGCATCGGCTGCGGGGCTCTTTTCTTCCCGGTGAGCTATTGCTTGCACCAAGAAATTTTCACCGTAAGGCGATAGCGTTTTTCATCGAAATCGTGCATGCCACCCTCAGGCAATTCAGAATCCGACTTCCAACGAACTTGAGAGCATTTAAGCCTCGAAGAGGACGTCTCGGACTTTGTGCAAATATACAAATACATGCCCGAATATCGTCTCCACGTTACGGCAGATCGGACGTAAATGCTCGCCTGGCTCCAGCAGTCTGTAAATTTCACTGAAGAATTGTTGGAGGGGAAATTCGCCCCTGTCCGAGCTGACTACTATACGGGCCCGCCCGGTAAGCCGTTGCGGCTGCTGCTCCAGGCGCGAACGGATTTCCTGTCGATCTGGCGGGCGAGCGACTATACTGAAACGATCTCGCAGACCCGGATCCTTGGGCGGCAGATCATCGTCGTCAACTCGCCCGACCTGATCCGGCAGGTCGTCGTCAAGCGTCATGAAAACTTCGAGCGCAAGAGCCCGCAGATGCGCCGGGCACTCGAATTCCTGCTGGGCGACGGGCTGTTTATTTCGGACGGGGACACCTGGAAGCAACGCCGGCCGCTGGTGGCGGACATCGTCCACGCCAAGCGGGTCCCCTCTTTCGGGCCCGTCATGGAAAATACGACCAGCGAACTGGTCGAGCGCTGGAACCGCATGCCCGATGGCGCCGAGGTCAACGCGTTGCACGAAATGGCGGGGCTGACCGCCGAAATCATCGCGCGCAGCGTCTTCGGCAACCAGCTCGGCGACGGTAGCGCGGCGGCGGTGACCGAGGGCTTCACCAGCTACCAGTCGCTGGTCGATTCCATCAACATCGGTTACTTCCTCGGCTTTGACGACGGCCTGCCGGTGCTGCGCACGCCGAGCCTGCGTCGTTCGGTCAAGCGCATCCACGCAACTATCGACAAGGTTGTTGAGGATCACCTTGCCGGACGCGGCGACCACAATTCGATGGTCGAGCTGCTGATCCGCCGCCAGCAACGAAACCCGGAACTGAAACTCGACCTCGTCGCCTTGCGCAACGAGGCCGCGACCATCTTCATGGCCGGGCACGAGACGACGGCGGCGACGCTGACCTGGACCTGGTATCTGCTTTCGAAGGCAGGCTGGGTCGAGAAGGCCGTTCACGACGAAATCGCCAGGGTCTGCGGCGACCGGACACCGACGATCGACGACGTGCCTCAGCTCGAATGGTGCCGGGCAGTTATCGAGGAGACGCTTCGCCTCTATCCACCGGTTCCGATCCTGGCGCGGCAGACCCGCGAGGCGGATATGATCGGCGACGTTGCCGCAGAGCCGGGCTCGCTTGTGCTGATCGTGCCGTGGCTCCTTCACCGGACTGAAAGCCTCTTCCAGGATCCACACCACTTCCATCCGGAACGGTTTACCGAAGGCCGGCGCCCGACGCCCTACAGCTTCATCCCCTTTGCCAGCGGACCGCGCGTCTGCCCCGGCCTGCATTTCGGACTGACCGAAGCGATCCTGTGCCTGGCGATCATCGCGCAGCGCTACCGGGTTCGTGTGAGCCAGCGCCACGCGGTCGAACCGATCTGCCGCCTGACCCTCAGGCCGAAGAATGGCCTGCCGGTCACCTTGCACAAGCGAGAGGCCCCGTCGCATGGCGCCGGATGATCCGCACGCGGCGCAGCCGATCGGCAAGCGCAGGGCCTGGATCTTCGCCGAGGAAAGCGCCCCGCGGCTCGCCGATGCACTGGCGGGTGGCGACAGGGCGCGGGCCTTCCGGCGCTATTGGATCACCGACAACATTTGGAACGTCGCCAACATCGCCGCCCATTTCGGCATGAAGCTTCTGCCGATGGACGCCTGCTCCAGGCTCGGGGCGGCGCTCGGTCTCTTCATGGTTTCGCGCTTCCACAAGGTGGCAACCCGCCGCGCCCGTGAAACCATCGAACAGTTGCGGCCGGACCTTGACGCCCCGCAACGCGAGGCACTGTTTCTCGAAAACTGTCGCGCTCAGGGACGGTTGATGACGGAGTTCTCCGTCGTCAACCGATTGCAGCAGCGGCCGGAGCGGCTGAAGACCGAGGGCCTTGCACCCATCCGTGAGGCGGCAAACCGCGGCCCAGTCATTCTCGTCGGCCTGCATCTCGGCAACTGGGAAGTGGGCACGATCGCATTCCGCAAGCTCGGCCTCCAGCCGCATGCCTTCTATGTGCCGCCCAAGGGCCGGGCCAAGGCGTGGATCGCCGGTCGGGTGCGCAGCAAGGCTGGCTTGCAGTTTCTGCCTCCGGGAATGGACGGGATCCGGCCGGCACTGAAGGTTCTGAAAGGCGGCGGCGTTGTCAGCATCTTCTGCGACGAGGGGTTCGGCGGCATGATCCGCGGGCCGTTCTTCGGCCGCCGGCCGCATCAGGAAGGCAACATCGCCATCGCCATACGGCTGGCGCGCATGACGGGCGCTACGATCTGCCCCTGGTACGGCCTTCGCACCGACGACTTCCGCTTCGAATGCACGGCCTTGCCGCCGATACGTTTGCCGGCGGAAGAGCGCCCCAATGCCCGGCTGCTGGATGACATGCAGTTGCTGAACGACACGATCGAGCCGGTCGTCCGCGCCCATCTCGACCAATGGTATTTCCTCGATAACGCGCTACGGCCGCAGTGAGCTTACTCGCGCCTTTTTTAACGCCTGCACGTCGCGGCTTTGCGATCGGCGCTTGATGCCGGCCGGGTCTGGCCTATTTATTCCGCCAAGGACCGAAATCCCTGTTCCTGACCGATAAAACGGAAGGAGAAACCCATGGGACTGAAGCAGGCGGACATTACAGCCATCCTTGGCCCGGTTGACGAGACGCTGATGGCCGAACTGCTTGCGACCGGCGCGACGGCCGGCGAGCTTGCGGAGGCGATCGCCTGGGTCAACAACGATGAAGCGCTGATCGGGGAAGGCCGCCATCTGCCGGCCGGCCGCGTTGCGGCGCTGATCGATATCTTGACCCCGGACAACGAAGAAGAGCGGAATTTGGGACTGTAGTCGCGAAAGCCGGTTGCCGGTACGTCCGATTGCAAGCCGCCTTCCGGGCGGCTGGGTGCGTGAGGCCATATGTTCGTGTTGAGGGAGGTCCACAATGGCTGCCAAGGAAGTCAGGTTCAGTAGCGATGCCCGCGATCGGATGTTGCGCGGCGTCGACATTCTCGCCGATGCGGTCAAGGTCACGCTCGGCCCGAAGGGACGCAACGTCGTCATCGAACGCGCCTTCGGCGCGCCGCGCATCACCAAGGACGGCGTGTCGGTCGCCAAGGAAATCGAGCTCGACGACAAGTTCGAGAACATGGGCGCGCAGATGCTGCGGGAGGTCGCGTCGCGCACCAGCGACGTGGCCGGCGACGGCACAACGACGGCCACCGTGCTCGCACAGGCCATCGTCAAGGAGGGCGTCAAGGCGATCGCGTCCGGCATGAACCCGATGGATCTGAAACGCGGCATCGATCTCGCCGTCGATGCGATCGTCGCGAAACTGAAGACCCACGCGCGCAAGATTTCCAACAATGAGGAGATCGCGCAGGTCGGCACGATCTCGGCCAACGGCGACGCCGAAATCGGAAGCTATCTGGCAAAGGCCATGGAGCGTGTCGGCAACGAAGGCGTGATTACGGTCGAGGAGGCGAAGACGGCCGAAATCGAGCTGGAGATCGTCGAAGGCATGCAATTCGACCGCGGCTATCTCTCCCCCTATTTCGTCACCGACCAGGAGAAGATGCGGGTTGAATTCGAAGACCCCTACATCCTCATTCACGAAAAGAAGCTTTCCAACCTGCAGGCGATGATCCCGATTCTCGAAGCAGTGATCCAGGCAAGCCGGCCGCTGTTGATCATCGCCGAGGATGTGGAAGGCGAAGCGCTGGCGACGCTGGTCGTCAACAAGCTGCGCGGCGGGCTGAAGATCGCCGCCGTCAAGGCGCCGGGCTTCGGCGACCGGCGCAAGGCGATGCTCGAGGACATCGCCATCCTGACGGGCGGGACCGTCATCTCCGAAGATCTCGGCATCAAGCTTGAAACCGTGACGCTCGCCAATCTCGGGCGGGCCAAGCGGGTGATGGTCGAGAAGGAAGACACCACCATCGTCGATGGCGCCGGCACCAAGGCGGACATCGACGGGCGTGTCGGCCAGATCAAGGCGCAGATCGAGGAAACGACCTCCGACTACGATCGCGAGAAGCTGCAGGAACGGCTGGCCAAGCTTGCCGGCGGCGTCGCGGTGATCCGGGTGGGCGGCTCGACGGAAGTGGAAGTGAAGGAAAAGAAGGACCGGGTCGACGATGCGCTGCATGCGACGCGGGCCGCGGTGGAGGAAGGCATTCTGCCTGGCGGCGGCGTCGCGCTGCTCCGCGTCGTCCACGCGCTCGATGGGCTCAAGCCCGAAAATGACGACCAACGCGTCGGCGTCGAGATCGTCCGGCGGGCGCTGGAGGCGCCGGTGCGCCAGATCGCCGAAAACGCCGGCGCCGAAGGCTCGGTCATCGTCGGCAAACTTCGGGAGATGAGCGACTTCGCCCAGGGTTGGAACGCGCAGACCGGTGAATATGGCGATCTCTACCGCATGGGCGTCATCGATCCGGCGAAAGTCGTGCGGGCGGCGCTGCAGGATGCGGCGTCGGTCGCCGGCCTGCTTGTGACCACCGAAGCGATGGTCGCCGAAAAACCGAAGAAGAACGTACCCACGCCACCGCCCGGCCCGGGCATGGATTTCTGACCCGCGCCAGGCGGTCGGTCGCCTAGCCGGACGGCTGCCGGTGGCGCCCGACCTCGGCGATCGCAAGTTCAGCGATCGGCAAGAGGTCCGCTTCGCCGGCACCGTCCTGCGCCTGGACGGTCATGCCCTGGAGAATGGCGCCGACGAAGCGCGCGAGGCCGCCGGCCTCGGTATCCGCACGTAGTTCTCCGTCCGCTATGCCCTGCCGGAAGCGCGCCTCCAGCAAGGCCAGCGCTCAGTGCGCAGGGCCGAGACGTGATTTGCGATTGCCTGATTTTCGACGGCGCAGGTCAGCACCGCGGTTGAGATCATGCAGCCCCTCGGTCGGCCGGGGCGGGTAAATTCATGGGCCGAGGCGCGCAGCAATTTGCCGATCACCTCAACCACGTGCCCTCCGCCAGCAAGATTGCGGCCGGCCGCCGCCCCCTCCTCGCGTCGATATTGTTCGAGCGCCTCGCGATAGAGGTCCGCCTTCGAAGTGAAGGCGGCACAGAGGCTTTGCGGTGTGATCCCCATGGCGGCGGTGAGATCGGCGATCGACGCGCCCTCGTAGCCGAGCCGCCAGAAGGTTTCGCCGGCGGCACCAATCGGCGAAGGCAAGCTGACGTTCTCGCCGGACCGCATCCTCGACGCCCAGCAATTCCCCTCAGGTGGGGCCGGCATGGCCGGGACGGCCAAGGATATGCTGACCTTCCTCGAAGCCATCCGCAAGGGCGGCAGCCCCATCCTGTCAGTAGAGACGGTGAAAACGATGATGCAGGACCAGACCGGGCCCGAAGCTCAGACGCAGGGTCCGGGCTGGGGCTTCGGCTATGGCTGGGCCGTGCTCGTCGATCCCAAGGCTGGCGCCACGCCGCAATCGAAGGGCACGATCCAATGGGGCGGCGCCTACGGTCACAACTGGTTCGTAGATCCCGTCGAGAAGATCACCGTCGTCGCCATGACGAACACGACCTTCGAGGGCATGTGGGGTCCGTTCACCCGCGAGGTTCGCGACGCCGTCTACGGCAGGCACTGAACAGACATGGCGCAGACAAAGAAAAAGCCCGACGAGACGATCGCCGGGCTTTCCTTTTGGGGTCAGGCCCGTTCGACCTCAGTCCTTCTTCTGCGGAATCGGGCGGATCGCCAGTTCGCGCAACTGGGCCGGCGTCGCTTCGGACGGTGCGCCCATCAGGAGGTCGACGGCCTGCTGGTTCATCGGGAAGATCGAAATCTCGCGCAGGTTCTTGGCGCCGACGAGCAGCATGACGATACGGTCGATGCCGAATGCCATGCCGCCATGCGGCGGTGCACCGTACTGGAAGGCGCGGTAGAGGCCGCCGAACTGATCTTCGACTTCCTGCTGCGACTTGCCGGTCAGCTCGAACGCCTTGACCATGACTTCCGGAAGCTGGTTACGGATCGAGCCCGAGGCGATTTCGAAGCCGTTGCAGACCATGTCGTACTGGTAGGCCTTGATCGACAGCGGATCTTCGCCGTTCAGCGCTTCCAGACCACCCTGCGGCATCGAGAAGGGGTTGTGGGCGAAGTCGATCTTCTTTTCGTCTTCCAGCCATTCGTAGAACGGGAAGTCGACGATCCAGCAGAATTCGTAGCGGTCGCGGTCGACGAGGTTCAGTTCCTCGCCGGCGCGGGTGCGGGCTTCGCCAGCAAACTTGTAGAACTTGGCGGGGTCACCGGCGACGAAGAAGCAGGCGTCGCCGTCGTCGAGGCCGAGCTGGGTGCGGATCGCATCCGTGCGCTCTTCGCCGATGTTCTTGGCGAGCGGGCCGGCGCCTTCGAGCTTTTCGCCCTCCTTGCGCCAGAAGATGTAGCCGAGGCCGGGCTGACCCTGGCTCTGCGCCCAGGCGTTCATGCGGTCGCAGAAGGCGCGCGAGCCACCGGTCTTGGCCGGGATCGCCCAGACTTCGACCTTCGGGTTAGACGCGATCATGTTCGCGAAGACCTTGAAGCCGGAACCGGCGAAGTGTTCGGTAACCGCCTGCATCTCGATCGGGTTGCGCAGGTCCGGCTTGTCGGAGCCGTATTTGCGGATCGCCGTGTCGTAAGGAATGCGCGGGAACTTTTCCGTCACCGGCTTGCCGTCGGCAAACTCCACGAAGATGTCGCGGATCACCGGTTCCATCGTCGACCAGACGTCTTCCTGCTCGACGAAGCTCATTTCCAGGTCGAGCTGGTAGAACTCGCCCGGCAGGCGGTCGGCGCGCGGGTCTTCGTCGCGGAAGCACGGGGCGATCTGGAAGTAGCGGTCGAAGCCGGCGACCATCAGCAACTGCTTGTACTGCTGCGGCGCCTGCGGCAGGGCATAGAAGCTGCCGGGATGAATGCGCGAAGGCACGAGGAAGTCGCGCGCGCCTTCCGGCGACGAGGCCGTCAGGATCGGGGTCGTGTATTCGGTGAAACCGACGTCGCCCATGTGGCGGCGCATCGACGAGATGATCTGGGTGCGCTTGACGATGTTCTTGTGCAGCGTGTCGCGACGCAGGTCGAGGAAGCGGTACTTCAGGCGCACGTCTTCCGGATAGTCCGGCTCGCCGAAGACCGGCAACGGCAGTTCCTTGGCGGCCGAGAGAACCTCGATCTCCTGCGCATAGAGTTCGATTTCGCCGGTTGGCATGCCCTTGTTGACGGTGTCGTCCATGCGCGCCTTGACGAGGCCGTCAATGCGCACGACCCATTCGCCGCGAACGGTCTCGGCCGCCTTGAAGGCGGGGCTGTCGGGATCGGCAACGACCTGGGTGATGCCGTAGTGGTCGCGCAGGTCGATGAAGAGCAGGCCGCCATGGTCGCGGACGCGGTGGACCCAGCCCGAAAGGCGAACGGTGGAACCGACGTCCGACTTGCGGAGGGCGGCACAGGTGTGGCTGCGGTAACGGTGCATCGTCTTATCCCGGAATTGCAAAGAGCCGCGCAAGCTCGTGGGACACAGCGCGCGGCAACATGGTCAAAATCGGGCGGAAAAGCGCATGATGCGCAGCCTTTGTCAAGCTGCAGCGCCCGCTGCCGCCCCCGATGGAGGTGCGTTGTAAACGAAGGCAAGAGCCAGTCCAAGACCGCTTGTGACAGAAGGCGGCCGAAATGCCGCGAAAAGAACGGCAATCGTCACAATTCGGGACTGTCCGGCGGCAGAATGCGGGGCTACACATGAGCAAGGCCCGATAGTGATCCCACCCGAGTCGTGGCCGCCTGCCCGGATGTCGCCTGCCCCATGTCCCAGATTCGCCCGCTTATCCCCCTCCTCGTCACCGCAGGCATCCTCATCGGCGGCAACGGCCTGCAGGGCACTTTCATCTCGCTGCGTGCACTCGAAGAAGGTTTCTCGACATCGCTGATCGGCGTTATCGGCGCCGGCTACAATATCGGCTTCGCGCTTGGCTGCGTCTACGTCACCCGCATCCTGCGCTCGATCGGTCACATCCGCACCTTCTCGGCGATGGCGGCGATCGCTTCGGCCGCAGCCATCTCGATGGTGCTCGTCATCAATCCGCTGATGTGGTTCCTGATGCGGCTTCTTGCCGGCATCTGTTTCGCCTGCCTGTTTGCGACAGTCGAGAGCTGGCTCAATGCCAGCGTCACCAATAAAAACCGGGCCCGCACGCTTTCGGTCTATCGCCTCGTCGACCTCGGCTCGGTCACGGCCGCACAATATGTCATTCCTGGCATCGGGCTTGGCGGCTTCGAGCTTTTTGCCATCATCTCCATGGCGCTGACGCTGTCGCTGGTGCCGATCTCCTTTGCCGACCGCTCGAGCCCTGTGGCCCCGGAGGCGATCCGCTTCGACGTCAAAGCGCTCTGGAACATCTCGCCGCTTGCGACCGTCGGCTGCATCGTCGTCGGTCTGACCAACGCCGCCTTCCGCTCGCTCGGGCCGATCTATGCGCAGGGCATCGGCCTGTCGGTGACGGCAATCGCCACCTTCATGAGCGCCGGCATCATCGGCGGCGTCGTGCTGCAGTATCCGCTCGGCCACTATTCCGATCGGTTCGACCGCCGCCTGATCATCCTGATCGCCACCTTCGGCTCGCTGCTCGCAGGCTTGTTTCTCGCCTTCGGCGCCGGCAACGACGAATGGCTGAACTTTGCCGGTATCTTCCTGTTCGGCGCCTTTGCCATGCCGCTCTATTCGCTCTGTTCGGCCCATGCGAACGACCACGCGGCCGAGGGGCAGCATGCGCTCGTCTCCGCCGGCATGCTGTTCTTCTGGTCGCTGGGCGCGATCATCGGGCCGCTGTTTGCCTCCTTCCTGCTCGAGATCTTCGGGCCGCAGGCGCTGTTCATCTACACGGCAGCGATCCTCTTCCTGTTCATGCTCTACACCCTGCAGCGCATGACGGCGCGCGGGCCGGTGCCCGCCGGGGAGCGCGCCTTGCCGTTCCGCAATCTCCTGCGCACCTCGTCCTTTTTCAACAAGCTCGCCGCCGGCAACAACCACAAGCGCAAGGATCGCTGACCTGCGGCAAGATGCGCGCGATCCGGATAATTGCTGAACACAATAATCAGGTTTAGAACCGGGGCACCTCAAACAGCAGCCGAGATTGCCGAAATGCCCGTCATCAGCCGCCGCACCTTCCTCCAAGGCTCCGCTGCTCTCGGAGGCGCCTTCGCGCTCGGCGCCGGCATGGCGGCGCGCGCCGGCGCCGCACCCGATCCGCAGATCCTGATGGCACAGCTTGCCGAAACCCAGATCGCCAAGGATGGGCTTACGCCCAAGGTCATGACCTACGGCTTGGGTGAGGCTCCAAGCAGCGGCATGCCGCCCGTCCTGCGCATGCGCAAGGGCGAGCCCTATGCGGCCCGCCTCTTCAACCGGCTGGACGAGCCGACGACGGTACATTGGCACGGACTGCGCATTGCCAACGCCATGGATGGCGTGCCGGAACTGACGCAGCCCTATGTCTATCCGGGCGACCGTTTCGACTATGTGTTCACCCCGCCGGATGCCGGCACCTTCTGGTATCATCCACATTGCAACACGCTGACCCAGATGGGTGCCGGCCTGACCGGCATGATCGTCGTCGAAAACCCGGACGATCCGACGTTCGATGCCGAGATCGTGCTCAACCTGCGCGATTGGCGGCTCGGCACCGGCGGCGCGTTCATCGACGCATTCAAGCCGCGGGATGCGGCCCGCGGCGGCACTTACGGCACGGTGCGCACCGCCAACTGGCAGCAGGAGCCAACTTACGACGCACCGGCCGGCGGCCTGGTGCGCGTGCGCATCGCCGCAACCGACGTCACCCGCATCTATACGATCGGCCTTGAGGGCGCTGAGGCGAAGGTCATCGCGCTCGACGGCAATCCGGTCGACAAGCCCTTTGCACTTGATCGCTACGATTTTGGGCCCGGCCAGCGCGTCGATCTTGTCGTGCGCATGCCCGACGGCGAGGGTCAGACGGTTGCGCTCGGCAACCTGCGTGGATCGCATCCCTGGACGATCGCGCGCTTCCGGTCAGCCGGAGCGTCGCTCAAGCGCGACCTTCGGGGTGTCGGCCCCCTGCCTGCCAACCCGATCGCGGAAGCCGACCTCTCCACCGCCACCCGCGTGCCGCTCGAACTGACGGCGACGGCCGAGCACAAGGCGACGCCTTCGATCTGCGGTTCGCTTGGCTACACCTTCTGGGCGATCAACAAGGTTCCGTGGCCGGGCGACACGCCCGATCCGATCGCGCCGATCGAGGAGATGAAGCTCGGCAAGAGCTATGTGCTGGAGGTCGCCAACCGGACGCCGCATGCGCACCCTATCCATCTGCACGGCCTGAGCTTCCGCATTCTCAATTCCAACAAGCGGACGTTCCTGCCGCCGCCGACCGATACGATCCTGCTTTTGCCCGATGAACAGGCGGAAGTGGCGCTTGTGGCGGACAATCCGGGCGATTGGGTCGTGCATTGCCATATCATCGAGCACCAGAAGACCGGCATGACGGGTTATTTCAAAGTCGTCTGAGATTTCGATTGTGACAGATGCCGCGAAGAGTTACACGAAATTCCAAGCCGCATTTTCGCCACAGTGATTTAAATCTGATGATTGAAACAACAGCAGACCTTGAGGCCGCCTGCCAGCAGCTGGCCCTATCAAATTATATTACGATTGATACCGAATTTCTTCGCGAGACGACTTTCTGGCCGGAGCTTTGCCTGATCCAGATGGCGAGCCCGGACCTTGCCGTCATCGTCGACCCGATGGCGAAGGGCATCGATCTTGCGCCCTTCTTCGCGCTGATGGCAAACCCTGAGGTCATCAAGGTGTTCCATGCCGCGCGTCAGGACATCGAGATCATCTTCCATCTCGGAAACCTTATTCCGCATCCGATCTTCGATACGCAGGTCGCAGCGATGGTTTGCGGCTTTGGCGACAGCGTTTCCTATGACCAGCTGGTCAACCGCGTCACCGGCACGCAGATCGACAAGTCCTCGCGCTTTACCGACTGGAGCCGCCGTCCGCTGACCGAAAAGCAGCTCGACTATGCGCTGGCCGACGTGACGCATCTGCGCGACATCTACAAATACCTGGCGGCAGAACTCGAGCGCGAAGGCCGTTCGCTCTGGCTGACCGAAGAGATGGCCATTCTCGAAGCCCGCGACACCTACGACCTGCACCCTGACGACGCCTGGCAGCGGCTGAAGATGCGGGTAAAGAAGCCGATCGAACTCGCCGCGCTGAAGACGGTCGCCGCCTGGCGCGAGCGCGAGGCACGCGCCCGCAACGTGCCGCGCGGCCGCATCCTCAAGGATGACGCCATTTACGAGATCGCCCAGCAGCAGCCGAAGGATGCGGAAGCACTGGCACGGCTCCGGACCATTCCCAAGGGCTGGGAACGCTCCACCGCCGGAACGGCGGTCGTCGAGGCCGTCAACGAGGCGCTGGCGATCCCGAAGGCCGATCTGCCGAAGCTTCCGCGCCAAAGCCATGCGCCGGAAGGTGCTGCGGCCGCTGGCGAGATGCTGAAGGTGCTTTTGAAGCTGATCGCCGAGAAGCAGGGTGTCGCCGCGAAGATCATCGCCAACAGCGAAGATCTCGACAAAATAGCTGCCGAGGGCGAGAAGGCGGATGTCGCCGCGCTCAAGGGCTGGCGGCGCGAACTCTTCGGCGAAACGGCACTGAAGCTGATCAACGGCGACGTTGCCCTGCGCTTCGTCGACAAGAAGATCGAAGCAGTGGAAATCAGCGCCGAGATCACGTCCGCGTCAGCTTGAAAAAGGGATTGGGCGGAGACAAGTTTCCGCCTGAATCCAGCTCTAGCGAAGGGCCGGGCGGAACAGAATCACCATCGTATCAAACGATGTGACGTGAGCCGGCGCCTTGGGCAACGCCGACCGACACGGATGCCGCCTCTTCCGGTACCGGAGCTTTCTGCATGCGTTGGCGCTTTTCGACTTTCGAAGGACTTCTCTTGCTGCTGGTCGTTGCAGGCGCCGGCGCGGTCTACGCATGGGTTTTCTACGGCAAGGGCGCCCTGATCGGCGCGACCTATGCGCTCTTCATGTGCCTGCCGATCATCGCCTTCGAGCGACGCATCATTTTCCGGCGCCTGCATCGACGGATCCACGCCTTTTCCACGCCGGTCTTTTTCGTCGCGTCGCTGGTGATCTACTTCGTGCTTCTCGACATCGGATATGCCGCCGCTGGCCTGCTCATGCAGTCGGGCGGCGTCATGGAGGACCATTGGATGGACGCGATGATGCCGTCCAAGACGGTCCTAATCTTCGCGCTCGGCGTATCAGGTTCGCTCGTCTTCATCCTCAGGGTTCGCGAACTCCTCGGGCGCGACGTCTTTTTGAGCCTGCTCACCGGCCGCTATCGCAGACCGGTCGAGGAAGAACGCGTCTTCCTCTTCATCGACCTGGCCGGCTCGACCGCCTATGCCGAGAAACACGGCGACCTGCGGATGCAGGAGTATCTCGGCAGGCTGTTTGCGACGATCGCCGACCCGGTCATGCGCTACCGCGGCTCGATCGACGACTATATCGGTGACGCCGCCGTCATTACCTGGCCTTTCGATCGCGCAACCAACAATGCGGCCTGCATTCATTGCGTCTTCGACATTCTGGAAATGATCGATGCGGATGCGCGCCGTTGGCAAAAGGAGTTCGGCGAGGTTCCGCGGCTGCGCGCGGCGCTTCATGGCGGCACCATCGTTGCGGCGGAAATCGGGCTCGACCGGCACAAGATCACCTATTTCGGCGATACGGTGAACACCACCGCCCGGCTCGAAGGTTTCTGCAAGACGCTCGGCCACCAGGTACTGATCTCCACCGATCTCGCCCGCAAGATGCGTCTGCCGCATTATGTGCGGGTCGAGGATCTCGGCGAGCACGCCGTCAGAGGACGCGGGCAGAAGCTTGGCGTTCTGTCGTTGCGCGCAGGCAGCGCGGCTCCTCAGCTGGCATCGACCGCGGCCGAGTGATCCCGGCCGGCGCGCAGGGCATCGATCGGCCGGATCGCGATCGCCGTCAGCCGTGCAGCTTGGCACCCTTGGTGATCTTGTCGACCAGCTTCCTGTCCGCATGAATGGCAATGCCGGCGACTGCCGCGTCGTCCGGCCTGGTCTCGGCGAAAACCGCACGGTTGGCGTGGTCGTGACCGGTGGCAAACATGCCGTCGACATAGATCGAAGCTTTGACCTCTCTTTCGATCGCGCGCCGTTGAATGTTGCCGAGCGTCTTCCCATCTGCGGCAAGGACGATGATCGGCTGGATGCTCAAGGCGTTGTAGACGTTGCCGGCGCCATCGCGATAATCTTCGCCGATGATCCCGGGCTTCTGTCCGGCGATCCCGGTGGCGAGGAAGGCGGTGACGTTGAGCTTCTGCCAGGTTGCCAGGTCCTCGCGCAAGACGATTGCAAATTTGGTATCGAACATGACGGCCATCTCCATTTCAGCCCGACAGGGCGTGCCGGAAGACGCATTATCGGACGGCGCTGCGATCGATCTTGAACGATTGTGCGGCGCGCCTGGCGACGGCATTCGGGTTGCGCCTGCCGTCGATGGCATCGAGCGCATCGAGGCGCGCCTGCATGGAAAATTTTTCGAGCCGCACCGCCACGACACCTATGCCATCGGCGTAACGCTCGGCGGCGTCCAGACGTTTCAGTATCGCGGCGAAAGCCGCTTCAGCAATCCTGGAAGCATCATCATCCTCCACCCGGACGAGATCCATGATGGCGGCGCGGGAACGGAGATCGGGCTGCGCTACCGGATGATGTATCTGCAGCCGGAACGGCTACTCGCAGCCCTTGATGAAACCGACCGCTCCCTGCCCTTCGTCGCAGCCCCTGTCGTGGGCGACGAGGCGCTGCGGCAGGCGGTCGGCGAAGCCGTGATGGATCTCGACAATGGCATCGACGAACTGGCGCTCGACGACATTCTCGTGCGGATCGCCGAGGGGCTCTACCGTCACGCCGGCACCAAGGACGCCAAGCCCGCAAAGGCCGACAAGCGTGCCGTTCTACAGGCGAGCGAATTCCTTCGCGCCAATCTCGAACGGCCCGTCGGCTCGCAGGAACTTGAGGCGGTGAGCGGGCTCGATCGCTTCACGCTCGCCCGGCAATTCCGCCGGGTTCTCGGCACCAGCCCCCATCGCTACCTGCTGATGCGCCGGCTGGAGCGGGCACGGCAGATGATCGCCCGGGGCGAAAGCCTTGCCGGTGCTGCGCTCGAAACCGGCTTTGCCGACCAGGCGCATTTCACCCGTCATTTCAAGCGCGCCTACGGCCTGACGCCCGGCCGCTGGGCAAGCCTCGCCGTCGCCGGCTAATCCTGTCACCAAAGCTTCATCGGGTTGTAAAGCAAGCATCACCCAACCGTCATCATAGCCGCCTATCGGGTTGCGGACTGCAGCGCCGCGCGTCCTGGGACGCGCAAGGGTCGCTGCAGCACGTCGAATTTGCTGCACGTCTGCCTCCTTGGATCTAGGGCGATCCAAGGAGACATGCAGAAGGCTCCAACCCAAGGTGAACCTCATGACGAAAACGCTTCTCGCCACCGCGGCTCTTTCTCTTTTGATGACGATGGCCGCCTCGGCCGAGGAAAAGTCCTTTACCGCGACGCTGAAGGGCCACGCGATCCTGCCGGCCAACACGATCATCGCCGCCCCCTCGGACGCACCGGAATACCTCAAGACCTCCGGCAAGTTCACCACCGCGGACCGCAAGCGTGCCGAAGCGCTCGGCACCGTTCCGGGCAAGGACGGCGTTCGCCTGACCGGCCTGTCGCTGCCCTTCGACGGCCAGCCGATGCAGGGCTTTTCCGGCATCAAGGCGATGGAAGACGGCACCTTCTGGAGCCTCTCCGACAACGGTTTCGGCAGCAAGATGAACTCCAGCGACGCCATGCTGATGCTGCACCACGTGAAGATGGACTGGGACGCCGGCAAGGTCGAAGCACTGAAGACGTTGTTCCTGACCGACCCGGACAAGAAGGCCCCCTTCCCGATCGTCATGGAAGGCTCGGACAAGCGTTATCTCACCGGCGCCGACTTCGACGTCGAATCGATCCAGCCGGTTGCGGACGGCTTCTGGGTCGGTGAAGAGTTCGGCCCCTACATCCTCAAGTTCGATCTCGACGGCAAGCTGACCGACGTGATCGCGACCACGGTCGACGGCAAGCCGGTGCTTTCGCCCGACAATCCGACGCTGACGCTGCAGGGCGATCCCTCGAAGAAGACGCCCGCCTTCAACCTGAAGCGCTCCGGCGGCTATGAAGGCATGGCGCTTTCCAAGGACGGCAGCAAGCTTTACGGCCTGCTCGAAGGCCCGCTCTGGACCGACAGCGAAACGGTTGAGCAGGCCGATGGCCGCCCGGCGCTGCGCATCATCGAACTCGATGTTGCGAGCAAAGCCTGGACCGGCCGCAGCTGGCTCTATCCGCTGGCTGAAGGCGGCGAGGCGATCGGCGACTTCAACATGCTCGACGACAAGACCGCGCTGGTGATCGAGCGCGACAATGGCGCCGGCACGGTGGACAAGGCCTGCGCCGATCCGAAGGACCCGAAGCCGGACTGCTTCGCAACGGGCTCCAAGGTCAAGCGCATCTACAAGATCGCCTTTGACGACAGCAATGCCGGCAAGGCCGTGCGCAAGATCGGCTACATCGACCTCTTGAAGATCGCCGATCCGGACAACAAGAAGCGTCAGGGCGGCGGCGAAGGCTTCTACGATATGCCCTTCGTCACCATCGAGAACGTCGACCGCGTCGATGAGACCCACATCATCGTCGGCAACGACAACAACCTGCCGTTCTCGGCCGGCCGCGCACTCGACAAGGCCGACGACAACGAGTTCGTGCTGCTCGAAGTCGGCGACTTCCTCAAGGCCGAATAATCAAAAGGGCGCGCGAACATCGGTTCGCGCGCCCTTCCCGTTTGACCGGTGACTTTTCGGCGTCAGCTTTCGAAGTGGAAAGCGAGACGCTTGCCAGTGAGCTTTCCAAGCTGCTGCAGGCGTCCATCCAGGCGCTCGCCCTGGAATTCCGAATAGTCCGCAGGCACGACGATTTCGAGGTCCACGTCCGGCAGAGACGACTTGCGGAACGTCAGGTTCCGGGCAATCCCCGGCATCGATGCGGAGAAAAGATAGGCGACACGCAAGAGGCCGCCGAGCAGCTTTGCCAGTTCCAGCAGGCGCGGCGTGGTGATGCCGGCAAGTGCGTTCGTGGCGCCGTCGTCGTTGAGCCCCTCGAAGCGGTAATAATTGGAAAGCGCAATATAGGCGCGGCCGGCATGGGTAATGCCGGAGAAGGTCGAGTGGGCGATGATGTTCAGCGCCTGGAGACCGCGATAGTCGGGGTGCGCCCGCCAGCTGATATCCGCGAGCAGGCAGGCCGCCTGGCGATACCGGCCTTCCTCTTCCGTCTCCTCGATCCCGAAGAACGGCACCATGCGACCGGTCCAGTCAGCCAGTTCGCGGGCGTGCTCGGGCGAGCGGGCACGCAGGATGGCGATCTCGTTGGCCGCCGTCAGCAGCGGATCCTGAGCACGTTCCTCGTCCCTCAAGAGCGAGAAAAGATAACCTTCGCGAACGCCGAGCGCCGAGAAGGAAATCCGCTCCGGCTTCATGATCTCCAGCGCTTCCTGCATGGCGATCGCGCCGAAGGGCAGAAGGCTGCGGCGGCTCTTCGAGATCGTCGAATAGGCGGACGGCTTGATGTTCTTCGGCTCGATCACTTCCGGCAAAAGCGCCATCGCCTCGTCAAAGGAAATCTCGTAGCCCTGCATCATGTGCAGCGGATAGTCGCGGATCTCCATGTGCAGCTTGGCGATCGAACGCCAAGTGCCGCCGACCGCATAGAACGTCCGTCCCGTGCCGGTCTTCAGCACCGCCGAGTTCTTCATGAACTTGCGCACCCAGGTGCGCGCCTTGGTGAGTGAGCCGTTGCTGTGCTCGAACAAACGGATACCGCCGAGCGGGAGGGTGATGCCCTTGCCGATTTTCGTGCCGGAGACCTCGACGAGTTCCAGCGAGCCACCGCCAAGGTCGCCGACGACACCGTCGGGATCATGATAGCCGCTGACGATGCCCATCGCGGAATAATAGGCCTCTTCCTCGCCGGTAAGGATGCGGACCTTGTGACCGAGGATCGCCTCTGCCTTCTCGATGAAGGCGGGCCCATTGCTCGCCTCGCGTGCGGCGGCCGTCGCCAGCACATACATCGAGGTCGCACGCGCCTGCTTGGAGAGCGCGTGAAAGCGATGCAGCGCTTTCAGCGCGCGCTCGACGCTGTCTTCATCCATGCGTCCGGTCGCATCGATGCCCTTGCCGAGACCGCACATCACCTTTTCGTTGAACAGCATGGCCGGCGAGCGGCTCAGGCCTTCATAGACGACAAGGCGGATGGAGTTCGAACCGATATCGATAACGGAAACCGGGCGGATGCCGGGCAGACGCCCCTGCGCTTCAGATTCGACCATGCAATTCCAGTTTATTTGTGCCAGCCGCTCTTCCAGCCGGCTATGAGCTTCGGTGCGCTGGACTTCAGGGCCTCGCCCCGGCCGGAGAGGCTGGGATTGGTCATGAAATAGTGCTGTGCGTTGAAAGGCTCGGCATCCTTGCCGACTTCCATCCGGCGAGAGGTGCCATCGGGAAGAATTTCGTAGCTCTGCTGGTTGTCGATGAGATTACCCAGCATGATCTGCGACAGAACCTGTTCGTGCACAGTCCGGTTGATGAGAGGCACGAGCGTCTCGACCCGCCGATCCAGATTGCGCGGCATCATATCCGCCGAGCCGATATAGACAAGGGCATTCTCCGATGGAAGCCCGTGACCGTTGCCGAAGCAGAATATGCGGGAATGTTCGAGGAATCGACCTACGATAGACTTGACACGGATATTGTCAGATAGCCCCGGGACCTGCGGGCGCAGGCAGCAGATGCCGCGCACCACCAGGTCGATTTCGACGCCGGCACGGCTCGCCTTATAAAGCGCGTCGATGATCTCCGGATCGACAAGCGAGTTCATCTTCATCCAGATCGCCGCCGGGCGCCCGGCCTTGGCATGCTCGATTTCTTCGTCGACGTGCCTGAGAATGCGCGGGCGCAGCGTGTGCGGCGAGACGGCCAGCTTCATGCCCGCCTCCGGCTCGCCGTAGCCGGTGATGAAGTTGAAGATGTTCGCCATGTCGTGGGCGATGACCGGGTTGCAGGTGAAGAACGACAGGTCGGTGTAGATCTTCGCGGTGACCGGGTGATAGTTGCCGGTGCCGAGATGGCAGTAGGTCCGAAGCTTGCCCTCTTCGCGCCGCACCACCATCGACATTTTGGCATGGGTCTTCAGTTCGATGAAGCCGAAGACGACCTGGACGCCGGCGCGTTCGAGGTCGCGCGCCCAGCGGATATTGGCTTCCTCGTCGAAGCGGGCCTTGAGCTCGACCAGCGCCGTCACGGACTTGCCGGCCTCGGCGGCGTCGATCAGGGCGCGCACGATCGGGCTGTCGTTCGACGTGCGGTAAAGCGTCTGCTTGATGGCGACGACTTCAGGATCGCGCGCCGCCTGCAACAGGAACTGCACGACCACGTCAAAGGACTCGTAGGGGTGATGCACCACCATGTCCTTCTCGCGGATCGCCGCCAGGCAGTCGCCGGCATGCTCGCGCACGCGCTCGGGGAAACGCGGATTGTACGGCTCGAAGCGCAGATCGTCGCGTGGAGCCTTGGTGATTTCGGACAAAGTGTTGAGTGCCAGCAGTCCCGGCAGGACGGCGATCCGGTTTTCCGGGACGCCCAGTTCCTGCACGACGAACTGGCGCAGCGACGCCGGCATCTCCGAATCGGTCTCGATGCGGATCACCGAACCGCGGCGACGGCGCTTCAGCGCGGTCTCGAAAAAGCGAACGAGGTCTTCCGCCTCTTCTTCCACCTCGATATCGCTGTCGCGAATGATGCGGAAGGTACCGGAGCCTTTGACCTCATAGCCCGGAAACAGCCGGTCGATGAACTGGCTGACCATGTCTTCGAGGGTGATGTAGCGGATGACGTTCTTGACGTCGGGCAGCCGGATGAAGCGGTCGAGTGCCACCGGCAGACGCAGTAGCGCCGTCATTGGCTCGCGGCCGGTCTTGCTGACGAGCTGCAGGCCCATCGAAAAGCCGAGGTTCGGAATGAAGGGGAACGGATGCGCCGGGTCGATGGAGAGCGGTGTCAGCACTGGGAAGATCGACTGATCGAACTCGTTGGCAAGCCAGCTCCTGTCCTGCACCGAAAGCGAGGCCGGGCGAACGATCAGGATGTCTTCCTTGGCGAGATACTGCTGAAGCACGGCGAGCGAGGCCTGCTGCTCCATCTGCAGATTGTCGATTTCCTTCAGGATGTCTTCGAGCTGCTCGACCGGGGTCTTGCCGTCGGGCGAACGCATCGAGAGGCCCTGGCGCACCTGGCCTTCGAGGCCGGCGACGCGCACCATGAAGAACTCGTCGAGGTTGGCGGCAGAGATCGACAGAAAGCGAACACGCTCCAGCAGAGGATGCGCCGTGTTCAGCGTTTCCTCGAGCACGCGGCGATTGAACTGCAGCCAGGAAAATTCGCGGTTGATGAAGCGCTGCGGGCTCGTCAGCAGGTCGACGTCCTCCGCCGATGCCTGGTTTTCGTTCACCGCAGATAGCGCGTTATCCATGCTTTTCAGATCCCATTGCTCCGGCTGCACCGGCTATCTCAGTTTGACGACGGTTCTGTGACAGTCAATCGGACCGACGCTGATTTCCCAGTTCTTCGAGAACTTCAGAAGCGAGCGCGCGTGAAAGCTTCGTGCCGCGGGCCAGCGCCAGATGGTCGATGCGCTCGACGATCGTCTGCGCCGCCTCCAACGAGCGCTCCATGCGCTGGACGATGTAGCCCACCAGCCGCTCGTCGACGAAAAGCTGGCGATCGGCAAAGAGCTTGATCAGCACCTGCGTCAGCAATTCGTCGTCCGGCTCACCGATCTCGACCACGGTCGCCGCCTTCAGGCGCGAGCGCAGGTCCGGCAGCGTCACTGGCCAGGACATCGGCCAGAGCCGCGTCGTCATCAGCAGGCTGGTGCCGTGCTGGCGCACGTTGTTGATGACGTGGAACAGCGTCGTGTCGTCGAAGCCGCTGCGGTCGGCATCCTCGAAGAGAACAGGTCGTTCGGCCGCGATCAACGCGGCATCGGAGCCGGCGAGCGGGTGGATCACTTCCGCTCCTGCCCGCTCCTTCCAGATGCTGGCGAGATGCGATTTTCCCGAGCCGACCGGGCCGGCGATGATGACCACGGGCGCCGGCCAGTCCGGCCAGTGGTCGACGATGGCGATGGCCGCGCTCAGCCTGTCGGAGACGAGCAGGTCCTCACGACCCGTCGCCGGGTCGTGGCCGAAAGCCAGGGGGATTTGTTCGAATGGGCGTTTTGTCATGCTGTACTCGGGACAATCGTCGGAAATCAGGCGGCCTTGTCGCTCTTCGCCTTCTTTTCCACGGCCTTGCCGTGCCCGTGATAGAGGTCGCTATCAAGGTAGCGCTGGATGCCGAAGCGGACAAGCACGCCGATGGCGGCTGCTGCGGGCACCGCGACCAGAAGACCGACGAAGCCGAACAGTGCACCGAAGGCAAGCAGCGCAAACATCAGCCAGACCGGATGCAGGCCGACGCTTTTGCCCACCAGCTTCGGCTGGAGGATATTGCCCTCCATGAACTGACCGCTGAAAAAGACGGCAAGCACGAGGCCGATCCACAGATAGTCCGGCCAGAACTGGACCAGTGCGACGCCAACGGCGAGCACCAGGCCGACCATGGATCCGACATAGGGAATGAAACTGATCATGCCAGCGAATAGACCGATCAGCAGACCGAAATTGAGACCGACCAGCGACAGGCCGATCCCGTAATAAAGACCAAGGATGAGGCAGAGCGAGCCCTGCCCGCGCACAAAGCCGGCGATCGTCGCGTTCATGTCGCGGGCGATCTGGCGCACATCCGAGACGTAGTCGCGCGGAACCCAGCTATCGACCTTCTCGACCATCCGGTCCCAATCGAGCAGGATATAGAAGGCGACGACAGGGGTGACGACCAGCAGCGAGATGACGTCGAGCAACGCCACGCCGGAGTTCCAGATCTGCTGGAAGAGCGTGCCGACGAAGGCCGCACCCTGTTCGAGCAGTTTGCCGGAGCTTTGCTTCAGCGACGGCATCTGGCTCGCGAGCCAATCGGGAATCAGCCGCGTCTGCGCTTCGTTGACGAGCACCTGCAGCTTGGCGGCATAGCCGGGGATGTTCGCAATGAAATCGACCGCCTGGCTAACGACGACAGGAATGATGACCATGAGGGCCAGCACGAAGACGACGACGAAGCCGATCAGGATCACGACCGTCGCCATCAACCGGCTCAAGCCGAACCGCTCCAGGCGGTCTGCGACCGGGTCGAGGAAATAGGCAAGCGCCATGCCGGCCAGGAATGGCAGCAGGATCGAGCTGAAAACCATGAGGAAGGCAATGAAGGCGGCAAGCACCAGTAGCCAGAAAATGACCTGGCGCTGCAATCCGGAACCGCTGACCTTGATATCCATGACACTCCTCGTGAGGCGCTGCTCGCCACTGTTGCGTATCACAACCCTGTCAAGGAGATAGGGGGCGGTGCGCGTAACGGTCAAGTCCGACCGGTGCAGTCATCCAGTTTATAGCCAAGCTGACTGGCTTGCGCCGTGGGATATGGGCAAAATGGTGAAAAAACGCCGCCAAGGCCTGCTCTCGGCTTGCACTCCCTTGCCTGCCGTGCCAATCGCATCCGCAAAATACCTGTCGCACGACGAGCCTTGGAGAACGAGCATGAGCCAGTCGGGAAAGAACGGTCTCACCTATAGCGACGCGGGCGTTGATATCGACGCCGGGAACCTGATGGTCGAGAAGATCAAGCCGCATGTGCGCTCGACCCGGCGGCCCGGCGCCGACGGCGAAATCGGCGGCTTCGGCGGTCTCTTCGATCTCAAGGCCGCGGGCTTCACCGACCCGGTTCTGGTGGCCGCCAATGACGGCGTCGGCACCAAGCTGAAGATCGCCATCGACGCCAACAAGCACGACACCGTCGGCATCGACCTCGTCGCCATGTGCGTCAACGACCTCGTCGTCCAGGGCGCCGAACCGCTCTTCTTCCTCGACTATTTCGCGACCGGCAAGCTTGACCCGGACCAGGGTGCCGCGATCGTCGCCGGCATCGCTGCGGGCTGCCGCGAATCCGGTTGCGCGCTGATCGGCGGCGAGACCGCCGAAATGCCCGGCATGTATTCGGGCGGCGACTACGATCTCGCGGGCTTTGCCGTCGGCGCTGCCGAACGCGGTCAGTTGCTGCCGGCCGGTGACATCTCCGAGGGCGACGTCATCCTCGGCCTCGCCTCCTCCGGCGTGCATTCCAACGGCTATTCGCTGGTGCGCAAGATCGTCACGCTCTCGGGCCTTGCCTGGGATGCTCCTGCTCCGTTCGGCGAAGGTACGCTTGCCGATCTCCTGATGACGCCGACGCGCATCTATGTGAAGCCGCTCCTGAAGGCGATCCGCGAGACCGGTTCGATCAAGGCGCTCGCCCACATCACCGGCGGCGGTTTCCCTGAGAACATTCCGCGCGTGCTGCCAAAGCACCTCGCTGCCGAGATCGACCTCGACGCGATCAAGGCGCCGAAGGTGTTCTCCTGGCTTGCCCAGACCGGCGGCGTTGCCGCCAATGAAATGTTGCGCACCTTCAACTGCGGCGTCGGCATGATCGCCGTCGTTCCGGCCGACAAGGCCGCAGAGGTTTCCGCCGTGCTCACCGGCGAAGGCGAAACCGTCTTTACGCTGGGCCGCATGGTCGCCCGCGACGAAGGTGCAGCCGGCACGATCTACAAGGGCAACCTGGCCCTATGACGACGGAAGTCTCGACGGGCAAGAAGCGGGTCGTCGTCTTCATCTCTGGTGGCGGCTCCAACATGCTGGCGCTCGCAAAGGCAACGGCCGAGCCGGATTTCCCGGCCGAGATCGTCGCCGTCATCGCCGACAAGGCGGATGCCGGCGGCCTCGCCAAAGCCGAGGCGCTTGGCATCCCCACGCGCGCTTTCCTGCGCAAGGACTACGACAGCAAGGACGCCCACGAGGCGGCAATTCTTGCCGAGCTCGACCGGCTGTCGCCGGACATCATCTGCCTCGCCGGCTATATGCGTCTGCTGTCGGCGACGTTCATCCAGCGCCACGAGGGACGCATCCTCAACATCCATCCGTCCTTGCTGCCGCTTTTCCCCGGCCTGCACACCCATCAGCGGGCTATCGACGCCGGCATGAAGGTCGCCGGTTGCACCGTGCACTTCGTCACCGAAGGCATGGACGAAGGCCCGATCCTGGCGCAGGCGGTGGTTCCGGTCGTGCCCGGAGACACGTCCGACAGCCTTGCTGCCCGAGTGCTGACCGTCGAGCACCGCACCTATCCGATGGCGCTTCGGCTGATGGCCGAGGGCAAGATACGCATGGAAGGCGGTCGCGCTGTGAGCAAGAGCCTTGGCGAGGCGACGGGTACGCTGATTTCGCCGGCTGCGTAATCACGCCGGGTTGCTTTGTCCCGACTACGGCGCATCACACGCGGTTAACGCCCCTCTGTCATGCCGGGCATCTCCCCCGCAAGGGGGGATATCAGCAGATGGCGACCGCTCGGCGGTCATTACCGGTTCGCCGGTGGCAACTCTATCTGGGGCAGAAGGATACCCCCATCGTCAACATCGAGCCAGCGGGCAATCTCGTTCAGTTGTAGCCGGTGGGCGCGTCTAGCCGATCTCCCCTTTGTGGGGGGAGATCCCCGGCGGGGCAGAGGGGGGTAAGCCTCACGCCCCCACACACCGACCGTTCACTTCGCCGAAGCCAGCCGGCGATCGAGGGCATCAAGCACGCGCCGTGTCAGCGCCGGATAATCCTCGTCGAAGTGGTGGCCGCCGTCGATGCCGATGACGTCGACGCCGGTGCCCTTCAGCTCGGGGCAGGCATCGTCCTCTTCGTCGGTGCCGTAGATGCATTGCACCAGCGCCGGATCGATGCGCTTGATATCGTCGAGCGGATCACCACCCTTGCCGTCGCCCGAAGCCCCTAGCCAACCCAGCACAGAGACCTTGTAATCGACCATGTGCGAGAGGGCCATCAAGGTCACCTGACGAACATGGGCCTTTTCGCCGGCCGGCAGCAGGTTGAAGGTTCGCGGCAGCACGTCGGCACCGAAGGAATAGCCGATGAGGAGCACGTTTCGCACGTTCCAGTGCTTGCGGTAGTAGCTCATCACCTTGGCAAGGTCGTCCGCCGTCACCTGCGGATCGCGCTCGGACCAGAAGTAGTGCAGGGAATCGAAGCCGACGACCGGTACGCCCTGCTGCTGCAGCACGTCGCCGACTTCCTTGTCGATGTCGCGCCAGCCACCGTCGCCCGAATAGATCACCGCCATCGTGTCACGGGTCGGCTTTGCGTCAAGGATGGTCAGGGGCAAGCCGAACGGATTGCCGGCGTCGCGCTCGCTGTCGATGATATCGGTGAGGTGATCGGACAGCGTCGTATAGGCGTCGTCGTCACTGTCCTCTTGCTCGACGTCCGGATGCTTGGCGATCAATGCCGCCACATGGGAGCGCCCGTCGGCCGATGCCGCGGGTGAAAAGACGACGGAAACCGGATCCGGCAATGCCCCGTCGGTCAGGCCATAGACCATGCGGTCGCCCTTCTTCACCTTTTCGGCCGGGGTGCAGAGTTGCTTTTCAAGCGCGATCCCCTCTTCCGGATCAATCGCAAGTGTTTGGCCGATGGTGGCAGGCGGTGTCTGGGCAGCGATGGCGAGTGCCAGCGCACCACCGGCACCGACGCCTGCGACGACGGGCAATTGGTAAGCGTCGGTGCCGACGGCACGCTGCACCTGCTGGCTCAGCGATTCGATGTCGGAGACCATGTAGATGCAGTCGCCATCATCCTTGGCGAGCGAAGCGAGATAGGCCTTGAGGTCGATGCCGACAACGACTGTCTTGTCATCGGTGAGCGTGTCGGCGATCGCCTGCTCCTTGTCCGTCCAGCCGGCGGCGTCCGACAGCAGCACGACAAGTGCGGCCGCCTTTTCCTTCGGCAGCATGATGCGCGGCGACGGGATCATCCCGGTATCGTAGCTCTTCGGCGTGTCTTCTGCGAGAGCGGGGAACATCGATGCGGAGAGCAGCAGCGCCGCCGAAGTCAGGCATTTCCAGGCGTTCGCGACAGGGATCATTTCTTCACCACTCCCTTGAGACCGCCGCCGATCAGGAATGTCGCATCCATCAGGGCGAGGATCGGATTGATGCCGCCACTGGCGACAAGATAGCGCGGTTGCCACTGCGGATGAAACTTCGACTTGAAGGCGCGCAAGCCCTTGAAGTTGTAGAAACGTTCGCCGTGTTCGAAGAAGGTGCGCCCGGCCCGGTCCCAGACCGGCGCGATCTGGCGCGTGGACATGCCCGACAGGGGCGCCATGCCAAGGTTGAAGGCACGGTATCCCTCGGCCTTCAGATACTCCATCACCTGGGCGAAGAGAAAATCCATCGCGCCCTTCGGCGCATCCGGCGAAAAGCGCATGAGGTCAACGGTCCCCTCCTCCTTGGTCGCCGTCACCAGAATATTGGCAAATGCGACCGTACGCCCACCACAGGTGAGGATCGCCACCGGCTGCTCGCGAAGATACTCGGGATCGAAGGCACCGAGCGAGAAGCCTTTCTCCTTGGCATTGTGATGCGCGAGCCAGGCATCGGAGACCGCGGTCAGGTCAGGCATGACGTCCGGAACATTTTCGGGCGCTACGACACGGAACTCGAGCCCGTCGCGCTGGGCGCGGCTCACCTGCTGGCGCAGGTTCGCCCATTTGCCCCCCTTCAGCTCGAAGCGGGCGAGGTCGACGCGCGCGAGTTCGCCGAGCCGGAAGGCGCGCAGCCCGGCATCGGCATAGTATGCAAGCCCCAGGGGCGAGACCTGGTAGAAAACCGCCCGGCAGCCGGCCGCGCGCGCCTTTTCGATGAAGTGCCAGATCAGCTCCGGCCAGGCATCGATCGGGCCGACGGGATCGAAAAGCGCGATCCAGGAACGAGCACGCTGGCCATACATGATGAATGCTCGGCCGTCGGCGGAAAACAACAGGCTCTTGTCGCCCATGCGCACCAGATTGGCATCGGACATGTCCTGCGCCTCGACGATCGAAAGCGCCCGCTCCATCGCGTCGTCGGAGGCAGGCTCGGCGGCTCCGGTTGCCGGGCGCATCAGGCTCCAGATCGCAAGCATGCTCGCGCCGATCGTCACGCCGAGAAGCGCGCGCAGGCCGCGGGGGGCTTCGGCGGAGAATTCGAACTGCCACCAGAGCTCATGGCTGTATTCGACATCGCGATAGACGAAGAGGAGCACGACCAGCGCGCCCAGGCAGATGACGCCGAGCGCCGTCAGCCATGGCACCGTCAGCGCCTGCCCGAACAGCGAGGCCGGCCGCACGAACAGGCGGCGGCTGACGATGAGCCCCACCAGGAAGAAGGCCAGCATGCCCGCTTCCACCACGGCGATCGCCTTGATCAGCGACAGCAGCAGCGCGGCGATCGCGATCACGATCGAGGCCCACCAGGCGCCGTCAAGCCTCAGCGCCAGTCCGCGCGAGACGACCACGAGGGCAAGGCCGAGCAGGCTGGCGAGGAAGTGTGCTCCCTCGACGATCGGCAAGGGCAGCAGTCCTTCGAGGAATGCCAGGTTCTCGTCGGGCGTCGGGGTCACGCTGGAAAGAACCAGCATGATCGCCAGCACGATGCCGAGCGTTGCCAGAAGCAGCGGCGTCATGCGGCCGCCGATGCGCCGCACGCTGGAGGCAACCGGATGACCGGACAACTGGCGGAGTTCGATGCCGATGACGACGGCGATCGCGATCACCAGCGGCAGCACGTGATAGATCACGCGGTAGAGCACCAGCGCGCCGAGAATGGTGTCGACATCGGCATTGTGGCCGAGCGTCGCGATGATGATCGTCTCGAAGACGCCAAGACCGGCCGGCACATGGCTCAAGACGCCGACGCCGACGGCCAGCGAATAGACCGCAAGGAAGGCCGGCCAGCCGATCGTGCCGGCGGGTAGAAGAACATAGAGAACGGTCGCCGAGGCGGCGAGATCGAGCGCCGTCACCAGGAACTGGCGCGAAACGGTGCGCGAATCCGGGAGCCGAAGCGTCAGACGCCCGATGCTGACCTCGCGCCCGTCACGGGCAAGAAAGAACACTGTGAACAGACCGCCGAGGATCACGGCCGCGATTACGCGCAATACCAGAGGATCCATCCCGGTCATCGGCGCCACATACTCGCCGACGGCAAGCAGGCTGAGGCAAGTCACCGCCAGCAGCCCGAGCCCGAAGGCGAGCGTCACGAAGGCGATGATGCGGGCGATGTTCTCAGGCTCGATGCCGAGGCGCGAATAGGAGCGGTAGCGGATGGCGCCGCCACTGAGCGCCCCGAACCCCGCAGTATTGCCGACCGCGTAGGCCGAGGCCGCCGTCAGCGCCACGTCGGCATAGGGCAGCTTTCGCTTGACGTAATCAAGCGCGCTGACGTCATAGAAGGTGAGCGCGAGGAAACTCAATGCGGTGAAGAACACCGCCGCCGCGACGGAGATCCAACTGGTATCCGCCAATGCCTGGACGACCTCGTCGTACTGGACTTCGGACGTCAGGTGAAAGATCGCAAAGCCGAAAAGTGCGATTACGAAGAGCGTACCGGCAGCCGATAGATAACGGCGATTGCGACGCAGGAAGGAGAACCAGTCTCCCTCCGCCTGCTGCTCGTCGTCGGTTGCACGTTCCGGTAGGGAGGATGTCATGAAGCGCCCATGTCGATAATGAGGACATCAGCGCTTTAGCTTACCCGATACGGATCAAAAAGTGAAATATCGGTAATAAATTATACTCTTATAAAACAATCCCTTAGGCAAACAGCTGCTGTCGGTTGAGCTGCGCCCACTGCAGGAGCATGATCGTCTTGGCATCGCAGATCTCTCCGGTCGGGATCATTGCGACGGCTTCGTCGAATGGGATTTCCAGCACTTCTATGTCCTCGCCCTCATGCGCAAGCCCGCCGCCGTCGCCGCGTTTCTCGGTGGCATCGATGTGGCCGGCAAAGAAGCTCGTGCGCTCGGTCAGCGCCCCCGGGCTCATATAGACATCGAAGAGGTGGATGACGTCCTGGACGTGGTAGCCGGTCTCCTCCAGCGCCTCGCGGCAGATCGCCTCTTCCGGAGTGTCGCCGTCGAGGAGCCCGGCGGCCGCCTCGATCAGATAGGCCGGGTCGCCCTGGAGCAGAACGGGAACGCGAAGCTGCCGCACCAGGATGACGCTCTGGCGCCTGGCATCGACGAGCAGGATGGTCGCCGCATTGCCATGGTCGTGGATCTCCCGCTTCAGCGTCACGGTCGCGCCATCGGACATCTGCTGTTCGAACGTCACCTCTTCCAGGTGCGCAAAGCCCTTCCACAGCGTGCGGCGGCCGACGATCCTGACGCGTGGGTCATGCTGGGTGCTCATGCAACTTCCTTCTCCGGCGAGTGCAATCCCGCCCTTTCAGCCATCAGTGGATATGTTCCGCTGCCGCGCGATCTTCCCGCTCCATCTGCAGCGTCGTGTGGTGCAGGTCGAACGTCGCGCGCAACTGCTCCTCGATTGCGCGGCGCACGGTCTCGGCATCGGCACCGTCGGCAAGTACGGCATGGGCGGTCAGCGACGGCTGGCTCTGGGTGATTGCCCAGAGATGCAGGTCATGCACGGAGGCAACACCGGGAACGGCGGCAATCGTCGCGTGGACATCGGCGAGGCGCATGCCCGGCGGCACGCCTTCGAGCAGGATGTTGACGCACTCCTTCAGCAGCACCCAGGTGCGCGGAAAGACCATGAAGCCGATGCCGACAGCGAGCAGCGAATCCACCCACTGCCAGCTGGTCAGCCAGATGACCACCGCGCCGACGATGACGGCGAGCGAGCCCAGCATGTCCGACCAGACTTCGAGATAGGCGCCCTTGACGTTGAGGCTTTCGTCCTTGTGGCTGGTGAGCAGCCGCATCGAGGCGAGATTGACGAGAAGGCCGACGACGGCAATCACCAGCATGCCGCCGGACTGGATCTCCTGCGGCTCGGACAGCCGCTTCCAGGCCTCATAGAGGATGTAGAAGGCAACACCGAGCAGGAGCAGCGCGTTGAAGGCGGCAGCCAGGATCTCGAAGCGGGCGTAGCCATAGGTGCGCAAGAGGTCTGACGGGCGACGGCCGACATGGATCGCGACGAGCGCGATCGCAAGGGCCGCCGTGTCGGTCAGCATGTGCATGGCGTCGGATATCAGCGCCAGGCTGCCGGTCAGGATGCCGCCGACGACTTCGGCCAGCATGAAGCCGCCGGTCAGGCCAAGCGAGGCCCAGAGCCTTGAAACCGGCGTGCTCGTGACATCTGCGTGGTGGTGGTCGCCGCTCATGGGAGGTTCCGTCTGCCGTTCTAACCTGACTTAGCGCGCCAACCTTACCCAGACCCTGTTGTCGTGAAAGGCGGCACCACCATAGGGCGCCACCGCATCGGCGCCGGTGAGCACGTTGATGCCCTCCCCGTCGAGATGCGCGCCATTCGGCCACAGGCCCTCGGCGATGACCACGCCGCGACGGGCGCCGCCACCGATCTTCGCATGCAGACGCACCTCGCCGCGGACGTTGCCGAGTTGGACGACATCGCCATCGGCAATGCCGAGTTCTGCAGCATCTTCCGCATGAACCATCACTTCCGGGCGCACTTCCTTCTGGATCGAGGACGGTGTCTCGGCAAAGGTCGAATTCAGGAAGGATCGAGCCGGAGAGGTCGCCAGCCGGAACGGGTGCTCGGCGTCGGCAAGCTCGATGAGGTCGACATGATCAGGAAACTCCGGCAGCGCCTGGTGCGGCCCCTGAATGCCCATCGACTTCGGCGGCCGGTTCGGCGCCGGCGTCCCCGTCCAATCCGCCTTGAAGCGGAACTTGCCGTCCGGGTGGCCAAAGCCGTTGAGATAGTGCGCCTCCTCGAAGGCGGGCTGACAGTCGAGCCACTTCTCCCGTTTCATCTCTTCGTAGCCGATGCCGTAGTTGGCGAACAGCCGATCAATGTGCTCACGCTCGGTCAGGCCGAAGCCGGCATGATCGGCAACGCCAAGGCGCTTGGCCAGTTCCTCGATGACGAACAGATTGGTGCGCACGGTCGAGGGTGGTTCTACCACCTTAGGACCGATCAGGATGTGCTGATGGCCGCCGCCGCGATAGAGATCGTCATGCTCCAGGAACATGGTGGCCGGAAGCACGATATCGGCAACAGCAGCCGTATCGGTCATGAACTGCTCGTGCACGGCAACAAAGAGGTCGTCGCGCAGGAAGCCGCGCTTCACCAGCCGCTGCTCCGGCGCGACGTTCACGGGATTGGTGTTCTGGATCAGCATCGCCGTCACCGGCCCGCGGTGGCGCAGCGCCTCGGCGTCGCCGGTCAGCACCCGGCCGATCTGCGACTGGTCGAGCATGCGCACATCCGGATCGTGAAAGGCCGAGCCGATCAACTCGCGCTTGTCGAGCTTGAAGATATCGTTGTTGGAATGGAAGGCACCGCCGCCTTCGTGTTTCCAGGAACCGAGCACGGTCGCCACGGATGCCGCCGCGTGGATGGCGACGGCACCGTTGCGCTGGCGCGTGAAACCGTAGCCGAGCCGGAAATAGGTCCGCGGCGTCGTGCCGACCAATTTTGCAAAGGCCTCGATTTCCTCGACCGAAAGGCCGGTGA
The DNA here is from genome assembly GCF_014852035.1 of Ensifer sp. ENS03. Taxonomy (NCBI): domain Bacteria; kingdom Pseudomonadati; phylum Pseudomonadota; class Alphaproteobacteria; order Hyphomicrobiales; family Rhizobiaceae; genus Ensifer; species Ensifer sp. ENS03. Next base: position 1,232,199 of record NZ_JACVAV010000001.1, on the reverse strand, counting down.
TCGCCGACGCCCATTCCGGCCCGCGCGACTTCAGATGCGCTTCAAGGCCGGCCGGATCGTCGGCGAATTTCGCCATGTAGGACCGGTCGGCGTAGCCGTCGCGAAACGCGATGTGCATCACGGCGCAGGCAAGTGCTGCGTCGGTGCCCGGCTTCAGCACCAGGCCCATGTCCGCTTGCTTGACCGTCGGATTGTCGTAGATGTCGATGACGACGATCTTCGCGCCGCGATCCTTGCGGGCTTTCACCGCATGGGTCATCACGTTGACCTGGGTCGCAACCGCATTCGTGCCCCAGATCACCACGCAATCGGCCCTGGCCATTTCGCGCGGGTCGGGGCCGCGCAAGGCGCCGGTCGCCATGCTCAAACCGGTCCAGGCCATGTTGGTGCAGATCGAGCCGAAGAAGCCGGAATAGCGCTTGGCGTGACGCAGCCGGTCGATCGAGTCGCGCTGCACCTGGCCCATGGTGCCCGCGTAGAAGTATGGCCACACGGTCTCGGCGCCATATTTCTGCTCGGCGCGAATGAACTGATCGGCGATCTCGTCGAGCGCGGCCTCCCAGCTCACTTCCTGCCAACCCCCCTCGCCCTTGGCGCCCTTGCGGCGCTTCGGCACCATCAGACGGTCGGGATGATAGATGCGCTCGGGATACCGCGCCACCTTGGCGCAGATCACGCCGGCGGTGTAGGTATTGGCGGCTGCACCGCGCACACGGCCGATCCGCCCTTCGGCGGTCAGGTCGACTTCCAGGGCACAGGCCGAGGGACAGTCGTGCGGACAGACCGAGTGGCCGATGGTTTTTTCTGCTTTGATGGGGGTCGCAACGTTCATGGCTTTTCTATATGGCATCGGCATTTCGGCTCAAAGAGCCAATCGCCCACCCATCGCAACTATTGATCACAGCCATCGGCGGCGCTCATGAACTATCGGCACATCTATCACGCAGGCAATTTTGCCGACGTCCTGAAGCACGCAGTGCTGGCACGGCTCGTCACCTATCTCCAGCAGAAGGAGAAAGCGTTCCGTGTTCTCGATACCCATGCGGGCACCGGGCTCTACGACCTCTCCAGCGAGGAAGCGCAGAAGACCGGCGAATGGCGCGACGGCGTCGGCCGTCTGCTCGAGGGCGAACTGCCACCGGAGATCGCGGTGATCCTCGCCCCCTACCTGTCCTCCATCCGCGCGCTGAACCCCGGCTCCGAGCTGACGCTCTACCCCGGCTCGCCGAAGCTCGCCCGCATGCTCTTCCGACCCCAGGACCGGCTTTCGGCGATGGAGCTGCATCCGGACGACTACGAAACGCTGCACCGGCTGTTCGACGCCGATTTCCAGAGCCGCGTCACCGAGCTCGACGGCTGGCTGGCGCTGGGCGCGCACCTGCCGCCGAAGGAAAAGCGCGGATTGATTCTCGTCGACCCACCCTTCGAAAAGGAGGGCGAATACGAACGGCTGGTGGATGGCCTTGCGCGCGGCTACCGCCGCTTTACCGGCGGCGTCTATTGCCTGTGGTATCCCCTGAAGCAGGGGGCGCCGATCAAAGCGTTTCATGAGGCGCTGAAGGCGCTGGACATCCCGAAGATGCTCTGCGCCGAACTGTCCGTCAGAAGCGACCGGGAAACCACAGGGCTTTCCGGTTCCGGCCTCATCATCGTAAACCCGCCCTTCACGCTGAAGAGCGAGCTCGACCTGCTGCTGCCGTTCCTGAAAACCCGGTTGGGGCAGGATCGTTTCGCGTCCAGTCGCTGCTTCTGGCTGCGCGGGGAAGAACAGACAACCCGAGGGGCTTGACGGACGGGCGCGACGCACCGCAATCTCATGCGACGACATAGGGAGACGCCCATGACTCGCACGCTCGCCGCCACGCTTCTCATTTCGCTTTCCCTCGCCGGCGCTACGGCGCCGGGCGCCATTGCCGCCGACTATATCGGCAGCAGCCAGGCGCAATCCTACAACGCCGGGGTCTGCAGCGAATCCTCGGTTCTCGGCTTCATCACATCCCGTTTCGAGTATCGGGATGCAAACTACCTGCACACCAATCTCTCGATCGCCGAGATCCGCGACATGGGGCAGAATCGGCAGGAGTTCCGCGACGAGACGCATCTCGTCGAGCGTGAATATTGCTACGGAACCGCTGTGATGACCAACGGCGAACAGCGTGCGCTCTATTACCTCATCGAACGCCCGTGGGGCTTTGCCGGCGTCGGCAGAAGCATCGAGTTCTGCGTCGGCGGCCTCGATCCCTGGTATGTCTACGGCGCCTTTTGCGCCTCGCTCCGTTAATCATGAGATCATTCCGGAAAACGCGCCGGCTTCTGCCGGCGCTTTTCGTTGCAGCAGCCCTCGTTGGCTGCAGCGATCAGAACACTGAAAAGGCACCGACGGCGACGGGAACGCAAGCCACGAAGGCGGCCGTTACGGTGCCGGTCGGCAACGGCTTCGATTTCTATGTGCTCTCGCTTTCCTGGTCGCCGACCTGGTGCGGCGACAATGACCCCAAGGGAAAATCCAGCCAGTGCGAAGTCGGCGGCAATCGCGGCCTGATCGTGCATGGCCTGTGGCCGCAGAACGAACGGGGCTATCCGGACTTCTGCCCGACACGACAGTCCGATCGCGTGCCGTCGTCGCTCGGCAAGCAATATCTCGACCTCATTCCATCGATGGGCCTGATCGGCCACCAATGGCGCAAGCACGGGACCTGCTCCGGCCTCAGTCAGGAGGAATACTTCGCCGTCACGCGCGCGGCCTGGGACCGGCTGACGCTGCCATCGGAGCTCGCACCTCCCCCGCAAGAAAAGGGCCTGCGCGTCGCCGCCATCGAAGATGCGCTCGTTGCCAAGAATCCCGGCATGACGAAGGACACGGTCGCCGTGACCTGCGAGGGCGGTCGGCTCGAGGAAATCCGGATCTGCTTCGACAAGTCGCTCAATTTCCGCGCCTGCCCGGCGGTCGATCGCCAGGCCTGCCGAAAGGAAAGCGTGTCGCTGCCCCCGGCGCTTTGACCAGCCGCAGAAGGCGCCTGTCAGAAACCCATCTCGCAATCCCTGGAAGGAAAGACGCCCGATGAAGATCTTGTACTCGCCCGCCTCGCCCTATTCGAACAAGGTGCGCATGGCGGCGCATTATGCGGGCTATGCGGCCGAAAGTGTCTTGACCGACACCAATGCCAACCCGCCGGAGCTGATCGACAACAATCCGCTCGGCAAGATCCCGACGCTGATTCTCGACGACGGACGGGCGCTCTACGACAGCCGCACCATCATGCATTTCATCGACCGGGAGACCAAGGGCAAGCTCTATCCCAGGAACGCCGAAAAGCGCACCGACGTCGAGTTGCTGGAAGCGCTATGCGACGGCGTCTGTGACAGCCTGCTGTCGATCGTCTACGAGAAACGCTCCCATCCGCCGGAAAAGGTGCACCAGCCCTGGATCGACCGGCAATGGGAAAAGGTCGAGCGCAGCCTCGACCATCTGAATGCCAACCTGCCGAAGACCGGGGCCAAGCTCAATGCAGGCCATTTCGCACTCGCGGCGATGCTGCGCTACATCGAGCTGCGGTTTGCCGGCGAATGGCAGAAGGGGCGCGCCAAGCTGAAGAACTGGCCGGCGAAGTTCGAAAAGCACTTCCCGGATTACCCCAAGTTCAAGGCCTAACGTGCAGACACAAAAAAGGCCGGGTCTCCCCGGCCTTTTCTATGATCCGGCAGAAGCCGATCAGAACTTCACGCCCATACCGACTTTAACAGCGTGCTCGTCGTAGCCGGACGAGACCTTGGTGCTGCCCATACGGAAGTCCTTCGAACCGTAGTCCGTGTAACGGTACTCGACGCGTGCGGTGATGTTGTCCGTGACGAAGGTTTCAGCACCGACGCCTGCGGTCCAGCCGACCATGGTGTTCTTGTCGGAAGCGCCGCCGACGGTGCCCTTGGTCTGGCCGACGGCAAGACCTGCGGTACCGTAGACGAGGACCGGGTTCAGATCGACACCGACGCGGCCGCGGAGCGAGCCGTTGACGCCCTGCTTCATGCGCAGGTTGCCCTTGGTCGAATCCTGGCCGGAGTAACCGATATCGGCTTCGCCGCCGTATACCATCTGGCCATCCTGAACGTTGTAGCCACCATAGAGGCCGCCGCCGAAGCCGGCTGCGGTGTTGCTGCCGGTCGCATCGTGCTGGCCATGCTTCCAATCGGCGGTACCGCCGACATAGGCGCCCGACCAGTTCTTGACTGCCGGCTCGCTGTATTCGGCCTGCGGAGCTGCCGGAACTTCGTCGATCGCGTCTGCAGCCTGGGCGGCCTGGAAGGCGATGAGGGACACAGCCGAAGCCATGAGGGTGGTGGTGAGCGTACGCATAAACATTCTCCTTTTCGTCCCGATGCGCCGAGGGCTTGGGGTCCCACAGTGAAACATCAGGCAACTCTTAATTTAACCCGCCCGGTTGAGCTGAAATTGGCCAGCAAATGCGGATTCACAAGAGCCAAAATGTGAAATTTTGGTGGCACAAACGCGCCCGAAGTTTGATGTTGCTTTGGCGCCACAGGAGATTTGTTAACCATAAATCAAGATTAACGAAAGCTATACTATGAATACGCAAAATAATACAATTTACGCCAATTCCATTAATTTTTGGGCAAGGAATCGTCAGGGAGTGTTTCAGCCCCGCGTTTCTTCCCTATATCTTCGTCCGCTGACGCGAAGATTCGAAAAAGCGGGATGAAACGTTGAAGAAAGCACTGAAGGCGGCTCTCGTAACCGGGGGCGCCAAGAGGATCGGTAAAGCTATAGTGGAGGACCTGGCCGCCCACGGCTTTGCGGTCGCCATTCATGCCGATGCCTCGTTTGACGAAGCGCGGGCCCTGGCCGAAACCCTGAAGAAGACCGGAACGAATGCCGTCGCGATTCGAGCCGACCTTACGGATACGGGCGCGACATCGACACTGATCGAGCGCGCGACAGCAGCACTCGGGCCGATCGATCTGCTCGTCAACAATGCGTCGCTGTTCAAGAAGGATAGCCTCGATGCCTTCGACGAAGGGGTCTGGGACCAGCATTTCGCGCTGCATGTGAAAGCCCCTTCCCTGTTGGCGCGCGATTTCGCCGCGCAACTACCGGCCAACGCCAGCGGGCTTATCATCAATGTCATCGACCAGCGCGTCTGGGCTCCCAATCCGCGCTTTTATTCCTATATGTTGTCCAAGTCGGCGCTTTGGACGGCCACCCGGACGATGGCGCAGGCACTCGCCCCGCGCATCCGCGTCAACGGCATCGGCCCCGGACCGACGCTGCCGAACGAACGGCAGGACCCGAAGGATTTTGAGGCGCAGGTCGATGCGCTGATCTTGAAGCGCGGGCCGACGCTCGACGAATTCGGACGGACGATCCGCTTCCTGTTCGACACGCCGTCGATTACCGGACAGATGATCGCACTGGATGGGGGCCAACACCTCGCCTGGGAAACGCCCGACATCAGGGAGATAGTGGAATGAATGGACGCGTGCCGGCCGACGGCGGCATCCTTTATGATGGCAGCGAAGCGGAAGACGACGACGACCTGATCGAAGTGTCTGACGTAAGCGGCGTTGCGCCCGTCGTCGAGTGGCACGAGAACCATTCGGAGACCGAAGGGCTGAAGGGCGCGGAGCTGATCCAGGCTTTCGTCAAGCTGCTGCCGAACGGCCCCGGCGTCTATCGCATGTTCAACGAGGCCGGCGACGTTCTCTATGTCGGCAAGGCGCGCAGCCTGAAGAAGCGCGTCAGCAATTATGCCCAGGGGCGCGGTCATTCCAACCGCATCGCCCGCATGGTGCGCGAGACCGCGAACATGGAGTTCGTGACGACGCGCACCGAGATCGAGGCGCTGCTGCTCGAAGCGAACCTGATCAAGCGCCTGAGGCCCCGCTTCAACGTGCTTTTGCGCGACGACAAGTCGTTTCCCTATATTCTGGTGACCGGCGACAGCCGTGCGCCGGCACTCTACAAGCATCGCGGCGCACGCAGCCGCAAGGGCGACTTTTTCGGTCCCTTCGCGTCCGCCGGCGCGGTCGGCCGCACGATCAATTCGTTGCAGCGCGCCTTTTTGCTTCGGACCTGCACCGACAGCGTCTTCGAAACGCGCACGCGCCCCTGCCTGCTCTACCAGATCAAGCGCTGTTCGGCGCCCTGCACCGGCGAAATCAGCGATCAAGGCTATGCGGAACTCGTTCAGGAGGCCAAGGACTTCCTCTCGGGCAAGAGCCAAGCGGTGAAGGCGACGATCGCTGCCGCCATGGGCGAGGCAGCCGAGAACCTCGACTTCGAAAGGGCAGCGCTTTACCGCGACCGCCTCGCCGCACTCAGCCACGTCCAGAGCCACCAGGGCATCAACCCCTCTGGCGTCGAGGAAGCCGACGTCTTTGCGATCCACCACGAGGGTGGCATCTCCTGCATCCAGGTGTTCTTCTTCCGCACCGGGCAGAACTGGGGCAACCGCGCCTATTTCCCGAAGGCCGACCCGTCGCTGCCGACGGCCGAGGTGCTCTCGCAATTCCTCGCACAGTTCTACGACGACAAGCCCTGTCCGCGGCAGATCCTGCTTTGCGAAGCGGTGGAAGAGCAGGAACTGCTCGGCCAGGCGCTCAGCGAAAAATCCGGATACAAGGTCGCGATCCAGGTGCCGCAGCGCGGCGAAAAGAAGGATCTCGTCGATCACGCGCTCGCCAATGCGCGCGAGGCGCACGGCCGCAAGTTGGCAGAAACGGCCTCGCAGTCACGCCTGCTCGAAGGCTTCTCGGAAACCTTCAAGCTGGAGCGCACGCCGCGCCGCATCGAGATCTACGACAACTCGCACATCATGGGCACCAATGCCGTCGGCGGCATGGTGGTGGCGGGGCCGGAAGGCTTCGTCAAAGGCCAGTACCGCAAGTTCAACATCAAATCGACCGACATCACCCCGGGCGACGACTTCGGTATGATGCGCGAAGTGATGACTCGGCGGTTCTCGCGGCTGCTGAAGGAAGAGGGCAAACCGGACCGGAGCGTGGAGGTCGGTGACGATGCCGCTTTCCCCGCCTGGCCCGACGTCATTCTCATCGACGGCGGTCAGGGACAGATGACCGCGGTGCGCGCCATCCTCAAGGAGCTCGATGTCGAGGACTGCGTGACGGCGATCGGCGTCGCCAAGGGCGTCGATCGCGACGCCGGCCGCGAACGCTTCTTCGCGTTCGGTCGCGACAGCTTCACGCTGCCGCCGCGCGATCCGGTGCTCTATTTCATCCAGCGGCTGCGCGACGAGGCGCACCGTTTCGCGATCGGCTCGCATCGGGCTCGCCGCAAAAAGGAGATGGTCAAGAACCCGCTCGACGAGATCGCCGGCATCGGGCCGACGCGCAAGCGCGCGCTGCTCACGCATTTCGGCACCGCCAAAGCCGTCTCGCGCGCCGGCATCAACGACCTGATGGCCGTCGCCGGGATTTCCGAAACGGTGGCGCGGCTGGTCTACGAACATTTCCACGACGATGCCGGGAAATGAAAACCTGATGTCACAATTCACCCGGCGTTCACATGCGATAGGGCAAATATGACAGTTGACGACGATGACCTGTTGACCTCCGGCCAGCAAAGTCATTTCTGTACCTGACGAACCAGAGAACACGAATCCATGCCCACGCCCGTCGCCTACAGCATCCCGAACCTGCTCACCTATTTCCGCATCCTGATCGTGCCGCTGATCGTCCTTTGCTTCTTCGTCGAAGGACGGCTGCACAGTTCGGACTTCGCGCGCTGGACGGCAGTGGCGCTTTTTGCCGTTGCCTCAATCACCGATTTCTTCGACGGCTATCTCGCACGCATCTGGAAGCAGACATCGAACATCGGCAAGATGCTCGATCCGATCGCCGACAAGCTGCTGGTCGCCTCCATCCTGCTGCTGGTCGCCGCCGACGGCACGATCGCCGGCTGGTCGATCTGGGCTGCGATCATCATTCTGTGCCGTGAAATCCTGGTCTCCGGCCTGCGCGAATATCTGGCGGCGCTGAAGGTCAGCGTTCCCGTTACCCGCATCGCCAAGTGGAAGACGACGATCCAGATGGTCGCCATCGCCTTCCTGCTTGCCGGCCCGGCCGGCGACAAGATTTTGCCCTATACGACGGAAGCCGGTATCGTGCTCCTGTGGATTGCCGCCGCGATCACGCTCTATTCGGGCTACGATTACTTCCGCGCCGGCCTCAAGCACGTGGTCAACGAATGAGCACCGTCAACCTGGTCTATTTCTCATGGGTGCGCGAGCGTATCGGCAAGGGCGAGGAAACCCTCGACCTTCCCGCCGGTGTCGTCACCATTGCCGATCTGCTTCAGCACCTGAAGACGCTCGGCGAGGAATACGAGGCGGCGCTCGAACATGAAAACGTCATCCGCGCGGCCATCAACCAGGAACATGTCGACCACAAGGAGCCGATCGCCGGCGCCCGGGAGATCGCCCTGTTTCCGCCGATGACGGGTGGCTGAGGCCATGCGCGCGCCGGTGACCGTGCGCGTCCAGCGCGAGGATTTCGACCTCAATAGCGAGGTCGCCAAGCTTTCGGCCGGGCGTGCCGACATCGGCGCCATCACCACCTTTTCCGGGCTTTGCCGCGACGAGGCAGGCACGCTTGCCGCCCTCGAACTGGAACACTACCCCGGCATGGCCGAGGCGGAGATCGAACGCATCTGCCAGGAGGCGGTCGAGCGCTTCTCGCTCCAGGCGGCCACTGCCATCCACCGCTACGGCAAGATCCTTCCCGGCGAGAACATCGTGCTTGTCGTTGCCGCCTCGCGGCACCGGCAGGCCGCCTTCGACGGCGCCAACTTCATCATGGATTTCCTGAAGACATCGGCTCCCTTCTGGAAGAAGGAACATTTGGGCGACGGCACGACCGGCGGCTGGGTCAGCGCCAAGGATGCCGACGACACCGCACGGGACCGCTGGTCGAAGTAGCCGCCGTTCCTTGAGGTCAGGGAATGAGCTTCTCCTTGCGCGTCACCGCCAGCACGATCACCAGAAATCCGAAGATCGCAAAGTCGCGCCAGAGGATCGGCCCATAGGCGCTCCATAGTGTTTCGAGCAGGCCGACCGCGGCAGCGCCGAGGGCTGCATAGAGCGGCGAGGCCTGGCCGCCGATGGCGGCGATGAACAGTACCTTGACGCCGAAAGTAAGCCCTGTGCCGAAATCCATGTTGCCGTAGTAGGACGCGGCGAGGATGCCGCAAAAGGCGGCAATCAGGGACGCCGCGCCATAGGCGGCGATGTAGACAGTGGCCGCGTCGACCCCGCAAAGCGCTGCAGCCCCCCGGTCTTCGGAGACGGCCCGCCAGAACCGCCCTGCCCGCGAATGGGTCAGGAACCAGTGCCCGGCCGCCACCAACGCCGCCATCAGCGCGGTATTGCCGAGTTGGATGACGGTCAACGTGACCGGGAAACGCGGATCATCCCAGAAGACGATGTTGGCATTGAGGAACGGCGGCAGCCACAGGCTGCGGGTCTCCGAGGCAAGCCGTGCCGTCTCCATCAGCACCAGCAGGCAGCCGAGCGAGGCGACGACGACGGTGTTGGCCGACGAGAAGGCCAACGGCCGCATGACATACCGCCCGGCGACGAGCCCGGCACCAACACTGAAAGTCAGGGCAGCCGCCGTACCGAGACCAAGGGCGGCCGGAAGCACCAGCCACAGCCGGTCCCAGCCGAAAGCAGCAAACAGCACAAAGATCTGGCCCGAGAAGGCAAAGAGCGCACCATAGGTGAGATCGGCCCGGCGGGTCACGGCAAAGGCGATCGCGTAGCCAAAGGCCAGCGCCGCGTAGAGCGCTGCGACGGGAACGGCATTGGCGAGCTGCTGCAGAAAATAGAGCATGGCGCATCCGGAGCGTGACAAGATCAATATAACTGGTAAAATCGATTTTGCCAGTTAGGATTTTTGCATGACCTTCACCTGGACAGCCCATCGATTTGCCGGCGGCGCCCTGGCACTGGATGTCGCCAATTCCATCGTCCTGCGTTTCGATCCCGAACGCCGGATCGACCGCTTCGCCGATGTCGTCGCACTCCATTCCTTTGCAGAAGCCGCCAACCGCTACAGCGCGGAGAGTGTACGCTTCGGCGCGCTTGCGCCTGTCGCCGCGGAGAACCGTGACCGGCTCTTGCAGTTGCGCGAAGCGAGCGACCGGCATTTTCGCGCAGAGATCTCGGACACGGGCCGGCCGGAACTTTTGGCGGATCTGCTGGAAGCCATCGCCGGCGTCTTGCGCGGCTCGACGCACCAGGGCGGCCTGCTTTCGCTCGACACTGCAACGGCGCAATCGGCGCTCACGCTTGCCGCCAACCCCGAGCCCGATCGGCTGAAGATCTGCCCGAATTGCGGCTGGCTGTTTCTCGACCGCAGCCGCAACCGCAGCCGCACTTGGTGCGACATGGCCGTCTGCGGCAACCGCACCAAAGCCAAGCGCCACTATCACCGCAACAGGGAAGAAGCAGGCCCATGACAAGGACATTCGGGATCTTGGCCACACTTGCCATCGCACTTGCCGCTGCGGCATGTCAGCGCGAGAGCGGCCCGGATCCGCTGAAGCTGACGGGCAAGATGTTCGTCTTCAACTACCGCCTCGCCTATGCGACCTACATGGTCACGCTGACCAAGGCCGAGGCGGTGCCCGACGGCAGCATCGTGGTGGCGCGCTTCGAAAATCCGGCCGGCGGCGACGCGCTGACACTGGAGCGCAAGCTCTTTCCGAAGTTGGAGAAGGTGGTGCTGGAAAGCCCCGATGTCACCTGCGTGAAGAAGGATCGCCCCTATACGGTGTCGATCGAGGTCAAAGGCCCCGAAGGCCAGTCACTGCAGAAGCTTGAGACCACCGTCGTCTCCGATGTCGATCAGGACATCATGCCGGCCAAACCGCTGGTCGAGGGCCCGGCCTACGACAAGAACCCGGCGGTCTTCAGCGGCGGCAAGGCACCAGCCCATTTCGAGACCGCGAAGTGCCCCGTCTGAGAGACCGGGCAACAAAAAACCGGAGCGTTTCCGCTCCGGCTCAAATCCTGAGTCAATTCAAGCCGCTATGGCTCGAACCGAAGATTTTGAATCAGCCAACGATCTCGGTGCCCGAGAACCAGTAGGCGATTTCTTCAGCAGCGGTTTCCGGAGCATCCGAACCGTGAACCGAGTTTTCGCCGATCGAGAGAGCGTGAACCTTGCGGATCGTGCCTTCGTCAGCGTTTGCCGGGTTGGTGGCGCCCATGACTTCGCGGTTCTTGGCGATTGCGTTTTCGCCTTCGAGAACCTGAACGATGGTCGGGCCGGAGGACATGAACTCGACCAGTTCGCCGAAGAACGGACGCTCCTTGTGAACGGCGTAGAAGCCTTCGGCTTCGCGACGGCTCATCCAGACGCGCTTGGAAGCGACGACGCGCAGGCCGGCATCTTCGAGCATCTTGGTGATGGCGCCGGTCAGATTGCGCTTGGTCGCGTCCGGCTTGATCATCGAGAAGGTACGTTCAATAGCCATTGGCTCAAATCCCTTGTTTCTTGAGAAGTGGCGGTTCATTAGCCGCCAATTCCGCGCAAAACAAGGGGGTTCACCGATGATTCGGCTTAGGCCAGGCGGGTTTCACGCAGCCGTCACACTGCGCCCGAGCCCGCCATGCAGATCGAGGCAGCGCTCAAACCAAGCGGTGACGGGATCACCCGGCTGAAGCAGGCGCTGCGGCGAGACGATGCGCGCCCATTGAAACGCGCCGAAGACGATGTAGTCGGCGAAAAGCGGCGTTGCACCACCCAGAAAATCCTGAATCTTCAGCAGATGGCGCAAAGGCTCGAGCTTTTCCGAGAAGGTTGCGAGAGAGGATCCGCCACTTTCGGCCACGGCCTCGAGCGACGTGCCGAAGCGCTTTTCCCGGCTCTCGCGGAAATAGGCCTGATCGACGGGGTCCAGCCGGTCGTGAATGTCCCGGATAATGATGCGGGTGACGGCCGGGTGCAGCGTCGTCTGCGACCAACCCTCGACGAAGCGGGAGATCGCCATCGCCCCCTCGCCGGCAAAGAGCGCCGGACGGTCCGGATAGGTCCGTTCGAGATAAAGGGCGATCTCGAAGCTGTCCTTCACGAGCTTTTCTCCATCCCGCAGCAACGGCACCAGGTTCGTCGCCCCGTCCTCGATCGCTCGGATTTCGGTGAAACCGATCGGCACGGTGTCAAAGTCGAGCCCCATGTGGGCCAGCGACATCGCGGTCTTCCACACATGCGGCGAGAAGGGACGCGCCCTGTCGGATCCACACAGCGAATAGAGCTTTCTAGTCATGCAAACTCTCCGGGACGATTGGCGTCCTCTTGAACGACATATCCGCCGCGTCATCAAATCAGTAAATTTCATGAATGATATCAGACACAGGAATGCGGTTCCGGGTTAGCGTCGCCATCCGCAACCGCAGCCATCAGGAAGGTAGCCGATGCTCGATCATTTTCGCATGTTCGCCGATTATAACCGCTGGGCGAACCGCCTCGTCTATGCTGCTGCTGCGGAGCTGACCGATGCCGAATTGCGGGAAAACCGCGGCGCCTTTTTCGGCTCACTGCTTTCAACCCTCAATCATATCCTCGTTGCCGACCGCATCTGGATGAAGCGCTTCACAGGCGAGGGCAATACCCCTGCTTCACTCGACACGATCCTGCACGAGGACCTCGCCGGGCTTACCGCCGCGCGGGCGGCCGAGGACGAACGCATCATCGCCTGGATCGACAACCTCAGCGACGAGCGCCTTGGCGCTTTGCTTAGCTACAGAACGCTCACCAATCCGGCGGCCGTCACGCAGAGGCTGGCGCCGACGCTCGGCCACTTCTTCAACCACCAGACCCACCATCGCGGTCAGGCGCACGCGACGCTCACCGGGCTCGGGCGCCCGTCCCTGATACTGGACCTGGCCCAGTTTCTGAGGACCCAAGGATCACAGTGGGCGTAACGGCGAGCGCAACGCCTCGAAGCCGAACAGCCGCAGTGGCCGGATCTCACGCCCGCGCCATGCGGTAAGCTTCTTCAAGAGTTGACGCTGGCCGAGCCATGCGACGAGGCCGAGCGCCACGCCGCCGACGATCGACAGCAGCGAAAAAGCCGCCGGCGGCAAGGCCGGCTGCATCGGCACCATCAGCAGTTCCGGCACGAAGCGGTGCAGGATGTAGATGTGGAAACCCGCCGCCGACAGGGGCAGGATGAGCTGAGCCGACCAGCGCGGCAGACTGACGCGTGGAAGGTAAAGCAGCGCTGCCAGGACGGCGATCTGCAGCAGATATTTGATCTTCGTGCCAATCCAGACTCCTTCGTAGAGGCCGAAGAACAGGAAGGCCGCCGTGCCGGCCAGCATCAACAGCAGCCGCTGCCTGGCCGTTTCCGCAACGGCGGCGCACCAGCCAATGACGGCGAGATAGAAGATCCATGGCAGCGTGAAGATCTGGCGATTGCCGATCGGCCAGACGAGTGGCAGCGCCAGACGGGTAACAAGCGCGGCCAGAAGCAAGGCCATCCCGGCGGCGAAGGGTTTTGCCGACACGAAACGGCGAAACTGCGGGACGGCAAAGAGCCCGACGAAGACCACCATCATCTGGCAATAGGCCTCGATGAACCAGTAGAGATAGGGCACCATGCCGTGCGTTTCCGGCAGGGCCACGCCGAAGTTGCCGACGAGAAAGACCGAGGCCCAGGGCACCTCACCCCAGGCGACCGCATAGGCCGCAACGATCAGATAATAGGGGATCAGCACCTGCGCGAGCGGCCGCAGGATCGCCCAGCCGTCGCCTGCAAGCAGCGGTCCCATCTGAAAGCGCGCAAGGCTGAAGCCGGCGAGAACGACCATGGCCGCCGACCCGCCGGGGATCGGCCACAGGACCTCGTGGTGCAGGACGACCAAAAGAATAGCAAGCGCACGGATCAAGAGGTCGGTGCCGATGCGCCGCGTGGCAGTCTCGCGCCGTTCCTGGAGCGATAGCTCGGCGATCGGCAAGGTCTCCCAGGCATCCGGAACTTGCCCCAGCGCTTTTTCCAGCCCGATCGACAGCTGAACGAAGCGCAACGAATCGCCGCCGAGCGAGACAAAGCTGTCGGACCGCTTCACCCGCTTTGGATAGAAGACCTGGGCAAAGAGCCCTTCGATACCGCCGTTATCATCATCGCCACTGGCCGCCGCCTGGCGGGCTGCCATGTTCAGTGCGTTGTAATCGATCTTGCCGCTGGCAAGCCGCGGCATCTCGGCAAGGGGCGTCGCCTTCAGGTGGGCCAATGTCAGCCCGCTTGCCTGCGCCAAGAGCCGCCTGATCTCTTCGGCATCGCGGCTGCCGGCGTAAAAGGCGTGAAGGCCGGCATCGTCGCCGACAACGGCAGCGGTGATGCCGCGCGCCTCGAGCCCCGCTTCCAGCACATCGTGCGCGATCCTGAGCCCGGCGATCTTGGAGATCCGCTTCATGCGGCCGACGATCTGGAACAGGCCGTCGGCATGGCGCATGGCGAGGTCGCCGGTCCGCAATTCGGCAAGGTCGGCGCCGCGGCAGAGGTCATCCCGTGAAATGGCATAGCCCATCATGACGTTCGGGCCGCGATAGACGAGTTCGCCAGCCACGCCGTCGCTTTCGATCGGCACGCCGCTCTCGCTCACGATCAGAAGGCGTCCACCTGGAATGGCGACGCCGATCCTGTCCTCGTTGCCGGAAAGCTGAGCCGGCGGCACATAGGCGATGCGGGCGGTGGCCTCGGTCTGGCCGTACATGGCGAAGAAAGCCACACCCTGGGTGCCGAGATGGTCGTTGTAGGCTCGGATGACATCAGCGCTCAAGCGGCCACCGGCGACAGTCATGAAACGCAGCTTGGCGAAGCGACGGTCGCGGAAGCCCACTTTTTCCAGCAGCTCGTAGGAGTAGGGCACGCCCGAGAGGTTCGTGCTTCCGCTTTCCGCGAGACCATCGAGAAAACCGGCATCGAGGATGGAGCCGCCGGGAATATAGAGGCTGGCGCCGACGGCCAGGTGAGAATTCAGCACCGACAGGCCGTAGGAATAATGGAGCGGCAGGATCAGGCAGCCGCGATCTTCCGCCGTCAGGCCGAGATAGTCCGCGATCGCCACAGCGTTGGCCGAAATGTTTTCCCGCGAGAGGCGCACAGCCTTGCCGCAACCGGTGCTGCCCGAAGTCGAGAGCATGACGGCCAGTTCATCATGGGGCGTCCGATCGCCCTGTCGCAGATGCTCCGTGCGCCAGCGGCCATCGATGCGACGGAAGCCGAAGTCTGGCTCGAAGGCATCGACCCATGAGCCGGCAGCGCCGTTCTTCGGGGCTTGCATGGCGACGGCGTGCCGGGCGGCGAGCGCTGCCAGATAGGCGACGATCGCATGCTCGCAAAGCTCGGCCTCGATCGTTACCAGCCCGCGCGGACCGCGAAAGGCAAGTGCCTGGCGGGTGACCCGCTCATGGAGTTCGCGATAGGTGACGATCCGTTGCCCGGAAAAGACCAGCGCCGGCCGGTCGCCCCATTTCGCCAGATCCGCAATGAACGAGAGGGACATGCTTGACCGTCGCTGTTTGCCCGGGCTCGATGCCCGATTTAGCAGCGCCGAATATAATTGGTGACTAAAGGCGTCAAGTATAAAGATGGCGACAGTTGACGACCGTCCATTCCCCGCGACATGCGGTTGCAGTGGACGGAGGGCCGATGGAATTTAGCAACCATACCGGGCGGGAATCGCCCAGAGCCCGAAATCTTCAGACTCCCTTAAATGCAGCCTTCTCATAGTGGCGGCTTATCAAGCTAGAGATCGAGAAGCGACCGGGGGCCACGACAGAATGAACAGGCAAGTTCCAGCGGATGCCAGCCGATCGCAGGCGAGGCAGGCGGCGATCATTCTGAAGGTGGCGCATGCGATGTCGGCGCACGGGATCGCGGCCCTGCCCCGCAATTACGAGCTTGTCTACGAGGCGCTATCCGGTCGCCTGCCGGAGCTTTCCCGCGAACTCGCCGCACTCGGGCACAACCCGCAGCAGGATGCGCTGGATGCCTTGGGTCTCAGGCATCACCTCATCTCCCATGCAGCACTTGCCGCGGACCGCGCGAGAGCCGCCGGCCAGGAAGCGCTTGCCGAGATTGCCGGAAAGCTCAGGCTCGCCTTGCTGCAGAAACAGAGCTTCAAGGATGAACTGGACCATTTCGCCGGCCGCCTGGCCACGGACCCCGTTGCAGGCATGTCCGAATTCGCCGACGACGCCGCGCGACTGCGGGAAGCGGCTGGCCGTTTGACGAATGAAGAAGGCGCTCTCCAGCAGGCGCTGGAAACCAGCATGACACGTCTCGCCGAACTCGAAGGCGAGCTTGCCGAAAGCCGGCGATCCCTGACCCGCGACCCGGCCACGGGCCTGCCGAACCGCCTGGCGCTGACGGCAAAACTCGACTCGATCCTCGAAGCGGAACGGGCAGACCAGCCGGTTGCCCTGCTTCTTGCCTCGGTGGAAGGGCTGCGCGAAATGGCGGAGCACCACGGCGGCACGGTCGCCGCGAAGGCGCTTTCCAAGCTCTCGACGCTGTTTCGCAAGTCGATCAAGAAGGACGATTTCGTCGCCCGCGTGGGCCAGCAGGAGTTTGCCTTCGTGTGCCGGGATGTCAGCACCGAAAATGCCGAGGCCATTGCCCGGCGTCTGCGGCAGTCGGTGAAGGAACTGACGGTCACCCTCCCCGGACGGGCGCACACAGCCGAGACGCTTTCGCTTGCGGCCGGCATCACCCTTGCGCAACCGGCATCGACGAGCGCCGATCTGCTGACCCAGGCGGAGCAGGCCCTCGCCGGCGCACGCGATGGCACCGGCATCCTGTGCTATTCGGCGGCCCTCGGCCGCGGCAGGGGCTACGGCCAGAGCGCCGCTTGACGCTTGCAAATCAGGCGGCGTCCGGGTGACGGCTTTCGTCGATTTCCGACGCCCTTTCACGCAGACAGCCGAGCAGCCGGAAGAATTCGGTGCGTTCACAATCGTCGAGCGCTGAGAACAGCTCATCGATCGTGCGATGGCGCGGCTGCAGTGCCGCCTCCAGCGCCAGCCGACCGCGGTCGGTGATCGAGATGATCTTCGCGCGGCGGTCTTCCGGATCCGGTTCGCGCAGGACCATGCCGTCCCGCTCCAGGCCATCGATCGCTTCGGTGACGGTTCTGGCCGCAAAGCCGAGCGCCGAGGCGATATCCGCGCAGCGACAGGGGCCGAGCGTGTTCAGATAAAACAGGAATTTGCTGCGCGCGAGCGAAACGCCTTCCTCCGACATCGATGCGTTCACCAGGCGATGAACGCAGTGGTAGAGCTCGAAGAGCCGCTCGGCGACTTCGACTTTTTCTGTCATGGCAATGTACCTCATTTGGCAACGCCAAAACGAAACAACCCGGCCCCGCGTGGGCGGGACCGGGTTGTTCGGTCAACCGTCTGGCGTGACTTACTGCTTGTTTTGGTCGGCCTCGCCGAAAGCCCTGGCGCCGCCATTGGCGATCGCGCCGGTTGCCGTCTTGTCGACGGATCTGTCTTCGATGCCCGCATAGTAGTCGCCGCGGCTTGCGGTCGCGGACACGCCGGTGCCGGCGGAGGCTTCGGCGCGGCCGGTAAAGAGCGGCGTGGAGCTAACACCCTCGTAGTAGCTTCCGCCTGCGACAGCGGCGGACGCGCCGCCGAGCATGGCCGCCGCAACGAGGATTGCGGCAAAGGACTTCTTCATCAATCTGTTCCTTGGTGGAGGTAGAAGGTCGGGGACTAGGCCCGCATAGGCGCTTGGGGTCGCCTCATAGGATCATCACGGTGATCCATCAAATCCCTTGAAATGGGGTGCGGGCCAAAACCCGCGCCCCCTCATTCATCGCCGTTAGCGCGAAATGCCCTGGTAGTATTCGCCTTCGCCGCCGATCACGCTCTTCGGCGCGACACTAAAGTTTGCGACCGAGCCGGTGTTGGTGCGATCGACATAGCCGGCTTCGGAGCTGCCGATGGTGAAGGACGACTTGCCGGTGACGGCCGGCGTGCGCTCGGTATAGAGCGGCGTCGGGCTGACGCCTTCATAGTAGCTGCCGCCGGCAAAGGCAGCGGAAGCGCCACCGAGGATAGCGGTTGCAACGAGAGCGGCGGAAAGAGCGGTCTGGATTGCGGTTTTCATGGTCTTTGCTCCTGGGAGGCTCGTTCGGCTGAACGAGGTTTCATCAAAAATGTCCTTGGCCGGATCAGTCGTCCCTCGGAACGCGGGGCCTCTGCCACTGGCGTTCGGTCGATCGAGGCGGTCAGAAGAGCGTTCCCCGCCCTTCCGTTATTGAGATGGTCCCTCACGATCAGGATGTGTAGTATCGATTGTCGGAACGCCTTGTTCAAAAATCGATAACAATGACCTCTTGAATTCCCGACCCGCCACAGCGGTGGCAACAGCACGCCGACGCCTCTTGCCTTCCCGGCCAAGTCCGGGCAAAAGGCCGCAATGATCCAGATTTCCGGCCTTTCCGCCCGCATCGCGGGACGTCTCCTCATCGAAAACGCATCCGTGACGCTTCCGGCGGGCACGAAGGCGGGGCTCGTGGGCCGAAACGGCGCTGGCAAGTCCACGCTGTTTCGCATCATAACCGGCGAATTCGCGTCGGAAGCCGGCACGATCGCGCTACCCAAAAACGCGCGCATCGGCCAGGTCGCGCAGGAAGCGCCCGGCACAGAAGAACCGCTGATCGAGATCGTGCTCAAGGCGGACAAGGAGCGCGCGGCGCTGGTCGCCGAAGCCGAGACCGCGACCGATCCGCACCGGATTGCCGAGATCCAGACGCGGCTTGCCGACATCGGCGCCCATTCGGCCGAAGCGCGTGCTGCAAGCATTCTCGCCGGCCTCGGCTTCGACCATGAAGCACAGCTGCGTCCCGCCTCGTCGTTTTCCGGTGGCTGGCGGATGCGGGTGGCGCTTGCGGGCGTACTCTTTTCCGAGCCGGATTTGCTGCTGCTCGACGAGCCGACCAACTATCTCGACCTTGAAGGCACGCTGTGGCTCGAGGATTACATCCGCCGTTATCCGCACACGGTCATCATCATCAGCCACGACCGGGACCTCTTGAACACCGCGGTCAATGCCATCGTGCATCTCGACCAGAAGAAGCTCACCTTCTATCGTGGGCCCTACGACCAGTTCGAGCGGCAGAAGGCGGAAGCCGACGAGCTGCAGATGAAGGCGAAAGCCAAGAACGACGCAGCGCGAAAGCACCTCCAGAGCTTCATCGACCGCTTCAAGGCCAAGGCCACCAAGGCGCGCCAGGCGCAAAGCCGCGTCAAGGCACTGGAGCGGATGGGCACGATTGCGGCCGTGATCGAAGATCATGTCCAGGGCTTCTCCTTCCCGGATCCGGAGAAGGAAGCGGCTTCGCCGATCATCGCCGTCACCGGAGGTACCGTCGGCTACGAGCCCGGCAAGCCCATCCTCAAGCGCTTGAACCTCCGGATCGACACGGACGACCGGATCGCGCTGCTCGGCTCGAACGGCAACGGCAAGTCCACTTTCGCCAAGTTCATCTCGGGTCGCCTCGCGCCAGAGGCGGGCGAACTGAAGATCGCTCCCAATCTCAAGGTCGGCTTCTTTGCCCAGCATCAACTCGACGACCTGATCCCGACGCAAAGTGCTGTCGAGCACGTGCGCCGGCGCATGCCGGAAGCGCCTGAAGCCAAGGTGCGCTCACGCGTGGCGCAGATGGGGCTTGCGACGGAAAAGATGGAAACGCCCGCCAAGGATCTTTCCGGCGGCGAAAAGGCGCGGTTGCTGATGGGCCTTGCCGCCTTCGACGCGCCGAACCTTCTGATCCTCGACGAGCCGACCAACCACCTCGACATCGACAGCCGCAACGCGCTGATCACCGCGCTCAACGACTATTCCGGCGCCGTGATCCTGATTTCACACGACCGGCACCTGATCGAAGCGACGGCCGACCGGCTGTGGCTGGTGCGCGACGGTACCGTGACGAGCTATGACGGCGACCTCGAAGATTACCGCAGCCTGATCGTCGGTGGCCCCAAGGCGAAGGACGAGAAACCGAGGCCGACCGGCGTCGACGACAGCCTTTCGAAGGCGGACCAGCGCAAGGTCAATGCCGACAAGCGCGCCTCGCTGGCGCCGCTCCGCAAGAAGATCAACGAAATCGAATCCTTGACCGGAAAGCTGGAGAAACTGATTCAGGCACTTGATGTGGAACTTGCCGATCCGGCGCTCTACGAAAAGTCGCCGGCCAAGGCTGCACAAAAGGCCAAGGAACGCTCCGACGCGGCAGCGAAACTCACGCAAGCCGAAGAGCAATGGCTCGAACTTTCCGCCGAATATGAAGACGCGATGGCCGGCTGACAGAAGCCGGCCCCGCCGTCGCCTCCCCTCCGTCAGCCCAGCTCGAAAGTGGTAATTCCGTAGATTCGCGCCAGCGGCAGCCCCGGATCCGGCCCACGATACATGCGCGCGGTCTCAAACACGGGCTTGAGATTGTAGCGATCGCAAAGTGCCTTGGCCGAGGCGTTCGGTTCAGGGATGTCGAGGTATACTTCGCTGCCGTTGACGCCGGCGGCAAGCTTGCGAAAGACCAGATCGGCGCCGGTCTCGGTGTCGGAAAAGAGCGGCCCGATTTTGAAGCCGTTGCGGCAGGCCCGGATCGTCCCATAGGCCGCCACCGCGCCATCGCGCAGCAGCAAGATGCTGCGCCGCCCGTCGCTCGCCTTCAGCCACTCGCGCAGAAACACCTCGCGACGCGTCGGGACGAAGCGGCGATCATAGTCGATGAGGAGCGGCATATGCACCGGCGCGACCTCCAGCAGACCCGCGCCCGGCGGCTCGACCACGTCGATGATGCCGCCGTAGCGGATGTTCGCGTGGGCGTAGGCGAAGCCGGACCGGCTATAGTTCTCCTGCTGCGCGACCACGCCGTCCAGACCGACGATGCGCCGATCGGCAACCGACATCGCCTGTTGCCACAGCTGTCGGCCAATGCCCCTGCCACGATGATCCGGCCGGGTGATGAAGAAGCCGAGAAAGCCGAAGCTTTCGTTGTACCGCACCAGTGAGATCGCGGCGACCGGCCCCCCCTCTCCATCCGCCACCCAATAGCCCTCGGGGTCGGCTGCCCAGAAGGGCCCCGCGTCGCCGAGGCCGGGGTTCCACCCCTCTTCCGCGGCCCACTCGATCATGATGTCGAGGTCGGCTCGGCTTGCCCGACGGATCTGCTGCTGCATCGTTCACTCCTCGTTCGGGTGGTCAGACCGCCCATGTCAGTCCAGTTGACGGCACGGCACCGCACGTCCACCGGTAGAGTTAGTGCGGCGACGTTGAGAGGGAATGACAATCTGTCGATTCCATCGACATCGATGTCATAGCCGTGGGCGGAGCGGCGGCTTGCTCCCGGTGTGCAATCTGCTACAAGAGCCGACAATAAGTCATACAAATCGAGCGGAACACCATGGCCCCCATCAAAATTGCGCTTGTCGGCATCGGCAAGATCGTTCGCGACCAGCACCTTCCGGCGATCGCCAAGAACAGCGACTATCAGCTGATTGCCGCCGCGAGCCGACATGGGACGGTCGACGGCATCGACAATTTCAAATCGATCGAGGCGATGCTCGACGCGGTTCCTGCGATTGAAGCCGTGTCGCTCTGCATGCCGCCGCAGTATCGCTACGAGGCAGCTCGCGTCGCGCTCGACGCCGGCAAGCACGTGTTTCTGGAAAAGCCGCCGGGCGCGACGCTCAGCGAGGTCGCGGACCTCGAGGCGCTGGCAGCATCGAAGGGGCTGTCGCTGTTTGCAAGCTGGCACTCCCGCTACGCGCCGGCCGTGGAAGCTGCAAAGTCCTTCCTGGCAACGACGACGATCAAGGATGTCCAGGTCATCTGGAAGGAAGACGTGCGGCACTGGCACCCGAACCAGGAATGGATCTGGGCGGCCGGGGGCCTCGGGATCTTCGATCCGGGCATCAACGCGTTGTCGATCGTCACCCACATCCTGCCACGCCCGCTGTTCGTAACGTCGGCCGTGCTCGAATTCCCGGAAAATCGTGACGCGCCGATCGCCGCCAACATCACCTTCACCGACGGCCAAAAATTGCCGGTCGCGGCGGAATTCGACTGGCGCCAGACAGGCAAGCAGAGCTGGGACATCGTTGCCCGCACGGCGGCGGGCGAGATGGTGCTGTCGGAAGGCGGCGCCAAGCTCTCCATCGATGGCAAGCTCGTGCACGAGGAGCCGGAGCAGGAATATCCGATGCTCTACCGGCGCTTCGCCGAAATCGTCAAAGCCGGGAAGTCGGACGTCGATCTGGCGCCGTTGCGCCACGTCGCAGATGCCTTCATGCTCGGCAAGCGCAAGTTCGTCGAAGCCTTCCACGACTGATCTTCCGGACATGCCGGAAACAAAAAGCCCGCGGTCTCGTCCGCGGGCTTTTTTGTCGTAACGCTTGTAAACTCAGGCCTTCTTTTCCCAGCGGCCGTCGCGGTTCTGCTGCCAGTAGGTCAAGGCGTGGCCCTCGCCCTTCAGCCGCTTCCAATGGCCGCGCGCGCCTTCCAGCTGTTCCTGGTCATAGCCATCGAACATGAAGACGATGCGCTCATAGGCCGAAACGTCAGGCGGGCTCGCGCCATCGATGACGAAACGCACCGTCGCCGCATTGGCATTGCCGTCGTCGGCGACGAGCAACACCGGCTGATCCGCCGCAAAGTCCCCGGCATCCGTGCCATGCGGCAGGAAACTCTCGTCGCGATAGACCCAGAGATGCGTATCGAGCGCATCGCGGCGCTCGGCATCGACCGTCTGCACAACCACCCGCCAGCCGCGCTCGACACTCTTGTCGAGCAGCGGCGGTAGCGCGTCTTCCAGCTTCGATTCCGTCAGGTGGTAGAACAGGATCTCGGTCATGCCGATTGCCTCCCGCCTTTCATCACGTCCGGCATTGTCGATCAGGCCTCGTAGCTCGCCCGCACCAGCTCATCGAGCAGCCGCACGCCGAAGCCCGAACCCCAGGACTGGTTGACCTCGTCGGTCGGCGCGCCCATGGCGGTGCCGGCGATGTCGAGATGCGCCCAGGGGGTATCCTTGACGAAGCGCTTGAGGAACTGCGCCGCGGTCACCGCGCCACCGTGGCGGCCGCCGGTGTTCTTCATGTCGGCGAACTTGCTGTCGATCATCTTGTCGTATTCCCGGCCGAGCGGCATGCGCCACAGGGGCTCGTGCGTCGCGATGCCAGCGGCAAGAAGCTGGCCCGCCAGACGGTCGTCGTTGGAGAACAGACCGGCATGATGCGTTGCAAGTGCGACCATGATCGCGCCGGTCAGGGTCGCGAGATCGATGATCGCCTGCGGCTTGAAGCGATCGTTGCAGTACCAGAGCGCATCACAAAGCACGAGACGGCCTTCGGCGTCGGTGTTGATCACCTCGATCGTCTGGCCGGACATGGAGGTCACGATATCACCCGGGCGCTGCGCACTGCCGTCGGGCATGTTTTCCACAAGGCCGATGATGCCGATGGCGTTGACCTTGGCTTCGCGGGCAGCGAGCACGTGCATGAGGCCGGTGACGGCGGCCGCACCACCCATGTCGCCCTTCATTTCCTCCATGCCGGCAGCCGGCTTGATCGAGATGCCGCCGCTGTCGAAGACGACGCCCTTGCCGACGAAGGCAAGCGGACGGTCCTTGGACTTGCCGCCCTTCCACTGCATGATGACGAGGCGCGGTGGACGGCTCGACCCTTGCGCGACGCCGAGCAGCGCGCCCATGCCGAGCTTCTTCATTTCCTTTTCGGTGAGGATCTCCACCTCGACGCCGAGCTTTTCCAGCTCCTTCGCCTTGGCGGCAAACTCGACCGGGCCCAGCACGTTGGCCGGTTCGTTCACCAGATCGCGGGCGAGGAACACGCCTTCGGCAACGGCCTGCGCCGCCGTGAACGCCTTTTTCGCCGCGATGACCGTGCCGGTGACGATCGTCACCTTGGTCGGCTTGCCGGATGGCTTCGCGTCGTCGTCGGCCTTCTTGGTCTTGTAGCTGTCGAAGGCGTAGGCATTCATCTCCATGCCGAGTGCAAAGTCCGCTGCCGCCTTTCCGGTCACGTTGGCGTCGGGCGCGTCGATGAAGACCGTCACCTTGTCGACCGAACCAAGCTTCGCAGCGACGGCTCCGCCCGCCTTCAGCCAGTCATGGTCCGTCAGCGCATCCGCGTCTCCAAGACCGAGCACGACGATTCGATCGGCGGGCGAGCCATGCGGCGCGACGATGTCGAGGGAGGAGAACGCCTTGCCGGTAAACTTCTTGATCTTCGCCGCCCTTGCGACGACGTTCTCGGGGTCGGCGACATCGGCGCCGGCAGCCGCCGACGCGCCCGCGCTCTTCAGCAGAACGGCGACGCCACCGCTCGGCTTATGGGACTTGGCAAAGGTGAACTCAAACTTCATCGACATTGAAAACTCCGGGTATTTCCTGTCTGGACGCAACCCTTTGGATCGAATGGATCTTTCCGGGAGATCGAGCGCCAGCCCAAGGGGATCTAGGCCGCACAACGCAACCGGACGACACGGCAAGGCTTATGGCAAGCCGGCCTGTTACCGGGCGGTTACAGTGGCAAATATTCGCATCATTCGCCACCGTCAAAGCTGTGGCCGGCACCCTTCTCGCTTTTCAACCGCTTGGCAAGATGCCCGCAGATGTTTACATGCGGTTAACCGAGGTTCTTCGCCTTAAATTATCCCTGTTGCTGCACAATTCGAGCAGCACGGGTGGCTGGCAAAGAACCGGGCTTCGGTTTACGGACATGGGCGAAATCCGGTTCGATAACCGCCGCCGGAACAGAAACATGAGCAGGATTTTGGACCGGACACGGGCATGAAGCTGATCGAACGCTACATATTCCGGCGTGCCGTGATCATGTTCCTCGCGACGCTCCTGCCGTTGCTTGGCATCACGTGGACGACTCAGGCGCTGACCAACGTCAACCTCGTCACCGACAACGGCCAATCCGTGCTCGCCTTCGCCAAGGTGGCGACCCTCATACTGCCTTCCGTCATCACGATCATCCTGCCGTTTGCGCTGGTGATCGGCGTCACGCAGACGCTGACGACGATGAACACCGATTCGGAGCTGACGGTCCTCAACGCCGCCGGCAGCTCGCGCATGGCGATCATCCGACCGGTGGTCTACCTGGCATTGGGCCTCAGCGTGCTTTCCTTCGTGGTCGACAATTTCGTCGAGCCCTATTCGCGTATGGCCTTGCGCAAGATGCTGGCAACCGCCAACGCCGATCTGCTGTCGTCCGTCGTGCAGGAGAACACCTTCCGCAAGGTCGCAGACAATCTTTATGTCCAGGTTGGCGCGCGGCGGGGCGGCGGCGTGCTGCAGGGCATCTTCGTCGCCGATTCGCGCAATCCGAGCTTCGAGCTCGTCTATTATGCCCGCGAAGGCGCCATCGACGACAAGAGCTCGGCCCTGGTGATGAAAGACGGGGAAGTGCAGCGCAAGCTCCCCGACGGCAGCGTGTCGATCATCAAATTCGACTCCTATGCCTTCGATCTCGCCGACATGACCAAGACGACGCGCGAGGCGACCATTCGAGCGAAGGACCGCGACCTTCCCGGCCTGATCAATCCGGACCCGGAAGATCACGTCTACAAGAACAATCCGCTCGCCTTTACCGCCGAACTCAACCGTCGCTTCACGGAATGGACCTTCCCCCTGCTCTTCGGCCTGATTGCGCTGGTCTTCAGCAGTGACGCACGCTCCCACCGCGAAGCTCGGCTTCATCCGATGGTCAGCGCGCTCGGCACGGCCCTGCTCATCCGCTGGATGACGTTCTATGCCGGCAACAGCGCCGAGGACTCCGTGTGGTTCGTGCCGTTGATGTATGCCGTGCCGCTGATGGCGGGCGCCCTCTGCATTCACCAGCTCGTCAGCAACAGGCGACTGGACATTCCGATGACCGGGCAGGAAAAGCTGCAGGAACTCCTGGTTCGCCTGCGCCTGATGCGGCCTGACGCCCAGAAAGGGCAGCCGTCATGATGGGCACGCTCGGCCGCTACTTCTTCATGCGCTACGTGATCACGACGTTCTGGTTCCTCGTCGGGATCTTCTCGCTGGTCTTCATCATCGACTTCAGCGAGCAGGCAAGCCGGCTGGCAAACCTGCCGCGCTACAGCATCTCCGGCGCCCTGTTGATGACCGCGCTCCGGATCCCGCTGATCCTGCAGCAGACGATACCCTTCGTCGCGCTGTTTTCGGCCATGGCGGCGCTGATTTCGCTCAACCGCCGCTACGAGCTGGTCGTGACCCGCGCAGCCGGCATCTCCGTCTGGCAGTTCCTGCGGCCCTTCATCCTCGGCTCCTTCCTCTTCGGCGTGCTGGCGGTCGTGGCGCTCAACCCGCTTGCTGCCTGGGGAACGAAGCGCGGCGAGGCGCTTTTGGCCGAATGGGGCTCCACGCGGAACGCCGATGCTGGCTCGATCCCGTGGCTGCGGCAGATCTATAACGGCACGGACACGATCATCGGCGCGCGCTCGGTTCAGGACAACGGCACCACGCTTCTCAACGTCACCGTCATCCACTTTGATCCACAGGGCACGATCATTCTGAGACAGGATGCGGCGTCGGCGAAACTCGAAGATGGTTACTGGCTTCTTAACGACGTCACGGAAACGCGCAATGGGCAGCTTCCGCAACGTTTGAAAACAGCACAGCTGGCCACCAATCTTAAGCCGGAGTTTGTTCAGGAACGTCTTGCAAAGGCTGATTCCATTCAGTTTTTCGACCTGCCGCGCAAGATCGAAGTGGCCCGCTCCTTCGGTTTTTCGACCAACGGCATGGAAACTCAATTCCACTCAATGTTGTCGTTGCCGCTGCTGCTCGTCGCCATGACGCTGATCGCCGCTTGCGTGTCGCTGAAATTTAGCCGGTTTAACCAATCGCGCTCCGTAATTCTCGGTGGCATCCTTTCAGGCTTCGTGCTTTATGTCGTCACCGTGCTTGTCAAAGCATTCGGGAGCAGCGGCATTGTGCCTCCTTTCGTTGCAGCCTGGTTGCCAGTTGTTGTAGCGATGGCGCTGGGCTCGACGATTCTTTTAAATCAGGAGGATGGCTAGTGGCGGTAGTGAACCGCAAACGTATAAGGCTGATCAACGCTGCCCTGCTTGCAGGCGTGGCGCTGCAGACACTTGCCATGGGAATGAGTGCGCCTGCAATGGCGCAGCAGACTTCGGACCGCCTCGATTCGTTGCGCCCGAACATGCCGGAAGACGCCAAGCTGCTTCTGTCCGCCAATGAGCTCGTCTACAACAAGGACGCCGAAAAAGTGATCGTGCGCGGCAACGTGCAGATCGATTACGGCGGCTACAAGATGGTGGCCCGTCAGGTCGAGTACGACCAGAAGAATGGCCGCATCTATGCATCCGGGGAAATCCAGTTCATTGAGCCGGGCGGCAATGTCGTCTATGCCGACAAGATGGATGTCACCGACGATTTCGGGGACGGTTTCCTCGAGCAGATGCGCATCGAAACCACCGATCTGACGCGGCTTGCTGCCACGAGCGGCGAGCGCCGGAACGGCGAAGAATTCATCCTGAACGAGGCCGTCTATACGGCTTGCACGCCGTGCTCGACCAAGCCGGAACATCGCTCGCTGTGGCACATCAAGGCGCAGCGCGTCATCCAGAACGGCCGCACGCGGACCATCCGTCTGGAGAACGCCCGCTTTGAGCTGTTCGGCAAGCCGATCGCCTATATTCCGGTCATGGAGCTGCCGGACCATACCGTCAAGCGCAAGAGCGGTTTCCTGTTCCCGACGTTCCGCTCGGCCCAAAAGCTTGGTGTTGGTGTCGGCGTCCCCTACTACTGGGCGATCTCGCCCTATATGGACGCGACGGCCACGCTTACCGGCCTGACGCGGCAGGGCTTCCTGCTGGAGGGAGAATTCCGCCAGCGGTTCCACAACGGCTTCCATACGCTGAACTTCGCCGGCATCAGCCAGCTCGATAAGGGCAAGTTCACGCCCGGCACCGTCGACGCGATGCATACCAATCGCGGCATGATCGCGTCGAAGGCTGAGTTCGAGATCAATCCGCGCTGGACCTTCGGCTGGAACGTACTCGTCCAGTCCGACGCCAACTTCGCCAAAACCTACGAGCTGTCGACGTTCGACGGCACCACCTATACCAACCAGGCCTACCTGACGGGGCTCGGCAAGCGGAACTACTTCGATCTGCGCGCCTTCTACTTCGACATTCAGGACGCCGACGCCAACAGCATCGAGGAAAACCAGCAGCCGGCGGCGCAGGTCCTCGACTATTCCTACAAGGCGCCTGATCCCGTGCTGGGCGGCGAGCTTTCCGCGACGTTCAACTTCACGAACGTGAAGCGCAACCGGCTCGACGCGTTTACCCAACCGGGCGTGGTCCGCTTCCGCGGCCTAGAAGGCACCTCGCACCGCCTGACCGGCGAGCTCGAGTGGAAGCGCACCTTCATCGCCCCGGGCGGCCTGGTCCTCACGCCGCTGCTGGCAGCGCGCGGCGATGCCATCGGGCTGAACATGGACAATCCGGGTCCGGCCTACACCGGCGACTTCAACACGAGCGATGCGGCAACGCGGCGCATGTTGACCGCAGGCCTCGAAGCCCGCTACCCGATCCTGTTCGTCGGCGAGGACAGCAGTCACGTCGTCGAGCCGATCGCACAGCTCTACGCGCGCCCGAACGAGCAATATGCCGGCGGCCTGCCGAACGAAGACGCGCAGAGCTTCGTGTTCGACGCAACGAACCTCTTTGACCGCGACAAGTTCTCCGGTTTCGACCGGATCGAGGGCGGCACCCGCGCCAATGTCGGCTTCCGCTACACGGGGACCTTCGACAGCGGCTACGGCCTGCGTGGCATCGTCGGCCAGTCGTTCCATCTGGGTGGCCTGAACTCGTTT
Source organism: Ensifer sp. ENS03 (assembly GCF_014852035.1). Lineage (NCBI taxonomy): Bacteria > Pseudomonadati > Pseudomonadota > Alphaproteobacteria > Hyphomicrobiales > Rhizobiaceae > Ensifer > Ensifer sp. ENS03. The sequence continues at coordinate 1,203,267 of NZ_JACVAV010000001.1, read as the reverse complement.
GCGACGGACGACCTGGTCAAGGCCGGGGCGAATTCCGGTCTTGAGACCAAGAGCTCTGACTACGTTGCCATGTTGGGCATCGACGCACCGTCCGGTCTGATGGCGAGCGTTTCCGGCCGCCTCGACGAAAAGGACCTGTCGCTGCGCCGCGCCGATACCACCGTCGGCTATCTCGGCACGACCTGGCAGGCCGCGATGACCTATACGCGCATCGAAGCGCAGCCGCTCTACGGATCTCTGTCCAACCAGGACGAAATCCAGACCGCCGCCGCCTACCGGTTCCACGACTATTGGTCGGTGTTCGGCGCGATCACCTATGACATCAACAAGGATGTCATCTCACGCAACGGCTTCGGCATCACCTACGACGATCAGGACACGCTGTTCTCGATCGTCTACAAGCAGGAACGCGATACCGATGCCAATGTCGCGAACGACTGGTCGATCGGCGCGAGAATCAGCTTCCGTACGCTCGGCGACGTGAACGTCGGCGACACCAAGTTCGAAGAGCTCGACTATTATTGATATCGTCAAGCGAGTGGGCGAGCCAAAAGTTCGCCCATTCGTCGATATCGGCACCGTCAAACGGTCTTGTCATCGTTTGGCCGCATGTATTATGCATTCCCTCCGACAAGATAAGGCAACGGCGCAAGGCCGGCAGGCGGACAAAGCCTGTCGACGGTGATAGTCCGGGATATAGGAAAAGAGAATGGGCGGGAAAATGTCGATCTTGAGGACACTGTCGGTACTGGCTTTGGCCGGCACCTTGAGCGTTGCAATATGCTCCGGAGCTCAGGCAGCAGCGAGCACGGTCAAGGTAACGGTCAACAACACGGTGATTACCTCCGGCGACATCGCCAAGCGCGTGGCCTTCCTTCGCCTGCAGCGCCAGAAGGGCGGCAACGACGAAGCCAAGAAGCAACTCGTCGACGAAGTTCTCAAGCGTGCCGAGATCGCGCGCATCGGCCAGTCCGTCAGCACGCAGGAAGTCGATGCCGCCTATGCGCGCTTCGCCTCGGGCAACAAGCTTTCGACCGAGCAGCTCGGCAAGATTCTCGATCAGGCCGGCGTCGGCTCCGAACATTTCAAGCAATTCATCGCCGTGCAGATGAGCTGGCCGCGCGCGGTCAACTTCCGTTACGGCAGCTCTAACCGCCTCCAGGGCGCCGACCTCGTCAAGCGCATGATGGAAGGCGGCGGACAGAAGCCGGTGACCACCGAGTATTTCCTGCAGCAGGTGATCTTCGTCATTCCCGAGAAGAAGCGCGGCGCGATCACCGCGAAGCGGCAGGCGGAAGCCAACGCCTCGCGCGCTCAGTTCCCGGGCTGCGAAACCTCGAAGGTGTTTGCCGCCAACTATCGCGACGTGTCGATCCGCAGCCTCGGCCGCATGCTTGCCCAGCAGCTGCCTGACGAATGGAAGCCGCTGATCGAGAAGGCCGGCGAGAATGGCACCACCGGAACCCGCGTGACAGAAAAGGGCGTCGAGTACCTGGCGATCTGCAAGAAGCGTGAGGTCAACGACGACACCGCCGCCGAAATCGTCTTCCGCGCCGAGGATATCGGCAAGAAGAAGGCCGGTGGCGAAGACCCGAACAGCGAAAAGTACCTCGAGGAGCTGCGCAAGAAGGCGCAAATCGTCAACAAGTAATCACGACGGAAACATGCGCGAAACTACCGGCGGGCCCCTCGCCCTGACCATGGGCGACCCGGCCGGTATCGGGCCGGACATCAGCCTCTCGACCTGGCTCGGCCGCCGCGACCATGCGACGGCCCCCTTCCTTTTCATCGGCGATCCCGCAGTCCTTGCCGCGCGCGCATCGATGCTCGGCTACACGGTGTCCATCCGCGAGACGGATTGCGCCGGCGCCCTCTCCCTCTTCGACACGGCGCTGCCGGTGCTGCCGCTTGCCTGCCCTGCCCCGGTCAAGGAGGGCGAGCCGGACACCGTCAATGCCAGCGCCGTGATCGGGGCGATCGACACGGCCGTGCGACTGGTGACCGCCGGACAGGCCTCGGCCGTGGTCACGAACCCGATCGCCAAGGCGGTTCTCTATGACGCCGGCTTCCGCTTCCCGGGCCATACCGAATATCTCGCCGATCTTGCCGAAAAGGCGACGGGACAGCCGGTGCTGCCGGTGATGATGCTGGCCGGACCGAAGCTGCGCGCCGTTCCCGTCACCATCCATATCCCCTTGAAGGACGTGCCGGAGCAACTGACGCCGGACCTCATCTACCGCACCTGCGCGATTACTGCGGCCGACCTTCGCAATCGTTTCGGACTTCGACAGCCACGGCTCGCGATCGCCGGGCTGAACCCGCATGCGGGCGAAAACGGTGCGCTCGGTCTCGAGGACGACGCCGTCATCCGGCCCGTCATCGACAGGCTGCGTGCCGAGGGTATCGATGCGGTCGGCCCGCTGCCGGCAGATACGATGTTCCATGATCGCGCACGCGCCACCTACGACGTGGCCATCTGCATGTATCACGACCAGGCACTGATCCCGGCCAAGGCGCTCGGCTTCGACGATAGCGTCAACGTCACGCTCGGTCTTCCCTTCATCCGCACGTCGCCCGACCACGGCACGGCCTTCGGCCTTGCCGGCAAGGGCGTCGCCCGCGACGACAGCCTTCGGGCCGCGCTCGACCTTGCCGCATCGCTTGCGGCCAATATGCCAGGAGATACCCGCTGATGGCCGCCCTTGACGGTCTTCCTCCGCTACGCGATGTCATCCAGCGTCACGGCCTCGATGCCAAGAAGGCGCTCGGCCAGAACTTCCTGCTCGATCTCAACCTGACGCAGAAGATCGCGCGGACCGCCGGTTCGCTCGAAGGGGTAACGGTCATCGAGGTCGGCCCCGGACCGGGAGGCCTCACCCGCGCCATCCTCGCGCTCGGTGCCAAGAAGGTCATTGCGATTGAGCGGGACTCGCGCTGCCTGCCGGCACTTGCCGAAATCGGCGCGCATTATCCCGATCGGCTACAGGTCATCGAAGGCGATGCTTTGAAGACGTCGTTCGAGACGCTTGCCGACGATGGGCCGGTCAAGATCATCGCCAACCTGCCCTACAATGTCGGCACTCAGTTGCTCGTTAACTGGCTGCTGCCCGAGCGCTGGCCGCCCTTCTGGCAGTCGCTGACGCTGATGTTCCAGCGCGAAGTGGGCCTGAGGATCGTCGCCGACGCGGATGACGACCACTATGGCCGCCTCGGTGTGCTCTGTGGTTGGCGCACAAAGGCGCGGATGGCGTTCGACGTGCCACCGCAGGCCTTTACGCCACCACCGAAGGTGACGTCGTCCGTGGTCCATCTGGAGCCGGTCGAAAACCCGATCCCCTGCTCGGTCGCGGCGCTCGAGAAAGTGACGCATGCAGCCTTCGGCCAGCGCCGCAAGATGCTGCGGCAGAGCCTGAAGCCACTCGGCGGCGAGGCGCTGCTTGCCAAGGCCGATATCGACCCGCAGCGACGCGCCGAAACACTTTCGGTGGAAGAGTTCTGCCGGCTGGCCAACTGCCTTTGAGGGGGCAGGTGGATCGCAAGGCGCGCGCTACAAATAGCGTGAATCAAAAATGGCTCCTCACGGAGCCATTTCTTTTGAAGCCTTAGAACGGGTTTTCGGTCAGCAGCCCGTTGACGAAATCGAACAGGCCGGGGCGCCGGTCGCGGCGCAGGCGTTCGGCCTCGACGATCGCACGCACGGACGCAAAGGCGCGGTCGAGGTCGTCGTTGAGCACGATGTAATCATACTCCCGCCAGTGCTCGATCTCGGCGCGCGAGTTGGCAAGGCGCGTGGCGATCACCTCTTCGCTGTCTTCGGCGCGACGATGCAGGCGTGACTGCAGTTCAGCCATTGACGGCGGCAGGATGAAGATCGAGACGACGTCGCCCGCCATCTTCTCCTGGAGCTGCTGCGCGCCCTGCCAGTCGATATCGAACAGCATGTCGCGGCCCGCTGCCATGGCCGCCTCGACCGCGTCGCGCGGTGTGCCGTAGAAATTGCCGTGCACTTCCGCCCATTCGAGCAGCGAGTCGGTGGACCTCAGCGCCTCGAACTCGCGGATTGACTTGAAGTGATAGTGCCGTCCATCGATCTCGCTTGGGCGCCGCTGACGTGTCGTCACGCTGACCGAGATGCTCATCTCCGGATCGGCTTCCAGGAGATTGCGCGCTATGGTCGACTTGCCTGCGCCCGACGGCGAGGAAATGACGAGCATCAGCCCACGACGGGCGATCTTGATGGGCGAAGGGGTCGCCGGGTTCATACCTTACTCCAGATTCTGGACCTGTTCGCGGAACTGGTCGATGACGACCTTCAGCTCGATGCCGGCGGCAGACACAGCGGCCGCGTTGGACTTGGAACAGATCGTATTCGATTCTCGGTTAAATTCCTGTGCGAGGAAATCGAGCTTGCGCCCGACGGGACCGCCCTTCGACAGAAGCTCCCGGGCGGCAACGATGTGGGAACCAAGCCGGTCGATCTCCTCGCGAAGATCCGCCTTGGTGGCGAGCAAAGCGACTTCGGCGTGGAGCCGGTCCCGGTCGAGCGACGAGCCGTTGTCCATCACCAGAGCTACCTGTTGCGCCAGCCGATCGGCAATCGCAGCGGCGCTACGTGACGGGTCGGACTCGACCGTCGCCGTCAGCCGCTCGATCGTCTCGACCTGTCCCAGCAGGATCTGACAGAGTGCCGCGCCCTCGTCTGCTCGCATCGCGCGCAAATCGGCGAGCGCACCCGCCAGACCTGCCAGGATACCGGCATCGAGCGCCGCACGCTCTTCTTCGCTTTCTTCCGGCTCGCGGAAGTCGACGATGCCGCGGATCGAGAGAAGCGTGTCGAACCGGAGCGGCGCGGGATCGACGAGATCACCGAGCTGGCCGCGCAGGTTCAGCACCGCCGTCAAGGCTGCCTGGTTGACCACGGCCTCGACGGCCGCCTCGCCGCCGCTGACGGAGAGGCCGATCTGAAGATTGCCGCGGGAAAAATACTCCGCTGCGAGCTTGCGCACCTCGGGCTCGAAGCGCTCGAGCCCCTGCGGCAGGCGCAGCCTGAGGTCCAGGCCCTTGCCGTTGACGGAGCGCAGCTCCCAGGCCCAACGACGGCGGCCGCTGCTGCCTTCTCTCCGGGCAAAGCCGGTCATCGATTGGAGCGGCATCATCACCTCCGTTGCGGTTTCAGCAGAAGCAATAAGGCGACGGCGCGGCATCCCGCAAGGGATATCCGCGCCGTGATTCGTCCGTCCACAATGCAAGCACCGCTGCGCGGCTATGCGCCGCCAGCAGCCGGCGTTATTGCGGCTGCGTGGCTGCCGGCTCGGCGGTGCCCGCGTCAGCCGCAGCCTTCGCTGCTTCTGCCGCCCGCTCTGCCTCGACCTTGCGCCAGCGGCGGACATTGGCATTGTGCTCGTCGAGCGTCTCGGCAAAGACGTGGCCGCCCGTGCCATCGGCAACGAAGTAAAGCTCAGGCGTGCGCGACGGATTGGCGACCGCTTCCAGCGCTGCACGACCAGGATTGGCGATCGGCGTCGGCGGCAGCCCCTTGATGATATAGGTGTTGTAAGGCGTCTGCTTGTCGATGTCCGACTTCAGGATCGGCCGGTCGGCCGGCTTACCGTCACCGCCGAAGATGCCATAGATGATCGTCGGGTCGGATTGCAGCCGCATGCCCTTGTCGAGCCGGTTGATGAAGACGGAGGCGACGCGCGGACGCTCGTCGGCGCGACCGGTTTCCTTCTCCACGATCGAGGCAAGCGTCACGAGCTCCTCAACCGTCGACACCGGCAGGTTGGGATCGCGCTTTTCCCATATCTGGCCGACCAGCACCTTCTGGGCTGCGGCCATCTGCTGAACGATCTCGCCGCGCTTGGTGCCGCGCGTGAACTTGTAGGTGTCCGGCATCAGCGTGCCTTCCGGCGGCAGCTCCGTCGGCAGGTCGCCGACGAGCACCGGATCGTCGGCCAGCCTGTGGAACATCTGCTTGACGGTCAGGCCTTCCGGCAGGGAGACGGAGTAGAGGATCGACTTGCCCGACTTCAGGAGCTGCATGACCTCCTGCATCGACGAGCCGGCCTTGATCTCATATTCGCCGGCCTTCAGCGTCTCGTTGTCGAGGTAGGCTTCGGAAACGAAACGGAAAACGCGCGCATCGGTGATGATGTTGCCGCGCTCGAGCCCGCTGGCGATCTCGCTCATGCCGGCGCCGCCCCGGACGATGAAGTTCTGGTTCGCCTGCAGCGGACCCGGCTTTTCGTACTGGTGCATCGCATAATAGACCGTGCCGGCGGCGGCGAGCGCGGCAAAGACAATGACGGTCATGACAAAGTTCAGGAAGATCACGACCTGGCTGCGGGCCTTGCGCGATCGTTTCGGCGGTTGCGGCACTTTTTCCGGACGCAGGGCCTCGTTTGCCGATTTCGGAATGATCGGTCCGTTGCTCGCGTTTTCACTGCGGCCAAATTGCGCCGCGCCGTTATCGTTTGAGTCGCTCACGATTATCCCGAACCCGAAATTCGCGGCCTCATTCTCTTCCTGCTTCCGGTGCGAATTTCGGACTGGACCGTGGCAGGCATAGGTCAAATTTATAAAACGGTGCCGCCCAGAAGGCCGACGTCCGCAGTTACTCAAAAATCCGCAGTCGGTGCAATCTCACCGAAGAACCACAGAAATGTGTCGAATCACCGTCCGTTCAAGAGAACGCGGCGGACGACCGACACTTTAATCCGGAACCACGGCCCGCGGCAAAAACCCGGCAAACCGCAATTCCAGGCAATGACTGAAGGGCAATCTGACAGATATGCCTTGCGCGAACATCGCGGTCGGCGAGCGCCGTCTTCCGCGACGACGCCTCCTCCCACCACATGCTTGTAGCGAGCAATACGGCAAAAGCTGGATCATCGCGCCGCCTTTGACGGTCGGCGCGACAATTGGCTCAAGCGACGCTCCGGGCGCGCGATCAGGCGCCGGTGTAGCGGCGCAGGACCAACGAGGCGTTGGTGCCGCCGAAGCCGAAGGAATTCGAGAGCGCCACGTTGATTTCGCGCTTGCGCGCGACATGCGGCACGAGGTCGATCTTCGTCTCGATCGACGGATTGTCGAGGTTCAGCGTCGGCGGCGCAATGTTGTCGCGGATCGCCAGCGCCGAGAAGATCGCTTCCACCGCGCCGGCAGCGCCGAGCAGATGGCCGATGGCCGACTTGGTCGAGGACATCGAGATCTTCGACGCGTGTTCGCCGACCAGGCGCTCGACGGCGCCAAGCTCGATCGTGTCGGCCATGGTGGAGGTGCCGTGGGCGTTGATGTAGTCGATATCGGCAGCCGTCAGGCCGGCTCGCTTCAGCGCCATCTGCATGCAGCGATAGGCACCGTCGCCATCTTCCGACGGAGCGGTGATGTGGAACGCATCGCCCGAGAGGCCGTAGCCGACGACTTCCGCATAGATCTTGGCGCCACGGGCCTTGGCATGCTCGAGCTCTTCGAGGATGACGACGCCGGCGCCCTCGCCCATGACGAAACCGTCACGGTCGATATCGTAGGGGCGCGAGGCCTTCTGCGGATCGTCATTGTGCTGGGTCGATAGCGCCTTGCAGGCGGCAAAGCCGGCGAGCGAGATCCGGCAGATCGGCGATTCCGCACCACCGGCCACCATGACGTCGGCATCGCCGAGCGCGATCAGGCGGCTCGCATCGCCGATCGCATGCGCGCCGGTCGAACAGGCGGTGACGACAGAGTGGTTCGGACCGCGCAGCTTGTGGCGGATCGACACCTGGCCCGAGGCAAGGTTGATGAGCCGGCCGGGAATGAAGAACGGTGAGATGCGGCGGGGGCCCTTGTCGCGCAGCGTGTAGCCGCCTTCGACGATGCCTTCGAGACCGCCGATGCCCGAACCGATCAGCACGCCGGTCGCGATCTGGTCTTCATCGTTCTCCGGCTTCCAGCCGGCATCGGCCAGCGCCATGTCGGCCGCTGCCATCGCGTAGACGATGAACGGATCGACCTTGCGCTGCTCCTTCGGCTCCATCCAGTCGTCGGCATTGAAGGTAGCATCGGTGCCGTCGCCGAAGGGAATGCGGCAGGCAATCTTGGCAGGAAGGTCCTCGACCTCGAATTCGGTCACCTTGCGCGCGGCATTGTGCCCGGCAAGCAGGCGCGCCCACGTCGCCTCAGTTCCGCAACCCAAGGGAGATACCATGCCGGTACCGGTGATAACGACACGTCTCATAGTCCGCGACCCACCCTGACTTTTCCATTTCAGAGCCGGATCGGACCACGTGTAACGAACCCGATCCGGGCATCCATTTTAAGGTTCTTATTCACGATCAGAGGGATATGCGGGAAACGCTTGCTGATCGAAATCCCCGCTCAGCGCGGGATAGCCCACTTCCCTGGGCTGAAACGGGCCGCTTTAGGCGGCCCGTCCACGGCCGAAGCCGCTTTAAGGTATTAGGCCTGAGCCTTTTCGATGAACTTGACGGCGTCGCCGACAGTCAGGATCGAGTCAGCAGCGTCGTCCGGGATTTCAACGCCGAATTCTTCTTCGAAAGCCATGACCAGTTCGACGGTGTCGAGCGAGTCCGCGCCGAGGTCGTCGATGAAGCTTGCGCCTTCGCTGACCTTTTCGGCGTCGACGCCAAGATGATCAATAACAATTTTCTTTACGCGTTCTGCGATATCGCTCATGTCGGAGTTCCTCGACCTTCGTTTCTGTAGGCGCCTATTCCGGCACCGGTACTCTTCTGTAAGCCTGATAGACCAAGACGGCCCACCCGGCAATCCATCCAACCGGAACTGCGGCAAACCCAAGGCAGCCAAGGCTGCCGGGCACCTGGCGGGACCGGTCGACTGCTAACAGTCATGGCCCGATTAACACGGTTTAACGCTGTCGCAAAGTCCGAAAATGCCTGTCATTCGCTTGCTCAACATTGAATTTCAGGCATTTGGCAGGCGGCGTCCCGGGACGTTGAAGATCGCCCACCGCACAATCTCGGCGGGCGGCCCATCCCGGAAACCGGATCAGATCATGGCCATGCCGCCATTGACGTGAATCGTCTGGCCGGTGACGTAGCCCGCTTCGTTGGAAGCGAGGTAAACGACCGCCGAAGCGATTTCAGCGCCGGTGCCCATCCGCTTCATCGGGATCGCGCCCATGATCGCGTCCTTCTGCTTGTCGTTGAGCTTGCCGGTCATCGCGCTTTCGATGAAGCCCGGAGCCACGCAGTTGACCGTGACGTTGCGCGTCGCGATTTCCTGGGCCAGCGACTTGGAGAAGCCGATCATGCCGGCCTTGGAGGCGCAGTAGTTCGCCTGGCCGGGGTTGCCGGTGACGCCGACGATGGAGGTGATGTTGACGATGCGGCCGAAACGGCGACGCATCATCGGATGGGTGAGTTCGCGCGTCAGGCGGAACACGGCCGTCAGGTTCACTTCGAGAACGGCATCCCAGTCCTCGTCGCTCATGCGCACGAAGAGACCGTCCTTGGTGATGCCGGCATTGTTGACGAGGATGTCGACGCCGCCAAGCTCGGCTTCGGCCTTCTCGCCCAGCGCCTTGACTTCGGCGCGGTCGGAAAGGTTTGCCGGGAAGAGTTGCACGCGATCGCCAAGTTCGTTGGCAAGCGCTTCCAGCTTTTCGACGCGGGTGCCGTGCAGACCGACGGTCGCGCCCTGGGCGTGCAGCATGCGGGCGATTTCTTCGCCGATACCACCGGATGCACCGGTAACGAGAGCCTTGCGGCCGGAAAGATCAAACATCTCTTTGATTCCTTATAACTGGAGCGCCTAGGCGTTCGCTCAGGCGAGCAAGGCGGCGAGTGCTGCGTCGATATCGGCGGGCGTATTGACGGCGATACCGTTGACGGTCTTGTCGATGCGGCGGGCAAGCCCGGTCAGGACCTTGCCGGAGCCGAGTTCATAAAGCGTCGTGACATTGTTGGCGGCAAACCATTCGACCGTCTCGCGCCAGCGGACCTGGCCGGTGACCTGCTCGACCAGCAGCCGGGCGATCTCGTCGGAATCGCTGACCGGGGCGGCGAGCACGTTGGCGATGACAGGCACCACCGGATTACGCTTCTCGACCTTGGCCAGCGCCTCGCGCATCGCGTCGGCAGCCGGCGCCATCAGCGCGGAATGGAAGGGGGCAGAGACCGGCAGCATCAGAGCGCGCTTGGCGCCCTTTTCGGAAGCGAGTGCTGCGGCCTTCTCGACGGCAGCCTTCTCGCCGGAGATCACCAGCTGGCCGCCACCATTGTCGTTGGCGATCTGGCAGGAACCGAGCGCGGAGGCTTCGCGGCAGACGGCTTCGACATCCGCATGTTCAAGGCCGATGATCGCCGCCATTGCGCCCTTGCCGACGGGAACCGCCGCCTGCATGGCGTTGCCGCGGATGCGCAGGAGACGCGCCGTGTCGGCAATGGAGAAGGTACCGGCGGCACAGAGCGCCGAGTATTCGCCGAGCGAATGGCCGGCGACGAAGGAAACCTTGGACTTTAGGTCGAGGCCCTTGGCTTCGAGCACGCGAATGACGGCCATAGATACGGCCATCAGCGCCGGCTGGGCGTTCGCAGTCAGCGTCAGTGTTTCCTCGGGGCCGTTCCACATGATCTCGGACAGCTTCTGGCCGAGTGCTTCATCGACTTCGGCAAAGACGGCTGCCGCTTCCGGAAAAGCGTCGGCCAGATCCTTGCCCATGCCGACAGCCTGGCTGCCCTGGCCTGGAAACGTGAATGCAATGCTCATGGGATCGTCCCTTCCCTAGATCACTAGGATTTCGGGTCGGCGCGACACGAAATCCTAGTGATCGGTTCTTATGAGTTAGAGCGGGATGCAGGCAGAAACCATACATCTCCGGCTTCCTCTCCATTCACATTCCTTACCGACGAGTCAAGCTTGGAGGCCGGCACGGACACGGCCGACGAGGCCTTTTGCCCTTGATCTTCGACAATCAAGGCGTAAGTTTGCCGCCCGATGTCGCTCTGCCCTACCCGATCACCAGGGTCGAGGCGACCGCTCCATTCCCGGTGCCAGCGCCCCTTCCCTCCCAGGTCGGCGCCGCCCTTCACAAGGATACTTATCTAGATGCGCTACAACACGCTTGGCCGCACCGGCATCAAGGTCTCGGAAATCTGCCTGGGCACCATGACCTGGGGTTCACAGAACTCCATCGCCGAGGCGCACGAGCAACTGGATTACGCCTTCGAAAAGGGCGTCAACCTCATCGACACGGCCGAACTCTACCCCACGACCCCGCTTTCGCCGGAGACCTATGGCGACACGGAACGCTTCATCGGCGAATGGCTGGCCAGGCGCGGCCGGCGCGATGAGGTCGTCGTTGCGACCAAGGTCGCCGGCCCCGGCCGCCCCTATATCCGCAACGGCAACCCGACGACACCCGAGGGCATCGACCAGGCGATCGACGCCAGCCTCAAGCGGCTGAAGACCGATTATGTGGACCTTTATCAGCTTCATTGGCCGAACCGCGGCCACTACCATTTCCGCAATGCCTGGTCCTATGACCCGTCCAGGCAGGACAAGGATCATGTCGCGAGTGACCTCCGGGCAATCCTCGACAAGCTCGGCGACCTCGTGAAAGCCGGCAAGGTCCGCGCCATCGGCCTCTCCAACGAAACGGCCTGGGGCACGATGAAGTTCATCGACATGGCGGAGCGTCATGGCCTGCCGCGCGTCGCCTCGATCCAGAACGAATACAACCTGCTTTACCGCGCCTACGACCTCGACCTGTCGGAGCTGTCGCACCACGAAGACGTGGGCCTGCTCGCCTATTCGCCGCTCGCCGCCGGCCTCTTAAGCGGCAAGTACCTCGATGGCGCGAAGCCGAAGGGCTCGCGACTTTCGATCAACGGCGATCTCGGCGGCCGCTTCACGCCGCACCAGGAACCGGCCGTCGAAGGCTATGTCAAACTGGCACGCGAGCACGGCCTCGATCCGGCGCAGATGGCCATCGCCTTCTGCCTGGCGCGGCCGTTCATGGCTTCCGTCATCATCGGCGCAACCTCGATGGAGCAGTTGAAGACCAACCTTGGCGCCGTCGACCTTACGCTGTCGCAGGACATCGTGAACGGGATCCGGCGGCTGCACCGGATCTACCCGATGCCGATCTGAGCGTGAGACCAGATCGTCGATGCCGGTACCCCAGACGAAAGCGGAACTGCTTGCGGCGATCGACGTCCAGTTCGCCAGGCTGATGCGCGAGCTGGAACGGGTTCCTGACGAGCGCTACCGCGAACCGTCGCTCGAAGGCCACGCCAAGGGCACGATGATGAGCGTCGGCGACCTCGTCGCCTACCTCATCGGCTGGGGCGAACTCGTGATCAAATGGATCGATCGCGATCAGCGCGGCGAGCTGGTCGACTTCCCCGAGACGGGCTATCAATGGAACGAACTCGGACGGCTTGCGCAGAAATTCTATGCGGACTTCCACGCTCTTTCGCCGGGCGAGCTTGTCGCCAGACTGAGGCGCAGCAAGGAGACGCTCGAGGTACTCATCAGGGATCGCGACGAGCGGACGCTTTACGGGCGGCCATGGTACGGAAAATTCACGCTCGGACGCATGATCCAGTTCAATACTTCCTCTCCCTATGCCAACGCCCACGGCCGCCTGCGCAAATGGAAAAAGGTGAACGGGCTGGCGTAGAAAGCGGAAAAGACGCGGCAAGCCTTGCCTTCCGCGGAAAAATGCGTATAAGCGCGCTGTTCGAAATGCCCGGTCTTCTGGCTGGTGGCTGAACGGAGGGCCGGCTTCCTCGAGGGGAGCCGTTAGGATTGCACGTCTTTCCGGCCTCCCGTGTCTCCGCTCTCGACCGTCTCGATACAACACTTTCTTGCCGGCTGCCTGCAGCCACTAAGAACAGTCGTTGAGGCTTAGCCGCCGAGGTCCGGGCTGATTAACGCAAGAAAGGCAAGCCACAATGGCTCTTTATGAACACGTATTCCTGGCCCGCCAGGACATCACGCCGCAGCAGGTCGACGGTCTCGTCGAGCAGTACAAGGGCGTGCTCGAAGCAAACGGCGGCAAGGTCGGTCGCGTCGAGAACTGGGGCCTGAAGTCCCTCACCTACCGCATCAAGAAGAACCGCAAGGCTCACTACGTTCTCATGGACATCGATGCTCCGGCAGCGGCTGTTCACGAAATCGAGCGCCAGATGCGCATCAACGAAGACATCCTGCGCTACATGACGATCGCCGTCGAGAAGCACGAGGAAGGCGCGTCTGCCATGATGCAGAAGCGCGACCGCGACGACCGTCCGCGCCGCGATGGCGACCGTCCGGAGCGTGGCTTCGGCGACCGTGGTCCGCGTCCGGACCGTGGCGACCGCGAAGACCGCCCGCGCCGTCCGCGCGAAGACCGCGCGTAATCAAGAAGCTTTAGGAGATTAAGACAATGGCTGAAGTTTCTTCCGCTCCGGTTCGTCGCCCGTTCCACCGCCGCCGCAAGACCTGCCCCTTCTCGGGCGCAAACGCTCCGCGGATCGACTACAAGGACATCCGTCTTCTGCAGCGCTACATTTCCGAGCGCGGCAAGATCGTTCCTTCCCGCATCACGGCCGTTTCCCAGAAGAAGCAGCGCGAACTCGCCCAGGCGATCAAGCGTGCACGCTTCCTCGGCCTGCTGCCCTACGTCGTTTCCTAAGAACGGCTGACTCTCCGTCAGTCTTCTGACTCGACGGAACCCGACTTGTTGGGAGAGGCGCTCCCCTAAGGTGAGCGCCTCTTTCTCTCCCTTCCGCGATGGGCGCGGATCGGAACCGGCGCGATGCGCCAAAATCCCATGCTGGGGCTGCGCTTTGGCCATCCCCTAACTGCACGAAGCAGGACAGCGAACGTGACGAATGTGAACAGGACATCGCTGCTGACCGGCGTTCTCGCCGGCTTTACCGCCGCCCTCTTGTCGATGGGCGCGAATACGCAGTCGTCTCTTGCGATCGTCCTTTATGCCGCTTCGGCACTTCCAATCCTGATTGCCGGCCTCGGCTGGGGCAATGCCGCAGCGATCACCGCGATCGTCACGGCCGGTGCCACCGGTGCCGTTCTCGTTTCGCCCTACTTCGCGCTGCTGATCCTCGTTGTCACGCTGATCCCGGCCGGTTGGCTGAGCCATCTCGCCAATCTCGCCCGCCCGGCGTCCGAACTCGGCGGCCCGGACGAGGCGCTTGCCTGGTATCCGCTCTCCGATATCCTCAGCCATCTCGCCGGTCTGGTGACTGTCGGCATGATCATCGTCGGCGTGATCGTCGGTTATGGAGCCGATATCTCCGATCGCATGGTCGATATCGTCATTCAGGCCGTGAAGGCGCAGGACAGCGCCTACAACCCGGATGCGGCTGCCATCGCCCAGATCAAGTCGCTTTTCACCCTCGCTTTGCCGCTCGTCCAGGGCGCGATCTGGGTGCTGATGCTGTTTACCGCCTACTACCTCGCCACCCGCATCGTGCAGATGTCCGGCCGGTCGTTGCGCCCGCGCGAGGACATTCCGTCGACGCTGCGCATGCACCGCAACGCGATCTTCATCTTTCTCGGCGGCCTGGTCCTCACCTTCCTCGGCGGCGCACCCGCAACGATCGGCGCGCTGATCTGCGGAACCTTCGGCGCGGGCTTCCTGCTTGCCGGTTTCGCCTCCTTCCATTTCCGCACACGCGGCAAGTCCTGGCGGCTTCCCGTGCTGTGGATTGCATACCTGTCGGTGCTCGTGTTCACGATCCCGGCATTCTTCTTCCTCCTGTCCGGCCTGATCGATACGCGACGCACCATCGCGGTCACGCCGGTTGGAAAAAACTGACCAACGAACTGGAACTCTGAAAGGAAACCAACATGGAAGTCATTCTTCTCGAACGTATCGCCAAGCTCGGCCAGATGGGCGAAACCGTAAAGGTTCGCGACGGCTTTGCCCGTAACTACCTCCTGCCGCTCGGCAAGGCGCTGCGCGCCAACGCTGCCAACAAGGCCCGTTTCGAAGCTGAGCGTTCGACGCTCGAAGCCCGCAACCTCGAGCGCAAGTCGGAAGCCCAGGCTGTTGCCGAGAAGCTCGACGGCAAGTCGTTCATCATCGTCCGCTCGGCTGGCGAAACCGGCCAGCTCTACGGTTCGGTTGCTGCCCGCGACATCATCGAAGTGCTCGCTGCCGAAGGCTTCAACGTCGGCCGCAACCAGGTCGACCTCAACCAGCCGATCAAGTCGATCGGCCTGCACAAGGTCACGCTGCACCTGCACTCGGAAGTCGAGATCTCGGTTGAAGTCAACGTTGCCCGTTCGGCCGAAGAAGCCGGTCGCCAGGCAAAGGGCGAAAGCCTGACCTCGGCCGACGCCATCTACGGCGTTGACGAAGACGCCCTCAAGCCGGAAGACTTCTTCAACCCGGAAGCCGAATTCGAAGGCGAAGAAGAATAAGCCTTAAAGGCCATTCGACACGCGAAAGCCCGGATCATCGATCCGGGCTTTTTTCTTGGTTGCGCGGCCGTTTCTGGCAATGGCTCTGTGGGCCTCGGCCGTCTTATCCGTGGGCGGCAACAGGCGCGACACCGATGTTCGCCTGGTCCGGTGCAACGCGCACCGGCGCGTCCTTGTCGACGCGCACGACGACCGAAAGGCCGGGCGACAGCATTTCCGCCAGCGGCTGGCCGGGATCGACGACGATGCGCACGCCGACGCGCTGGGCCACCTTGGTGAAGTTGCCGGTGGCGTTGTCCGGACGGATGATGCTGAACTCCGAACCGGCGGCGGGCGAGAACCGCTCGATATGCCCCGTCAGCTCGTTCCGCTGCAGCGCGTCGACCGCGATGGCGACGGGTTGGCCCGCCTTCATGCCGTCGAGCTGCGTTTCCTTGAAATTGGCGACGACCCAGACGTCGTTCGGCACCAGCGCCAGGAGTTGCGAGCCGGCCGTCACATATTGACCGATCCGCGCGCCGATCTCACCGAGACGGCCGTCCCGCGGCGCGACGATGCGGGTGTTGTCGAGATCGATTCGCGCGAGTTCGACGGCCGCTTCCGCCCCGCTCACCGCGGCTTGCAATCCGGCACGCGCGCCAAGCGTCGTCGCCAGCGCCTGCTTCGACACTTCCAGCCCGGCCTCTGCCTGGCTCACGGCAGCGTCGGCCTGCTCAAAGCCTGCACGCGCCTGGTCGGCATCACTGCGGGTCGAAACACCCTTTTCCGCGAGCGGGCGGATGCGGTCCCAGGTCGCCCGGGCCCGATTGAAGGCAGCCTTGGCACTATCGAGCTGCGCCTGGCTGGCGGCGATGCCCGCCTTGGCGGAAAGCTCCTGCTGAAAGGAATTGGCAAGTGCGGCTTTCTGCCCGGCAAGCGTGGCTTCCGCCTGCGCCACCTTCTGCGCATAGATGCGGTCGTCGATCTTGACCAGCAGTTGCCCGGCCTTGACCGTCTCGTAGTCGTGCACCGGAACGTCGGCGACATAGCCCGCAAGCTGCGGGCTCATGATCGTTACAAAGCCGCGCACATAGGCATTCTCCGTCGATTCCACCGAACTGTGGAACGGCGGCAGCCGCCAGGCGTAGAGCACAAGGGCGATACCGGCGATGCCGGCGAGAAGAACGATGATGCTCGTGGGAGAGCGCAAGGATTTCAACATGGTCGTCAACTCTGTCAATCAGGTGGCCGGCATCGGCGCAGGAGCGGACAATCTCTGCCTGAGCCAGTTGTAGAAGATGTGCAGCAGCAGCCCGGCGAGCGCGAAAAGCGCGACCGCCGAGGCAAGCAGGAAGGCGTCGTTGTAGGCGAGGATGTAAGCTTCGCGGGTCACCTGTTGTGACAACAACACGGTGCCCTCGCCGCCGAGCAGGGTCTTGTCGCCCATCACCTTGGCGTAGGCGGCGGAAAGCTGGTTGACGCGCTGGGCAACCAGAGGGTTCGAGAGCACGATCTGTTCCGCGAGAAGGTTGGAATGAAACTTTTCTCGGATCGTGACGAAGGTACCGAAGGCGGCGGAGCCGATCAGGCTGCCGATGCTCTGGGTAAAGAGGAAGATCACGATGAAGCTGAGGATATAGCTCGGCCCCTTGGCGAGCGCCGCCTTGAAGCCGCGCGCCATGGCCGGCGGCAGGAAGAGCGCCGTTCCGGACGCGATCATCGCCTGGCTCAGATACATCTGCTCCGGCCGTGTCAGGCTGGTTGCCTGGCTGTCCATGTAGGCGCCGGCCGCCAGGAGGCCGAGTGCCAGAATATGCACGCGCTCCGCATGTTCAGGATTCATCAGCGCGGCGCAAAGCAGACCGCCGCCGATGGCCGCAGCAAGGATGATCCAATAGAGGGTTGCGACCTGCTCGAACTGGAGACCGAGCTGCTGGTAGAAGTTCGCAGCAACAGTCGATTGTTCGGAGGCGACCAGCCGGAAAATCAAGAGAACGGCGGCAAAGTGCACGATCTCCTTCGAAGCGATCCAGCGCACGTCGATCAACGGCACCGGGCGATAAAGCTCGATCAGCACCGCGGTCGTCAGCGTCGCTATCGAGACGACCAGCAGGACGCCGAGCCAAGGAGCCTCGAACCACCAGTAGAGGCGCCCCATGGTCAGGACCACGGCGAGGCAGCCGAAGGCGACGGCGACGAGGAGGTAACTCAGGATATCCATGCGCTGGATAACCTTGGCATGCGGGACCGGCGTCAGCGGCAGCAGGTAGATGATCGGCAGCGCGATCAGCGCCAGCGCCATTTCCAGCGTGTAGAGCGCATGCCACTGGCCATATTCGATCAAGGTCGGTGAGATCAGGCGGGTGATCGGCGCGGAAATCGTCGTGCAGGTGAGCGCCAGCGCCAGCCCGACGGTCAGCTTGCGCGCCGGCGGAAAGGCTTCGAGCATGTAGAGGAAGCCGAGCGTCGACATCGGTGCGGCGGCAATGCCGCTGATGAAGCGCACGACGATCGCCGAATGCAGATCGGAAACGAAGACGTTCATCAGCGAGACGACGACGAAACCGGCGATGCTGATTTCGGCAAAACGGCGCAGCCCGTATTGGGCGCGGATCTTCACCAGCGCGATCGACAGGCTGACATTCGGCGCCATGTAGGCCGCCGAGAGCCAGCCGGCTTCGATGGAGGTCGCCGAAAGCGAGCCCTGGACCTGCGTAAGGTTGGCGAGCGCCAGGTTCATGCCGAGCCCCTGCGTCAGGAACAGGAGCACGGAGCCCAGGACATAGACCGCCGAAAGCAACAGACCTTTCTCGACGGGGGCCGGCACGGGGGTTGGCGCCGGTTCCGGCGCAATAACGGTTTCTCCGTGTTGGTCCTCGTCGACGGCCTCCGCGACCTCAAGCTCGGAGGCAAGGCGATTGTCGTTTGCGGCGGCCGTCGCGACTGCGCCCATCGCCGTCACTCCCGCGCCAGCGACTGAACATTGTCGGCGATCGCACGAACCACCCGCTTTGTCACGGCAAGCTCGGCTGCGTCGATGCCTTGCAGCACTTCGGCCCGGATTTCGTCGGCAAGCCTGAGGATCTCGTCGGCAACGGTGCGGCCGAGTTCGGTCATATGGATCTGCTTGGCGCGTCGGTCGGAGACCTCGACCCGCCGCTCGATGAAGCCCTGCTTCTCCATGCCGTCGAGCAGGCGCACCAGTGTCGGGGTCTCGATGTCGAGTTCGTCGGCGAGCTCCCGCTGGTTCAGGCCATCCTTCTTCGTCAAGGCGAAGAGCGCGCGGGCGCGCGACAGCGTCAGTCCCTTCTCCTTCACCCGCGCATCGAACACGGCGCGCAGCTTGCGATTGAGCAGCGACAGGGCATCGAACAGTTCGCGGTTCACGGTGGGCTGATACATTGATATCTTTTCCATATTACTAGCATGCTAATTATTCTGCCTCTATCTAATCCAAATGCGGTGGATTTTCAAGATGCGGATTTGAGGCAGAGGAGGACGGCGCTACACTTCGTTTCGTCGGGAAGGTTCGGGTGATTCGCGGCGTCAACGACCAAATTTGTGACGACGGCATAATCCGCACATTTGCGAGCCCCCGCCTGTGGATCAGTCGAACAACGGGAACAGCGCCGGGCGCGGTGACGTCGCTTCGCGACTGTGTCCCTCGTGCACTTGACCCGGCCCGCGCTAAAACGCAAACCGGTGCCACACCAGACAGAGGCAGAGATAAACGAATGAACGAAGCGTCGCGAAAGCTATCCCCTATCGGCAAGGATCAGGCGGACCAGCACTACCGCGAGGCCCCGAACAACCTCGAGGCCGAGCAGGCGCTGCTTGGCGCGATCCTCGTCAACAACGACGCGTACTACCGCGTGTCGGACTTCCTGAAGCCGGTGCATCTGCACGAGCCGCTGCACCGCAAGATCTACGAAGTCGCCGGCGACATCATCCGCATGGGCAAGATGGCGAACCCGGTCACCATCAAGACCTTCCTCAAGGCCGACGAGAAGGTCGGCGACGTGACCGTCGCGACCTATCTTGCGCGCCTTGCCGGCGCTGCCGTCTCGATCATCAACGCCGAAGACTATGGTCGGGCTATCTATGACCTGGCGCTGCGCCGTTCGCTGATCACCATCGGCGAGGACATGGTCAACATCGCCTATGACGCGCCGCTCGACATGCCTCCGCAGGGCCAGATCGAAGACGCCGAGCGCCGTCTGTTCGAACTTGCCGAGACCGGTCGATACGACGGCGGCTTCCAGTCGTTTAACGACGCCGTGGCGCTCGCCATCGACATGGCCGGCCAGGCCTTCGAGCGCGACGGCAGCCTTTCGGGCATTTCAACCGGCATCCTGTCGCTTGATGGCCGGATGGGCGGCCTGCAGCGTTCCGACTTGATCGTGCTTGCCGGACGCCCCGGCATGGGCAAGACCTCGCTTGCCACCAACATCGCCTACAACATTGCTGCGGCCTACGAGCCGGAAGTCCAGGCGGACGGCTCGTTCAAGGCCAAGAACGGCGGCGTCGTCGGCTTCTACTCGCTCGAAATGTCGTCCGAACAGCTCGCCACCCGTATCATCTCCGAGCAGACCGAAGTCTCCTCCTCGAAGATCCGCCGCGGTGACATCTCCGAGGCCGACTTCGAAAAGCTCGTCGCCTGCTCGCAGATGATGCAGAAGGTGCCGCTCTACATCGACCAGACCGGTGGTATCTCGATCGCCCAGCTTTCCGCCCGCGCCCGGCGCTTGAAGCGCCAGCGCGGCCTCGACTGCCTGGTGGTGGACTACATCCAGCTCATGACCGGCTCGGGCAAATCCAGCGACAACCGCGTGCAGGAAATCACCCAGATCACCACCGGCCTCAAGGCGCTCGGCAAGGAGCTGAACGTTCCGATCATCGCGCTCTCGCAGCTCTCCCGTGGCGTCGAAAGCCGCGAAGACAAGCGGCCGCAGCTGTCCGACCTTCGTGAATCGGGCTCGATCGAGCAGGACGCCGACGTCGTGCTCTTCGTGTTCCGTGAGGAATACTACGTGAAGAACCTGGAGCCGCGCGACGAGTTCGACCCGAAGTACGAAGAATGGAAGATGAAGATGGAGCAGGTGAAGGGCACGGCCGACGTGATCATCGCCAAGCAGCGTCACGGACCGACCGGTACCGTGAAACTCGCCTTCCAGTCGGAATTCACGCGCTTCACCGATCTCGCCGATCCATCCTTCACCCAGTACGAAGAACACTAGGGTTCCGTGGGGGCGGCCGGAGCGGGCTGGGAAAAATGTTTGCGGTTTCCCAGCCCGCTCTCAATTTCAAATGGCACGTGCCTTTTCGCTGAAGCGCGCCGCGCCAGCACAAACCTCTCAGAACACGAGGCGCAGCAGCGCTACCGAGACGACACCGACGGCGACCGATACCAGGAGCGGCAGCCGCATGGCGGCCACGGCCGTCGCGGCAGCGGCGATCGTTTCCGCCGGGCCAGTCACGAAAGCCGTCGGCGCGATAACCGCCATCAGCACGGCCGGCGGTATCGCCTCCAGTGCGCGCTTCTGGCTTTCCCCGATCGTCACATACCGGATCAGCACGAGGCCGCCGATGCGGGTCGCGATCGTCGCAACCGCCATGGCGACGATGGCAAGCAGTGTATTTGGATCGACGGTCATGCATGGGCCTCCTTGCGTGCACCGGAGAGAAGCGCGACCACGACCCCGGCCGCAGCCCCGGCAGCGATGTACCAGACACCTGGCAGCAACTGATGCGTGAGCACGGCAGCACAAGCGCTAGCCGCCAGAACGGCACCCGTCTCCCGTCCTTTCCAGAACCCCATGACCAGCACGATGAAGACGGCGGGGAACGCAAAGTCGAGGCCGGTAACCTTCGGATCGCCCAGGAAGGCCCCAAGCAACGCGCCCGCAAGGCTCGTCAGCACCCAAAGGCAGTAGAAAGGCACCGCAAGGCCCGCATACCAGGCAGGCGTCAGCTTGCCGTTGCTCGCCCGCATCTCGGCCATGGCCCAGATCTCGTCGGCCAGAAGCAGCATCGAGGCATAGCGCGCCGGGCCGGAGAAACTATCGAGCTTGCCGCCGATCGAAGCGCTCATCAGCACATGGCGGATGTTGACGAGCAGCGCCGAAAAGCCAAGCGCTGCCCAGGACGCCGGATGCGTCCAGATATCCATCGCGACGAACTGGGACCCGCCGGCAAAGACCAGCGCGCTCATCAGCGCCACCTCGGCCGGCGCAAGTCCCTTGCTCGCCGCCACCGCACCAAACACGAGGCCGACCGGCATGACCGCGACGATCAGCGGCGTCATAGCAACCGCCGCGGCCCGAAATTCCTGGAAAGCACTTCTTTCCTGCAACGTCCACGTCTCCATTCGCGCGATGCGCCGCCTATCCACACAGGCGCGCGATCGCAATTGCCCGAGTGTTCTAGGACTCGGGCTGCGGATCGTCTTGAACGAAAGTGATCAGCCGGCGCGGAAGGCCCCAGGGGTGACGCCGGTGCGCGCCTTGAAATGACGGCTGAAATGCGCCTGGTCGGCGAAGCCGCATTGATAGGCCGCGTCCACCGCCGACCAGCCGTGCCGCAGCAGCGTCTTTGCCGCCCGCACGCGCTTGTCGGTCAGGAACGCATGCGGGGTGATGTGGAACTCCTTGCGGAACGCGCGGATGAGGTGGGCGCGGCTGAGGCCGGCGACCTTCGCCAGTTCCTCGAGCCCGACGTCCTCCGCATAGTTTTCCGCCAGGAAGTCGCGCGCCCGGTGCACGGCCGATTGCTCGCGCGTTTCGATCGGCGTGATGATCGTGCTGCCGTGGCGCTCGAACATCGCGGCAAGCACCGCGAACATTTTTTCCTCCGCCTCGAGCGTCGCCCCCGACACTTCGAGCGTGCGGTGGGCCTGATGGAAGGAAAGAGCCAGGTCCGGCGCCTGCAAAACACGCTTGGAGAAGGATGGCGTGCCCTTGAAAGCGCGTCCGGTGACATCCTCGATGATGCTCACCAGCAGTTCGGCGCTCGGATAGACCATGCGATAGCGATAGCCGCTGCCGCCCGGATGACCGTCGTGAATTTCGTCGGGATTGATCAGATAAAAGTATCCGGGGCCGGCCTCCGAACGCTCGCCCTTGATCTTGCTGATCTGCGAGCCGGCCTCGATGGCGCCGATGCTGAAGGTTTCGTGCGCGTGCGGCGCAAATTCATGGGTGATGAAGGTCGCCGTCAGACATTCCATGCCCATGAAGCGGGAATCCCGCCAGAAGCGCGTGCGCTCGGCGCCCTCTATCGGCATGACATCGATGGCTTCTTCCTGCGAAATTGTCTGCATGGCAAAACCATAGTGCGCCTGCGCGGCTGCGTCTTGCACAAAAGTGCTCGTTTGCCTGGTCCATCCGCGAGGGCGCCGCGACAGGGGAATATTTGCGACGCTCTGCGCTTGGCTGTATTGATCCTGGATCATCCACGCAGAGTGCCCGGCATGCTTCCTCCAGACTTCCTTTCCGCTTCCAACCGGCTCACGATCGATCTTGGCGCGCTTGTCGACAACTGGCGGGCCATGAACAAGCGCTCCGGCAAGGCGCGTGCCGCAGCCGTGCTCAAGGCGGATGCCTATGGCATCGGCATCGCGCAGGCGGCCCCTGCCCTCTATGCGGCCGGCGCCCGCGATTTCTTTGTCGCCAATGCCGAGGAAGGCGCAGCACTCCGTCCGCTTGCACCGGACGGCCGGATCTACATTCTCGCCGGGATGTGGCCGGGCAACGAGGCGCTGTTCTTCGACAACGATCTGGTGCCGGTCATCAACTCGGACGAGCAGCTGGCGGTGTTCATGGCCGCCCTTTCCGAGCGTGGCGACCACCCTTGCGTGCTGCATGTGGATACCGGCATGAACCGGCTCGGCCTTACGGTCGAGCAGGCCGTTGCGCTTGCGACAGACCCGGCGCGACCGGCAAGCTTTTCGCCGGTGCTGATCATGAGCCATCTCGTCAGCGCCGACGATCCGGACCATCGGCTGAATGGCCTTCAACTCCGTCGCTTCCATGAGGTGTCGACTGCCTATGAAGGGGTCGATGCGAGCCTTGCCAACTCCGGCGGCGTCTTCCTCGGGCCCGACTATCATTTCGACCTGACCCGGCCGGGCATCGCCGTCTATGGCGGCGAGGCGGTGAACGACATCCCCAACCCGATGAAGCCGGTCGTGACCGCCGAAGCACGGATCATCCAGGTGCGAGACGTGGCCGCCGGCGGCACCGCGAGCTATGGCGCCTCTGCCCGCTTCGACCGCGACAGTCGCATCGCCACGGTGGCTGTGGGATATGCCGATGGCTATCACCGTTCCGTCTCCGGCGGCGGCGTCACGCTCAGGCAGGCAACGCCATCAGGGGCCTTCGGTTTCCTGCACGGCCAGAAGGTCCCGCATGTCGGGCGCGTCACCATGGACCTCAGTCTCTTCGACGTCACGGACCTTCCTGAAAGCGCGGTACGACCGGGTGATTACATCGAGCTCTTCGGCCGGCACATCGCCATCGACGATGTCGCGCGCGCCGGAGGGACGATCGGCTACGAGATGCTGACCAGCCTCGGCCGCCGCTATATCAGGCACTATATCGACAGCGTCTGACGCGCTCCTTCACCTCATTTTTCGGTCATTCTTGCAGAAATTCACCTTTTGTTCCGCACTTTGCGGCATTATGTGACGATACAGGTGATTCTTTGCCGCCGACGTCCCCTCGCGACGTCGGCGGTCTCACATTCCGAAAGTCGATGCCGATGGCGAAAGCGCGTACCCAATTCATCTGCCAGAACTGCGGCACGATCCACACTCGCTGGGTGGGAAAATGCGAAGGCTGCGGCGAGTGGAACACGATCATCGAGGATGACCCGACGGCGGGCATCGGCGGCGGTCCGTCGCGCGCGCCGAAGAAGGGACGCCCGGTGGCACTCACCACCCTCTCGGGCGAGATCGAAGACGCGCCACGCATCCAGACAGGCATCTCGGAACTCGACCGGGTGACCGGAGGCGGCTTCGTGCGCGGATCGGCGCTGCTCGTCGGCGGCGATCCCGGTATCGGCAAGTCGACGGTGCTGATGCAGGCAGCGGCCGCGCTCTCGCGCCGCAAGCATCGCGTCATCTATGTCTCGGGCGAAGAGGCTGTGGCGCAGGTGCGTCTTCGCGCCCAGCGGCTGGGGGCTGCCGACAGCGATGTGCTGCTCGCTGCTGAGACCAACGTCGAGGACATTCTGGCGACGCTGTCGGAAGGCAAGCGCCCGGATCTCGTGATCATCGATTCGATCCAGACGCTCTGGAGCGACATCGTCGATTCCGCGCCGGGCACGGTGACCCAGGTTCGCACCGGCGTGCAGGCGATGATCCGCTTTGCCAAGCAGACGGGAACCGCCGTCGTGCTCGTCGGCCATGTGACCAAGGAGGGCCAGATCGCCGGTCCGCGCGTCGTCGAGCATATGGTCGACGCCGTGCTCTATTTCGAAGGCGACCGCGGCCATCACTATCGTATCCTGCGCACCGTCAAGAACCGCTTCGGCCCGACCGACGAGATCGGCGTGTTCGAAATGTCGGACAAGGGCCTGCGCGAGGTCGCCAACCCGTCGGAACTGTTTCTCGGCGAACGCAACGAGAAATCGCCGGGCGCCGCCGTCTTTGCCGGCATGGAAGGCACCCGCCCGGTTCTCGTCGAAGTGCAGGCGCTGGTCGCCCCGACCTCGCTCGGCACGCCGAGACGCGCCATCGTCGGCTGGGATTCCGCACGGCTCTCGATGATCCTTGCCGTGCTGGAAGCCCATTGCGGCGTGCGGCTCGGCCAGCACGACGTCTATCTCAACATCGCCGGTGGCTACCGCATTTCCGAGCCGGCGGCCGATCTAGCTGTGGCTTCCGCACTGGTTTCATCGCTTGCCGGGCTTGCCCTTCCGGCGGATTGCGTCTATTTCGGCGAAGTCAGCTTGTCGGGTGCCATCCGGCCGGTTGCGCATACCGCACAACGCCTTAAGGAAGCCGAGAAGCTCGGGTTCTCCCAGGCGGTCCTGCCGTCCGCTTCGACCGAACTGCCGAAAAACGGCAATGGCCGCTGGAGCGAGATGGAAAGCCTGCCCGATCTGGTGGCGCGCATCGCGGGGTCGCGAAACGCGCTGAGACCGGTGGAGGACGAAGACTGAAAGATGCGGATGCCGCAGGCCGCTCTTTAAGGGCCGCAAACAGGCTGCAAATGCCCTGAACTCAGGGCCGATGGCGGATAGGCTTGAGGAGACCCGGACGAACCGGGTCCGGAGTAAGGACAAAATGCCCATTACAATTCTCGACGGTATCGTTCTCGGCGTCGCCCTGTTTTCCGCAATCCTGGCCATGGTTCGAGGCTTCTCGCGCGAGGTGCTTTCGGTCGCGAGCTGGGTGGGTGCGGCGGCTGCCGCCTACTTCCTCTACCCGCATCTCCTGCCCTATGCGAAGCAGTATACCAACAGCGACACGGTCGCGATGATCGGATCGGCGGCGGTGATCTTCCTGATCGCGCTGATCATCATCTCCTTCATCACCATGCGGATCGCCGATTTCATCATCGACAGCCGCATCGGCGCGCTCGACCGCACGCTCGGCTTCCTGTTCGGCGCTGCCCGCGGCATCCTTTTGGTCGTCGTCGCCATGCTGTTCTTCAACTGGCTCGTCGCTCCGCAGCAGCAGCCGACCTGGGTCACCCAGGCCAAGTCGAAGCCGCTGCTCGACAATCTCGGCAACAAGCTGATCGCGCTTTTGCCCGAAGAAGCTGACGCCACCATTCTCGATCGCCTGCGCGGCAAGGACACGACCGGCGAAGGCGAAGGCGAAGCGCCGGCAACGACGCCCGGCCAGGCACCTGCGACGACGCCGGACCAGGCGCCCGCCGACGACGCCCCGGCCACCAACGGCTGAGACAGGAACGATTTGCCGACAAAGCCCGCCCCGCGGGCTTTGTCCTTTTGGGGAATAACGCTTGCAGCCGTTTTCAGCTAAGATTGCTTGAAGACGGCGGGCCTGATCACGATATGCGCACCGGTACGGAGCAAAGGCGACTGTGATGACCGATAGATCCATCGAAATCCACGATGAACTCGAAGGCGACGAGCTGCACGAAGAGTGCGGCGTCTTCGGCATACTGGGGCACTCGGACGCGGCGGCGCTGACGGCGCTGGGCCTGCATGCGCTCCAGCATCGCGGCCAGGAAGCAGCCGGCATCGTCACCTTTGACGGCAAGCAGTTCTGCACCGAGAAGCGCATGGGCCTCGTCGGCGACCACTACACGGATCCGGCGACGCTGGCGAAACTGCCGGGCTTCATGTCGATCGGCCACACCCGCTACTCGACGACGGGCGAAGTGGCGCTGCGCAACGTGCAGCCGCTCTTTGCCGAACTCGAAGTCGGTGGCATTGCGGTCGCCCATAACGGTAACTTCACCAACGGCCTCACGCTTCGCCGGCAGCTGATCGCCGACGGCGCCATCTGTCAGTCGACCTCGGATACCGAAGTCGTGCTGCACCTGATTGCCCGCTCGAAGCAGTCCTCCTCTTCCGACCGCTTCATCGATGCCATCCGCCAGATGGAAGGCGGCTATTCGATGCTGGCGATGACGCGCACGAAGCTGATCGCCGCACGTGATCCGATCGGCATCCGTCCGCTCGTGATGGGCGAACTCGACGGCAAACCGATCTTCTGCTCCGAGACCTGCGCACTCGACATCATCGGCGCGACCTATGTCCGCGACGTCGAGAACGGCGAAGTCATCATCTGCGAGATCCAGCCCGACGGTTCGATCACCATCGACGCGCGCAAGCCGGAGGTTTCGCAGCCCGAGCGTCTTTGCCTGTTCGAATATGTCTACTTCGCCCGGCCGGACTCGGTCGTCGGCGGCCGCAGCATCTATGTGTCGCGCAAGAACATGGGCATCAACCTCGCCAAGGAAGCGCCGGTCGAGGCCGACGTCGTGGTTCCCGTGCCGGACGGCGGCACGCCGGCCGCCCTCGGCTATGCCCAGCAGAGTGGCATCCCCTTCGAATACGGTATCATCCGCAACCATTATGTCGGCCGCACCTTCATCGAGCCGACGCAGCAGATCCGCGCCTTCGGCGTCAAGCTCAAGCATTCCGCCAATCGCGCGATGATCGAGGGCAAACGCATCATCCTCGTCGACGATTCGATCGTGCGCGGCACGACATCGGTAAAGATCGTGCAGATGATGCGCGAGGCCGGTGCGCGCGAGGTGCATGTGCGCGTCGCGAGCCCGATGATCTTCCATCCGGACTTCTACGGCATCGACACGCCGGATCGTGACAAGCTGCTCGCCAACCAGCATGCGGACCTCGCCTCCATGTGCCGCTACATCGGCGCGGACTCGCTCGAGTTCCTGTCGATCGACGGTCTTTATGAGGCGGTCGGCGGCGAAAAGCGCGATCCGAAGTCGCCGCAGTTCACCGACCACTATTTCACCGGGGACTATCCGACCCGCCTTCTCGACCAGGAAGGCGCCAGCAATGTCCGCAAACTCTCGGTTCTCGCCAGCAACGGATAATCAGACAGAAAAATGACGATCGATCTCAAAGGCCGGGTGGCCGTGGTCACCGGCGCATCGCGCGGTATCGGCTATTTCACCGCTCTCGAATTGGCCAAGGCCGGAGCCCATGTGGTTGCCTGCGCCCGCACCGTCGGCGGTCTCGAAGAACTCGACGACGCGATCAAGGCGGTGGGCGGCTCGGCGACGCTGGTGCCCTTCGACCTTGCCGACATGCCGGCGATCGACAAGCTCGGTGGCGCGATCAACGAACGCTGGGGTAAACTCGACATCCTCGTTGCCAATGCCGGCGTGCTTGGCACGATCTCGCCGATCGGGCATGTCGAGGCGAAGGTGTTCGACAAGGTGATGAACATCAACGTCAACGCCACCTGGCGGCTGATCCGTTCGCTCGAGCCGCTGCTGATCAAGTCGGATGCCGGCCGTGCGCTGATCCTGTCGTCGAGCGCTGCACACAAGTGCAAGCCCTTCTGGGGGCCCTACTCCGCTTCGAAGGCTGCCGTCGAGGCTCTGGCCCGTACCTGGGCCGGCGAGACGCAGCGCCTGCCGCTGCGCATCCTCTCGGTCGACCCCGGCGCCACCCGTACGGCGATGCGCGCTCAGGCGATGCCGGGCGAGGATCCGGAAACCGTGCCGCATCCTTCGGAAGTCGCAGCCAAGCTGCTGCCGCTGGTTGGCCCCAACCAGACCGAGACCGGCAAGCTCTACATCGCGCGCGAAGACAAGATTGTCGACTACCGGCTGCCGGAATAAGCTTCGTCACACCGCTCAAATGAGAAAGGCCACCGTGTCGTCACGGTGGCCTTTTCATTTTGGGCATTGCCGGTCGGAAAGCCATTCACGCCTCTCGCGGACTTGCGTTAGTCCTTGTCGCCCGGCAGGCCGTCGCCGCCGGTCGAAGGATGGGCAGGCCAATCGCCGCCATATTTGCGCTGCCAGGATCGCGCGCCGAAGGGCAGCGTGATCAGGTAGCCAAGCGCCGTCACCGCCATCGTTTCCCATGTGTAGGTCATCAGCGTCGCGACGTAAAAGACGACGCCGAGGATGGCCGGCAGAACGAGGTCGCGGCGCACGCGGCTGTTTTCCGACTTGCCGGACCAGACCGGCAGACGGCTGACGAGCAGGAAGGCGATCAGCACCGTGTAGGCGGATGCGATGAGCGCGAAGGTGCGTTCTGGCGCCAGGCCCAGGAGGCCGAGATAGACCGGCAACAGCACCAGCATGGCGCCCGCGGGCGCCGGCACGCCGACGAAATATTCCGACTGCCAGGACGCCTTGACCTGGCGCTCCGCCATCACGTTGAAGCGGGCGAGCCTCAGGCCCATCGCGATCGCGTAGATCAGTGCCGCGATCCAGCCGATCGAACGCGCCTGGTCGAGGATGAAGACATAGAGCACGAGGGCCGGCGCGACACCGAAGTTGATGATATCGGCGAGCGAATCCATCTGGCCGCCAAAGTTCGACGTCGCCTTCAGGGCGCGCGCGACACGGCCGTCGATGCCGTCGAGAAAGGCGGCGAGCAACACCATGGCAACGGCAAGCTCGATGCGGTTTTCAAAGGCGAGCCGGATACCCGAGAGGCCGGCGCAGATCGCGAGCACGGTGATCAGATTGGGGATCATCAACCGTAGCGGGATTTCGCGCAGCCGTGGGCCGCGTGCGGTATCGCTCGAGCCGCTGGCGTCCTCGGACGCCTGCCGCGTGTCGATCGGTTTTTCCTGTTCAGAGCCTTCCATAGACACTCCTTATGCGCGGCGGCTGATGACCGGGCCCTTGGCCGAGCCAAACTCGGCGAGCACGGTTTCGCCCGCAACGGCAGTCTGCCCGACGCTGACGCGCGGCTCGGAGCCGGCCGGCAGGAACACGTCGAGACGCGAGCCGAAGCGGATCAGGCCGAAGCGTTCACCGGCCTCCAGCGAGCCGTTCTCGTACTTCCAGCACAGGATGCGGCGGGCAACGAGACCGGCGATCTGAACGACGCCGATGGCGCCGTGTTTTGTATCGATCACCAGACCGTTGCGCTCGTTCTCCTGGCTCGCCTTGTCGAGCTCGGCATTGACGAACTTGCCGGCGCGATAGGCGACGCGGGTGATGGTGCCGGCCATCGGCGCGCGGTTCACGTGGCAGTTGAACACATTCATGAAAACGGAGATGCGCAGCATCGGTTCCGAACCGAGGTTCAGTTCTTCCGGTGGCAGGACCGTCGCGATCGACGAGACGCGGCCGTCGGCCGGGCTGATCACCAGATCGTCGTCGAGCGGCGTCATGCGCTCGGGGTCGCGGAAGAAGTAAGCGCACCACGCGGTCAGCACGAAGCCGATCCACATCAACGGCTCCCACAGGAAGCCAAGCACCAGCGACACGACGAAGAAGATCGCAACAAAGCGGTAGCCTTCCTTGTGCACCGGGACGAGCGTGTTGCGGATCGTATTGACCAGGCTCATGAACTCTACTCCAGATTTTCCGTGGAACGTGATCGTTTTCTATAAGTTAGCGCGGGATGCGGACGGAAAACCGCAAACGCTTTTCCTGCCCCCCGCTCTAGCGCGAAATGTCCCGGCGGGCAACGTTGCCCGCCCGGTAGCGACAAAACGCGTCGCGCTCAGCAAAGAAAAAGACGCCATCAAACCGCCGGCTCGCCGCGGGTGACGATGCCGAGATCGTCGCTCTCGCGCACGCGCTTCAGTTGCTCTTCGGCCTGCGTCGCTTCGCGCTGGCGGCTCCACATCGAGGCATAGAGGCCGTCGCGATCGATCAGCTCGCCATGGGTGCCGCGCTCGGCGATGACGCCGTCCTTCAGCACGATGATCTCGTCGGCGTTGATGACGGTCGAGAGCCGGTGCGCGATGACAAGCGTCGTGCGGTTTCGCGAAACGACGTCGAGTGCCGACTGAATCTCCTGCTCCGTGCGCGTGTCCAGTGCCGAGGTCGCCTCGTCGAGGATCAGGATCGGCGGCGCCTTGAGAATGGTGCGGGCGATCGCAACGCGCTGCTTCTCGCCGCCCGAAAGCTTTAGGCCCCGTTCGCCGACCATGGCCTGGAAGCCCTCCGGCAGGGTGCGGATGAACTCGGCGATCTGCGCGGCTTCGGCCGCCGCCTCGACTTCGGCTTCGCTCGCCGAAACGCGGCCATAGCGGATGTTGTAGGCGATGGTGTCGTTGAAGAGCACCGTGTCCTGCGGCACCATTCCTATCACCGAGCGCAGGCTCTTCTGCGTCACTGTGCGCACGTCCTGGCCATCGATGGTGATCGCCCCTTCCTGCACGTCGTAGAAGCGATAGAGCAGCCGCGAGAGCGTAGACTTGCCGGCACCGGAGGGGCCAACGACGGCGACCGTCTTGCCGGCGGGCACTTCGAAAGTGATGCCCTTCAGGATCGGACGCGCCGCGTCATAGGCGAAATGCACATCCTTGAAGGCGATGGCGCCCTTGCCGATGACAAGTTCGCTCGCATTCGGGCGATCCACCACTTCGGCGCGCACGTCGAGCAGGTCGAACATATGCTCGATGTCGGTGAGCCCCTGACGGATTTCGCGGTAGACGAAGCCGATGAAATTGAGCGGGATCGCAAGCTGGATCAGCATGGCGTTGATGAAGACGAAGTCACCCAGCGTCTGCTCGCCACGCTGCACGGCAAGCGCTGACATGATCATCATCACGGCCGTACCGGCGCCGAAGATCAACGCCTGGCCGAAGTTGAGCCAGCCGAGCGACGTCCAGACCTGGGTCGCCGCCGCCTCGTAGCGTTCCATCGACTTGTCGAAGCGACGGGCTTCCATCTCCTCGTTGCCGAAATACTTGACCGTCTCGAAGTTCAGCAGCGAGTCGATCGCCTTGGTGTTGGCGTCGGTGTCGCTGTCGTTCATCGAACGGCGGATGGCGATGCGCCAGTCGCTCGCGCGCACGGTGAACCAGATGTAGAGCCAGACGGTGACGGCGGTGACGAGGAGATAGCTGAAGCCGTAGCCCCACCAGAAGATCACTGCCGTCAGCAGGAATTCGATCAGGGTCGGAACGCTGTTGAGGATGGTGAATCGGACGATCGTTTCGATGCCCTTGGTGCCGCGCTCGATGACGCGAGAAAGCCCACCGGTGCGCCGCTCCAGATGGAAGCGCAGCGACAGCTGGTGCATGTGCACAAAGGTCTTGTAGGCCAGTTGCCGGACCGCGTGCTGACCGACGCTTGCAAACAGCGCATCGCGCAGCTGGTTCAAGCCGGCCTGCAAAAGACGCGCAAGGTTGTAGGCAAGCACCAGCATGACCGCGCCGGTCATGAACACGGGCAGAAAGCCCAGGACATCCGGCTTGCCGTTCAGCGCATCGGTTGCCCATTTGAAGGAATAGGGAACGAGGATCAGGACGACCTTGGCGATGATCAGAATGACCGTCGCCCAGATCACCCGAAGCTTGAGATCGGCTCTGTCCGATGGCCACATGTAGGGCCAGAGATTGGCGATCGTATGCAAGGGATTGCTGGTATCGGCCGAAACGGTTTTCTTCTGGGGTGCCACGTTCTGATCCGCTCTTACGTTTGCGCGCTTGGAGGCAGATTGTTGCGCATCCAAGCTCTGCGCCGAGCCTTCCCTGTAAACGAAGACCTGCGGCGCCGTCATCACCGTTCAATGAAAAGCGGCGCCCTGTCGAAGGCGCCGCCCTTGGTCTGGAGATAAGCATCCGTCGCAGCCGCCGCAATGTCGGCGGCCGCCGATCGGCTGCTTATTGCTCTTGTTTCATGTGCTTCTTGTGAATTTCCCGCGATTCGTCGTCCGGCAGCGCCTTGTCCGGCACGCCGAAGACCTGCCCCGGGCGAATGCGGTCCGGATCCTCGATCTGATCCTGGTTGGCGAGATAGATCGTGGTGTAGCGCAGGCCCGCGCCGTAGACGCGACGCGAGATCTGCCACAGCGTATCGCCGCGACGGATGATCACCGAACTCTTGCTCTCCTTGAGCGGAGCCTGCTCGAGCGTCTGGGGCTGGTCGGGCGAGGCTGCAACGGCCGCGGTTTCGGTCGCCGGCTGCGCCGGTGCAGCGTCGTTTACAACTGCGCTTCCGGCACCCATTGCCTTTGCCAGTTCGCCCGGAGCCGGGGAATTGTCCTTCGGCTGGGCCTTCTCGGGCGACGCCGGCGTGGCGCTGCCCTGCTCGGCAAGGACCGCACCAACCGTTTCATCAACCTTGGCAAGTGCCGTCGCCACGCTCGATGCGTCCTGAGGTGCAGCCTTCAGCGCCGCGAGCGCACTTGCGGAGGCCTTTGCGGCCCGCGTCGCGGAAGCGACGAGCGTCTGGTCGGAACTATCGGCGAGGCGGAAATCGGCAAGCGACTTCAACGCGATCTCGGTCGCCGAACGGGCGGCGGCCAGTTGCTCGCCGTTCGGCACCTTGCCATTGGCATAGAGACCCTTCAGCAGCGCGAGCGCCTTTCCAGCTTCCGCACGCAGGCCATCGAGACCCGCGGTTGCGGACGGCGTGCCCGAAGGTGCCACGGCCGCGACCTGCGACCCGGCGGGCCGGTCGAAGGGAACCGAAGCGCGCATCACGACCTTGGTGCCATCCTCGTTCAGCATGTCGGCCCGAATGATGTGGCTGCCCACCGTCAACTCGATCTGGCCGTCGACGACGAAGTGGCCCTTGTCGTCGGCTTTCATTTCGCCGACGAGCCTGTCGTCGGCATAGACGCGGACCAAGGCGCCTGCCTTGGCGCTGCCGGCAACGAACATCTTGCTGCCTTCGATCTCGACGGCGCTCACCTGCAGGCCCGGCACGCCAGAAAGCTTGGCCGGCGCAGTAGCGGTATCGACCGCCTGTGGCGTTGCGGAAGCAACCTCGGCCGGCTTGGCGTCCACAGCCGCTGTCCCCTCCACCGTATCCGGCGTCGTGATCAGCCGGCTCGCCATGCCGGGCTTCGAGACCATGGCAAGCAGTTGACCGGACGGATCCTTGGGAACAGAAACGGTCGCGACCTCCTCGGAGCTCTTCACCGCACCGTTTTCGCCGGTGCTGCGCAGCGTGAGCTGATGGTCACCCGCCGGAAGCGGATCGTCGAAGACCGCGGCAAAGTCGCCGGTCGCGCCGACATCAGCGGTGCCGACCACCGTATCGCCGCTCAGGATCTCAAGCTTCGAATTCGGCTGGGCATGGCCGGCGATCACCGTCGAGCCATCGGGCTCCACGCGCAACACATCGAAACCGGGAATGGCGGGATCGGTTGCAGGCGCATTGGCGGCAGTCGCCGCGTCGGCCTTCGACTGTTCCTGCTGCGGCGCAGCATCCGTCTTTGCTGTCTCGGCAGAGGCGCCAGCCGCCTGCGGGCCACCGGTCGCAGGCGTCGCCTCGGTCGACTGTGTCGCGGTGCCTGCCGCCTGCTCCGCCGCCGGCTTCTGGCCGTCGTCGCGCAAGTTCGGTTGAATTACGAATACCATCAACGCTGTTGCTGCCACGAGGACAGAAATGGCCACCCAGCCGGCCTTATTTTTGATCATGCCACTCTCCACACGGAGCGGAGCAACGCTCCGCGCATGCCCTCTCATCGGCCTGCGGTGCGGGCTTGCGCCGTCATTATAGCGCAACTGCAAGCAACTCGTCCGATTTCTTCAATCAATCACTGAAATTGCTAGCGATTCGCGATTCGGCATACAAGCAGCCGAAGGCACGGCAACCCACAGAAAGCCGGGTTTCCCCTCATTTTTCTTGACCCATGCTGCGCTGCAATGTTTTTTGGGGGGCATGAGCACCGAGAACAGCACGATTCGATCCATCTGCGTCTATTGCGGTTCACAGCCGGGACGCGACAATGCCTACATGGAGGCCGGCCGCGCGCTCGGCCGCTCCATCGCCGATCACGGGCTTCGTCTGGTCTATGGCGGCGGCACACGCGGCATCATGGGAGCGGTTGCCAGCGGCGTGCTTTCCAACGGCGGCGAAGTCACCGGGATCATCCCTGAATTCCTGATGGACAAGGAAGCGACCCGCCATTCGCTCGGCCAACTGAACGAACTGATCGTCACGGCCGACATGCACGAGCGCAAGCACACGATGTTCGAACGCGCCGACGCCTTCGTGGCTCTGCCGGGCGGCATCGGCACGCTTGAAGAGATCGTCGAGATCATGACCTGGGCGCAGCTCGGCCGTCACCGCAAGCCGATGGTCTTCGGCAACATCAACAATTTCTGGAGGCCGATGATGGACCTCCTGCAGCACATGCGCGAAGAGGGCTTCGTCCACACGGCGCATCTGGTGCAGCCGCTCGTCGTCAATGACGCCGCCGACATCGTGCCGACCATCCTGGCGGCCGCCAACGGCGGCAACGGCCGCGACGGCGAAGCCGAGATCATCTCCAAGCTTTGAGAAACCTGTTCAGCCAACAAAAAAGGCGCGCCCCCGGCGCGCCTTTTTTGTTTCTATTGCAACCGACCTTATTCGGCGGGGCTTGCCTGCAGGGCGCGGCGCGCCCTGCTTTCAGCCAGCATCGCGCCGGTATAGATCACCAGCGCCGCCCAGATCAGGCCGAAGGCGATGAGCTTTGCCGTACCGAAGGGCTCATGGAAGACGAAGACGGCGATCACGAAAATCATCGTCGGCGCGATGTACTGCATGATGCCGATGGTCGAGAGGCGCAGGAGCTTGGCGCCATTGGCATAGATCATCAGCGGCACGGCCGTGACGATGCCGCAGGACAGCAGCCACAGGACGTCGGCCATGCCGGTGTCGCCGAAATGGCCCTGCCCCGTCGTCTCCAGCCAGATGATGTAGCCGATGGCCGGAACGCTCAGCAGCAGGACTTCCAGGAAGAAGCCCTGGTTGGGGCCAACCGGCAGGGTCTTGCGGAAGAAGGCGTAGAAACCCCAGGACAGGCAGAGGCCGATCGACACCCACGGCAGACCGCCGGCATCAAAGGCGAGCACGGCGACGGCGGAGGCAGCGAGCGCGATTGCGACCATCTGCGCCGGGTTCGGCCTCTCCTTCAAAAGCACGGCGCCGAGGAAGATCGAGAAGAGCGGATTGATGTAGTAGCCGAGCGCGGTTTCGATGGCGCGGCCCGCCCCGATTGCCCAGACATAGATGCCCCAGTTGATGGTGATGAGCACGGCGGTCAGTGCGGCCATGCACAGCATGCGCGGCGAGCGCAGTGCCGTCTTGATATCGTCGGTGCGCCCGAGCCAGAGCAGCACGAGACCCGCGAGCGGCACCGACCACACGATCCGGTGCGCCACCACTTCCGGCGCCGGGATATGGGCGACAGCCTTCATGAAGAACGGCAGGAAGCCCCAAAGCAGATAGGCGGTCAGCGCGAAGGCAAAGCCTTGTGCGGAATCGGTATTTTCGGCGGGTGCTTTCGGCTCGGCCATATCATCTTTTCCTGGTGTTTTGCCGGAGAGCCCTGGCGGCAATGGCCGCTCACCGGTCAGAAGGGAGGGCACAGCCAGTCGGCCGGCACGATCTCCCATTGGTGCGTCCTACCCCAATGGCCGGTGATGCACCAATTCATTTCCGTGAAGGGAGAATGAGTTTTGCTCACCCTCCCCCGGCCAGTTCATCAGCGTTACCGGGTCGATCGCCGAAATTACTCGGCGGCGATCAGCCCGACGTGGTCGCGGTTCTTGAGCAGCTTGAAGACGATACTGTCCATCAGCGCCTGGAAAGACGCATCGATGATGTTGTCGGAGACCCCCACGGTCCACCAGCGTGCGCCCGTGCCATCGGTCGATTCGATCAGAACGCGGGTGATCGCCTCGGTCCCGCCATTGAGGATACGGACCTTGTAGTCCGCGAGCTCCAGGTCTTCGATTTCCGACTGGTACTTGCCGAGATCCTTGCGCAGCGCCAGGTCGAGCGCGTTGACCGGGCCGTGTCCTTCGGCGACCGACATCATCGTCTCGCCGTCGACGACCACCTTCACCACCGCTTCCGACACCGTCTTCAAATGGCCGTTGGCGTCGAAGCGGCGCTCGACCATCACCCGGAAGCTTTCCACGTGGAAGAAATCCGGCACCGTGCCGAGAATGCGGCTGGCGAGCAGCGCGAAGCTCGCATCCGCCCCTTCATAGGCATAGCCGGTCGCTTCGCGTTCCTTGACGATGGCGATCAGCTTGTCGAGCTTCGGGTCGTCCTTGCTGACGACGATGCCGCGGCGCTTCAGCGCGTTGATGAAATTGGCCTTGCCGCCCTGGTCGGACACCATGACCTTGCGCAGGTTGCCGATGCTTTCCGGCGCCACGTGCTCATAGGTGCGCGGATCCTTGAGCAATGCCGAAGCGTGGATGCCGGCCTTGGTTGCAAAGGCCGACGCGCCCACGTAAGGCGCCTGCTGATCTGGCGAGCGGTTCAACAGCTCGTCGAAGGAATGAGCGAGCTTCGTCAGCTCCAGCAAGCGGTCGGCATCGATCGCCGTTTCGAAGCGGCTGGAATAGGTCTCTTTCAAAGCAAGCGTCGGGATCAGCGTGACGAGATTGGCGTTTCCGCAGCGTTCGCCAATGCCGTTCAGCGTGCCCTGGATCTGGCGTACGCCGGCCTCGACCGCCGCAAGCGAATTGGCGACCGCCTGGCCGGTATCGTTATGGGCGTGGATGCCGAGATTGGCGCCGGGCACGCCGGCAGCGATCACGGCCGCAACGATCTCGCGCACCTCCGGAGGCTGCGTGCCGCCATTGGTGTCGCAGAGGACCACCCAGCGCGCGCCGGCGTCAAAGGCCGTCTTCGCGCAGGCGAGCGCATAGGCGGGGTTGGCCTTGTAGCCATCGAAGAAATGCTCGCAATCGACCATCGCCTCGCGACCGGAGGCGACCACCGCCTCGACCGAGGCCCGGATGTTGTCGAGGTTTTCCTCGTTGGTGCAGCCGAGCGCTACTTCGACGTGATAGTCCCAGCTCTTGGCGACAAGACAGATGGCGTCGCTCTTGGCCGCGAGCAGCGCCGCGAGGCCCGGATCGTTCGACGCGGAAACCCCGGCGCGCTTGGTCATGCCGAAGGCGACGAAGGAGGCCTTCTGGGTACGCTTGCGCCCGAAGAACTCCGTGTCGGTC
Organism: Ensifer sp. ENS03; assembly: GCF_014852035.1. Lineage (NCBI taxonomy): Bacteria > Pseudomonadati > Pseudomonadota > Alphaproteobacteria > Hyphomicrobiales > Rhizobiaceae > Ensifer > Ensifer sp. ENS03. Next base: position 1,165,334 of record NZ_JACVAV010000001.1, on the reverse strand, counting down.
GGGTTCGCGCCGGGATAGCCGCCTTCGATATAGTCCATGCCGAACTGATCGAGCAGGCCGGCAATCGCAATCTTGTCCTCGACGGAAAAGTCGATGCCGGGCGTCTGTTGCCCGTCTCTCAGCGTCGTGTCGAAGAGGTAGATGCGTTCCCTGGTCATGGTTCTCGTCCAAATATGCTCGGTTTACTTTTGCTCGGTCTTGCCTGCGAACTGGTCCGTGGCGCGGATCAGCCGGTCGAGGATGCCCGGCTCGGAATAGGCATGGCCTGCTCCCTCGACCAGATGCAGCTCTGATCCCGGCCAGGCCTTGTGCAGCTGCCAGGCGTACTTCGCCGGGCACGGCATGTCGTACCGCCCGTGGATGATGACGCCGGGAATGCCGTGCAGCCGGTGGGCGTCGCGCAGCAATTGGCCCTCTTCCATCCAGCCGGCATTGACGAAGAAGTGGTTCTCGATCCGCGCGAAGGCGTCAGCATAATCGTCGTCGGCGAAGGGCTCGCTGGTTGCGAGCTCCGGCAACAGCGTGATCGTCTCACCCTCCCAGATGCTCCAGGCCTTGGCGGCCGCAAGGCGTGTCGCCTTGTCCTCGCTCATCAGGCGGCGATGATAGGCGTGCATCATCTCGTGGCGCTCGTTCTCGGGAATGGGCGCGATGAAACGCTCCCACTTGTCCGGGAACATCTCCGAGACGCCGAACTGGTAGTACCAGTCGAGCTCGGCCTTGGTCAGCGTGTAGATGCCACGCAGCACCAGTTCGGAAACCCGTTCCGGGTGCTTCTCGGCATAGGCAAGCCCCAGCGTCGATCCCCAGGAACCGCCGAAGACCAGCCACTTGTCGGCGCCGGCCATCTCGCGCAGCCGCTCGATATCGGCGACGAGATGCCAGGTGGTGTTGGCTTCGATCCTGGCATTCGGCGTCGACTTACCGCAGCCGCGCTGGTCGAACAGCGTTACGTCGTAGAGCGTCGGATCGAACAGGCGGCGGTGGTTCGGCGAGATCGTGCCGCCTGGCCCGCCATGCAGGAAGACGGCAGGCTTAGCGCCCGGCGTGCCGGCCTTTTCCCAATAGATGGTGTGACCGTCGCCGACCTCGAGGTGGCCCGACGCATAGGGTTCGATTTCCGGATAAAGCGTACGCAGAACAGTCGTCATTTTCAGTCTTTCGTGAGCGGCCAGTGCACGGTGTCGTAGTCGGGATGCTGGCGGTTGGTTTCGAGAACGATCAGATGGCGGGTCGCCGAGACCTCGCTACCGTCATCCGTCTCCCTTGGTGGCAAGCCCGCGAGCCGTGAGAACCATATGACGCGGGATTCGACGCCGGACTGGTAAACGGGCTGTACGTCATCGGGGTCGTCGAGCGAGCCGAGCGCGATGTTGATGAAGTTCTCGTCGGGCATATCGTAGAACAGCGGCGTGCCGCAATCGCTGCAAAAACCGCGGCGCACCAGATGCGACGAGCGGAACCAGGACGGCTGGCCCCGGGTAATGTCGAACGTGTCTCGGGACGCATTGGCGAGCGGCATGAAATAGTTCCCGGTCGCCTTCTGGCACATGCGGCAATGACAGATATGCGGGTCCGCAAGCACGCCCTCGGCGCGGTAGCGCACGGCGCCGCATTGGCATCCGCCCGTATAGATGCGCGCGATGGTCACCGGAATGCTCCCGAGGGATGCCATTGATCGGTCTCGTGGTCGGGATGCTGGAACGAGATGATGCTTTCCTGCCTGGCGTAAAAATCCTGATCCTCAAGCACCGGCTGCTCGAAGATCGTATCGACCCAGGGCAGCCGCGAGGCGTGATTGACCTGGATTTTCGGCGCCAGATCGGTGCGATCGTCAAAGGTGCCGATGGCGATCTCAAGGCCACCCGGATGCCGATACGTCATCGGCGTTCCGCATTTCGGGCAGAAGCCACGGTCGATGTTGACCGAGGACTGGAAATAGCTCGGTTCGTCCCGCACCCATTCGACGCCATCCTTCGGCGCCGTCACCAGCGCCGAGAAGAACGAGCCGAACTGTTTCTGGCACATGCGGCAATGACAGATCGACGCGCGTCCGAGTTCACCCTTGATCCGGAAGCGGACCGCGCCGCATTGGCATCCACCTGTTCGAACGTTTTCGGTCATCGCTTCTCCTCCGGGGGCCAGGTCTCGGTGTCGTGGTCGGGATGCTGATAGGAAACGAGATTGGTCAGGAACTCGATTGCGTCCGGATCTTCCAGCGTATGAACGCCAGGCAGATCGGCAACGTGATCGACATAGGGCAGCTTACCCTCGACTCCCCATTGGATGGTCGGCACGATGCCTTGCGGCTCGTCGAAGGCAGCGATCGCCAGCGCCATGCCATCCGGTGCCTCATAGGTCAGCGGCGTGCCGCAATCGGCGCAGAAGCCGCGGCGCGCGGCGTTTGACGACTGGAAGCGCTTGGGCTCTCCGCGGGTCCAGGTCACATGCGCGCCGCGAACCGAAACCAAGGGCATGTAGAAGTTGCCGCTCGCCTTCTGGCACATGCGGCAATGACAGACGGATGCGTCACCGAGCTTGCCCTCGACGCGGAAACGGACCGCGCCGCATTGGCAGCCGCCGGCATAATAGGGCCTGTTGTCGAGACTCATCGCAACTCCTCCTTAGCCCGGCGCGTGGCAGACGGCTTCGATATTGTTGCCGTCGGGATCGAATACGAAGGCCCCGTAATAGTCCGGGTGGTAGTGCGGTCTCAGCCCCGGCTTGCCGTTGTCACGTCCGCCGACGGCAATCGCCGCTTCATAGAAGGCATCGACCTCGGCGCGGCTGCGCGCCGAAAAGGCGTAGTGGCGGCCCGGGCCTGCCGCGGCCGTCTCATGCAGCCAGAAAACCGGCCGCTCGCGGCCATAACCGCCGACCTTCACGCCGCCGGTGTGCTCCAACGGCACCATCATCAGCAAGGAGGCGCCAAGCGGAGCAAAGGCCTTGTCGTAGAACGACTGCGCCCGGTCGAAATCCGCGACGGGAATGCCCGTATGGTCGATCATCGCACGAACTCCTCTTTCATGCATGCGCTCCGCTTTTCGCTGCCCTTTCAGATGTCCTGTCCGAACCGATCAGAGCGATCGGACAGGGCTCTGGGAGCGGCCCACCGTCACCGTTTGATATCCCAGGTCGTCACCCGCTCGCCGGTTGCCAGATCCTTGCCGTCCTTCAGCTGAACACCCCGCGCCAGCAGATCTTCGCGGATCTTGTCGGCTTCCGCGAAGTTCTTCGCCTTCAGCAGTTCCAGACGGGCCCGCACGCGGCTGTCGATGTCGCGGACCAGCCCCTCGTCGAGTTCGACCGCCTGCGGCACCACGCCGATCAGCGCAGCACTTGCGGCGAAGGTGCCGAGCAGTTTCGGATCGGTCGCCGCCTTCTGGGCGAGCGCATGGACCGCCTGGACGGCCGCGACCGTGTTGAGGTCGTCGGCAAGTGCGGCGACCACAGCCGGGTCGGCCTCACCCGTGGCGTCACCCGGCACCGGCCACTTGGAGAGCAGATGCTCTGCCTCTTCCAGCCGCTTCACCGAAAAATCGATCGGCTCGCGATAGTGCGTCATCAGCATCGCGAGCCTCAGCACGTCGCCCGGCCACTGGCGGCCGGCGAACTTTTCCGTGTGCAGCAGTTCGTAGATGGTGACGAAGTTGCCTTCGGACTTCGACATCTTGCGGCCTTCGACCTGCAGGAAGCCGTTGTGCATCCAGACATTCGCCATCACCTCGGTGCCATGGGCGCAACGGGATTGGGCAATCTCGTTTTCGTGGTGCGGGAAGATGAGATCCAGCCCGCCGCCGTGGATGTCGAAAACCTCGCCGAGATAGCGGCTGCTCATGGCCGAGCACTCGATGTGCCAGCCGGGACGGCCCCTGCCCCACGGGCTTTCCCAGCCCGGTTCGTTGTCGCCGGAGAGCTTCCACAGCACGAAATCGCCGGGGCTTTTCTTATGCGCCTCGACGGCGACGCGGGCGCCGGCCTGCTGTTCGTCGAGGTTGCGCTTCGAGAGCTGACCGTAATCGGCCATCGACTTGGTATCGAACAGCACCTCGCCGCCCGCCTGGTAGGCGTGGCCCTTGGCGATGAGCTTTTCGATGATGTCGATCATCTGGGCGATGTTGTCGGTCGCCCGCGGCTGGACATCAGGATCGAGGCAGCCGAGCGCCCTGGCATCGTCGAGAAACTGCGTTTCGGTCTTCTCCGTCACCCGGCGGATCGCGTCGTTGAGCGGCAGGGTCGGATAGTCCCGCAGCGCCCGCGCGTTGATCTTGTCGTCGACGTCGGTGATGTTGCGCGCATAGGTGACGTGATCCGCGCCATAGACATGGCGCAGCAGCCGGAACAGGACGTCGAAGACGATGACCGGCCGGGCATTGCCGATATGGGCATAGTCATAGACCGTCGGGCCGCAGACATACATGCGAACGTTGTCGGGATCGATCGGCTTGAACTCGATCTTCTCCCGCGTCAGCGTGTTGTACAGCTTCAGTGTCGGCGTTCCGCCCATTGCCATTCTCCAAGATGCATACGACCGTAAAATACCGCGCCCGGGAGGCCCGCGCGTTTGTCATCTTGGATTTTAGGAGACGAAAACGGCCAGGCCAGCGGAGCGCTAGCGAATAATGTTCCGGCAGATAATGCAGATAACCGTTTTCATGGCCTCACTTATCGCGCGTCACCCGATTTCGGTCAAGAGGTCAGCCGCGTGCAAGCACAGCCGACTATCGAAAGGATTCCGCGGTCATGGATTTGTCATGATTGGGCTTATCTGAGATCGCCATGCGGAAAACAGATTCGCGGTGTAGTTGGTAGCACACCACGAAATCCTGTCTCCGGAGAGCGAGGAGGAGCGTCGCTTTCGTGAAGACGTACGAAAGCGGCAGTGTATCCGGTTCGGGAAAGCATCAAGGAGTGAGTGCAAGTGAAAGCCGCAAAGACCAAAGACATCACCAAATCCGCCAACCTCGTCGAACAGTATCGCCCGCTCGGCCTGAAGGCCGTACTTGCCGCAGCGTTGCAGGTGAAGGCGAAGCCGGCTGGCAAGCCGACCAAGCGGCCAGCCTGACGGTTCCGACGCTCTTTTCCTTAAAAGAGAGACATCTGCCCGCCATCGGGCTCGGTCGGCTTGCCCTTGCCCTTTAGCTTGGCATTCGCAACCGACCTGGGTGTGATGGCATCCTGGATTTCGGGACCGGTGTTGACGACCTTGTTGACCTTGTCCGAGACGGGGATCGCCTCGAAGTAGTCCTCCGCGACGGGGCCGAAGAGATCGGCAACCTCGCGCGGCTCCTGCGTCTTGCAATCCAGCCAGCGGGCAAAATCCTCGGGCTGGATAACGACCGGCATACGGTCATGGATCTGCCGGATCGAGGCGTTGGCGGCCGTCGTCAGGATGGCCGCTGTGTCGACCTCGGAGCCGTCGGCCGAGGACCAGGTTTCCATCAGCCCGGCGAAAGCGACGATGCCGCCCTTCCGCGGGCGCACCCAATAGGCCTGCGACGGCTCGCGGCTGCCTTTCGGCGGCCGACGCCATTCGTAAAAACCGGAGGCCGGCACGAGAACGCGCCGGTGCCGCATGGCGGCGCGAAACGAGGCCTTGTCGATTGCCGATTCGGCCCGCGCATTGATCAGCAGCGGAAAGTCACGCGGGTCTTTCACCCAGCCCGGCATAAAGCCCCAACGCACGAGCACCGCCTTGCGCTCCGGCAGGTTGCTGCCGGGTGCCGCGCGCTCGCCGGCCACGACAACCATGATCGGCTGGGTTGGCGCGATATTGAAGCGCGCCGGAAAGTCGTCGCTTTCCAGCAGGCTGAACAATTCCATCATTTCGTCGGGGGTCGCCGTCAGCGCAAAACGTCCGCACATGACATCGATGTGGCACTTCACGTAGGATGGGTCAACGCCACCGAGACGATTTGATTCCCTGATGCCGACCAAGCCCGAACTTGCTTCCTCCGTCATTCTAGAACGCGACGGTCGCTATCTGCTCGTTCGCCGGGCCAACCCACCGTCGGCCGACATGTACGCCTTTCCGGGCGGCCGTGCCGAGCCCGGCGAGACGCCGGCGGAGACAGCGCTTCGCGAATTGTTCGAAGAAACCGGCATCAAGGCGCGCGATCCGGTGCTGTTTGAAATCTACGATCTGCCGGGCAAGGAGTCCGAAGGGCGACACTTCCTGCTTTCGGTGTTCAGGGCCGAGGCGGATGCCGACGCGGTGGCCGTCGCCAGCGACGACGCGGCAGGGCTCGGCTGGTTCACCCCTGAGGAGATCTTCACCCTGCCGATCCCCGACAGCGTGCGCGAATGTGTGGAAAGGCTCTCCGGCACCGGCGCGAACGCCGCGACATCAGGCGACGGCCTTGAAACCGCCGACAATTCGGGCTTGATGAAATCATGATCCCTGTCCCGATCCTCGCAAGGCTTACGCTCGCCGGCATCGCCCTGACGGTCGCCACTGGTGCGGCGGCGCAAAAAACACCGACGAAAGAGCCGGCCAAGACCGAGACCGCAGCCCCTGCCCCGGCCGCTGTGGAAGAAAAGCCGACGCCCTATGACCAGCGGCTGATTCGACTCTCGGAGATCCTCGGCTCCGTGCACTACCTCAGGAATCTCTGCGTCAAGGAACCGGAAGACGTCTGGCGCCGCTCGATGCAGGATCTGATCGACAAGGAAACCGCCACCGAAGTCAAACGACGCGAGCGGATGACTGCCGCCTTCAACCGCGGGTACCGCACCTTCGCATCGGTCTATACGAACTGCACAGGCCCTGCGATCGTCGCCGAACAGCGATATCGTGCCGAAGGGGCAACACTTGCGTCAGAAATCGTCGCCCGCTTTGGAAATTAGCAATAAATTAACCTCTTTTCTCACGACCCCGTGTCGTTTCGGGAAAAGGCTGCTAAGTTCGTTAAGAGAGTGGTAAGAAGTGGCGAGTCCGTCACGGTCGTTCAGTCGGAGTTCAGCCGAACGGCCATAAATTGAACCGCTTGCACAATGGAAGTCGCATGGAACGAATGATGGAACCAAGCCTGACCGACATCGATGACATGATCGTCCACGAGAAGATGCAGGCTGCGCTGGAACACCAGAGCGAGGCCTGGGCGGACGGAATGGCCGACGGTATCGAGCCGGAAATCATCGCCGATGCGGCCATTGCTCTTGCCATGCGGGAAACCGTTCGGCTTCATGGCGAAGACGGCGCCGAAGCAATGCTCAATTCGCTTCGCGAGCGCGTGCTCGCCGGCGAATTCTCGCCCCAGCGCACGATTCAGTAATATCAGGACTGCCCGATGCATCGGAATCTTGCAAACCGGACCCTTCCGGTTCGCCTCGCCACACTGCTGTTGGCCGGTGTCGCCTTGACCACCCCGGCAGCGGTTTCCCCCGCCTTCGCTCTCAGCGAATTGCAGGGCGCGCCGCAACCCGTTCCGGCCGAGCAACAGCCTGCCGCCGGCGATCAGAAGGCGACGCCGCCTGCCGCCGAACCCGTTGCCGAAGAGCCGGATGAGGAAGAGACGCTTCCGCTCGAAATCCCGATGCCCGACCCGCTGATCAACAAGTCGGCGACAGCCACGAAGGAAGACGCTCCCGAAGCCGAAGAACCGGAGCCGACCGGGCCTGTCGAAGTCCTGACCGACGTTTCCAAGATTCCGGCGCCGGTCGCCCGCATGCGCGAGCTGATCGTCGAGGCGGCGGCTTCCGGCGACATCGAGCGGTTGCGCCCGTTGCTCGGCAAGGGCCCGAACCAGACCCAGGTCACCGGCGTCACCGGCGATGAAGACCCGGTGTCGATCCTGAAGAGCCTTTCGGGCGACCAGGAAGGCGTCGAAATTCTCGCGATCCTGCTCGACGTGCTGTCGACCGGCTTCGTGCTGGTCGACAAGGGCACGCCGCAGGAGGCCTATGTCTGGCCCTATTTTGCGGAAAAGAAGCTTTCGACGCTGACGGCACCGGAAAAGGTCGACCTGTTCCGCCTGGTCACCGCCGGCGACTTTGCCGACATGGAAGAATTCGGCAGTTACAACTTCTATCGCGTCGGCATCATGCCGGATGGCAAGTGGAAATTCTTCATCGCCGGCGACTGAGCGCCGGCGACCTGCTTGCCGATGACAGCCGAACATCCTACCTCTTCGCCAAGAGATCGCCGGTGAGACCGGGGCCTGAGTCGGCCACGGCTACCAGGTGATCGTTTGCTAGGTTAGCGCGGGATTCTCCCCTCCCGTCGAACAGGATTCGAACGATGCCCAGAGTTCGCCTCGACGATCGTGCGATCGTCTCCATTTCCGGCAAGGAGGCCGAAGATCTTCTTCAGGGACTGATCACCACCGACCTCGACGCGCTTGCGCCCGACGAGGCGCGTCCTGGCGCGCTTCTGACGCCACAGGGCAAGATCCTGTTCGAGTTCCTGATCTCCCGCGATGGCGACGGCCTACGGCTGGAAACGGCACGCGACCAGGCCGAAGCGCTGCTGAAGCGCATGACGATGTACAAGCTTCGCTCGGCAGTCGAGCTTTCGATCAGGGCTTCCGACGCCGTCACCGTGATATTCGACGAAGCAGCACCGACGGGTGCCTATCGGGACCACCGTTTCGAGAAGGCGGGCGTTGCGCTCTTTCGCGCCTATGGGGAAGCCACCGGCGACACGGCCGGCGCAGAAGACCTCGAACGGCTGCGGATCGCGGCGGGCATTGCGAATGCCGGTGCCGATTATGCGGTGCAGGACGCATTCCCCCATGACGTGCTCCTGGACAAAAACGGCGGCCTCTCCTTCAAGAAGGGCTGCTACGTCGGTCAGGAAGTGGTGTCGCGCATGCAGCACCGCAGCACGCCGCGCCGCCGGGTCGTGATCGTTTCGGCGGACGCCGCCCTTCCTCTCACGGGAACGACGATTACGGCGAACGACAAGGCGATCGGCGCGCTGGGCACGGTGCAGGGCAAGTCGGCGCTCGCGATCGTGCGCATCGACAAGGCCGGCGAAGCCATGGCGAATGGGATCCCGCTGCTCGCCGGCGACGTGCCGGTGACAATGGTTCTGCCCGAATGGACCGGCCTCACCTTCCCGACCAGCACGGACGAGGCAAGCGCGTGACGGCGGCCCGCGCCTGGCAGCGCATGCTTTCCGGCCGAAGGCTGGACCTGCTCGATCCCTCGCCGCTCGATGTCGAGATCGGCGACATCGCCCATGGCCTCGCCCGTGTTGCCCGGTGGAACGGCCAGACCGCCGGCGATCATGCCTTCTCCGTCGCCCAGCACAGCCTGATGGTCGAAGATATTTTTCGCCGCAGCAACAAGTGCAGCACCGACGATTGCCTGCTGGCGCTTTTGCACGACGCGCCGGAATATGTGATCGGCGACATGATCTCGCCGTTCAAGGCGGTGGTCGGCGGCGGCTACAAATCGGTCGAGAAGCGGCTGGAAAGCGCCATCCACCTTCGTTTCGGCCTGCCGCCGCATTGCTCCAAGGAATTGAAGGACCGCATCAAGAAGGCCGATCATGTCGCGGCCTATTTCGAAGCAACGGTGCTTGCCGGCTTCTCCGTCGAAGAGGCGCGCAAGTTCTTCGGCCAGCCGCGCGGCATCACCCGCGAGACGCTGCTGATCGATCCCTTGCCGGCGGTCGAGGCGCAGCGCCTGTTCACCGAACGGTTCCTCACGCTGGAAGCGCAGCGCGTGCCCGCGCGCGCGGAAATCTGACATGCCCGGCATTATCGTTTCTCCGCTTTCCCGCATCGCCGAAATGGCCGTCCGCCATGGCTGCACCGAGATGATCAGCCTCGTCGCCAAGGGCCAGGATTTCCATCGCCCCGGCGTCATCGCCAAGGCGCGACATCTGACGCTCGGCATGAACGACATCACCTTTGCCGGCACCGGCGACCTCATTGCGCCGCAGGAAGACCATGTCCGGCAGATCGTAGCCTTTGCGCGCGAATGGGACCGTGCACGGCCGCTCCTCGTTCATTGCTGGATGGGTGTTTCGCGATCGCCCGCGGCCGCCCTCATCGCCGCGCTCGCGGCCGAGCCGGACCAGGACGACGCGGAGCTGGTGCAGCGGCTGCGCCGCGCCTCGCCCTATGCGACCCCCAACAGCCGGCTCGTCGAAATTGGCGACGGCGTGCTCGCGCGCAATGGAAGGCTGATCGCCGCCGTTCGCGCGATCGGTCGCGGCGCGGATGCAGACGGCAATGCGCCGTTCCTTCTGCCGCTTGCTTCCGAAGGAGCAGCCGTTGCCGATTGAGACGCAGCCGACAACGGTCGAGATCGGCCTCAATGCGGCGATCGTCGCCGTCGTCAACCGCAGCCCGCGCATCCTCGCCGTCAGCGAAAGTGACGGCGATGCGCGTGACAGCCTGCCCTTCGGTCCCTTCGATCCGGCGCTCCACCGGACCTTTGAGACGAGCCTGCGCGATCGCGTCGAAAAGCGTACGGCGCTGAAGCTCGGCTATATCGAACAGCTTTACACCTTCGGCGATCGCGGCCGGCAGCGGCTGCCGGGCGAAGAAGGCAAGCACATGGTCTCGGTCGGCTATCTGGCCCTGACGAGAACCGATGCCGAAAACACCGAACGGCTGGCCGAAGCCGGCGCGCATTGGCGCGACTGGTACGGCTACCTGCCCTGGGAGGACTGGCGGCAGGGTCGCCCGGCGGTGCTGGACCAGGCGCTCCTGCCGGCACTTGCCCGCTGGGAAACAGGTGTGTCCGGTGACGACCGAGCCGCCCGGATTGCCGGGCGCCGGGCGCGCATTCGCCTGGCCTTCGGCCTCGGCGATTTTCCCTGGGACGAGGAACGCGTGCTAGAGCGCTATGAGCTCCTTTACGAGGCAGGGCTCGTGCCCGAGGCGACCATCGACGGCCACGGTAATGGCAACGACGTTCTGACCGCCGGGCTGGCGATGCGCCACGACCACCGCCGTATCGTCGCGACCGCGATGGCGAGGCTGCGCGGCAAGATCAAGTACCGGCCGGTCGTCTTCGAACTGATGCCGCCCGAATTCACGCTGACCGATCTGCAGGCAACCGTCGAGGCGATCTCCGGGCGCCACCTGCACAAGCAGAACTTCCGCCGCCTGGTCGAAGGGGCCGAACTGGTGGAGCCGACGGGGATGACGCTGTCTTCCACCGGTGGGCGGCCGGCCGCCCTCTTCCGCTTCCGCCGCCAGATCCTCGACGAGCGCCCTGCCCCGGGGCTCAAGGTCGGTGGGCGATGAGGGCAGTACCGCCCACCAAACGGTGGATCGGCACCTAAAAACATCCGACAGAACGCCCTACATGTGCGGGGATGATGCTATAATCGGTGCAGTGGGACGCGACCGAACTTTCGCTGCCCGCAAACCATGCGGCGTTTACGACCGAGGTGACAACCATGCTGCTCGTCCTGACCCTGCTTACGTCGCTGCTCGGCACCTCGCCCCAATCGGGAACCGACGAAAAGCCGAAGATGCCCGACTACTTCAAGAACCAACAGGGCGGCGGCATGCAGCCGCAGACAACCATCTGCAATCTCAACAGCCAGGACCTGAACGGGCAGTTCCGGACCTGCCGCTACGACTGCGGCACGCAGATCACCGTCGGCGAACGTTTCTCCTGCCCGTTCATCATGCAGCGTTGACGTTCAAAACCTCGGTTAGCTTCTGAGAAGACGCAACTCCGGACGGAAAACCGCTTCGCACTTTTCCTGGAGTTGGCCTCCTTTTGGCGCAACTCCGGACAGAAAACCGCTTCGCACTTTTCCTGGAGTTGGCCTCCTTTTGGCGCAACTCCGGACAGAAAACCGCTTCGCACTTTTCCTGGAGTTGGCCTCTTTTGGGCGCAACTCCGGACGGAAAACCGCTTCGCACTTTTCCTGGAGTTGCTTACCTTTCGATCACCACATCAAGGCCGATGTCGAGCGTCGGGGCGGCCATGGTGATCTTCGAGGTCGAGATGTAATCGACGCCGCTCTCGGCGATTGCCCGCACCGTATCGATCTTGACGTTGCCTGAAGCCTCCAACCGCGTCCGGCGGGCATCGACCGCATAGGCGTCGGCGGAGAGCTGCCAAAACGCGCGGTTCACCGCAACGGCCTCGCGGAGCAAGTCCGGCCCCATGTTGTCGAGCAGGATGACGTCGGGTTGAGCCGTCAGCGCCTCGCGCATCTGATCGAGGCCATCGACCTCGATCTCGATCTTGACGAGATGGCCGCAATAGGCGCGCGCCGCATGGACGGCGCTGGCGACGCCGCCGGATACGGCAATGTGGTTGTCCTTGATCAGCACGGCATCGTCGAGGCCGTAGCGATGATTGGAGCCACCGCCCAGACGCACCGCGTATTTTTCCAGCGCCCGCAGCCCAGGAATGGTCTTGCGGGTGCAACAGACCTTCGCACGCGTGTGGGCGATCTCGTCGGCGAATTTCGCCGTATAGCTGGCGATGCCCGAAAGGTGCATCAGGAAGTTCAGGCCGACACGTTCGGCCGACAGCAGCCCGCGGGCGCGACCGGAGATCCGGGCGATCGCCGTGCCCGGCGTGACCCGGTCACCATCCGCCACCAATGCCTCGAAGCGGATCGACGGATCGACCAGGCGGAAAGCGGCACGCGCAAGCTCCAGCCCGGCAACGATACCAGCATCGCGCACGTTCATGCCGGCCCTTGCGGTCAGCTCCGGCCCGATGGTCGAGAGCGTGGTAATGTCGCCGGCGCGGCCGAGATCCTCGTTAAGTGCGGCACGCACCTGGTCCTCGATCATCAGTGCGGGAAGTTCGGGGCGGAGGGCTGCGGTCATCTGCTTTTTCGTCCTTGAGTGTCGGTCCATGCAAGCGGCGCGCGTGAAATCACGCCGCTTCCGTCTCCGCCAGTTCGCTCGCCAGGCGGTTGGCGTCGGCGAGCGTCAGATAGGTGCGGCGGCGCCATTCCGGCTGTTCCCGTGGGCAATCGGCGCGGAAGTGACCGCCGCGACTTTCCGTGCGCCGCAGCGCGCCGACGGCGATCAGCTTGGCCGTGGTAATAATGTTGGTGAAGCGCATGCGGGTGTTGTCGCGCTCGAGCTGTGCGATCTCGCGGATCGCCTTTACCAGGCTCTCGCGGGTTCGGATCACGCCAACGCAATCGCTCATCACCTGACGCAAGATCTTGAGTTGCGGGCTGTCCTCGACCGTCACCGGATCGTCATTCTCGCCGGCATTGTCGCCCCATTCGGTAAGCTGCGGCGTCGGCAGCGTGCCCTTGATGTTTTCGGCGATGCGGGCCGCAAAGACGACGGCTTCGAGCAGCGAGTTGGAGGCGAGCCGGTTTGCGCCGTGCACGCCGGTGGAGGTCACTTCTCCAGCAGCCCAGAGACCGTCGATCGAGGTGCGACCTTCAGCATCGGTGAGCACGCCGCCCATGTGATAGTGAACCGCCGGCACGACCGGGATGGCTTGCGTCACTGGATCGATGCCGGCCGCCATGCAAGAGGCATAGACCGTCGGGAACATCTCGGGGAAATGCTCGCCCACAGCCTTGGTGCAATCGAGGAAGGCGCCGCGGCCGGCCTGGACCTCAGCAAAGACACCACGCGAAACGATGTCGCGCGGCGCAAGCTCGCCGTCCGGGTGGATATCGAGCATGAAGCGATGGCCGGCGGCGTTCAGAAGCTGGGCGCCATCACCGCGCAGCGCCTCGGTCGCGAGCGGCGCCGGATCCTTGCCGATGTTGATCGCCGTCGGGTGGAACTGCACGAATTCCGGATCGGCGATGATCGCGCCGGCGCGGGCGGCCATGCCGAGCCCCTGCCCGCACGCTTCCCACGGGTTGGTCGTGACAGCATAGAGATGACCGATTCCACCGGAGCAGAGCACGACAGCACGGGCCGGGAAAGCCACGCGCTTCTTCGACTGGCCGGCATCGGGCCGGGCGATGACGCCGGAGATGAACCGGCCTTCGCGCACAAGTTCCTCGACCACATAGCCTTCGATCACGCGGATCGAAGGCGTCCTGCGGACGGCGGCAATCAGCGCTTCCATGATCGCCTTGCCGGCCATGTCGCCCTTGACGCGGACGATGCGTCGCTCGGAATGGGCCGCCTCACGCGAGAGCAGCAGCTTGCCTTCGAGATCGCGATCGAAGGGCACGCCATATTCGAGCAGATCGTGAATGCGCGCCGGGCCTTCGGCCACCATCATGCGCGTCATCTTCTCGTCGACGATGCCGGCACCGGCGGCCAACGTGTCAGCGACATGTTTCTCGAAGGTGTCGCCGGGGCTCATGGCGGCGGCGATGCCGCCTTGAGCCCAGGCCGACGAGGCGCCGTGGCCGATCGGGGCTGCGGCAAGGATCGTCACCGGTCTCGGGCTCAGTTTCAGCGCGCAGAAGAGGCCGGCCAAGCCGCCACCGACGATGACGATATCGTCAATCCCGTTGAAGGATTGCGGGCGGAAATGGTCGGTCAGCATGATTCATTCTCCTCCAATGCGCATGCCTGCATCCGGTATGACCCGGCGGAAATTGTTACTGCTTGAGGTTCACCATGCGCTCGACCGCAAGGCGGGCGCGATCGGCGATATCAGGATCGACGAGAACCTCCTCCGTCATGGTCAGCAGGCTGTCGAGGATCTTCGGCAGCGTGATGCGTTTCATGTGCGGACAGAGGTTGCACGGCTTGACGAACTCGACGCCTTCGATCTCGGCCTGGATGTTCGACGCCATCGAGCACTCGGTAACGAGCAGCACCTTCGACGGGCGATTGTCCTTGACGTAGTTGATCATGCCGGAGGTCGAGCCGGCGAAGTCGCAGACGGCGATCACGTCCGGGTGGCATTCCGGATGTCCGATGATCTCGATGCCCGGATTGGCTTCCTTGTAGGCGAGCAACTCGGCGGCGGTGAAGCGCTCGTGCACCTCGCAGTGGCCCTTCCAGGTCAGGATCTTCTTGTTGGTCTGGCGCGCGACGTTCATCGCCAGGTATTCGTCGGGAATGCAGAGAACCGTGTCGGATTCCAGGCTCTCGACGACATCGAGCACGTTCGACGAGGTGCAGCAGATGTCGGTCTCGGCTTTCACGTCGGCAGACGTGTTGACGTAGGTGACGACGGGAACGCCGGGGTAGCGCTGCTTCAGCAGGCGGACATCGGCGCCGGTGATCGATTCCGACAGCGAGCAGCCTGCCTTGGCGTCGGGGATCAGCACGGTCTTTTCCGGACTCAGCAACTTCGACGTTTCGGCCATGAAGTGCACGCCGCACTGGATGATGATTTCCGCATCGACTTTGGCAGCATCGCGCGCGAGTTGCAGCGAGTCGCCGACGATGTCGGCGACACAGTGGAAGATGTCCGGCGTCTGATAGTTATGCGCGAGGATGACCGCGTTACGCTCCTTCTTCAGCCGGTTGATGGCGTGCACATAGGGCGCGTAGACCGGCCACTCGATCGCCGGGATGAAATCCTTGACCTTCTCGTAGAGATGCTCGGTTTCGCGCGCGATCGCCGGCGTAAAGGCAAGCTCGGGCCTTTCGATGATGCCGAAGCGCTCAGCGGCGCTGACAAAAACCGGTTTCGCCACGGCCGCGGTGCGGGGTGCAAGGCGCGTCATCGACATCTCCTCTCCGCCCCTCTTCCTGGGCGGGTTTTCAATTATGCTCAATCTGAGCATAATTGAACCAAAACAAAAGCGGCAAAGCCGCATGGGTTGATTTAGAAAGTTTTGTGACAGAATTCAAGAATAGAAGCGCCGCTTTTCGCGGCGCTTCTGATTTTGGTTCGCGATCAGGCCATCGCCGGCCGCGCCACGCCCTTCTCCTCGATCGGCCAGTGGACGATTGCGGCGAAGACGCCGAGGGCTACACCGAGCCACCACACCGGATCGTAGGAACCGAAGTGGTCGTAGAGGTAGCCGCCCATCCACACACCCAGGAATGAGCCGACCTGGTGCGACAGGAAGACGATGCCGCCGAGCAGGCCGAGGTGGCGCGTACCGAACATGATCGCGACCAGCGCATTGGTCGGCGGCACGGTCGAAAGCCAGAGCAGGCCCATAACGATGGCAAAGACGATGACCGAGGTCGGCGTCTGCGGCAGCAGCAGGAAGGCCGTCACCGCCACCGAGCGCGCGATATAGATCAGCGCCAGGAAATAGGGTTTCGAGTAGCGCTGGGCGATGAAGCCCGCCGACAGAGAACCGATGATGTTGAAGAAGCCGATGAGTGCCAGCGCGATCACCGCATAGCGCGCGTCGATGCCGATATCGCCGATGTAAGCCGGGAAGTGCGCGGTGATGAAGGCAACCTGGTAGCCGCAGACGAAGAAGCCGGAAACCAGCAGCAGGTAGCTCTTGTGGCCAAGTGCCTCCTTCAGCGCCTCGCCGATCGACTGCTTGAATTGCGCCTCGCTCTGGCGGCCGGAGGACGCGTTGCCGCGCAGCGGGATCGCGAAGAACGGCACCACCAGCATGAGGACACCGAGATAGACCAGGCTGTCCGACCAGCCATAGGCCGAGATCAGCCCCTGGCTCAGGGGCGCGAACAGGAACATGCCGGCCGAGCCCGCCGCCGTGCAGATGCCGAAGGCGAGCGACCGCTGATGCGGCGTGACGTTGCGGGCAAAGGCGGAGAGCAGGATGCCGAAGGAGCCGGAGCCCACCGCCATGCCGACGAGCACGCCGCCGCCGATGTGCAGCCAGATCGGCGCGTTGGCGAAGGCCATGGTGAAGAGCCCTGCAGCGTAGAGAAGGCCCGACATGGCGAGCACGCGCCACGTTCCGAACTTGTCCGCGATCGCGCCGAAGAAGGGCTGACTCAGGCCCCAGCAGAGGTTCTGCAATGCCATGGCAAGGCCGAAGGTCGTCCTGTCCCAGCCCGTATCGGCGAGCATCGGCAGCTGGAAGAAGCCCATCGCCGAGCGCGGGCCGAAGGTGAGCATCGCGACGACCGAGCCGGCCGCAATGATCAGCCAGGGCATCTCCTGACGGGCACTGGACGGCGCGGATGCTCCGGAAACAGCGGACATGGAATCTCTCCGATTGATGGAGCGCGATCCTAGGCGGCTGCTAAAACAGATAAAAGCCAATTAAATTGACGCCGCAATCACCGGAATTGATGCCTTGATCAAGCGGCGCTGCGGAACCGGTCGCGAAACGCTCTCGGCGTCATGCCCTTGGCCGCCTTGAACTGGCGATTGAAGTTGGCAAGCGAACGATAGCCGACGGCATCGGCGACATGAGCGATCGAACGCGCCGAACCACTGAGCAGCGCGCAGGCCTCGCCGATCCGCAGGCGCATCAGATATTCCGAGACCGGCATGTTGAGGTGGCGCAGGAACAGGCGATGCAGGCCGGAAAGGCTGAGCGCGGCCAGATCGGCAAGTTCGTCCATCGACGGGTTTTCGGCGTAATGCAGGTGGATATGGTCGAGCACCCGGTCGAGGCGGCCACGGTCGACCGATCGGCCTGATGGCGTGACGACCCGGCTCGACAGTGGTGTTACCGCCTGCTCGCGCGCCAGGATCGTCAGCATCGACAGGACGTCCGGCAGGCGCTCCTCCGGCGCCAACCGGCGCAACCCTTCGAACAGCGGCCGCACGCGGGTGGCCACTTCCGGCGTGAACTGCAACCCTGGAGCCGAACGCTCGAACATCGCCTTGACGCCGGCGAGTTCGACGAAGCCTTCCTCCAGGCGCTCCACCCATTCCGGATGGAACCAGAGCACCAGCGCCACGTGCGGTTCGGCCTCGTCGACCTTGCCGGCGGAGTGCCAGGTGTGCGGCAAGTTGGAGCCGACCAGCACGAGATCGCCGTCCTCATAGGCACCGATATGGTCTCCGATGAAGCGCTGGCCGCGCGAGTTGAGCGTCAGCGTCAGTTCGAACTCGGGATGATGGTGCCATTGGAACGGGATGGCATCGTCGAGCCGGCGGTCTAGCAAGATTGATGAGGCATTGGTCGGCCTCGAGATCTTCTGCAAAACAGCCTTCATGTTGCACCATTCGCTCCTCGGAAGCCAGAATAGTATCAATGTTGGCAGGCTGCGTGCAACAGCGGCACCGTTGAAAGGGCTAGGTTTTCTCCATCACCAATCAAACCTGCCAGGCGAGGAGATCCCCATGCAGCCACTCAGAGACAGTCACCCGACGGCGGCCCATCTCGATATTCAACTGAAGGACATCCGGAAGCAGTTGCCTCTGCGCGTGCTTTCGGAAGCGGACTGGCAGCACTGGATCACCAAGGGCTACGTCATCGTCCGTCAGGCGGTACCGGCGACCAATGTCGAGCGGCTCGTCGAGTTGCTCTGGCGCTTCGACGAAAAGGATCCGGCCGACCCTTCGACCTGGTATGCGCCGCAGCGACGCGAGCACAAGATGAAGGAACTCAACAACACCGGCATGCTGGAGATCTACAACCACCAGTATCTCTGGGACAACCGCCAGGAGCCGCGCATCTACGGCGCCTTCGTCGACATCTGGGACCGCGAAGACCTGTGGGTGACGATCGACCGCGCCAACCTCAACCCACCGAAGAAGGTCAAGGGCAATCCCAACGGCTTCATACATTGGGACGTCGACACCTCAATCCGGCCGCTGCCGATCGGCGTTCAGGGCGTGCTCAGCCTCAAGAAGCAGGACGGCGACGTCGGCGGCTTCCAATGCGTGCCGGAACTGTTCGAAAACTTCGAAAGCTGGGAGAAGACTCAAAGCGCCGACCGCGACCCGATGCACCCCGACATGACCGGTCTTTCGACCGTCAACATCGAGATGGAGGCCGGCGACCTGATGATCTTCAACAGCCTGCTGGCCCACGGCGTGCGGCCCAATCATTCCGATGGCCGCGTGCGCATGGCGCAGTACATTTCGATGCATCCGGCGGAATGGGGCAATGTCGCCGAGCGCGAGGAACGGGTGCGCCTGTGGCGCGAGCTCGACCATCCGAAGCGCGACGCCTTTCCCGGCGACCCGCGCGAATGGGAAAAGCACAACGCCTCCCCCGCCAGCCTTTCGGATCTGGGCGCCAAGCTTCTCGGTATCACGCCCTGGGCTTGATACCGAGAAACGCGTGAGATCGTTTCCGTCCGGAATTGCTTCTGAACTAAGCCGAAGCACGCACCTTCATCGGCCAGCGCTCGCCGCGTCGGCCGATGATCTTGACCTCATCGCCGAGCTTCACGGTGCCTTCGCTGCGCGGCACCGCATTCCAGCCGAAGAGCACGCCGGTCACGCGGCGGTCGGCCGACATGCGCTTCTCCGCCAACCCCTGGATCGGATTGCCGCCGATGCGCTCGCCGGTGATCTGGTCCTGGGTCGTCATGATGCAGCGCGAGCAGGGTTTGACGAGATCGAAGCGGATGCCGCCGATCTCGACGCTCTCCCAGAAATCCTCCTCCCAGGCTTCATCGCAGTCGACGAGGATGTTGGTGCGGAACCGTTCCATGCCGACCGGTTCCTGGCCCTTTTCGGCGAGCGTCCGGTTGAGATCGGCAAGCGAACCCGTGGTCGTGATCAGGATCGGAAAGCCATCGGCAAAGCCGACGGGTGCGGCCGCTCCTGCCCATTCGGCGCCGACGAGCCGTTCGGCCGAGGCGTCCATATGGGCGAGCCTGACCGGGCGGCCGAACCATGAAGAGAGAACCTCGTCCGTCGTTTCATCCGACACGGCGGCATCGACCTCGCTGCCCCAAACGACGACGTTCAGACGACGGTCCGGATCGAAGCGGACGGAGATCTCCCGCTCACCCATCCTCAGGTGCACGCCGCCATCGATGTGGCTCGCCTCAACCTGCGCCAATGTCTGCAGTTCGCGCTGGGTGATAAAGCGCCCATCCGGCTGGATCAGCATGAAACGCCGGTCACCCTCGACGCCGTCGAGATTGACCGAGACCGTCTCGCGGGCAATCGCGCGACCGCTCTTCAGCGGATGAATGTTGAGGCCGGTCACCTTCATGGACAGTTCCTTCCATCTTCAAAAACTGATTCAAGCGCCTGACGATCCGATTCACCGGGCGGCTGCAATCCGTTGAAAGGCCTAGATCATTTCTCGGTTTGATGGAAACGGAGAAATGTTCCGGTGCAATCGGCGCGGCACAATCGCTCGCAGAAAAGCGCCCCACGCCCTTCCCGGCAACTAGATTTCATCCAGCATCATGGCGAGCACGTCGCGTAGCCGCTGCTCACGCTCGTGAGCCAGACGGCGGCCGGCCTCGGTCTTGAACCCGTCAGCGAGCCGGAAGAGCTTGGTCTCGAAATGATCGATGGCGAAGGCCTTGTCATCGAGCGCCCGCGCCTCAGCCAACGGATCGAGCGGGTCGTAAAGGCCGCTGCCCATGCGCCCGGCGATGTAGAAGCAGCGGGCAGCGCCGACCATGCCGATCGCATCCAGCCGATCGGCATCCTGAAGGATCTTCGCCTCCAGGGTTTCCGGCGGGATGTTCGCCGAGAAGCTGTGCGTCAGGATGGCGTGCGCCACCGCGGCAATCTCATCCGTGCCCCAACCGAGATCTTTCAGAATGCCCGTCGCCTTTTCGGCCGCCAGTCGTGATGCCTGCGTGCGCAGGGGCGAGTTCTTCTCGACCGAGACGCAGTCATGCAGCAGCACCGCGGCGGCGAGCAAACGCGCCTCACTGCCCTCCTCCGCCTGGATGCGGGCGGCATTCTTCCAGACACGGATCAGATGTGCGGCATCGTGCGAGCCGTCATCGGCGGCGAAGGCATGCGGCAGCAACGCCGCCGCAAGTTCCTCATGCGGCGCGAAGGCGGCCGCGAGTTTCGAAATCTCTGTCATGATGTCCTATTGCTGTTCGGCAGGCTTTGCCGGCGCCGTCGGTGCAGCGCCAACGCCGGACAAGATCTTCTGGTAGAAGAGCCCTATCCCGATCAATACCCCGCCAAGGCCGATGAAGGACAGAGCCCGCAGGAAACCTTCGAGGTTGGACATGTCGATCAGGAACACCTTCAGCACGGCAACGAAGACCAGAACGGCCGACGCGATGCGGATGCTCTTGGCATGGAAGCGCGAGCCGAGCACCAGCAGCAGCACGCCGAGCAGCAGCCAGACGACCGAATAGGTGTAGGTCTCGCCCTGCAGAAAGCCCTTCCAGTCCGCGATGTTTTCCCCCTGCCAGACACGGCGGACCGTGAGGCTCGCCCAGGCGAAAGCAAGCACCGCGCCGCTGACCGCAAGTGCCATGACATAGGGCAAGGGCCGCTTGTCGCGTGCATACCAGGCGAGCCCCGCATAGCCGAGCCCCGGTAACAGGTAACCGATCAACAGCAGGTCGAAGAACGGGATGCGCCCCAGCAGTTCGCCGCTGAAATAGGGGTTGAGGCCGAGGAGATGCGCCGAAAGCACCGACAGCATCGAGAGCACGCCGAGGCCCATGCCGCCGTAGCGGAAGACCGGGCTCGGTGATTTCATGTCGAGGCTCATGAAGATCGCCGAGGCGCCGATTGCCAGCAGCGTGTAGATCGACTGCTCGCCGAGGGTCGGCACCGCGCTGTCGAGCACGCCGCCGTTCATCGCATGACGCACCAGGATCGCGAGCGTCAACAGCACGAAAAGGCTGGCAAGCGCCTGCAGCAGGTTGCGCACGCGCGTGCCTGGCCAGGATCTCAGGAAATAGGCGGAGCCTGCAAGCAGCACGGCGGGAATGCCGTAGCCCGGCAGCAGCGCATTGAAGACGGGCGTAGTGCCGAGATTGCCGGCACCGACGATCGTCGGCTCCCAGGCGATGCGCCCGAGTACGACGACGGCCGCTGCACCAGTCATCCACGGAAGAATCGGCCAGGTGCGGATCCGCGTGGCGAGCGCATAGGCCGTGCCGAGCACGGCGATCGCAAGCGTCGTGACCAGCCCGTCCGTCCGGGCGTGGAGGGCAAGCACGAGAAAGGTGAAGGAGCCGGCCACCAGCAAGCCGGCCGCCGTATCGCGCGCCATCGCCTCGCTTT
Organism: Ensifer sp. ENS03; assembly: GCF_014852035.1. Classification (NCBI taxonomy): domain Bacteria; kingdom Pseudomonadati; phylum Pseudomonadota; class Alphaproteobacteria; order Hyphomicrobiales; family Rhizobiaceae; genus Ensifer; species Ensifer sp. ENS03. The sequence goes on along the minus strand of NZ_JACVAV010000001.1, from coordinate 1,143,458 downwards.
CGCGGCGGTAGAGCCAGTCCGCAAGCGCCAACAGCGCCGCCCCGGCGACGAGCGAGAACAGGCCGTGCGGCAGGTCGAAGGAATAGTTGCCGGTCATCAAGAACGACATCGCGACGAGCGCGACCGGAACGACCGCGGCGATGCCCGCCCAGAGTGTCGAATATTGCGGATGGGCGACGAGCCGGCGCGACAGCACGAAACCGCCGAGTGCGACGAACAGCGCCGCAAGCAGCATTGCGGTGATCATCGCGGTGCGCCCGGGCAGGACGACTGCCGGAAGAGCGTCGGCCAGCGAGGGATCGAGATAGGCGAGCACGCCGCTCAGCGCCGTCAGGCTCCAGACGCCAGCAACAGCGCCGACCGCTGAAAGCACGGCGGGATAGACTGCCGTTGTCCGCCAGGCGCCCAACGCCGCCAGCGCCGCAACGACAACTGCAAACTCCGCCACCGGAAAGCGGACCGCATAGACTGCCGGGCTGATGAGGAGGAGCGCAAGCATGGTGACGACGATCGCGGCCGAAATGGAGATTGCCGCGTGCGGTGGAACGAACAGGCGTTCCCATGGCCCGACGACGGCCCGGGGTCGGGTTGTCGCTTCGGTCGGCTCCAGCATTTCGGACCCTTCAGTCGCATCACGCACTTCGCGCGCTTCTGCCACTGGCTCCCGTTCGATGGCGGCAGGCCAGATAAGTCCGATGCCGGCGATCATCACAAGTAGGACGAAAGCGACCGGCCGTGCTTCGAAGGGCGATGCCGCAGCGACATAGGCAAGGCCCCAGAGCCCTATGCCAACATTGGCAAGCGTCGGCACTACGGTCCATCGGCGCAGCCGCGATGCAAGCAGGGTCGCGAGCCAAACGATCGCGAGGAAGCCGAAAAGAACCCAGGGGCGCGGTTCGTTGCTCGAAACCAGCGCCGGCGTGATCAGCGAGGCAAGCAGGCCGAGGCCAGCGAGCGCCTGCCCATGCAGCAGCGACAGACCAACCGTGGCGAGCGAAATCGCCGCCAGGAGAACGAAGGCCGTGCCCGTGCCGATATAGTCGTAGATGCCATAGGCGGCATAGGCGACCCCGAAGAGGGTGACGGCACCGGCCGCCGTCAGGATGCCGGGGATCATGGCGTTCTGGAATTCGTTGGCGATCACGGGCACCGCGCGCCGACGGATGACCTCGCCTGCCGCCATCAGCAGGAGGCCGAACAAGGCAGCAAGCGTCAGGCGAACCGCCGGGCTCAACAGCCCGGCATCGATTGAATACTTGACCATGAAGACGCCGCCGAGCGCCAACGCGATGCCGCCAACCCAGACGGCCCAACGGGCGCCGAGGCGACTTTCCAGGCTTTCGGTCTGACGGGGTACGGTTGCGACCGGCTGCGGTGCTTCCGTGCTGGCAGCGATCGTCTCCTCGCCCTCGATTTTGGCCGCGGCTCCTTCCGCATCGCCGAAAATCCGCGCGCCCTCGCGCGCACTGGCCGAGAAGGCGGCAGCGGCATCGTCCAGCGTCTCTGGCTCCGGCGTCTCCGACATGGCCGACAACTCGTCCGCAGCCGCAAACGCCTCGGTCGCCGTTTCAGCCGGGGCGCCTCCCCCCGGAGCGGCCTTCAGCGCCACGACCTCCGCCTTGAGGGCGGCGAGTTCGGCACCAAGACGCTCGGTCGTCCTTCGGTTGCCGAGATAGGCGGACAGGGCCAGAATAAAGGCAGCTAAAGCAATAAGTTCGAACATACTTTCCCCTGGCAGTCGCAATCGCCGGCGCGCGCAACCATACAGACTTTTATGCAAGCGCCAAATCTATAGACGGCCGAGCGCTGTAATCTCTTCACGGAAATGTCGCAGAACTGTCATGGGGCAGCTGGTACAGGCGGATGAACACCGCTGCCTTGCGCGGTGGTTTCCATCGTTCAACCAGGAGACCCGATCATGGACAAGCATCTCGCCCAGACGGAAGAGACCGAATTCAAGACGCTGACGGAACGCAGGGAAGAGCTGGAAGATGTCGGCCACAACTGTTCCGCCAATCCGACGATGGGCGACATCATCCACCGCCGCTTCTCGCGCCGGTCGTTCATCGGCGGCTCGCTGGCAGTTGCCGCGATCTCGACCACCGTCAGCCCGCTCGCTCTCCTGACCGCCGAAGAGGCACGCGCCGAGGAGGGTTCGCGCTTCGACTTTACCGAGATCGAAGCCGGCGTCGACGAAAAGCACCATGTGGCCGAAGGTTACGATGCCGACGTCCTGCTTCGCTGGGGCGACAAGATCTTCGCCGACAGCCCGGAGTTCGACCCGAAGAACCAGACGGCCGCTGCCCAGGAAAAGCTGTTCGGCTACAACAACGACTATGTTGGCTTCATCCCGCTCGACGGCAGCGCCGACCACGGCCTGCTCGTCGTCAACCACGAATACACCAATGCCGAACTGATGTTCCCGGCCTTCGCCAGCGTCGTGAAGGAAAAGGTGACGAAGGACGGCAAGGAAGTCGAGGAAGAGAAGGTCGTTCTCGGCGAATACAGCAAGGAGCTGGTCGACATCGAGATGGCCGCACATGGCGGCACGATCATCGAGATCCGCAAGGTCGACGGCAAGTGGCAGCCGGTTCTCGACGGCAAGAACAACCGTCGCATCACCGTCAACACCGAGATGCAGATCACCGGCCCGGCCGCCGGTCACGACCGCCTGAAGACGCCGTCCGACCCGACCGGCAAAAAGGTGTTCGGCACGCTCAACAACTGTGCCGGCGGCGTCACCGCCTGGGGCACCTACATGATGGCCGAAGAAAACTTCAACGGCTATTTCGGCGGCGAGATTGCCGAGGACCATCCGGAATACAAGCAGCTGAAGCGGCTGGGCGCACCGGGCGGCCAGTATGAATGGGCGTCCTTCTACGACCGTTTCGACGTCTCCAAAGAGCCGAACGAAGCCAATCGCTTCGGCTGGATCGTCGAGGTCGACGCGCTTGATCCGACGTCGGTGCCGAAGAAGCGCACAGCCCTCGGCCGCTTCAAGCACGAAGGCTGCGAATCGATCGTCAACAAGGACGGCCGCGTCGTGCTCTATTCCGGCGACGACGAGCGCTACGACTATGTCTACAAGTTCGTGACCAAGGGTACTTTCAACCCTGGCGATCGCGCCGCCAACATGGACCTCTTCGACGAGGGCACGCTCTATGTCGCCAGGTTCGACGAAGACGGCTCCGTCACCTGGATGCCGCTGACGCACGGCGAAGGCCCGCTGACCGAAGCCAACGGCTTTGCCTCGCAGGCGGACGTGCTGATCAACACCCGTCTTGCCTCCGACGCGCTCGGTGCCACCAAGATGGACCGTCCGGAAGACGTTCAGCCGAACCCGAAGACGGGCAAGGTCTACGTGATGCTGACCAACAACACCAAGCGCAAGGCCGAAGAAGTCGACGCGGCCAACCCGCGCGCCAAGAACGCCTTCGGCCACATCGTCGAGATCACCGAGACCGACGGCGACTTCGCGTCGCTGAAGAGCCGCTGGGACGTTCTCTTGAAGTGCGGCGATCCGAGCGTTGCCGAGGTCGGCGCTTCGTTCTCGACCGCCACCACCAAGAACGGCTGGTTCGGCATGCCCGACAATTGCGCCATCGACACCGATGGCCGCCTCTGGGTATCGACCGACGGCAACAACGAGAAGGACACCGGCCGCACCGACGGCATCTGGGCGATCGACACGGACGGCGCCGCCCGTGGCACGTCGAAGCTCTTCTTCCGCGTGCCGGTCGGCGCCGAAATGTGCGGCCCCTGCTTCAACCCGACCTCGGACACATTCTTCCTCGCCGTCCAGCACCCGGGCGACGCCGGCCTTGCAACTTACGAGACGCCGGCCACCCGCTGGCCGGACTTCCAGGACGACATGCCGGTACGTCCGGCTGTCGTCGCCGTAACGAAGCAGGGCGGCGGCCGCATCGGCTGATCAGGACTGCGATTACAAAGAGGAACGCCGCGCCATTCTGCGCGGCGTTTCTTGCTTCCGACATTGCTTGAGCGACGCAATTCCGGGCAGAAAACCGCTTCGCACTTTTCCTGGAATTGCTCAGCTTGAAGTGACGCAATTCCGGGCAGAAAACCGCTTCGCACTTTTCCTGGAATTGCTCAGCTTGAAGTGACGCAATTCCGGGCGGAAAACCGCTTCGCACTTTTCCTGGAATTGCTTTAACGCCTGAGATTGTCGATCGGGAAGATGGCGCAGGTTTCGGTGCCGTGGGCGAGCAACTTGCCGTTACGGTCGCGCAGCCAGGCTTCGGAGGTCGCGATGGTGCGGCCACGATGCACGATGCGCCCCTCGCAGAAGACCTCGCCCATATCGGGCAGCAGCGGCCGCACGAGGTTCACCTTGAACTCGACCGTCGTATAGGCCTCCCCAGGTTTGACGGTGGTGAAGACAGCGCAGCCGAGGGCCGAATCCATGATCGTTGCCGTCCATCCGCCATGCACTGTGCCAAGCGGATTGAGGTGTTCCTCGGTCGGCAGCCCCTTGAAGACCACCCGACCCTCCTCGACTTCGCTCAACCCGAACTTCAGCGTCTTCGACATCGGCGGCGCCGGCAGCTCGCCGCTCAAAAGATCCTGCATTGCCTTGAGACCGCCATCGCGGGCGACGCGGTCGAGCGACAGCACGCCGACGCCGGATACGGACATGCCGGGATAAAGCTCTTGGTACATCGATAACTCCTGGGAATCAGGCGGCTGAGGATTGCGCTTTCAGCGCCTTCAGCGCCGCATGGACGAAACCGTCGCGGGCGGAAGAAACGTCGAGGCCGCGCGGCTCATAGACATGGCGGTGGAGGAAGAAGGCGGTCAGGCGGAAGGCGGCGGCGAGGCTGTCGTGATCCGCAGCCCTTCGCGCTTCGGCCGAAAGGAAGTCCGGCAACGCCAACATGCGGTCGGCATAACGCTCTCCGGCCTCCCGGCAGACCGCCCTGCCCGATTTCGGCGAGACATAGACGAGTTCGGTACGAGCACCGGTTGCAACGCATTCGGTGAGATCGAGCCCGAAGCCGAGGTCGTTGAGGACTGCGAGTTCGAAACGGACGAACAATTCGCCGGCGTCGGCGGGATCGGCCAGATGGTCGACGATGACGGCTAGCGCCTCATAGAGATGCGGATGCGGGTCGCGCTCGGGAAGCAGCCTAAGGAGAGCGCCGATCGCCTGGATACCATAGACCGAGGTTGCCGTTTCCATCAGCCGGGCGGCCCGCAGCTCCACCGGTTCAATCCGGAATTCGCCCATATGCTCGTCGAGCCGGGCGCGCCAGGTGACCTCCACCGAGTTGCCCGGCTGCAGCACCGGCTGCATCGAACGCGAGCGGCCGGAGCGCACCATGCCGAGATGCCGGCCGTGGGTAGCGCTCATGACCTCGACAATGGCCGAGCTTTCGCCGTGCCGCCGGATCCCGAGAATGATGGCCTGATCGCTCCATTGCATGGCTATGGCATACACCCGCGGTCGAAAGCGGATCAAGCTGTCTTGCGGAAGCAAAACGCCATTGCCGACTGTAGCCTTTCGGCCACACCTAATGGTTGCCTCATTTGCGACATGCTGTCGCCGCCCCGACGCCGTCTTTGACATTAGAACGGAAGGGCGGCAAAAGCCGTGTCTCCCGCCCGAAAATGACAATCAGCAGGATCAAAACTTTATTATGTGTGTGTCCCGGAACAGCGCCGGCCGCCTGGCGCAGCTCTTCGCCCTTCTTCTCGCCACCTCGACGCTCGCAAGCTGCGTCACCACGTCGGGGCCAGCCAAGCCGAAGGGACCGGATCCATACTACGTGGCGATGTACGGCCCGCTGCCGAACGAGAAATTCCCACTGGATGCCATCGACATCAGCAAGGTCGACAAGCGCTATCTGCGCCAGCAGGTCGCCTACCAGACGCATGAGCCGCCGGGCACGATCGTGATCGATACCCAGAACCGCTTCCTCTACCTCGTGCAGGATGGCGGCATGGCGATGCGCTACGGCATCGGCGTCGGCAAGGCCGGCCTTGAGTTCGAAGGTGAAGCGCGGATCGCGCGCAAGGCCGAATGGCCGCGCTGGACGCCTACGCAAGAGATGGTGGCGCGCGAGCCGGAACGTTACGGCCCGCTTGCCGGCGGCATGGAGCCGGGCGTGCGCAACCCGCTTGGCCCCCGCGCGCTCTATCTATTCCAGGGCAACCGCGACACGCTGTTCCGCATCCACGGCACGACCGAGGCCTGGTCGATCGGCAAGGCCGTGTCCAGCGGCTGCATCCGTCTCTTCAATCCCGATATCATCGACCTCTACAGCCGCGTACCGGTCGATTCGCGCGTCGTCGTGCTGCAGGCCGAACCGCCGATGACGGAGCCGGCCGGCGGCATTCCCATGGCGAGCGCCGCCAATGGCGGCCTTCCTCCGATGTATTGAGGCGCCGAATGCTCAGCCGGGCGCGCCTCAGTGACGCCCGGCGCATTCAGGCACATTAACGCCCGTTGCTTAAGTCGGCGCCGCACTGCAGACGACCGGCCGGCTAGGCCTGTGGCTCGAGCGCCGGCTTGCCTGAGAGTTCGCTGAGGTAATAGCCGTCGCGCAGGTTAATGCCGTATTCGAGCCAGGCCTTCATACAGGCGAGCATCTGCGACCAGCCCTCGCAGTTGATGTAGGAACTCTTCTGCCCCTGCGCGTTCTCGCGCCAGCCGGTTTCGGCGATCGTCACCATCGTGGCGCCATCCTCCAGCGGCTGGAAGCGCATCTCCACACGGGTCTGGTAGGCATCCTCGCCCTCGGCGACCATGGCGCCCCAGCAAAAGACGATACGCTCGTTGGGCTCGACCACCTCCACCTGGATCGGCACCTCGCCCCACCAGGTCACGGTTGCGCCGGCCACCAGCGGCCCGCTGATGCCGCCGAGCGTCACGAAGTAGCGGCTGAGCTGGTCCGGATTGACGACCGCATCAAATACCTGGGCGACAGGGCGGCCGATCCGTCCGTTCACACGAAATTCAAAGGGCATGGCGTATTCCTCCTGTCGGGGCCAACAAGAGTATGTTATAGAAACATAACATGTCAACCGATTCGAAAGACGACCTGGTATTCAAGGCGCTCGCCAACGGGCTGCGCCGGCAGATGCTCGACGCCATGCGCCAGGAGCCGCAGACCACCGGCATGCTCTGCGAGCGCTTCAGCAATCTCGACCGCTGTACGGTCATGCAGCACCTGAAAGTCCTTGAGCAGGCCGAGCTCGTACTCGTCCGCCGCGAGGGGCGTGAACGCTGGAACCATCTGAACGCATTGCCGATCCAGGCGATCCATGATCGCTGGATCAGCCAGTATGCCGGCCATGCGATGTCGGTGCTGTCCGCCCTGCTACAGGACCTCGACCGGTAACCAGACCGATGGTTTCGGCTTTCAATCGATCGGCTTTCTTCGTATGAACGGCCGATACGTAAATTGGGGACATCGTCGTGCGCTACCTCATCACCGGCACCGCAGGCTTCATCGGCTTTCACCTCGCCAAGCGGCTGATCGACGAAGGGCATTTCGTTGTCGGCTTCGACGGGATGACCCCCTATTACGACGTTACGCTGAAAGAGAATCGGCACGCGATCCTCGCTCGCTCGAACGGCTTCAAGCCCGTCGTCGGCATGCTTGAGGACAGAGACGCGCTGCGCCGGGCGGCCGAGCTCGCCGAACCCGAAGTCATCATCCACCTCGCCGCCCAGGCGGGTGTGCGCTACAGCCTCGAAAACCCGAAGGCCTATGTGGATTCCAACCTGGTCGGCTCCTGGAACATGCTGGAACTGGCGCGGGAGCTTAACCCTAAGCACCTGATGCTGGCCTCGACCTCCTCGATCTACGGCGCCAACGAAAAAATCCCGTTTGCCGAAACCGACCGTGCCGACGAGCCGATGACGCTCTATGCCGCCACCAAGAAGTCGATGGAGCTGATGGCGCACAGCTATGCCCATCTCTACAAGGTGCCGACCACTGCCTTCCGCTTCTTCACGGTCTACGGCCCCTGGGGGCGGCCCGACATGGCCCTGTTCAAGTTCGTCGATGCCATCCACAAGGGACAGCCGATCGATATCTATGGCGAAGGCCGCATGAGCCGCGACTTCACCTATATCGACGACCTGGTCGAGGGCATTCTCCGGCTTTCCCATGTGGCGCCGGCGGAAGAAAACCGCGTGCCGGAGGAAAAGGCCGAGGACACGCTCTCGCGCCAGGGGCCTTTCCGCGTGGTCAATATCGGCGGCGGGCAGCCGGTCGAACTGATGACCTTCGTCGAAACGGTCGAGAAGGCGGTCGGCAAGCCGGCGGTGCGCAACATGCTGCCGATGCAGCAGGGCGATGTGCCCCGCACCTACGCCTCCCCCGACCTTCTCGAAGCGCTGACCAATTTCAAACCCTCGCTTTCTGTCGAAGAGGGCGTGGCGCGCTTCGCTGCCTGGTACAAGGATTACTACAACGCGAACCGGTGAGCCGCTCACCAGCTACTCCCCACGGATTATTCTGCTGGCGGGACGGCTTGCTTTAAGCGCAATCGAGCATAAATGGGTGTGAACCTGAGCGCATAAGCAATTGCAAAAATACGCAATTGCACGTTCTATGAACTGAGTTCGCTGTGGAACACAACAAGGGAAAGAGCCTATGAAAATCACGATGATCGGCGCCGGCTATGTTGGCCTTGTTTCCGGCGTGTGTTTTGCGGACTTCGGTCACGACGTCGTTTGTCTCGACAAGGATGAGAGCAAGATCGACGCCTTGATGCAGGGGCGCATTCCGATCTTCGAACCCGGCCTGGACCAGTTGGTGGCCAGCAACGTCGCTTCGGGCCGCCTTACCTTCACGACTGATCTCGTTGCCGCCGTCGCCGACAGCGATGTCATCTTCATTGCGGTCGGCACGCCGTCACGGCGCGGTGACGGCCATGCCGACCTTTCCTATGTGCATGCGGCTGCGCGCGAGATTGCCGAGAACCTCAAGGGGTTCACCGTGATCGTGACGAAATCGACCGTTCCGGTCGGCACCGGCGACGAGGTCGAGCGCATCATCCGCGAAACCAATCCGGACGCCGATTTCGCCGTCGTTTCCAACCCGGAATTCCTGCGCGAGGGTGCCGCGATCGAGGACTTCAAGCGGCCCGACCGCATCGTCATCGGCCTTTCGGGCGACGACGCGCGGGCGCGGGACGTGATGACCGAGGTCTATCGTCCGCTCTATCTCAACCAGTCGCCGCTGGTCTTCACCTCGCGCCGCACGTCCGAGCTGATCAAATATGCCGGCAATGCGTTCCTCGCGATGAAGATCACCTTCATCAACGAGATGGCGGATCTCTGCGAGCGGGTCGGTGCCAATGTGCAGGATGTCGCCCGCGGCATCGGCCTCGATGGCCGAATCGGCTCGAAATTCCTGCATGCCGGTCCAGGTTACGGCGGATCGTGCTTCCCGAAGGACACCCTGGCGCTGGTGAAGACCGCGCAGGATTATGACAGCCCGGTGCGACTGGTCGAGACGACGGTGGCCGTCAACGACAACCGCAAGCGGGCCATGGGCCGCAAGGTCATCGCAGCGGCCGGCGGGGACGTGCGCGGCCGCAAGATCGCGATCCTCGGCCTCACTTTCAAGCCCAACACCGACGACATGCGCGACAGCCCGGCGATCGTGGTCGTCCAGACGCTGCAGGACGCTGGCGCCCATGTCATCGGCTATGACCCGGAGGGCATGGAAAACGCGAAGAAGGTGATCGACGGGATCGACTACGCCAGCGACCCCTACGAGGCCGCCAACGAAGCCGATGCGCTGGTGATCGTTACCGAATGGAACGAGTTCCGGGCGCTTGATTTCCGCCGGCTCAAGACCGTGATGAAGACGCCCATTCTCGTCGACCTCAGGAACATTTACCGCGAGGACGAGGTGGTAAAGCACGGCTTCAGCTATTCGAGCGTCGGCCGGTCGCTCTGACAGGAGCGGCTGCGCCCGCTCAGCCCCAAGAAGCTAGGCTTTCGGTATCGGCAAGGGTGGCAGGGTTTCCCAGCTCTTGCCGGCGAGGATGACGCAGCTTCGCCCATTGACGTCGGTGACGATCAGCGTCCAGCTGCCGTTGTCGGCAGCGTAAATCTCCATGATCGCCTGCTGGTTGATCAGCGCGGTTGCCGCCTGCTTCTCTTGATATTGCCGCGTCAGAAACGCGATCACTTCGGACCGGTCGGCACAATTGACCGGAGCCTGGGAGATCGCGGGAACGGGACGCGCCGCCACGCCCGCCGCCAAGAGGGCGACCAATGCCAGGCCGCGGATCGCACTGCCCACCATCACCGAACTCCTTTCACCGGACGCCCGGCGAAGGAGTTTGCGTTGACCTTTCCGTCGCCGGCCGGCTGCGGCATGGGCACAATATGTCCGCGCCGCCCTGCAGTCAGTATGGTGGAAAGGCCAGATTATTACAATTAGCTAATTTATAGAGCATGCGGCCGGGGACGCCGGATGCGCCCGCGGCGAAGGCCTGCCCTATTTGCGCTTCATCGCTTCCATCAGCGCCGCACCGAAGGCGCCCTGAGCCGGTTGCTGCGGCTTCTGCTGGCGCGGCACGGGACCACGATTGTTGTTGCCGCCCGCCGCGCCCGACCGCGGCTCGCGGCCCGTCTCGGCGCCACCATCCTTGCGCATGGTGAGGCCGATCCGCTTGCGCGGAACATCGACCTCCGTGACACGAACGGTCACCACATCGCCGGCCTTTACCACCTCATGCGGATCCTTGACGAAGCGATCCGCGAGCTGGGACACATGCACGAGGCCGTCCTGGTGCACGCCGATGTCGACGAAGGCGCCGAAGGCGGCGACATTGGTCACGGTGCCCTCGAGCTGCATGCCGACCTTCAGGTCCTTGATGTCGTCGATACCGTCGGCGAAGGTTGCGGTCTTGAAGCTCGGGCGCGGGTCGCGACCGGGCTTTTCCAGTTCCGCAAGGATGTCCTTGACCGTTGGCAAGCCGAAGCGCTCGTCGACGAAAACCTTCGGATCGAGGCTCTTCAGCGCGACGCTGTCGCCCATCAGCGCACGTACGTCGCGACCACAGGCAGCAACAATTTTCTTGGCGACACCATAGGCCTCCGGGTGGACCGAGGAGGCGTCGAGCGGCTCTTTGCCGTTGGGAATGCGCAGGAAGCCCGCGCACTGCTCGAAGGTGCGCGCGCCGAGCCGTGGCACGTTCAACAGTTCCTTGCGGCTCGCAAACGGGCCGGTCGCATCGCGATGAGCGACGATCGCCTCGGCGGAGGATTTTCCGAGGCCTGAAACGCGCGCCAGCAGCGGCGCAGAAGCCGTGTTGACGTCGACACCGACGGCATTCACCGCGTCTTCCACCACCGCATCCAGCGAACGGCTGAGCTTCGACTGGTCGACATCGTGCTGGTACTGGCCGACGCCGATTGACTTCGGCTCGATCTTCACGAGTTCAGCCAACGGATCCTGCAGGCGGCGGGCGATCGAGACCGCACCGCGCAGCGAAACGTCGAGGCCCGGGAATTCCAGGGCGGCGGTTTCGGAAGCCGAGTAAACCGAGGCGCCGGCTTCGGAAACGATGACCTTGGTCGGCTTCGGCGCCGGGAGCTGCGAGAGCATGTCGGCCACGAGCTTTTCGGTTTCGCGGCTGCCGGTGCCGTTGCCGATGGCGATCAGCTCCACCTTGTGCTTGCGAATGAGCGAAGCGAGTTCCGCCTGGGTGCCGCGGACATCGTTCTTCGGCGGAAACGGGTAGACGGTTGTGGTTTCGAGCAACTTGCCGGTGCCGTCGACGATGGCGACCTTGACGCCGGTGCGGATGCCCGGATCAAGCCCCATGGTCGCCCGCGATCCCGCAGGTGCGGCCAGCAGCAGATCCTTGAGGTTGCGGGCAAAGACGTGGATCGCCTCTTCCTCGGCGCGCTCACGCAGTTCGCGCATGAGATCGAGCGACAGCGACATGGAGAGCTTCACGCGCCAGGTCCAGCCGATCATCTCGGCAAGCCACTTGTCGCCCGGCAGGTGGCCACCGACATTGTAGGCGGCGGCGATCATGCGCTCGACCGGCTTGACCGGCGAGGTATCGTCCTGGTCGACGACGATATCGACGGACAGCACCTCTTCGTTCCAGCCGCGCAGCATGGCCAGGGCGCGATGGCCTGGCGTCGTCGCCCAGCGCTCGGAATGATCGAAGTAGTCGGAGAACTTGGCACCGGCCTCCTGCTTGCCGTCGACGACCTTGGCGCGCAGGAAGGCGGCCCCCTTCATGTGGTTGCGCAGGCGGCCGAGCAGATCGGCATTCTCCGTCATGCCTTCGGCGATGATATCGCGCGCACCATCGAGCGCCGTCTTCACATCGGCCACCTCTGCAGTCAGGAAGGCCGCGGCGCGGTCGGCAGGTGCTATGGAGCGATCAGCAAGGATCGCTTCTGCCAGAGGCCCGAGGCCACGCTCGCGGGCGATTTCCGCCTTGGTGCGGCGCTTTGGCTTATAGGGCAGATAGATGTCCTCGAGTTCGGCCTTGGTTTCGACGGCGGCGATCTTGGCTTCGAGTTCGGCGGTCAGCTTGTCCTGGCCGCGGATCGATTCGAGGATCGATGCACGGCGCGCCTCGAGTTCGCGCAGATAGGTCAGCCGTTCCGAAAGCATACGCAGCTGCGTATCGTCGAGCCCGCCCGTCACTTCCTTGCGGTAACGCGCGATGAACGGCACCGTGGCGCCCTCGTCGAGCAGCTCGACCGCCGCAACGACCTGCGAAGGTGTCGCCTTGATTTCGCTGGCGATGATGGCGGCGATGGGTTTTGCAGGGCTGGCCATATGGGAATTCCGTCTTTGCTGTTTGATCGGCGACCATAAAGGCGCAGACCTTGAAGGCCAAGTGAAGGCCTTCGGCAGAAAACCGGAACTCCACAGAAGATGGATCGACCGCCCCGCTTTCAGGCGGGACGGCCGATGGTTCAGCACGCCATGGCGGCAGGCTCGACATGCTCCTGCTCGGGCACGACGTCCCAGGTATTGACTGGCTCGAGCGGCGGCCGGCGCTTTTCGAACTCGATCAATTGCCGCTCCCTCTCCTCGATATAGCCGCGCGAGGCCGGGACGGCACCGAGAGACGGTGAGATCTGCAGCTGGAAGATGAAGTGCTTGTCGTAGAGGAAGGCCGTCTCAGACGCAGCCAGATAGAACTCCCACATGCGGAAGAACCGCTCGTCATAGAGCTTGATCGCCTCTTCGCGCCGGGCGACGAAACGCTCGCGCCAGGCTTTCAACGTCCAGGCATAGTGCATCGGCAGGATTTCGACATCCTTCACCAGCAGCCGCGTGCGCTCGACGGAAGGCAGGACCTCCGAAATCGCCGGGATATAGCCGCCGGGGAAGATGTACTTCTCGATCCACGGGTTGGTGGCCCAGGGCTTGTAGATCTGGCCGATCGAATGCAGCAGCATGACGCCGTCGGGCTTCAACAGCGCGTTCATCTTGTCGAAAAAGTTGCCGTAGTTGCCGATGCCGACATGCTCGAACATGCCGACCGAGACGATGCGGTCGAACTGCCGGCCCTGCAAAGTGCGGTAGTCCTGCAGTTCGAAGCGGACCCGATCGGAGAGCCCACGCCTGGCGGCACGATCACGCGAGACCTTCAGCTGCTCTTCGCTGAGCGTGATGCCGGTGACCTCAACGCCCGAGGATTCGGCCAGATACATGGCCATGCCGCCCCAGCCAGAGCCGACCTCCAGCACCTTCTGGCCCGGCTCCAGCAGGAGCTTTGCCGCGATATGCCGTTTTTTGGCGAGCTGCGCGGCATCGAGCGATATGCCCTGCGGTTGAAAATAGGCGCAGGAATATTGCCAGTCCTCGTCGAGAAACAGGTCGAAAAGCTTGCGATCAAGGTCGTAGTGATGGGCGACGTTGTGCCGGTTACGATTGACCGGGATTCGGCTCAGCAATTGCTGACGCAACACATGCCACAGGCCGGTCATCGTGTTGGTGGCATTGGCCGCGTTCTCGATGCCGTTTTCCTTGACGATCGAGAGCACATCAAAGATGTCGCCCTTCTCGATGACGACACGCCCGTCCATATACATTTCACCGAAACGAAGACCGGGATCACGAACGATCGCCGCCTCCGCATCCGCATCGATGATACGGATTGATGCCGGCTTTCCGCTGCCGTCACCCAGGATCACTTTTTCACCGGAAGAAAATACAACCGTCAGGTTACCGTTGCGCACCAGACGGCGAAGCAATGTCAACAATGCTGCATTCATATCCCACCCCTACCAGAGCTTCCGAACGTGTCCTGGTGCATGAGAGATGCGAAGGGTCGGCTCTTTCGGGGCTTCAGGAGTGGTTGCGCGGGGCGCATCGGGAACAGGCGCCAGCGCGTCCGGAAGCGGCGAGAACCGGCACGGGCGTAGCCTCACGGGTATCCGGCGGGCACATCGCCGCGAATTCGTCAGGCAGCCGCCATCGGGCTCCTATCCATCAGAACTCAAATTAAGGTAGGAAGCTTCGATCGATTGACAATGGGTTCTTTATGGCCCCTCATAAATTTGTTTCCTTAGCAAATGCTGCGAAACAAACCTAGATTTCAGCGACACCTAGACCCGGCAGACGCGCGCGGTCATGGGGCCGGTCGAAATCGAGCAGCGGGCCTGCCGGAACGATGCGCGTCGGGTTGATGTGGACGATGCCATAGTAGCCGCGCTTGATATGGTCGATGCGTACGCTCTCGCGGATGCCTGGCCACTGGTAGATCTCGCGGAGGTAATTCGACAGCGCCGGATAATCCTCGATCCGGCGGATGTTGCATTTGAACGCTCCGTGATAGGCCGCGTCGAAGCGAACGAGGGTGACGAAGAGGCGGATGTCGGCCTCGGTCAGGTGCTCGCCGGCGAGGTAACGATTGTCCGCAAGGTGGGCCTCCAGTTCGTCGAGCATGCCAAAGAGGCTTGCCACCGCCTCGTCATAGGCGCCCTGGGTCTTGGCGAAGCCGGAGCGATAGACGCCGTTGTTGACACGCTCGTAAATCGGGCCGTTCCAGCGGTCGATCTCGGCACGCAGCGCCTCGGGGTAGAAGTCGAGCCGGTTGCCGGTGAGCCCATCGAAGGCCGAGTTCAAGATGCGGATGATATCGGCGGACTCGTTGTTGACGATCCGCCCTTCGCGCATGTCCCAGAGCACGGGAACAGAGACCTTACCGGTGTAGGTCGGATCGCTCGCCACATAGAGTTCGTGATGGAAGCGGATCTTGCCGACGCGCGCGCCGGCATCGACCGGCTCGTCATAGACCCAGCCATCTTCGCCCAGTTCCGGATTGGAAACGGTCAAGCCGACAATGTCCTGCAAACCCTTGAGATTGCGGAAGGCGATCGTACGCGAGGCCCAAGGGCAGAGATAGGAAACGAACAGGCGGAAGCGCCCGGCCTCGGCTGGCAGGGCCTCCTGCCCTTCCGGGCCCGGCCTGCCATCGGGCGTGATCCAGCGGTGAAACCGCGTCGGCTCGCGATGGAACGCGCCGCCCTTCATCTCGCTCGCCGCAACGTCGCCCTTGACCCATTTTCCCTCGACGAGCTGCGGCATCTCTTTCTCCTGGATCGCAAGTCTGTGACGGCTACCTCTCACGGGGCCCGGACCACGGTCAACCGCGCGCGCGGGTGACACATTGTTCGCAATCCGCGACACGCACGCACGCGATACGTGCAAAACAACATCGTCGCGCCACAATGTCGGGCAATCCCGATTCCCAGAGGAGAATCAGGATGAAGAAAGCGCTTGCCATTTTCGTGCTGTTTGTCGCGGTCGTGTGGTTGATGAACACATCGTTGTTCGTCGCGCCGCCGGCGGGCATCGCAAAACTGCTTGCCCACCGGGGCATGCATCAAACCTATCCGAAGGACAACGTCGGCAGGGACACGTGTACGGCAACGATCATCAGGACGCCGGAGCATCCCTATCTCGAAAACACGATCGCCTCGATGCAGGCCGCCTTTGACGCCGGCGCAGATGTCGTCGAACTCGACGTGCATCTGACGCCCGACAGACAGTTCGCCGTCTTCCACGACTGGACGCTCGATTGCCGGACCGAGGCCAAGGGCGTGACCGAGGAAACGCCGATGACGGCGCTGAAGTCTCTCGACATCGGCTATGGCTACACGGCCGACGGCGGCAAGACCTTCCCGTTCCGCGGCAAGGGCGTCGGCCAGATGCCGACGCTCGAGGAGGTGCTGGCCGCCCTGCCCGACCGCAAGTTCCTGATCAACTTCAAGAGCCGGCGCGCCAAGGAAGGCGCTGAACTCGCAACGCGTATCGACGCGCAACCGCAATGGCGGGAGGCCGTGTTCGGCGTCTATGGCGGCGAGGAGCCGACCCGCGAGACGCTGAAACGCCTGCAAGGGATGCGAGGCTACGACCGGACGTCGACGATGGCGTGCCTGACCCGTTATCTCGGCTACGGCTGGAGCGGCCTGATGCCGGACGCGTGCAAGAACACGTTTGTGATCGTGCCCGGCAATTATGCGCCGCTTCTCTGGGGCTGGCCCGACCGTTTCGCTGCACGGATGAAGGCGGCCGGAAGCGAGATCATCCTGCTCGGTCCGTATGGCGGCGGCGATTTCACCACCGGCATCGACACGATGCAGGATCTGGAAATGGTACCGCCAGGGTTCTCCGGCTACATCTGGACCAACCGGATCGAGATGATCGGCCCGGCGCTCGCAAAGCGGCAGGTCGCTGACGCCGGCACGAACTGACACGGGCGGCCGACTTGCCTGCGGCAAGCTTCGACCCTATGGCTTTGAGCAACTGTCGAAGCTGGCCGCAACGGCGGTCTCAACACCGCGGAAGGCAAGCGCATGAACGTCACGATCTACCACAACCCCGCCTGCGGCACCTCGCGCAACACGCTGGCGATGATCCGCAACGCCGGTATCGAGCCGACGGTGGTCGAGTATCTGCAGGCGCCGCCGTCGCGGCAGGCGCTGGAAAAGATGATTGCCGATGCCGGCCTGACGGTGCGGGACGCACTCCGGGAGAAAGGCACGCCCTATGCGGAACTCGGGCTTGGCGAGCCCACGGTCAGCGACGAACGGCTGGTCGACGCAATGATGGCCCACCCGATCCTCATCAACCGCCCCTTCGTGGTGACGCCGATCGGAACGCGGCTCTGCCGTCCATCCGAACGGGTGCTCGACATCCTGCCGGACACGCACAAGGGCCCGTTCTCGAAGGAGGACGGCGAACCAGTTCTCGATGCAAAAGGAAAGCTGATAGCGGGCGCCTGAGGCCGCCTGCGTTTGATACGGCACCCGCTTCAACGGGTGCCGTAAAACATCACACCAAACGGTGTGCGTGCGGCCTTATCGCGGAAATTCCAGACCCATTTCGCGGAAGCGCTCGGGGTCGTCGCCCCAGTTTTCGCGTACCTTGACGAACAGGAACAGGTGCACCGGCTGCTCAAGGATCTCGGAGATCTCCTTGCGCGATGCGGTCGAGATCGCCTTGATCGCATCGCCGCCCTTGCCAAGCGCGATCTTCTTCTGGCTCTCGCGCTCGACATAGATCACCTGCTCGATGCGCACCGAGCCGTCCTTGCGCTCTTCCCACTTCTCGGTTTCGACATGCGAGGCATAGGGAAGTTCCTGGTGCAGCCGCAGGAAGAGCTTTTCGCGGGTGATTTCAGCGGCAAGCTGGCGCATCGGCAGATCGGAGATCTGGTCTTCCGGATAGTACCAGGGACCTTCCGGCAACGTCTCGGCCAGGTAATCCATCAAATCCGTACAGCCCGAGCCGTTCAGCGCCGAGATCATGAAGGTGCGCTCGAACTTGATCGTCTCGTTGGCGGCAGCCGCCAGCTTCAAGAGGTCTTCGGGACGCACCTGGTCGATCTTGTTCAGCACCAGGATCTTCGGCTGGTGCACTTCCTTCAGCCCCTCGAGGATCGCTTCCGCATCGCCCTTCAGGCCGCGTTCGCTGTCGATCAGGAACATGATCACGTCCGCATCCTTGGCGCCGCCCCAGGCGGTCGTGACCATGGCGCGGTCGAGCCGGCGGCGCGGCTTGAAGATGCCGGGCGTGTCCATGAAAACGATCTGGGCGTTGTCATGAATGGCAATGCCACGCACGATCGCGCGCGTCGTCTGCACCTTGTGGCTGACGATCGAAACCTTGGCACCGACGAGGCGGTTGACCAGGGTCGACTTGCCTGCGTTGGTCGCTCCGATCATCGCCACGAAGCCCGAGTGGGTCGGCGCGCCTTCGGCGGCCGTATCTTTTTCCATGTCCGTCATGTTTTCCGTCAATTTCCGGCGGAACTCTTCCGCCACACGCCTTCGCGTTCCAACAATTTCGTCGCGGCCACCTGCTCGGCTCCGCGCTTGGATCTGTCCGTTCCGGTCTCCGGCGCGACACCCGTAACTTCGACGGTTACCGTGAAGCGGGGGTCGTGGTCGGGGCCGGAGCGCTCATCCGTCCGGTAGGCCGGCGCGATGCCGAACTTGGCATGCGCCCATTCCTGCAATTCGGTCTTTGCATCGCGGCGCGCCCCATCGGCACGCACCGCGCGATCTTTCCAATGGCGCAGCACGAAGCCGCGGGCAGCTTCGAGACCGCCGTCGAGATAGATGGCGGCGATCAGCGACTCTACCACATCCGCCCGCACATTCATCATCGCCTTGCCGGTTATCTTCTTGACGTCCGAGCCTGTGCGGATGAATTGGTGCAGCTCCAGGTCGTCGGCGACCTTGGCGCAGCTTTCGGCGCTGACGAGCTGGTTCAGCCGGACCGAAAGCTCGCCCTCATTGGCATCGCGAAAGGTCTGGAACAGAAGCTCCGCCACGCAAAGCCCGAGCACCCGGTCACCCAGGAATTCGAGGCGCTGATAGTTGGAACCCTTGGCGCTTCGCGCGCTGGAATGGGTGAGCGCCCGATCAAGGCGCTCCTTCTCCGTGAACTGATAACCGATCACGGCCTCAAGCTTTACCCGATCCTCCGCGCCCAGCGACCGCGACTTCATCATTCGACCGCCTTGAACAGACGGTCGTAGCGCAGGTTCGTCGGCCACTTCCACACTTCGCGGAACGAGGTGTCGTGACCGAGTGAGAAGAAGATCATGCTGGCGCGGCCGACGAGGTTTTCGGCAGGCACGAAGCCGACGTCGAAGCGGCTGTCAGCCGAGTTATCGCGGTTGTCGCCCATCATGAAGTAATGGCCGGCGGGCACGATGAATTCGCGGGTATTGTCGCCGCGCGCATCCGGGAACTGGTCAAGCGTGTCATAGGAGACGCCATTGTCCATCGTTTCGCGGAAAACCGGAACGTCGCCGCCGGTGTCGTACTGGTCGTCGGCGCGGAAGCCGCCATCCGGCGTGCGCTCGACCGGCTTGTCGTTGATGTAGAGGATGCTGTTGCGCACCTGGATGCGGTCGCCCGGCAGGCCGACGAGGCGCTTGATGTAGTCGATATCCGGGTTCGGCGGGAAGCGGAAGACGACGATATCGCCGCGCTTCGGCTCACTTGCGAAGATGCGGCCGGAGAACAGATCGGGCGAAAGCGGCAGCGAGTACTTGGAGAAGCCGTAGGCGAACTTGTTGACGAAGATGTAGTCGCCAACCAGCAGCGTCGGCATCATCGAGCCGGACGGAATGGTGAAGGGCTGAAAGAGAACCGTACGGATGACCAAGGCCAGGAGCAATGCCTGGATGACGACCTTCACGTTCTCCCAGAGGCCGCTCTGCTTCGCTTCTGTCTTTTCTGCCACGCTACTGTGTTCCTTTATCATCGCAACGCCCGCGCGGGGCCTGCTCTCAACTTTTGTCCGTACTCTCGGTCCGGCTTTGGACTGCGCGCAATCCCGGTCTCATATGCTGCAAACCGCCGCCCCTTCAATCGGTCAGGGCCGGTTTTTCCAGCGGAATGCTCTAAACCGTTCCCTCAATCGGGGCAACGGGCAGCGCCTCGATAATCACGAAGGCCTGGGCCAGTGGGAAATCATCGGTAATCGTCAGATGAATGGCGGCGCGATGATGCGGCGGCAACATCTGCTCCAGACGCGCGGCGGCACCGCCGGTCAGGTTCATTGTCGGCTTGCCGCCCGGCAAATTGATGACGCCCATGTCCTTCCAGAAGACGCCCTGCGCGAGGCCTGTACCGAGCGCCTTGGAACAGGCTTCCTTGGCGGCGAAGCGCTTGGCGTAGGATGCCGCGCGGTTCTTCCGCCCTTCGGACTTGGTGATCTCGATTTCGGTGAAACAGCGCTGAACGAAGCGCTCGCCGAAGCGGGAAAGCGAGTTTTCGATCCGCCTGATATCGATCAGATCGCTGCCTATGCCTATGATCATGAAGAGGATCCGAGCTCTTTGGTGCGTGCCCCGCGGCGCTTTTGGAAGAGCCGGGCCGCCTGGTAGGCCGCAATATAGGAAAGGACGGCGCCGCCTGCCGCGAGCGGCAATGAGCCGACCAGCATCGGCTTGAACACCGGACCCCAAAGGGCCGGAAGGTCGAGGTGCTCGACCATGCGCATGACGTCGGCCGAGCTCGCAGCGTGTGCGCTCTCGACGCCGAGGATTGCCGTCCCGAGTTCGTAGGACGCCGTCAGGATCATCGGGATCGTGACGGGATTGGCGAGCGCGGTCGTGATCGCCGCCGCCACGAGATTGCCCGAGAACAGGAAAGCGAGCGCAACCGCTATAAGGATGTGCAGACCGAAAAATGGCGTGAAGGACGAAGCGGCACCCGCCGCCACGCCGACGGCAATCGAATGCGGTGTCGATGAAAGGCGCAACACACGCAGCGTCACATAACGCAGGCCGCGTGCAAAACCCTTGCGCGGCCAAACGATGGACCGCAGCCTTTCGGAAATCGTAACCGGTTTTCTGCGCCTGAATAACATATGCCGTCATGACCGCGTCTTGAAGCCGTCAGCCGGCACAAGACCGCGCGTCCGCCTGTTTTCTGGCCGCAAGATAGGCGTCCTGCCTGTCGCTTGCAACCCGCACAGGCGCCGCGCGCATGTCGCAGGCGAGCCATCCACCGAACGCATGGCTCGGCATCCCGCCAGAAGACGGGACGCAGCGGGCTTAGTAGTTACGGAACAGGCCGCGATCGATCTGGCGCTGGCGGTACTCGAGGTCGATACGGTCGACCGAGTTATTGAGATAGGCGAGCTCGCGCTCTTCCTGAGTGGGGACGCGCAGAGCGCGGGTGATCTTCTTCAACTGATTAAACATGGCAAACCTCTTTGTTTACCTCCCGACCGAGAAGATAGTTTAGAGGTCCCTGTTCCACCAGACACAGGAAATAGCGGCAGCCATGCGCTGATGGCATGGCTTGCCATTTCGCCCCGCGCAGGCTGCCTGTTTTGCAGGCATTTGCGCAAGGCGCGGCCAGTCGGCTCATTCGAACAGGCGCTTCACCATGGACACGCTCGGCAATTCCTTGAGCTGCGTGATCAGGTGGTTGAGCTGGCGCAGGTCCCAGACTTCGAGGTCGAACTGCAGTTCGCTGAAGTCCGCAGCCACGCGCCCCATCGACAAAGTCCGGATGTTGACGTCGCTGGTGGCGATCGCCTGGGCCACCTCGGCCAGCGTCCCCGGCTCGTTCAGGGCGCTGATCGCGATGCGGGCGATGAAGCGGCTGCTGTTGGCCTCGTCCAGATCCCAGCGCACGTCGATCCAGCGCTCCGGCTCGTCATCGAACTTCTGCAGGATCGGCGACTGGATCGGGTAGATGGTGATCCCCTTGTCCTTCTCCATGATGCCGACGATGCGGTCGCCCGGGATGGCCCCGGCCGGGCTGAAATGAACCTCGGCATTGCCCGAGAGACCGCGGATCGGCAGGGCCTCCGGCCCCTCGACCTGGGCGACACCGTTGGCATCCTTGCCGCGGCCCGGCAACTTGAACACCATGCCGGCGGCACTGCGCATGTTGAACCAGCCGTCGTCGGCACTGGGCTTCACCGTGACCCGCTCGTCCTGATGATCCGGGAAGACCGCACGCAGCACGTCGAGCGAGGAAAGCTCGCCACGGCCGACGGAGGCGATGGCGTCCTCGACTTCCTTCTGACCGAGCCGATGCAGCGCCGGCTTCAGCGCCTCGCGCGAAAAGCTCTTGCCGGCGCGCTCGAAGGTGCGCTCAAGAATGCGATAGCCGAGGCCGGCATATTGCTTGCGGATGGCCGCACGCGTCGCGCGGCGGATCGCCGAGCGGGCCTTGCCGGTAACGACGATTTCTTCCCAGGCCGGCGGCGGCACCTGGATGCCCGAGCGGATGATCTCCACTTCGTCGCCATTATTGAGGCGGGTGACCAGCGGCATGATACGGCCGTTGATCTTGGCGCCGACGCAGGTGTCACCAATATTTGTGTGAACGGCATAGGCAAAGTCGATTGGCGTCGCGCCGCGCGGCAGTGCGATCAACTGGCCCTTGGGCGTGAAGCAGAATACCTGATCCTGGAAAAGTTCGAGCTTGGTGTGCTCCAGGAACTCTTCCGGGTTGTCGCCTTCCGCGAGCGATTCGATCGTGCGCCGGAGCCAGGAATAGGCGTTCGACGTCGGCGACAGGGCCGCATCTGCCGACGCACCCTCCTTGCCCTCCCTGTCCTTGTAGAGCGAGTGCGCCGCGATACCGTATTCGGCGATGTCGTTCATGCGTCGGGTGCGGATCTGTAGCTCGATGCGCTGGCGGGACGGGCCGACGATGGTGGTGTGGATCGACTGGTAGTCGTTCTGCTTCGGTGTCGAGATGTAATCCTTGAAGCGGCCCGGGACGACGCGCCAGCGCGTATGGACGATGCCGAGCGCCCGGTAGCAGGACGGGATATCGTCGACGATGATGCGGAAGCCCCAGACGTCGGACAGCTGCTCGAAGGACAGCGACTTCGACTGCATCTTGCGGAAGACCGAATAGGGCTTCTTCTGCCGACCCTTCACCTGCGCCGCCTTCAGGCCCTCGGCCTGAAGCAGCTCGCGAAGCTCGTCCTCGATCTTCTTGATCAGGCCCTCGTTGCGCTCGGACAATTCTTCCAGCCGCCGGGTGACCGTTTCGAAGGCCTCGGGATTGATATGGCGGAACGAGAGGTTTTCAAGCTCCTCACGCATGTCTTGCATACCCATGCGGCCGGCGAGCGGCGCGTAGATATCCATGGTCTCTTCGGAGATGCGGGCGCGCTTTTCCGCCGACATGTGGTCGAGCGTGCGCATGTTGTGCAGCCGGTCGGCGAGCTTCACGAGCAAAACCCGCACATCGTCCGAAATGGCGAGCAGCAGCTTGCGCAGGTTCTCCGCCTGCTTGGCCTTCTTGGTGACGAGATCGAGCTTCTTGATCTTCGTCAGTCCTTCGACGAGCGCGCCGATATCCTCGCCGAAGAGATCGTCGATTTCCTGCCGTGTGGCCGTCGTGTCCTCGATCGTGTCGTGCAGAAGAGCAACGGCGATGGTCGACTCGTCGAGACGCATCTCGGTCAGGATCGCCGCCACCTCCAGAGGATGGGATATGTAGGGATCGCCGCTTGCCCGCTTCTGCTGGCCATGCTTCTGCATCGCATAGACGTAAGCCTTGTTGAGCAAGGCTTCATTGACGTCGGGCTTGTACTTCTGCACGCGCTCAACGAGCTCGTATTGGCGCATCATTCGCTGGCGATCCTCTAGATCATGATGATTTCAAGTCCCATCGACCTAAAATCATAAACGTGATCGTTCTCCTAATTTAGAGCGGGATGCGGGCGGAAAACCGCAAACAGTTTCCTTTTCTCGCTCTAGAAGAAATCAATAAAAAAGTGCGCCAATCATACGAGTGGCGCACTGCTTTGAAAACACGTGGGAACGGACGTTCCGCGACGGATCTCAGTAGTCGTCGCTCTTTTCCGGCGGCACCAGACCTTCGATACCGGCAAGCAGCTCTTCTTCCGACATGCGGTCGAAGGTGATGGCTTCCGGCTGATCTTCGTCTTCGGCGACTTCGGTAAACGTCGTCTCGGCATCGGTCTGAAGCAGCGAAGCCGGATCGGGCTCGGGCTCGTCCACTTCGACATGCTTCTGCAGCGAGTGGATCAGGTCTTCCTTGAGGTCGCCGGGAGACAGGGTCTCGTCTGCAATCTCGCGGAGCGCGACGACGGGGTTTTTGTCGTTGTCGCGATCGATGGTGATGGCGGCGCCCTGAGAAATCAGGCGCGCGCGGTGGCTGGCAAGCAGAACGAGTTCGAAACGGTTATCGACCTTGTCGATGCAATCTTCGACGGTGACGCGGGCCATTGCCTGTCCTTTTGGGCTCGAAGCGCGGCGGCATCGCCGCTGCACGGATTGACAACACGAAACCGGAGCAGTCGCCTGACGGCGCCTCATCGGGTCCGATTTCTGGAATTAAGCGCCCGGATACAATCAAAACAAGGCAAGTTCAAGTTTTTCCTTCAAGGGACGCTCACGTAACGTCACACTTCGTGATAAAATGCGATGCGAATGAGTTGGAGACGTCGCTCACACATTACGGTTGTATTTTCTGGCCATAAATAAAGCCCCTGATGGAAAAAGCGACCCAGAGATGTGGACGATCTATAGCAACTGCTAAAACTAGCTATATTCGCGAGCGCGCGGCTGGAATAATGCAATACATAAGCTACATTATTTGCCATATCAGCAATTATTAATGTAATCGACTTACTTTTGCGCACCCGCCGGCAGGCGGCCTTTGATGCGCCGCGATTGAAAAAGGAAAGACGATGTTCGACCCCCGCGAAAAAATCGCACTCTTTATCGACGGCGCGAATCTTTATGCGGCATCGAAAAGCCTCGGCTTCGACATCGACTATCGTAAGCTCCTGAAAGCATTCCAGAAGCGCGGCTATCTGCTGCGCGCCTACTACTACACGGCCCTCATCGAGGATCAGGAATACTCTTCAATCCGCCCGCTCATCGATTGGCTAGACTATAACGGTTACAAGGTCGTGACGAAGCCGGCCAAGGAATTCACCGACTCGCTCGGCCGCCGCAAGATCAAGGGCAATATGGATATCGAACTGGCGATCGATGCCATGGAACAGTCCGAAACCGTCGATCACCTCGTCATCTTCTCCGGCGATGGCGATTTCACCACGCTGGTTGAAGCCCTGCAGCGCAGGGGGCGCAAGGTTTCTGTCGTTTCGACCATGTCGACGCAGCCGCCCATGATTGCCGACGACCTGCGCCGCCAGGCCGACCACTTTATCGATCTTGCGACGCTGCGTGCCGAAATCGGCCGCGAACCGTCCGAACGTACCCCGCGACACAACACCGAGCCGGTGGCCGATCCGGTCGAGATCTGAGGCGTTCATTCGAACGCAAGGCGCGTGATCGCGATTGCGCGAGCGCCGCTTGAACCACTCCGCGTCAACGGCGTCGATCGTTGAGTTCTCTCAATAAATATCAAGAATTGCAGGCAGGGCTTTCAGCGCGCCGTGGCCGACAGCTGCGTTGCATCGGCCGTCTTTGTCGGATGCAACGCAAAGCGATTTTTCTTAGCCGCGGTCCTTCAGCAGGCGGCTTTTCTGCCGGTTCCAGTCGCGTTCTTTCGAGCTCTCCCGCTTGTCGTGCAGCTTCTTGCCCTTGCCGAGCGCCAGCTCCAACTTGGCGCGGCCGCGATCGTTGAAGTAGATCTTCAGCGGGATCAGCGACATGCCTTCGCGGTTGACGGCGCCCTGCAACCGGTTGACCTCGCGCTTCGACAGGAGCAGTTTCCGCCGCCGCCGCGTTTCATGATTGAAACGGTTCGCCTGCAGATATTCCGGCAGATAGGAGTTGATCAGCCAGATCTCGCCGCCCTCGTCCGTCGCATAGGATTCGGCAATGTTGGCCTTGCCTTCGCGCAACGACTTGACCTCGGTGCCGGTCAAAACCAGACCGGCCTCGTAGGTGTCGACGATCTCGTAGTTGAAGCGGGCCTTACGGTTTTCCGCCACAACCTTGTTGACCGTGCGCTGGCTTCCTTTGGGTGCCATCAGTTCATCAATCCTGCATGTCTGAGTGCTGCATCGATCGCAGCCTCGGTTGCCGGCTCGAGCGTCGGCAACAGCGGCGAGCGCACGGTGCGGCTCATACGGCCGAGGCGGTTCAGCGCATACTTGGCGCCGCAGAGACCCGGCTCCATGAAGATTGCCTTGTGCAACGGCATCAACTTGTCCTGATAGGCAAGCGCCTTGGCATAATCGCCGGCAAGCGTCGCTTGCTGGAACTCGGCGCAAAGGCGTGGCGCAACGTTTGCCGTGACCGAAATGCAACCAACGCCGCCATGGGCGTTGAAGCCGAGCGCGGTTGCGTCTTCGCCCGAAAGCTGGACGAACTCCGGACCACAGGCCATGCGCTGCTCGGAGACGCGCTCGATCTTGCCGGTGGCATCCTTGACGGCGATGATGTTGGCGTAAGCCTTGCTGAGCGCCGCCATGGTCTCGACACTCATATCCACGACCGAGCGGCCGGGGATGTTGTAGATGACGATCGGCAGCTTCACGCTCTCGGCGATCGCGGCATAGTGCGCGAAGAGGCCCTTCTGCGTCGGCTTGTTGTAGTAGGGCGTAACCACGAGGATCGCATCGGCGCCAGCCTTTTCGGCGTGCTGTGCAAGCTCGATCGCTTCCGTCGTGTTGTTGGAGCCGGCGCCGGCGATAACAGGCACGCGCTTGGCAGCCGCTTCGATGCAGAGCTCGACCACCTTCTTGTGCTCATCATGTGAAAGGGTCGGAGACTCGCCGGTGGTGCCAACGGGCACCAAGCCATGGCTGCCTTCTTTTATCTGCCATTCCACATGCGCGACGAAACCATCCGCATCCACCGCGCCGGTGGCGGTGAACGGTGTTACGAGAGCGGGAATGGAACCCTTGAACATGCACAACTCCTGACGGCGTAAAAGCGAAGTCTGCACTCATGCTTTGGCCGTAATCGACGGTTAAAAAACTGCCGCACCATAATCATGTGAGGTGGCTGCGGCAAGCGTTGTAACACGGCATTTCACGCCGGTTTTCATGCAAAAGCTTGATGTTTGGCCTGCATAATCACGACCGCCCAACCAGGGCGAGAGCGGGTTTGGCGCAATTGTTACGATCGATACTGGCCGCCCGTCTTGTCATCGGGCAATCTGGCGGCGGATGAATGTTGGACACGGGGAACACGGGGTTCTTGATGCGCGGGTCAATATATCTGCCTGTCGCCGCCATCATCGGCGCGGTGCTTCTGGCAGCGCCAACGGGCAACGCAGAAACCCTTGATCGCATACCGGTTCCGACACGCAAGCCCGCGCTCTTGGACAAGGCAGCCCCCATTGCCGCGAACGAAACCACGAATGCCATCGCGACGGCTGCCGGACCCGTCAGCAGCGATCTCAAGGCGGGGCTCGATGCTCTGTCCAACAAGCAGCCGGCCGCAGCGATTGCCGTACGCGACGCGATGCTCGAAGGCACGCTCGACCGGCACATATTGACCTGGGCGATCGCCGTTTCTGGCCAGCGGGGCGTACCTTCCTTTGAAATCGCCGATGCCCAACGGGAATTGCAGGGATGGCCGGGGCTGAAATCGCTGCGCGCCAACTCCGAACGAGCGCTCTATCGAGAGAACCCGCCGGCGGCCGATGTGCTCGCCGCTTTCGGCAACACGCAGCCGGAAACGACGGAAGGCGCCCTCATTCTTGCGCGTGCTCTCGTCGCCACCGGAAAAGCCGACACAGCCGCCAAGAACCTGCGTGCGATCTGGCAACGCGACATGCTCGACAAGGACATCGAGACCAAGATCCTTGACGAGTTTTCCGGCCTCTTGACCACAGACAATCATCAGCGCCGCATGGTGCTACTTCTCTATCGCAACCGCGTCGAGCAGGCCGAACGCTTCGGCGACCTTGGAAAAGCTCAATCGCTTTATCGCGCCTGGGCGGCGGTCAGCCGTGGCAGCGACAAGGCGCCGACCCTCATCGCAGCGGTCGATCCTGCCTGGCGCAAGGACGCAGCCTATCTCTTCATTCAGATCGAGCACCTGCGCAAACAAAAGAAATACGAGGAAGCAGCAAAGCTCCTTGCGCGCATGCCCAAGGACAAGAGCGCCCTGGTCAACCCTGGCGAATGGTGGGTCGAGCAACGGGTCGTCAGCCGCGGGCTGCTCGACAGCGGCGATTTTCGAGGCGCCTATCGGATCGCCGCCGGCCATCTCGCGACCGAGGCGACCGATATTATCGACGCCGAGTTTCATGCCGGGTGGTATGCCCTGCGCGGCATGGAGGACCCGGCGACCGCAGCGCGTCACTTCCGCCGCATTCTGGATGTGTCGAGCCGTCCCCTCTCCGCTTCGCGCGCTTGGTACTGGCTCGGGCGCTCGGCCGAGGCCGGCGGACCGGGTGACGCCAACGGGTATTTCGCGAACGCAGCCCGCTATCCCGGAACGTTCTACGGGCAACTCGCAGCCGCCCGGCTGGGTCGCAAGACGCTGAACGTCGCCTATCCGGCCCCGGCGGCGGACGACCGATCGCGGTTCGAAAGCCGCGAGGCGGTGCGCGCCATCGCGCGGCTTGAAGGCACAGGCCACACCTGGCGCGCCGACAGCATCTACCGGGCGCTTGCCGACGAACTGACGAGCCCCGGCGAGCTGGCGCTGCTTTCAGCCCGAGCGGAAAGAACCGGCAACCACCAGCTTTCCCTACAGGTCGGCAAGATTGCCTTTGGGCGCGGAATCGATGTTGCAGCGCTCGCGTTTCCCGTGGGCGTGATCCCGTCAAGCGCCAATATCGACGGCTCCGGCAAGGCACTCGCCTATGCGATCGCGCGCCAGGAAAGCGCCTTCAACCCGGGCGCCATCTCCACCGCCAACGCCCGCGGTCTGTTGCAGTTGATGCCGGGAACGGCCAAGGGCGTTGCCAGCCGCTACGGCCTTGCCTACTCGCAGGACCGGCTGACGAGCGACGCCGGCTACAACGCCACGCTCGGCGCCCACTATCTCGGCGAACAGATCAGCAGTTTCGGCGGCTCCTACATCCTCACCTTTGTCGCCTACAATGCCGGCCCGCGCCGCGTTCCGGAATGGCTCGACCGCTACGGCGACCCGCGCGGCAAGCCGATCGACGAAGTCGTCGATTGGATCGAACGCATTCCGTTTCAGGAAACGCGAAACTATGTCCAACGGGTGATGGAGAACTATCAGGTCTACAAATCGAGGCTCGGGCAAAAAGCCGATATCGTCGAAGACCTGAGAATGGGACGGCAATAGCCGGCCTCAGCCGCGATCAAATAATTGTGATCAGCGTCAACGGCACAAACCGCGCCTTCAACCATTTCCTTTCTAAGGCCAGACTTTTCCGAAGGAAATGGTGAACGTTATGAAGACCTTGACAATCGTCGCCCTTTCGCTGGCGACCGCCTTGAGCAGCGTGCCGCCCGCCGGCGCGTTCACGAGCGCTCCGCCAATCGTCTCCGGGACGACCAATGTCCAACAGGTTCAATTCTCCTACGAGCGCGGCGAAGAACGCAAGAGCCGATCCAGTTGCGCCGTTCCCTATTGCGAACTTCGCGGGCGACATGGCTATTATCGGGATCGCGACTACCGCGACTATAATCGCAGCGGGTACTACCGCGACAGATACTACCGGGATCGATATCGCCGCCACTATGACCACGACGACAACGACGTCGGGGCGGTGATCGGCGGACTGGCCGCAGGCGCGATCATCGGCGGTTTGTTGAGCCAACCGAGATACTACAACGGACCAAGAGCCGTCAGCGGCAATGCACACCAGCGCTGGTGTTATGCGCGCTATCGTTCCTATAGGGCCTGGGACAACAGCTACCAGCCCTATGGCGGCCCGCGACGCCAATGTAGCTCGCACTATTGAGCTAAAAAGTTGTTGAGCAGAACGCTGCCAACGCAAGGGGAAAAGTCACATCTGTTGGATATCGCCAGCTACGCTCGGGCCGCCGAACAGCTATGTCGGCCCGAACAACTTGCCCCTCACCTTCAAACGGATAGATTTTAGCTGTCCGAGAGGGAGCAGCATGGGCCAAGGCATATTCCACGAGCATAACTTCCGTAGTTCCGATGGGCTACTGCTCTACGCAAGAAGCTACGGCCCTCCCCCTTCGCCATCCGCGGCAACACCGATCATTTGCCTGCCAGGCCTCACCCGCAACAGCCGGGACTTTCACGAACTCGCAAGCTTTCTTTCGACGTCACGGGGCATTCCCGTCATCGCACTGGATTATCGGGGGCGCGGCAACTCGGAACGCGACGCCGATAAGAGCCGCTACACTGTGGCCGTCGAAACGACCGATGTGATAACGGCCTGTGCTCACTTTGCGGTCGAAAAGGCAATCTTTATCGGCACATCGCGAGGTGGCCTGATCCTCCACAACCTCGTCGATCGCGCCCCTTCGTTGATTGCAGCCGCAGTGCTCAACGATATCGGGCCTGTGATCGAAATTGGAGGTCTGCTTGCGATCCGGGATTATCTCAACTCCAGCGCCGCTCCGGCAAGCTGGGCGAAAGCACCCGGCTACCTGAGGACACTGCACGGCGGCGACTTTCCAGTCTTAACCGACCGCGACTGGTCGGACATGGCCAAAGCGATTTTTCGCGACGAGGACGGCATCCCGGTTCCCGATTTCGATCCAGCAATCGCGCAGTCCCTGCGCGGATTGACACTCGAAACACCATTGCCCGATCTGTGGACACCCTTTGACGCCATGAACCAGGTCCCCCTGATGGTCGTCAGGGGCGAGCATTCGCGGCTTCTTTCAGAGACGACAGTGCGCGAAATGCGCCGGCGACACAATGCGATGACTGCCTTTATCGCGCCTGGCCAGGGCCATGCGCCGCTACTTCATCTGGACGGTCCGCGCGACGCCATCGCTGCATTTCTAAACGATCTCGCGCGCTCGCGCTGACCGAAGGAAGCCGCACCGACGCGGTCTTTATTCCCAAGTGCAGGACCAAAATTCATGGTGCCATACCAGAACGAAAAAGCCCGGCTCGAAAGCCGGGCTTCTCTCTTCTGACCGAGGTCAGACGATCTTAGAAGTCGCGCTGCAGGCGGACGAAGCCGAATACCTGATCCTGTTCGCCGTCAGCATCTTCGTACTGGACCGACACGCGGGTCGCGAGACCTTCGGTGATCTTGTAGTCGAGGGTGACGCCAGCGCGCCAAGCATCGTCACCGCTGAAGTCGGTGAGCGAGCCGTGGCTCAGGTTGTCGAAGTACTGAACGCCGGGGGTAATGGCCAGCTTGTCGGTCGCGTTGAAGCGGTACGACGCAGCAACGGTCCACTCAGACTTTTCCCAGTAAGCGTTCGGGTTCGAAGCCCAGATACCAGCAACCTGGAAGACGCCCGGGCCGAGGTCAGCCGAGAGCAGAGCGCGGATTGCGCCTTCTTCGAGTTCAGAGTCGTAGCCGCCGAGCAGGTCGAAGGAAACGCCACCGAGCGAAGCCGATACGATACCGGAAACGCCAACACCGTTTGGCTTCGTGGAGGTGCCTTCGAGTTCGTCAACCGAGAGACCGGCCTGGAACGAACCGCCGTCATAGAGGTAGGCGATCGAGTTGAATTCGGTGAAGTTGCCGAGCGAGTCGGTTTCGCCGTTCAGGCCCTTATCCCACCAGTTGTAGAAGAAGCCGGCCTTGAGGCCACCGAGCTGGATGTAGGCTTCGTCAACGTCGATCAGGCTGTCGCCGACGTCGGTGTCGTTGTCAGCGTTGAACTCAGCAGCGAAGAAGCCAGTGAGCGTGCCGTACTCGGTGTCGCTCTTGGCGTCGAACGAGATGTAAGCGCGCGAGAAGGCATCCCAGTCGGACGTGCCAGCATTGCCCCAGCCCTGACGCTTGTTAACGGCGTTCTCACCGTAGTCAACCTGGAAACGGATGAAGCCGCCGATCTTGAGGCAGGTTTCGGTGCCCGGGATGTAGAAGTAGCCAGTGCCGAAAGCGTCGCAAACGCGAACGTATTCCATGGGCTCCGGCTCTGCTGCGACGATTGCGTCGGCTGCCTGAGCGCCGGAAACTGCTGCGAGAGCTGCAGCGGAGCCGAGAAGAAGGCTCTTGATGTTCATTTCTGACCTCCAGTCAAAAGTTTCAAACGGGTCTGGGTATTTTGCTGAAGGACAGCTTTCCCTGCCCCATCCCCAACGTTCAAGAAGTCGGACGATCAACCGCCCTTGCTTCCGGAGTTGAAAATACAAGACCGGATCACCGGCGCAACGTCCAACTAGCGAGTTCACGTCCTTTGCATCGCCCTTCGCCGAGGCCTGTTGCTGAAACGACACAAAATCGCCGCAGACCCCCGCAGAAAATTAACAAAGCATTAAGAAAACCCTTTAGCGACGGGGGGTTAGCATAAGGAAGGTGGGGGGCGCCTGTTTCAGAAAGAGGCAGAAACCCGCCCAAAACAGGGGAAAAGCTGGACGCGAACCCCGTTTCAGATGTCCAGTGAATGCCTAAAACAGCATTCGCTCCAAGAAAGCGCTTGGTGGAGAAAGGATGGCGGCCTGGGGAATCAGCAGAATCAACGCAGAGATTCGGCAAACGCCCCGGCTAGGTGATTCTGGACGCTGCAAAGATCAGCACCGCGCAGCACCAAGAATGCACGGGCGCCCTGGCGACGACTGCCGCCACGGCCAACGAACCACAACAAATGAAATTCAGTCGCGAGATAGCCGAGACCAGATGCTCGCTCGAAGGGCGGGGCGCAAAGGACATGGGGCTATTTGGGATAATGGCGGAGAAGAAGGGATTCGAACCCTCGATACCGTTTCCGGTATACTCCCTTAGCAGGGGAGCGCCTTCGACCACTCGGCCACCTCTCCGTTAGCGCCTGACTAGTGTCACTCAGCGGCCAATGCAAGATTTTTTTGTCGGTTTCCGGGAAATCCTCGCATTTTCATGTGGGCCGATCGGCAACCGCCGTCGTGCCGCGTCGTGTTCTCCCTCATCTCCGCAGGCAAGACCAGCGTACGCAGCGATGTGATTCCGCATCGGCGCACGCCTGTTGCCTACGATTTGCGCGCGAGGCGCTCGATTGCCTGTTGGGTCGCCGCGCCGAACTCGCCGTCTACCGGACCACCATAATACCCGCGGTCCTTCAGCAGGTTCTGCATTTCCTTGCGGAATGCGGGCGTGAAATTGTTGGGCTGGCTCTTCAGTTCATCGAGTTTCGCCGGATCGCCGCCCTCGACGCTGGCTGCAGCCCAGCGAACCGCCTCCTTCGCGTCCGCCTTGGTGCCGAGACCGTAATCATAGAGGCGACTGAGGTTGCCCATCGCATAGGCGCTGCCGGCGTTGGCCGCCATCTCATACCAGGTGCGCGCCTGCACATAGTCCTGCGCGACACCATTGCCGATATCGTAGAACCAGCCGAGCAGCGCCATGGAATAGGAATCACCCACGTTGGCCGCCTTCTCGTACCAGACCTTGGCTTCCGGGTAGCTCTGCTCAGTCCCCAGCCCGTTCTGATAGGCCCAACCGAGCGACGACATCGCGTTGGCGTCGCCGCTTTCGGCTGCCTTCTTATACCAGGCGAGCGATTGTTGGAGGTCTTTCGGCAGGCCAAGACCTTCGCGATGGAACCAGCCCATCGTCGCCATGGCATTGGCATAGCCCTGATTGGCCGCCAGTTCATACCACCGGGCGGCTTCCGCATAGTCCTGCGCGATGCCGTCATAGCCCTCGCGATAGAGCCAGCCGAGCGAGGCCTGCCCGTAGGCATTGCCGGCGCGGGCCGCCTGGTCGAACATGCGCTTGCCCTCGTCGACGTCCACCGGCCCATCGGTCCCGTAGACCGAGAACCAGGCGAGATTGGTCAACGCATACATGTTGCCGCCGTCGGCCGCCTTTCGGTAGTTGCGCCGCGCCTCGACATAGTTCCGCCCGGCGTCCTGCGCGCGCCCCAACATATTGACGAGCATCATATCGTCAGGGTTTTCGTTGACGGCCTGGGCACAGGCGGTGAGCGCCCTTTCGGCGTCGAGCTTCAGGAAATTGACCCCGAGGAAACCGGGCATCGACTGCGGCTCGCCGGCAAGCAAATAGCAATCGCGCGAAGCCTGTGTGTCCTTGCCGGTCGGCGAGACGTTGAGGCCCTTCCGTGGCTCGAGGGCCGCAATTTGCTGCTCGGCCTCCGCCTTGTGCTTGCTGTCAGGGTAGCGCTCGATGAAGCGCGTCAGCGCCGCCGCATCGGTCGACTGCTTCAAGGCGTCCCAGGCAATCTCGTCCGGCGTCACGCTCGCTGTCTGCTCGGCTTCGCTCAAGAGCTTCAGTTTCTTTTCTGCGAGCATCTTATAGACCGGGTCCGAACCATGCTTTGCCAGGAAGGCGGTCAACAGGTCCTTGTCCGCGAGATCGCGGATGTTCTGCCAGTCGGCAGCCGCCTCGGATTGGCTGTTGGGCGACAGCTGTCCGCCACTATTGGTGACGGTGATGTTCACCTCTTTGATGTTGAGAAAGATCTGGGCGCCGCCGAGCGAGCCGTAGACGAAAGGCTCCTGGCCGCGATTGGTCACCGACACCACCTCGTCGCGAACCTTTCCAAGCGCGATACGGACATCGACGCCCGGTTCCGTCAGATACTTGGCGAGTGCCGTGGCGAAGGGGCTGTTCTTGCCCTCCCCGTCGAGCGCGACCGTGCCGGCCTTCGAGGCGAAGGCGACGAGCAGATCGGCCGATTCGGGCTCGACGCGCGCCAGTCCGCGCGAAACGGCCCTGGTCGAGATCGAACGCGTCATGCTCTGCTCGAAAGGATTGTTGCGACAGGCGTCGAGAATCACCAGCTTGAGCTTGGTCGCGCCTTCCAGCGAACGCTGAACTCGATCGAGGCCGATCGCCTCGTCCTCGATATCCTTGTCGGTCTTCAGTTGCGCGTCGACGGGAAGCAGGAAGTTCTCGCCATTCATCTCCATGCCATGGCCGGAGTAATAGACGATCGCAACTTCGGCACCGGTCGCGAGATCCTCGAAGTCGCGCAGCGCCTTGACCATCTCCTGG
Organism: Ensifer sp. ENS03; assembly: GCF_014852035.1. Classification (NCBI taxonomy): domain Bacteria; kingdom Pseudomonadati; phylum Pseudomonadota; class Alphaproteobacteria; order Hyphomicrobiales; family Rhizobiaceae; genus Ensifer; species Ensifer sp. ENS03. Next base: position 1,108,522 of record NZ_JACVAV010000001.1, on the reverse strand, counting down.
CGACCGACGTCGTGCACCGTCGTCACCGATTCGAACCCGGCATCCTCGAACGAAGCCTTCATCAGTTCGACGTCGTTGGCGGGGTTGTTGAGCGGCGACGTCGCTTCATATTTCTCATTGCCGATCAGCAGCGCGACGCGTTTTGCCGCCCATGCCCCTGATGGCATCGACACAAGCAGCGCCACACAGACGATCGAAAGCGGCAGCCACCGCCGCGCAAGCCCCAAGGCCATGTTATTCCCTCCAGCACCCATCATCGTCTTCCGCCTTGCCCAGCGTGAACGACAGACGATGCCTCGCCCGATTACCCCTCGGGGGCGGCCATCGGCGCCCCGGTCATGTCTAATGAAAGTATTACGTATGAGGTTGGGGCTTTCAATGTGCGCGCATGCCAAATTTAGCGACGACGCCTGCCGATGGCACAAGGTCTAAGCAAGGCGGCGTGCTTAGCTCAATCACGGGGGGCGCGGCGAGTCCGCCAAGAACACCACAGATCCGCCGAGGGCTGCGCTGATACGGAGCTTGCCATGTCGATGAAAATGCATGTCGCCGAGGGAAAGCCAGGCCAGCTCGCCACGACCCACCAGCATTATTTCATCGAGCGACCGTGCAGGATCCTCGTCATTGGCCAGCACCTGAAAGCGAAGACAAAGTATCGGTGCCTGCTGCGCCATATCTCTATTGCCGGCGCGATGCTCGACTTCAATGCGACGATCCCGCTGCCGAAGCACTTCTTCCTCGAGATCGAGGGCTTCAAGGAAGAAATCGGTTGCTCCGAGGTTTACCGTGAGAGAGCGGAACTCGGGGTGCGTTTCAACATGCTGCTTTCGGCAGATTTCCTGAGACGCCTCATCCGCATGCAGTTTTCCAGCGGCGGACTTTGATCTCCTCAAATCAAGCGAGCCCCGACATTAGATTTTTAGTGATCGATTTCAGGGGATTGCAAGTTTCTTCTGCAAGACTGATTCTAGCATCGGTAGAAATCGTCCACCGATATGATGTGGGACAAATGAATTGTCCGGGGTCCACGAATGCGGTCAAAGGTTGACCGTGCCGTGCGACCCGGCACTGGCGGAGAAAGACGCATGCAGAACCAGACCATGTATTCCTGCGTCCCCTCGCCATTTTACGAGCGGCGCTACGAGCGTTTCAACATCGGCCATGCGGGCACGCTGACCGCCGTGCAGCCGGGGCTCGGAAGCGTCTCGGTCCGGTCCTGCCGGATGATCGACATATCGCGCGGCGGCGCGAGCTTTGCCGTCGACACCAATATCGGTCTGCCGCAACATTATTATCTGCACATTGTCGGCACTTCGCTTCGGATCGGCTGTGCAGAGGTCTATCGCAACGGCGAGCGCATCGGCGTCCAGTTCATCAAGCCGATCGAGCAGACCTTGCTGCGCGAAATCATCCGGCAGGAGTTCTTCACCGGGCAAGTCAAAAACGCAAAGCCGCGGCGATAGGCCAGCCACAAGACGAAAGGCGGCGGATTCCCGCAGCTTTTCTTTCGGGAACGATTCCGAATTGCCACAGCATGCGATAAGTTCCCCCGTACGTCATCCGAACGGGGCCTTATCTTCAGCATGTCCGCATTCTCTCGCTTCACGCCGCTCATCCAATCCCTACCGTCCACCATCCCGTTTGTCGGGCCGGAGGCGATCGAACGCCAGCGCGCGCGCGCGATCGCGGCGCGCATCGGCGCCAATGAAAGCGGATTCGGTCCGGCGCAGAGCGTGCTTTCAGCAATGAGGGAGGCAGCCAGCGGAACCTGGAAATATGCTGACCCGGAAAATCACGATCTGAAACAGGCGCTTGCAGCCCATCTCGGAACCAGCCCGGCCAATCTCGCGATCGGCGAAGGCATCGACGGCTTGCTCGGCCAGATCGTCCGCATGGTGATCGAGCCGGGCATGCCGGTCGTCACCTCGCTCGGGGCTTACCCCACCTTCAACTACCACGTCGTCGGCCATGGCGGCCGGCTCGTCACAGTGCCCTATGCGGGGGACCGGGAAGACCTCGACGGGTTACTGGCAGCCGTGAAGCAGGAAAATGCGCCGCTCGTCTATTTCGCCAATCCCGACAATCCGATGGGAAGCTGGTGGTCGGCCGAACGCGTTGTCGAGTTCGCGAGGGCCCTGCCCGAAACGACGCTGTTCATTCTGGATGAAGCCTACTGTGAAACCGCACCGGCCGATGCGCTACCGCCGATCAACGCCCTGATCGACATGCCGAACGTGGTGCGTACGCGCACGTTCTCGAAGGCTTACGGGCTTGCGGGTTCGCGTGTCGGCTATGTGGTCACCACGCCGGGCACGGCCCAGGCTTTCGACAAGATCCGCAACCATTTCGGCATGAACAGGATCGGCGTCGCCGCGGCAATCGCAGCACTTGCGGACGAGGTGTATCTGAAGGAAGTGACGGCCAAGATTGCGGCGTCGCGGCAGCGCATTGCTGCTATCGCCACGCAAAATGGCCTTGCGCCGCTCGTCTCGGCCACCAACTTCGTGGCCGTCGATTGCGGCCGGGATGCGGTCTATGCCCGCGCGATCGTCGATACCTTGATGAGCGACCACGGCATCTTCATAAGAATGCCGGGAGTGGCGCCGCTCAATCGCTGCATCCGGGTCAGCACCGGACCGGAGACGGAGATGGCCCTGCTCGAAGCGGCCATGCCCGCGGTCCTGAAGAAACTCGCCTGACCCCTTTTCTCAAGGCCCAGCTTGCGGCGCCGTCGGGCGCCGCCCGTCCGATCAGTGAACCGTCATCCATTCGCGAGCTGCGCGCAGCGCCGCTGCGAGGTCCGGCTTGCTCATCGTCATCGCCAGGTCGGCGCGCAGATCGACGGCGCGGTCGCAACCCTTGATCGCCGCGATGTTCAGCCACTTGTGGGCGGCGACGAGATCGACCGGGCGACCGTGGCCGGTCGCATAGGCCAGACCCATGTCGCAAAAGACTTCCGCCTGGTTGTCACCACCCATCGCGGCATCCGAAGCAATCTGCATATCAAAGCGTGCCATTGTCGTGTCCCTGTCTTGCCTGGTTGGTTTTTCCGAAGCGGCCCGCCCGTTTGGGGCGGACCATGCTCCAGATCAGCACTTGTTTTGGTCCCTGTTCGACCTTGCCTCTTTGCGGGCCTTTCCGAAGCGCGCCGTCTTTTTGCGGTGTCGTCCTCGGTGGTTTTTCGGAGCGTTTCGTTCCGCTCGTCTTATGGCTTCACTATGCCTGACGGGCTTCAATGGGCGCTTAAAATGCATGCTTAATTTGCGACAAACAAAGTTCAAACGCTTGGTAAACTTGAGTTTTTGTTAAACATCGGAAGGCCTGAAATCCCGCGCATTCGCCTCAAAATTTACGAAAAATTCAATCGACGATTTCAACCAAACGCTAACCACGAAAAGATCGGCGCCAGCAAAGTCCGCGCAATTCCTTGCGCAAGAAGCGCTCAAAACCGCCCAGGAAAAAGCGCCAAAGGCCGCGATTCGGCTGGTTTACCTTTACGTGCGCGTAAGCTATCTTGCCCGCGGCGGTGAGGAGACTGCCTTTTCATACGAGGACATCTTGAGCTGCCGGCGGAGCGGACGACGCCGGCAGCCTCAATCTGGAGGACACGAATGCTACGTACATTGCTCATCACCGCGACGCTGGCTCTTGGCATTGCCGGGACCGCCGCGGCGGCGGAACCGATTTTAGGCAACTGGAAGACGGCGAGCGGCGCCACGGCGGAAATCGCCCCCTGCGGCGGTGCCTTTTGCATCACGCTGAAGACCGGCAAGCATGCCGGCAAGCGCATCGGCAATCTTTCGGGCACCGATGGCAGCTACTCGGGCGAGATTACCGATCCGGACACCGACAAGACCTACAGCGGCTCGGGCGCTGTCAACGGCAATTCGCTGAAGATGAAGGGGTGCGTGCTGAAGGTGCTGTGCAAGTCGCAGACATGGACCCGTCTCTAACAGAGCCGGCGCGGCAGAAATCGCCGCTTCGATTACGACGATGAAAGGGCAGCCGATGGCTGCCCTTTTTTATGCGCGCGAAGGATCTGCGGAGCGGCCTTTCGCCGGCGCCCTCAACCGGCCTTTTGCAATGGCCCGAGCATACGCCTTCCGTTTCGACGGACAGTGCCACCGGGGTCGGCCGGCTCTCGGCTCCGTGGGCGTACAACCGAAGATGAACGCCAGATGAACGGACATCTCAGCATCAATTCAGTTTGGGTATGCGAAAACACACTCAATCGATTTGAACCTGCCTCCAAACAACGGACAGAACCATGGATATCCTCGCTCGGCGCCTCACCATCATCAGCCTTCTGATGGTCGTTTTCGCTGTCACTCTTGCAGCTGCAGTCAGCGCTGACACCGAACGTCGCCGCAGCAACACCTATCTCGGTTCGCTGACCGATTGCACCGCCCACACGGCACAGTACTGCCAGGCCAAGCTCTAACGCAGCCAGGCAGGCTAAGTTCCAGAGCCTCAACTGAAGCCGATCACTTCGTGGTCTGATGGAGAGACGAACATGCTGGCAGCACTTTCGACTTCGGCCTTTCTGTCGCTGCGCGTCCTGGCGCTCGCCAGCCTGCTGATGGCGCCGGTCGGGGCGCTCGCCTACTCCAAGGCCAGCGGCACGGGCATCGGCAAGCAGGGCGCGGGCCTTGTCCTCTTCGTCACCCTGCAGCGCCAGGCCATGACCTGACGGATCGTTGCGGATCGGAACTACGAGCTGAAAGGGGCGCACATTGCGCCCTTTTGTTTTAACCGGCTTGCGCATCGGCGAGCCGCTTTCCTATCCTTGGTTTTCCAGAGGATTCGTCTCAGCCAAGGCCACCAGACCCGAACCGATGCCCGCCTATCTCATCTATGCCCTCGCCGCCCTTGCAGAAATTGCCGGCTGCTTTGCCTTCTGGGCCTGGCTGAAGCTCGACAAGTCTGCGCTCTGGCTTGTTCCCGGAATCCTCTCGCTGGCGCTCTTTGCCTGGCTGCTGACCTTGATCGACAGCCCCGCGGCCGGCCGCGCCTATGCGGCCTATGGCGGCGTCTATATCGCCGCATCGCTCATCTGGCTCTGGCTGGCGGAAGGCGTCAGACCGGACCGCTGGGATCTTGCCGGCATGACGGTTGCGCTGATCGGCAGTGCGATCATCCTCGCCGGCCCGCGTTGAGCAACGGGCCTCAAATCGCCCCGCGGTTGTGCGTGCCGCCATCTTGTCGTTTGCTTGTCAGAAGCCGCAGCCTATAATGCGACATGAACAAGCGAATCTCTTCACACTCCGTCCTTTCCACAGCAACGCCCGAGCCTTTCGAGCCGCAGTATTTCGATGATCCTGCGGCCGCAGTCGATTGCCTCGAGGCGCTTTACGAGCGCAATACCCGGTTCCTCTGCGACGCGTTCGAGGGGCTGGGCAAGGGCGGCAAGCCGTTGACCCGTTATCGCGCCTGCTACCCGCAGGTCAGCATCGAGACGAGCAGCTTCGGCCATGTCGATTCCCGTCTTTCCTATGGTTATGTCAGCGCGCCCGGCGTCTATACGACGACGATCACGCGGCCAAAACTCTTCCGGCATTATCTGAAGGAACAGCTCGGGTTGTTGACGCGCAACCACGGTCTCGGCATCACGGTCTCGGAATCGGCCACCCCAATCCCGTTGCATTTCGCCTTCGGCGAAAGCGCCTATGTCGAGGCATCGGCCGCCAATGCCATCGACATCCCCTTGCGCGACCTGTTCGACGCGCCTGATCTGACGACCACGGACGATGAGATCGCCAACGGTTCCTACGAACCAGGTCCGGGCGAACCGTCGCCGCTTGCCCCGTTCACGGCGCAGCGCATCGACTATTCGCTGGCGCGCCTCAGCCACTACACGGCGACGAGCGCCAATCATTTCCAGAACTTCGTGCTCTTCACCAACTACCAGTTCTATATAGACGAATTCTGCGCTTGGGCCCGCCAGCAGATGGCGGAAGGCGGCAACGGCTACACGGCCTTCGTCGAGCCCGGAAACATCATTACGCCCGCCGGGGCCGACAAGCCGGAGACGGACTTTACCCTTCCGCGGTTGCCGCAGATGCCGGCCTATCACCTGAAGAAGAAGGGCCACGGCGGCATCACCATGGTCAACATCGGTGTCGGCCCGTCCAACGCCAAGACGATCACCGACCATATCGCCGTGTTGCGCCCGCACGTCTGGCTGATGCTCGGCCACTGCGCCGGCTTGCGCAACAGCCAGCGGCTCGGCGACTACGTGCTTGCCCATGCCTATATGCGCGAGGATCACGTGCTCGACGACGACCTGCCGGTCTGGATCCCGCTGCCGGCGCTCGCCGAAGTGCAGGTGGCGCTGCAGGATGCCGTGGCCGAAGTGACCGGTTATCGGGACTACGATCTCAAGCAGATCATGCGCACCGGGACCGTCGCCACCATCGACAACCGCAACTGGGAGCTTCGCGACCAGCGCGGCCCGGTCAAGCGCCTGTCGCAGGCGCGCGCCATCGCGCTCGACATGGAATCGGCAACGATCGCCGCCAACGGCTTCCGTTTCCGCGTGCCCTATGGAACGCTGTTGTGCGTCTCCGACAAGCCGCTGCATGGCGAACTGAAGCTGCCGGGCATGGCAACGGCCTTCTACAAGACGCAGGTCAGCCAGCATCTGAAGATCGGCATCCTGGCGCTGCAGAAGCTCGCGGCGATGCCGCCGGAAAAGCTGCATTCGCGCAAGCTCAGAAGCTTCTACGAGACCTCGTTCCAGTAGAGGTCAAAACGTCGCTAGGACATTGCCCCACGGCACGGCGCTCTAGCGACGTTTCCCCAAAACCATCGACAACAGCGTGCCCGCGACTGCGGACACGATGATCAGGAGATGCGCGTTGACGCCGGCGGTCGCCAGCAGTTCGAGGCCCGCCCGGCCGGCGGGGGCGCCGAAGGAAACGGCACCGGCCGCAATCGCTGCCGGATAGGTCCCGACGCCAGCCGGCGCATGCATCGGCAGCACCGAAGAAAGCTCGCCTCCGAGCGCGCCGCCAAAACAGGCCGCAAGCGGCGCAACTCCCATGAACGCCAGCACCCAGGCGAGCACGATTACCTTGACGGCCCAGTTGAGGATGGTCATGCCCCAGGCGCGCAGGAACGCAGCCACGGTGCCCGGCAGGCCCGCCTCCAATTCCTCGACGACCGGCTCGAACTTTGCCGGCAGGAGCCTGCGCGCCAGCGCGATTGCGTGGTCCTTCAAGAGAAAGAAGAGAAGCGGTGAGGCAAGCGCCGCAAACCAGACGAGCCAGAGCCCGATCGACCCTCTGCCGAAGACCAATCCGACGACGGCCACGACGAGGAGCGCATGCAGGTCGAGCAGGCGCATGACCAGAAGAGCGGCCGCCCCCCTGGCGAGCGGGACAGAAAACTCCGAACGCATCAGGAGAGGAAAGCTGGTCTCGCCGGCCCGAAACGGCAGCATGATGTTCAGGAGATTGTGGACCTGGGTGACCCGAAAGAGTGGCAGGAAACGCCCCGACGTTTCGCTCGGGAAGTAATCGTAGATGCGATAGCAGCGAATGAAGTAGGTCGCGATGAGCAGCAAGAGGGCCACAGATGCGGCACCAACGCCGATTTCGGACCACTGGCGCAAGAGCGCCGACCAGCCCCAGAACCACTCAACGAAGGCCGCGTAGGCCGCAATGGCGCCCGCTGACAGCAATGTCATCCGGTTGCGGACGAGCCAGGATCGCCGGTCAGGCTCGCAATCCGATGTCATCAGGCCTCGATTTCCCGTGTTGAAGGGCAAGATTGAACGTTGGTTATCACCGATAACTGTGCAAGAAAACGATTATGTAAGCAGTCCAATTCTTGCGGCAGCGTGAGCGCCGTATGTATGAGCGGTTCCCATGCATCCCATAGAGCTATCCGTCGTCATTCCCGTGTTCAACGAAGAAGACAGCATTCAGCCGCTGATTACGCGGGTCCGCGATGCGCTGGCGAATTTTCCGTCCCCTTGGGAACTGATCCTCGTCGACGACGGCAGCACCGATCGAACGCTTGTGAATGCAAGAAAGGCCCTTTCCGATCCCGGCATCGACCTCAAGATCGTTGAACTGCAAAAGAACTTCGGACAGACGGCCGCGATGCAGGCGGGCATCGATGCCGCCACCGGCCGCCTGATCGCCACGCTCGACGGCGACCTGCAGAACGACCCGGCCGATATTCCCGAGATGGTCACGGCGATCGAGGAGCGTCAGCTCGACCTGCTCGTCGGCTGGCGAAAGAACCGGCAGGATGGCCTGCTCCTTCGGAAAATCCCGTCCTGGTGCGCCAATCGCCTGATCGGCAAGATCACCGGCGTCCGGCTTCACGACTATGGCTGCAGCCTGAAGGTCTATCGCGCGTCCGTCATCAAGCAGGTGAAGCTGATGGGCGAAATGCATCGCTTCATCCCCGCCTGGGTCGCAGGCGTCGTGCCGAGCAGCCGCATCGGCGAAATGCCGGTCACCCACCACGCACGGCAGCATGGCCAATCCAAGTACGGGATCTCCAGAACCTTCCGGGTGATTCTCGATCTTTTGTCGGTGCTGTTCTTCATGCGTTACAAGGCGCGCCCGGGACACTTCTTCGGTTCGATCGGCCTTGCGACGGGGGCGCTCAGCGCCCTGATCCTGCTCTATCTCGGCTTCGACAAGTTCGTGCTCGGCAACGATATCGGAACCCGCCCGATGCTGATCGTCGGTGTGATGTTGTTCCTGTCGTCGGTTCAGCTCATCACCACGGGCATTCTCGCGGAAATGATGGCGCGCACCTATTTCAGCGACGACGGCACGACGAACTATATCGTCCGGCAGGTCTTCGTGCGGGACCAGACAGATGCTTGAGGCCGTCAACCGCCGGCCAAACCTGATCCTTGCGCTGATTGCGGGCTACTTCCTGCTTTGCATCGCACTGAGGCTTTCCGCTTCGACTTCGCTCGAGATCGACGAATCCGAGCAGGCCTATGTCTCGCAGTTCCTGATGCTCGGCTACGGCTCGCAACCGCCTTTCTACAATTGGCTGCAATACGGGCTGACCTCGCTGTTCGGCCCGTCAGTGGCGACGATGACCGTACTCAAGAACGGCCTATTGTTCCTCTGTTGTCTCTTCTTCGGCCTTGCATCCCGCGAGGTTCTCGGCGACCGGCGCCTTGCAGCCATCACGACAATGGGCGTCCTCGCTCTGCCGCCGATCTTCCTGCTTGCCCAGCGCGACCTCTCGCACACGGTCGCCGCGCTATTTGCCGTTTCGCTCTTCTTGTACGCATTCCTGCGGACGATGAGCCGACCGACCTTCTTTGCCTACGCTCTTACAGGCGTCGCCGTCGGGATCGGCGTCATCTCAAAGTACAACTTCGTGATCGTTCCGGTCGCGGCGATCGTCGCGATCCTGCCCGAACCGAAACTTCGCGCCCGGCTCTTCGACTGGCGCATCCTTGTCGCAATCGCAGTCTGCGCGCTGATTGCCCTGCCGCACGGCACCTGGGTCCTGCAAAATATCGGCGCCGCGTCGAGCAATACCTTCAAGGAAATGGGAACGGGGCAGGAAGCCGGTTTCGTGTCGAAGGCGTTGAAGGCGATCGTCGCGCTCTTTGCCTCGACGCTTCGCGGCTCAGCGATCATCCTCGTCGTCTTCGCCCTCGTGTTTCGCAAGGACCTGCCGGCGATCTGGCGCGCCGACAGCCTCTGGGCTCGGGTCGTCGGGCGCATGCTGGTCCTCTGTCTCGGCGCCGTTCTCGTCATCATGCTGGTCACCGGCGCCACCCATATGCGGGAAAAGTGGCTGGTTCTCTTCCTCGTCCTGCTGCCGCTCTATCTGGCCCTCAAGGTCGAGGCGTCCGGCGTTGACACCACACGTAGCGTCCGGCCCGTCGCCCTCTTTATCGGCTTCGTCATCGTGACCACGCTGGTGGTGGTGTCTACCCGCGCAGTCGTGCGGCCTTGGTTCGGCAAGGTTTCGAGACTGAGCATCCCCTACAGCAGCCTCGTCGACACCATCGTAGAGCAGCAGGGACGCGAACCGGCGATGGTTCTGGCCACCAACAAGCAGGTGGCCGGCAATCTGCGAACGCGCCTGCACGGCGCCAAGGTCTACGTGCCCGCCAACAACAGCAGCCCGGCGATCGGTCAGCTGGCCGGGCCGCTTCTCGTTGTCTGGACCAACGACGGCAAGGCTGGTGCAGCGCCACCGGCGCCACTCGTCGATGTCCTCAAATCCTTTGGCGTGCCGGAAACGCGCTTGCAGCCGCAGCAACTCGCCCTGCCCTATCTCCACGGCACGCTCGAGGATCGCTACAGTTTCGGCTACTTCTGGATCGACGATCCGTCGCGATCCGCGCCGACGAGCAGCTTGAGCTCGCCAGGGTGAATGCGCAGCGCGACGTCGCGGCCCATGGGCAGAAGTTCGCCGTCGATGACGCAGTTGATCTTTCGTTCGACCTTCGGAAAATGCAGATCGAGGGCATGACCGCTCATGGCGGTAATCAGCGGACTGTCGCGAAACTTGCCGCGCATTACATCGAGCGCGAGCTTGGCGACACCTGGCGGGCTCAGCGGCGGCGCCGTGTAAAAGCCGAGATGGCCGGCGGTCACGTCGTCCGCATACATCAGCGTGTCGCGGCCGAACGGATTGTTGGAAACCGAGACCGCCGAGACATGACGGCTCTCCTTGTGGCCATCGACATCGAACTCAATCTCGAAATCCGGAGGATTGAGAATCACTCCGACTGCGGCGCGGGTGCTGGCGGCGATCTTTCCCGCTCTTGAGCGAAAGCTGTAGGATTCGCGGTAGCGCACCATGCGCGCATGCAGCCCCATGGAGAATTGATGCACGAACGCACGGCCATCGGCGCTGCCGATGTCACCGTCGATGATCACGCCATTCGCCAGCACTTCCGGCACTTTCCAGATGTCGAGCGGCAGCTTCAGCGTGCGGGCAAAAAGATTCATCGTTCCGGCGGGAACGACGCCGAGCGGCATGCGGTTCTTCCAGGCGACGCCGGCGGCGGCCGAAATCGTGCCGTCACCTCCGCCGGCAAGAATGGCGTCAAGGTCGTCGCGACGGCAGGTCCGCTCCAACGCCTCTTGCATCTCGTTTCCGGAAACCGCTGCAATCTCGATCTGGTGGCCTGCGGCCTGGAAGACGTCTTCGACCTTCTGGCCATAGGCGGCCATGTCTGTCGTGCGGAACGTGCCGCCGTCGCGATTGAAGATTGCCTTGATTTTCATGAACGGGTCATCGGCTCCATTGCCGCGGCAATGCGGCTCACCGCGGTCAGATAAGCGCGATTGCGGCCAATTCCAGAACCTTACCGAAACTTAACGGGAGCGCCGGTCGTTCGTCCGCTCCATCACGACCAGCACAACAGAAGCCGAGTGTCACAGCAATACAGCGATCAGCGCGGTTCGGGCAACTTCAGCGGCCCGCCTGTCTTGATCGAGCGGATCGCGAAATTGGACCGGATGTCGGTGACGCCGGGCAAGGCCAACAGCGTCTCGGTCAAGAGTTTCTCATAGGCAGGCAGATCCTCGACGACGACCTCGGCGAGGAAATCGGCATTGCCGGAGATCAGGAAGCAGGAGACCACCTCGGGGATGGCGAGCAGCGCCTCCTGCTGCTGCTGTGCGTTCTCGCGGCTATGGCGCCCAACCTTGATTTCGACGAAGACCGTCAGCCCGAGACCGGCTTCCTTACGATCGATGTCGGCCCTGTAGCCGCGCAGGATGCCGGATTTTTCCAGGTTGCGGATGCGCCGCAGGCAGGGCGACGGCGAAAGATTGACCTTTTCGGCAATCTCGACGTTCGTTGCGCGCGCGTCCTCCTGAAGGATTCTAAGGATGGCGAGATCGAATTTATCGAGGCTTGGCATTTTTATGAACTTCAGCTGTTGTTATTGGCACATTGTTGCTGACGATAGTCTATTTCGGGCACAAATCGCAAGGACATGCCCCGCTATCAGGGCGTAATCTTCCTTCCAGACCCAAAAGCCTCTCAGGTATCCAATTCGGGAAGGAAATTCAAATGGTTGCGCTCGCTCTCGATCGCGGCAATACGACGCCTGTCGCCGCCGGCTATGCCGGCGCATTCGTAACCGTCCTCATCTGGGCGGGCTGGATACTGGCGACCCGCCACTCGGCCGGCACCGCGCTTGGCACGATCGACCTCGGGCTGATCCGCTACGGCGTGCCGGCGGTCCTTCTTGCCCCGGTCTGGCTGAAGACCGGGCTTCTGCCGCGCAAGCTGCCGCTGCTGTTGCTCGTCCTGATGGTCGCCGGTTCGGGCGCCCTGTTCTTCCAGGTCTCCGCCTTTGCGATCCACTCCGTTCCAGCTTCCTCGGTCGGCGTTCTCCTCGGTGGCTCGATGCCGCTTGCCACCGCGCTCATCGGCATCACGGTCTTCGGCGAGCGGCCGGACCGGATGCGCGTGCTCGGCTTTGCCGCAATCCTTGCCGGCGTCGCCATCCTCCTGGCGCGCAGCCTCGGAAGTGCGGCCTCGACCGGCTGGAGCGGCTATGCGCTGCTGCCGACTGCGGCGACCCTCTGGGCGATCTATACCCATGCCTTCCGCCGCTCCGGCCTCAGCCCGCTGCAGGGAAGCGCCCTGATCGCCATCTGGTCGTTCCTGATCCATCTCGGACTTGCCACCTGCTTTGGAACCACCCTTGGCAGCGTTCCGGCCCAGGAGATCGCCTTGCAGGTCACCAGCCAGGGCCTCCTGTCCGGCCTTGTCGCCATGGTAGCCTACGGCTTTGCCGTGAAGAGCCTTGGCGGTACCCAGGCGGCCGCCTTCACGGCGCTGACACCGGTTCTCGCGATGATCGGCGGCGCCGTCCTGCTCGGCGAGCAGATCGGCCCCTTCGAGATCCTCGCCGCGGTCGTCACCGCTACCGGCGTCGCGCTTTCGACCGGCATTCTTTCGTCCAGGCCCTGAACGCAAAGCTCGTTAAAATGCGAAGGCCCCGGAGGTGTTCGCTCCGGGGCCTTTTTCTGTCTCGACGACAAGCTCAGCCGTGAATGATTTCACGGTGTTTCTGCAGCCGGTGACCGTAGGCCTGGCTGACGCGATCGAAGATGATGGCAATGCCGACGATCGCAAGGCCGTTGAAGATGCCGAGCGTGAAGTACTGGTTGGCAATCGCCTTCAGCACCGGCTGGCCGAGCCCCTGAACACCGATCATCGAGGCGATGACCACCATGGCGAGCGCCATCATGATCGTCTGGTTGATGCCGGCCATGATCGTCGGCAAGGCGAGCGGCATCTGGACGTTCTTGAGCTTCTGCCACGCCGACGAACCGAAGGCATCGGCCGCCTCCAGCACGTCCTTGTCGACGAGGCGAATGCCAAGGTTCGTCAGGCGAATCATCGGCGGGATCGCGTAGATGACAACGGCGATCAGCCCCGGCACTTTGCCGATGCCAAGCAGCATGACGACCGGGATCAGATAGACGAAGCTCGGCATGGTCTGCATCACGTCGAGAATCGGATTGACGATGTTCTGAAACCGGTCCGAACGGGACATGACGATGCCGATCGGAATGCCGATGGCGATCGACAGCACGGTACAGACGAAGATCATCGAGACCGTCTTCATCGTGTCGTCCCACATGTCGAAGTAGCCGATCAGCAGCAGCGTGCCGATGCAGCCGGCGACGATCTTCCAGTTGCGGCTTGCCACCCAGGCGATGAAAGCGATCAAGATCAGGATGATTGGCCAGGGCGTCTTCGTCATGAAGCGCTCCGACTGGATGAGAAAGAATTGCAAGGGCTCGAAGAAGCCTTCGATCGCGTCGCCATAGGCGCGCGTGAAGCCGCGAAATCCCTCGTCGATCGCCTTTTTCAAGGCTCTCAGGCTCTCGTCATCCATGTGTGGAAACTGGGTCAACCAGTCCATTCCATTTCCCCTTCAGATTTCGCCGGCCGCGATTGTTGTTTTGCCTTTGCCGGACCTCGAACGAAGAGGCGGCGCACATGACTGCGCCGCCCGCTGGTTATGACCATCGCGATCAGAGCGCAGCCTTGACCTTTTCGGCGACCTCGGGCGAAACCCACGGGGTCCAGATATCGGGGTTTTCCTGCAGGAAGTGCTTCGCGCCCTCCTCCCCGCTGGCCTGGTTGTCGGTCATCCAGGCCATCAGCTTGTTGACCGTGTCGTTGGTCCAGGCGCGCTTGTTGAGATAGTCCATGGCCGGGCCGGCGCGATCGGCGAAGGCCTTGGTCACCAGCGTCTGGACCTTGTCCTTCGGCCAGTCGTTCTTCTTGGGATCCGGGCAATCGGCAACCGTGTTGCAGCGCTTCCATTCGGCCGGATCGGCGGCCACACCATGCTCGAGCTTCACCATCTCGTACTTGCCGAGAAGGGCCGTCGGCGCCCAGTAGTAGCCGACCCAGCCCTGCTTGCGCTCATATGCCTTGGCGATCGAGCCATCGAGGCCGGCGGCCGAACCGGTATCGACCAGCGTGAAGCCAGCCGTTTCGCCGCCATAGGCTTTATAGAGCTGCGTCGTCACGACCGTGCCGCCCCAACCCTGCGGGCCGTTGAAGACGGCGCCCTTGCTTGCGTCTTCCGGATCCGGGAACAGTTCCTTGTGCTTCAAGGCGTCATCGATCGTCTTGATGTCGGGATTGGCATCGACGATGTATTTCGGCACCCACCAGCCCTGGACGGCGCCATCGGAGAGCGCCACGGCGGCGCCGACGAGCTTGCCCTCCTCGAGGCCGCGATTGACGACATCCGGAAGCAGGTCGACCCAGCCTTCGGGTGCGACATCCGGCTGGCCCTTTTCGATCATCGAGGTGATCGTCGGCACGGTGTCTCCGACCACCAATTCGGCATTGCAGCCGTAGCCTTCCGTCAGGATGATCTTGTCGACACTCGCCAGCACCTCGGCGCTCTGCCAGTTCATGTTGGCGATCGTCACGTCGCCGCATTCGGCGGCCGAAGCTGCGCCGGCGAGGCCAAAGAGGCCCGCGGCCAGGCAAGTCGTTGCAAGAAGCTTCTTCATTTCCGTTCCCTTGTTTTGGCGGTGCATCCCGTCGCACTGCCGATCTCACCGCGGGGATCGACAGCGTCACAGGGCTCGGTCCAACTCAAGACAACAGGGACCGAACGGCCTGCAGATCCGTCGGCTTCAAGCCGATGACATCATGAAAGCTAACGGGCTTTTCCGGCAAGGACTTTCCCATTTGCGTCAACGGGTGCCTTTCCTAATATTTGCGCATCGTTGAAGTGGTCGTCAGGACGTTTTGCTGCGCTGGTAATAGCGCGACACGCGCACCCGGTTTCCGCAGCGCGCCGCCGAGCACCAACGCCGCCGGGCATTGCTGCCGACGAAGAGCATGACACAATCCTCCGCCTCGCATTTGCGGATCAGCCTGGCGTCGCCGCCGGCAAGCAACGCCGCAGCGTCCTCGGCGAGGAAACCGGCTAGCTGGACCATGGGCTCCGCCGTTCTTTCGCTGACGAGCCGCGGCGGATCGGTCCAATCGAGACGGCGGACGACCGGTGCTGCCTCCATTGCCGCGTTAAGGCCCTCGATATCCGCGGCCGGAACAGGTTGCCTGTCCATCACATGTGCGATGGCCGACGCCACATGCGAGCGGACGGCAAGGACTGGCGCGAGATCGTCGGCGTCGGCCGCACCGATGCTGGCAAACGCGACATCCGACATGCGAGGCCCCTCCAATGCCAGCCAATGCGCGAGCCCGCCATCGGCCGCGAAGAGATCAACACGGCCGCTCGCGGTCAAAGGGCGAGTGTTGACGAGATCAAGAGCAAGGGACTCTCCGACGAAAGGAACCAGATCCATACAGGCCTCACATAATGCATAATTTCGATATTGACGCATTAGTTTTTCCGGCGCAATTCTAATGCATAAATATTGCCAATAGGAGTGTTAAATGAGCAGGCATAGCATTCCATCGATCCGGCACCGGTTCATCGAGGCCGGAGGCGTCCGGGTCTTCTACCGCGAGAGCGTGCCGACCGGAGCGCCGGCCGATTTCCCGACAGTCCTGCTTCTGCACGGCTTCCCCTCGTCTTCCCACCAGTACCGGCGGCTAATGGACGCGCTTGGCAGCGACTACCGTCTGATCGCGCCTGACTATCCGGGCTTCGGGCATAGCGACGCGCCGACCTCGACGAACGAAGGCGGCAGTTTCGTCTACAGTTTCGACAAGCTGGCGGATGTCATGGAAGCTTTCGTGGATGCGCTCGCGCTGAAACGCTTCGTCCTCTACGCCTTCGATTTCGGCGCGCCCGTCGGGTTTCGTCTTGCAAGCAGAAAGCCCGAGCGCATTGCCGGGCTGATCGTCCAGAACGGCAATGCCTATCTGGAGGGGCTTTCCGACATTGCCCGCGACTTCATTGCGCTCAAATCCGAGGACGAAGGCGCTGAAGAGCAGGTGCGGCAGCTACTGACCTTGGAGATGACCCGTGCGCAATATGTCGGCGGGACGAAGGATCCGGACCTAGTCGCACCTGACGGCTGGACCATGGATCAGCACTTCCTCGATCGCCAGGACCGCCGCCAGCCGCAGATCGATCTTGCCTTCGACTACAAGAGCAACCTTGCCCGCTATGGCGAATGGCAAGAGTGGCTGCGCCGCGAACGGCCGCCGACCCTGATCACCTGGGGCCGTAACGATCCCTTCTTCACAGAGAAGGGCGCCCGCGCCTTCCTCACCGACCTTCCTGAGGCCGAGTTCCACCTGTTCGATACCGGCCACTTCGCGCTGGAAGAAAACCTGCCGGAGATCGCACCGCTGATTGCCGATTTCGTTGATCGCATCTGGGCGAAGGCATGAAACGACAAAGGCGCCGCGGCCAATGGCCGCCGGCGCCCTTGTAATCCTTTACGGGTCGAGATTCTGAGACCCGACTTCGAACATTACATATTCGGATAGACCGGGCCTTCGCCGCCTTGTGGCGGCACCCAGTTGATGTTCTGGTTCGGGTCCTTGATGTCGCAGGTCTTGCAGTGCACGCAGTTCTGCGCGTTGATTACGAAGACGTCCTTGCCGTCCTTCTCCACCCATTCGTAGACCCCGGCCGGACAGTAGCGCGTCGACGGACCGGCATAGACGTCGTGCTCGGAGCGCTTCTGCAGATCCATGTCCTTCACCTGGAGATGGACCGGCTGATCTTCCTCATGGTTGGTGTTCGACAGGAACACCGAGGACAGCCGGTCGAAGGTCAGAACCCCATCCGGCTTTGGATAGTCGATCTTCTTGTGCTGCGCTGCGGGTTCGAGCGACTGCGCGTCGGTCTTTCCGTGCTTCAGCGTGCCGAAGAAGGAGAAGCCGAACAGCTGGTTGGTCCACATGTCGAGACCTCCGAGCCCGACGCCGATCGCGGTGCCGAACTTCGACCACAGCGGCTTGACGTTTCTCACCCGCTTCAGGTCCTGGCCGATGGCGCTGTCGCGCCAGCCGCGTTCGATCTCGATCGGCTCGTCATTGGCGCGGCCGGAGGCAATCGCCGCTGCCAGCTTCTCGGCTGCGAGAATGCCTGAAAGCACCGCATTGTGGCTGCCCTTGATGCGCGGCACGTTGACGAGACCGGCCGAACAGCCGATCAGCGCGCCACCGGGGAAGGACAGTTTCGGTACCGACTGGTAGCCGCCCTCGGTGATGGCGCGCGCGCCATAGGAAAGCCGCTTGCCGCCCTCGAAGGTGCCGCGGATCGCCGGATGCGTCTTGAAGCGCTGGAACTCCTCGAACGGGAAGAGATAGGGGTTCTTGTAATTGAGGTGCACGACGAAGCCGACGGCGACCATGTTGTCTTCGAGATGATAGAGGAAGGAGCCGCCACCAGTCTTCATGCCGAGCGGCCAGCCGAAGGAGTGCTGCACCAGGCCCGGACGATGGTTCTCGGGCTTGACCTGCCAGAGCTCTTTCAGGCCGATGCCGAACTTCTGGACGTCGCTGTCCCTGGAGAGATCGAACTTGGCGATCAGCTGCTTGGCAAGCGAACCGCGCACGCCCTCGCCGATCAGGGTGTATTTGCCCAAGAGCGCCATGCCGCGGGCAAAGTTCGGGCCCGGCTCGCCGTTCCGCTCGATGCCCATGTCGCCGGTGGCAACCCCGATGACGGCACCCTCGTCGTTGTAGAGCACTTCGGTGGCGGCAAAGCCCGGATAGATCTCGACGCCGAGTTCCTCCGCCTTTGTCGCCAGCCAGCGACAGACGAGCCCAAGCGATACGATGTAGTTGCCGTGATTGTTCATCAGCGGCGGCATCAGGAAGTTCGGCAGGCGGATCGAGCCGGCGGGTCCCAACAACAGGAAGTGGTCGTCCTTCACCTCGGTCTTGAACGGATGGTCGGTCTCGTCGCGCCAGTCCGGCAGCAGCCGGTCGATGCCGATGGGATCGACGACGGCACCCGAGAGAATATGCGCACCGACTTCGGCGCCCTTTTCGAGCACGACAACCGAAAGCTCCGGATTGACCTGCTTCAACCGGATCGCCGCGGCAAGACCGGCCGGCCCCGCACCCACGATCACAACGTCGAACTCCATGCTCTCGCGTTCGGGCAGGTCTTGTTCGGTCATACCGTCTCTCCAGTCTCACCGGTCTTCTGCCGGCTCCGTTCCCAGGGCATATCATTCCGTCATGGCAAATGCAGTTTGGCTTGTCGAGCCGGGATGCGACAGACGATGCCCGCTTTTGCGCATGAGGTCATGAGTATAGGCAAATATCTATATGACGTGTACGTAAACGTAAATACATCAATTTGTCGCGCAGCGAAGCTATGACCCATGCGGCCTTGCTTTTGCCGAAGAGCCGTGCGACGAGGCCGCCGCACCCTTCCAGCGGTACGCGCTGGCACACCCCATTCGCAATCGGCACGCGGCAAGGCGCCTCTCGGCGTCCGGACGGCGTGTCTTTCGGCTTTGAAGCCGGCCGCCCATCGATCCCCGAAAGCGGCCCACGGAATTCATGTTGCGTCGCGCGCCACCGGCCCCACTCCGGGCGGCGAAGCGACGCCAGATGCAAGGAGACACTCATGGTCAAGGCACTCGGCTTTGATTTCGGCACCACCAATTCCGTTCTGGCGGTTGCCGCGGGCGAAACGACCCACTCGATGCGCTTCGACAGCCTCGCCGGCTCGACCGATGCCATGCGTACTGCCCTCTCCTTCATGAAGGATGCCAAGCTTGGCGCCCAGGCGCTGAAGGTCGAGGCGGGCCAGGCCGCAATCCGCGCCTTCATCGACAATCCCGGTGACTGTCGTTTCCTGCAGTCGATCAAGACCTTTGCCGCAAGCCCCCTCTTCCAGGGCACGCAGGTCTTTGCCAAGCGCCACAGCTTCGAAGACCTGATGCGCGTGTTCCTGACCAAGCTGCGCGACTATGCCGGTGACGGCTGGGCGGACCAGTACAGCCGCATCGTCGTCGGCCGTCCGGTGCACTTTGCCGGCTCCAGCCCCGACCCTGCGCTCGCGCTCGAGCGCTATGGCGCAGCCCTCTCCGAATTCGGCTTTCCGGAGGTGCACTACGTCTACGAACCGGTGGCAGCGGCCTTCTACTTCGCCCAGAACCTGAAGCAGGACGCAACTGTGCTCGTCGCCGACTTCGGCGGCGGCACCACCGACTATTCGCTGATCCGCTTCGAGACCAAGGCCGGGCGCCTGACGGCAACCCCGATCGGCCATTCGGGCGTGGGCATCGCCGGCGACCATTTCGACTTCCGCATCATCGACAACGTCGTCTCGCCACTGATCGGAAAGGGGAGTCTGTTCAAGAGCTTCGACAAGCTGCTTGAAGTGCCGTCGAACTACTACGCGAATTTCGGCCGCTGGAATCAGCTTTCGATCTTCAAGACACTGAAAGATTTCACCGATCTGAAGAAGCTCGTGCGCCAGAGCCTGGAGCCGGAAAAGCTCGAGGCCTTCGTTGACCTGATCGAGCATGACGAGGGCTATCCGCTCTACAACGCGATCTCGGCCACGAAGATGCAACTGTCGAAGGAGGACGAGACTGAGTTCTATTTCGCCCCGCTCGGCGAAATGTCGCGCCGCACCGTTCGCCGCAGCGATTTCGAAGGCTGGATCGCGCCGGAGCTCGCCCGCATCGAGGGCGCGCTGGATGATGTGCTGCAGTCGACGGCAACGGCACCCGAGACGATCGACAAGGTGTTCTTGACCGGCGGCACCTCCTTCGTTCCGGCCGTACGCGGCATCTTCGAGCGGCGTTTCGATGCCGACCGGATCGAGAGCGGCGGCGAACTGCTGTCGATCGCCCATGGCCTGGCGCTGATCGGCGAGCACGAGGACATCGCCCACTGGACCGCGAATGCGGCCTGAGCCGACGCGCGAACCGGATGTGCATGACCTTGGATAGGAGGGTCGAGCGCCGGAAAAGCGGTTCCGGTCCGGCCGCTTATGGGCTAGGTTGGCGGCCATGATTTCCGCCAACGACCTTTCTCCGGCGCAGCTTGCCGCCCTTCTCGCCTTCCACGGCGATGCGGGCGTCGAATGGCTGCTGGAAGAGGAACCGGTCGACCGTTTCGCCGAGTTCGAGGCGATGAAGGCAGCACGCGGCAACGCCCGCGTGGCGGCAACCAGCAACTGGGCGGAGGCACCCGCTTCGCAACCGACGGCGCGCCAGACAGCGGCGGCCGCTGCTCCCACCCCTTCCCGCGCACCTGCCCCAGTCGCGAACGCCCCTGCGGTCGCCATCCCCGATGCGCAGGCGATCGAAGAGGCGCGCTTTGCCGCCGAATCGGCCCGGTCGCTCGCCGAGCTCCGCGTTGCGATGGAAGGTTTTGCCGGCTGCAATCTCAGGAACAGCGCCCGCAATCTGGTCTTTGCCGAGGGTGATCCGGCAAGCGGCATCATGATCGTCGGCCCGATGCCCTATGCCGACGACGATCGCGACGGCCAGCCTTTTGCGGGCCGCCTCGGCGAGATGCTGACCCGGATGATGGCGGGCATCGGCCTTACGCGCGAGAGCGTGCTTTTGAGCAATGTCGTGCCCTGGCGCCCGCCGGGTAACCGCGTGCCGACGGCGCGCGAGGCCGATATCTGCCGACCCTTCATCGAACGCCAGATCGCGCTGGCAGAGCCTAAGCATCTGCTGCTGCTCGGCAATTTCACCGCCCGTTTCTTCTTCGGCGGCAACGACACGATCCACCAGCTTCGCGGCGAATGGCGCGAGCTTGCGATCGGCGGCATTAACGTGCCGACCCTTGCCACCCTGCATCCGCAGGACCTGGTGACGGCGCCGATCAACAAGCGCTTCGCCTGGCAGGACCTGCTTGCCTTCAAGGCCCGCATTCACGGCTGATCCTAAGGAAAGCGCCCTGCCCGGATCGTGGTCTCGCCCGCTTGCCCGTTTCATGAACAAAGAATGAAGAAAGCCATGCGGTTTGCGCATATCAGCGGCGCATTTTGACGCATTGCAAAACGTCATGTTGCAGCGCAATATACTGGCACGGGAGGAATGGAATTTAAGGAATTGAACCATGACTGCCCGCTTTCGTCCGATCCACAGCAGCTTTGAGACGCTCCGCCACACCGGCGCTGCTTACCGGACGCCGTTCAACCGCTTTGGCACGGCAGCCAACGAGCAGATGACCGCGATCGGCCTCGCCCGGACCACCCGTCCGGCGCAGATTTTCGCCGACTTCATCCAGCGCTGATCCCCACGCGATACGCGGCTTTTGCGTATCGCGTGACGCATCGTTTGACCCGACACGAAGAAAGGAACGAACCCATGACCAAGCCGATTGCCAGCCTCAAGGTCCTGCTCGATTCGATCTCCGACATCGGTACGGCCGTGCGCGCCTCGCGCGAATACACCGTTCTCAGCACCAAGAAGGATGCACGCCGCGCCCATCGCACGGCCGTGAGCCCGTTGCTGCCGAACTGACTGCTGCCCGCAGGTATAAGCACCGCCTTTTTGCCATCGCCTGTCGCAATCGACAGGGCGTAAAAAACTGGATAGAGCCACACTCGTCCCGACTAAGGAGTGTCAGGCTCATCCGGCCCTGCCAGACCGTTCCTCGCTCCATCTGCGTTTGCTTGTCATCGGACAAATGACGAAGCGCCACGTTTCCAGGAGCGCCGATGCTGGCCAGCCTCGCTTCCGTCTTCAGCCTGATGGTGTCGACCCTGCTCATGATGGTCGGCTTCGGCCTGCAGAGCTATGTGATCCCCGTGCGTTCCGTCGCCGAGAACTGGTCGACGCTGACGGTCTCGGTGATCGCCACCGGCTATACGGTCGGCTTCACCCTTTCCTGCGTCGTCACGCCGAAATTCGTGCTGCGTGTCGGCCATGTGCGCGTCTTCACCGCGCTGATCACGCTGCTCTCCATCGCTATCCTGCTCTGCGGCCTGATCGTCGATTGGCGCCTCTGGATTGTGTTCCGTGCCATTGCCGGCTTTGCCATCTCCGGCAGCTATCTCGTCATCGAGAGCTGGCTCAATGAGCGCGTCACCAACGAGAACCGCGGCCTGCTCTTTTCGCTCTACCTGATCACGACGATGGTCGGCACGATCGGCGGGCAGTACATGGTGCCGCTCGGCGACCCGACCAACACGTCGCTGTTCATGCTCTGCAGCGTGCTGTTCTCGCTGGCGCTATTGCCGACGGCGCTCTCCTCCTCCCCGATGCCGGCGCCACCGGCACAGGCGAAGTTCGATATCCCCACCCTCTTCCGCCGCTCGCCTGTCGCCGTCGTCGGCGGTTTTCTCGCCGGCGCGCTCTCCGGCGCCTGGCTGAACCTCGGCGGTGTCTTCACCCAGAAGATCGGACTTTCGACGGCGGAAGGCGCGACACTGCTCGCCTCGCTATTGACCGGCAGCGCCCTCTCGCAAATCCCGATCGGACGTCTCTCCGACAAGATCGACCGGCGCATCGTCATGGTTGGCTGCGGCATCGTCGGCGTCATCTCGTGCCTGGTGATGTCGGCATCGATCGGCAGCCAGCCCGCCGTTCTCTACATCATCGCCGCTTTCGTCGGATCGGTGCTCTTCCCGATCTACGCACTGAACGTCGCCCATGCCAACGATCTCGCCAAACCCAACGAGTATGTCGAAACATCCTCGGGCCTGATGATCACCTACGGGCTCGGCACGATTTCCGGCCCGCTGATGGTCGGTCCGGTCATGGATCGTTTCGGCCCGGCGGCGCTGTTTCTCGTCCTTGCCGTCTACTTCGCGCTCTATGGCGGCTATGCAGCCTGGCGCATTCTGCGGCGCGAGCAGCACAAGGGGCTCGTCGTCAAGACCGACTTCCAGGCAACGAGCGTCATGCCGACGCCCGGCCCTGACGTGACGAGCCCGGCTGCCCAGCAGGCGGCACAGGAACCGCTGATCGACGACGATACGGTTCCGGCCTGGGAAAACCCGCGGCCGTAGGCCGTGGCTCAGCCCTGCGGCGTCACATGCTTGCGAGCGCCCCGGCGCTCGAGGCCAAGCCGATGCTCACGGAAAATGATGAAGATGCCTGCACCGACGACGATGGCCGTGCCGACGAGCATGGCGGCCGTCGGGATATCGTTGAACAGGAAGTAGCCGATGATCAGGCCGAGCACGATCGAGGTATACTCAAATGGTGCGATCGTCGACATGTCGGCGTGGCGATAGCTCTCGGTCAAAAGGATCTGGGCGACACCGCCACAGAAACCGGCGACCATCAGCAACAGGAAGGCCTCGCGCGAGATCGACGGCCAGCCGAAGGGCAAGGTCGCCAGCGAGAAGACCGAGGCTGACAGCGAGAAATAGAGCACGATCGTGTGGGTGCGCTCATTCTTGACGAGTTTTCGTACCAGCACCATGGCAACTGCGCCCAGGGCCGCCGAAACCAGCACAGCAGCAGCGCCCAGCGCCTCCAGCGAACCGAAGCCGCCTTCGCGAAAAAGGGTCAGCCGTGGCCAGGTGATGATCATCACGCCGACCAGCCCGACGACAACGGCCGACCAACGGTAGAGCCGCACCGACTCGCCTAGAAAAATCGCGGCGAAGGCGACGGCGATCAGCGGCATGGCATAGCCGATGGCGATGGCTTCAGGCAGCGGCAGGTGCACGAGGCCGTAAAAACCGAAGCTCATTGCGAGAATGCCGACGAAGCCGCGAGCGATATGGCCGGTAAAATCTTCGGTCTTGAAGGCGTCGCGCAGCTGTCCGCGGAAGGCGAGATAGCCGAGGATCGGCACCATGGCGAAGGCCGAGCGGTAGAAGGTGATCTGGCCGGTGGCGATCTCGTTTCCGGCCGCCTTGATCAGCGTCGACATGCAAACGAAAATGACGACGGAAAGGACCTTGAGCAGGATCCCCTTCATCGGGCTTTCGACTTCCGCATCCATTGAGGGCACTTTTCGAACAGCCTTGACCGGCGATCAGCTGGCACGCGGGCTGGTTTGGAGATTTTTCAGCGGAGAGCACCGCTGCAGGACCGGGCCACCTTAGCGACGCTTTTCTCGAAAGTCGGATCAAACTTCGTGATGAATGACGTTTTTTCTTGATCGATTAACCTTCGACAGTAGGGCGGCCGGCTTTTCTTTAGCTGCGCCGAAAAAAACCTTCCCAATTCATGTCTTGTTAGTCCCACTTCGATACACATCGGTCCTATAAGGGAGCGGGAAGAATAACGGGCGCCATGTCTTTTCTGTCGGAAGTGCGGTCGCCGGCATCACAATCGTGTGGCACAGCCCAGCTTTTCGCCCCTTGGCCTTTTCACCATCACAGGCACCCTCTACAAATTCTCCAGTAGAACGGTGCAAGCGGGACTGACCATGCGGACAAATACTGGCCAGATCATTCATCTGGAAGACTACCGGCCGACCGACTTCGTTCTGGAGAGAGTGGATCTGACCTTCGAGCTCGATCCGAAGGAGACCAAGGTCGAGGCCCGGCTGATCTTCCATCGCCGCGAAGGTGTCGACAGTGCCGCGCCGCTCGTGCTTGATGGCGACGAGTTGACCATGACCGGCCTATTGCTGGACCAGGAAGAACTCGCCGCAACGCTCTACGATGTCGCCGACGATACGCTGACGATCCGCGGCCTGCCCGAAACCGCCCCGTTCGAAATCACCATCACCACCCTGCTTTCGCCCGAGACCAATACGCAGCTGATGGGGCTCTACCGCACCAACGGCGTCTACAGCACCCAGTGCGAGGCCGAAGGCTTCCGCCGCATCACCTATTTCCCCGATCGTCCCGATGTACTCGCCGTCTACACGGTCAACATCATCGCCGACAAGGCGTCCTCTCCCCTCCTGCTTTCGAACGGCAACTATCTCGGCGGCGCCGACATGGGCGACGGGCGTCACTTCGCCGCCTGGTTCGATCCGCATCCGAAGCCGAGCTATCTCTTTGCGCTGGTCGCCGGCGACCTCGGCGTGGTCGAGGATACGTTCACAACGATGTCCGGCCGCGACGTTGCGCTGAAGATCTATGTCGAACACGGCAAGGAGCCTCGCGCCTCCTATGCCATGGATGCGCTCAAGCGCTCGATGAAGTGGGACGAAGAGGCCTTTGGTCGCGAATACGACCTCGACATCTTCATGATCGTCGCCGTCTCCGACTTCAACATGGGCGCCATGGAGAACAAGGGCCTCAACATCTTCAACGACAAATACGTGCTTGCGGACCCGGAAACGGCGACCGATGCGGACTACGCCAACATCGAGGCGATCATCGCGCACGAATACTTCCACAACTGGACCGGCAACCGCATCACCTGCCGCGACTGGTTCCAGCTCTGCCTGAAGGAAGGCCTGACGGTCTACCGCGACCACGAGTTCTCCGCCGACATGCGCTCGCGCGCGGTCAAGCGCATCGCCGAAGTGCGGCATCTGAAGTCGGAACAGTTCCCGGAGGATGCAGGTCCCCTCGCCCATCCGGTGCGCCCGACGAAATACCGCGAAATCAACAACTTCTACACGACGACCGTCTACGAAAAGGGATCGGAAGTCACCCGCATGATTGCGACCATCCTCGGCCGCGATCTGTTCAAGAAGGGTATGGATCTCTATTTCGACCGGCACGACGGCCAGGCGGTGACGATCGAGGATTTCGTCGCCTGCTTCGAGGCGGCAAGCGGTCGGGATCTGCGCCAGTTCGCGCTCTGGTATCACCAGGCCGGAACGCCGCTGGTCACCGCTTCGGGCGCCTATGACGCGACCAAGCAGACCTTCACCCTGTCGCTCGAACAGACCGTGCCGCCCACGCCCGGACAGAGCGCCAAGGAAGCGATGCACATTCCGCTGAAGATGGGTCTGCTGCTCGAAGACGGCAGCGAAGCCGCCCTTGCCGCTGTTTCCGGCGCCGACATGACCGACGATGTCCTGCATCTGACGGAGCGCAATCAGACGGTGGTCTTCTCGGGCATCCCGTCGCGCCCGGTTCCGTCGTTCAACCGCAGCTTCTCCGCGCCGATCAACCTGCATATCGAGCAGAATGCCGACGATCTGGCGCTGATCGCGCATCACGAAAGCGACCTCTTTGCCCGCTGGCAGGCGCTCAACGCCATCGCGCTTGGCAATCTCGTCGAGGCGACGGCGAATGTCCGCGCCGGCAAGCCGGTCACCTCGGACAAGGCCCTGATCGACGGCCTGATCCGGGCCGCCGCCGACAACAGCCTGGAGCCGGCCTTCCGTTCGCAGGCGCTGGCCTTGCCGAGCGAATCCGATATCGCACGCGAGATCGGCACCAACAACGATCCGGACGCGATCCACGCGGCCCGCCAGCAGATCCTGACAGCGGTTGCGGCCGCCGGGCGCGACACGTTCCTCAAACTCTCCGACGAACTCGTCTCCAGCGGCGGGTTCAGCCCGGATGCGGCAAGCGCCGGCAGGCGGGCACTGCGCAACAGCGCGCTCACCTACCTCGTTCAGGCCGATGAAGGGCCCGAGCGTGCCGCGAAGGCCTTTGCGGCCGCCAACAACATGACCGATCTCAGCCATGCGCTGGCGCTGCTGGCGCACCGCTTCCCGGATTCGGCCGAGGCGACAGACGCGCTTGCAACATTCCGCAAGCGTTTCGCCGACAACGCGCTCGTCATCGACAAGTGGTTCGCCGTGCAGGCGACGATCCCGGGCGCTGGAACGCTCGATCGCATCAAGGCGCTGATGAACGAGCCACTGTTCAACGGCAACAATCCGAACCGCGTACGCTCGCTGGTGGGCACCTATGCCTTCGCCAACCCAACCGGGTTCAACCGCGCCGACGGAGAAGGCTACCGCTTCCTCGCGCGCCAGATCCTCGACATCGACCCGCGCAATCCGCAGCTTGCGGCCCGCATCCTGACCTCCATGCGCTCCTGGCGTTCGCTGGAGGACAAGCGTGCCGGGCATGCCCGCAAGGCGCTGAAAGAGATCGCCGGCGCGTCGAAACTTTCGGCCGATGTCGGCGACATCGTCGAGCGCATGCTTAAGGCCTGAGCATCGCCAACGCCTGATTTTCCTGGGGCCGGGCCACCAAGGTGGCCCGGCCTATTATTTTCCAACGATAAGAAATGGTTAACAAATCTTTACCAGTGCCTCTGGACAAGGCGAATCGCCCTGTGATTCATTGAGTCAGATTCGGGCGAGCGGCGCGCCGAATCATCAGAGGGTTTAGACAATTGGGAAAGATGGCGGACGCGCGACCAGCGAGCGCAGCCGACGGGCGGTTGCGACTCACGCTTCCAGGCGTTACCGGCCTGGAGCAGGAGTTTATCTCGCAGGCGAAGATCTTTGCCGGGCCGGCTTCACGCCGCCTGGCAAACGCGGAGCCCGTTCTCAAGCGCTCCATCCCGATCCTGATCATTGCATTCCTGATCATCGTTGCGGTTTCGCGCATGTCCAGCATCATGGGCGAGCATGCCCGCATGGAGGAAAGTTCGCGCCAGACCGTTGGCCTTGCGGCGGCGATCGCCGTCGCCGCCTTCCAGACGGACGGCGGCGCGCTGTTCGATGAGGGCCGTCGTGCCGAGGCGGAGCAACGCTTCAGCCAGTTTCTGCCGACCGGCATGCTCGATCCAGGCACATTCATCCTCGCGGTGCGCAAGGACGGGCGGATCTTTGCAAGCACGGAAGGCGGTGGACCGCTCATCGGCCGCACGCTCGCTGCGGCCGCGCCCGACATCGCGACGCTGCAATATTTCGGCGAACATTCGAGCGTCATGAAGACGGCGATCGCAGGCGCCGACCACATCGTGGCGCTGGCGCAGCTGCCCGATGCGGCTGGCGTCGTGCTGGCGGCAACGCCGGTCACCCAGCTCGAAACGACCTGGCGAGACGAGGTTTCGCTGAACGTCACGCTGTTTGCCGGCATCTCGGCGATCCTGCTGATGGTGCTTTACGCCTACTACATCCAGGCCAAGCGCGCCCGCGATGCCGATTCGGTCTTTGCGGAATCGAACCTGCGGGTCGAGACGGCGCTCTCGCGCGGGCGTTGCGGCCTCTGGGATTTCGACCTTGCCAACCGTCGGCTGTTCTGGTCGCGCTCGATGTACGAGATGCTCGGCATGCCCGGTGAAAGCAGCGTGCTCTCCTTCGGCGACGCCGCAAGACTGATGCATCCGGATGATCACGGCATCTACAGCGTGGCCCGCACGATCGCGCGCGGCGACGCGCGCCAGATCGACCAGGTGTTCCGCATGCGGCATGCGGACGGTCACTATGTGTGGCTACGGGCCCGCGCCGAGATCATCCGCACGGCCTCGGGCCGGGCGCATCTGATCGGCATCGCCATGGATGTGACCGAACAGCATCGTCTTGCGCAGCGCTATGCAGAGGCCGACCAGCGGCTCGCCGACGCCATCGAATGTACCTCCGAAGCCTTCGTACTCTGGGACAAGCACGACCGCCTCGTCATGTGCAACACCCACTTCCAGGAGGCCTACAAGCTTCCGGATCACGTCCTGGTGCCCGGCACCGAACGCATAGCCGTGCATACGGCGGCAGCACGGCCGGTGGTCGAGCGGCGGATCGCCGACCCGGATCACAGCAACCAATCGCAGACGAGCGAAGTCCAGCTTGCGGACGAGCGCTGGCTGCAGATCAACGAGCGGCGCACACGCGACGGCGGCCTTGTCTCCGTCGGCACCGACATCACGCTTCTGAAGCGGCACCAGGTGCGCCTGCGCGAATCCGAGCGGCGGCTGATGGCGACGATCGGCGACCTCTCGGCCTCGCGCATGACGCTGGAGCGGCAGAAGACCGAGCTCTCGGTCGCCAATTCGAACTATCAGGCGGAGAAGGACCGTGCGGAGGCGGCCAACCGCGCTAAGTCCGAGTTCCTGGCAAACATGTCACATGAGCTGCGCACGCCGCTCAACGCCATCCTCGGCTTCTCGGAAATCCTGCAGAACCAGATGTTCGGGCCCCTCGGCTCCGAGAAGTACAACGAGTATTCACGCGACATCCATGAGAGCGGCAAGCATCTCTTGAACGTCATCAACGACATCCTGGACATGTCGAAGATCGAGGCCGGGCACATGCGCATCAGCCGGGAGACGATCGACCTTGCGCCATTGATCGAGGAGACGCTGCGCTTCACCACCATACCGGCGGAGCAGAAGAACATTCACGTCGTGCAGCAGATCTCGTCGGGCCTCACCATGGTCGCCGATCGCCGCGCCATGAAGCAGGTGCTGCTCAACCTGCTTTCGAACGCGGTCAAGTTCACCAATGAGGGCGGGCGGATTTCGCTTCGGGCACGCAAGGTGACGGGCGCGGTGACGCTCACGATCGCCGATTCCGGCATCGGCATTCCGCGCGACGCATTGCAGAAGATCGGTCAGCCCTTCGAACAGGTGCAGAGCCAGTACGCCAAGAGCAAGGGCGGATCCGGCCTCGGGCTCGCGATCTCGCGCTCACTCACCCGCCTGCACGGCGGCAGCATGAGAATACACTCGACCGAGAATGTCGGGACCATCATCTCGGTCAGGATTCCGGACCGCACCTAAAGCAGCGACCCAAGCAGCGCGCGGACGTGCGCGCGCCTCCGGCTTTCCCCGCTACCCTCCCTCACCCTGAAACGACCGATTGGAAGACACGGCGCACGGCTTTGGAGAGCCTGCGAACGTCCCCCTCCAAGGTTTTCAGGTCCGGATAATCCCCTGCCCGGCAGACGAGATCGATCAGGCCCGCCGGCGCTTCCTTCGGCTCGAACTCGCCCTCGATGCAGAGCCGCACGATCTGGGACAATTCAGTGAAAAGATGCAGCGCTTCCAGCGCAACATCGAGATCGTTCGGGTTCATCAGCGCATCACCAAGCAGCTTCAACGCGTCGGCGGTGTTGGTGCCTGATGTCAGCGGCTGAACGCCCTTGGCCGGCGCTACGAGCGCCAGATACTGGGTGATGAACTCGATATCGACGAGACCGCCCGGGATCAGCTTGAAGTCCCAGATGTCGCTCGGCGGTTTCTCGCTATCGATCATCTCGCGCATGGAGATCACGTCGGCGCTGACTTTGGAAACATCGCGCTTGCGCTCGAGGATCTCGGCGAAGATCCCGTTGGCCTCGGCCATCAGCCGGTCATCGCCGCAGATGCAGCGCGCCCGGGTCAGAGCCAGATGCTCCCACGTCCAGGCCTCTTCGCGCTGATACTTAGCAAAGGCGTTGATCCTGGTTGCGACCGGCCCCTTGTTGCCGGAGGGACGAAGCCGCATATCGACCTCGTAGAGAATGCCTTCCGCCGTCGGCGCGGAAAGTGCGGCGATCAGGCGCTGCGTCACCCGCGTAAAGTATCGCGTCGGATCAAGCGGCTTGGCGCCGTCGGACTCGGTTGCCGTCTCGTCGTAATCGTAGAGCAGGATCAGATCGACGTCGGATCCCGCGGTCAGCTCGTGGCTGCCGAGCTTGCCCATGCCGACAACGGCGATACGGCCTCCAGGGAAATCGCCGTGAACGGAGCGAACTTCATCCTCAACCGCCTTTACCGCCGCGGCGATGATGAGGTCGGCAAGATCGGTAAAGGCGCGGCCGGCTTGTGCGCCCGAGATCGCGCCGGTCAGGAGCCGAATGCCGATCAGGAAACGCTGCTCGGCGGCTATGATCCTCAGGCGATCGAGCACCTCCTCATAATGGCGAGCACCGCCGACGAAGTTGGCGATGCGTGGCGCCAGATACTCCCGCGTCGGCAGTTCGGCGAGCAGGCCGGGATCGAGCATGCCGTCGAAGACATGCGGGCGCGCGGCAATGATTTCGGCAAGCCTTGGGGCCGACGACATGACATTGACGATCAGCGACAGGAGGCCCGGATTGTTGCCGAGCAGAGAAAACAGCTGAATGCCGGCAGGCAGGCCGGAGATGAAATTGTCGAAACGCAGCAGCGCTTCGTCGGCGCGGCGGCTTTCGCCAAAAACCCGCAGCAGCTCCGGCGTCAGCTCTGTCAGCCGCTCGCGCGCCTCCACCGACTGTGTCGCGCGGTAGCGGCCATAGTGCCAGGTGCGGATCGTGTGGGAGATGTCCGACGGCCGCTGGAAGCCGAGTTTCTTCAGCGTCTCCAGCGTGTCCGGGTCGTCGCGCTGGCCAGTGAAGACGAGGTTGCCGGTCTCGGTCGAGAGCTTAGCTTCCTGTTCGAAAAGCTGAGCGTAGCGACGCTCGACGGTCTTCAGCACGCGCGAGAGGGCCTTGGAAAAGGCGGCTGTATCCTCGAAGCCGAGCATATAGGCGATGCGCTTCAGTTCCGCTTCGGTCTCGGGCAGGACATGCGTCTGCTCGTCGCGCACCATCTGGATCCGGTGCTCGACATCGCGCAGGAACCAATAGGCTTCGACGAGTTCGTCAGCCGTCTCTTCGTCGATCCAGCCGGCCTTGACGAGCGCCCGCAGCATAGGCTCCGTCGCGCGCTGGCGCAGGTCCGGCATGCGGCCACCAGCAATCAGCTGCTGGGTCTGGACGAAGAACTCGATCTCGCGGATGCCGCCGCGGCCGAGCTTGATGTTGTGGCCCTTGACCGCGATCTCGCCGTGCCCCTTGTGGGCATGGATCTGGCGCTTGATCGAATGAATGTCGGCGATCGCCGCATAGTCGAGATACTTGCGGAAGACGAAGGGGACCAGGTCCTTGAGGAAGTGCTCGCCAGCCTCGATGTCGCCGGCGACCGGCCGCGCCTTGATGAAGGCGGCGCGCTCCCAGTTCTGCCCCCTGCCCTCGTAGTAGAGCATCGCCGCTTCGACCGGGATCGCCAGCGGCGTCGAGCCCGGATCCGGGCGCAGGCGCAGGTCGGTTCGGAAGACGTATCCGTCGCCGCTGCGCTCCTGCAGGATGCGGATCAGGCGGCGCAACAGCCGGCCGAAAGTTTCCGAGGCATCGTCGCGATCGACGATGATGCCGGATTGCGGATCGTAGAAGACAACGAGGTCAATATCGGAGGAATAGTTGAGCTCGAAGGCGCCGAGCTTGCCCATGCCGAGCACGACGACGCCGGAACCGGCGCTCGGGTTTGCGGCATCCTTGACCTTCAACTTGCCGCTCTCATGCGCGCTCAGGAGCAGGTGATCGATCGTCGCCGACACGGCCGCACCGGCGAATTCGCTGAGCCAACGGGTGGTCTCGCGCCCGTCGAAATGGCGGGAGAGATCGGCGAGAGCGACGGCGAAGGCAAGTTCGCGCTTGGCCCTTCTGAGCCGCGCCATGATCTCGGCATCCGGCAACGCCGCGCCGCCTTCATTCGGCTTCCAGGCCTCGCGGGCGCCGCGCACGCGCTCGCTCAGGAAAGTCGTGAGATCGGTCGAGAGAAGCTCTTCGAGAATGGCGGGGCGACTGTCGCCGGTGTCACGAAGAAAAGGCGAAAGGGCAAAGGCCGAGACGATGAAGGTCTTGAACTGCGTTTCGGACGCAAGCAGGCTTGCGACCTTTTCATGGCCCTTGGCCATATCCTTCAAGACCGAAAGCGCTGTCTTGGCATCGGCTTGTGTCGCCGGACGGATCGGCGTCGTCTCGATCGCCCAGCACTGCTGCACCTGTTCCTGCATGCCGTCTCCCTCTGGCCGGAGCGGACGGCGCGGAACAACTGCGCGCTGCCTCACTCCACCTCGTTCTCCCAAAACCGGTCTATCAGGTTGCAGTCATCGGGAAAACCATCTGAACCGTCAGCCCCTTGGCGCCATCTTCGGCGGAAGGAACCGTGTCGGCGAGATGCAGCGCGCCGTGATGCATTTCCATGACGGCCTCGACCAGCGACAGGCCAAGGCCGGTGCCAGGCTTGGACCGGCTCTCATCCAGGCGAACGAAACGCTTGATCACCTCGTCGCGCATCGCTGCGGGGATGCCCGATCCATGATCGGCAACCGACAGCAACACATTCCCCTCGCGCTTTTCGAGCGAGACTTTGATCAGAGGGTTCCCGGCGCCATCAGCATACTTGACCGCGTTGTCGATGAGGTTGCCGAGGGCCTGGCCGACCAGTTCGCGGTTGCCTGAAATCACGAGATCCTGGGCGATCTCGGCTTCAAGTTTCAGACCGCCATCTTCGGCCACCGGTTCGTAGAGCTCGACGCAATCGGCGACGATCTGCGAAAGGTCGATGTCGCTCATCTCGGCGACGGACGAGCCGGCCTCGACGCGCGAAATCATCAGAAGCGCATTGAAGGTGCGGATCAACTGATCGGATTCGCCGATGATCTCCTCGAGCGCACCGCGCTGGCTCGTGCCCTTGCGGGAAAGTGCGGCTTCCGCCTTGTTGCGCAGCCGCGTCAGCGGCGTCTTCAGATCGTGAGCGATGTTGTCGGAGACCTGCCGCAGCCCTTCGTTCAGCTTCTCGATGCGGCTGAGCATGGCGTTCAGTGATTCCGACAGCCGGTCGAACTCGTCGCCGGAGCCGCTCATCGGCAGACGCTGCGACAGATCGCCGGCCATGATCTTGGTGCTGGCCTCCGACATGCGGTCGATGCGCTTCAAGGCGTTGCGGCCGATGCCGAACCAGATGACGAGGGCGCCAAGCCCCATGACGCCGAGCGCCACCATCAGCGCCTGGCGCACAAGGGCGCGGAACTTCTGCGGCTCCTGCAGGTCGCGGCCAACAAGAATGCGCAGACCATTGTCGAGCACCAGCACATGGGCAAGCGCCACGTGGGTGTCCTTCTTGCTCTCGTCCGTATAGCGCTGATAGGCGAAGGGACGTTCGGTCCAGCCTTCGCTGTCGAGCAGGCCCGGCTCCAGGCTCGCGACGTTGCCGGCGAGGATTTCGCCGCTCGGTCCCGCAATCACGTAGAGATTGGCTCCCGGCTGGCGTGCCCGCCGCTCGAGCGAGCGCAACAGGCCGTTCATGCCGGCGCGGCTATAGACCTGCTCGATCTGCGCCACCTCGGCGGTGACCGCGTCACGGGTCTGCTGCTGCAGCAGCCGCTCCGACATGCCGGTGACGTAGAAGACGAGAAAGGCAGCACAGAGAGAAAAAAGAATGAGGTAGAGGGCGGAAAGCCGGACTGCGGTCGTTCTGAAGAGAACGCGAAGCTTGCTCATGCGGACGCCCGGTCATCCTTGATCATGTAGCCGGCACCGCGCACCGTGCGCAGCAGCGGCACATCGAAATCCTTCTCGATCTTCGAGCGCAACCGCGAGACATGCACGTCGATGACGTTGGTCTGCGGGTCGAAGTGGTAGTCCCAGACGTTTTCCAGCAGCATGGTGCGGGTGACGACCTGGCCGGCGTTCTTCATGAGATATTCGAGCAGGCGGAATTCGCGCGGCTGCAGGGGAATTTCCTTTCCCTGCCGGCGCACGGAATGCGAAAGGCGGTCGAGTTCCAGATCGCCGACGCGGTAAACCATGTCCTGATCCGGCGTGCCCTTGCGGCGCCCAAGCACCTCGACACGGGCGAGCAACTCATTGAAGGCGTAGGGTTTCGGCAGATAATCGTCGCCGCCGGCGCGTAAACCCGTGACCCGGTCATCCACCTGGCCGAGCGCCGACAGGATCAGCACCGGCGTGTGGATGTCCTTGCGCCGAAGCTCGGTGATGACAGAGAGACCGTCTCGACGCGGCAGCATGCGGTCCACCACGAGAACGTCGTAATTGTTCTCGCTGGCCATGAACAGGCCGCTCTCGCCATCGCTGGCGTGATCGGACACGATGCCCGCCTCGCGGAAGGCTTTCGCCAGATAGGCTGCCGCCTCGAGATCGTCTTCAATGATGAGAATCTTCATACGCGCGACCATAGTCCCGGACCCCTGTCTGTCTCAACCGGTTTCGACTTTCGACAACCGGGTTGGCGAGTGCTCTCGTGAGGGAAAGCGGGATGGGGGCGGAGAACCGCACACACCTTTTCACATCCCGCTCCAAACGGCGAGCGCCGCGACATCACTTGGAAATCGCGGCGCTCCGGTCAATCATCTGACTGCCGCGATCAGCCCTTGTCGATCGGAAGGGCCACGAAGCGGCTGCCGTTGTCGGCCTCGATCTGGAAGAGCGCCTTGCTACGGCCGTCCTTCTTGGCAGTGTTGATGACCTTCAGGATGTCGTCGGCGGACTTCACCTCCTGATTGTTCACCGAGACGATCTTTTCGCCCTGCTTCAGGCCGCGATCGCTCGCATCAGAGTCTTCGTCGACCGAGGCGATGGTGACGCCCTTGCCATCATCAGACGGCACGACAGAGACGCCAAGGTCGGCCAGTGCCTGCTCGCTCGACGGCTGGGCTTCTTCGGACTGGTCGTCCTGGCTCTTGGCAGCGTCCTTGTCGTCCTTGGGCAGCGTGCCGATTTCGAGCTTGACGGTTTCCGCCTTGCCGTCGCGCCACAGGGCCAGATCGACCGTGGTGCCCGGGCGGATTGCGGCAACCTTGCGGGCAAGGTCACGCGGATCCTTGACCGTGTCGCCGTTCAACGCGGTTACGACGTCACCCTTCTTGATGCCGGCCTTTTCACCCGGCGAGCCGGTCTGCGGTTCGACGACGAGCGCGCCGCTTGCTTCCGAAAGGCCGAGCGATTCGGCGATGTCCTTGGTAACGGGCTGGATCTGCACGCCGAGCCAGCCGCGGGAAACCGAGCCGTCCTTGATCAGGTCGGCGACGACATCCTTGGCAACGGTCGACGGGATGGCAAAGGCGATACCGACGTTGCCGCCGCCCCTCGGCGAGAATATCGCGGTATTGATGCCGACGACTTCACCGGAGAGGTTGAAGGTCGGGCCGCCCGAGTTGCCGCGGTTCACCGCCGCATCAACCTGCAGGTAATCGTCATAGGGGCCGGAGCCGATATCGCGGCCACGCGCCGAAACGATGCCGGAGGTCACTGTGCCGCCGAGACCGAACGGGTTGCCGACGGCAACGACCCAGTCACCGACGCGGACCTTGCTGTCATCGGCCCAGCCGACATAGGTGAACTTGCGCTTGTCATCGACCTTGAGCACGGCGAGATCCGTGCGGCTATCCTTGCCGACCAGCTTGGCATCGAGTTCGGTGCCGTCGTTGAGGATGACCGTGAAGGCCGAACCGTCGGAAACGACGTGGTTGTTGGTGACGAGGTAGCCGTCTTCGGAGATGAAGAAGCCGGAGCCCTGAGCGGTCGGACGCAGGCGGCCCTCGCCATGCGGACCACGGCGGTTGGGGCCGCGGTCGGCACGGTCATCGCCGCGCGGACCGAATTCCTTGAAGAAGCGCTTCAGCGGGTGATCGTCGGGCAGATCGTCGAAGCCGCGACCGTTGAAATCGAAGCTGAAGTCGCCGCCATCTTCGGCCACCGGGTTGACGCGCGACTGGACGCGCACCGAAACGACGGCCGGCGAAACGGCATCAACGACATTGGCAAAGCTCGGCACCGACGGCGCTTCCACCTTCACCGGATCGGCAAAGGATTGCGAGATGCTTGCCGGCAGACCCGAGGTCAGCATGACGGCGGCAAGGCCGGCGATGGTCGAGGTCTTCAGAACGGTCTTGAGGGAGGGACGCAGGGATTTGGTCGTAAACATCCGTTTTGCCTTTTCTCTTCCTAGATGCCATCGGAGACGGCACCGAAACCTGGTTGCGAAGCCGCCTCAGGGAAGGCGGAATTCGTTTTGGCTGACTGGAGGAACAGCCGATGACGAAAGATGTAACGGATGGGACCTTACTGAGTTCTGTCCGGAAAATGAATTTTTGGTAATGTTGTGAAGAGCTGACCCGGGCTCGGCCAAAGGCCTGCCGGGAACTGCGCGTTGGCGCGAACGGCATTGCCCGCCACCGGCAGGGATCTCAAGCAATATCAAGAGATTAGTGCTGAAGCCGGTCCAACGAATGCGCGTTCGGCGAGCGCTGCATTAAGGCTGAAGCAGCTTCTTCAGCTTTTCCTTCTCGTCCTCGGAAAGCGGCGTCCCTTTTGG
Source organism: Ensifer sp. ENS03 (assembly GCF_014852035.1). Classification (NCBI taxonomy): domain Bacteria; kingdom Pseudomonadati; phylum Pseudomonadota; class Alphaproteobacteria; order Hyphomicrobiales; family Rhizobiaceae; genus Ensifer; species Ensifer sp. ENS03. The sequence goes on along the minus strand of NZ_JACVAV010000001.1, from coordinate 1,071,290 downwards.
CTGGGTGCCGCGACGGCGAGAGGCGATGACGAGGGTAATCGTCCCGACGAGAAGCAGGGTCGCCGGCATGCCCCAGAGGATCAGGGTCTTCGTCTCGAAGCGCGGCTTCAGCAGTACGAATTCGCCATAGCGGGACACGACGTAATCGATGACGGCCTTGTCGCTGTCGCCGTTCGCCAGCCGCTCGCGTACAAGCACGCGCAGGTCCTTGGCAAGCTCGGCGTTGGAATCGTCGATCGACTGGTTCTGGCAGACCATGCAGCGCAGCTCCGCCGAGATCGCCCGCGCCCGCGCTTCGAGCGCGGGATCGGCAAGCACTTCATCCGGGTTGACGGCAAAGGCCGAGCCGACAGGCGCGAGCAACAGCAGGAGTGCCAGGAGCAGACGGTTCATTCCGCAGCTCCCACCGGCACCGCCTTCGGTCGCTTGGCCTTGGCCGGCGCGCCGACGCGCAGGCGGCGGTCGCTCAAGGAGACGAAACCACCCGCCATCATGAACAGGGTACCGCCCCAGATGCACAGGATCATCGGCTTCCACCAGATGCGCACGACGATGCCGCCTTCGCTGATCTGATCGCCGAGCGAGACGTAGAGTTGGCTCAAGCCGAAGGTGCGAATGCCCGCCTCGGTCGTCGGCATGCGGCGCGCCTGGTAGAGACGCTTCGAAGACCAGACGTCGTCAATCGCAACGCCACCGCGGCTGATGGTGAAGTGGCCGGACTCCTCGGAATAGTTCGGGCCGCTGCCATTGCGCATGCCGTCGAAGCGCAGGGTGTAGCCACCGGCATCCACCGTCATGCCGGGCTTCATCTCGACCACGGTTTCGGTCTCGAAGGCCGTGACGGCGACGATGCCGATCAGGGTGACGCCGAGGCCGATATGCGCAAGCGCCGTGCCGAAAGCCGAACGCGGCAGGCCGGAGAAGCGCCGCCAGACGACGTTGCCTGCGACCTTGCCGAGGCCGGAGCGCAGCGCCAGGTCCGTCAACGAACCGACAATCACGTAGACGCCAAGGGCAATGCCGAAGAGCGCCAGAACCGGGCCGCCATTCATGAAGTAATAATAGGTGACGCCGAAGAGCAGGCCGATGGCAACCGCTGCGAAGAGCCGCTGCGAAACGCCAGCAAGGTCGCCGCGCTTCCAGGCAAGCAGCGGGCCGAAAGGCACCGCAAAGAGCAGCGGCAGCATCAACAGGCCGAAGGTCATGTTGAAGAAGGGCGGCCCGACGGAGATCTTGTCGCCGGTCAGCGCTTCGAGCACCAACGGATAGAGCGTGCCGGTCAGGACCGTCGCGGTCGCCGTCGTCAGGATGAGATTGTTGAAGACCAGCGCACCCTCACGCGAGATCGGCGCGAAGATGCCGCCGGCTTTCAGGTGCGAGGCGCGCAGGGCGAAGAGCGTGAACGCACCGCCGATGAAGAAGACGAGAATGGCGAGGATGAAGATGCCGCGCGTCGGGTCGGTAGCGAAGGCGTGGACCGAAGTCAGGACACCCGAACGCACGAGGAAGGTGCCGAGCAGCGACAGCGAGAAGGTCATGATCGCAAGCAGCACGGTCCAGATCTTCAGCGCCTCGCGCTTTTCCATGACGAGCGCCGAGTGCAAAAGCGCCGTCCCCGCGAGCCACGGCATGAAGGAGGCGTTTTCGACCGGGTCCCAGAACCACCAGCCACCCCAGCCGAGCTCGTAATAGGCCCAGTACGAACCCATGGAGATCCCGGCGGTGAGGAAGGTCCAGGCGGCAAGCGTCCAGGGACGGACCCAGCGAGCCCAGGCGGCGTCGATGCGGCCCTCGATCAAGGCCGCGATGGCAAAGGAGAAGCAGACCGAAAAACCGACATAGCCGAGGTAGAGCAACGGCGGATGAATGGCGAGGCCGACGTCCTGCAGGATCGGGTTCAGGTCCTTGCCCTCGCCCGGCGCGGGCATCAGCCGAGCGAACGGATTGGACGTCAGCAGGATGAAGAGCGCGAAGGCCATCGCGATCCAGGCCTGCACTGCGAGCACGTTGGCTTTCAGGGTTTCCGGCAGGTTGCGCCCGAAAGCGGCAACCAGCGCCGAGAAAAACGTCAGGATCAACAGCCACAGCAGCATCGAGCCTTCATGGTTCCCCCAGACGCCCGAGATCTTGTAGATTAGCGGCTTCAGCGAATGGGAGTTTTCCCAGACGTTGCGGACCGAGAAATCCGAGGTCACATAGGCGAAGGTGAGGACGGCAAAAGCGAAAGCGACGAGCAGAAAGCAGGCGACGGCGGCGCTGGATGCGAGTTCCATCAGGCCGCGATCGTTCAATCGTGCGCCAAGGATCGGTAAGGCGGCCTGAATGACCGCCGTCGCCAACGCCAGAACCAGAGCGTAGTGTCCGAGCTCGATGATCACTTGATGGTTTCCTTCCCGCTGAGCTCGACGCCCTGCGCCTTCAAACGGTCGGCGACATCCTTGGGCATATAGGTCTCGTCATGCTTGGCGAGAACGGAATCGGCCACGAAGACCGAGCTTCCGGCAACGAAGGTTCCCTCCGTCACCACGCCCTGCCCTTCGCGGAACAGGTCAGGCAGGATGCCGGTATAGGTGACCGGCACGCCGCTCAGCGTATCGGTGACGGTGAAGGTCACCGTCTTGCCGTCGCCGCGCTTGACGGAGCCGGTTTCGACGACACCGCCGAGGCGGATGCGGGTTCCCGGCGGTACGTTGGCCTTTTCGAGGTCGCTCGGCACATAGAAATAGGCGATCGCCTGGCTGAAGGCGAACATCACGAGGAAGGCTGCAAGCACCAGGAAGCCGACACCGCCGCCGATGATCGCCAGTCTTTTTTGTTTGCGCGTCATTGCGTTACTCCGTCGGTGGCAATCCCGAGCTCACGCGCCAGCGCCAGCAGCTGCTTGCCGCCGTCGCCATCGGCCGGGAAGGTTTTCAGGCCTTCCCTTAGCGCGGCCAGTGCCTTGTCTCGTTGATTAAGGACAACATGGGAGCGGATCAGACGCGCCCAGCCTTCGAGATTATCCGGATTTTCCTTCAGCCGGCTTTCGAGGCTGCCGACCATGCCCCGGATCATTTCCTGGCGATCGCCGGCGCTCATGCTTTCGGCGGCGGCCACGTCATCGGCACTTGGATTGCCGGGCGCTGCAGCGCTGGTGGCGCCGGCGCCCCCCAGTTCTGCCACGTGCTGCTTGACGAGCGGCAGCCAGGGCGCGTCGGCGGGTGATGTCGCGACCAGTCGGTTGAAGGCAGTCAGCGCTTCCGCGCTCTTGCCTTCCTGCTTGAGGCCGAGGGCAAGATAGAATTCCGAGCGCGGGTCATTGGGATCGAGCGTCAGCGCCTGCTTCAGCGCGTCCTGCGCCTTGCTCGTCACGACGCCGTCGGACTGCACGACCATCGCCTCGGCATAGCCGCCGAGACGTGCCGGCGTCGGGCCAAGCAGGCGGATCGCCCGGTCATAGGCATCGACCGCATCTTCGACACGGCCGTTGCGCATGTAGATCGGCGCAAGCAGGTCCCAGCCGGCGCCATCATTCGGGTTTACCGCCAGATGATTCTCAGCCTTGGCAATCAGGATGTTGATGTCGCCATTGGGATCGGCCAGGCGTGCGGCCAGCGGCTGCGCCGGCATGCCCGGGCTGCCCGTCAGCAAGTAAAGACAGAGGCCGACGGCCGGAAGACAGAGAAGCACGAAGGCCTGGGCCAGGCGGCTGACACCGCGGCGCGGCGCGGCAGCCGCAATCGCCTCACTGTCGCTCTCGCCAGCAGCCAGCAGCCGGCGCGCAACTTCGGCGCGCGCAAGCTCGGCGTCGTCGCCGCCGATCAGGCCGCTATCCTGGTCCCGCTTCAACTCTTCGAGCTGGTCGCGATAGACCTCGACATCATGGCTGTGGGGAGACGACGGGGCTTCCCCCGCCCGCAGCAGCGGAAGGATGAGCACGACAGCGACAGCCGCCGTCAGAGTGGCGACGAGGATCCAGAACAACATGGAAGCTCAATACTATGGCCCCCATGCCATTCCAACTCGAAAACCCCTTATGACGGAGATTTGAGGCGTTTCGCCGCAACGGCGGCTCGATCCGCCTGAGCACATCCGGGAGAGCCCGGCCGGCTACGCCTTAGGTCAGCGGTGTCCAGCTGCCGTCCGGGTTGCGGCAGGCAGCACCCCGCGCCGTCTTCGGCTGTCCCTTGACGGTAACCGTGTGGCTATACTGGCGGCAGTTCTGCGACCCGACCTGATAGGGAGCGGCTGCAACGACCGAACCGTTGACGCCGCGCCCGTCCCAGGTCACCGGCTGCCCACCGGGGGCCGCTTCAAGTGCGCGGTACTCCGCTTCCAGAGCACGCTGACGGTCGGATGTCCCGATGTCGAGATCGGTGAGACGCGCGATCACCCCACCCTGGAGTGCCGCGATGTAATTGGTCGAGGTCGCACCACGCGTTGCCGTCGAGCCGAGGCCGGCGGCCGCGCCCTTGCTGCCCGTCGTGCCGCATCCGGCAAGCGCGACGGCCGAGGCGATCACAACGATCCTGCCGCCGACGACAATAGCCCGTGTCATTTCTGCCTGGTTCCTCATGATCCGCGACACTCAATCATCCTATCCGAAGCCGCATTCTTAAGCTCGTTCCATTCGAGCACGATGACGACTAGTCCTTGATTTTCTTTTGGCATTCCCCGCGTGCCGAGGCAACGGCGAGCCCTGCGGGTGTGACATTTTCAAGCACGGGTGTGACCCCTAAATCACGATGGATTCGCAAGCGAGCGACGCCGGACCCGCGCATTTCCTCATCACCCTCTAAACGGCCGCCGGCAAAACCAGTTCCGCACGCAACCCTCCCTCGTCCCGTCGCGACAGGGTGATGGTGCCCTGATACTCCCGGACGATCTCGCTGACGATCGAAAGACCGAGCCCGGTTCCGGGCTTGCTTTCGTCGAGCCGCTTGCCGCGCTTCATCGCCACTGCGATCTGGTCGGGATTGAGCCCCGGCCCGTCGTCGTCGATGTCGAGAACGATCCACTGCCGGCCGGGCTCCTTGGCATGAACCTCGCTCGGTGCCGGCCTGACATTCAGCCACACCTCGCCACGGGCGTGGCGGGCGGCATTTTCGAGCAGGTTGCCAACGGTCTCCTCGACGTCCTGCAGCTCCATGGCAAGAACCAGTCCCGGCGGGTTGATCGACAGATGGACCTGCTTTTCCGGATTGAGCTTGCGCATGACGCGCACGAGGCGTTCGAGCGCCGGCTGCGCTTCGGTCCGCGCCAGCACGGACTCGCGCTGCGCCGCAATCCGGGCGCGGCTCAGATAGGATTGAACCTGGGTCTGCATTGCATCGACCTGAGTGCGCACCAACTCGCCATGCGATGCCTCGAGCACCCGGGCCTCGTTGAGCAGGACCGCGATCGGTGTCTTCAGCGAATGGGCAAGATTGCCGACCTGCATGCGGGCGCGCTCGACGATGCGGCGGTTGCTGTCTATCAGGGCATTGACCTCGTTGGCGAGCGGCTGGATCTCACGCGGGAAAGCGCCGTCCAACCGTTCGCTTTCGCCGGCACGGATCTTTTCCATCGAGCGCCGGACCTCATCGAGCGGCCTCAGGCCGAAGAGAATGGTGAGCGCGTTCACGCCGAGCCCGCCCAGACCGAAGATGGAGAGCGCGATCGTCAGGTTGCGAGTGAAGCGGTTGATATCGGCCTCGAGCACGTCGCGGTTGCCCGCCACGCGAAAGCGCGCCGTATGGCCCTGGATGTCGAGAACGACCTCGGTCTCGGAGACCTCGACCTCGTTCCCGAAGGGATCCTTGGTGGTGTAGAAGCGGACATAGCCGGTATCGAACGGCACCTCGTCGACGCTGGCGATCGGTAGCTTGCCGTTGCCGAGCGAGGTCGAGATCAGGGGCGGCGTATCGAACTCACCGATCGGATCGACGATCCAGTACCAGCCGGTCTGCGGCTGCGAAAACCGGAGGTCGCCAAGTTGCGGGCTGCCCGACAGCACCGTCCTCTCGTTGACGGAGATCGAGTTGACGACGTTGAAGAGCTGGGCGCGCAGCAGGTCTTTGAAACCGCGCTCGGAGCCCTGGCGATAAAGCTCGGAAATCACCACGCCGATCACGACGAGAGCCACCACCGCCCAGACGGTGGAGACCACCAGAACGCGTGCGGTGAGCGATCTAATTGCCATTGCCCGGCGCTTGCATTCGGTATCCGAGACCGCGCACCGTTTCGATCAGATCGTTGCCGATCTTCTTGCGCAGCCGGCCGATGAACACTTCGATCGTATTGGAATCGCGATCGAAATCCTGATCGTACATATGCTCGACCAATTCTGTGCGCGAAACGACCTGGCCCATGTGGTGCATGAGATAGGAGAGCAGCCGGAACTCGTGCGACGTCAGCTTCAATGCGACGCCATCGACCGTTGCCTTGGAACCCTTGGTGTCGAGGCGGACCGGGCCGCAGACGATCTCCGAGCTCGCATGGCCGGCGGCGCGCCGGATCAGGGCGCGGATGCGGGCAAGAACTTCTTCGACGTGGAAGGGCTTGGCAACATAGTCGTCGGCGCCGGCATCGATGCCGGCCACCTTGTCGCTCCAGCGATCACGCGCAGTCAGGATCAGAACCGGCATGGTCTTGCCGTCGCCGCGCCATTTCTCAAGGACCGTGATGCCGTCCATTTCCGGCAGGCCGATGTCGAGGATCACGGCATCATAGGGCTCGGCGTCGCCGAGATAGTGCCCCTCCTCGCCATCATAGGCCTGGTCAACGACGTAGCCGGCCTCCTTCAGCACCTCGGCGAGCTGCCGGTTCAGGTTGGCGTCGTCCTCGACAATCAGAATGCGCATCCGTCTTTACTTCCTCTCGCGGCCATCCTGCTGCATGCTTCGCCAAATCTGGCTGATTTAAGGATAAGAACATGCAGCCATTCAAAGTGCTACAGCGACCTTCGTACGCCTGATACGGCACGCGGCGCTGCAGGGATAGCCTACATCGGCACCTTGACGGTGACCTTCTTCGGCCTACCGCCATTGCCAGGAACAAGCACGGTGATCACGCACTGGCCATCGGACGTCGGCTGTGCCGACAGCAACTCGCCACCAGTGTCGGCAACGACCTGCGCTGCAGCCGCGCTGCAATCGCCGGACACACGAACGACAATATCCGACGGCACGCTGATCGCAGGCGGGCTGAAGCCGGCGAGGCCTGCAGCAAGCGCGGCTATGATCACTGGTGAAGACATGAACGCACTTTCGACTTGGGAAGCATCATGGCAGAAGCAATAACCGAACGAGGCTGAATGGCAAATGAATGTCGGCCATTTGGACCGGCAGGCACTACCGAGAAACGCATTACCTTCCCCGAAATCCGACCTTAGATTGCGGCGATTCTTCCCTGGTGGAAACCCGCATTGCTCATTCCCTTGCCAAGCCATAGCCGCTTCCTGCGACAGTTTTAGCGACGCAATCACGCGAGGAACACGGCCCGGAACCCAAGGCCACCAGACGACGCCAGCCAACGGTCAGCTTTCGTTAAGCATGTTTCGCTAGCATCTCTTCGCCGGCATGCGCTAACGCGAAAGAACCCGTTCCCGATCAAGCGCGGCATGGCTGCGCACGCATTTTCTCGATTCTTTTGAATCCTTTGGCGGCTGTCGCTCGCAGCGTGAATCAAACATCTCAGAAACTGATTCAGGTCCGTCGGCGCCGCTCCCGAACAAGGCTCAGCCATCGTGTCCTTCGAACCAGTCGACGCAATCCGTCATGACGGCACCGATCACGTCGCAGCACCGTTTCTCTCTTAATAGGGAGCCGCGAAACGGCTGGCCCTTTGCCGCAATCTATGCGCGCAAATTACTTCAAAAATACCTGCAACTTAAACCTGTTGACGTCCGGGCGCGATGCGTGCTGTGTATAAACGAAAAATTAATCGATTTAAAGATTTTTCAATCGTTTAAATGATTTAAGCCACTGATTTACAAAGCCTTTGCGATGTGAAATTGTCCGCCACACCTTACACCATGAAACCGTCACAGAACCCGGGAGGATCGCATGCAGACGCTCGCAAACAACCAGCCCGCATCTCAGCAGTCCAAAGTACCGCAATCGTTGCTCGACCGTTTCGAGAGCGAATGGCGTGAGATGCGCGCCGCGAGCGAGGCAACGCCGAAGCCGGTCGCACCGGCCGAATGAGGCACGCCTGAGTGGCGCGCCTAGGCGTCACCGGCCCTTCACCTCCATATCCATAGATTGTCGTCGGACAGCGCCTGTTTAAGGCGTCTTTCGACATTCCGTAGCGAACCGGCGGTGAGCCTACCACCGCCGGTCGCGGCGTTTCCGGCCCTATGCCGCGGGTGATCGACCACTGACCGTAAAGGCCATAAAGGCAGCCCGATCAGGCTCCGCCAGCGCCCTTCTCGAGCCCGCGCTTCAAGGACACCCCTTGTAATTTTTGTAGTGATTTTCAGCCTTTTTGCCATTCGGCAAAAGCATGTTAATCTTTCTTCATGCTGACGGAAGAGATCGAAAGACTCGCGCTGAGCCTGCCTGGAACGGAGGAAAATGCGCATTTCGGAACGCGAGATTTCCGCGTTGGGAAGCGTATTTTCATGAGCCTGCCGGAAGCCGGGCGCGCTGTTTTCAAGTTCACACCGGATCAGCAGCGCATGCTTCTGGAGATGGAACCCGGCGTCTGCGCCGCGGTGCCCGGCGGCTGGGGCGACCGTGGCTGGACCTCGCTCTATTTCGTCCAGGCCGACGAGGATCTCGTGCGGCAGTCGATGGAGACGGCGTGGCGCAACGTTGCGCCGAAGAGCCTCGTCAAGAAGAACGGCGGCAGCCATTAGAGGCGTCGCGGTCGACACACTGCCAAAACGATTCCGCCGCCTCGACTAACCCCTTGTCACTCCACGTTTTCCTGCCCCACTTCCAGCGGCCAGGTGACGAGATAATCCTCATAGTCGTCGACGTCGATGCCGTCTTCCGCAACGGTGCGGCCGCGGACGGAAATGCCCGCGGCGTGAACCGTTTCCGGATCGGCCGAAATCAACGGATGCCACCAGTAGAGATCGCGCCCTTCAGCCACCAACCGGTAGCCGCAGGTCGGCGGCAGCCAGGTGATCTCGCGCACGGCCTTCGGCGTCAACTGGATGCAGTCGGGCACCGTCGCCTGGCGGTTGGGATAGTCCTTGCAGCGACAGCTCTCGCCATCGAGAAGCGTGCAGCGGATCGAGGTCCAGGCGATCTCGCCGGTGTCCCAATCCTCGAGCTTGTTGAGACAACAGAGGCCGCAGCCGTCACAGAGGCTTTCCCACTCGGTATCGGTCATGTCTTCAAGGCTTTTCGCCTTCCAGAAAGGCATTTCGCCCATCGTCATCACACTTTCGTCAAATCGCTCGCGATACAGAAATTTCGCAGAAAATTGCCGGTTTTTTAAGGCCGGCGGCGCGATATGCAAGTAGATTGGAATTTGACGCCGTGCAAATATTACATGGCGCCGGCATGATGCCGTAGAGCCTTCAGGTGGTTGAGACCGTGCGGGAACCGAGGAAAGACGATAATCGGCCGAAGAAACGGCACATCTTTCTCAGGATCGACTCCTGGATCGATTCCTCAGTCTGGAATGCCGGTTTCAAGCTGGGGCAATGGTGGGAAGACACTACCATCTTCTTCCGCCGCTTCCGCGTGACGGGCTGGAAAAAAGCCGTCTTCGAGGTGCTCGGCGAAGGCATGAACTGGGGCACTGTCGGTTCGGTGCTGATGCTGGCGCTCGCCCTTCCGGCCTTCGAAGAAACCAAGGGCAACTGGCGTGCCCAGAGCGATTTCGCCGTCACCTTCCTCGATCGTTACGGCAACGAGATCGGCCATCGTGGCATCATCCACGAAGATTCCGTACCGATCGACGAGCTGCCCGATCATCTGATCAAGGCGGTGCTGGCGACCGAAGACCGGCGCTTCTTCGACCATTGGGGCATCGACTTCCTCGGCCTTGCCCGCGCCATGACCGAAAATGCACGCGCCGGTGGAGTCGTCCAGGGCGGTTCGACACTGACGCAGCAGCTCGCCAAGAACCTCTTTCTGTCGAACGAGCGGACGATCGAGCGCAAGATCAAGGAAGCTTTCCTCGCCGTCTGGCTCGAATGCAACCTGTCGAAGAAGGAAATCCTCCGGCTCTATCTCGACCGCGCCTATATGGGCGGCGGCACCTTCGGTGCGGCAGCCGCGGCGCAGTTCTATTTCGGCAAGTCGATCACCGACGTGAGCCTTGCCGAGTCGGCGATGCTTGCCGGCCTCTTCAAGGCGCCAGCCCGCTACGCCCCGCACGTCAACCTGCCGGCCGCACGCGGACGCGCCAACGAGGTTCTGACCAACCTCGTCCAGGGCGGCCTGATGACCGAAGGCCAGGTGATCGCCGCACGCCTCAACCCGGCGACGGTCATCGACCGCGCCCAGGTGAAGGCGCCCGACTTCTTCCTCGACTGGGCTTTCGACGAAGTCCAGCGCATCGCCCGCCCCTTCGCGCAGCACTCGCTGATCGTGCGCACCACGATCGATATGGGCCTGCAGAATGCCGCTGAAGATTCAGTGGAATCGAGCCTGCGCCAATATGGCGAGAGCTTCCGCGTGAAGCAGGGTGCGCTGGTGATGGTCGAAAACGGCGGCGCCGTGCGGGCCATGGTCGGCGGCCGCGATTATGGCGAGAGCCAGTTCAACCGTGCGACACGAGCTCTGCGTCAACCGGGCTCTTCCTTCAAGGTCTATACCTACGCGGCAGCGATGGAAAAGGGCATGACGCCGGAAACGGTTGTCGTCGACGCGCCGATCACCTGGCGCGGATGGTCGCCACAGAATTATGGCCGCAGCTATGCCGGCCGCATCACCATCCTGACGGCCATCGCCAAGTCGATCAACACCATTCCCGTGCGCCTCGCCAAGGACAAGCTCGGCACTGACTTGATCGCCCAGACGGCCAAGGACATGGGCATCGAGACGCCGATCCGCACCGACAAGACCATGCCGCTCGGCACCTCGGAAGTAACCGTGCTCGACCAGGCGACGGCGTACGCGGTCTTCCCGGCCGGTGGCATGCAGTCACGCCGGCACGGGATCAGCCAGGTCCTCAACTATGACGGCGACATTCTCTACGATTTCGGACGCGACGAGCCGCCGGCGCGGCGCATCCTCTCCGAAACCGCCAATACGTCGATGAACTCCATGCTGACGCAGATCCCGGTCATCGGTACGGCGCGCAAGGCTGCGCTCGATAACGGCATCGTCGTCGGCGGCAAAACCGGCACAACACAGGCCTATCGCGACGCCTGGTTCGTGGGCTTCACCGGCGACTATACGACCGCGGTCTGGTTCGGCAACGACGACTACACCTCGACCAACAACATGACCGGCGGCTCGTTGCCGGCGATGACCTTCAAGCGGCTGATGGACTACGCCGAACAGGGCATCGAACACCGGACGATCCCGGGGATCACCGCGCCGACGGCGCCGGCGAAGCAGCCGCCGCAGGTGGCAACCGCGAAGCCGGACGAAAACGCATTGCCGCCGCTGGTGCGGCCACGCTCGCTTTCGACCGATGTCACCCGGCTGCTGCGCAGCATCGGCGAGACCTTCGAAAAGGCCCCCGCACTGAAGGCGCCCGAGAAGGCCGGCGGCAAGCTTGCCTCTCTCGGCGCGGATGAAGAACCACGGTCCGCACAGGCGCAGCCCGATGCCGCCAGCAACTGACGTTTCGGGCATGTCCACTCTTCTTCCGCTTCGCGGTTGCGGTGTCGGGTTCGGGACCGGCGATGCGGTCGCCGTTGCGCCGGGCGCGGATTTCGGCGACATAGGGTGTCAACGCGGCGGTGCTGAGCCGCAGGACCATATCCGGTAGAGTCGCCCTTGTTTCGAATCCCCTTCCTCGTCGCGCTTACCCTTGCCATCACCTTCGGCGGCGGCATCGCCTCGGCGGTATGGGCGTTGAAAGCGACCGTCGGCTTCGGCTCGATCGCGATCGGCCCCTGGGTCGCCTTTCCCGAGGCGCAGACGGCCAATGCCGACCCGTATGCCAAGGCACATCGGGCGCGCGCCGGCGAGTTGCTCTATGGCGGCGCCGAAGGGCTGATGTTCAGTGCTCAGGTCGATAGCAAGGGCGAGAAGCTTCAGGCGGCCTGCTCCTATGATGTTGCGGGGCTGACGCCGCAGGCCCGCTTCTGGACGCTTTACGCCGCAAATGCCGAAGGCCTGCCACTGAGGCCGGGTTCCGACCTCCCCTCGGCGCTCAATTCCTGGAGCGTTCTGCGCGGCGAAAACAGTAACTTCAGCATCCATGTGTCGCCGAATGCGAGGCCCGACAACTGGCTGGCCGTGCGCCACTCGGGCACGTTCCGGCTGGTGCTGACGCTGCTCGATACGCCGACGGCCGGCTCGTCCGGCCTGATCGATCTCGCCATGCCGGTTATCACCAAGACGGGTTGCGGCGATGCGTAGCGTGCTCTTCGCCACAGTTCTCGGCCTGGTCGGCGCCGCCCTGCTGCACATCGTCATCGTCCTGGCGCTGCCGCAGTTCACCGGCCGCGATGCCTATACCCGCATCCTCGGGCTTTTGGAGATGGACAGTTTCTTTGCGCTGACCAGCACACCAGGGCCGACTGGCCTTGCCAATGACGATCCTTATCTGAGAACCGCGGTCTGCAGCTTCTCGATCTCGGATGGACCGGCGCGTTTCCTCGCCAGCGGCAACGTGCCGTTCTGGTCGCTCGCCGTCTTCGACGGCAATTCGAACGAGGTCTTCAGCATGAACGACCACACGGCGGTCAACGGCAAACTGGACCTTGTCGTCGCAACGCCAATCCAGTTGGTCGAGTTGCGAAAATCTCCGCCACAGGCGCTTGCACAATCGATCATGGTCGAGATGAAGGAACAGGATGGCTTTGCCGTGCTGAGAGCGATGGCGCCGGTCGACAGCTTCGAAGAGCAGGTCCGGAACTTCCTTGCGGAATCGACCTGCGAACCGTTCCGTCGCTAGAGCATCCGCTGTGGTCGTCGAGCAACAGGGGCAAGCTAGGAAAATCCACGCCGAGATGTGCGGCGATGATTCGATGCCGCGTCGGGCGCAGCAGTGCATGGGGATGAGCCCGCAGAACCGGGCAAGGACAGTGTCTTGAACGCGACCGTTTGTGTCGCCTAATACGCAGGAGTGCCGCGGCTCACTGCTTCTTGATGCGGCGTCCGTCCGGCGCTGTCGGCTGCGGGTCGCGATCGAGGCGCTCGTAGCGGATGCCGGTGAACAGCAGCACTTTCGCTCCACCCGAAATGGCCGGAGGCCGGTGCGGCGGTATACGAACCTTGCGGTCCTGAATTCTGATAACGTCTGCCATGCTCGTCTCCACAAATCTTGAGACGGATGAACTACCGTACAGATTTCACCCTGCCCTTCTCGGGCCAGCGCATTTTCCCAGATCTTTCCTGGACAGGCGCGCCTTTCTCGTTTGCTCCTTCTTCCGGTCGCCCGGATGTTGCTGTTCTGGTTCACGACGCGACCCGATGATACCGGGTCCGCTTCGATTGAGCCACAGGTTGGTTAACAGATTACTAATAAACGATCTGCAACCCCAACCTGCGTTCAGTATGTCTGTCGAACGGTCCCGGCGATGTATCCAAGGTAACAACGGCAATCCGGGCGAAGACCCGCCTCACCCGCTAGCGCCGGGACATCAAACCGAACAGGAAGGACACGCCCGCAACGGCAACCAGGGTCGACAGAGGCTCTTCGCGCACACGCTCGCGCACGCGCTCAGCCAGAAGATCCGCCTCGCCCTGCACAACCGCTTTCGTGCTCGTTCCGATCGCCGTGACCGCTTCCGTCAGGCGGGCGATTTCCGCGCGCAGCTCGGCGATCTGTGCGTCAACCTCGGCGCGGGCGTCCGATTCGGCTTCACTCACGGCAACTTTTTCCACCGCTTGCAGTTTCTTTTCGACCATTACAACGCTCCCTTGTCTGCGCGGGCTCAACGCGCCGGCTGGCGTTTGGTTCCGCCAAAAACCGTTGAAAGCAGGTTCGCGAAACGCAAAACGGGCGACCAGGGCCGCCCGTTTTTTCCCATCAGACAAGGCGCGCCGACGCGCCGTGTGCGGATCAGTTCTCGCAGTAGGGATCGTCGATCTGGCAGCGAACCATCGGAGCCGGACGGGCGCGCTCATAGACGGTGCCGTCGTCCTGCCGCACGCGCACGCCGTCGTCGCGGCGTTCCCAATCACGCCGATCCTCGCGTTCTGTCCGCTGACGGCGCCATTCGTCGTCGCGCCACTTGTCCTCGTCGCGCTGCCGGCGCTCCCAGTCGCGCTGATTACTGCGCCGCTCACGCTCCCAGTCACGGCGCTCGCGCTCGCGCTGCCGCTCCCAATCGCGGCGATCACGCCGGTCATCGACCCAATCCGGTCCGCGGCGCCAGCGATCGCGTTCACGATAGAAATCGCGGCCGCGGTAGTTGCGGTCCCAATAGTTGTCGAACTGGAAGACAACCGTCGGAATGCCGAGCGGGCGATAATAACGCGGTTCGACATAGACGCGGTTGCGTCGATAGTCGGCCTGGACATAACGGCCGGCAACCCAGCCACGGCCGCCGTAGAACGACACGTCGCACCACGGCAGATCCGCAAGGCAGCCATGGATTTCGACTGATTCGCCCACCGGGATCATCGACACCGCCGGGTAGCGCGTGCTCGGACCGGAGCGCATGTTGACGTTGGCGGTAGCAAAACCCTCGGCAGCCTGCGCAATCGCCGGAGCCACAAGGAGCGCGCAGACCGCCGCTGCGCGCAGAATAAATTTCTTCACAGTTCCATATCTCCCATGGAGAGGCCCCTCTTCACACGGCCCCAAACGTCGGCGGGCGTCCGGGCCCTTCACCGTCGCCGCGATAACTCATGACAGCATGTGGATTTTTTATGGCTACGGCCGCGGATGTCCCCGAGATTTGCGGTGCCGGCGCGGCGATCCGTAGGCGCTCCGCCCGCCCTGGGTGTGCCGCAAGCCTGAATAAAGCTCCAACATCCATAGTTAACAGTACGCTAACGCTTTTCTTCTAATTTTTGCGACGTGTGCCGTTCCGGATCGCCGGCAATGGCGATCATGTTTTGCGTGCAGGGAATTATCGTGACGGATCGCTTTCGTGAGTTGGAAAGGCCACAGACTGGCCGCTTGAAGGACGTCGTCCTGATGGCGACCGTCACCGGTTTCGAAAGCCTGCGTTTTCCCCGCAAGTCCGACATGAAGCAATTTGCCGAGCTGTTCGAGCCGCTCTTCCTTGGTTCCAGCAACGAAGCCCGCCGGCAGGCTGCAGCCGCCCTTTCGCAATGCCAGCAAATTCCAGAGACAGTCGCAGCGCTGATCGGCGGTATGCCGATCGCCATCGCGGCAATTTTCCTGACCCGTTCCAAGGCGATCGCGGACCGTACGCTGATAACGATCATCCGTGAGCGCGGGCCGGAACATGCCGCCGCCATTGGCCGCCGCCCGAACCTCTCTCCGCTCGTCGTCGATGCGCTCGTCGAACATCACAACCCGCCGGGACTGGCAGCGCGCAGCAGCGCCGTGAAAGCGGCAGCAGCAGAGCAAGCGAGCCAGGAAGACGAAGCCGCTTCATTGCGTACAGCGCGCGAAGAGGCGCTTCGCCGCGAGATCAAGGCGCTCGCTGGCGCCCGTCCGCAAAATATTCCACAGACGCCGTCGTCCGCGACGATGACAGACGTACATGCCGCTCTGCTCGTGCGTTTTGCGAGGAGCGGCGAGATTATCCTGTTCTCGCGTGTCCTCGGTCAGGCGCTCGGCACCAGGGATGCGCAGGTCGAGCGCATCCTGCTCGATATTTCCGGACAACTGCTGGCAACGAGCCTGGTCGCACTCGACGTCGATGTGGCCGATGCCGGCTTCGTGCTTCAGGCCCTCTATCCACATCTTCGCGAGCCCTTTGGCGAAACCAGCCATGCCGCCGCCTTGATTGGCGCCATGGACCGCACCGCCTGTCGCGCGCAGCTCGATGCCTGGCTCGAGGCGGAAGCCGAAAACGCGGCGCCCGCGGCAAGGCACGAAGCCTATTTTGCCGAAAATACTGCAAACGACACGCGCCACGTTGGCCCGCGCAAAGTTGCAGCAACGTCCGTCAACGGCCAGCCGCAGCGACTATTTGGCCGCCGCCGCGGCTGACACATGCTGCCGTTCATGCGGGCATGTCTCGCAACTTCGGCGATCGAGCCGACCTCCCCGCCCTAGAAAAGCTGCTTCATCGCGTCGATGATCCAGCTCCACTCACGACCGGTCGGAGCCTGCGGCGCCTGTCCCCGCAACACCGCCATCAATTCCTGGTAACGCGCCGAACGGGCGTGGTGCTTGCGGTACTGTTCGAGCTGCCAATCCAGGAAAACCTGATCCGGAGCCCGCTTCATCGCCCTTGCCGACTGCGCCAGCCAATCGGCAGCGATCTCTCTGCCGACGGCTGATTGTGGAGCAAGGTTGTTTTCGATCGCCGCCCTCACCCGCGCAAAGGTGGCTTCGGCGGCTTGAGCGTAGGCGGCGGGATCGAACTCTTCGGTCCACAGATCCGACATGTGGGCGCGCATCTCGGCGGCATAGGCCTTGTCCGACAGCATCTCCATCAGTTCCGCCCAGGCGTCGACCTGTTCGGCTGTCGGGTCGTCCGGCAGGTCCGGCGTACCGGCATCCATCATTTTCGTCTTCCACGGCGCATCCATCGGCGCGCCGCCGGCGACGTCATCATAGAAACGCTCGAGCGCGGCACGAAATTCCGTCTTTGAAATCCTGGTCACAGTCCACAATCTCCTGAGATCCGTTGGGGAGGGTTCATGGATCCTCAAAGCCATTCTCAAGGCCGTGGCGATCCGGCGTTTTGACCGGATTTCCGTTTCGAGCGTTCGAAGCCGCAAAGCCAGAACGTCGGTAAACGAGGTTCGGTTGGCCAGGATCTTGCTGATGTCCGCGAGGCTCACGCCCGCTTCACGCAGGGCAAGAACAAGGTCCAGCCGCGCCAGGTCGGCCCCGGAATACATACGGTAACCGCTCTCCGTCCGTGTGGACGGTGGCAGCAACCCCTTGTCCGAGTAAAACCGAAGCCGCCGGACCGGTACGCCGCTCAGCTTCGAAACTTCGCCTATCGAAAAGATTTGATCGCCCATAAACGCGTCCTACGGCCTCCACCAAGTGGAGAGTCAAGCAGGTCGGCGCATTCGGCAAGACGGCGTCAGGGCTGGCCTTTTCCATCTTCGGCAACGACCTCGAACAGATCGCCGCGGTCGTCCAGCTCGATCTCCACGATCCAGCAATCCGGATCGAAGCGGATCTCGCTTACAAGCGCCGCGTCGACCTGCTCGGCGTCGCTGTCGCTGAGCCGCACTTCGAACTTGCGGCCGAGATCAATCTCGTCGGCGAAGAAATTCTGCGGCGCCGGGGCAAAGAGCGTCTCGGTGCCCAAACGCGTCCGCTGGCGAATGAAGATCGCGCCGGCGTCCTCTGCTCCCTTGCGCAGCACCGCGGCATAGCCGCCAAGCGAAAACGCACGACGCAGCAGGGACGAGACGAAGATGTGGGACTTCAGGCGCATGGGAGGCTGATACACGCGCGGAGCGAAGGAGGCAAACCGCAGCTGAGCGACGACAGGCGCGGGGCGTGCATTAAATGCGTCAGAGCGCGCCGATTTCCTTGAGCTTCTTCAGCACCTGGGGATTGGGTTCGCCGGTCTGTGGCAGGCGGTAGTGCTTTTCGAAGTGGCGAATGGCTGCCCGCGTCTGTTCTCCGGCAACACCGTCGACCGCCACGTCCGCATAGGCGAGGTTGCTGAGACCCTTCTGGATGTTCAGCACCAGTTCGCTCGATACCGGAATTTCCGCGCGCGGAACGAAGGTGCTTTCCTTCTCGGCCGAGCGGATGGCCGCAGCGACCGGATCGATTTCCACGCCCCCGCCCTTCGTTTCGAAAAGCGGCCGCCCAGCCGGAACCGCGGCGGCCTTTTCAGCCGGTGCAGACTTCAAGGCCTGCAGCAGCTCGACGCTCGCCGCGCCGGTTCCCGTGCGACCCGCCCGCTCCTCGAACCTCAGGATCGCGGCTGCCGTGCGCGGACCGCTCCGTCCGTCCGGCGCGCCGTCATAAAGGCCGATCCGGCCCAATTCCTTCTGGATCTCGGAGACAAGCTTCGACTGCGCCGGATCCGGCACGCTCGCGACCCGTTCGGGCGACGGCTTTTCCGACGCCGCGTCCGCAGAGGCAGACGCGATCACATCCTCGACGTTTTCAGCCTTTGCCTCACCCTCGCGCTCGATAACGAAGGTGGTCACCTTTCGCGGCTCGATCTCCTCGCCCTTGGCGATGGCGATTCGCTGCGCCGTTTCGGCGCTGACTAGCGGGACGCGGGTGCGCAACAGCGGCGACGGGTGCGTGCCGTGCTGATACCACATGGCATTGGCCGCAACGAAGGAGAACACGACGAGGAAGGCGGCCGAGCCACCGGACACCAACGGATGGCGCGCCATCAGACGACCGGCAAGCCCAGCACCCCGTCCGGCAAGGACCAGCCCGCGCACGGCCAGGCCGGGCGTTTGCCGCGCAGCCTTTTTCCGGTCAGGCTGTTTTCGCTTGCGCGGTGCCATATCCCCGTTCCTCGTTCAAGCTTTTCCCCTCGAACCGCCCCCCTTCGGCGGCCGGGGCGACATCACAATCCTTCAGGCGCGGTGGAAATTCCACCGTCACCGGCGTACGCGCTTCTTCCTGCTCCGCGCAGGCGATACCGGAGCCATCACGCGGCAGCGTGACGACGATGACGGTACCCTCGCCTTCGCGGCTACGGATGGAAAGCTCTCCGCCGTGCAACGCAACCAGACCCTTGACCAGCGAGAGGCCAAGGCCGGTGCCTTCGTAGCGACGAGTATAATCGTTCTGGATCTGGACAAAAGGTTGACCAAGCAGCGCCAGCTTGTCGGCCGCAATCCCGATGCCGGTATCGCTGACGGAAAGCTTCAGCATCGCGCCGTCGGCCTCCGCATCGATCGTGACGACGCCGCCCTGATCGGTGAACTTGATGGCATTGCCGACCAGATTGATGAGGATCTGCTGGAAGGCGCGCTGGTCTGCGTTGATCTCGCCGATGCCGCGGGTGATGCGGCTTGCAAGCTTCACGCCCTTTTCCGTGGCCTGGTGCGACAACATCGCCTCGCAGGCGGAAACGGCTTCGGCCACACCGAAGGGCTCGGGCATCAACTCGTAGCGACCGGCTTCGATCTTGCTCATGTCGAGCATGGTGTTGACGACGGAAAGCAGGTGCTCGCCGGACTTATGGATCAGGCCCACATATTCGCGCTGGCGATCGTTCTCGAGCTTGCCGAAATACTCGCCGGCAAGCACGTCGGAAAAGCCGAGAATGGCATTGAGCGGCGTGCGCAGTTCATGGCTGACGGCGGCAAGGAAGCGCGTCTTGGCATCGTTTGCCGATACCGCCTCGGCTGTTCTGGCCGCAGCTTCGGCGCGCAGGCCCGCTTCTTGCGAGACATCACGCGACTGAGCGAGGATCGCGACCAGCCGGCCATTGTCGTCGCGCAGCGGCGCCAGCTCACAGGACATATAGACAAACTGTTCGCCTTCGATCGGCAGCGTGCGCCGCTCGATGCGGATGTCGACCGTCGCCCGGTCGCCGCCCTGGCGAAGAATGTCGATCGCGCTCAGGAAGGTGATGCGATCGGATATGTGGATCTGCTCGATGAAACCCCGGCCCGCTGGATCGCGCATCAGGGTCAGATGCTCGACCGCGTCGCGGCCGTGCACGGAAAGCACGTTGCCGCGCAGATCATGCACAGTCACCAGACCCGCAAAGAGGTCATAGGCGGCAGACAGATCCGGAACGACCGGCTCCAATGGCGGTGCCACATCTTCCGGCGCGCGGCCGCGAACAATCGCGCCGGCAGCCGCAAGCAGCGAGGCCGAGGCCCAAAGAGCGGTGCCCAAAGGAAGAGCCGAAGACACGGGCATGGCGAGCGACAGGGCAAGCGGCACCACCGGCAGGGCCGTCAGGGAAACCGCTGCCAGCGTGCGCAAACGCTTCGCATGGCGGAGATCGGCCGGCGAAGACGCCTCACGACGGGGAAGCCACAGGGCCGCGACCTCGTCCACACGGGACGTCCATCTGCCAGCCATGTTACGCAATACGCTCACGCTTTACCCTGCTACATTTGTTGTTCTTGCGAGGCCGACGCTCTCTGTTTTCACGACCCTTTGGATCGAGACTCAAGCCGCCTCGTGACATGTCGGAATCTCGCATCCCCGGCTTAATGAAAGAATAAACGCGGCCGTGCCGGAACCGTGCGAAACGGTCGAAAAATCCCGTTTTGAGCCAAATCGGGCGACCTTCATTTCTTGTGGTTAATGGGGCGTAAGCAACGGATTTCTGTGCATTTTCTGCACTGTGTTAACGATTGTGGCGCGGCTTTTGGCGTGCGATTGCCGCTGCGTTCGGGGTTGCCGCGCCCGGCTCTGCCACGAACCTTAACGGCGAACGCTAAAATGCGACACAAATGCCCTGCAAATCGCCGGACACCGGCATTTCATTAAAATTTGAAGCAAATGCCGCTCGATTTCGAAAAGCCGTCTTGTGATTCCCGCCGTAATGTCGATCTCAACAAGGGGCCGGGCACCAAGAGAACGCCGGCAGGCTCCAAGGATTAGAAGGTGGCGTGAACGGGTATCAGGGGATACCACGGCGCTGCGGGATGTCGAAGGTGCAAAAGCCAGCTACAAGACTGGTGGGCCGCGGCAGCCGAACGAAGGATGGGCAGAACATGTGGTTTCTCATCAAGGCGACATTCTGGTTTTCGCTGGTACTGGTGTTGCTGCCGTTCCTCGACCCTTCGAGCGCGCAGAAACTCGAACACGCCCCGAAAGTAGAACTCGGCGACACCTTCTCTGCTGCCAATGAGGCGTTCCAATACATCAGCGCCATCTGCATCCAGAAGCCGGATGTCTGCCAGAAGGGTGCCGAAACCTTCGTTGCCCTCGGCCACCGAGCCCGCGAAGGCGCCCGCATCGCCTACGAATTCCTCGACACACAGTTTGCCGAAACCGATGCCACGACGCCGGATGCCAAGGTGACGACCGGTACGGTCACGCCGGCTGCCGACGTGGCAGCTCCGGCGACCGAGGTCAGCACCCTCGACGCCGAACCGGTCTTCAAGCGCACCCCGGTTCCGGAAAAGCGCCTCGACCCCAAGGCTGCCGTTATCCAGTGACCGCGCCGCATCCTGCACATTCCTGACTTACTGCCTGACTTGCCGTCCCGTTGCGGCCGCCGCGAGGATCCCATCCCCTCGCGGCGTTTTCTTTTTTGCACCCGCAACCGCTGATTTTCTCGCCGCACAGCCACACGCAAGCCCTGCCTGCTTAGGTCCGCCGCACCGACGGCTGGAGGCAGACAATGCAGATTTATGGGCTTTTCTCGAACGCCAGCGTGACACGCCCGGCGGCGTCCGGCGCCGCCCCCGGCGCAGTTGGCGAAAGCAAGAGCCCTGCCTCGACCGCCCTGCTTCTTGGCCGCGATGACGAAAGTGCTGCGAACCGCGCCGCTGCCGCTAAAAAGAAGCTCGACGAAGTCAAGGAGCAGCTCCGCATGCTCCGGTTCTTCGCATCGGACCCGGAAACGCTTGCAAGGCTCGCCAAGCAGCTTGCACAACAGCTCGGCACGGCCGCCCAACAGCTGGCCGGCGCCGGCGGCGGGGGAGCGGCAAGCGGCGTCGCATCCGCCTCGGCCGCAGCCGTGCTTGCCGATGCCGGCACCGTGCAGGCAGATGCGTCCAGCGCGCAAACCGATGCCCCCGTGGCCGGCGGTGAGGCTGAGCCCTCTTCGGAACGGACAAGCTTTGCCGAGCGTGCCTATCGCGAATTCGGCGGGGATGACGGCGGCTCCGATCCCCTGGCGGAGGTGGCAGCCGAACTCAAATCCGTTGCCGAACAAGTGAAGCAACTGCTGCGCAAGGCGGAGCAGGAATTACGCGCCAAGGGATCCGGCCGCGATGCGGATGAGGCCCGGACCGCCGGCCAGTCGCTTTCGGCCGCCACCGGCAATATCGAGGGCGCTGGCGGCAACGTGACCTTTTCAATCAGTATCCCGACAAGCATCTCGGTCTGACCAAGAGATAGGTGCTCCGCATCCGTCGTATATTTGCCGGTTCTCAATGGCTCTGCCATCGCCTATATGAAGGCTGAAAGCTCGAGCGCGTGAAAGCGGCGGGCAAGAACAGTAATGAAAGTGTTCGCGGCAAGGACCGGCGAGCCTATAATCTCCCGACGAATGGACCGGACCATGACGACGCTCGACCAGATCATCGACGATTTCGCCTTTCTTGAAGAATGGGAGGATCGCTATCGCTATGTGATCGAGCTCGGCAAAGCGCTGCCGGAAATGCCCGAGGCCAAGCGCACGCAGGAAAACAAGGTTCAGGGTTGTGCCAGCCAAGTCTGGCTCGTCACCAATGCGGCCGGCAATCCCGAGGATCCCGTCCTTAATTTCGAGGGCGAGTCCGACGCCCATATCGTGCGCGGGCTCGTCGCCATCGTGCTTGCCATCTACTCCGGCAAACATGCCTCCGACATCGCCCGGATCGATGCGATCGACACCTTCGGCAAGATCGGCCTGATCGAGCATCTGTCGACCCAGCGCGCCAACGGTCTGCGCTCGATGATCCGCCGCATCAAGAACGAGGCGGAGCTTCGCCTGGCGGCTTGAACAGCGCGGGGCCGGACGCACGACCTTCTCCATTGCCATCGAAACACAAAGGCCGGACACTCTGGTCCGGCCTTTGTGAACATGCCCATATCCGTCATGCGCGGGGCAATTGGGCCCGCGGGACGACCAGTCTTACTTGCCGCGACGCTTGCGGCGCTGGCCGAGACCCATTTCCTTGGCGAGGCGCGAACGTGCTTCCGCATAGGCGGGCGCGACCATCGGGTAATCGGTCGGCAGGTCCCACTTCTCGCGGTATTCTTCCGGCGACAGATTGTGGTGGGTCATCAGGTGGCGCTTCAGCGACTTGAAGGTGCCGCCGCATTCGAGGCAGGTGATCTGGTCGTCCTGAACGGACTTGCGGACCGATACGGCCGGCTTCGGCTTTTCGACGGGGATGACGACCGGCGCGGGAGCCGCCGTGTTGTTCAGCGCCGAATGCACATCTGCGATCAGCGTGGAAAGCTCGGCGACCGGAACCACATGATTGCTGACGTAAGCGGCAACGATTTCCGCCGTCAGCTCAACCAGAAGTTCATGGCTCGCGCCAAGCGCTGTTTCAGTCATTTCTTTCTCCTATCGGACTTAAGCACAACCCGAAACGGCGTTTCGGGGGAGGAACGCTTGCAAGAGCCGTCAGGAAGCCTTGGCTGCCTTGGGATGGACCATCAACGCGGCAAGGAGAAACACCGGCCGCGATATCAAGAGCTGGAATTTGATTACAAAACCTGCTGCCGAGTCACCGGTGACGACCGAACTCTCAAAGCAACAATCAGCATTCACAACTCAAGCTGGAATTTCAGATCAAAGTATTTTCCACGACGACACTTTACATTTACTCGATTAACATCGATGCGCGAAAAATCCAAACATAAATTTAGCGACACTTAGCAAGTTTATCTCCAAATTGCTAAAATGGCCACACTCGATCGTAATGTTCTGAAATACAGTTTCAGAACTGTCGTCGATCAGTCGCGACGCGGCTCTTCCTTTTGCGGAAGCTGATCTATGACAGACAGCTTTGTCAGCCTGTAACCTACCTGATGTGCGGCTTTTGCCAGGAGATGAGCCGAGATCGGCGCAGTCAGAACGAAGAAAAAGAAGCCTGCGAGCGCGCGAATCAAGATGGCTGGATCGAGAGAATGCACGCCTGCGGCCAGAAGCAACAGGCCCGATCCGATCGTGCCGGCCTTGGAGGCCGCATGCATGCGCGTATAGAGATCGGGGAAACGGATGATGCCGATCGCCGCCAGCAGCGAAAAGATCGCGCCGACAACCAACAGAACGGCGACCAGCAGGGTGACGGCAATCTCGAGGACCGGGCTCATCGGCGCGCCCCCTTGCGCTTGCGCTGCGTCGATTTGCCTCTCGTCGCCGACGCGCGTTTGACCTGCACTCCGCCCCCTTCGACAGCCGCCCTCTCCGGCGACAGGCCGCGCGCGAGGACGAAGCGGGCAAAGGCGACCGTTGCCAGGAAACCGACAAGGCCGAGCGCGATGGCTATGTCGATGTAAAGGTTGAAGCCGGTGCGGATGGCAACGACAGCGATGAGGCCGATGGCGATCGCCACCAGCATATCGAGGCCGAGCACCCGATCCGGCAATGTCGGGCCGCGGATGATGCGCCAGACCGTTATCAGAAGCGCTGCGGACAGGACGACAAACGCAAAGCCGGTGGCAAGGGCGAGAATCTGCGCCGACAGGGTCATTCGAAAGCCTCCTTGATCCGGCGCTCGAAGCCATTGGCGATATCGCGCCTGAGGCCACCCGGATCGGCGCAGTCGAGCGCATGAACATAGAGCGTGCGGCGGTCGTCGGAGACGTCGACCGACAGCGTTCCCGGCGTCAGCGTGATGAGATTGGCCAGCAGCGCGATTTCGAAGTCGCTCTTGACCGTCAGCGGATAGGCGAAGATGCCGGGCTTCAACACCATCTTCGGCTGAATGACCAGCAAGGCGACCTTGGTCGCCGAAATTGCCAGTTCCTTGAAGAACAGCGCCGTCAGCAGGAAAAGCTTGATCGGGCGCACAGGGTAGGCAACCGGCTGAAGCTCGCGCCGGATGAGAAAGAGCGACAGTGCTCCGACGGCAAAACCGAGGATCAGGTTGGCCGGCGAGAAGCTGGCGCTGATGGCGCCCCAGATCGCCGTGAACACGAGATTGATGGTCAGGAACTTGGTCACGGGGCACCTCCCGGGAAGACCGAGTCCAGGTAGGCCGACGGCTCGGAAAGGCCCGCCGCTGCACTCTGAACCATGGCAAGCAACGGCTCCGGATAAAGACCGATCGCGAGCGCCAGCACAGTCAAGGCTGCAAGCGGCAGAAGTGCCGTCGGCGCGATCGTCGCAGACGCAGCGCCGCCCTCACCAGAGGCCGCATCACGCCAATAGGCGAGCAGGAAGAAGCGGCCGGTGACGATGGTCGTCAGGAAGCCGGTCAGAAGCAGGACCGCCGCCAGCCACCAGGCGCCGATATCGAGCGCCGCCTTGACCAGCATCACCTTGGGCCAGAAGCCGGAGAACGGCGGCAGGCCGGAGACGGCGAAGGCAAGCATGAGCGTCAGCGCCGCGAAACCGGCATGGCGGCGATAGAGGCCCGCCAGAGAGACAAGCGAGAAGCTGCCGCCGAGCCTCGCCGCGACACCGGACGCGAGATAAAGCGCGGTCATGACGAGCATCGAATGCAGCGCGTAGAAGATCGCGCCGCCGATGCCGCCCGGGCCGCCGACAGCGACACCCGCAAGGATCGAGCCGATGCCGGAGACGACGAGATAGCCGAGCATGCGGCGGAAATCTGTCTGCGCCAACGCGCCCAGAACGCCGACGAGCATCGTCAGCGCGCCGGCAATGGCGATGACGAAGCTCAGTTCTTCGCGCTCGACCGGCAGCAGCATGACGGTAACGCGGATCAAGGCGTAGATCCCGACCTTGGTAAGCAGACCGGCAAAGAGCGCCGACACGACCACGCGCGGCGTATGATAGGACGCCGGCAGCCAGAAGTTCACCGGAAAGGCAGCAGCCTTCATGCCGAAGGCAAGCACGAACAGCGCCGTCAGCGTCATCAGCGGCGCCGTACCCGCGAGCCCCTCGGCCTTGCGGGCAATGTCGGCCATGTTGAGCGTGCCGAAGCTCGCATAGAGATAGCCGGTCGTGATCAGGAACAGGGTCGTCGCGACCAGGTTGAGGAAGCCGTATTTCACCGCTCCGTCGATCTGTTCGCGTTCGGAGCCGAGCACGATCAGGCCGAAGGACGAGATCAGCAACACCTCGAACCAGACATAGAGATTGAAGATATCGCCGGTCAGAAAGGCGCCGGAGACGCCGGCCATCAGCAGCATCAGGAACGGATAGAAGCCGTAGCGCCGGCCGCTGTCGTTGATGTCGGCGAGCGAATAGATGCCGCCGGCAAGCGCCACGACGGAGGCCGTCAAAGCAAAGAGCGCGCCGGTCAGGTCGACGGTGAAGGCGATGCCGAAAGGCGGCAGCCAGCGCCCCATGACCATCGTTACCGGTCCGCTTGCAAGGACATGGCGAAGAAGGAGCGCGTCGATGATGACGAGCCCGGCCAGGCCGGCGACCGCGATGTAGGGATGCCAATCAATTTTCCGGCGCAGCATCACGAGCAGCGCGCCGATTGCGAGGCACCAGGCAACTGGCAGGATGACCAGCCAGTCGGCAGACGCGACGGGCTCGAGCACGAGCGCGGCGGAGAGATCTGCGGGGGGAGAGGTTGTAGCGGCCATGGGTCGGTCAGTATCCAAGCGGCGCGGCCGGCTCGTCCTTCGGCTCGGCAACGCGCATCTCGTCGGTATTGTCGGTTTGCAGCTGCTCGTATGCCCGCCACGCAAGAACCAGCAGGAACGCGAAAAAGGAGAAGGAGATGACGATCGCCGTCAGGATCAGCGCCTGCGGCAGGGCGTTGGCGGCGGGGCCGACGAGCGCATCCTTTTGGCTGGGAACGACCGGCGGGATGCCACGCGTGAGCCTGCCACCGGTAAAGATCAGGAGGTTGACGGCATTTCCGAGGATGGCAACGCCAAGCAGCACCCGGATGACATACTTCGACAGGAGCAGATAGACGGCGACCGTGAAGAAGATGCCGACGAGCAGAGCGAACCAGGCTTCCATCATTCGCCTCCCCGCTCTTCGAGCGAAAGCGCAATCGAACTGATCGCGCCGACGACCACGAGATAAACGCCGCAATCAAACAGCATCACCGTCGAGAGCGGTACTTCCAGGCCGAGCACCGAGGGATAGACCCACAGGCCGGTCATGAAGGGAACGCGGGCGGCGATCGAGATCAGGCCGGCGACCGTCGCGGCCAGGAGGCCTGCCCCGGCAATCGCCATCGGGTGGAAATAGATCGCGCGGCGCACCGTCTCGACACCGCAGGCGATGCCGTAGATCGCCAGCGCAGACACCGCGATCAAGCCGCCGATGAAACCGCCGCCCGGCTCGTTGTGGCCGCGCAACAGGACGAAGATCGAAAACAGCACCATGAGGCTCGTCAGGAACGGCGCGACGGCGCGGAAAATCACCGACTTCATGCGCCTTCCTCCGCATCCGGATCGTTATCGGCGACGCGTCGAAGCGAACCCGCCCTCAAGCGAACCAAGGACAGGATCGCAAGACCCGTGACCATCACCACTGCGATCTCGCCCAGCGTGTCCGTGCCGCGGAAATCGACGATGATGACGTTCACCACATTGGCGCCGTGGGCGATCGACTTCGAGTAGAGATTGAAGAAGTCGGTGAGCGTCGCATCGAAGGGTACACCCGTCACCTTCAACAGCATCAGCCCGAAGCCGAGACCGCAGGCAAGGGCGATCGCGACATCCGGGATTTTTTGCGCAAGCGGACGATGGTCCGATGGCGACAACCGGAGCCGCGTCATCACAAGCGCAAGGACGACGACCGAAAGCGTCTCGATCATGAACTGGGTGAAGGCCAGATCCGGCGCGCCATAGAGCAGGAAGATGACCGCGACGGCAAAGCCCTGGATGCCGAGCGAAACGATGGCGGTCAACCGGTCGGCAGCAAGCACCACGGCGATGAGGCCGATGACCGCGATCGCCATGATCGCCAATTCATGCAGCGGCACGTCGGCGGCAAAGAACGGCGCGCGCGGGAACTCGCCATAGGCGATCGGCACGACCAAAAGCACGAAGGCAACGAGGATGAAGGTCGTGGTCATGTAGACTTCGAGGCGCCCGGATTGCAGCCGGCGGGTCAGTGTGACGGAGAAACGAACGAGCCCGCGGATGAACTGGTCGAAGCCGCGATCCGGACCCCAGCCGATATCGGCAAGGATCGTCACCATGAAGGCACGCACACGGTCTAGCTTCAGATAAAAGCCGATGCCGATGACTGCGGTCACGATCGACATGATCAAGGGCAAGCCGACGTGAGGAACGACCGAAATCGTGACCGCACGGGGTTCGCCCGCGATCGCCGACGCCATCGGCGTCGATACCAGTTCATGCGTCAGTCCGGAAAGCAGCGCCGCGGAAAGCCCCTTGGCGGCAAGCAGCGCCGGCCCGAGCCAGAGCAAGATCGGAGCCTCATGGGGCGCCTTCGGCGTCTCGACCTTTGCACCGACGAACGGCTTGAGCGCGACGGCAAAGGCCACCGCGAACATCAGTGCATTGCCGAGGATCGCAATCGCGGCAAAGACCAGGGAACGGCGATCGAAGCCTGAGAGTGCGTAGTAGATCTCCTCCTTGGCGATGAAGCCGAAGAAGGGAAACAGCCCGCCCATCGAGAATGCCGCGGCAAGCGCTATGACGAAGGTGAGCGGCATGGCGGAGCGAAGCCCCCCGAGCCTCGTCACGTCGCGCGTGCCGGTCTCGTGGTCGATGATGCCGGCGACCATGAACAGGGCGCCTTTGAACAGCGAATGGGCGACAAGATAGAGCACCGCCGCTTCGATCGCGTGGGGTGCGCCAAGCCCTGTCAGCATGACCAGCAGGCCGAGAGACGCCATCGTCGTGTAGGCGAGCATCAGCTTCAGGTCAGTCTGGCGGCAGGCGAGCGCCGCGCCGATGACGAGTGTGGCGCCGCCGAAGAGCGGCAAAAGGATCTGCCATTCGGGTGTGCCGCCGAGCACCGGGTTCAGCCGCATCAGGAGATAGACACCGGCCTTCACCATGGTCGCCGAATGCAGATAGGCCGAGACGGGCGTCGGGGCTTCCATCGCGTTCGGCAGCCAGAAATGGAAGGGGAACTGGGCCGACTTGGTAAAGGCGCCGCCAAGTACCAGGAGCAGCGCCGCCAGATAGAACGGGCTTTCGCGCATCTCCGGCCCGAAGGCAGACAGCAGCGAGAGCTGGGTGACGCCGCTGACGTTCCAGATGATCAGCAGTCCGGCAAGCAGGAACAGGCCCCCGCCTCCGGTTACGACCAGCGCCTGCAGGGCTGCGCGCCTTGCCGCCTCGCGCGAATGATCGAAGCCGATCAGCAGGAACGAGGTGATCGAGGTCAGTTCCCAGAACACAAAGAGCATCAGGAAGCTGTCGGAGACGACGACCCCGAGCATCGAGCCCATGAACATCAGGATGAAGGAAAAGAACCGCCCCTGCTGCGGGTGGCCCTTCAGATAGCCGCCGGAATAGAGCACGATCAGCGCGCCGATGCCGGCAATCAGCAGGACGAATGTGAGCGACAGGCCGTCGATCAGCCAGGAAAAGCTGACGTTGAACGAGGGTATCCAGGCATAGCCGCCCGTAACCACCTCGCCCTTGGCGACTTCCGGCCAGAAGCCGATAAAGTGCAGCACGATCGCCAAGGGAAACAGCGCAAGCACCCAGGCGGCGTTGTGCCCGAGAAGACGTGTCAGAAGCGGCGCGAGCAATGCCGCGACGAAAGGCAGTGCGAGGGCCAGAAATGTCAGGGCCGCAACATCCATCGTCCTGGCCTGCTCCTTTTATTTCATCGTATGATCGATCGGACTCCCGACATAAAAGAAGGGTGTTGGGGTCTCAAGCCTTATCCGGATAAAATCGGCGTTATATATCCGTCAGTTCGGCCGGACGAACCGAAGCGGAAGCCTTGCATTACCAGATTCGCGCGATTTACGCGGTGTCCGCCAACAACAATTAAAATGCTGTTAGCAAAATATTCATCGGGCGGCGGGGGATAGATCGAACATTCTGGAAACGGAACTGCAAGACGTGATAGTTGTATTTGCAGACTTTCTCAATTCAGAGCGAACCGACCACAAGCCTCCGCCAGCAGACCTTGCAACGGCTCAGAAGCGGTTGCCCGCTTCAGTATCGATAACGGCAGGCACGGAACAGAAGATCACTATCTCGAATAGGGCGGGACCCGCTTGGAACGATCTCGCATAGTCGTCATCGCCAGTATCCTGGCCGCCCTCGGCGCGATCCTGCCGATGCTTGCGGCCTACTATCTTTCCTGGTCGATCGCCGTGCGCGGCGAACAGGCCCGGCTCGCCCGCCTGGCCGACTATGCCATCATGCGCGCAGACGCCGCGCTCGGAGAAGCGTCCCGGGCGCTGAAGACGGCCGACCGGTTCGACATGCCGCCATGCATGGCCACGCATATCGCAGCCTTGCGCTCCCTCGTCGTCAACACGACCGCCATCGAGGATATCGGCTACTTCGAGAACGGGTTGCTCAGATGCACCTCGTGGGGTTACCCGCCGCGTCGGCTCACCCGCTCGCCGCCTGCCGATTTCTTTGCGAGCAACGGCGTCGAAGTCATCCCGCGGATGTATCCGACAATCAGCACCGGCGCGCCCATGACGGCGTTCCGGTATCGCTCCTACACGGTGCTGACCAACCCGGTCCGGTTCGTCGACGTGATCGCCGAGCCCGGCACCCGGCTTGCAGTCGCCACCAAAAACGGCGTGCTGGTCAGCACCCTCAACGATCCTGACCCGTCGCTGACGGAACGGCTCGCCGATCTTCCGAAGACCGGCAGCAACGCCGACGACCTTTTTGCAACATCACGGGACGCAAACTGGATCGCCGTTGCCACTGCGCCCAGCATCGCCATTCTAAGCGACATGGATCGGGAACGCCTGCTGCTCTTGCCAGGCGGGGCGCTGGTCGCGGCGCTGATGGTCGGGCTTGTCGTCTGGCTATCCCGGCGTCGTCTGTCGCCGCTTGGCGAGCTTTCGATTGCCGTGCAGCGGCGCGAGTTCATCGTCCACTACCAGCCGCTGATCGAGCTCAAGACCGGCATCTGCGTCGGTGCGGAGGCGTTGGTGCGATGGCGGCGACCGGATGGGCAGATGGTCCGGCCAGATCTCTTCATCCCTCTTGCGGAAGAAAACGGACTGATCGAGGAAATCACCGATCAGGTCCTCTATGCGACGGTCGCCGAATTGAAGAGCGTGCTCGTCGCCGACCGCTCGCTGCACATCGCGATCAATCTCGCCGCCGACGACCTGAAATCCGGACGCATCCTGCCGGTGATCGAGGCGGCGCTTCGAAACACCGGCGTGCTTACAGAACAGATCTGGCTGGAGGCAACCGAACGCGGCTTCATGGACGTCAAATCCGCCCGGGCGACGATCGAGGAGGCGCGCCGGCGTGGCCACTCCGTGGCCATCGACGACTTCGGCACCGGCTATTCGAGCCTGCAATACCTGCAGGAGCTACCGCTCGATGCGCTGAAGATCGACAAGTCGTTCATCGATACTGTCGGCACCGATTCGGCCACCAGCTCGATCACGCCGCATATCATCGACATCGCCAAATCGCTCGATCTCTACATCGTCGCCGAGGGGATCGAGCGGCAGGAACAGGCCGACTATCTCATCGAGCGCGGCGTGCAGTACGGCCAGGGCTGGCTGTTCTCCAAGGCGCTGCCGGCGGCCGAGTTCATCGCCTTCTACAATGACAGCAAACGCAGACTCGGGGCCGGGCCGGCGGTGATCCGCCGCGAAATCGCTTGAGGCCCCTTCACGCGGACGCGGCCTGGTGATGTTTGCGCGCGCGGTCCTGCATTCCTATATAGTCGCGGCAACGACAGGAGACGTTCATGACGACCGTAAAGACGCCGAAAGTGGTGAAAACCGATGCGGAATGGCGGGCACAGCTCTCGCCGGAGCAGTATCGCATCACGCGACAGCAGGGCACCGAGCGTCCGTTCACTGGTCCGTTCCTCAACAACAAACAGACGGGCACCTACGAATGCGTCTGTTGCGGCCGGGCGTTGTTCCGCTCCGACACCAAGTTCGATTCCGGGTGCGGTTGGCCGAGCTACTTCGCCGCGGTCGACGATCAGGCGATCCGCGAGATCGAGGACCGCTCCCACTTCATGGTGCGCACGGAAATCCGCTGCGCCGATTGCGATGCGCATCTCGGCCACGTCTTTCCCGACGGCCCGCCGCCGACGGGGCTCCGCTATTGCCTGAACGGCCATGCCATGACGTTTACCGAGGATTGACACCGGGGCGCGGAAGGAGTGGCATGGGTGCTGTTCCGCCGGGAACGGCACCATGGCGCAAACGGCGCTAGAAGCAATAGATCGAGCAAGCGAGAGGAGGTCCGCATGCTACGCATCCTGACTGCCCTCGCCTTGCTGCTCCCCTCCGCCCTGACGGCGGCGGCGGCCGAAGACTGGGTTCCCTACGCCAACGCACGCTTTGGCTACGTGCTCGACATTCCCCCCGGGTTCGAACTGCAGAGCCAGGGCGACAATGGCGATGGCGCGAGTTTTCACGCCAACGACAACGGCGCGACCCTTTCGGTCTTCGGCAGCACACTCATGGACGGTGACTTCGAGACCGACGTCAACGACCGCATGGGCTACGAGCGGGAGGGTGACTGGCGGATTTCCTATTCGCGTGTGACGGCCGCCTGGGCGAGTTTCTCGGGCGCGCGCGGTAACGAAGTATTCTACACCCGCGCGATCGCGCTCTGTGACGGCAGCGCCGCCTATTTCCGCCTGCAGTACCGCAAGACCCGGCTCACCAGCTTCGATGGCGTGATTTCGCGCATGGCAGAGGCGTTGAGACCTTCAGAAGGTTGCCAGCATCCACCGGTCGCCGCGGCCGCCGGCGAAGCGCCAAACTGATCGCCGCTCAGGACGCGGCGCTGAAACAGGTCAGCACGGCCGAATAGTGTACCGCCGCTCCGGTTACGACGAAGCCATGCCAGATGGCGTTCTGGAAGCGCAGCTTTTCCCACACATGGAAGATCACGCCGGCAGAATAGATGATGCCGCCGATCAGGATCAGCACAAGCGTCGTTGCCGTCAGCGCCGACAGCAGCGGGCCGACCGCGAGCACGCCGCTCCATCCCATGGCGAGATAGAGCAGGATCGCCAGCCGGTCGAAGCGGCCCGGGAAGAAGCACTTGATGGCGACGCCCAGGCCGGCGATCGCCCAGATGCCGATCAGCATCACGAACAGGAAGGGATCATCGAGGCCGCGCTGCAGGAAGGGCGTATAGGTCGCGGCGATCAAGACGAAGATCGAGGAATGGTCGAAGCGGCGCAGGAACCACTTGGTGCGTGAAACCGGGTAGAGGTTGTAAAGAAACGAGATCGAGAGTGTCGCGAGCAGTCCCGCGCCATAGACGGCGGCGGCGGCAAGCTGGCCGGTCGTGCTCCACAGCGTTGCGTAGAAGATCAGCGCGGTCACGCCAACCAAGGCAGCCGCCAGGCCGATGCCGTGAACGATGCCGTCAGCAATCAGTTCCGAACGGTCATAGTTCCATTTGACGCCTGCGAATTCCACGTCTTCCCTCTCCCCGAGCCTTTTCTTCTCCGGCGGCGCGCATGCCCCGTCGCACCGCAACGTTTCCACCATCCTGCCACAAGGCCGCGCCGCGGCAAAGAAGCAGGGACATGGCAAAAGCATCAACTTTTGCAACGCATTACAACAATCGCATGACCGGTCTGAGAAGTTTGACGGGAGACTTGCCGAAGGCCACGGCGATGACCACATGAACGGCCGAAGGATGCGATCGGGAGGATCATCATGTCAGTCTTGCGTAGCCCTCAGCCGGATCAGGCGGCCGCGCTCAGCGACCTCTGCGTGCGATCAAAGGCCGTTTGGGGTTATGACGCCGCCTTCCTTGAGGCATGCCGGGCGGCTTTGACGCTCACAGCCGACGACTGGATGGATTCGGAGCTTCAGGTCGCCATGGAAGGCGAGCGCATCCTCGGCCTGGCGCAGGTCCGCGGGAGCGGACAGGTGGTTGAACTGGACAAGCTGTTCATCGAGCCGGAAGCACGGGCGGCAGGCATTGGCCGGCAGCTTTTCGACTGGTGCGTCGCAGCCGCCCGCAAGCGCGGCGCAACGGTCATGACGATCGATGCAGATCCCGGCGCTGCCGACTTTTACCGCCGCATGGGCGCGGTCGATGACGGGGTCGTCGCGTCGAGCGTGATCCCCGGGCGGTTCCTTCCCCGACTGAAAGTGGATCTGGCGAGCGGTCCGACCGCCTGACGTCAACGCCCCCCGCGGGCGACCTCGGCCGCGCACTCCTGACAGAGTGGCGCATGAGGCACAGCCTGCAGGCGCGCCGCCGAAATCGGCAGGCCGCAGCGCACGCAGGTTCCGAAGGTGCCGGCGGCGATCCGATCGAGCGCGGCATCGATCGCGCGGATCTCCTCCTGACCCGCAAGGCCAAGGCCTTCGAGAACCTCGTCCCCTTCCCGCTCGGTCACCCGGTCCGGGACATCAGCGTTCATCGGCTCATCGAGATCGTGCTCGATCCTGACCAGACGCCCCTGCAGCTCCGCCTTGCGGCGTGTCAGGCGGTCGTGAAAGTCGTCAAGCCCATGTTTGTCCATCTGAAGACTCCTTGGCGGTGGCGGCGCGAAGGTCTCGCGCCGCATGCGCTCTTGTTGTTCGTGGCTTACCGGTCGACGAGAACGGCGCAGGGGCAATGGCTGACGACCCGGCTTGCCGTCGATCCGATGAAGTAGTCGATGAGACCCGGCCGATGGGACGCGATGATGACGAGATCGGCGTTTTCTTCGCTGGCAAGGGCGTTAATGGTGCCGGCGGCCCCGCCGGTGCGGATTTCGATGCGGCCCTTGATCCCATGCTTGGTTTTGAGCGCCTCGAGCGTCTTTAACGCCTGCTTTCGGGATTCCTCGACCATCTCCAGCGGGAAATCCACGATCATGTAGCCTTGCGCATAGGCGTTCAGATCCTCGACGACGTTGAGCAGGATAATCTCGCCCCCCTCATCGATCAGCTTTTCGGCAATGCCGAGCACGGACTCGCCGTGTTCGAGCTGATCCATGGCAATCGGGACGATGATCTTCTTGTACATGCTGTACTCCTTCTGTTGCCCACGCGGATCGCCAGGCTGTTGCCACAGGCCAATCCCTCGTCTCAAGATTGCGCCTCGACGGCATCTTCGGCTTTGATTGAAATCAAATCGAAAGCGCTGCGCGCGCACGGCCCCACTCGAAATGAGGTAGGGCGACGACAACCACTGTCAACGCGCGTCGAACACAACATCAAGTGACTGACAGGCTTCCGTGAACGAACGAGGCGGCCCATATTCCCAACAGTTTCGATGAAACTGAAACGGCGAACCGGCCGTAGCTTCGATGCCAAGGAGACAGACATGACCTCGCAGGAGACTTTCGACATGCCAACCGACCATGCGCTTGCCATGCCCGCGCATGTCGAGCATGCGCATCTGGTCGTCCAGGATCTGCCGGCCGTGTCCGCCTGGTATCAGAAGATCATGGGCCTGAGCCCGATCGAAGCGAGCAAGAGCGGCGAGACGCTGGGCGTCAATGGCCACCCGCTGCTGACGCTGACGACCGAAGGCAACGCCGCGCGGGCGCCACGCAACGCGCCTGGCCTCTTCCACAACGCCTTTCTTGTTCCGAGCCGCGAAGAACTCGGCCGCTGGCTCGCCCATATCGCGCACAACAATATCAGGCTGCAGGGCGCGTCCGACCACCTGGTCAGCGAGGCGATTTACCTCGCCGATCCGGAAGGCAACGGCATCGAAGTCTATCGCGACCGACCGCGGAGCGAATGGACGTTTAAGCCGGATGGGACCGTCGGCATGGATACGCTGCCGCTCGATCTGCAGGCGCTCTACGACGAAGCACCCAAGGACAATTGGGGCGGCATGGTGGACGGGACGGCCATCGGCCATATCCATCTGCAGGTGTCCGATATTCCTCAGGCCGATGCTTTCTTCCGCGACGTGCTGGGCCTGGGGCTGATGGCACGCTATCCCGGCGCGAGCTTCTTCGGCGCGGGCAAGTACCACCATCACGTCGCCGCCAATATCTGGAACTCGCGGGGTGCGCCGAAGCGCGAAGGCCACATGACCGGACTTTCGGATTATACGATCCAGTACAAGGAGCCGGGCGAGCTCACAGCGGCGCTCGCGAAGCTCGATACGCTGGAAATCGCTGTCAGCCGCAACGGCAATGGCCACAGCCTCGTCGACCCCTGGGGCATCGGCCTCAAGCTCGTCGCCTGATCCTCTCTCCCAGGCCACAGGCGCCTTTGCGCCAGTGGCAAACTTGCCGGCCGCAGCCGCCTCAGGCGCTGCGGTCGTATTTTTGCTGGGC
This sequence comes from Ensifer sp. ENS03, assembly GCF_014852035.1. Lineage (NCBI taxonomy): Bacteria > Pseudomonadati > Pseudomonadota > Alphaproteobacteria > Hyphomicrobiales > Rhizobiaceae > Ensifer > Ensifer sp. ENS03. The sequence goes on along the minus strand of NZ_JACVAV010000001.1, from coordinate 1,035,025 downwards.
TTGCAGCACAGCCTCGATGTTCTCCTCCGCCCAGCGCGTCAGCGCCGCGACCGTCGAGGTCAGCGTGCGACCGAGCGGAGTGATCGCATATTCCACGGTCACCGGCACCGTCGCAAAGACGCTGCGGCTGACGAGCCCGTCCCGCTCCAGCTTCTTCAGGGTCTGCGACAGCACCTTCTGCGAGATGCCGTCGATCTCGCGCTTCAACTGGTTGAAGCGCACCGGCTGTTCATCGAGCTTTCCAAGCACCAGCACGGCCCATTTGTCGGCAAGCCTGTCCAGCACCAGGCGGGTCGGACAGGTCTGGATATAGACGTCGTACTCCATCGGGCACCCCATCGCGGTTTCCGGGCGGAAACCATGTCACCAAAAACTGCCTCCTTTACAGCATTTTCCCGGACCAATATCCAGTATCCATCCGCAACATGGTTTCATTTGGATACTTAGGATAACGGTGATGGCAGGCAAGATTCTGGTTCTTGGATCGAACGGGACGATCGGCAGCAAGGTGGTACGGGCGCTGGTCGCGCGTGGCGAAACGGTCAGGGCTGCGTCCCGAAAGGCGACAGCCGTTGATGGCGCGGAAGCCGTCGCCTTCGACTACGAGGATGCCACGACCTTTGGCCCGGCGCTCGACGGCGTCGACCGCCTGTTCGTTCTGACACCGGCGGGATATCTCGACCCGGTCGGGCTGGTCGGACCGATCATGGCCGCCGCTGCCGCGCGCGGCATCAAGGTCGTGCTGATGACCGTCATCGGCGTCGATGCGGACGACAACATCCCCTATCGCCAACTTGAGCTGCAGCTCGAGAAAACCGGAACACCCTTCGTCATCCTCCGGCCAAACTGGTTCTCCGACAATTTCCAGAGCTACTGGATCGAGGGTATCCGCCACGGCGCGATCGCGGTTCCGGCGGCCGAAGGCAGGACGAGCTTCATCGATACACGCGACATTGCCGAAAGCATCGTGGCAGCGTTGACCAGCGAAGCCTTCAACGGCCGCGCCTTCAACCTCACCGGCCGGAAGCGCTGAGCTACGGCGAGGCGGCAGCGATCCTGTCACGCGTGACCGTTAAGCCCATCGCCTACACGCCTATCGATGACGAGACCTTCGTCGGCGTGCTGGTCGGCGCCGGGGTGCCCGAGGACTACGCCCGCTTCCTCGCGTCGATCTTCCATCCCGTGCGCGAAGGCTGGGTGGAAAACCCTACCGGCGACGTAAAGATATTGACAGGCCACGAGCCGCGTAGCCTGGAAACCTACGCCAAGGACAATGCCGAGGCTCTCAGGGCCTGACCTAACCCGGACGATGGCCGCTCGTTCCCGCGCGGGCGGCCTGCGTCAACACGCCGCTGGATAGTTCCCAGACAACCGATCAATAAACTTGAGTATTATACTCACATATTTTAACCGCATGCCCAATCGGCCTCGCCCAAGGTCGCATTCATGCGGAGTTAATAATATGAAAAATAAGAATTTTCTTGCGGCTGCCCTGGCGAGCAGCACCCTTCTTTCGAGCCCCGCGCTGGCGGTGGATTTTCGTCCGCAGGCGGAAATCGAAGGCGGCTTCTTCAGCGGCGGGTCAGCTGCCGGCGGCGGCTTTTTCCTCCCCTTCGTGCTCGATTCGGGCGATGCGATTTTCATCGATACACGCGGGGCCATTGCCAACGATTCCGTCCGCCAGGGCTCCGTCGGCGTGGGCTATCGTTTCCGCGCCAACGACCAATGGGTCATCGGCGGCTACGGCTACTACGACTATCTGAAGAGCGACCACGGCAACGCCTTCAGCCAGCTGTCCTTCGGCCTCGAGGCGCTCAGCGGTGACCTCGAAATGCGCAGCAACTTCTATCTGCCTTTGACCGGCGCCAAGACGCTGAGCGCCTTCAATGCCGCCTATGTGCGCGACCACGTGCTCGTCTTCCAGGAAGGCAAGGAACGGGCGCGACGCGGCATCGACGCCGAAATCGGCGGGCTCCTGCCTGTCTTTGCGGAAGACTCCAACGTTCAGCTGAAGGTTTTCGGCGGCAGCTACTGGTATGGCGGCCGCAACCTCGGCGACATGTTCGGCGCCAAGCTGCGTGCGGAACTGACCTTTGCCGACCTGCCGGGCCTTTCCGAGGGATCGACCGTCTCGCTCGACGTGACCGGCACCTATGACAACGAGGACAAGCTGAAGGGCGCCGTCATGGCACGGCTGCGCATCCCGTTCGGCGCGACCGGCTCGACCGCCGACGCCTTCGATCCGATGACCCAGCGTGTCGAGCGCGCCACCCGCATCCGCACCCATGCGGGCGCCACCGGCGATGTCGAGGCCGCGCAGCTTGCCGGCACCGGCCGTAACGCCGGCCGGGTGGTGACCGTTTCCTCGGCTTCCGGCAATGCCTCCGACATCAACGCCCTGATCGGGGCTGCCGGCGCCGACGCGCTGATCCTCGCGGACGGCAACCTCGGTCTCGACCGCACACTCGCGCTCGGCAACGACCAGACACTCCTTGGCGGCGGCGGCGCAATTGCCGTTAGCGGCGCGCGCAGCGGCGCGACCGCAACCTTCGTCAATCAGGGTGCGGCCACCACGATCACCGGCTACAACCCCGCCGAGGACGTGATTGCCATGGCGTCCGGCGGTACCATCTCGTCGCTTTCGGTCCGCGGCGGCCTAGCCGGCATTTCGGCCACGAACGCCGCAGATGTCACCGTCGACAAGGTCGACATTGCCGCCACCAACCACGACGGCATTCGCTTCACGCGCGTTAATGGCGCGCTGGTTCAGGACAGCCGCATCCACGACCTCTACATTTGCGAGAACAACACGACCTGCGAATTCTCGATCTACAACCCCAACAAGGCGCCCTATGCCGCCGTCAGCTCCGTCGGCAGCCGAAACGTGACGGTGCGCGACACTGTCATCGACAAGGTCACCTATGGGGTCTTTGCCGGCGGCGAGTTCAGGAAGGTCGGACGGACAGACTACGAACTGGTCACCGGCACGCAGAACGTCACGCTCGACAACGTGACGATCAGCAACTCCCGCCGCGAAGGCGTGCTGCTCGTCGCCGGCAAGGAAGTCAGGCTCAACCGTGTAACGGTCGACAATGCCAAGCAGGACCGGGACATGGATCTCGTTGTGCTGCAGGGCACCTCCAACGTCGCGATCAACGACATGCGGCTCTTTGGCGGCATCAACGGTCTGATGCTGGTCTCGAGCCCGAACCTCGATGCGACGACCACCAACGTCAACGTCAAGGGACTGACCGTCGACGGTACCCGCAACGCCGGCATCTTCTTCAATCCGGTCTCGGGGATTTCGCTCGAGGACGTCAAGGTAACGAATGCCGGCACCTATGGCGCCTTCATCTACGGCAACGAGTTCGAGTTCCTTGGAGGACCGGTGCGCGACGTCGTGCTGAAGAACATGACCGTCGACAAAGCCGGCAAGGCGGGCCTCTACTTCTCGGGCCCGACCGAAGACATCACCGGCAATGTCAGCGTGAGCAACACGCCGAAGGATTGCCTGCTCGACAACGGCTGGTCGGCCGGGACGATCACCCAGTCGCCGGGTTCGGTGCTGACCGTCAACGGCGTCAAGCTCGATCAGGGCAACGCCGCGGCCCGTTGCCGCTGATAGCCGAAGCCACGCCCGGGTGACCGGGCGTGGCTCTTTTGTCCGGTTTGCTTCGCCGCGCGATCTATACCGGGCGTCGGCATTCGAAGGTGACGACATGGTCACCGTCCCTTGGAGCACGGCCGAAGGTATAATCGCCGGAAATGACGATATCGGCGAAACCGGCTGCCTGCAGCGTCAGCAGCATTTCCTGAACGCCCCACCAGCGCATGGTGAAGAATTCAAGCTCGCTCGACGCCAGCCGTCCCTCCTGCCAGAGGTCGTAGCGCAGGTGCGAAACGGTCGTCTGGCCGAGGATGTCGGTCCTCACCCGCTGACTGGTCAGGGTCAAAAGGTCGCCCGCCTCCGTTTGCCAGCTGCGGATATTCGGCTGCAGGTCGGCGACCATGTCGCCCGGGTAAAGATCGAAGATCAATCGACCACCCGGCGCCAGGTGATCGTAAAAGCGCTTTAGCACGGCTGATGCCGCTGCATGGTCCGCGATCAGCTGCAACGAACCGGCGGGCACGACAATCGCATCGAAGCGCTTTGCATATGTGAAGGTCTCGAAGGTCTGGCGAGACAGGGCCGGCGCTAAGTCGCGGCCGGCGCATTGGGCGAGACAATAGTCGAGCATGTCCTGCGAGGCATCAAACCCGCAGACATCGAAACCGGCCTCCAGCAACGGGATCAGCGCTCGGCCGTTGCCGACGGCTGGTTCGAGGATCGGCCCACGATAGCCCTCGAGCCTCTGCCGATAATACTCGATGTCGCCGAAAGACTTTCCAATATATTTGTCTAAATTATAAACATGAGAGGCAAGTCTGCCATAGGTATTGTTCACGATACCTCTGCTCCCGATAAAACAAAGCAACGCTGTGCTTTATACGGGAGTATGCGACCAGGGCTGTTGTTTGCCAGCCACGCCGACGCTTTATCGTCACCGCCCAAACGTGTCAGAAGCGCGCCGGCCGGATGAACTTGCCGTAAACCCAGCCCTCCTGCCAGTTTCCACTGCGCTGCGGATCGTGCCAAATCTGGCACCAGGTGGCCCGCACGGCCTGGCGCTGGGCGGAAGCCGACCAGCGGGCGATGCGCTTGAGATCGACACCGTTCATGCAGCGGCCGGTCATCTGCAGTTTCGTGCCGTTGGGATAGCCGGCGCGGATCGCCGAGGAGGAGGATGGCCAGGCGCGCGCGTTGAGCACGTCGTTCCAGTCGACCCCGGACACTTCCCAGGCGACAAATGTGCTTGCGGTAGCGGGAAGTGCGGCGGAGAGCGCCCCGGCCAGAATGGCCGCCTGCACCAGCTTGTTCAACATGCCCATCTCCTTGCCCCTTGATCAGACCGCCAGTCGTTGCGGCAGAAAACAGAATGCGACCCCTCGGCTGAATTGCAACTGAATGGATTTCACGACGAGAGCGCCCCTTATCCCATGACGACGTGGGCACGCCGCCCGTCCCGGTTTTCCGGGACGGGGTCTTGTCAGCCCGGCAGGCGGCAGACGACGCCGACCAGCCGCGCGACCACGGGGCGGACCATGAGCACGCAGACGAAGGCGACGGGCATGGCGAGCGCGTATGAACCGAGCACGCGGGCCGGGTAGCCGGCGTCGATGCCGGTGTTGACGCCGACGATGACGCAGCACATCAGAAACGCCATGATCGCCGACATGAAGAAGGCGAAGGCAACGGGGGCCGCACGCGGCGGCAGCTTGCGGCTGCGCGCGAGCCGCGGCGCCGATAGGGTGTCTTCCATCAGAAGTCTCCTGGTTTGATCGAGGGGACCACCCCCTCGTTTCTGGCCGCACTATACGGATCGCGTCGCAGCCAAGTAGGCCATTGCAGCCTTGTTCAGAAACAGGCAAAACCATCGAATAGATGTTTCTATTCGATGGTTTGGGTTATGGACACTTTGCGCGGCGTCGAGAGTTTCGTCAGGAGCGTCGAGGAAGGCAGCATCGCCGCGGCGGCACGAAAGCTCGGGATTACACCCGCTTCCGCGAGCCAGAACATCGCCCGCCTGGAGCGAACGCTCGGCAGCCGGCTGCTCAGCCGCACCACGCGCCAGTTGGGCCTGACCGAGAGCGGGCGGATTTACTACGAGAGGGTGCGCGGCGTCGTACACGAGCTGGAGCTTGCAGCCGCCGCCGTTTCGGCACTCAGCACCGAGCCGCGCGGGCCGCTCAAGATCGCCTCATCCGTCGCCTTCGGTCGTCATGTGGTGGCGCCGCTCGTCCCCTCCTTCGCCGCCCGGTATCCGGATGTCTCGATCGAGCTCGTCGTCACCGACCGCGAGATCGATCATATCGGCGAAGGCATCGACATCAGCGTGCGCTTCGGCCTGCAGCTGGAACAGGGGCTGATTGCCCGCAAGCTGGCCTCGGTGCCGATGATCATCTGCGCAGCCCCCTCCTATCTGGAGCGACGCGGCCGCCCGCAGCAACCCGAAGATCTCGTGCACCACGATTGCCTCGTCTACCGCTATGCGGGGCATGGCCGGATCTTTCGCTGGGCGTTTACCCGCGACGGCCTGCGCTTCGAGCCGGAACTGAAGGCGACGATCGTCAGCAACGATATCGACACGCTCGCCGAGATGGCGATCGCCGGCGCCGGCATCACCCGGCTCGGCGCCTTCATCGCAGCGCCGCTGATCGAACGCGGGCTGGTGGTGCCGCTGTTCGGCGAACTGCCGCAGGAGGGATTGGCCAGCACCGACCACGAGCCCTTCGATTTCTATGCCTGCTTTGCCGACCGCCAGGCGCAAACGCCGAAGGTGCGCGCGTTCATCGAGCATGCGATGCAGAGCCTGAAGGGGCGCTGGTAGGTCTTACCCACCGGTGACCGGGACCGGAGCGGCAGCCGTTTCCTTGCGCACGACCTCGACGCCTCGCCGCTGCTTCAGCCGATAGCCGACCTCGACGATGGCATGGATGGCCGGGATGAACTCCGCGCCGAGCTCACTGAGGCTGTATTCCACGGAAGGCGGCGACGTCGGCATGATCCGCCGCTCGACAGCACCCTTCTCCTCAAGTTCCTTCAACCGAGTGCTCAGCACCTTTGCCGAAATACCGGGCACGTCGATCCTCAGTTCGCTGAAGCGGCGCGGCCCGGCGCTCAAGGACCAGAGGATGTTCGGCGTCCATGCGCCGCCGAGTAGCACCATGCACTCGCCGACCGGGCAGTTCGGCGGCAAGGCCGCGGCCCGATTTTTCCGAATTTTCAAGCTCATGCGCAAAACTTTCCAGTTACCGCGGGGAAACCGGAAAGGTAGGTAACATAAGGTTATCTGATATACAAAGGTTACCGCTTCCGCTTAGGTTCCGCCGTCCTCGACAAACGGACAATCATTTCAGAAGGAACCAGATGATGAAGCTCTATTACGCCCCCGGCGCCTGTTCGCTTTCCCCCCATATCAGCCTGCACGAGGCCGGTGCCGATTTCGAGATCGTCCGGGTCGATACCAAGACTCATCGCACCGAGACGGGTGCGGATTACAAGGCGGTCAACCCCAAGGGCTACGTACCGACGCTGGTGCTGGAAAGCGGCGAGGTCGTTACCGAAGGTGCTGCTGTGGTGCAGTACATCGCCGATCGCTTTCCGGCGGCGAAACTTGCGCCTGAAAACGGCACGCTGGCGCGCACCCGCCTTCAGGAACAGTTGAACTTCATCTCATCGGAACTGCACAAGGCCTTCTCGCCGCTGTTCGACCCGACCGCATCCCCCGATGCAAAGGAGGCAGCCACGCTGCAGGTGGCGAAACGCTTGACCCATGTCGAAAGCCTGCTCGCGGACGGGCGCCCTTACCTGCTCGGGGAGGTCTTCTCCGTCGCCGACGCCTATCTCTTCACGGTCGTCAACTGGAGCAGCGGCACCGGGATCGCGCTCATGCAATGGCCGCATCTCGCAGCCTACATGCAACGGATCGGCACACGTCCTGCCGTGCGCAGCGCAATGCAGGCGGAAGGCCTGGTCGCGGCATGAGCGCGTCACCGAAGGATCCGCAGTTCGCAGCCATCGTCGACGTCCTGCAACGCTACTTCGACGGGCTCTATCGCAGCGACACCGACATTCTCAGGCAAGTCTTCCACCCGAAGGCGCTCTATGCCACAGCAACGGACGGAACCCTGCTCGAACTCGACATGAACAGGTACTTTCCGATCGTCGAAAAACGTCCCTCGCCCGAAAGCCGAGACGAAGCGCGCATCGACCGTATTCTTTCCATCGAGTTCGCAGGCCCCGTAACCGCATTTGCCAAGGTGCAATGCGCCATCGGCGAGAAGGCCTTCACCGACTTTTTGTCCCTGGTCTTTCTTGACGGCCGCTGGCAGATCATCGCCAAGGTCTTCCATTACGACATCCCATCCGCGCAATAGGAGAAGCTTGTGCCCTACGTAAACATCAAGATCACCCGCGAGGGTGCAACCCCCGAGCAGAAAGCAACCCTGATCAAGGGCGTCACCGATCTCCTTCACACCGTGCTCAACAAGGATCCGGCCACCACCTTCGTTGTCATCGACGAAGTGGCGCTCGAAGACTGGGGCGTCGGTGGATCGCCGGTTGATGCGTACCGGCGAAAGGTCGGCGAAAAATCGTAGCAACACGCTGCCCCTACCCACCACGATGGAAGGGGCAGCCGCCCACCCGATGCCGCGGTGATCCGCGCGCAGCTCGATTGCGCTTGATCGCTTTCGACAGGGTCTCTATCTCATTGTCTCCCGCCGCATTGATCCCGGAGACGTATCTTGTCCGTATTCAGCAACCTCCCCAAAGCTCCCGTCGCCGCAAAGAAGCCGGTCAGCGACACGCGCCACGGCATTACCCGCACCGACGACTATGCCTGGCTGCGCGCGGACAATTGGCAGGCGATGTTCAAGGATCCCTCGATCCTCGATCCTGATATCCGCAAGCATCTGGAGGCCGAAAACGCTTACATGAACGCGGCGATGGATGACACCAAGGCTCTTCAGAAGACGCTGTTTGCCGAGATGCGCGGCCGGATCAAGGAGGACGACAGCTCGATCCCGGTCAAGGACGGTCCCTTCGCCTACGGCCATGCCTATGTCACCGGCGGCGAGCAGCCGCGTTACTTCCGCATTCCCCGTGACGGCGACCACAAGGACGAGGCGATCCGGCAATTGCTGCTCGACGGCGACAAGGAAGCCGAAGGCAAGGCCTATTTCCGCCTTGGCGGGCTCGACCATTCGACCGACCATAGCCTCGGCATCTGGGGCTATGACGACAAGGGTTCGGAGTATTTCACGCTTCGGGTGCGCGACCTCGCAACGGGCGAAGACCTGGCAGACGTGATCGAGAACACCGGCGGCGGCGGCGCCTGGGCGCCCGATGGCAAGAGCTTCTTCTACACAGTGCTCGACGACAACCACCGCCCGTCGAAGATCTTCCACCATATCCTCGGCACCGCCCAGACCGACGACCGGCTGGTCTTCGAGGAGACGGATCCCGGCTTCTTCATGTCGGTCGGGGGCTCGCTGCTCGACGATTTCATCTACATCGACATCCACGATCACGAGACGAGCGAATACCGGTTGCTCTCGACCAAGGATCTGACGGCTGAGCCGAAGCTCGTCGCCGAGCGCGTCACCGGGCTCGAATACGCGATGACCGAAGGCGGCGACGTCTTCTACATCCTCACCAATGCCGACGGCGCCAAGGACTTCAAGATCGTCGAAGCGCCGGTCACGGCACCGGGCAAGGAGAATTGGCGCGAGGTGGTGCCGCATAAGCCCGGCACACTGATCCTCAGCCACATGGCCTATGCCCGCCACCTCGTCTGGCTGCAGCGCCGCGAAGGCCTGCCGGAGATCGTCATCCGCGACCGCAAGACCGGCGAAGAGCACGCGATCGCCTTTGCCGAAGAGGCCTATTCGCTCGGCCTTTCCGGTGCTGCCGAATACGACACCGACGTCATCCGCTTCTCCTACTCGTCGATGACCACGCCGTCGCAGCTCTTCGACTACGACATGGCGACGCGCGCGCGCACGCTCTTGAAAACCCAGGAAGTGCCTTCGGGCCACAACCCGGACGACTATGTCACCCGCCGCGTCTTCGCGCCGTCCTGGGATGGCACCGAAGTGCCGGTGACGCTGCTTTACCGCAAGGACACGCCGCTCGACGGTTCGGCGCCCTGCCTGCTCTATGGCTATGGCGCCTACGGCATCACCATTCCGGCCGGCTTCAACACCAATTGCCTGTCGCTGGCCGATCGCGGCTTCGTCTATGCCATCGCCCATATCCGCGGCGGCAAGGATCGCGGCTTTGCCTGGTACGAAGACGGCAAGATGGCAAAGAAGACCAATACCTTCAAGGATTTCATAGCGGCCGCTGACTATCTGAATCAGCAGAAGTTCACGTCCTACGCGAAGATCGTCGCAGAAGGCGGCTCCGCCGGCGGCATGCTCATGGGCGCGATCGCCAATATGGCGCCGGAGAAGTTCACCGGCATTATCGCGGCCGTACCCTTCGTCGACGTGCTCAACACCATGCTCGACGACACCCTGCCGTTGACCCCGCCGGAATGGCCGGAATGGGGCAACCCGATCGAGAGCCGCGAGTTCTACGACATCATCGCCGGCTACTCGCCCTACGACAATGTCGAGGCGAAGTCCTATCCCGCGATCCTGGCGCTCGGCGGTCTCACCGATCCGCGCGTCACCTATTGGGAGCCGGCGAAGTGGGTCGCGCGGCTGCGCGAGAAGACGACGGGCAGCGCGCCGATCCTGTTGAAGACGAACATGGACGCCGGCCATGGCGGCGCTTCGGGTCGCTTCCAGCGGCTCGAGGAGATCGCCTTCGAATACGCCTTTGCCATCAAGGTCGCCGGCAAGATGTAAACGGATCGGGATGAGGAAACCTGTTTGCGGTTTTTCTCATCCCGTTGCTACCTGAGGTGAAAGGTCCCGCCATGCCCGTCCACGTCGCCCTGCTGCGAGCCGTCAACGTCGGTGGTACGGGATCGCTTCCAATGGCCGACCTCAAAACGATCTGCGAAGGGCTCGGCTTTGCCGACGTCAAGACCTACATCCAGAGCGGCAACGTGCTGTTCCGCTCCGATCTGCCGGCGGCAGACGCGGCGGCAATGCTGGACAGCGCACTTCAGGAAAAGCTCGGTAAGGCGCCAGGCGTGATGATCAGGACCGGCGCGCAATTGCAGGCGATCGCCGATCAGGCCCCCTTCCCGGACGCCAAGCCAAATCTGCTGCTTGTCGTTTTCCTGCGCGAGCCGGCACCATCAGACGCGCTCGACAAACTCGTGGCACCCGATGGCGAAGAAGCCCAGGTTGCCGGAGCTGAGATCTATATCCACTTCCCGAACGGCTCCGGCCGTTCGAAGTTCAAGCTGCCGGCCGCCAAGCCAGGCACCGCGCGCAACCTCAACACGGTGCGCAAGCTTGCTGCCTTGGCGCTTGAGATGGAAGGCTGACGCACCGCAAGGCGCCATTCCGGACGGAAAACCGCGTCACACTTTTCCTGGAATTGCTCAGGCTGCCGGCTGGAAAAGCAGCCGGACGAAGGATCGGAGTACGAGCAGCTGCTGCGGCAGGCTTTCAGGCTGCTTCAGCGCCTTCGACAGGATGATGCCGCCTTCAAGCACGGTCGAAACCATATCGGCCAGCTGGTCGACGTCGAGCGGCTCGCGTGGCCGGTAGACTTGCATGATCGCCTCGAACATCGTGCCGAAACGCCGACGCCACATCAGCGCCGCCTGCCGGTTGATCTCCTGGATCTCGCGATCGAAAGCACGCTCCTGCGTGCACATGACCGCGACCAGGCAGCCGGGATGGCCGTTCGGCAGGTCAGCGAGAATTTCCGACAGCATCTTCAGTCCCAGAAGAAAAGCCTGCAGCGGGTCGTCTGACAATTGATGGGCGCGGCCGAAGATCTCGTCGTAGATGCGCTCGTCGTTCTCGATGTAGCGCTCGAGCAGAGCCCGCGCGAGTTCGTTCTTGTCGCGGAAATGGTAGAAGAATCCGCTCTTGGTGATGCCGGTCTCGGCGATCAGCTCGTCGATCGAAGTCGCGCCGAAACCCTTGGCAAGCACCGCCGCCTCGGCGACGTCGAGGATTCTGGCGCGCGTTTCCTCACCCTTTCGCATTAGCTGCTCCCTACCATTGGTACGGTTTCCAGCAATTACTCGGCGGCCAGCTCCTAGCGCAGCGGCGGCTGCAAGCCAGTAAGTCACTGATTTTTCGACACTAATTTAGTATATTAGCAATAGTATACCGCAAGTCGTCTAGTTTAGAAGATGATCATAAGGCAGAAATTTACTTGGTTCTGCGGTGTTGGAGGCATCCGCGGGCCCTTCAGCCAAGACTGAACCGGTGGAGACCGATATGGCCAAATACAGACGCAGCCTGCCGCTCTTGAAGGGTGGACTGTTCCTGAGTGACGGTGGCATCGAAACGACGCTGATCTTTCATGAGGGCATCTCCCTCCCGCATTTTGCCGCCTTCGTGCTCATTTCGACGGCGGACGGGCGCCGGCGCTTGCTCGACTACTACAAGCGATATCTCGCAATTGCACAGCAGCACGGCACCGGTTTCGTGCTCGACACACCCACCTGGCGCGCCAGCGCCGATTGGGGCGTGAAGCTCGGCTATGACGCCGCGGCCCTGGCCGAGGTCAACCAGAACGCCATCTACATGCTGGCGGAACTGCGCGCCGAGTACGAACGTCCGCAAGCGCCGATCGTGCTTAGCGGCGCCATCGGGCCGCGCGGCGACGGCTATCGCCTGGGCCGCATGAGCGCGGATGAGGCCGAGGATTATCACGGACCACAGATCTCCGCCTTTGCCGCCAGTGACGCCGATATCGTCGGCGCCTATACGCTGACCAGCATCGACGAGGCGACCGGCATTGCCCGGGCGGCCCAGAGCCATGGCATGCCCTGCTCGATTGCCTTCACGGTGGAAACCGACGGCCGGCTCCCAGACGGCCGAACCCTTCGGGCCGCGATCGAGACCGTTGATGCGGCGACCGGCGGCTATCCGCACTACTACATGATCAACTGTGCCCACCCCGATCATTTCGAGACCAGCCTCGATACAGGGAGCGCCTGGGCGCAGCGCATTGCCGGTATTCGAGCCAACGCTTCCAGGATGAGCCATGCCGAGCTCGACAACAGCGAAATCCTGGATGCCGGGGATCCCCTCGACCTCGGCCAGCGTTATCGAACACTGACGACGCATTTGCCACGATTGCGCATTCTTGGCGGTTGCTGCGGCACCGACCATCGCCACATCGCGGCAATCTGCGAGGCCTGCCTTCCACCGACGGCGCTTAGCGCCTGAGGCGCGGGGCCTCGCCCTCCCGGCCCTCTCGCAAGCAATTGCGGGAGGGCGCCTTCTCGTCGACACCCTCGCGAAAGCCACAGTGTTTGTGTAGACTTGAACGGAAAGGACGGCAGCCGGACATCCCGGCAAAGGCCGTTGACCGCCCTGTCATGAATTACGTTCCCCCCTCGCCGACCGGAAATGCCGAAGCCTTTGCCTTCGACAACAGCTACGCGCGCCTGCCGCAGCAGTTCTTCGCGCGCGTCGCGCCCACTCCGGTGGCGGAGCCCTGGCTGATCAAGCTCAACAAGCCATTGGCCGAGGAGCTCGGTCTCGACGTGGCGACGCTCGAACGCGAGGGCGCCGAGATCTTTTCGGGCAACCGCCTTCCCGCCGGTGCCGATCCGCTTGCCATGGCTTATGCCGGCCACCAGTTCGGCACCTTCGTGCCGCAACTCGGTGATGGCCGGGCGATCCTCCTTGGCGAGGTGATCGACCGCAACGGGAAGCGGCGCGACATCCAGCTCAAAGGACCGGGCCAGACCCCCTTCTCACGGCGCGGCGACGGGCGCGCGGCACTCGGTCCAGTCTTGCGCGAGTACATCGTCAGCGAGGCGATGTACGCGCTCGGCATTCCGACGACACGGGCGCTTGCCGCCGTCGTCACCGGGCAACCGGTCTATCGCGAACAGATCCTGCCGGGCGCCATCGTAACGCGGGTCGCGGCAAGCCATATGCGCGTCGGCACGTTCCAATTTTTCGCAGCGCGCGGCGATATGGAGTCGGTGAAGGTGCTTGCCGACTACGCGATCGATCGCCACTACCCTGAGGTCAGGGACGCTGAACGGCCCTATCTTGCCTTCTACAAGGCGGTTACCGCGCGCCAGGCGGAGCTGATCGCGCGCTGGCTGCACGTCGGCTTCATTCATGGCGTGATGAACACCGACAACATGACGATCTCGGGCGAGACAATCGACTTCGGCCCTTGCGCCTTCCTCGATGCCTATGATCCCAAGAAGGTGTTTTCCTCGATCGATCAGATCGGTCGTTATGCCTATGCGAGCCAGCCGGCGATCGGGCAATGGAACCTGGCGCGCCTGGCAGAAACCCTGGTGCCGCTCTTCGACGACAACCAGGATACGGCGGTGGAACTGGCCAATGATGCGCTCGGCGAGTACGGCGCGATCTTCCAGCGCCACTGGCTGGATGGCATGCGGCGCAAGATCGGATTGGCCATGAGCGAAAAGGGAGACCTCGACCTGTTGCAGGCGCTGCTGACGGCCATGCATCAGGGGGAAGCGGATTTCACCCTCACCTTCCGGCGGCTGTGCGACAGCGCCCGCGACCCGGCCGCCGATGCCGCACTCGCCTCGACCTTTGCCTCTACCGGGGCAATCGGGCCGTGGCTGCAAGAGTGGCGTCAGCGTCTCAGCCGCGAGAAGGCGACGCCGGATGAACGCGCGACCGCGATGATGGCGGTCAACCCGGCCTTTATTCCGCGTAACCACCGGATCGAAGAGGCGATCGCGGCCGCGACCGAGGATGCGGACTTCTCGCTCTTTGAGGCCCTGGTCGAAGTTACCGCCAACCCCTATGCCGACCAGGCGCAGTTTGCCCGCTACCAGGCTCCGCCGAGCCCGGGAGAGGAAGTCCAGCGCACCTTCTGCGGCACATAGGCGTCTCAGGAATGCGGCATTCCAGTGCGCCGTATTTCCGCGGCCTTGCGCTTCTGCTGCCAGGCCGATTCATCAAATCGTTCTATGCCGCTGTTTTTACACGGTGACGGGCAACTGGCCGCCCTCAGCCAACGCGCCGCCAGCGGCGCTTGGTCGCCTTGGCCGCAACTTTATTGCGGGCCTGCGAATATTTCCGCGTTGCGGAATGTGGCTATTGAAAGGCAAAGACGGCGCGTTAGGTGCTAACAGGACAGGCGCTCTGCGCCTTCCCTGACCGGGCGGCCGCGACAAGGCTTGCGACCGCCGCTTCGAAGCCACCTGTCTCACGCGGTCCCGGCGACGGACCGCCGCAATGGAAAGAACCGTGCCACGGCACCGTTCTTCGATGCGGGAGTTCCCATCATGCTCGTTCTGACGGCCATCGTCTTTGCAATCATCGGCCTCGCGCTTGGCGGCGGCGGCGCCAAGCTGCTGATGCTTGGCGGCAGCCCCTATTACCTCGCAATCGGCATCGGCTTCCTGCTGACGGCGGTGCTGCTGTTCATGCGGAAATCGGCGGCGATCTGGCTCTATGCGTTCATGATCCTGGGCTCGCTCGGCTGGGCGGTGTCTGAGGTCGGTTTCGACTGGTGGCAGCTTGGCCCGCGTGGCGGCGTCATCGTCCTTCTGGGGCTCTGGCTGCTGTTGCCGGCCGTGCGCCGGCCGCTCGGCTTCGAAAGCCCGACGGGCGAGCGTTATGCCGTGAGTGGCTGGCCGCTGGCATTTGCGGTGCTGGTATCGGTTGGTGTCGCGGGCTACGCAATCATGCAGGACCCGCACGACATACGCGGCGATCTGCCGAGCGATGTCGTCGCTGAAAATCCACCGCTCGGCGGCTCGGTACCGCCGGACGAATGGCACCAGTACGGGCGCACCGCCTTCGGCCAGCGCTACTCGCCGCTCGATCAGATCACGCCTGAGAATGTCGGGGGGCTGAGGGTTGCCTGGCAATATCAGACCGGCGACATCAAGAGACCCGACGACGTGGGCGAGACGACCTATCAGGTGACGCCGCTCAAGATCAAAGACACGCTCTATGCCTGCACACCGCACAACTGGGCGATCGCGCTCGATGCGGCAACCGGCGAAGAGAAATGGAAATATGACAGCAACTCGGGCATGAACCCGGACCGCCAGCACCAGACCTGCCGCGGCGTTACCTATTGGGCCGACCCGGCTGCAGCCCCGGGCAGCCCCTGCGCCGAACGGGTGTACCTTCCGACCTCCGACGCGCGGTTGATCGCGCTCGACGCGGCGACGGGGTCCGTCTGCACCAGCTTTGCCGACAATGGCGTCCTGCATCTCGAAACGGGCATGAAATACAACCCGGCCGGTTACTATTATTCGACGTCGCCGCCGGTTGCCGTCGCCGGCAAGCTGATCATCGGCGGTGCGGTCAACGACAACTATTCCACCCAGGAACAGTCCGGCGTCATCCGCGCGTTCGACATCAACACCGGTGCGCTGATCTGGAACTGGGACAGCGGCAACCCTGATGTGACGGCACCGCTCCCAGAAGGCCAGACCTACACCACCAACTCGCCGAACAGCTGGTCGGTCTTCAGCTATGACGAGGGTCTCGGCCTCGTCTACATCCCCATGGGCAACCAGGTGCCCGACCAGCTCGGCATGGGCCGCAGCGAACACGTCGAGAAATATTCCTCCTCGACCGTCGCGCTCGACATCAATTCGGGCGCGGTGCGCTGGGTTCGCCAGACCGTACATCACGACCTCTGGGACATGGACGTGCCGGCGCAGCCGGCGCTGCTTGACATCACCAAGGAGGACGGCACCGTCGTGCCAGCTTTGGTCGGACCGACGAAACAGGGCGACATCTACGTGCTCGACCGCAGGAGCGGCGAACCGATCATCCCGGTCGAGGAGGTGCAGGCGCCGGGTGGCGCGATCCCCGAGGACTTCACCGCCCCGACCCAGCCGGTCTCCGGCCTCACCTTCATGCCTGCACCGCTACAGGAAAAGGACATGTGGGGCGTCACGCTGTTCGACCAGCTTGCCTGCCGCATCGCGTTCCGCTCGCTGAAATATGAGGGACGCTACACGCCGCCGTCGATCGAGGGCACGCTCGTCTATCCCGGCAACTTCGGCACCTTCAACTGGGGTTCCGTCGCGATCGATCCGGAGCGTCAGGTGATGTTCGGCATGCCGACCTATCTCGCCTTCACCTCGCGGCTCGTGCCCCGCGACCAGGTGCCGCCGAAGGGCCAGGACGAGAAGGGGTCGGAGCAAGGGCTCAATCGCAACGATGGAGCGCCCTATGGCGTCTTCATGGGCCCCTTCCTTGGACCGCTCGGCATTCCCTGCCAGGCGCCGCCGTGGGGTTACGTCGCTGGAGCCGATCTCAGGACCGGCAAGATCGCCTACAAGCACAAGAACGGCACCGTCGAGGACATGACGCCGTTGCCGCTGCCGTTCAAGGTCGGCGTACCGGGCATCGGCGGACCGATGATCACCAAGGGGGGCGTCGCCTTCCTGGGTGCCGCTGTCGACGATTATCTGCGCGCCTATGACCTCACGACCGGACGCCAGCTCTGGGAGGCGCGCCTTCCCGCCGGCGGCCAGTCGACGCCGATGAGCTATGCGGTCGGCGACAAGCAATATGTGCTGATCGTTGCCGGCGGCCACGGCTCGGTCGGCACCAGGCCCGGTGACTACATCATCGCCTACACTCTGCCTTGACGCGCGCGAAGCATCCCTAATTCTCGCTAGAAGGTTGCAAAAGTAAGCTCCGCGCAAGCCCGCGACAGCAGCTTCCCCCGGACGACAGATTCCGGGGGATTCCCATGAAGATCGACAACAGCATTTCGAACTACTACTTCTCCCAGCGCCGCCAGCAGGCGGGCACTATCGCGCCGATCGAGGAGAGCGGCGGTGACGCGCGCCCGCGCCAGGCCCCGACGATCGCGCCGCCTTCGACCTCGAACGCCCTTTCCAACGCGCTGTGGATGACGGCGGCGCGCGACGGCGAGAGCACGGCTTCGATTTCCGCCAAAGAAGGCCCTGCGGCCTCGGACGGTTCGGTCAGCGACGAGTTTCTGAAGGAAGCGAAGAAGAGCCTGGTTGAGAAAATCCGCGAACAGGTCCTCAAGGCGATGGGCCTGACCGAAGCGGATCTCAAGGAGATGCCCCCCGAGCAGCGGCAGGCCGCCGAGGAAGAGATCCGCAAGGCTGTCGAGCGCGCGATGGGTGTCGAGCAGCAGCGCGACGTGGCGACCGCCGATCTCGCCAACGGCGGCGACGACATCCCCTGAGAGGGCGGTTTGCGCCGATCGGCTTGTCTCGGTCGGACAATCGATGATATCCAGCGATCCTCCAAAGAGGACCAAGATCCATGCGCCTGATCCGTTAGCGACGTTCGCCGGCAGAAAACGACCGACGCCACAGCCGCCCTTCGGCGGTTTTTGGCATGGCTTTTTTTTCGGCCGCCTGAACGTCCTGACACGGACATGACCGTTCACCGGCCATCGCTAGGATCATCCTCATGACCACCAAAGACGGATTTGTCTCCGAAGCCGGCAGCCTTGGCGCCGGCCCCTTCGACCTCGGCTATAGGATCGAAGGCAGTGGCACGCCGCTGCTCGTCATCGGCAGCGCCGCCTACTACCCCCGCACCTTCTCCCAAGCGCTTCGCGAGAAGTTGCGGCTGATCTTCATCGACCACCGCGGCTTCGCACCGGCGCGGACCAACTATGCCGCTGGCGACATCGGCTTCGAGACGGTGCTCGATGATATCGAGCGAATGCGGGCGCATCTGGGGCTCGAACGCTTCGCCATTCTCGGACACTCCGGCCATGGCTATATGGCCCTCGAATATGCCAAGCGGCACCCGGAGCGCGTCAGCCACGCGATCATGGTCGGCACCGGTCCGAGCCATTCGGCTCGTCATATGGCGCTCGCCGACCGGATCTGGGAAGAAACGGTGTCGCCGGCCCGAAAAGCGATCTTCGCACGGGAGATGGCCAAGCTTGGCGACGACATCACGGCGCGGCCTGAGGAACGTTTCAAAGCCCTGCTGATCCGGCTCGGCGCGAAGAGCTGGCATCAGCCGGACTTCGACGCAACGCCTCTTTGGCGAGATGTCACTGTCAACAACGCGGTATTCGACCATCTCTGGGGCGAGGTCTTTCGCGATATCGATATCCGCAAGGGTTTGAACAGGCTGGCAGCGCCGGTGCTGCTTGCGCTCGGCCGCTCGGACTATCTCGTCGCCCCGGCCTTCAGCTGGGACGAGTACCGGGCGGACTTCACGGACCTGACGGTGCGGCTCTTCGAACAGAGCGGGCATACGCCGCAGCTGGAAGAAGGCGATCTCTTCGACGAAGCCCTGCTCTCGTTCCTCGAAAACGAGCGCGGCTAGGACAAGCCGCCCTCGCAGCGTCCAGCATTCGGAGGGGCCGAGACCGGCCCCTCCCCTTCCCAACCATTGACACTTGGTCGCGCCCAACTATCTATTGCTCCAGAAGCTATAGGTTTGAGGCGAACATGTATTCCATCGGCGATCTCTCCCGGCGCACCGGCGTCAAAATCCCGACGATCCGCTACTACGAGCAGATGGGACTGATCGCAGCGCCCGAGCGCTCCGAAGGCAATCAGCGGCGGTACGAGAAAAGCGAACTTGAGCGACTGGCCTTTATCCGCCATGCGCGCGACCTCGGCTTGTCGATCGATTCGATCAAGGATCTGCTCGCCCTCAGCCAGCATCCGGAGCGACCTTGCGGCGAAGCCGACCGCATCGCCAGCGAGCACCTGGCAACGGTGCGCGAGAAGATCGCGCGATTGAGGAAGCTGGAGCAGGAACTGGAACGCATCGTCGCCTGCGACGGCAATCACACCGTCGGCGACTGCTATGTGATCCGGGCGCTCGCCGACCATTCCATGTGCGAGAGCGAGCACTGAGGCGGCAGCTTAATTAGTCGCCTTGAAAAATCCCCGTTGACAAAATCACGAAAACAAACAATCTAGCGCCCATGATCAAGAACGCACCCATTTGCCGCGTGTATTTTTGGCTGTTCCGATAGGAGCGGCCTGCTGATCATATTCAACAAGGCCGCCATCAGGCGGCTTTTGTTTTTCCGGCTCCTGATGGCGAGAAAACCCGAGGAGCCCAGACATGCTACAGACCGCCATCCCCACCCTTCATGCGACACCGGCTACGCGCCCGCCGATGGTGACGATCCGTTGCGCCAAGCAGCGCGACCTGCCGGAACTGCGCGACATGATCGCCGAACTTTCGGCCCATCACGGCGACGCCGCCCCGATCACGCCCGAACAGCTGGAGCGTGACCTTTTCGGCCGTACGCCGTGGATTACGGCGCTCGTCGCCGAGGCCGGCAACCGGCTGATCGGCTACGCGATCCTCGTGCCGATCTACCGGGCCGCCGAAGGCGCACGCGGCATGGAGCTGCATCACCTCTTCGTTCGCCCGGAAAGCCGCGGCACAGGCATTGGCCGCCACCTGGTCGCCAAGGCGCGTGAGCAGGCGAAGATGGCCGGCTGCGACTTCCTTTCGGTCAGCGCCGCCACGGGCAACTTCCAGGCACACCATTTCTACGAATCCGAACGCTTCGTCCCTCGCCCGGTGACCGGCATGCGCTATATGCAGAAGCTGGGCTGAGGAGCTGCCGATGCGTCTTGCAATCGTCCTGTGCGAAGGCTTCGCCGATTGGGAATGTGCGCTGTTGATGGCGGCGGCGCGCACCCATCTCGGCGTCGATATCGAGGTTGCCACCGTCGACGGCGCGCGTGTCACCTCGATGGGCGGCCTCGACGTCTCGGCGCATCTCTCCATCGATGCCCTCGACCCGGCCGGCTTCGACGGGCTGGTGATCTGCGGCGGCGCAATCTGGGACACGAACGAGGCGCCCGATCTCTCCTCGACGATCCGTGCCTTCGATCGCAACAAGCGGGTGGTCGCAGCCATTTGCGGCGGCGTCCATGCCCTTGCAACATGCGGCCTTCTCGACCGCGTCGACCACACCGGCAACAGCGCCGAAAGCCTTGCGGCGCTGACCGGCTATCATGGTGCTTCGCACTATCGCGATCAGCCGCAGGCGATGCGCAGCGGCCACGTCGTCACCGCCGCCGGCACCGCGCCGATCAGCTTTTCCGGCGAGATCCTGCATGGCCTCGGTCTCGGCTCACCGGAGCTCGACGGATTTCTTGCACTCTACGGGCGGGAGCATCGGCCCGACGACAGCGGCAGCATCGGGTAAGCCGCCTTCCATTTCGGTGCAGAAAGCGGCCTCTCCACTTTTGGCAACAGGCCTAGAGCCAGTTCGAGATCTGATCGAGCGGCTTCTTCACCTTGCCGGCCACCGGCACGGTCGCATCCGGGGCTGGATAGCCGGCCACCAGAATCAGGAACGGCTTTTCACTGTCCGGCCGACCGCAAATCTCGTTGAGGAAGTTCATCGGCGCCGGCGTATGGGTCAGTGTCGCAACGCCCGCATGATGCAGCGCCGTGATCAGGATGCCGGTGGCAATGCCGACGCTTTCGTTGATGTAGTAGTTCTTTTTCAGATCGCCCGGATTGGGACCACCGCGCTTCTGCGAGAAGACGACGATCAGGTAGGGAGCGGTCTCAAGGAAGGGCTTGTCTTCGTCGGTGCCGAGCGGCGCCAGCGCGTCGAGCCACTCCTGCGGCGCCTTGTCCCGATAGAAGATACGCTCCTCCTCTTCCGCCGCGTGGCGCACCTCGGCCTTGATCCGGGGGCTCTCGATCACGGTGAAATGCCAGGGCTGATGGTTGGCGCCGCTCGGCGCCGTGCCCGCCGCCTTCAGACAGGTTTCGATGACCTCACGCGGCACCGGACGATCGCTGAAGTAACGCGTGGTGCGGCGGCGGTTGACCTCTTCATAGAAGTCCGCAGCGCGGGCCACCATCTCCTCGGGGCTGCGTTCGATCCACTGGTCGTAGGGCGCGGTTTCGTGTGGGCGCATTCAGTCTCCTCCTCGTTATGAAGCCGAGTTGAGCGCGCCTTGCTACGAAGATCAAGCGTTAGAGCGCTGGTACCGCCTTCAGGTAGGCGGCGATCGCCTCGCGGTCGGCCGGCGTCAGTTTTGCCATGTTCTTCTGCACTTCCACCATGGAACCGCCGACGGAATCGAACTCCGGCGTGAAGCCGGTTTCCAGATAGGAGGCGATATCAGAGGCGCTCCAGCTGCCGATGCTCTTGGAGCCGGGCGTGATATCAGGAATACGGCCCTCGCCTTCCGGGTTCGGCGCGCCTGCGAGCCACTGATCCGGCTCGAAGCCTCCGAGCGCGTTTCTCGGCGTGTGGCATTCGCCGCAGTGGCCAAGCCCCTCGACGAGATATTGCCCGCGGGCGAGCTTCGGGTCGTTGGCGTCCACCGCGGCGCGTGGCTTGTCGGTCAGGAACAGCAGCTTCCAGCCACCCAAGGCTATCCGCATGTTGTAAGGGAATGGCAATTCGTGCGGCGGCGCCACCTCGGTGCTCTTCGGCAGCGTCTTCATGAAGCCCCAGAGGTCGTTGACGTCCTTGGCCGCCATGCGCGCATAGGAGCCATAGGGGAACGACGGATAGAGATGCTCGCCGTTGCGCCCGACGCCGCGGGTCATGGCGTTGCCGAACTCCGCGAGCGTCCAGGCGCCGATTCCGGCCGCTTCGTCCGGAGAGATGTTCGGCGCGTGGAAGGTGCCGAAGGGGCTCTTCAGCGGCGCGCCACCCGAAAGCACCAGACGCGCGTCACCTTCGGCGCCCTTGTTGGCATGACAGCTGACGCAGCCGCCGGCCCAGAAGACCTGTTCGCCATTGGCAAGATCCGGTTCTCCGAGACCCTCCCAATGGGAGGCGCTCCAGGGTGCCGGCTTCGTCAGCCACCAGAAGGCGGCACCGCCGACGACGCCCAGCACCACAAGACCCGATATCAGCTTTCTCGCCCGACGACCCATAGTCTCCCCTCATGCCCTGCCGCAAACAGTGTGCTCAATACGAGTGAAGGCACGCGGCGGGACGTCGCGTGCCTCCTCTTTCAGCCGGATAGGACGTTGCCGCCGGTCAATTCTTCTTCAGGCGGTAGCTCTCATGACAGCTGCCGCAGTCCTTGCCGATGCCCCCGAGGGCCGCGCCAACGGCCGCCTGGTCAGCGGGCAGCTGCGCCAGAACCGCCTCGGCATCGGTGCCGAGCTTGGCGGCCTTGGCCTTGAAGTCATCCAGGTTTTCCCAGATCTTCGGGCTCGCCTCGGTCTCGTGGCCCGCTTCCGATCCGGCCGGGAAATGGTCCGGGAAGGTCTTCATCGTCTCGCTGATCGTCGTCAGCGATGCCTTCACGACCTCCGCGTCATAGGGCTTCTCGCCCTTGGCGATGCCGGCAAGCGCGCCAGTCGCAGCGCCCACCTTCTTCATCGCCTGCTGGCGAACCACCTGCGGCTCGTCGGCTGCGGTCACGGCAGTAACACCCAGGCCCGCAAGAGCGGCAGCCAACATGAGTGCGCGTATTTTCATCAGGATCTCCCGGTCAATGAAATCTATTCGGCGAATCTGCCTGCCTGGCCTTCATGCCCAATGCGGCCGCATGATGTCATCTTGAGTATTCGACGGAAGTAACATTTTTTTGATGTGCTTGTTAGGACAAAGGAATTTCCGTCGGCCGGCGTAATTTCGGGATTTCAACAGGCCCGCCAATAACATGACTTTAATATTCATGTTTATACTTTGCAGAAACCGGGACAGCTTCACTGTGCCGACCAGCCCTGCCACACAGTGAAAGCCGCGACCAGAACGAGCACCGCCCCGGCGGCGCGGCCGATCCACACGGTCGTCTCGGGGCTGCCGACCAGAAAATCCCGGCCGCGGCCGGCGGCAAGGGCAAGGCCGCCATAGACAGCGAGCTGCGTCGCCGCAATCATCGCGGCCATGATCAGGGCCTGCGACCAGATCGGCCCGAACTGCGGCTTGAGGAACTGGGGATAGACCGCCAGCATGAAGAGATAGGCCTTCGGGTTCATCAGGCTCGTCAGCGCGCCCTGGCGAAAACTCGCCCAGCGCGACAGCCGGTCCGCGCCGTCGATGCCGCCGATGGTGATCGAGCTTTTGACCAGGGAAAAGCCGATCCAGGCGATATAGGCAGCACCCGCGACGAGCAGCACGTTGAAGAGGCCGGGCACCAGATGCAGGATGACGCTGACGCCGAGTGCCGCATAGAGCGTGTGCAGCACGCCGCCCGCCATGATGCCGGCCGTCGCCGACAGACCGGAGGCCCGCCCTCCCGTTAGCGAGTTCGCCAGGACGAAGACCATGTCCATGCCCGGCACGATGATAATGCCGAACAAAAGGGTGAAGAAGAGCCAGAGGTTTTCCGTGTAGGTCATGTCAGTTGTCCGTCGTCCGGGTTTTCATTTCTCAATCGAATTGCTGTTTTTTCAATCCGTTGGCTGATGGTATAGATCCGGGCAACTGACAAGGTAGTGTCAGGAGCGTTGACGACGGGGGAGGTTTTCGATGCGCAAGGCGGCACGGCTTTTCGAGATCATCCAGATCCTCCGGCTTGCGAGAAAGCCCGTGACCGGCGCGCAAATGGCCGAGACGCTGGAGGTGACGGTGCGCTCGATCTACCGAGATATCGCGGCACTCCAGGCGATGCGCGTGCCGATCGAAGGCGGCCGCGGCATCGGCTATATTCTTAGGCCCGGCTTCGACCTGCCGCCGCTGATGTTTTCGATCGAGGAAACGGAAGCGATCGCCTTGGCTCTGGCGCTGCTGGCACGAACCGGCGACGAGGAACTGAAGGCAGCCGCCGGCCGCGTCAACCAGAAAATCACTGCAGCCGTGCCCGAGCCGCTGAGACTGGCCTTTCGTTCGCGGGCGCTGCACGCCTGGGGAACGATCGCCCCCTCGCCCGCCGGCATCGATCTCGCTCTGGTACGCCGGGCGATCCGCGACGAGCAGAAGCTCGAACTCGACTATCGCGACGAACTCGGCCGCGCCACAGAACGCACGATCCGGCCGGTGGCGCTGATCTACTATTCGGAAACTGCCAACATCGTCGGCTGGTGCGAGTTGCGCCAGGCGATCCGCAACTTTCGCGCCGACCGTGTCGAGCACTGCGAGGCGGTCGGCGCCTATTTTCCAGGCGAGGGAAACCGCCTCAGGGAACTCTGGATCAGCGGCTGGAAGACCACCTGAGCCTGGCCTCATCGGTACCCAGCACAAACGAAAAGACCCGGCGCAAGCGCCGGGTCCAAACGTCATGCATCGAAGACGGGCAGCTTACTTGGAAGCCGCTTCGTACATTTCGAGCACGTAATCCCAGTTGATCAGGCTGTCGACGAAGGCTTCGAGGTACTTCGGACGGGCGTTGCGGTAGTCGATATAGTAGGAGTGTTCCCAGACATCGACACCGAGGATCGGCGAGGCGCCGTGAACGAGCGGGTTTTCGCCGTTCGGGGTCTTGGAGATTTCGAGCTTGCCGTTCTTGACCGAGAGCCAGGCCCAGCCCGAGCCGAACTGGCCGGTGCCGGCGGCGATGAAATCGGCGCGGAACTTGTCGTAGCCGCCGAGGTCGGACTTGATGGCCGCGTCGAGCTTGGCCGGCAGGCTGGTGCCGCCGCCGCCCTTCTTCATCCACTTCCAGAAGTGGATGTGGTTGTAGTGCTGGCCGGCATTGTTGAACAGCGGCTGGTTGGTGCCGTAGGACTTCTTGACGACTTCCTCCAGCGACAGGTCGGAGAGGCCGGCCTCTTCAGCAAGCTTGTTGCCGTTGGTCACGTAAGCCAGGTGGTGCTTGTCGTGGTGGTACTCGAGCGTCTCGCGCGACATGTAGGGCGCCAGCGCATCGTAGTCATAGGGAAGGTTCGGCAATTCGAAAGCCATGTGGGCATCTCCTCTTGGCATGGAATTTCGTCGGGAAATCCGTGAGCGGGAACATAGGCACCGACCCTCATGGAGGCAACCGATGCAATGCCAATTTTTCCTCAACCCACGGAATATACTTTCAACATCATTTTGAAAGCATGACACTTTCAAGCACATTCATGCCACGGTTTGGCTGCAGCTTCGCGACCGTTGCAACCATGCATAAAGGACAGTCCATGCCGCAGCGTCTCATCCCTGCCCTCGCCCTTTCCGCCATCGCCGCTTTTGCTGCGTCCAGTGCAGCAGCCTCTTCCGGCGACGCGTGGGAGACATTCCGGGCAGAGGTTTCGAAGAAGTGCCTCGCCGCCGCCACCTCGCTGCAAAAACCCAGCGTCGTCGTCGACCCCTTCGGCTCCGAGAGTTTCGGGCTGGCGCTGGTGATCGGCACGCCCAAGGGCTCCAAGGTCGCCGTCACGCAGATCTGCGTCTTCGACAAGCAGAAGAAGACGGTCGAGCTCGGTGGTGAGCTTGCACCCGACGCGGTCAAGGTGGGCGTGCCGGCAAAGAAGAAATAGCGCGCGCGACCCGGCGCAAGCCGTCCAGTTGCCGTCCACGTCGGCCCCGGTCACTGCATATGTGGACTGCTCCTCACTTGAGCTTCGACCGACCGGTTGATAGATCTTGCTCATGGTGAGCGATACTTACGAACGAATCCTGGACGCAACCGAACGCCTGATGGTGTCGCGGGGCTACAGCGCGTTCAGCTACGCGGACATCTCGGCCGTGGTCGGCATCGGCAAGGCGACGATCCACCATCACTTCCCGACCAAGGCGGACCTTGCCGCAGCCGTGCTTGCCCGCTACCGCAAGAACAATCGCCGCAGCGTTGAAGGACTGCTAGCAGCTGTCGGCGATCCGGCCGCCCGGCTCGAGGCCTATGTCGGCTTCTGGGAAGAATGTATCGCCAAACGGGACATGCCCTTCTGTATCGGCGCCCTTCTGGCCTCGGAAATACCTTCGCTTCCCGATACTGTCGTCGCGCAAGTGCGCGGTCATTTTGCCGACCTTTCCGGCTGGCTCGGAGCCGTGATCGAGGATGGCGTAGCGAAGGGATCTCTGAGGACCGCTCACGGCCCCAAGGCGGCCGCCGAGGCGCTCATGGCGACGGTCCACGGCGCGATGCTCGCGGCCCGCGTCGCCGGCTCGGATCAAGCCACGTTTTCGGCGATCGCACGGCCCGCCTTGGCACAGCTTCAGGCGCCAAGCGATGCCTGACCCCGAAGCTCCGACCCTTCGAAGCGACACCGGTCGAAAAAGACAGTTGTTCCCGTGGGAACGGCGGGCCACATTTGCGAGCACTAGAAATCAATCCGAACGGACGCGATGGCAGGTGAAATCATCGCGTTTCTTTTTCAAATCTCTCCCGACCAACTAGTCGGTCCAACGAAGGAGGAAGATCATGGCAAATCCGCTTTCCACACTCGGCATCATCCATACCGTCATCAGCCTCGCCCCCGTCGTGGCGGGCCTCTATGGCTTTGCCCGGTATGGTGCGATTGTTCCCGGCACGCGCTCCGGCAAGCTTTACCTCGCCGCGATCATCCTGGCGGTGCTGACGTCCGCGGGGCTTTCGAGCACCGGCGGCTTCAACGCGGGCCATGCGCTCGGGATCGTCACGCTGCTCGTCATCGGTGGAAGCCTTGCAGCACAAAGGCTCGATTTTTTCGGCCGCCTGCGCCCCTACCTGGCAACGCTCGGCCTTTCGTTCAGCTATTTCCTGCTGATCGTGCCGGCGATCGCCGAGACGTTGAAGCGCCTGCCCGCCTCGCAGCCACTTGCCAGCGGCCCGGAATCGCCGATCGTGCAGACGACGCTGCTTGCCTGGCTGGTGATCTTCCTCGCAGGCCTCTCCGTCCAGGCCTACCTGATCCACAGGCGCGCCGTGGTCGGTGCGCGCGCGCGCCGCTCGCGCTGAGTGCCTGAACCTAAGGCCATCTTGCCCCGGCGCAGCGGGTACGACCGTGCGCCGGGGTTTTGCATGCGCGCGATGTCAGACGTCGCGGGCCGCGTGCGCCCAGTCCATATAAAGATCGCGCGCCTTGGCGGCGACCGGGCCGGCCTGCAGCTCGCGGCTTTCGAGACGCGTCACAGGCAGCACCTTGGAGTAGTTGCCGGACGTGAAGATCTCGTCGGCCGCTTCGAAGTCCGCCATCGTCAGCGTCGCCTCGACCACTTCGAAACCGGCTTCGCGCAGCAGCGTCATGACGCGGAAGCGGGTGATGCCGGCAAGGAAGGTACGGTTGGCGGCCGGTGTAAAGACGACACCGTCCTTGACCAGGAAGACGTTGGAAGAACCGGTCTCGGCGATGTTGCCGAGCATGTCGCGCACCAGCGCATTGTCGAAGCCGCGCGAACGGGCCTCGGTCAGGATGCGCGCGTTGTTGGGATAGAGGCAGCCGGCCTTGGCGTCGGTCGGCATCGATTCCAGTGTCGGACGGCGGAAGGGCGACAGCGTCAGCGACGAGCCGCCGTGGCCGTTGCCCATCGGCGCCTCGAACAGGCAGAGCGCAAAACGGGTCGATTCCGGGTCGATGGCGACGACACCGGCCGCGCCGTGCTCGGCCCAGTACATCGGCTTCACATAAAGCGCTGTCTTGCCGTCGAACTTCTTGGCACCTTCCCAGGTCAGCGCCTCGACCTCTTCCGCCGCCATCGTCGGCTTCAGGCCAAGTGCGGCGGCCGAGCGGTTGACGCGCTGGCAATGCAGGTCGAGGTCGGGAGCGACGCCGTCGAAAACGCGGGCGCCGTCGAACACCGTCGAGCCCAGCCACATCGCATGCGAGGTCGGGCCGATCAGCGGCGGATTGCCCGAGAGCCATTCACCATCGACATAGGTCCAGGTCACTGAGCGGGGGGATGTATCGACGGCCATCTGCGTCTCCTTGAGGTTTTTATTCTAGTCTTTCCGCATACCCCGAAAAAACAGCATCGGGGTGAATGGGTCTATCAAAAAATGTCATGGCGGCCGTTCTGGTACCGCGAAGGCCTCTCGCTTAGTCTCTTCGCCAAAGAGAAGGGAAAGCCGTGCGCATCAAGCATCTCGACGCAGACGACGTGGACATCTTCCGCCGCATCAGGCTGGAAGCGCTCAACCGCGAGCCGCAGGCCTTCGCCTCGACAGCGGCCGACTGGGAGCGCCTTTCGGCTGAGGAATGGCGCGCGCGGCTAACCGCCAACGCCGTATTCGTGGCCTTCGACAGCGATGAGCCGGTCGGCATCATGGGCCTGATGCGCGAGCGTGCGAGCCGGCTGGCGCATCGGGGCACGATCATCATGGTCTATGTGTGCGACGAGGCCCGCGGGTCCGGCGTGGCGCGGCAGCTGCTTGCGCAACTGACCGATCATGCGCGCTCGGCCGGCATCCGACTGCTCGAACTCGTGGTGCGTGCCGACAATCCGACGGCGATCCGCTTTTATGAACGTGCGGGTTTCTACAAGATCGGGCACGTTCCCGGCGGCATGCTCGACGGCGACCGGGAGGTCGACGAATTTCTGATGGCGCGCCACATCGACGGCCGCGCCCCACCCATTGCGACATTGCAAGGAGCGACCCGATGAAAGCCATGTATTACGACGCCTTCGAGAAGATGCCGGAAATCCGTACCCTTCCCGATCCGACACCGACGGAGAACGGCGTGGTCATCAAGGTCGAGGCAACAGGGCTTTGCCGGTCCGACTGGCACGGCTGGATGGGCCATGACGCCGATATCCGCCTGCCGCATGTGCCCGGCCACGAGCTGGCGGGCGTGGTGACCGCCACCGGCCGCGGCGTCATGCGCTACAAGGTCGGCGATCGGGTGACCGTGCCCTTCGTTTCCGGATGCGGCCGTTGCGGCGAGTGCCGCTCGGGAAACCAGCAGGTCTGCGAGGCGCAGTTTCAGCCGGGCTTTACCCATTGGGGCTCGTTTGCCGAATATGTCGCGCTCGACTTTGCCGACCAGAACCTCGTGCATCTGCCTGAAAGCATGGACTTCACCACGGCTGCGAGCCTCGGCTGCCGCTTCGCAACGTCGTTCCGCGCCATCGCCGACCAGGCCAAGGTCAAGGGCGGCGAGTGGGTGGCGGTGCATGGCTGCGGCGGCGTCGGCCTCTCGGCAATCATGATCGCGGCGGCCCTCGGCGCCCAGCCGATCGCGATCGACATCGCCGAAGACAAGCTCGCCTTCGCCAAAAAACTCGGCGCAGTCGCAGTCATCAATGGCCGTAACGTGGAGGACGTGGCAGCGGCGGTAAAGGATATCACCGGCGGTGGCGCCCATGTCTCGATCGACGCGCTCGGCAATCCCGTGACCTGCTTCAACTCGATCAAGAACTTGCGCCGGCGCGGCCGCCACGTCCAGGTTGGCTTGATGCTCGGCGACCAGGCGACGCCACAGATCCCGATGGCGCAGGTGATCGGTCACGAACTCGAAATCTATGGCAGCCACGGCATGCAGGCCTGGCGCTACGACGCCATGCTGGCGATGATCGCCGACGGCAAGCTGAAGCCGCAGCAACTGATCGGGCGGGAGATTTCTCTTGAAGAGGCGATCCCTGCCCTCGTCGCCATGGACCGCGCCACCGATCTCGGTATCAGCGTCATCACCCGCTTCTGACGGCCACGGCAAGCCGTGAACGCCGCAGCCGGTAGGCAATATGATGACCGCCCATTCCGACTCACCATCCGCATGCGCTAGCCTTGCCTCCAATCGGGGGCAAGGCAGATGACCATTGCGAGACGGCGAAGACTGATCAAGCGGCAGCGCACGGGCACGGCGCTGGCCGTCGCCGCGACGATCTCGTTTCTCGCCGGGATGACCGACGCGATCGGGCTCTTGAGCATCGGTGACTTCGTCTCCTTCATGAGCGGCAACACGACGCGGGCGGCGATCGCGCTCGGCGACGGCGACTTCACCGGCGCCCTGCTGCTCGTCGGCGCGCTTGGAGCGTTCATCATCGGCAACGCGCTCGGCGTGATTGCGGCCGCACGCCTCGGCGTCGTCGGCGTCCTCTCGATGGTCAGTTTGGTGCTAATGCTCTGCGCCGGCTTCGGAACCTCGATGCCAAAGCCCTTCTATTTCTACGGCATCGTGCTTGCCATGGGCCTGGTCAATGCCGCCGTCGAGCACATCGAGGGCCTGCCGATCGGGCTCACCTACGTGACTGGTGCCCTTTCCCGTTTCGGGCGCGGCCTCGGCCGCTGGCTGCTCGGCAACACCAACCGCCAATGGCTCATGCAGATCGTGCCCTGGCTTGGCATGTTCTCTGGCGCTGTCGCCGGCGCCGTCCTGCAGCGCCATTTCGGCCCGGCGTCTCTTTGGGCTTCCTTCGCGCTTGGCGCCGGGCTCACGCTGGCCACCATTCTGGTGCCGTCGCGCTGGTCGAAGCGCTACATCCATCCGGGCTGATCCCGCTCCGGCCACAGCTTTTCGCCTCCCCCCAAGATTTTGCCCTTAAGCCCGGACGGGTTTCAGGGCAAAATCCGCGCTGAAGAATCACGAGCGAGGTCCTGCCATGGCGCTTGCGGCAGCCGTTACTGCGGATGAACTTTACCATCCCATCCTCAACGCCAATCCGGCGCATCCGGCCGGCTGGCCGATCCGTGTCATCGTCAGCTCGCAGACCGAGGCGCGGCACAATCGTGCGCTTTGGGCGCCGACGCATCTCATCTCCGTGCGCGCACCCGGCAGCCGGCTTTTGTCGATGATCGAGCTGCCGCCGGAAAATCACCTGGAACTCTTTTTCGGCGACACCACCGATCCGGACGAACCGGATGCGGCGCGTCCGCAGGCGATCGACGCCGCATTCGCTTTCATCGACCGCTTGCCCGAGGACGCGCATCTGCTCGTCCATTGCCTGCGGGGCATTGGCCGCGCGACGGCGCTGACGCTGGGCATTCTGGCACGCTACATGCCGCCGGAAGAGGCAGCCGCGGCCCTGCATGCGCTTCGCCCGGAAGCCAAGCCGAACCGGCATGTGGTCAACCTGTGCGACACGGCGCTCGGGTTCAAGGGCAAGCTCGCCAAGCAGGCGCTACGCTTCCCGGCAAAAGTCTGGAAACCGGCCAAGGGCTAAGGCAGGAAACCTGCCTTTGAGCGGCCGGCCGTTGTGCGACGCACAAATATTTGACATGATCCGCGTAAAGAACGGTGACAGCGGGCTGTCCGATCGGGCGTGATGCTGTAAGCCTTTGTTTTCGGATAGGCTTTGACGTGGCATGTTCGCCTTGTCAGCCAGCACCGAAAACAACTGACGGGAGGAAACGATGTCCCACGCGGCCTATGTGTTTGACGCCTACGGCACGCTCTTCGACGTGCATGCGGCGGTCAGGCGCCACGCTGAGGAGATCGGTCCGGACGGGCAGGCTTTTTCCGAACTCTGGCGCGCCAAGCAGCTCGAATATTCCTGGGTGCGCTCGCTGATGGGCAGCTACCAGGATTTCTGGAAGCTGACCGAACAGGCGCTCGACTTTGCCTTCGCGCGCTTTCCCTCCGCCGACCCGAAGCTGCGCAAGCGGTTGCTGGACGCCTACTGGACGCTCGACTGCTATCCGGAAGTGCCGGCCGTTCTGAAAGGTCTCAAGGAGCGCGGGGCGCGGATCGCCATCCTCTCCAACGGTTCGCCGGCCATGCTCGCGTCGGCCGTGCGCAACGCCGCACTCGATATCGTCATCGACGACGTCTTTTCGGTCGACGCGGTGAAGGCGTTCAAGACGGCGCCTGCCGTCTACGATCTCGTTACCACCAGCTACCGGCTCTACCCGCACGCAGTCTCGTTCCAGTCGTCGAACCGCTGGGACATTGCCGGGGCGACGAAATTCGGCTTCCGCACCGTGTGGATCAATCGGGCAGACATGCCGGACGAATACCGCGATCATGGGCCTGCCTTGATCCTGCCCTCTCTCGAAAGCCTGCAATTCGGTATCTGAAGGAGTTCTTTGATGGTCTGGTCGCCCGCGCAGTATCTCAAGTTCGAAGACGAACGCACCCGACCAGCCAGAGACCTTCTCACCCAAGTGCCTGACCTGCCAGAAGGCCTCGCCTTCGACCTCGGCTGCGGCCCGGGGAACTCGACCGAGCTCATCCGCGACCGGTTTCCCTGGACCACGCTTTCCGGCCTCGACAGCGACGAGAACATGCTCCTTGCCGCCGCCAAGCGGCTGCCCGGGGTGTCCTTCGAAAAGGCGGATCTTGCGGCCTGGGTTCCTCCCGCCGGCGCCTCGCTGTTTTACGGCAACGCCGTCTTCCAGTGGCTTCCGAACCATCTCACTATCTTCGAAAGGCTGATGAAGGCGCTTGCCTCCGGCGGTACGCTCGCGGTGCAGATGCCGGACAACCTCGGAGAGCCGAGCCACCTCCTGATGGAAGAGACCGCGCGCAGCCCGGCTTTCGCTGAAGCCTTTGCCGGCAAGACCATCCGCCGCAACCCGATGCCGCCGCCGGCAACCTATGTCGAATGCCTGGTTCCGTGGGCAGCGCGCATCGAGGTCTGGCATACGATCTACTATCATCGCCTCGCCAATGCCGAAGCGATCGTCGAGTGGGTGAAGGGGACCGGCCTCAGACCTTATCTCGATACCTTGCCCGAGGACCGGCGGAGCGCCTTTCTCGCCGATTACACCGACCGGATACGCGCGGCCTATCCGGCAACGAGCGACGGCAAAGTACTGTTGCGTTTTCCGAGGTTCTTCATCGTGGCGGTCAAGGCGGGCTGAGTTCGTCTGCCCGCCGGGCGCTTACATGCGCTCTGCCAGAAAATCGATAAAGGCGCGGATACGGGCAGCGAGATGCTCGTGGCCGGCATAGACGGCGTAGACCGTCTCGATCTCGCCCGACTGATAGTCCTCGAGCAGCGGCACCAGCGTTCCACCCTCGAAATCCGGCTCGACATGGAAACGACCGATGCGCCCGATGCCGACGCTGGCAAGGCAAAGCTGGCGGACGATCGAACCGCTCGATACCTGCATATTGCCGGAGACGGTTCGGTGCGCGATCTGAGACTGGCCCGGCCCGCGAAACGCCCACTCGTCGACGCTGCGGCGGAAGTTGAAGCGAACGCAGTTGTGGCCGTCGAGATCGTCAGGGGTTTGCGGGATCCCATACTTTTCAAGATAGGCGGGCGAGGCGATCACCACCGGCCGGGTTTCCATCAGCTTGCGCGCCTTCAGGGATGAATCACGCAGCGGTCCGGTGCGGATCGCCACGTCCGTGCGTTCGCCGACGACATCGATCATGCTGTCGGTCAGCGTCAGGTCGAGCTGGACCTCCGGGTATCGCGCCAGGAACTCCGGTGCGAGCGGCATGATGTAGCGCTCGCCGAAGCCGACGGCGGCGTTCACCCGCAAGAGCCCACGCGGCGCCATGCGTCCGCCGGCGGCAACGACATGCTCGGTCTCGGCGATATCTCCGAGGATCCGTTGCGCCCGCTGGAAATAGACTTCGCCTTCCGGGGTCAGCTGCAAGGTCCGGGTCGAGCGCACGAGCAGGCGCGTGCCAAGCCGGTCCTCGATGCGGGTCACCAGCTTGCTGACGGCCGACGGCGACAGTTTCAGGCGCCGCGCCGCAGCGGAGAAGCTGCGGGTCTCCGATACGGCGACAAAAACCTCCATCTCACCGGCTCGGTTGTCCATGCGCTTCCCTTTGAACTCAATTCACAAACGTTTGTCTGATTATGCGTATTATCGTGATGAGTGCAAAGGCTCATATTCCACCCGACTTCAACAACAACCACGCGCCCGGTGCTCCCAGCCGGGTGGGAAAGGTCTCGTCGTGCCTATTGCCATACTTGCGCTGACGATCGCGGCCTATGCGATCGGAACAACGGAATTCGTGATCGTCGGCCTCCTGCCGACGGTTGCCACCGACCTCAATGTCACCCTGCCGCTCGCCGGCCTGATCGTCAGCGTCTACGCGCTCGGCGTGACCTTCGGCGCGCCAGTTCTCACCGCGCTCACCGGCCGGATCGAGCGCAAACCGCTGCTGATCGGCCTGATGGCGCTGTTCATCGTCGGCAATGCCGCCGCAGCATTGTCGCCGAGCTATGAACCGCTGCTCGTCGCCCGCGTCATTTCTGCCTTTGCCCATGGCGTGTTCTTCTCGGTCGGCTCGACCATTGCCGCCGACCTCGTACCGGAAGACCGCCGCGCCTCGGCCATTGCCATGATGTTCATGGGCCTGACCGTCGCGATCGTCACCGGTGTGCCGCTCGGCACCTGGATCGGCCAGACCTTCGGCTGGCGCGCCACCTTCTGGGCCGTCACCGGTCTCGGCGTCGTCGCTCTTGTCGCGATCGCAGCCCTGTTGCCGAACACGCTGTCCAAGGCGCCGCCGGCAAAGCTCATCGACCAGGTGCGCGTGCTCGGCTCCGGCCGCCTGCTGATCGTCTTTGCCATGACCGCGCTCGGCTACGGCGGCACCTTCGTCGCCTTCACCTTCCTGGTGCCGATCCTGCAGGACATCACCGGCTTTTCGGAAAGCGCCGTCAGCCTGATCCTGGTGCTCTACGGCATCGCGATTGCCATCGGCAACATTGCCGGCGGCAAGATCGCCAACCGCGACCCGGTCAAGGCGCTGATCGGACTGTTCCTGGCGCAGGCGGCGGTGCTCGTGCTCTTCACCTTCACGGCCCCCTCGCCGGTGCTGACGCTGGTCACGCTTGCAGCCCTCGGCTTCCTGTCCTTCGCCAATGTGCCGGGCTTGCAGCTCTATGTCGTGCAGCTTGCCAAGCAACATCGTCCGGGCGCCGTCGATGTCGCCTCGGCGCTCAACATCGCGGCCTTCAACCTCGGCATCGCCGTCGGCGCCTGGCTCGGTGGCGTCATCGTCGCCTCCCCGCTCGGCCTTGGCATGACGCCCGTGATAGGTGCCCTGCTCGTCGCCGCAGCCCTGCTGCTCACGCTCCTGAGCGGCGCCCTTGATCGTCGCACCGGGGCGGCCTACCAAACGGCTTGAACCGCCGTCTGCGAGGACCACCTATAGCCTCATTCCTTTTTCGCCCGGCCAGGTGGCCGGGCGCTTATCAAGCATAACATGCCCAGTACAAGGAGTTACCCACGATGCATTCCGTCAATTCCAACGGCGGCAACATTCCGGCGCTCGGCTTCGGCACTTTCCGCATGCCCGGCGCCGATGTGCTGCGCGTTCTGCCGGACGCCCTGAAGCTCGGTTTCCATCACGTCGATACGGCGCAGATCTACGGCAACGAGGCCGAAGTCGGCGAGGCGATCCAGAATTCCGGTATCTCGCGCGCTGATATCTTCCTCACCACCAAGGTGTGGGTCGACAAATATGCCCATCGCGACTTCCTCGCCTCGGTGGACGAAAGCCTGAAGAAGCTGCGGACCGACCATGTCGACCTGCTTCTCCTGCACTGGCCGGGCGGCAGCGACGTGCCGATGGCCGAGCGCATCGGCGCTCTCAACGAAGTGCACAAGGCCGGCAAGGTTCGCCACATCGGGGTCAGCAACTTCAACACGGCGCAGATGGAAGAGGCCGTGAAGCTCAGCGACGCCCCGATCGCCACCAACCAGGTCGAGTACCACCCGTATCTCGATCAGACCAAGGTGCTTCAGACCGCTCGCAAGCACGGCATCTCGATCACCGCCTACTATGCGATGGCGAACGGCAAGGTGCCGAGCGATCCACTCTTGAAGGAGATCGGTGCCCGCCACGGCAAGACGGCCGCGCAAGTAGCGCTGCGCTGGCTCGTGCAGCAGAAGGACGTGATCACCCTTTCAAAGACCGCGACGATCGATCGCCTGAAGGAAAACTTCGCGATCTTCGACTTTGCGCTCGGCGACGGCGAAATGGCCGAAATCCGCGCCCTTGCGCGTGCCGACGGCCGCATCGTCAACCCGGAAGGCCTTGCCCCCGTCTGGGACAAGGCTGCTTAACGAACGCAATCATTTCGCCGCCGGCCAATTCCCTGCCGGCGGCGGATACGATATGGACATCGCCTCAAGGACACGGATCGTAGGGAGGGGGCGATGTCGTTGCACGAGGCACAGGCGAGCGATTTTGCTCCCGACTGGCCGGCGATTATCGCCGTCGTTCTCGGTGTCACCGCCTTCTCGGTGGCGCAGGGTCTCACCTATCCGCTGATCTCGCTTTCGCTTGAGAGCCGCGGCGTTTCGGCCGGCATGATCGGCCTCAATGCCATGGGCTTTGCCGCCGGTCTCGGTGTTGCGACGCTTATTCTCGGGCGGCTGACGCGGCTCGCCTCGGCCGACAAGCTGATCATCGCCAGCCTCATCGGCTGTTCCATCTGTCTCGCGACACTTGCCTCGACGTCGGAACTCGTCATCTGGTTTATCGCCCGCTTTGCCCTGGGTTTCTTCGTCAGCATGGTCTTCATGCTTGGTGAAGCGTGGCTGAACACCGCCTGCCCGGACCGGCTGCGCGGCCGCGTCTCCGGCCTCTATGGCGCCGGCATGTGCGGCGGCTTTGCGGCCGGTCCGCTGGCGATCCCGTTGCTCGGCACCAGCGGCGGTCTCGGCTTTGCCCTCTTGGCGATCTATATCGCACTCGTCGCCTTCCTCACGGGGCTGCTGACCATGGGCGCCCGCACCCGGCCCGAGCCGTCCTCGACGCGGGACCTCTTCGCCTTTTTCGGGAAGGCGCCGATGCTGATCCTCATGGTGCTGATGTTCGGATTTGCCGATATCGCCGCGATCTCGGCGATGCCGGTCTATTTCGTCAAGACCGGCCACAGCCAGGCCTTTGCCGCGCTGAGCGTAACGGCGCTGGCGATACCGACAGCTGTGGCACAGCCTTTCATCGGCGTGCTTCTCGACCGCCTGCCGCGCCGCCGGGTGGCGATCTCGGCGGCCGCGATCGCTGCCAGCGGCTATCTGCTCGTGCCGTTGCTGTCGTCCGATATCGCTCTGCTTCTGACCTTCGCCTTCATCGGCGCGGCGAGCTTCGCGCTCTATACGGCGGCGCTCACCATGCTCGGGGAAGAGTATCGCGGCAGCATGCTGGTTGCCGGCAGTGCCGCCTTTTCGCTCGCCTATGCCGCCGGCAGCGCGGCTGGATCCGGCGCGACCGGCGCGCTGATGAACTTTATCAACCCGATCGCTGGCCCGATCGGCGTGGGCGTCGTGCTGGTGGTCTTCACGCTTGCCTTCGCGCTCAACGGCCGACGCTAGCCCTCCGCGCAGATCCGGGCGAGAGCCTCGCTGAAGATGCGGGCGGCCGGCCCGAGCGGCTCGTCGATCCGATGAACGAGATAGGCTTCGGACCCCACCTGGCTGTTGCGGCCAAGGGCGGCCGTCGGCATGCGCACGAGCCGGCCTTCCGCAAGGTCGCGCTCCACCTGCCAGAACGGCAATCGACCCCAGCCGAGGCCCGAGCGGATCATCGCATGCTTTGTGTCCTGGCTGCTGACACGGCAGGTTTGCGGCGAGAGCACGCCGTAGTCGCGCCCGACCGTGCGCTGCGACTGATCCGACAGGACGATCTGCAGATGGTCCGCAAGCTCGGCATTGTCGAGCACGTCTCCCCCTGCGCGCAGCCCCAAGGGATGATTTGCGGCTACGACCGCGACGAGTTCGACCGTCGCAAGCGCCCGACGGGCGATCGCCGGGTCGCGGAAATCTTCGCCGACAGTGATGCCGAGCGTGAAGCGGCGATCGACCAGGCCGTCGAGCGGCCCACCGAGCGGCAGGACCGCAAGCCGGATCGACACATCCGGATAGGCGCCGCGCATCTCCTTCAGCGCCAGGCCGACGGTCTCGATCGGAAACAGCGTATCGACGACCAGAGAAAGCTCAAGCTCGATGCCTTCGCCGAGCCCGCGTGCCCGGGCGCGCATCGCGTCCACCCGCAACAGGATGTCGCGCGCATTGGCGAGCAGCGCATGCCCTTCCGCCGTCAGGACCGGCCGGTGGCCGGACCGGTCGAAAAGGCCGACCCCCAGTTCGGCCTCCATGTTGGCGATGGCGTGGCTGACGGCCGATTGCACCCGTGAGAGCCTGACGGCGCCGGCGCGGAAGCTTCCGCTTTCGGCGACGGTCACGAAGGTCCGCATCTGATCGAGAGTAAGGGCATCGAGCATGATCGATTCCATAGATCATCTTGATGAAAATTATATCACTCCAAGAGATCGAGAAAAGCACCCATCTTTTCTGTGAACGGCAATGCCGCCCACAAAAAGGAAACCGAAATGACCAAGGTGCTCGTGCTCTACTATTCCTCCTACGGCCACATCGAGACTATGGCGAACGCCGTCGCCGAGGGTGCGCGCACCGCCGGCGCCACCGTCGCGCTCAAGCGCGTGCCGGAAATCGTCCCGGAAGCCGTGGCCGTCAAGGCCGGCTACAAGCGCAACCACGATGCACCGGTGGCAACCGTCGCCGAACTGCCCGACTATGACGCGATCATCATCGGCACGCCGACACGCTTCGGCAACATGGCCGCCCAGATGAAGAACTTTCTCGACCAGGCGGGTGGGATCTGGGCACGCGATGCCCTGGTCGGGCGTATCGGCAGCGTTTTTACCTCGACCGGAAGCCAGCATGGCGGCCAGGAATCGACGATACTCGCCACGCATACCGTACTGCTGCATCTCGGAATGGTGATCACCGGCCTTCCCTACAGCTTCAAAGGCCAGATGCGCATGGACGAAATCACCGGCGGATCACCCTACGGCGCCTCGACGCTGGCCGATGACGGCAACGGCGGCGACCGGCAGCCGAGCGCCAACGAACTGGAAGGCGCACGCTTCCAGGGGCGCCACGTGGCGGAACTGGCGGCAGCGCTGGTTGCCGGACGCACCCGCGTTGGGGAGATCGCCTGATGGCCACGGCCGCAGCCTTTGTTCGCGAAAGAACCGATTGGTCGGGCGTGATGACCGTTGTTGCGGCCGGCGTGGTCGCGGCGATGCAGGTGGGCAAGGGGCTGATTGCAGGCCCGCTGCTTCAATCCGATCTTGGGCTCAACCTTTCTGCCCTCGGCTGGATCACCTCCGTCTTCGCAGTCGTTGGCGTCGTCGGGGGCATGGCAGCCGGCGCGTTCGTCACTGCTGCCGGCGACCGGCGCCTGCTTGGCATCGGCATGGCACTGCTGGCGTTCGGTTCCTTTGCCGGCGCGGCGAGCCCAGCATTCACGCTGCTTCTGCTGTCGCGCATCATCGAGGGCTTCGGCTTTCTGCTTGTCGTCGTCGCCGGCCCCGCCATCCTCATGCGCCTGGTGACGCAAGAGCGCAGCGACCTCGTCTTTGCGCTCTGGAGCTGTTTCATGCCCGCGGGCATGGCGATCGCCATGCTGACCGGGCCCGCCTTTGCCGGTTGGCAGGCGATCTGGTGGAGCAACGGGCTGCTCACGCTTGCGAGCCTCGCCTCCATCTTTCTGGCAGTGTCGCCATCCCGGCAAACGCCCCGTGTCGCCACCCGCTTCCGGGATGATGCCGCGGAAACGCTGACGAGCCGCGGGCCCGTGCTGCTCTTCGCGCTGTTTTCGCTCTACAGCCTGATGAGCTTCACGCTTTCCAGCTTTCTGCCGATCCTGCTGATCGAGCGCCTGCAGGTCTCGCTTGGAACCGTTGGCCTGTTGAGCGCCGTCATCACGCTGGTGAACGTCTTCGGCAATCTGGCCGCCGGCCATCTTCTGTCCCGCGGCTTCGCCCGCGGCAGGCTGGTCGCAAGCGCCGCGTTGCTGACCGGCGTGTCCGGCCTTTGGATCTTCCTGAGCCCATCAGGCGGACATCTGATCCTGGCGCTCTGCATCCTGTTTTCCGCGATCGGCGGGCTCATTCCGGCGACGCTGATCTCATCGGTGCCGCTCCTGTCGCCACGTCCGGCGCTTGCGCCGATGGCGATGGGCCTGCTGATGCAGGGCAGCAATCTCGGGCAACTCGTCGGCCCCGTCGCGGTCGGAACCGCGATCGAGTTCTACGGATGGACATCGGGTGCGGCTTTTATCGGCGCCAGTGCCGTTCTTTGCATCGGGCTGACGCCCACACTCGAACGGACGCTACGGGAAAGCAGGCCGGAACGCTGACAGGGGCCGCAGGCAACAAAAAACCCACCGGCAGACGCCGGTGGGCTTCGCTTTTTTACGTTCGG
The DNA here is from genome assembly GCF_014852035.1 of Ensifer sp. ENS03. Lineage (NCBI taxonomy): Bacteria > Pseudomonadati > Pseudomonadota > Alphaproteobacteria > Hyphomicrobiales > Rhizobiaceae > Ensifer > Ensifer sp. ENS03. The sequence goes on along the minus strand of NZ_JACVAV010000001.1, from coordinate 994,484 downwards.
GTCGCCGGTATCAGACGAACTGGCTGAGACCCGGAACCGAAGCGACGACTTCGTCGACCACGTCTGCGCCGGCCTTCTCCTTGGCGAACGCGATGGTTTCCTTTGCAAGTCCGGTGATTTCACCCATGCCGAGGCCCTGGCTCATCAGCTGCTGGCCGAGCGCCATGACGCCGCCACCACCGATTGCCGACATCAGACCGCCGAGCAGGCCGCCGCCGCCCGTGCCTTCGCCGTTGTACTGAGCGATCAGTTCGGACGCGCCCGGGATCGCTTCAATCATCTGGGCAACCGGACCGTCGGCGGCTTCGCGCTGCAGGAAGCCGAGGATCATGCCGACAGCCTTTTCGGCGGTTGCCGGCTCGATGCCGACATTTTCAGCAACGCGCGTGACCAGTTCATTCATGGAGAAACTCCCTCATTTTGGATTTTTGACGTTGACGTCAAGGTAAATGATCGCCCACCAAATAACAAGCCGTGAGCCGTGACTATCGATCCGTCGATATCGCCGCATTCCGGTCGCGGATGGGCACAGCCTTGTTGCCGGGCGCAACCGCACCACCTATAACAGAAATCCAGGCACATTTCGATGACGGCGCGCCCCTGCGACACTGCGAACCGCCCGCTTTCATTGATGAAACGGAGATGAAGCCCACATGCTGGAAGAAGGCAAGCTCTTTATCGGCACCAGCCGCAAGCCTGATGATTCGATCAACAAGGGCGAGTATCTGGAGCTCAAGTTCGGCAATCGCCACGGCCTGGTCACCGGCGCCACCGGCACCGGCAAGACGATCACCCTGCAGGTGCTTGCCGAAGGCTTTTCCAACGCTGGCGTCCCGGTCTTCTGCGCCGACGTCAAGGGCGACCTCTCCGGCATCGGCGCGATCGGCGAGGCCAAGGATTTCATCCTGAAGCGTGCCGAACAGATCGGCCTGCCGACCAATCCTTACGAGTTTCAGGAATTCCCGGTCATCTTCTGGGATATCTACGGCGAGAAGGGCCATCGCGTTCGCACCACCATGTCGGAGATGGGCCCGCTGCTCCTGTCGCGGCTTATGAACGCGACCGACGCGCAGGAAGGCGTGCTCAACATCGCCTTCAAGATCGCCGATGAGGGCGGACTGCCGCTGCTCGACCTCAAGGATCTGCAGGCGCTGCTCAACTACATGGGCGACAATGCCAGCACGCTTTCCAATCAGTTCGGTTTCATTTCCAAGTCCTCGGTCGGCTCGCTTCAGCGCGAGCTGCTGATCCTCGAACAGCAGGGCGCCGAACATTTCTTCGGCGAGCCGGCGCTGAAGATTTCCGACATCATGCGCACCACCAATGACGGCCGCGGCGCGATCTCGGTGCTGGCGGCCGACAAGCTGATGATGAACCCGCGGCTCTACGCCACCTTCCTGCTCTGGCTGCTGTCGGAACTGTTCGAGGAGCTGCCGGAAGTGGGCGACCCGGACAAGCCGAAGCTGGTCTTCTTCTTCGACGAGGCGCATCTGCTCTTCAACGACGCGCCGAAGGCACTGATCGAGCGCGTTGAACAGGTCGTGCGCCTCATCCGCTCCAAGGGCGTTGGCGTCTATTTCGTCACCCAGAACCCGCTCGACGTGCCCGACACGGTTCTCGGTCAGCTCGGAAACCGCGTTCAGCACGCGCTGCGCGCCTATACGCCGCGCGACCAGAAGGCGGTGAAGACCGCCGCCGACACCTTCCGCCCGAACCCGGATTTCGACTGCGCCACGGTGATCACCAATCTCGGCACCGGCGAGGCTCTGGTCTCCACGCTCGAAGGCAAGGGCGCGCCCTCGATGGTCGAGCGTACGCTGGTGCGACCGCCACAGTCCCGCGTCGGTCCCCTGACGGAGGCCGAACGGAAGAAGGTCATGGACGTCAGCCCGGTCCGTGAGCTTTACGATGAGGATTTCGACCGTGAATCGGCCTACGAAATTCTGGCAGCGCGCGCCAAAAAGGCAGCCGACGCACAGGCCGAGGCACAGTCTCAGGCCGAGCAGCAGACGAGCGAGGCGAACACCGGCGGCAGCCGCTGGACGCTGCCGGGCTTTGGCGACGACGATCAGGCGGCACCGGCCGGCAAGCAGGCGCGCCCGCGCAGCTCCGGCTACCAGCGCGAGACGGTCGTCGAAGCGGCGATGAAATCGGTCGCCCGCACAGTCGCGACCCAGGTCGGCCGCGCCCTGGTGCGCGGCATCCTCGGCAGCCTTAGCCGACGCTAACCACGACCGGCCGACGCGGCCCATCCATTCCCACGCGCCCTGACCAAATCAGGGCGCGTCGTCATTTCTGGAACATCCGCATGGATGTGAAGGATTCAATCGGCGCCATCCTCAAGGACGGCGACAACGTCACCCTGATCAGAGACCTGAAAGGCAAGGGAACCGCGACGACGCTGAAGCGCGGGACGATGGTCAAGCGCATCCTCCCCCGATGAAGTCGAGTGCCGCGTCGAAAAGACCAAGGGTCGGGTGATGCGCACCGAATTTCTGAAGAAGGCTTAAGGCCCGCGCGGGATGCCGGAACGGCACGGCGAAATGACTCGACGGCCCGCCGTGCCGATCAATGCCGTGTCTTGTCAATGCCGTGTGTTGGGGAGGGTGAAGCGCTCAAGCGGCGCCCGCTCACCGCAACGGCGGCCCGCTGGGTGGCGGCGTATTCGTCCGTCAACTCCAGCAGAGCCAAGGCGATCTCGTCCCAATGCCACCCTACCCGCTCGGCGAGATCCGTCAGCAGTTGGAACTCCTCGCGCAATGCGGTCGCGCATTCGAGCTCTCGCTGCGCAAGCGCGCAGGTTCTGGTTTTCGGCCTGGCGATCATCCTATTTTACCTCCTGCTCATCAACTCCTCAGCCCGAGCATAGGTTCCAGCAGCTCCCAGTCGAAGCATAGGTTCCCGCGCCGCGGCAGGGGAACCAATCGGTCGCCGGACCGTTGGCTAGGGACAGGAGGTACTGTCATGAAGAAAATCATCCTAGCCGGTTTTGTGGCAAGCCTTGCCTTTTCCGGCGTCGCCCTGGCTCAGACCACGACGGTCATCGTTCCCGGCGAGGTCAAAACCTACGTCCTTCAGCAAACCAGCCCATCCGTGACCTATGACGGCACTGTCGTCGTGGGCGAACCCCTGCCCGACACGGTCGAGGTCTACCCGATCCCGCAGCAACCGACCTACGGCTATGTCGTCGTCAACCAGCAAAGGGTGCTGGTTGATCCGCAGAGCAGGCGGGTCATCGAGGTTCTGCAGTAGACCGGCACAACATGCCTGAAAAAAGAAGCCCGACGGAGACCGCCGGGCTTCTTTCAACAGGGGATCTGAGAGAACTCAATCTGAGAAACTCAGGCGACGGTCAGCTTGACGTCGATGTTGCCCTTGGTTGCATGGCTGTAGGGGCAAACGATATGCGCCTTCTGGACGAGATCTTCGAGCACGGCCTTGTCGACGCCCGGCGAAGAGATTTCGAGCGCAGCGTCGATGCCGAAGCCGGTGCCATCCTCGCGCGGACCGATGCCGACGGTTCCCGTCACCGTGGTGTCTTCCGGAAGCTTTACCTTCTCCTTGCCGGCAACGAATTTCAGCGCGCCGAGGAAGCAGGCCGAGTAGCCGGCTGCAAAGAGCTGCTCGGGATTGGTGCCGCGGGCGCCGTCGCCGCCAAGTTCCTTCGGAACGGTGAGTGTGACGTCGAGCACGCCGTCGGCGCTTTTGGCCTGGCCGGCGCGGCCACCGGTTGCGGATGCAGTGGTGCGGTAAAGAATGGGCATTGGCGGGGTCTCCTTTGCGTTTCCTGAGTGAATGCGATTTAGATAGCGCAAAATTCAATTGTACGCAAATTAATTTTGCAAATTGCATTCCGAGCGTCTTTTTGCGACAATGGCGCATGGCGAACAAGGCGGCACATAGCGACACCATTCCCGAGGAAGCACTCGCGCTCGGCAAGCAGCTGTGTTTTGCGGTCTACTCTGCGGCGCATGCATTCAACCGCGCCTACAAGCCGCTGCTCGATCGTTTCGGCCTCACCTATCCCCAATATCTCGTGCTCCTGGCGCTCTGGCAACAGGACGAGATGACGGTCAAGCGGATCGGCGAGGAGATCGGTCTGGACTCAGGCACGTTGTCGCCGCTTCTCAAGCGCCTGGAGGCAGCCGGTTATGTCGGTCGCCAGCGCGACCCGAGCGACGAACGTCAGGTGATCGTGCGGCTGACGGACAAGGGCCAGGACCTGAAAAACGAGGCTTTCGGCATCCTGATCGGCATCAGCAGGGCCTCGGGATGCAGCCTGAAGCAAGCAGAAGACATTCGCGAGACGCTGCATCAGCTGACGCGGCAGCTCAATGCCGGCCCCGGCGAGGATTGACCGACCTGCCTTCCGCTAGACGCGGTGGGGGCTGTGCAGAAACGTGAGGGGCGGATATCCGCCCCTGCCCGTCATCAGATAACGAGGATCGGCGCCTTGCCGCGGACGCGGTCGTAGAGATCCATGACGTCCTGGTTGAGCATGCGCACGCAGCCCGACGAGACCGCCTTGCCGATCGACTTCCATTCCGGCGTGCCGTGAACGCGGTAAAGCGTGTCCTGGCCGTTCTGGAAGATGTAGAGCGCGCGCGAACCAAGCGGATTGTTGAGGCCCGGGGCCATACCGCCGTTCTGGGCCGAATAGGGCTTTAGCTGTGGCTGGCGGGCGACCATGCTGTCCGGCGGGGTCCAGCGCGGCCACTTCTGTTTCCACTGGATGACGCCGCGACCCGACCAGGCAAAACCCTCGCGACCGAGGCCGACGCCGTAACGCAGCGCCCGGCCACCCGGCTGGATGAGATAGAGGTAGCGGTCGCCGGTATCGACGACGATCGTGCCCGGCTGCTCGCCGAAGGGATCGCTGACCTCCTGGCGGTAGAAGCGCGCGTCGATCTGGCGATAGGGAATTTCCGGCACCTGATAGCCACTGTCGCTCACAGAGGCATAGATGTCCGAGACATAGAGGCCCTGCGGCGGAAGACCGGTTGGAACTGGCCCTGGGCCATCCTGCCTTTCATAGATGCCTTCGGCGCGCGGATCGGTAAACCGTCCCTCGACCGCTGGATTGCGGAACACCGGCGCCGTCTCATAGCGAAAGACATCCGTGTTCATCGACGAAGTGCAGCTCGCAAGACCGGCGGAGGCGAGCGCCACGCCGGACGAGCGAAGAAACTGGCGACGGGAGAAAAGGACTGAAGAGGACATCGAACTCTGGGGGCTTGAGTGCGGCATGAGGAGTGCTGCATGAATTTGCTTAACGAAATGCTACGCACAGCCCCCACGGATTGGGGCGATGCTTGCATTTACGGCTGGAACGAAGCTTGCGTCGCGAGGGTGGCAGGGCTCAAACGCTGTGGATACTGAACCGCGGCTGCAGCATCAGCGCCTCGAAATCCGGAGCCGAGAGCGGCCGGCTGAAGAAGTAGCCCTGAATTTCGTCGCAACCGCTCTGGCGCAGGAATTCCACCTGGGCCTGGTTTTCCACACCCTCGGCAATGACACGAAGGCCGAGGTTCCGCGCAAGCGAAATGATCGCGGCGGTGATCGCGTTGTCGTCGAGATCCGTCGGAATGTCGGCGACGAAGGACCGGTCGATCTTCAGTCGGCGCACCGGGAAGCGCTTGAGCGCGCTCAAACTCGAATAGCCGGTGCCGAAATCATCGATCGCCAGGTGCACCCCGATCGCCTGCAGCTCGTGCATGGTGGCGATCGCGCCAGGGACATCCTGCATGATCAGGCTCTCGGTCAGTTCCAGTTCGAGGCAGAACGGGTCAAGCCCGGTCTCTGCGAGAATTGCCGCGACATGGGCGGCCCAGTTGCGCTCACGGAACTGGCGCGCCGAAACGTTGACACTGATGATCAGCGGCGGCAGGCCGGCATCCTGCCAGGCCCTGGCCTGGCGGCAGGCCGCGCGCAGCACCCAGTCGCCGATCGGCACGATCAGCCCGGTTTCTTCGGCGAGCGGAATGAACGCCGCCGGCGAGACCGTGCCGCGTTCGGGGTGGCGCCAGCGCAGCAAGGCTTCGGCCGCGAAAACGCGGCCAGTCGCCAGATTCATCTGCGGCTGGAACTGCAGGAAGAACTCTTGCCGCGCGAGCGCCTGGCGCAGCTCCTCCTGCTGCTTGAGCTTCTCATGCGCCTTGGCGGCCATCTCTTCGGTGAAGACCTGCAGGTTGTTGCGGCCGAGCTCCTTGGCCCGGTACATCGCCATGTCGGCATTGGCGAGCAGTTCGCCGACCGTCTTGCCCTGATTGGGAAAACAGGCGACCCCCATGCTGCAGGTGACCTGCAGGCTGCGGCCCTCGATCTGCATCGGCGCGGCGATCGCTCGCCGGATATCCTCGAGCCGAGCCAGCACGATATCGCGCTCGCAGGGAAGCCCGTTCAAAAGCAGGATGAATTCATCGCCGCCGACCCGCACGACCATGTCGGACTTGCGCACCGAAGCGCGCATGCGCGAGGCCGTGACCTTCAAGAGTTCGTCGCCGGCGGCGTGGCCGAGCGTATCGTTGACCAGCTTGAAATTGTCGAGATCGAGGAAGGCGAGCACCGCCCACTGGCCGCTGCCGCGCAGGGCTTCCAGCGCCTCGGCGACCTGTTCCTCGAACTGTGCGCGGTTGGGCAGACCGGTCAGCGCGTCGTGGTGCGCCATGAAGCTGATGCGATCTTCCGCCTGCTTGCGCTCGATCGCGATGCCGGCGAGATGCGCCGCCATGGCGATCAGTTCCTTTTGTCCGTCGTCGGGCACGCCGACGACATCGGAATAGAGCGCGAAGGTGCCGAGCACCTTGCGCTCACGCGAATGGATCGGGGTCGACCAACAGGAGCGGAAGCCGTAGGGAAGCACCAGCTCGCGATAATCGTCCCAGAGCGGATCGACCTGAATATCCGAGACGATCACCTGCTCGCCGCGCCAGGCGGCCGTGCCGCAGGAGCCCATGCGCGGGCCGATCTCGACGCCGTGGATGGTCGCGCAATAGGCCTCGTCGAGGCTTGGCGCTGCGCCGTGGAAGAGATAGCGGCCATCGGGCGACAGCAGCAGCACCGAGCCCTTGATGCCCGGCATCAAGGCTTCGATCAACAGGATCATGTCGCGGAAGAAGGCGTCGAGCGGCCGGCCGTTGGCGATCATCTCAAGCAGGCGCGCCTGCCCTTCGAGCAGCCGCTCGGCCGCCTTGCGGTCGGAGATGTCACGCGAAACGCCGACGATGCCGACGATCTTGCCGCTCTTGTTGCGCAGCGGCACCTTGGAGGTCATCAGCCAGCGATCGCGGCCCTTGCTAACGATGGCCCGTTCCTCGATGCCGAAGATCGGCTCGCCGGTTTCGATGACGCGACGCTCAATGTCGGCAATCGCCTTGGCCATCTGCGGCGGATGGAGATCGAAATCGGTCTTGCCGACGATATCCTTCATGGCTTCGAGCCCGTTGTCGGCAACCGTCACCTGATTGGCGATCAGGAACCGCCCCTCCACATCCTTGGCGTAGATGTAGTCCGGCACGTGGTTGATGATCGTCTCCAACCAGTAGTGGCGATCGGCGATATCGGGTTCGCTCGGAAAGATGCGCGCGACCTCCTCGGCCAGCCGATTGCTGGCGTCGATCAGGCGGCGCGTTTCCGCGTTGCCGCCGGCATTGAGAGCGGCATATCGCGGATTGCGGGACGTGTTCTTCGCCAAGCAAGGCCTCCCGACGCTCTTCGCCGCGTCGCTGGTCGATCTTTCCCCACTTCACGTTAGACGAGCAAGAGTTAGCTCTTCCTAAATAACTGTAGAAAAATCGTGTAGAGGTTGCAACGGTCAAGTTGCAAGAGGCGATAGAAGGGGTGGATGACGCCACCCCTTAATGCCCGTTCAGGACAACCGTCGGCGCACCGGTGCAACGCGCATCAGCAATTGATCGACGATCACCATGACGACGATCGCGATGCCCGTCAACGGAAACGCCAGCCCGAAGACAATGGCCATGAGCCACAAGCCCACATAGACGCTGCGCCGCGGCGGCATCGGGGGCACGCCGATGCGTCCCGCCGGGCGCCGCTTCCACCACATGATGACGGCGGAAAGGGAAACGAGCACGATAGAAATGCAGGCGGCCAGCATCAGGAGCTGGTTGAAGCGCCCCCATTCCTGCCCCTTGTGCACGTTGATGCTCCATTCGATGGCCTTGCCGAACGCCGGGTAATCGCCAAAGGAAATGTCGACGAGCGGCTTGCCGGAATATTGATCGATATGGATCGTGCGCTCCCGCGCAAGGTCGGCGGGAAAGATGGCGGCCGTATAGACGGCAGTCTCGTCGAGCGGGATCGCGAGCTCGTAGCCGGGCAGCATGCCCTCAGCATCCGCGATCGCGACGGCGCGATCGATCCCGATCGGCTCGCCCGCGCCACCGCTGGACGCCGGAACCGGCGCGTTTTCCATCAGCCAATTGGCCCTGGGCAGCACGTCGGTCGACACCTTGCTGGAGGTCGGGACCTCATCCCAAAGCGCTGCCGGATAGCCGAGCCCCATCGCCGTCAGCTTGCCGTTGACCGTTGCACCCCAATAGCCGGACCACAGAAGCCCGGAGAAGGCGAGAAAGACGATCAGCAGGCCGGCGCCGATACCGGTCACCGCATGGAGATCGCGCCAGAACACCCGGCGTGCCGGCGTGCCGCGCACGGTCAACACACCGCCGGTCTGCTGGCGCGGCCACCAGAGATAGATGCCGGTGAAGACCAACAGGATGGCAAAGCCCGCAACGATCTCGATGATTGTTTCGACCGACTTGCCGAAATAATCGAGGCTGTGCAGGTCCTCGACCACCTGGTTGAACTCCTCCGATGGCGCGACCCGGTCGAGGATCGAGCCGGTGTAGGGATCGACGAAGACCAGCATGCGCGCCTTGCCGATGCCGACGGTGACGCGTGCGGAGCGATCCGCACCGGCCGGCGTGCGATAGGACACGGCAGCGCTGCCCGGCACGGACTCCACCGCCGTCGCGACGATCGCCGAGGGCGACATCCGTTCGGCGCCCACTGGCACGACGTTGCGGTAGGCAAAGACGGTATCGTCGATCTCGTCGTTGAACAGATAAAGCCCCCCGGTCAGCGCCAGGCTGATCATAAAGGGGATGACGAGCAGGCCGGCAAAGAAGTGCCAGCGCCAGATGGCACGGTAGAGCGAGATGCCGCGCTCTGTGGCCGCGGGGCTGTCCACGGCATTGGTGAAGGATGCGGTTGTCATGGTTTTCTCCGGGAAGGACCGTTTGCACGGCTTCGCCTCTTGGTGATCGGGACGACCGCCGATCACGGCAATGCGCGTCGAAGAGCGACGCCCCAAGGCCAATCAGCTGTCGTTCAAGCGCGTATCAGGCGGAGAAAACCGTTGGTGGCGCCCTTGGCCCTGCTCCGGTTAAGAGCACCGAGCGAACGAAACCGAAATCGCCGGCCGGAACGGAAAGCGGGCGCGCGCGGGCTTGCGACGGCAAGACGATCGGGTAAGGCGCCGGCAGGTCGGCGGGCGCAACCAGGCAGCAGGACTGGCAGCCGTGGCCCTTCGTGCCACCTTTTCCATCGGGATCGTCGTGGCCAGAGAGGCAAAGATCGGCAAGGCTGCCATCCGGGAGGACGTAGGCGATCGCATCCGGCGACCGCGGCATGGCGGCGGCCGGTTGCTGGATCAAGGCCGAAACGACGAGGACCAGCGCGCAAAGCATGCGCGCCGCCAAGTTCGTCAACCGATCCCCTAAAAGCCTTGCCAAACGCATCCCCAAATCGACGTGCGACAGCTAAAGATCTGCGTCCGCAAACGCAAGTCGGCAAAGCGCCGCACGGACCATCAAAAGATTTCATGTGTGCTATCAGCGCCGCCCGCTTCCGTCACTCCCGGTGCTTGCCTAAGACAGGCGACAACACAGGACGGGAGGAACACGGCATGCTGACGATCTATGGGGTTTATCGCTCGCGCGCATCGCGCAATTACTGGATGGCGCGGGAACTCGGCATCCCTTTCCAATCGGTACCGGTCATCCAGGCACGCCGCGTCGCCGATCCGTTGGCTGCTGATGCGCCGATCAACACCAAGTCGCTCGCCTTCCTCGCCGTCAATCCGATGGGGCTGATCCCGGCGATCGAGGATGATGGCGTGGTGCTGACGGAATCGCTTGCCAACAATCTCTATCTCGCGCGCAAGTATGGCGGCCCACTGGCGCCTGCCGATATCGCCGAGGAAGGCTTGATCGGCAACTGGACGATGTGGGCGGCGACCGAGGTCGAGCCGCACACCGTCGAGATCATCCTGACCTACGACTACGGCGCCGAGAACACGGATGAAGGCAAGGCGATGATCGCCAGATGCGTGACGTCGCTCGACAAGGTCTTTGCCCGCATGGAAAGCCACCTCGACGGACGCGACTATCTCGTCGGCGATCGCTTCACCGTCGCCGACCTCAATCTTGCGGAGGTCTTCCGCTACGCCATGAGCCAGACGCAGCTGTTCGACAAGCATCCGCGGGTTTCGGCCTGGCTTGCCCGTTGCCATGCCCGCCCGGCCTTCAAGGCTATGATGGAAGAACGCCTGAAAGAACTGGCGGACTGAGCGGTCAATAAGGGGGGCCTCCCTGCGATCAGCCCATGGTCGCCGCGTCGAAGCGAACGCGCGGCGCCTTGATGTCGAGCAGGCGCATGCCCTCCTCCACCTCATCACGAACCCAGCGCTTGAATGCCTTGGCGGCCTTGCTTTCGCGCCGTGACGGCGCGCTGACGAAGTAGTGGCCGAAGCCCGTCGGCACCCTGATGCCGAACGGTACCACAAGGCTGCCCTGCGCGATCGCAAAGCCGGCGAGTGTCTGCCAGGCGAGCATCACCCCCTGGCCGGAGATCGCGGCATCGAGCACCAGCGACGCCTCATTGAAGGTGTGGCGCACGTTCACTTCCGCGCCCGAGAGCCCGACTTCGCGGAGCCACACCTCCCAGCTGAACATCGAATGGCCGTCAATAACAGCGGGCAGTTTTAGAATATCTGCAGGCTTCCGCAGCCCTTCGGCCATGGCCGGCGAACAGACCGGAAAAACCTCCTGCTGCAACAGCGGCTCGGATTTCACGCCCGGCCACTCGCCCGTACCAACGCGAATGCCGACATCCACATCCGACGTGTCGAGATTGACGAGCTTTGTCGTCGCGTCGATGCGCAGGCGAATGTCGGGATGCCGTTCGGCAAAACGGTTGAGCCGATAGACCAGCCAGCGGGCGGCAAAGACCGGCGCGACCGAGATGGTCAGCACCGACTCGTCGCGGCGGCGCGCTGAAGCCACGGCCTCTGCCAGCTCGTGAAAGGCGTTGCTGATGCGCGCGAGGAAGCGCTCGCCGAAATCGGTGGGCACGAGGCCGCGCGGGGTGCGCTCGAACAACACGCGGCCGAGCTGGGCCTCCGCCTTGGCAATCTGCTGGCTGACGGCGCCAGGGGTCACGCCCAATTCTTCCGCCGCGGCGGCCAGCGATGCCAGCCTGCCGACAGCCTCGACGGCGCGCAGCCCGTTCAAATGTACCGTGTTCAGATCTCTCATATAGTTTTTCTAAACACGATCTCTGCCATTCTCAATTGAAAAGATGACAGGACAGGCGGATCATCCAAGCATCGAAAGGATGGTCCGCCATGTTTAGGCTTCTCTCGAAACTGACGCCGCTCAAAACATCCGACGACCGAAAGGACGATGCGCCGCTCGCCTGGGCGCGCGATCCGCTGCAGCATCCGGATCTCGAACGGATGGATGGGCGCGAACTCGGTGACCTGCCCTTCCCGGGCTGGCCGTGGCCACGCACGGCGGAGTGCACCGGCAGCCGCCTCTAGGACCTGCGGCTTTGAAGCTGCACTGTGATATGCTGGCCGGATGAGCGACGATCTCGAGCGCAACTTCATCCGTGTCGTCAGGCTGGCGGAGGCCGCAGGCCTGCCCGAAGTGACGATCGGCACGTCCTACGGTACGCCGGCGCTGCTGGTGAAAGACAAGAGTTTTGTGCGCATGAAGGATGGCGAGACGCTGGTCGTCATGTGCGCGCTCGAAGAAAAGGAAATGCTGCTGGAGCTCGACCCGGGGCTCTACTTTCAAACGGATCACTACAAGGGCTGGCCCGCTATGCTGGTGCGGCTTTCGGAAATCGACGACCAAAGCCTAACCGGGCGGCTGGTTGCCGCCTGGCGCGAGAAGGCGCCAAGGCGGCTCGCCGCGAGCTTCCTCGAGCCAGGTCAGGCTCTGCCGCCGACCTTGTAGACCAGGCAGACCTTGCCACCATCCAGTCGCTTCACGTTATCGAGCTGCACATGATGGCGCTCCGCCACGGTGTCGAACAGCGCCTTGCCCTTGCCGACCACGAGCGGGTGGATGGTGAGACGCAGTTCGTCGATCAGGCCGTGGTCCATCAGGCTCGACACCGTGCGCGCGCCGCCGACGACATAGATGGTTCGGCCCGGCGCCTGCCTGAGCGTCTCGATTTCGGAGACGTCGCGCACGATCCTGGCGTTTTCCCATTCGACGTCGGAACGGGTTTTCGAGAGGACATAATGCGGCGTGCCAAGCGCAAAGTCCGCATATTCGATTTCTTCGGGCGTCGGCAACTGGCCGGTGAACTCCAGCGGCGCATGCGGGTCGCGCTTGATCGCGCTCCAATACTGCTCGTAGCCCGAATACATGCCGTTCCCGAGGACGCAGGCGTCGATCTCGGGCAGGAGGTCGAACGTATCCGACCAGGAATCGACCCAGTCCGTATAGCCATCCGGCCCGTCGATCAGACCGTCGATGGACATCTGCATGCCTGCAACCACCTTGCGCATCGTCATTGTCTCCCTGTTGGCGTTACACGCCAAGGACGCGCGGCAGACAGGAAGCCCGACATCCCAGGCAAAATAATCCTGGCTACGCGGGGGACGTCGCCCAACGGACGGCTCTTCCATTTCCAAGCCAGCGCCTATACCGGTTAAGCGAACAGCCGGACAGGTATTTCCATGATCGTTCGCAACCGCCCCACCCTTTTGAAACTCTTCTTCATCCTCCGGGGTTCGGTCATCCAGCGGATCTTTCCGCAAGTGCTGTTCGTCTTTGCGCTCTCCGCTTTCGTCGTCTGGGCGCACCGCGTCGATCCCGGCCTGGTGCCGAGCGTCAGCAGCGGCCCCTTCGCGTTGCTCGGCATCGCGCTCTCCGTGTTTCTCGGCTTCCGCAACAATGCCTGCTACGACCGCTGGTGGGAGGCGCGGAAGGACTGGGGACAGTTGATCTTCACCGCACGCGACCTCGCCCGCCAGACGCTGATCCTTGCCGGAACCGAGCGGCAGCGCCTGCTCGACATCACGATCGCCTTTGGCCACGCGCTGGTCTGCCATCTGCGGCCGGGAAGCGATGTCGGTAGACCGCTAGCGCGGCTGCCGACAGATCTCGTTGCCGGCTACAAGGCAAGCCGCAACGGACCGGACTTTCTGCTGCGCGAAATGGGCGGCATTCTCGCCGGACTGCACGGAACCGGCACGATCAGCGACTTTCAGTGGGCGCAGCTGGATGGCACGCTCGGCAAGATGTCGGCCATGCTTGCGGCCTGCGAGCGGATCCGCAACACCCCCGTGCCGTTCGGCTATACGCTGCTCCTGCACCGCACCGCCTATCTCTTCTGCTTTCTGCTGCCCTTCGGCTTTGCCGATGCGCTCGGCTGGGCGACGCCCTTCGTCACCGCGCTTGTCGCATACACCTTCTTCGGCCTCGACGCGCTCGGCGACGAGCTGGAGGAGCCGTTCGGCGTGTTGCCGAACGACTTGCCGATCGTTGCGCTTGCCGAGACCATCGAAATCAACCTGCGCGAGGCGCTGGGCGAGACCAACCTTCCACCTCTACCGCAGCCGAAGAACTACATCCTGATGTAGCCGCAACTGCCGAGGCGTCAGACCTTCAGCATCGCCAGCACCCGGGCGACGGCTGGACGTGCGGTCATGCGGTTGCGATGATCGACGATTTTTGGGAAGCGCGCGGGATCCACACCGTCCGACTCGATCCAGCCGGCGACGGTGAAGAGATAGGGATCGGCGATCGAATAGCTGTCGCCAAAAACGAACGGCCCTTCGAACATCTTGCTTTCTATCAGTTCGTAGCAGGCGGTCATGTTGGAGGCGACCTTGGCCTTCATCGCCTCATGCGCGGCCGGATCGTCGGCCCAGCGTGCGCCGCGGCGGCCATGGGCGTGGGCAATATGCACCGTCGAGCAGAGGTAATTCAGAAACGACTGCAACTGCGCGAAGGCGAAGGCGTCGTTCGCCGGAGCGAGCTTCGCAGCCGGAAAGGCCTGCGCGATATAGGTCAGGATTGCCGGCGTTTCGGTGATGACACCCCTGTCGGTCAGGAGTGCGGGGACCCGCGCCTTCGGGTTCACCGCGAGATAGTCGGGCTTGGTCTGCTCGGCTGTCGAAAAATCGACACGGCGCGCCTCGTATTCGGCGCCCGCTTCTTCCAGCGCGATATGCGAAGCCAGTGAACAGGTTGCGGGGGCGTAGAACAGTTTCAACACTTTGAGCTCTCCTCTGCGATCATGCGGACCGGTTGACGTGATGTCGATGGACCGAACCGGTTCTGTCAGTTCCTGTGGATCGATGCGGCATGCGCGCGGAGAACCGCGCGCTTCCTGCCCGTGTCGCTCCAAAGCAAAGACCGGCCGCAGAAGAAAGGAAGTCACCCCGATTGACAAGCAGAAGTGGCAAGGCGCCGCAGATCGCTGCCGTCCGCCGTCGTTTAGGGATGCCCGGCAGGCTACAACTGCCGGGCCTGCACGTTCACGCGACCAGCGGCCCGCTGCAGCCGGGTACGTCCTCCAGGCGATAATAGACGGGAATGCCACGCTCGCGGGCAATGCGCACGTCGTTATCGGCCCCCTTGCTGTCGCCCGGCAGGCGCAGAACGGCCTCGCAAAGCGCCAGCAACCGGCCCGCTACAGGATGAAAAATCTCCTCATAGAGATCGTCGCCGATCCGCGCGCCGCCAGCCGCATGCCAGACCGGCAGCGCCACCCACTCGCCGATGACAGGCACGTGGCCTGCCTTGAACAGCGCATAGGACGGCTCTTCCAGCCGCTTCAGGTTGGCGGCCATTTTCGCCGGGTCGTCCCCGGTTCCCGAACGATAGGGGCCTGCGATCAAGATCAGCATTTTTCTCTCCCGAGATGCTATGAACGATCCAGATTATTCTGGAATAATCGTGATATTTCGTGCAATATCGTGAAGAGTCAAGGAGACATTTCATGCTGACGATACAGAGGCGGGCTTTGATTTCGGCGCGGCTGGCGCGAGATGGCGAGGTCGTCGCCAAGAGCATGGCTGACGAGTTGAACCTGTCCGAGGACACGATCCGGCGCGATCTGCGCGAAATGGCGGCGGAGGGACTGCTGAAGCGCGTGCACGGCGGCGCGCTGCCTCTGGTGCCGCCGCTGCCCAGCTTTGCGGCGCGTCAGGAGATCGCCGGCGACGTCAAACGCCGGCTCGGACAAAAGGCGGCTGCGATGATCGAAGCCGGTCAGACAATCTTTCTCGATGGCGGCACGAGCAATGCAGAGATTGCCCGGGCGCTGCCGCGCGACATGCGGCTGACCGTCGTCACCCACAGCCCGACGATCGCCGCCGAACTCGAGCGCCACGAAGCGGAGGTTATCCTGATCGGCGGGCGGCTCTACAAGCATTCGATGGTCGCGACGGGAGCAGCAGCGCTTGCAGCGATTGCCGGCATCCGAGCCGACCTGTTCTTCCTCGGCGTCACCGCCATTCACCCGGCCCACGGTGTTTCAACCGGCGACTTCGAGGAGGCGGCCGTCAAGCGGGCGATCCTCGGCCAGGCCGCGGAAACCTACGTGCTCGCAACGGTGGAAAAATTCGATGCGGTCTCGCCGCACCACGTGGCCGCGATCCCCGAGCTCTCGGGCTTCATCGTTCCCAACGAGATCAGCGACGACATGCTCGCCCCTTATGACGGCACGGACATTGCGATCATCGGCGCTTGATGGCGCACTGCGCCGACAGCGGAACGTCGGGAAAGTGAGCGGGCCGAGATGGCCCGCCACAGTTCAGGCGGCGAAAGCGTCGGTCACTCTGACGTCGCCGACATGGATGCCGTTCCAGTTGTGCATGGAATGGTTGGCCTGCGCCGTCAGCGCCGCGTGCAGCTCGGGCTCGTCCCTGAAGAAGCGGGCAAGCGTTGCCGCGACCATGGCTTCGGCAGCCCGGGTCGTACCGTCTTCGCACTTCAAAGCGATCGCGATGCCTTTTTCCGGAATGGCGGCGCAGAACACACCTTCCGCCCCGGTCTTGGCAAAGATGCGGCCGGGCGCCGTCTTCATCAGCCGCGTGCAGGCGCGCTTGGTGCCAGCAACGAAGAAGGGTTCGGCCATGCAGGCCTCGATCAGCCGCCGCGAGACGCGGGCGCGCTCGGCTTCAAGGCCGACGCCGGTCGCCATCTTCGCGAAACCGTGTGCGAGCCCCTTCAGCGGCACCGCATAGGTCGGGATCGAGCAGCCGTCGACGCCGCAATTGTCCTTGGCAAGGATCGCGCCCGTCAGGCTTTCCATAGCGCCGCGGATTTCGCGCTGCAGCGGATGGTCGTAGCCGACATAACCCTTCACCTCCGTGCCCGAATGGCAGCAGGCACAGATGAAGCCGGAATGTTTGCCGGAGCAATTGTTGTGCAGCGCCGTCGGCGCTTCCAGGCTGCGGGCCTGGCCGATCAGGGTCTTCTGGTCGGACGACCAATGGGCGCCGCATTCGAGCGCCGAGACATCGCGGCCGGCGGCGGCCAGCATCTTGGCGGCCAGTTCCACATGTTCCGGCTCACCGGAATGGGACGAACAGGCAAGCGCCAGTTCCCGGTTGCCGAAGCCGTAGGCGTCGGCCGCGCCGCTTTCCATCAGCGGCAGCGCCTGCATCGCCTTGCAGGCCGAGCGCGGGAAGACGGCGCTGTCGGTTTCGCCCAGCGAGAAGACGGTCCGGCCGTCGCCGTCGACGGCAATGACCACGCCGCGGTGGCGGCTTTCGACGAGGTTTCCGCGGGTAACTTCGACGAGAACGGGATTTGACATGCCTTGCCCTCAAATATCCGAAATTGCTCCGTGCATTTAGCAGGATTTTACCGGCAAGAAACGGAGTTTTCATGAAATTCGCCCGCAGGCTGGCCGCTGCTTTTCTCGTCATCTACCTGCTGCCGGCGTTGGCCTCGGCCGGCTGGTGGTACATGCAGGACCGGCCGCAAAGCTGGCGCGACGCCGATTGGTCCTCGGCCGGGATCCTGCCGAAGGCAACGGAAAGCGCAGACGCGGCGATCTACGTGTTCTCGGCGACCACGGGCGGCATGAAGGGTGCTGTCGCGAGCCACGCCTGGATCGTGACCAAGAATGAGGGCGCTGCCACTTACGATCGCTACGACAAGGTCGGCTGGGGCAAACCGATCCGCAAGAACGGCTATCCGGCGGATGCACGCTGGTACTCGAATGAGCCGCGGCTGGTCGTCTCGGTGAGCGGCGCTGACGCCACGCGGCTGATCCCGAAGATCGAGGCGGCGATCGCCAGCTACCCTTACGCTTCGCCTGGCGGCTACCGGATCTGGCCCGGCCCGAACTCCAACACCTTCGTCGCCCACGTGCTGCGAACCGTACCGGAACTCGGCGCCGTGCTGCCGCCGGACGCAGTCGGCCGCGACTATCTGCCGGAGGGAAAGCTGTTCCAGATCGATGCCGACGGGCGCGACCTGCACGCGACGCTCTATGGCCTGGCCGGTATCTCGGCGGGTGTTCGCAGCGGCCTCGAGCTGCATTTCTTCGGCCTTGTCGCCGGTTTCGACTTCGCCAATCCCGCCATCAAGGTTCCGGCGATCGGACGCATCGGCATATGATGGTCCAGGCTTGACGGGCCATCGCTTAGGTTGAGCGCCGGTGGTTTGCATTGCATGGTGCGCCGGTCGAATCAGGAGGACGCGCCCGCATGCATGAAATACCGATCAGGAGCTTTGCTGTTTCGGTTGTCGTTCTCCGCCCGGCTGGGAGCACCTTCGAGGTTCTCCTTCTCAAGCGCACCGGAACACTTGCAGGAACCTGGTGCCAAGTCGCCGGCGCGATCGAAGCGAATGAAACGGCCTGGCAGGCGGGCCTGCGCGAAGTCGAGGAGGAAACGGGCCTGCGGCCCGACCGTTTCTATTCCGCCGACATCTGCGAGCAGTTTTACGAGGCCGACCGCAATGCCATCAGCCTGCTGCCCGTCTTCGTCGGCTTTGCAGCCAAGGGCGCCACGGTCCGGCTCAATGCCGAACACAGCGCGTTTCGCTGGGTGAGCTTTGACGAAGCGCTCCGCATGGTGCCCTTTGCCGGGCAAAGGAAAGTGCTGAAGCATATCCGGGAGGAGTTCGTCGACAACGAACCGAACCCTTGGCTGCTGATCCAGGAAACGGCGCCGGTCGGATCGGCCGGTTAGGCGAGGCTTGATGCTGAGCCAAGTGCTAAAAATGGAAAAGGGCCGCGCGAGGCGACCCTTCCATGAGTTTTGGCCGTATGACTGGCCCGGGCTTTCAGACCCGAAGGAAGGCGGGGATTATGCCGAGGGCTGCCTCGACACCTTCACCTCTTCCATGCCCTTCACCAAGACCGAAATCTCATTAGACATTGGACCACCTTCCTTTCTGTTCGTTGCTGATGATTTGAAGGTAAGCGATCCACCAGCGATTACAAGGGCGACGATGGTCGAAGATCGTTTTCCTCTTCGCCGCCGATCACAGGCCTGACGATCGTTCCGATCACAGGGACATGATGATCTTGCCGACATGGTCGCCCTGCTCCATCTGGCGATGGCCGTCGGCAACCGCGCTGAAGGGCAGGACGGAATGGATGACCGGCGCGACCTTGCCAGTTTCCAGCAGCGGCCAGACCTTCTCAACCAGACCGTCGCGGATCGCCTGCTTTTCCGCCGCCGTGCGCGGACGTAAGGCCGAGCCCATGACATGCAGCCGCTTGGTCAGGATCGGCGCGATGTTCGCCCCTTCAACCTTGGCGCCGCCGAGGAAGGCGATGATCGACAGACGGCCGTCCTTGGCGAGCGAACCGATGTTGCGGTCGAAATAGCGGCCGCCGACCATGTCGAGAATGACATCGACGCCACGCCCGCCGGTCTCTTCGAGAACGACCGTCTTGAAGTCCTCGTCGCGATAGTTGATCGCGCGCTTGGCGCCGAGCGCTTCGCAGGCGCGGCATTTCTCGGTGCTGCCGGCGGTGACGAAGACCTCGGCGCCGAAGGCCTTGGCGAGCTGGATCGCCGTCGTGCCGATGCCGCTGGAGCCGCCATGGATGAGGATGGTTTCGCCCGCTTTCAGCCCGGCCATATCGAAGACATTGGCCCAGACGGTGAAGAACGTTTCCGGCAGGGCGGCCGCCTTCACGGCGTCATAACCCCTAGGCCAGGCGAGCGCCTGGGTCGCGGGCACCGCCGTATATTCCGCATAGCCGCCGCCATTGGCGAGCGCGCAGACCTTGTCGCCGATCCGGAACCCTTGAGCCCCCTCGCCGAGCGCCACGACTTCGCCCGCCACTTCCAGGCCGAGGATCGGGCTTGCGCCCGGCGGCGGCGGATAGTCGCCCTTGCGCTGCAAAACGTCGGGACGGTTGATGCCCGCCGCCTCCACCCGAACGAGGATGTCGCCCGGCTTGAGCTCTGGCAACGGCCCCTTCGCGAGCACCATGTTTTCAGGCCCGCCCGGGGCTGGAAGGTCGATGAATTGCATTTCCAATGGAAGAGACATGGCACTACCTCGCGAATTCTCAAGGCGCATAGGTAGCGCCGGAAACGCGAGGCGAAAAGGCTGATTGTCGAACGAGCGGTCGTCGAAAGCGCAGCTCAGCCGCCGAGTGCATCCATGACAAGACCGGTATCGCTCGCCTTGGCGCGCGACTTGATCTCGGCGATGCGGGCGCTGACGGCCTGGGCGTCGGAGAAAACAAAGCCTTCGGGCAGCCCCAGGACGGCAATCGAGCAGCGCATCAGCGGAAAATCCTTCGCCGAGCCGTCACGGCCGTAGCCGCTGATGCGGCCCTCCGCCTGATGCTCCGGCGAATAGAGCTGGCCTACGTCGGAGCGAAAATCGTCGAGCAGGCGGTTCAGCACCGCTTCCAGCTCCTCGACCGAACAGCCGCTGACACCGACGAAGAAGTCGTCGCCGCCGACATGGCCGAGGAATTTCTCCTCGCCGATGAAATGGCGGCGCAGCAGGGCGGCAAAGAGCGTGATCGCGAGATCGCCCTTCTGGAAACCGTAGGTATCGTTGAAGGGCTTGAAGTCGTCGAAATCGCAATAGCAGAAGTAACGCGCATGATCGCCGTCGAGGATCGCGTCCTGGACATAGTCGCGGATGGCGCGGTTGCCGGGCAGACCCGTCAGCGGATTCTGCTCCTGCGCCATCTTCAATTGTTTTTCGTTGATAATCTTCAAAAGCGACGAGGCCGAGAGCGTGCCGGCGTAGCGCATGTTCTCCGTCAGGATCAGGCAATCGCTGCCGTCCATGCCGGCGAAGATCTTCAGCATTTCATCCGCCGGCGTGTCGAGATCGGCAATCGGCGCCGGGCTGGCGAAGTGCGAAATCCGCCGCTGGTAGATCCGGTTCTTCAGGAGATCGCGGCCGAAAGGGTGATAGATCAACTCCTTGACGTGATACTCGTGCAGGATGCCGCGCGGCTCGCCATTGGCGTTCAGGACCGGGAAGAATCCCTGGCGCGGATTGCGCCGGAAGAGATCGAAGACGGAATCGAGTTCGTCACTTTCGCGAACGGTCGGCAGTTGCTCGATCTGCTTGCGGATCAGGATGCCGTCCAGCGAAGACGAGGACCGCCGGCTGGCGACGCTCTGGTCGAGATGCGGATAGGCAGGCAGAAGTTCGCTCAGATGCGTCGTCGGCCGGGCGACGTAATAACCCTGCACCAGATCGCAACCGAGGTCGCGACAGGTCAGAAACTCCGCCTCCGTCTCCACACCTTCGGCAATCACCCGCGTGCCGAGCACATGGGCGGTGTTGACCGTGTGGCGGACGAGATGGCGCTTGCGGGCATCGGCCTCGATGCCCGAGACGAAGTGTCTGTCGATCTTCACATAGTCGACCGGCTGGTCGCAGAGCAGCTTCAGCCCGTTGAAGCCGGCGCCGAAATCGTCAATCGCCAGCTTGAAACCGGCAAGCCGGAGATCACGCACGAGGGCCGAGAAATCCGGCATCTTGCCGCCATCGAAGCGCTCGGAAAGCTCGAAACAGAGTGCCGACGGGGCGATATTGGCGCGCTTCAAGTGGTTGACGAGGCGTTCGACGATGTCGCCTTCACCGCCAACGAGGCGTGAGTCGAAGTTGAGGAACAGCGTGCGTGCGGAATGATCGGGCAGCGTCGCAAAGCCGGCGACGGCGCGACTGTTGATCATGTGTTCGAGCGCCAGCAGCTGCCCTTCTTCTTCCGCCTTGTCGAGCAGCTCCAGCGGCGAGGCAAAGCCGAGTTTCTGAAAGCCGCGCATCAGGGATTCGTAGCCGAAGACGGTGCCGGTCGCCGCTTCTGCGATCGGCTGGAAGGCGGTTTCGATCACCAGCTTGGCGAGCGTTACGATCTGGTCGTCGCCAAACCGGCGCAACGAGAGAATTTCGGCGGGGGCGGCGGACATGCCGGGCTCCAGAAATATGGGACGGACGGTCGAACGCCGGCAGCATGGCCAGCAAGCGTCAACGAAGTCTTTCCCCATTATGAAGCTTTGATGAAAGCTATGTGACAGCCGCAACTGCGCCAATCAGATGCAAACACTCTAATGAAATCAGTAGTTTCATGAGCAAGTCCTGCGATCGGTCGGCGTCTGCCCCATCCTGACCGTCGCGCCAGGATGGTTCAGACGAGAACGAGCAATGTCAGGTATCCGGCACCGATGACCAGGCAGAGCGGACCGTAGATGCGACGGTCGAGCGTCACGAAGGGCTCCGTGCCGTGGCGTTGGTGGAACGCGGTGGTGAAGGCCAGGAGGCCACGGGCGACGAAGATGGCGGCAAGCCCCGCAAGGCCGCCATGGCCGAGGATCGGCGGCAAAAGCCCTGCAAAGACGGGCGTCACGGACAATGGCAGGAGCGCCGCCGCAAAGAGGAGTACGACGACGACCAGCGTCAGCCAGACCGGCGGCATCGCCGACCGGTGCTTCGTGCCGACCACCGTGCGGACAAGCGTTTCTTCGTCGTCACAGGGCCAAAGTCCGCCGAACGCCCAGTAGGCATGCAGCCCGGCGATACCGGAAAGAACGAGGAAAAGCAGGATCGCGATTGCCGCCAACATGATGGGTTCCTTGCTTGCCTGTGGGCGGACCGCCTCAAGCGGTTACGGTTGACGGAGACCCTTTGCCCGACCGCACGCCGATCGCCGCGAGCGCGGCCATGAGGAGAAAGGCCGCCCATTGCGGCGTGGTCGAGAGAGAACCGAGATAGGCAAACCCGTAGCCGATGAAGAGCACCGCATAGGCGAGATATTGCACGATCACCGCAGCGGCCAACGGCGCACGGTAACGCCCGTTCACGGCGGCAAACAGCAGGGCGATACTGTTGATCAGGAGGATGGCGCTCGTCGCGTGCCAGAGAAGCGAGACATAGGTTTTAAGCAGCGCCGAGGGGCTGCTTGCAAGCAAAGGCACATGCACCTCCGGCCCGCCGGCAAAGAGATGAATGCCCGTTGTCGCCAGGGACAGGATGCCCGCTGCCAGAAGCCATTTGCTCATGCCTTCGCCTCCAATCTTCACCATACGGCAGCGTATGTACGCGACCTGGTTGCATCAGTCAATACGCTGACGTATGGAAGGCCATGACGACAAAAAGTACCCTCACGAGCGATGATTGGATCAAGGCCGCCTTCCGCGCACTGACGACCGGCGGCGTGCAGGCGATCCGGGCCGAGGCGATCGCCCGCGACCTGAAGGTGAGCAAGGGCTCCTTCTACTGGCATTTCAAGGATGTGCCGGATCTTAAGGCAAAGATGCTTGCCCATTGGGCGCGCGAAGCGACAGACGCGATCATCGCGGAAATCGAAGCCGTGGAAGTAACGGCGCAGGAGCGATTGCGGTTGCTGGTGCATGCCGCGACCGACGAACGCAGCCTTCCCTATGGCGGCTTGCTGACGGACGGCGCGGTCCGCGAATGGGCGCGCTTCGACACCATGGCCGCCATGACCCTTAAGTCCGTCGACGAACGCCGCCTTGGCTACATTGCCGACCTGCTCGGTCATTGCGGATTTTCGTCAAGTGAGAGCCACAGCGGCGCCAGCGCGCTCTACGGCGCGCTGATCGGACTTGAGGCGCTCGCTGCAAACGGTCTTGCCGATCTTCGCGGCGATCTGCTCCGGCTGCTCGAGGCGCTGCTCGGCAGCACCTCGCGCTAAACTCAGCCCTTGGCCAGAACGCCGAAGGCGATCAGCGACAAGCCCTGCATGACGAGGTCGACGGCGAGAAACAGGCCGAGGATCCAGAGGCTGTTGACCGGCCAGCCGGCAGCGATGATCAGGCCGGCCACAAGCGTGACCAGACCGCCGAGTGCAACCCAGCCCCAGCCCTGCAGCGGCCTGAGCTTCAGGCCAACCCAGATACGGAAGCAACCCGCGACGATCAAGGCGATCGCCATGATAAAGGTGAGGAAGGACGAGGCGAGCACGGGATTGATGAAGGCAAAAAGGCCGGCGATCGTATAGCAGGCGCCGCTCAGGCCCCAGTAGAGCACGCTGTCCCAGCCCTTTACCTGAAAGGCGTGGGCGAGATTGAACAGCCCGCCGACCAGCATGATGATCCCGACATAATAGACGGACGCGACCGTCGCCATCAGCAGATTGCCGAAGGCAAGGCCGCCGCACATGATCAACAGCACGCCGAGGGCGACGAACCACCCCCATTTACCGGCAACCGCTGACTTGTCGGCTCGATCGAATGCGTGGGTCATCTCAACCTCCAGTCCTTTGCAACGTGAGATCGCTAACGCGGGGATTGAGCCGGATTTCTGCACAAAAGGAAAGTGAAAACACAGCCGATTTTTATTGATTGATGAGTCAATCAAAAATAGACTGATCATCGTCAAGGGAGAGACGGATGCCGAAGGTCGGGATGGAACCGGTGCGCCGCAAGGCGCTGGTCGACGCAGCGCTGCGCGTGATCGGCGACCAGGGCACGCTTGCCGTCACCATGTCCGAGATCGCCCGCCACGCCGGCGTTTCCCCTGCCCTTGCCCACCACTATTTCGGCAGCAAGGAACAATTGCTGATCGAGACCATCCGCAGCCTTCTAAGGCAATTGCGCGACGACACGGTGACGGCGCTCCGCACCGTGGCAGGCCCGCGCGAAAGGCTGAGCGCGCTCATCCGCGTCTCCTTCCAGGCAAGCCAGTTCGCCCCTGATACGATCGCCGCCTGGCTTGCCTTTTACTCGGAAGCGCAGCGCTCGGAAGAGGTGCGGCGGCTGCTCGTGGTCTATGCCCGGCGCCTGCGATCCAATCTGCTGGCGAGCCTCAAGACGCTTTGTGCCGATGATGACGCGGAACGCATTGCCGAAGGCGCAGCTGCGATGATCGACGGGCTCTATATCCGCCAGAGTCTGCGCTCCGCGCCGATCAGCATCGAAGCTTCGATCGCGCTTACCGAAGACTATGTCACCTCGCACATCGATCGGCTCACATACCAGGGAACGGCCGCATGATCGCAAGACCGAACATCCTGATCATCATGGTCGACCAGCTGAACGGAAAGTTCTTTCCCGACGGACCGGCCGCGTTCCTGCATGCGCCGCACCTGAAGGCACTCGCCGCCCGTTCGGCCCGGTTCCGCAACAATTACACCTCGTCGCCGCTCTGCGCCCCTGCCCGCGCCTCGTTCATGGCCGGGCAACTGCCGAGCCGCACCCGCGTCTACGACAACGCCGCCGAGTACCAGTCGTCGATCCCGACCTATGCACACCACCTGCGCCGCGCCGGCTACTACACGGCGCTGTCGGGCAAGATGCATTTCGTCGGCCCGGACCAGCTGCACGGCTTCGAGGAACGGCTGACGACCGACATCTACCCGGCCGATTTCGGCTGGACGCCGGACTATCGCAAACCCGCCGAGCGCATCGACTGGTGGTACCACAATCTGGGCTCGGTCACCGGCGCCGGCGTCGCCGAGATCACCAACCAGATGGAATATGACGACGAGGTCGCCTTCCTTGCCAACCAGAAGCTCTACCAGCTGTCGCGCGAAAACGACGACGCGGAGCGCCGCCCCTGGTGCCTGACGGTCTCGTTCACCCACCCGCACGACCCTTACGTGGCGCGAAAGAAGTTCTGGGACCTCTACGAGGATTGCGAGCATCTGTTGCCCGAGGTCGGCATGCTGCCGGACGACCGGCAGGATCCGCATTCCAAGCGCATCATGCATTCCTGCGACTACGTCAATTTTGACCTGACGGAAGACAACATCCGCCGCTCGCGCCGCGCCTATTTCGCCAACATTTCCTATCTTGACGAAAAAGTCGGCGAACTTCTGGATACGTTGACGCGCACCCGCATGCTCGACGACACGCTGATCCTCTTCTGCTCGGATCATGGCGACATGCTCGGCGAGCGCGGACTGTGGTTCAAGATGAACTTCTTCGAGGGTTCTGCCCGCGTGCCGCTGATGGTCGCCGGCCCCGGCGTCGCAGCCGGCCTGCATCTGGCGCCGACCTCCAATCTCGACGTGACGCCGACGCTTGCCGACCTCGCCGGCATTACCATGGACGAGGTCAAGCCCTGGACCGATGGCATCAGCCTGGTGCCCATGATCAACGGCGAGGAGCGCTCAGAGCCGGTGCTGATGGAATATGCGGCGGAAGCCTCCTACGCGCCGCTGGTCGCCATCCGCGAAGGCAAATGGAAATACATCCACTGTGCGCTCGATCCCGACCAGCTCTACGATCTCGAAGCGGATCCGCTGGAACTGACAAACCTCGCTGCCAAGCCCGAAACGCCGGTACAGGCGGCAACCCTGCAGGCGTTCCAGGACATGTGCGCCGCCCATTGGGACATGGAAGGTTTCGATGCGGCCGTGCGCGAAAGCCAGGCCCGGCGCTGGGTGGTCTACGAGGCGCTCCGGAACGGCGCCTATTACCCCTGGGATCACCAGCCGCTGCAGAAGGCATCCGAGCGCTACATGCGCAACCATATGAACCTCGACAATCTCGAGGAATCCAAACGCTATCCGCGGGGAGAATGACATGAAAGCCCAACCGCAAGCCTCGCACTTCATCGACGGCGAATATGTCGAGGACATCGAAGGCACTGTCATCGAGAGCATCTACCCGGCGACCGGCGAAGTGATCGCCCGGCTGCATGCGGCAACGCCGGCGATCGTCGAAAAGGCGATTGCCGCTGCCAAGCGCGCCCAGCCGGAATGGGCGGCTATGAGCCCGACGGCGCGCGGCCGGGTCCTTAAGCGCGCCGCCGAGATCATGCGCGAGCGCAACCGCGAGCTCTCCGAGCTCGAAACGCTCGACACCGGCAAGCCGATCCAGGAGACGATCGTCGCGGATCCGACCTCCGGCGCCGACAGTTTCGAGTTCTTCGGCGGCGTCATCGCCACCGCCCTCAATGGCGACTACATCCCGCTTGGCGGCGACTTTGCCTATACCAAGCGCGTGCCGCTTGGCGTCTGCGTCGGGATCGGCGCCTGGAACTATCCGCAGCAGATCGCCTGCTGGAAGGGCGCGCCGGCGCTCGCCGCCGGCAACGCCATGGTCTTCAAGCCCTCGGAAAACACGCCGCTCGGCGCCCTGAAGATCGCCGAAATTCTCGTCGAAGCCGGTCTGCCGAAGGGCCTCTACAATGTCATCCAGGGCGATCGCACCACCGGGCCCCTGCTCGTCAACCATCCTGACGTCGCCAAGGTGTCGCTGACAGGCTCGGTCCCGACCGGCAAGAAGGTGGCGGGTGCAGCAGCGGCCGAACTCAAGCACGTCACCATGGAACTCGGCGGGAAGTCGCCGCTGATCGTCTTTGACGATGCCGACCTCGAAAGCGCCATCGGCGGCGCCATGCTCGGCAATTTCTATTCGACCGGGCAGGTCTGCTCGAACGGCACCCGCGTCTTCGTGCACAAGGGCATCAAGGAACAGTTCCTGACGCGGCTCAAAGCCCGCACCGAGGCGATCGTCATCGGCGACCCGATGGACGAGGCAACGCAGCTCGGGCCGATGGTCTCGGCGCCGCAGCGCGACAAGGTCTTCTCCTATATCGAGAAGGGCAAGGCCGAAGGTGCGCGACTGGTGACCGGTGGCGGCATTCCGAATGCGGTCAATGCCGAAGGCACCTATATCCAGCCGACGGTCTTTGCCGACGTCACCGACGGGATGACGATCGCGCGCGAGGAAATCTTCGGGCCTGTCATGTGCGTGCTCGACTTCGACGACGAGGCCGAGGTGATCGCCCGCGCCAATGCCACCGAATTCGGCCTTTCGGCCGGCGTCTTCACCGCCGACATTACCCGCGCCCACCGCGTCGTCGACCAGCTGGAGGCCGGTACGCTGTGGATCAACACCTACAATCTCTGCCCGGTGGAAATCCCCTTCGGCGGCTCCAAGCAATCCGGCTTCGGCCGCGAGAATTCGGTCGCGGCGCTCAACCATTATAGCGAGCTGAAGACCGTCTATGTCGGCATGGGACCGGTGCAGGCGCCGTATTGAGTATTGGGGCTGCGGCCGCCCCCCTTGAGAGGCGGCTGTTTTACCTCCCTCATCCTCGGGCGAGCGTAGCGAGCTCCGGGGATCCAGCAGCGCCACATCGGTGACGCACAAGAGTCTTCAAGCGACAGACGTCGCTTGGCTGACTTCCTGTGACAGGCACGGGAATGAGGGGCCGAGAGAGCAGCGCAAGACCAGCCGGTTCTAGAGACGCTAGAGAAAGACGACGCTTATGCAGGCAGATTACATCATCATCGGCTCCGGCTCCGCCGGCTCGGCGCTCGCCTATCGCCTCTCAGAAGACGGCAAGAATACCGTCCTGGTGCTGGAATATGGCGGCACGGATGCGGGGCCGTTCATCCAGATGCCGGCAGCGCTTGCCTGGCCGATGAGCATGAAGCGCTACAACTGGGGCTATCTGTCTGAGCCTGAGCCGAACCTCAACAACCGCCGCATCACCGCGCCACGCGGCAAGGTGATCGGCGGCTCCTCCTCGATCAACGGCCTCGTCTATGTGCGCGGCCATGCGGAAGACTTCAACCGCTGGGAAGAACTCGGCGCGCGCGGCTGGGCCTATGCGGATGTGCTGCCCTATTTCAAGCGCATGGAAAACAGCCACGGCGGCGAAGCCGGCTGGCGCGGAACCGACGGACCGCTGCACGTTAAACGCGGCCCGGTCCACAATCCGCTGTTCCATGCCTTTATCGAGGCCGGCCAGCAAGCCGGCTTCGAACTCACCGATGACTATAACGGCTCGAAGCAGGAAGGCTTCGGGCTGATGGAGCAGACCGTCTGGCAGGGCCGGCGCTGGTCGGCGGCAAACGCCTATCTGAAGCCGGCGATGAAGCGGCAGAACGTGTCGCTCGTGCGTTGCTTCGCCCGTCGGATCATCATCGAGAACGGCCGGGCGAGTGGGGTCGAGATCGAGCGCGGCGGCAAGATCGAGGTCGTCAAGGCCAACCGTGAGGTCGTCGTCTCGGCCTCCTCGTTCAATTCGCCGAAGCTCTTGATGCTCTCGGGCATCGGCCCGGCCGAGCACCTGAAGGACATGGGCATCGAGGTGAAGGTTGACCGACCAGGCGTGGGCGCAAACCTTCAGGACCATATGGAGTTCTATTTCCAGCAGATTTCGACCAAGCCCGTGTCGCTCTATTCCTGGCTGCCCTGGTTCTGGCAGGGCGTTGCCGGCGCGCAGTGGCTGTTCTTCAAGAAGGGCCTCGGCATCTCCAACCAGTTCGAGGCCTGCGCCTTCCTGCGCTCGGCCCCCGGCGTCAAGCAGCCAGATATCCAGTACCACTTCCTGCCGGTGGCGATCAGCTACGACGGCAAGGCGGCCGCCAACACCCACGGCTTCCAGGTGCATGTCGGCTACAACCTCTCGAAGTCGCGCGGCAACGTCACGCTGCGCTCCTCCGATCCGATGGCCGACCCCGTCATCCGCTTCAACTATATGAGCCACCCGGAGGACTGGGAGAAGTTCCGCCACTGCGTGCGCCTCACCCGCGAGATCTTCGGCCAGAAAGCCTTCGACCACTATCGCGGTCCGGAGATCCAGCCGGGCGAGAAGGTCCAGTCGGACGAACAGATCGACGCGTTCCTGCGCGAGCATCTGGAAAGCGCCTACCACCCCTGCGGCACCTGCCGGATGGGTGCCAAGGACGACCCGATGGCGGTGGTCGATCCGGAGACCCGCGTCATCGGTGTCGAAGGCCTTCGTGTCGCCGACAGCTCGATCTTCCCGCACGTGACCTACGGCAACTTGAACAGCCCGTCGATCATGACCGGCGAGAAGGCGGCCGACCACATTCTCGGCAAGCAGCCCCTCGCCAGATCGAACCAGGAACCGTGGATCAACCCGCGCTGGCAGGTCAGCGACAGATAGTTCGCCGCAAGGCGAACTTTTTTGCCGGCGATCGACGGCCGCATGTCACATTCGCCGGTGTTATCTTGTCTTGTCTTCTCGAGTGCTTGAGATGAAGGAGACGAAGATGACAGCGAACCCCGATCCGCATGGGACCGCCGCAGCGGTGATGCCATCATGGCCCCGTGTGCGCGCTAGCCATTTCGGGGCCGGCCGCGCCATATCGCAGCGGGGCGCGTGATGGCCGGGATGACCGACGAAGACGTCAGAACGACCTTCGGCGCGGTACGCCCGCGACTGATCCGCCTCGCCTATCGCATGCTGGGCTCCGTCAGCGAAGCCGAAGATGTCGTACAGGAAGCATTCCTGCGCTGGCTGAACGCCGACCGTGCGGCCGTCAAAGAACCATCGGCGTTTCTGGGCCGGATCGTGACACGCCTTTGCCTCAACCAGTTGAAGTCGGCACGGCGGCGGCGCGAAACCTACCTCGGGCCATGGCTGCCGGAACCGGTCGTCGAGCAGTGCGACGAACTAGACGACATTACCCTGCCTCTGATGATGGCACTGGAACGCCTGTCGCCGCTGGAACGAGCGGCCTTCCTGCTGCACGACGTCTTCGGTGTCAGCTTCGATGAAATCGGCGAGACGCTCGGCCGCAAGGCAGCAACCTGCCGTCAACTGGCCAGCCGTGCCCGTGTCAATGTCCGCGAGACCCGCCGGCGATTTGCGATGCCACGGGAACAGGGCATGGAAATCGCCGCCGCCTTCTTTGCCGCTTCCCGTGGCGGCGATTTGCACAAGCTTCGTTCGCTGCTTGCGACCGGCGCGATCGTCTATGCCGACGGCGGCGGCAAGACAGTGGCGCCAAGACGGCCGATCGTCGGAATAGACGAGGTGATAATGCTGCACGCCTCGCTGAGGCTGATCTTTGCCCGGGCGATGTCGCGGCTCGTGCGTTACGAGTTCATCAATGGGCTGCCTGGTTTTATCACCATCGAAGACGGGGTCCTGCAGACCACGGCGATCGAGATCGAGCGGGATCGAATCACCGTCATCTATGTCACGCGCAATCCGGACAAGCTAAAACACCTCCCAGAAGCGCTGACATATCTCGATGCTCCGGCCGTTCATTGAGCGACGGGTGACCGCGCCCTAACGATCGCGCTCCCGCGCACAGGCACCAGAGCCGACAGCTCTGCTGATCGCCCCTGCTCCAACCAAACTTAACCTGCCACGCGCCGAAGGCGCGTGCCTCTACTCGCACGGCAGGCCCAACACGAAACCATAGGAGACCAAACCATGAGCAACATATGCATTGCCGTCATCTACCACAGCGGATACGGGCACACGGCACGCCAGGCCAAGGCTGTTAAAGCCGGTATCGAGCGCGTCGACGGCGCACAAGGTCTGCTCCTAGCGGTTGAGGATGCACCGGCACGGTGGAACGATCTCCGCTCGGCCGAGGCGATCATTTTCGGCACGCCGACCTATGTCGGAGGCCAGTCAGCCGCGTTCAAGTCATTTCAGGAAGCGAGTTCCAGTGCCGTGATGGCCAAGGGCTACCTTTGGAAAAACAAGTTTGCTGCCGGTTTCACCAACTCGGGAACCGCCTCGGGCGATAAACTCGCGACGCTGATGCAACTTGCTCTCTTTGCTGCCCAGCATGGCATGCACTGGATCAACCTCGACCTACCACCGGCCAACCACTCGACCAAAGGATCACCTGACGATCTCAACCGGCTTGGCTTCTGGCTGGGCGCCGGCGCCCAGTCCTATGTCGACCAGGGCGCCGATCTGGCGCCGCCACCATCCGATCTTGAGACGGCAAGTCATCTCGGCCAACGCGTGGCCGAGACAACGCTGCAGTTCGTGCGAGGAAGAACGGTCGAACAGGAGCCTGCCCTTCCCGCGTGGAGAACGGCAGGCGAGCGATAGGATCAGCGTCAGAGAAAGCCGATCCAGCGGCCGGCGAGCAGAGCACCCAGCCATGTGACCAAGGAGGCAAGCGCCTGCGCACGCAGGCGCAACGCAACGGCTCCCCCTGCGCGCGCGACCGACCAGGCCGTACCCGCGCGGACCGACAGTGCATTGAGCATTCCGATTGCCAGCAGCGCGAGCTTGGTCAGAAACGCCGGATTGGCGAGATAGGCCGAAGGCCTGACGCTGAAGAGGCAAAAGCCGGTGACGATCGCCATCGCCAGGCCGATCGCAGCCGCTTGCGCCAGAAAGGGTCCAAGCACCGCGACGGGCGCATCACCGACAAGCCCGAGCAGCCTCAGATCAAGCGGTACGATCGCGCCGATGAGCAGGCCGATCGCGAGAATATGAGCCGCGTTGACCACGAGATAGAGGATCGCCGAGCGTCTGAGCGCCGCGCCCACCGGCCAGCCGGCGATCCACTCGACGAGCTCCGCGCCGCTCATCCACCGGCCCGGATGCGTTCCGGATAGATGTCATAGGTCTTGCCGGCGACCGTGATGCGCACCGCCTTCATGCGCTTTTCGTTCGGGTCGAGCGAACGGTTGCCGAGAACGATGATCTCGTCACCGGCCTTGGCCGATCCCTCGACAAAGCCTGAGCGCTCCGTCTGGCGGGGATTGCCGAGTTCGACGTGCCACATGCCATCCGTGGACGACTCCACCTGTAAGGTCGGATGCGGCGGCGCCATCGAGATCTCGCGGATGGTGCCCTTGAGCTCGATCTGGTCGGCCTCGGCCCAGGACCATCCGTGATGGGCATAGGCGCCGGTAACCAGAAGCCCCGTCAGGATGATTGCGACAACGCCACGGCGTGAAATGGCATTCAACATGTCCCTGCTCCTTCGCCTGTTTCGGAGAGGTGGCAGCTTGAACCCGAAGAGCGGTTTGCGAAAGGACGCGGTCTTCAACACTTCTTGAGCATCGCAGACAGCCACCGCCTATGGTTGCGATAATCTTGGGTTGCGCGAACTTTAATCAACAGCTTAAAATTTAGCCATTCTTAATCTCCGGTTGTTATGTCTATATGAGACGGAGTGAACGCTGGGCGAACATGCCATGACGGCAGTTTCGCCGCGTAATATCGCGTGCTCCATCCCATCATCGACATCACTCCCCTGCCAAGGCGAGCTCGCTTACCGATGCCTTTGCGGCCGTGCCCGCGGCCATCGGCCGAGGATGATTTGCCTTGCGGGCAACCGCGGAGCGTTATTCATGACAATCAAAGCACGCCTGCTCGTCTGTCTGTCCCTGCTCGCCGTCGCCATGCTGGTCATGATCGTTACGGCCTTCAGTGCGCTGACTTCCATCTCCAAACGCACCGAATCGATTGTCGTCGACCGGTTGCTGCCGGTCGACCACTTGAAGACGGTGTCCGACATGTATGCGGTCGAAATCGTCGACACGACCCATAAGGTCCGCAGCGGCGCCCTGGACTGGGCGGCCGGCGCAAAAGCGATCGACACGGCGCTTGCGACCATCGATACGCGCTGGCGCACCTACGAAGCCACACGGCTCACGCCGGAGGAAAAGACGCTGACCGAGATTTTCGACAGGGCGCGCATCGCAAGTGATGCGTCGATCCGCGATCTCGTGCAGATCATGCAGCGTCAGGACAAGGCCGAACTCGAACGCTTTGTCGATACCAAGCTCTACTCATCAGTCGATCCCCTCGCCGCGCCAATCAGCGACTTGATCAAGCTGCAGCTTTCCGAGGCTAACGGCGAGCTCGAAGCGGCGAATGCCGAGAAGGACAACCTGACACTCTGGCAAAGCGTGATTGCAGGCTTCGCCCTGCTCATGCTTGGCGCAACCGTCTGGTTCGTCATTGCCCGCCTGCTGCGCCCGCTGACGAGCCTGCGCGAAGCCATGCGCCAGCTTGCCGCCGGCAATCTCAAGGCACTGATCTTCGGCGAAGGTCGCCGCGACGAAATCGGCCAGATGGCCGGCGCTGTCGCCGTCTTCCGAGACAATGCGCTGGAACGCGAGCGGCTGGAGCAAGAGGCCGAAGCCGGTCGTTCGCTGTCGGAACGCGAGCGTGAACAGCGCGAGGCACAGAAGGCGAAAGAGGCGGCCGAGGTCCAGGCGGCAGTCAGCGCGCTCGGCTTTGGTCTCGATCGCCTTGCCGAAGGTGATCTGACCTTCCGCATCGACACGCCGCTTGCCGAACGGCTCGACGCGCTGCGAACCAACTTCAACAGCTCGGTCACCAACCTCGAAGAGGCACTGCGCTCGGTCGGGGAGAATGCCCGCAGCATCAATGCCGGCGCCAGCGAAATCCGCTCCGCCGCCGGCGACCTCTCCAAGCGCACGGAACAACAGGCCGCCTCGGTCGAGGAAACAGCAGCGGCACTCGACCAGATCGCCACCACCGTCGCCGATGCCAGCCGGCGCGCGGAAGAGGCGGGCACGCTCGTCACCCGCACCCGAGGTGCTGCGGAGAAATCCGGCGAAATCGTCGGCAATGCCGTCACCGCCATGAGCGGCATCGAAGCGTCGTCGCGGGAGATCTCCAGCATCATCGGCGTGATCGACGACATCGCCTTCCAGACGAACCTGCTGGCGCTCAACGCCGGCGTCGAGGCGGCCCGCGCCGGTGAGGCGGGCAAGGGTTTTGCCGTCGTCGCCCAGGAAGTGCGCGAGCTTGCCCAGCGCTCGGCGCAAGCCGCCAAGGAGATCAAGGTGCTGATCGCCACATCCGGCCAGCAGGTCAAATCCGGCGTCACCCTGGTGCGAGAGACCGGCGCGGCACTCGAAAGCATCATCGTCGAGGTCAAGGAGATCAGCAACCACGTGACGGCGATCGTCGAAAGCGCCCGCGAACAGGCAGCCGGCATCCAGCAGATCAATACGGCGGTGAATGCCATTGACCAGGGCACGCAGCAGAATGCGGCGATGGTTGAGCAATCGACCGCCGCCAGCCACAGCCTTGCCCGCGAGGCCGGCGCGCTCAACGACCTCCTGATGCGCTTCAGGACCGGCATCGGCTCTTCGGCAGGACCACGCCTCGTGGCAAGTGGTGCCACGGAAAGTGCAGCCCCCTCGCCCGCACGTGCGTTGACCCGCAAGCTCGCCGGCGCCTATCGCGGCGGCGCGCGACCACAGGAGGACGGCTGGGCGGAGTTCTGACGATCAGGCTTCGGCCGCAAAACAAGGAGACGCGAGCCGCAGGGTTCGCGTCTCCAGCTTTTGCCACATACAGTATTAAATCTAGTAAATTACTAGCCTATATTCGGTTTTTCGCTGCTTTTCGATCTGAGAGGCAGATTTGCTCCAAACAAACAGCATTAGAAACCGCTATTTCTGTCCATTGTCCTGTTCGGCTGCGATATTCCGCCCAAGTTGGAACAGGACGCAGCCATGACCACGTCATCCCTCGAAACCACCGCCAAGGCACTGAACGAGAGGCTCGAAAGCCTGGATCTCGCCGGACGGCTGGCGCTCGTTGCAAGCCTTGAAGGGCGGGCAGTCTTCACGACCTCGCTCGGCATCGAGGATCAGGTGATTACCGCCGCGATCGGCAAGAACAAGCTTGCCGTCGATGTCGTCACGCTTCAGACCGGTCGTCTCTTCGATGAGACCGCGGCGCTGATCGACAAGACGGAAGAAGCCTACGACATCCTGATCAAGCGCTACCATCCGGAAAAGGCCGACATTGACGCCTATGCGGCGCGCTACGGTCTCAACGGTTTCTATGAAAGCGTCGAAGCGCGACATGCCTGTTGCGACGTGCGCAAGCTGAAGCCGCTTGCGCGCGCACTCGAAGGAGCAAGCTTCTGGGTTACCGGGCTGCGCCGCGGCCAGTCGGGCAACCGTGCCTCCACGCCCTTTGCCGAGGCAGATGCCGAACGCGGCCTGATCAAGATCAATCCGCTGGCCGACTGGGACATCGAGACCATCAACAGCTACGTCGCCACGCACGCCGTTCCGGTCAACCCGCTGCACGCCCGCGGCTATCCGTCGATCGGCTGTGAGCCCTGCACCCGCGCCATCAAGCCCGGCGAGCCCGAGCGCGCCGGCCGCTGGTGGTGGGAGAACGACGAGAAGCGCGAATGTGGTCTGCATGTTCCCGAGGCCGCCGCAAGCTCCATCATCCCCAATTCGAGCAGCGCCGCCTGAGGCTGGCGCGCTCATCCGAAGACAAATCCTCCCGGAGACTGAAATGCCCCACATCCATCCGGAAACGGAACTGCATAATCCGCAGAGTGCCAAGCCGCCGCTCGATCCGCATCTGAAGGCGCTGGAAAACGAAGCGATCCACATCTTCCGCGAAGTGGCCGCCGAGTTCGAGCGCCCGGTCATGCTTTATTCGATCGGCAAGGATTCCTCGGTTCTCTTGCATCTGGCGCGCAAGGCCTTCTATCCCGGCCGCGTTCCCTTCCCGCTGCTGCACGTCAACACCGGCTGGAAATTCGCCGGAATGATCGCGTTCCGCAACGAGATCGTCGAGCGCTACGACCTTGACCTGATCGAGCACGTCAATCCGCGCGGTGCCGCCGAGAACGTCACGCCGTTCACCCACGGTTCGGCGCTTTATACGGACATCATGAAGACCGAGGCGCTGCGCCAGGCGCTCGACGCCGGCCAGTTCGATGCTGCCTTCGGCGGCGCGCGTCGCGACGAAGAGGCGAGCCGCGCCAAGGAGCGCATCTACTCCTTCCGCACGCCCGACCACCGCTGGGACCCGCGCAACCAGCGTCCGGAACTCTGGAACGTCTACAACGGCATGATCCGCAAGGGCGAGAGCGTGCGCGCCTTCCCGCTGTCCAACTGGACCGAGGTCGATATCTGGCGCTACATCCAGGCCGAAGACATTCCGATCGTACCGCTCTACTTTGCTGAAAAGCGCCCGATCGTCGAACGCGACGGCATGATGATCCTCGCCGAAGACCCGCGCCTCGAACTTTTGCCTGGCGAGACCAAGCGCGAAGAAGTCATCCGCTTCCGCACGCTCGGCTGCTTCCCGCTGACCGGCGCCATCCGTTCGACCGCGACGACGCTCGACGACATCATCTCCGAACTCGAAACCGCGACCGTTTCCGAACGCCAGGGCCGCGCCATCGACCGTGACCAATCCGGCTCGATGGAAAAGAAGAAGCGCGAAGGATATTTCTGATGACCGCACCCGCAACCGCGAATGCCGTCGAGCACGTTGCAGCTGGCGAAGTTCTCGCTTTCCCGGCGCAGGAGCCGGCGCGCGCCACCCGTGACAGCCGTCCCCTTCGGCTCATCACCTGCGGCTCGGTCGACGACGGCAAGTCGACACTGATCGGCCGCCTGCTCTGGGACACCAAGGCGGTCAAGGAAGACCAGGCAGCGACGCTTCAGCGCGATTCCAAAGGCAAGCAGAACGATCTTGGCCTTCCCGATTTCGCGCTGCTGCTCGACGGGCTGCAGGCCGAGCGCGAACAGGGCATCACCATTGATGTCGCCTATCGCTACTTCTCGACCGACAAGCGCTCGTTCATCGTCGCCGACACGCCCGGTCATGAGCAATATACCCGCAACATGGCGACCGGCGCCTCGACCGCCGACCTCGCCGTGCTGCTCGTCGACGCCCGCGTCGGACTGCTCGAACAGACCCGCCGGCATGCGACGATCGCGACGCTGATGGGCATCAAGCAGTTCGTGCTGGCGGTCAACAAGATCGACCTCACCGACTACGACCGCGCCCGTTTCGAAGAGATCAGCCACGAGTTCCGCGAGCTGGCGCTGTCGCTTGGCGTGCGCCAGGTCATCGCCATCCCGGTCTCGGCGCTAAAGGGCGAGAACGTCGTCTACGACGGCCGCGCCTCGATGCCCTGGTATGACGGCCCGACGCTGATCGAGGTACTGGAGCTGGCAACCACCCGTTCGGCCCAGACCGTTGGTTTCCGCCTGCCTGTGCAGCGCGTCTCGCGGCCCGGCGAAAGCTTCCGCGGCTATCAGGGCACGGTTGCCGGCGGCTCCGTGAAGCCCGGCGACAGTGTTGTCATCCTGCCCTCGGGCATGGTTGCCAACGTCACCAAGATCGTCACCTTCGATCTCGTGCGCAACGCAGCGGTCGCCGGCGACGCGATCACGCTCGTGCTCGACCGCCAGGTTGACGTCTCGCGCGGCGACATGATCGTCGCGATCGACAGCCAGCCGCTGACCGGTCTTTCCTTCGACGCCCAGCTCGTCGCGCTGCAGGCCGAAGGCATCCAGCCCGGCAAGCGCTACTGGCTGAAGAGTGGCAGCCGACGCCAGCGCGTCCAGGTGCAGCCGGCAAGCCAGCTTGACCTCCAGACCGGTAAGTGGAACCAGGCCGATCAGCTGCCGATGAACGCTATCGGCAAGGTGCATCTCGCCTTCGACGAGCAGGCGATCTTCGACACCTACGAGCAGAACCGCACCACCGGCGCGTTCATCCTGATCGATCCGGACACCAACAACACGGTGGCGGGCGGCATGATCACCGCCAAGCGCTCGGCGCTCGGCGGCATCCACACGGAAGACGCCCGCGTCATCCTCTCGCTGCCGGCCGACCTTGCCGACCAGCTGATGGCGACCGAACTTTTCGCCGGTCGCCGCGAGGAAGCCGAAGTCCGCCGCGTCTCCGCCGGCAGGGCCGTGGAGATCATCGACGACATCGACGGGTGAGCGACATCACACGCAGCAAAAAGGGGCCGGAGCGGCCCCTTTTTATTTTGCATGGACGGCTGAGAACCAGTGGTGATCGCCGTGGACGCATTTCGACAGCTTGCCGGAGGCGCAACTCCGCAGGCATCCATCAAAGCTGCTGCTCGATCGTAGGAAGAGTGATCGTCAGCGGCGCAGGATCGGCGTGCTGCCAAAGCTGGTAGCCGACGACGCTGCCAAGAATAGCGGACCAAATGGCGATCTCGCGAAAGGTAAAAATTGGTTCCTTCAACATCTGAGCCTCTCGGGCAAAAACAAGTGTTGATGGAAATATCGCCCCGATTGTTCACACTGATAAGACACCAATCTGCGAACACGTCGTTTCCATGTGAACAATAAACGGCCTGCGTCGGCGCCGCGATCGCCGAGGTCAAGGTTCCGTTGCGGCGTTATCAAGCCGGAGAGGCGTTGCGTCAAAATGAAACAACGCTGGTAATCGCTTCACCATGGCGCAAGCCTCGCGCGATCACGACTATCAATCCAACGCCGCATTCGTAACTTGGCGCGTCGATCATGAGGATCGATAGGGCTGTTTCACCGTTTCCGAACGCCGTGGGACAGTCCGCCTGACCATGGACGAATGAAAACGGACGCGACGTTCGCCTTCACCCCTCGCCCGGAACATTTGCATCGACGGTCGCGCACCCTGCGGTGGACATAACCGCTCTCCTCGGCGTATCTGGGCGGCCTTGGCGCAAGAATGCCGAATCAGGGAGACGACAGGGTGAGCACCGACAAGCAACCGGAAACCACCGTAAAGGTCGAGAAACGCATCAACGGCAAATGGTGCTTCGTCATCAAGTTCCGCGGCGTCACCTACCCCGCCCAAGGCAACTTCACGTCGATGCTGGAGGCGCAGGCCGCCGCGCAATCCGTGCTGAACGGCCTGGAAAAGCGGGGCTGACCGAGCGCATGGCTGGCGGCGGTGCTATGCGGCCCGCGCCGCACTGCCCCTACACAAGTCAGGCGCAGCTACCGAGCAAACGCCGAGAGCCACTGCCACTTCTTTCTGATCGATAGCAGCAGCGTGCGAATGCGCCGGTCGCGATTTGTGATTAGTCGCGCCGAACGCCAGGGCGTCTGTTTCCGGTACTCCAGAAACGTCGCCTTCTCCGGGTGCTCGCATTCTTTCGTGTTCGGCTTGGCGTGAGTGAAGTGCACGATGGAAGCTTGAGAATAGTCTTCCCACCCCTTCTGCGCATTCCAGTGGCCGGGGAGATGAACGAAACTCCCTTCGGTCGTAAGGTTCAGTACGTCCTGATCCAAGAAGTCGAACGAACGCGCCTGAAGCAGCCTGGCAATGCGAGCGGTATAGTCCTGCGCGTTCCAGGCATCGATATCGACCAGCAGGACTCCCGCGTTGAAGTAGGGTGTGTTCGCCTCTCGGCCGAGCGACGGATTGAAACGCGTCGGGTCATCATAGGGAACGGCTGCAACGGCCCTGCCTTCAAACGACAGATCGGCCAGTGGTGCCAGGCTCTTTTTGATCAGCGTGTCAGCGTCCAGGTAGAGCAGACGGTCGTGCCGGTCGGCTAGCAATTCCGGCAGATACAGTCGAGCGTAGGTAGCGCGGCTCCAGTAGCTCGTCGTCTTCAGGCCTGAGATTTTTGAGAGAATGTCGCCTTCGACATCGATGAAGCACAGCTTCCGTTTGGCACAGGCTTGCAGCATTTCCTTGTCGGACACCCGCAGCCCGTCACCTAGGATAAAGACCTGCGCATCTGGAATGCCACCGTTCTTTTCGAGCGAGTAAAGCATGACACCCGCGAGTTCCGCGAAGCGCCTGTCGATCGAGCATGCAACAATCATTTAAAGTCAATTTCAGCAATGCAACGCGCAGCCACAGGGCCGCATGCAGTGTCCAGGCCAAAAGCAAGATCTCGCTCGACCGCACATACCGGTAGACGCTTTGATTGCTTTCATTTGAAATGGCGTGACCCTCGCCAAGCGAGGGCCACGCTCATGGTGTCGCGCAATATGCGACGGAAGTATGAATGAAATTAATAGGTCATCTCTTACCCGAAAACACGCGGATGCACTGGTGTGCTTCTCTTCATGGCGAATGACTTCGCACACCATGCTTCCGCGTCAAGTGGGCAGAGCAGATAATAGTTGTTTGTCCGCAGAATCTCGCGCAGATCGTGTAAAAGACCTGCGCGCGGCACCTATTCGGTCGCGGACCGGATGATGTTGCAAAGGCCTTCCTGCACCACCTGCTTGGTGGCCACCTGCCCCACCTGAATATCAAACATCGCATCAACCCGCGTGCCTGAACCGCGCTTGCGGGCGACGACTCGCAATGTCTGCAGCCGCCCGGAGCCTGCCGTATCCTGGTAAGCTTCGATGGTTCCGAGTGCCTTGTTGATCTCGATCCCGGAAAAGCCTTCCGCCGCGACGCCCCGCGCCATCCGCTGCAGAGCGGTCTCGGGCTTCAGCTTCGGGAACTCCTGCCAGGTCTTATAGAAAACAGGCGTCACCAGCGGAACGCCGCTCGCCTTGAAATTCTTCTCGCAGCTCTGCGCCGCCGCCACCGAATGGCCGGCCACCAGCAGAACCGTCGCAATGGATAGATGCTTGATCGACATTCCCGTTCCCCGTCGTCCGTGATCGAATGGCGGGAACCTAGAGGCTTCGCCCGCATGCCGACAGAGCAACCCCGTTGCGAATACACCTCTATTCGACCAACGGCTTTTAAGCGGCGACGAACGGCATTTGCGCAGACATTAAGGCACCGGAGTGCAGCGTCGCGAACAGCCATCTCAAACAACCCCAAACCGGTTGCGTCACAAAAATGTGCAGCACTGGTTGTGAATCCACCGGCGAGGCTCTAAAGCTGCCTCAAAGGCTCCCTGTAACAGGATTGCGCTCATGAAGCTGGTGACCGGTAACTCCAACCGCGCCCTTGCCGAAGCCATTGCCAGATATCTCAATCTTCCCCTCACGGACTGTACGGTCGGGCGCTTCGCCGACCAGGAAGTCAACGTTCAACTTCACGAGAACGTGCGCGGCGAGGATGTCTATATCCTCCAGTCGACCAGTGCTCCTGCCGACGGCAACCTCATGGAACTGTTGATCCTGACCGATGCGCTGCGCCGTTCGTCTGCGCGCCGGATCACCGCCGTCATCCCCTATTTCGGCTATGCCCGTCAGGACCGCCGCGCCACCGGCCGCACACCGATTTCGGCGAAGCTGGTCGCCAACATGATCGCCGGCGCGGGTGTTAATCGCGTTATGACGCTCGATCTGCATACAGACCAGATTCAGGGCTTTTTCGATATCCCGACCGACAACCTTTATTCGGCGCCGGTGACGACCCGCGACATCAAAGAGCGCTACGACGTCGGGAATCTCATGATCGTTTCGCCTGACGCCGGCGGCGTGGCGCGGGCTCGCGGCATCGCCAAGCGCATTGGCACCGATCTTGCGATCGTCGACAAGAGGCGCCCCCGCGCCGGCGTGTCGGAGGTCATGAACATCATTGGTGACGTCTTCGGGAAGACCTGCCTCTTGATCGACGACATCATCGATAGCGGCGGGACCTTGATCAATGCGGCTGACGCCTTGCTGGAAGCGGGCGCCAGAGAGGTCTCGGCATACATCACCCACGGCGTGCTTTCCGAGGGGGCTTGCGAGCGTATTGGCGCCAGCAACCTCAGGGAACTGGTGCTGACCGATTCCATTCAAGACACCGAAGCGCAACGCCAGACCGCCAACATCCGCCGCGTCACCGTCGCGCCGCTGCTCGGAGAAGCCCTTGCCCGAACCGCGCGAGAGCAAAGCGTTTCAAGCCTTTTCGACTGAACCACGCGAACAGTGCAAAGCCGTTTCGATTGAGCCAGGCGGCGTTTGCCGGTGAGAAAAGAACGTAATCCGCCCGCTCATCCGAAAAGACCACAGCGTCACGCGGCGCAAGATACAAATGCATTATAGAAGTGATGATTGAAGCAGTCCGCAGTCGATCCGCGCTTTGGCGCATATTTCGGGAAAGATCGGCTAAGCGGTTGATTTGGCTGGTCGGAGTGGCAAGATTCGAACTTGCGACCCCCACGTCCCGAACGTGGTGCGCTACCAGACTGCGCTACACTCCGTGACCAGCGGCGCCTCTATAGAACAGGCATTTTGATTTCACAAGCGCCTATCTCGAAAAACATTGCGCCTTTTCCAAAAAAATCGTGACGGTGGAAAACGTAGGCGCAAAATGGCCCTGGTCAGCACCAACGGCGCCCCGGAGATGCGCGTGATAGGGACTTTCTGCAACGCTTCATAATTTCCTGGAACCGGAACCGCTGCGTGCATTTCCTTTCGTCTCTTTTGGCGCTAGAGGCTCAACGGAAAGCGCGGAAAGCCAGGGGATACGGGCTTCCGTGCCATGCCGATTTCAGAACGAGAGCCAAAGGGGCAGAAACATGAACTTCCGCATGATGACGGTGGCGGGCCTCGCGCTCGTGCTCGCCGGCTGCACGACGACCGGGACGGGGATTTCCAGGAATGCAGTCGAAGCCCGTTGGCTCGGCCAGCCGGCCGGCGGCTTCTTCGCCCAGTACGGTCCGCCGATCTCCGACGTCGAAAGCGGCAGCTCCACGGTCTATAGCTGGAAGGGCGGCTACAAGACCCGCAAGATCCCGGCGCAGTACGAAACCACCAAGGACGGCAAGCGCGGCAAGCGCATTTCCTCGGCGCGCACCGAGTATCTGAGCTGCGCGGTGCAACTGACCGTCTCGTCCGACTACGTCATCCGCTCGATCCACATTGCCGGCGACCGCAAGCGTGCCGAAGGTCCGAGCTGGTGCGAAGAGTTCCTCGGCGCCCCGGCCCAGACCAAGCCGGCGGCAACTGCAGGCTAAATCAACAAACAAAAAACCCGCCGGTGAAAATGGGCGGGTTTTTCTAGGGGATTGCGTCGAACTCAGCCGGCGCTGTTGTCCTCGACGGGCGCGTCGGGACCGTTCTTCTTGATCGAGTCGATGGCGTTCTGCGCGCTGGCCTTGGTCTTGTAGCCCTCGGTCGAGAACATCACTTCGCTGTTGTACTTGAAGCGAACACGGAACTCGCCAGCTTTGTCTTTGTAGATTTCGAATTTGTGAGCCATCTTCTCCCTCACACATGTTGGAATCAACGAAACTAGCGTGTCAGTTGCAAGATGACTTGACAAGAGTGCATGCAATCCGGCGCGCGCGATCGCCCGACCAATGGATCAACTGACTGGAAAAATGTGGCTGGGGCGCCAGGACAGTAATCCAAGTTTTCCTAAACGCCTGAAATCAAATAACCAATTGCAAATAAATGCCTTTCTAGCTAGAAACTGTTCCGGTTTAGTGTTCCGGTTTAGTGAGGCGGAAGGCATGGCGAGACAGGCGAAACTGCAGCGGCGTGGAACGAGCGGCGTCTATTACGCCCGCGTCTATATCCCCGTTGACCTCATGGAGCACTTCGGCGTCGAAGATAAGAAGGTTTCACTTCGCACCAGAGACGAAGCTACGGCCAAAGTGCTGTTCAATCGTGAGAAGGTGAAATGGGATGAAATCTTCCGGGATGCCCGTAACCGGCGCGACATCACTGCCGACGACAAAGCCCATGCAACGTGGCAACACTACGAAGCTACGCTTGAACGCGACGAACAGGGGCGCCAGCACCTTCCCACCAAAGCCGACATTAACGTCGCGATGGCGCGCGCGATCGATCAGGCGAATGTCGCGGGTATCGACACCGGCAGCAAGCTAGCGCTTATGGATGCTGGCCTTGAGGTGATGGTGCTCAAGGCCCAGAGCGAACATGAGGCAAACGCCCGGCAGGTAAAACTTGAGCACTTACAGCGCCATCTTCGAGACGGCGAAACCG
The DNA here is from genome assembly GCF_014852035.1 of Ensifer sp. ENS03. Lineage (NCBI taxonomy): Bacteria > Pseudomonadati > Pseudomonadota > Alphaproteobacteria > Hyphomicrobiales > Rhizobiaceae > Ensifer > Ensifer sp. ENS03. Next base: position 950,428 of record NZ_JACVAV010000001.1, on the reverse strand, counting down.
CGCTTATTGATCATGAGGTTGCGGACTACGCCGCACGAAACCGCTTACTCATGGATGAGAACCACCCCGAGTGGAAGGATACTGCGCGGCGAATGATCCGCGCCGAGATTGAAGCCCTGAAGCGCGGCATCGAGCGAGACGCGGGCGACTATTCCGGCACTCCGTCCGACCCCATCGTAAAGCCAGCGACCGGCAAGGCGCGCGAGACAGCAGCACCCGGCGAAAGCATTATGGAGCTATTCGCGATCTACGAACGCGAGAACCCAAAGAACATCACCGCCGACACGCTCAATCAAGCCCGCCGCGACATCGGCACCTTTGTTGAGCACGTAGGCAGCACCTGCCCGGTGCACCGCGTTGATAAGAAGGCCGTGCGTGAGTGGAAAGCCCTCTTGATGAAGTATCCGGTCAAGGCGACCGAGACGAAAGCATTCACTGGAATGACGTTGCCGCAGATCGTGAAGCACAACGAGGAAGTCGGTAAACCGACGCTCACCCCGCGCACCGTCAACCGCTATCTTTCGAGTCTAGGCGCGTTCTGCAATTGGCTTGTCAATCACGGATACCTCGACCAGAACCCCACCGATGGCATGTCCTTGGCGAAGGAGAAGAAGAAAAGCACCCTTCCCTTCACGACCGATCAAATGAACACCCTGTTCAAGTCGCCGCTCTTTACCGGATGCCAGAGCCCTGACGAGTGGCGAAACATCGCGAAGCCCGGCAACGTGAAAATTCGGGATCATCGCTATTGGGTGCCATTGATCATGCTCTATTCCGGCGCGCGGCCGGCAGAGATTGCGCAGCTTTCAGTGTCCGACGTTCGGCGAGAGCACGGCCATTGGATCATGCATATCACGACGTTGGGCGACGACAGTAAGAGCGTGAAGACTGAAGGCTCCATGCGCGTCGTTCCGGTTCATGCCGAACTAGTCAAGCTGGGCTTCCTCGATTATCACGCCGGTATGAAGAAGGCCGGACAGCCCCGCCTCTTCCCGCTGGCAGAACGCAACTCGCGCGGCCAGATGATTGCGGATTTCTCCCGCGAGTTTGGACGCTACCTTATCCGCCTCGGCATGAAGACCGGGCGCGGCCTATCCCTCTACAGCTTTCGGCATGGCGCGGCAGATGCCCTTCGGCGCGCCGGGCATCTAGATGAGAATTTCGGCTTTATCCTCGGCCATACGAAAGCCAGCACGACCGGGATATACGGCATCCTACCGCAAGGAATGCTTGAGCAGCGCGTGGAACTTGTGAACTCCATTCGCTATCTAAACTTGAGCCTCAATCATCTCTGCGAGCCCTAAATGGAAAACCCATACTGGCATCCATTCTATAAGCCCCACCCGATCGATTTCGATGATATCCGTGAGAACTGCTTTAAGTCGTTTTGCATATTGAAAGCCAGCTCTGCGCTGGAAGGGACGGCGCCGGAAGGAATTGGCGAGCCGACACACAAACACTTCTTTCAGAATGCTGAAGCTAAATTGAGTAGTCATCTACTTGATATCGCAATACGCATGCGAACATTGGAAGATATACTTAAAAATCATAGGCTTTCTGGCATGTATGGTAGCTTCATCGAGACTATATCAGACAAGTATAATCTAGGAAATATTTACAATGGCGGAGATGTTGGCGACTCTAAGGACATTACATTTAGAGAGGCTTGTAACAAGATCATTCACGCCGAAGATTTGCGCTATGTATATGACAATGGCTCCAATGACAGAGATGGCGACTTTGCGTGGGGGATGACTGGCGTTCTCGAAATGTCCGGAAAAATCCAGTCCAAAAACTGGGAGGTTTGGCTTTCATTGGAGGATTTTCTATCAATGTGCTTGGAGATTGCAGACCGATTTGATGTCGCCGATCCAGATTGATGAGTTAGGATAATTCCCTTTTTAGGAATATTTTCACCTCCGGGGATTCACACTGGATTCCGACCATGAGACAATAGTTTCCAGATTAATTTTGGGAACTAAGAATGAAATTCGCCTCTGCTATTTCAAATGTTAGGAAAGCCATCGGCTTTACAGTAGAAAAGAAGGCGTATTCTCTTTCTGATTCAGCAATTGATGAACTGTTCGGCGTCAGAGCTACTTACTCTGGCGTAAACGTGAATGGAAAATCTGCACTCTACGTGCCGGCAGTTCTTCAGGCCGTGCGCCTTATCTCTGAAACCATCGGCTCACTTCCTTGCAAGGTCTATCGGGAAACAGCAGACGGCAAGGAAGCGGCCAAGGATCATTCCGCCTATCGGATCGTCCACCGCCGCGCTAACGAATACACGGGCGCGGGCGAGCTTCGAACCCGCCTGACTGCCGACGCGCTCATTCACGGCAACGGCTTTGCCCGCGTCATTCCCTATGATGACGGACGGCCTTACGCGCTGGACTATCTTGAGCCGCGTTCCGTCACGATCCTAAAGGATAAGCTGACCGGTGCACCGGTCTACCGCGTAGCTGAAGAAGCCGGCACCCGCGATTATCACTTCTCCGAAATCCTTCACATTCCGTCTTTCCTTGGCACGTCGCCGATTGCCTTCGGAAAGGAGGCTGTCGGCCTCGCCGCGATCCTTGAGCGGGACGCCGCCGAACTCTTCAGCGGCGGGCGCCGACCGTCAGTCATTATCACGTCCGACGAGCGTATCCCCGAAAACGATGCAGGCGCGAATAGGTTCTTAAATATCCTCAAGGACTACAGGCGCTGGCAAAGCAATCCCAAAGAGCCGCTTATTCTGCCCCCGAAGATGGGCGTGCAAACGCCGGCCATGACCTCGACGGACGCGCAGTTCATTGAAAACCGCACGTTCCAGCTTGCCGAAATCGCCCGCATTTTTGGCGTCCCACCGCACCTGATTTTTGACCTCAACCGGGCGACCTGGGGCAACGCCGAGACGATGGGAGCAAGCTTCCTTCAGCTTTGCCTTCGCCCCTGGCTGGACCGCTGGACTGACGCCCTCACGACCGTCCTTCTTAATGAGGACGAACAGGACAGCCACTATTTCGAGTTTGTGACCGACGACCTAATGCGCGCCGACGCGGCCAGCCGCACGGCGAACATGACCGCGCTCGTCACGAACCGGATCATGACCCCGAACGAAGTCCGGGCGATCCTCAACCTTCAACCGCTTGCGGGCGGCGATGAACTCACCAATCCGCACACAACCAGCAACGCCGCGCCGATCACGGCCCCGGCGAAGGATGCCGCATGATCGAACATTCCGCTTTCTTCGGCGACGGCGAAAAGGCTTTCGCTTTCCCGACCCACGAACTTATCGAAGAACTTGAGCGCAAGACCGGCCACGGCGTCGGCGCTCTGTTCCGGCGATTCCGCGCGTCCGACTATTCTCTGTCCGACGTGCTTCAGGTTGTCCGGCTCGGCCTGATCGGCGGCGGCAGCACGCCCGCCGAAGCAGACCAGCTTGTTTCTGTCTATGGCGTGGGCCGTCCGCTCGCAGAAGTCTTCGCCATCGCCGATGGCGTCATCACGGCCCTCTTCTTTGGCGTCGAAGCCGTCAATGACGCGCTTCAGCAGGTCGCCGAATGAAGAACGACAATGTGCTTCTGAAGGCCAAAATCTCCGCAGACGACGCGGGCACCGTGTCGGGCATCGCTTGGCCCTTCGATGGGCCGGACAGCGAAGGCGACATCATCAACAAGGGCGCGTTCGCGTTCGCCCCTGACGTGCCGATGTTCATCGAGCATGACGGGCGGCAGGCCGTAGGTGTCTGGAAGTCCTACCGCGAAACCGAAGCTGGCCTTGAAGTCACCGGACGCCTGTTCATCGAAGCCAGCGCCCCGGCCCGTGAAGCTCACCGCCTTCTTCGCAAGGGCGTCATTGCCGGCCTTTCGATCTCCGGTCCCATCACCGGAAGCGAACCCCTGCCTACGGGCGGGCGGAACATTCACGGCGTCGTCGTGAATGAAATCTCCTTATGCAAGCGCCCCGTCAATTCCGGCGCTCGTGTCACCCTCGTTAAGTCCATCACCGAAGGAAAACATATGGAAAACGAACTTGAGAATGCGCCGGAAGCGAATGCTGACCCGGTTATCAGCGCTGCCGAACTGAAGGCGCTGAAGGATGATATGAAGGTCATCAAGGCGAGGCTCAGCCGCCCGACACCGGCGAACAACAACCAGCCGGAAGCGCAGAACGACAACGCCCGCAAAGCGTTCGCTCAGTATCTCCGCACCGGCATTGAAGGTGCGCCGGAAACCGTTCGCAAGGCGCTGACTGTCGCCAGCGACGCGCCCGGCTACGTTCTCGCCCCGGAAGAAACCAGCGGCGAATTCATCCGCAACCTTGTTGAGTTCTCGCCCGTTCGCGGCATCGCTGACGTTCGTTCGACAGGCTCGCATACCGTTATCCTGCCGAAGCGCCTGACCGTCACGAACGCGAAGTGGAAGGGCGAAGCCGTCGCTTCCGAAACGTCCGAACCGACCTTCGATCAGATGGAATTCGGCGTGAAGGAAATGACCACGCACGTTGACGTTGGCAACTGGCTTCTGGAAGACGCGAGCCACGATGTCGAGGCTGAAATCCGCCTCGCGCTTGCCGAAGACTTCGGCGCGAAGGAAGGTCTCGCGTTCGTCAAGGGCAGCGCGGCAGTCGAGCCGAAAGGCTTCATGGCTGAAACTGGTCTCGCCGAGACCTTGAACGGCCACGCCGCGAACCTTTCCGCCGACGCCCTGATCACCCTCATGTATTCCCTGCCGGGCGTCTACCGGAACCGTGGAACGTGGGCCATGAACGGCACCACGCTTGCCGCAGTTCGCAAGCTGAAGGATGGACAGGGCAACTACCTCTGGCAGCCGTCCTATCAGGCCGGCCAGCCCGAAACGATCCTTGGCCGTCCGGTTGTCGAGCTTCTCGACATGCCTGATATCGCGGCAAACGCCTTCCCGATCATCTTCGGCGACTTCAAGGCCGGCTATCGCATCTATGACCGCATTGAACTTCAGGTTCGCCCGAACCCGTATCTTCTGGCGACCGAAGGCATGATCCGGTTCCACGCTCGCCGTCGTGTCGGCGCTGGCGTTGCCCGCAAGGACGTCTTCCGCAAGCTGAAGATGGCCGCTTAATCCATGACCTACCAGCGGCCCGCATACGAACAGGTGACGATTGCGCACGGTGGCAACACCGTGACGCTTCGCCCGTCTTTGCGGGCCGCTGCAACCCTTGTTGAACGCCACGGTTTCCCGACGCTGTTCCGGGCGCTCGACGATCTCAACCTGGCCATCATTTCCGAAATCATCCTGACCGCAGCCACCAGCCGGCAGGATGCAGCGGCCTTTCTGTCATTCCCTGCAGGAAGGCCGCTTTTCCCATTCTTCCTCGCCGTGCGCCAGCCGCTCGCCGAACTCGTTTCTATGTTCAAGTGCGCGCCCGATCCGAAGGCAAAGCCCTCGACCGGCACGGGCAAGCTCATTGTGTGGTCCGATGAATATCGGGGCCTTTATCGGGCGGCGACCGGCGCACTCGGCTGGACTCCGGAAGCAGCGTGGAACGCCACGCCGACCGAAATCAACGAAGCTTGTATTGGAAGGTTCGGCACTGGCGATGACACCGTGAACGCCCCCGACCCCGAACAGGCCGCGCGGAACGTCGCCACTGGCCTTGAACCTGAATTTGACCGCAATGCCCTCGAAGCACTTAGGGGCAGCATCAAGAGGGCGGGCCGATGAGCAAACCGCCTCGCATCTGTTCTTGCGGCAATGTTGTGCCGCACGGCGAGCTTTGCGCTTGCCAGCAGAACGCACGCCGTGAGCGCAACGCACGCCACGACGCACGCCGGCCTTCCGCCCGTGCACGCGGCTATAACCATGAATGGCGCAAGGCCCGGCTCGAATACCTGGCTATGCACCCGCATTGTCGCGAGTGCAGCAAGAGCAGCATCGCACGCCTTGCTACCGTCGTGGACCACATCATGCCGCACCGTGGCGACAAGCGCCTATTCTGGCACCGGGCAAACTGGCAGCCCCTTTGCGCACCCTGCCACAACTCAATCAAGCAGCGGCAGGAGCGCAGTAAGTGATGTCAAATCAATCGCAAGAGCTGTCGCTTCAAACCAGTTCAAGACCTTGGAATATGCCGAAGATGGGGCCATTTTCGGCTCGCCGTATGGATCGCAAACCAATATTCCCCGCGCCGGAACTCCTTGAGCATATCTTCATCGAAGCGTGCAGTGCCAACCCATCGTTGTCCTGGCTGCAGTTCATATGGAAGTGCGTCCCTCGCATTCTGACCGCGAATGCTTGGATCTTCGCACCCATGAACTTTTGCCGGTCGCCCCATCAGTCGGTCAATGGTGGTCCGATAGCGATGAAGTTCGATGCGATCGATACTGACAACAACTCCGCCTGTATTGACGATGCTGACGAGAAGCAACGGGCCATCGTGAACAGGCAGCCCGTCGCGAATAATCCCTCGGCCAAATACCTCAAAGGAAAGCTTGGCTTTAGGCCCCCGCAATTGCAGGTAACCAAAGGCCGCTCCGAGTGCAGTGACAACAACACCGCTCACCGCCCAAAACTCACTCCCACTCACAATCAGCCCTCTTCACCAGCACAACTCCGAAGTTGTGCATGCCGTAGCGGGGTAGTCGTGAATTTTTCGTTCAATCAGGGGACCGGCGCGGGGAGCACCGCGCAAGAGAGCCCGAATATAACTTTTTCAGAAAGTGCAGCATGACCGCAGTAAGTCTTGAACTCGCCAAGGCTCATATGAAGGTGGATGGAACCGCCGAAGATGAGCTTGTTGCGCTCTATATCGAGGCCGCAGAAACGTGGTGCGGCAACTACATCGGCAAGCCGATTGTGGATCTCAATCCGGTTCCGGCAGACGTAAAACTCGCCATTTTGCGGCTTGTTTCCTTCTATTTTGAGTGCCGAAACATCGCCACGTTTGGCCTTTCCATGCAGCTTGCGCCGCAGAACGTTGCCTCGATCCTCGATAGCTACCGCGAAAAGTGGTTCACAGATGGCGAGTAAGGACGGCCTCGACGAACTCATGAAGGCGTTCGACCGGGCGAAGCAGGCCCCGCGCCAACAGATCACGAAGGCGCTGATGACTTCGGCGCAGGAACTCGCCGACGCTCAGAGGCACCTTGCGCCTGAAGATACCGGCGCGCTCAAGGATAGCATCGCCGTCACCGGCCCCGGCCAATCAACGCCCGCTTACTCGCAGCCGGGCGGTTCCCGCGTGGCTGGCGAACATGAAGTGATCGTAACCGCTGGCAACAGTGACGCCCGTTACCCGCACCTTGTCGAATACGGGACCAGCAAGACCGAAGCGCAGCCCTTCTTTTGGCCGGCCCTTCGCCTTCTCCGCAAGCAGCTTCAGCAACGAATTGACCGCACCGGGCGAAAGGCCGTGCGAGACGCATGGAACGGAAAGAATGATTGAACCGACCCTTACCCTTCAGACCGCTATCCGCACTGCGCTTGTGAACGCGCCGGGCGTCGTCTCGCTTGTCCCGGCTGACCATATCCGCGCCGGCAGCACCCGGCCCGATAAGACGCCGTGCATCATCATGGGCGACGGCAGCACGTCCTTGCACGGCCACGACTATACCAGCCAGCGCACGGCATGGGTTTATTTGGATCTCCATATCTGGACGCTCGACGCCGGGCAGGACGCAGCGAAGGAAATCGCCGGCACGGTCATGGCCGCTCTCGACAAGCGCAGCTTGCCTATCGAAGGCGGCTATTGCGATCACTTCCGCGTCTCGGCATCCCGGTTCCCGCGTGACCCCGACCCGGCCTATGGGCACGGCGTCCTTTCCGTTGAAGCCCTCATTCGGTGGATCATCTGATGATCAACATCGGGAACATGGATCGCCGCATCACCATCCAGCGCGAGACCGAGACCGTGAAGCCATCCGGCAGCGTCGTGAAGGTATGGACGCCGGTTGCAACCGTATGGGCCGAAGTGCTTCAGCAGACGGCGAGCGAATTCTTCACCGGCTACGGCGAGGCGGAGACCGGCACCGTGATTTTCCGTGTCCGGTATCGCCCTGGCATTACGACCGCCGACCGCGTGACCTATGCCGGCGCGGCCTACGGCATCAAGGAAATCAAGGAACTCGGCAGGCGAGACGCCCTCGAACTTCGTGGCGAGGCCCTGAAGTAGTGACCCACCTTCGCGGCGTGAAGCCGCCCGTTTCCCGCGACAGCAACGCATTGACGAAGGCACCGGCAGCGCCGAAGCACCTTTCGCCGTATGCGCGCGCCGAATGGAAGCGGATCATGCCCGGCCTCATTGAACGCGGTATCGTCACCCGTGGCGATCTCGGCGGGGTGGAAGACTATTGCCGCGCCCGTGGCCTTGTCCGTGAGATTGAGGACGCCCTTCGCGCGTCTGGCGATATCGATCTGAAGCTTTGCCGGGCTCAGGATAAGGCGATGCAGACGGCCCGGCAGCTTGCCGCAGAATACGGCCTGTCACCGGTTTCGCGCGCACGCGTTGGCAGCGCTGCAACCGACGATGACGAAGATAACCCTATGATGATCGGCAGGAACCGCGCCAATGGCTAAGAGCGCGTTCCCGCACTGGATTGATGACGGCTCGCCAATCCCCGATCCATTCGGATACGGGCAGGAAGCAGTTGACTTCATCCGGGCGCTGAAGCACCCGGCCAGTGTCGCGCCGAAGGGCCGTTTCCAGCTCTACGACTTTCAGGAGCGTATGACACGCCGCATCTACGGTCCGCGCAACCCGGACGGAAGCCGCATCGTGCGCACCGTCTTCCTCATGCTTCCCCGCGGCAACCGCAAGACCAGCATCGCCGCGGCGTGGGCGCTTCTCCATACCATCGGCCCGGAAGCTCGCCCGGCTGGACAGGCGATCTTCGCAGCATCCGACCGCGAACAGGCTGGCATCGGTTTCAAGGAAGCCGCGAACATCGTGCGCGAGGATCGCCGCCTTGTGGCTGCAACCCGCATCTATGACGCCCACAACAGCGCGAAGAAGATCATTTCACGCCCGAACAAGGCCGAATTGTTGGCCGTATCGAGCGATGGCGCGGCGCAGCACGGCAAGACGCCTTCCTTTGTGCTTGTCGATGAAATCCACGCTTGGAAGGGCCGCGATCTTTGGGAAGCGCTGAAGTCTGGCATGGCGAAAGTGCCTGACACGCTGATGATCATCGCCACGACCGCAGGCCGTGGACAGGAAAACATCGGCTTCGAGCTTTACGACTACGCCCGGAAGGTGGCGACCGGCGAAATCGATGATCCGGCTTTTCTGCCGATTATTTTCGAAGCCGAACCCGGCGACGACTGGCGCAACGAAGGCGTTTGGCACAAGGTCAATCCCGGCCTTGCGCACGGCTTCCCCGATCTCGGCGGTTTGCGCACGATGGCACGCGAGGCCGAGCACCGGCCCGCCGAACGGTTCGCGTTCCAGCAGTTCCATCTAAACATCTGGCAGGCCGCTTCCCGCGATCCGCTGTTTGATATGGCCGTATATGACGCCGGGCTCGATCCGAGCTTTGATCTTTCTGATCTTGAAAGTCTGCCGTGCTGGCTCGGCGTAGACTTGTCACGCTCCGGTGACTTGACCGCTATCGTCGGCGCGTGGCGTCACGATGACGGGCGCATCACTGTGCACCCGTGGTTCTACCTGCCGTCCGAAGGGCTAGACGACAAGGCGAAGGTTGAACAGGTTCCCTATCCCCGTTGGCGCGACGATGGCCTTTTAAACGTGATCGACGGCCCCGTGATCGAACCGGACGTGATCGCCGACCGCATCATTGACCTTTGCGGCACCCACGACGTGCAGGAAGTCGTCTTCGACCCGTCGCTCGCCGGCCCGCTCATGTCGAAGCTTATGGACCACGACATTAGTGTGCTTCAGCTTCCGCAGACGGCGAAGCACATGCACGGCCCGATTTGCGACCTTGAGCGCGTGGTGAATGGCCGGCGCATCCGGCACGGCGCGCACCCGATCCTTCGCAATCACTTCGAAAGCGTCGTCGTGAAGCGGGCGACCAGCGCCAGCGAACTAACCACGATGCACAAGGGCACCCGCCACAGCAATCATATCGACGGCGCTATCGCGTCCGCGCTGGCCGTCTTCCGGGCCGCTGCCAACGATAATCAGCGCTCTATCCACGATATCACTCCCGAAGAATACGACCGGCTTCGCGAAGAAGCCGAAGCCGCATAAGGATACTCTGTAATGGATGAAGGCCAGCGCCTTTTAGTCAGCTTTGAAGCCCGCTTGAACAAGTATGAGCGCGACGTTGAGCGCGGCAAGAACCGAAGCCGCGCCAATTTCCGTGCAATGCAGAAGGATGCTGAAACTGCCGGTTCCGGCATCGAAAAGGCTATGGGCGGCGCGTTGAAGAGCCTTGGCGCGTTTGGCAAGGGCTTGGCCGGTGGCGCTCTCGGCGCGCTCGCCGTTGGTGGCCTTGATCAGATTATCGGTCGCGTCGGCGAGCTTACGAAGGGTATCGCAAACATCGGTAATGAGGCCCGCCGTGCCGGTCTCGGCAACAAGGCGTTTCAAGAGCTTTCCTATGTCGCCGAACAGAGCCGCGTCCCTATCGACGCGCTTGTTGACGGCTTCAAGGAACTGCATATCCGGGCCGACGAATTCTACAACGATGGAACCGGCGCGGGCGCTGACGCTTTCCGCCGCCTTGGTTATTCCGCCGACGAACTGAAGCGAAAGCTCGCCGACCCTTCGACGCTGCTTGTCGAAATCCTCGACCGTATGCGCGGCCTCGACACCGTTGCGCAGAAGCGTCTCTTTGAAGACATCTTCGGTGGCGAAGGCGGCGAGCAGTTTGTGCAGCTTCTCAATCAGGGCGCGGACGGTATCCGCCGCACGATCAAGGAAGCCAACGACCTCGGCCTTGTCCTTGACGATGCTGTGATTCAGCGTGCCGACGAAATCGACCGCAAGTTTTCCAAGATCACCGGCACCGTTGGCACCGCCTTGAAGAAGGCCGTGGTCGATGTTGTCGGCGCCATGGATGACTGGCTTGACCGAATGAACCGCCTCGAGGAACAGACGACGCGGAATATTCAGTCTCAGCTTCTCGGCACCTATGACAAGCTTCGCGAAGCGAAAGACCTTCTGTCCGACCTTCAGCTTGATAAGGGCGTCAACCCTGACGACCCGACCATTGATCTTAACATCGATCGTCAGAAGCAGCTTATCGAGGAATTGACCGGCGAGGCCATGAAGCTTCGCGATATCCTCGACCGGCGCAACGGCTACGATGAAAACTTCATCTACAAGACCGGCGAGGACGCCAAGGCCACGAAGCCGCCCCTCGACAATCTGAATTCTGCCCTGTCCGGCACCGGCACCGCAGCGAATGACGCATTGAAGGGCATTAACAGCTATGCCGATGCAATTCGGGCGCTGAAGGAAGAAGTGCCAGAACTGGCCGCATCTTTGCGCGACCTCGACACTAAGAGCCGCATTGACGCCGTTTACCGGCAGGCGCTTGCGCGTGCGCAGGGACAGCGGGAAATCGCCCTGGCTAACGAAGTGCGCGGCAAGGCGCTTCAGGCGCACAACATCAAAAGCGCGACCGACGACCCTTCCGGCTACCTCTCCAACATGCTGGCATCCGGCAAGGCGAAGGATCACGTTGAAGGGCTGGCCGATGCGTTCGGGCAGAAGCTGGCGAAGATGCTGGCTTCCATGCCCGACGACCTGAAGGGCAGCGTCACAATCAACAGCGGCTATCGTTCTGTCCAACGCCAAGAGGAGCTTTGGCTTCAGGCTTTGCAGAAGTATGGATCGCCGGAAGCCGCCCGCAAGTGGGTGGCACCGCCCGGCAACAGCCAGCACAACAAGGGCAATGCTGCCGACCTCGGCTATGGTTCCGACCGGGCGCGCGAGTGGGTGCACCAGAACGCCGGCAACTTCGGCCTCACGTTCCCGCTTTCCAACGAGAATTGGCACGTAGAGGACGCCGACGCTCGCAGCAAGAACACAGCTGCCGAAATCGATAAGCTGACGCAAGCAGCTACCCGGCAGGCTGACGCCTATAGCCAGATCACTGCCAGCGCCCGCGAATACACGGCAGCGCAGGGCACCGAACAGCAGGCGCTCGGCATGACCATGCAGCAGGCGCAGGCGCTCCGCTATGAGCAGGAAATGCTCAATCAGGCGCAGCGCCAAGGCATCACGCTCACGCCGCAGCAGCGGCAGGAAATCGCCAGCCTCGCGCAGGGCATGGCCGCAGCCGAAGGCAGCGTTGAACAGTTTCGCACGAAGCAGGAGGAGGCGCAGGAAACCGCCCGCTTCTTCGGCCAGTCCATGACCGACGCACTCACTGGCGTCCTCGACGGCACCATGACCGCCGAACAGGCGTTGCAACAGCTTTTGAAGACCTTGCTTCGCGCAACGATGCAAGCCCTGCTTATGGGCGAAGGCCCGCTTGCGAACCTGTTTGGCGGGGAACCGAAGAAGAACAAGAAGGGCGGAGGCGTGGGCTTCGGTGGCTTGCTCGGCTCGCTGCTTGGTGGCCTGTTCGGCTTCGCTGAAGGTGGTCATGTGCGCGGCCCTGGCACTGGCACCAGCGACAGCATTCCGGCACGGCTCTCCAATGGTGAGTTTGTCGTGAACGCCAAAGCCACGAAATCTAATCGGTCGCTCTTGGAAGCAGTTAACGCCGGCAGGGAATTGAAGCTGGCCGCAGGCGGCTATGTCGGCAGCGCGCCGGCCCTTCGCGCGCCCGATCTGAAGCCCGCCAACAGCAACACCGCGCCGGCACAGACTATTAGTATCTCTGCGCCCGTTACCGTGAACGCCAGCGGGGGAACGCCGCAACAGAACGCCGACCTTGCAAAGCAGATCAGCTCGCAGATCGAGGGCACGATGCGCGGCGTGGTGATCGATGAGTTGAGCCGCCAAATGCGCCCAGGCAATCTATTAGGGGGTGGAAAGGGCCGCTAACGCCAGACGCCGGAAGCCATCTCTGACTTCCGGCGCTCGCAATCAACTTCGCATCGTTTTCCAACGGCGGCATAATCGCCGCTATCGAATGCACATATTCTCCCATCCAACTGCCGAATCGTCAATAACGTAAAGTATAAATTCGCTGTTTAGTCTCCATCTCCAATATGCTTGTTAGACAAAATATGCATATTGAGAGATTCTATTTGCCTTGTTACAATGGGTAACGATCAAAAAATAAAGGGCCGGTCAGCTTTTCGACTGATGACCAGACCCTTAAAGGCGTTGAATGGATATATATTACCATCGCTCTCGCGAAGGTCAAGAATCTTGCGCGAATTTTATTGGCCAAATCGAGGCGGATAGCGTTTGCAAAAACGTGAGTTTTGCAACATTTCCGTCGTGCGAAAACCGCGCTCAAGCCGTTGTAGGGCAAGGCGTTGCGGCTGTTTCGGGTGATGAAGGTGTAGTTATATACGACACCCCCATCACCGCAGCCCCACCATCACCCTCTAAACCCGCATACCTTCCTCTTGTCACCGAGCGTCGAGCCAAGACACCCAAGCCTAGAGGCCGTCACGCTCGCAAGCCTCAGCCGGTCACAAGAGCATGGTCGCGCCTGTCACCGACTGAAAAGTTGGAAGCTACCTTTGATCGAGCGTTCCAGCGTGAGGCCATTGCCTTCAGCTTGAACTTCAGCGGCAAGAAGATCGCCAAGCTTGAGGCTTCCGCCGATCCGGCGCGCGACCTGTCTTGTGCCACCAACCGCGTTGCCAAGGACGTTCTCGGCTTCGCGTTGCCGTTGGCCTTCTCTTTCGAGTTTTCGGACGACGACCGCCTTCATTGTCACGGCGTGGCAATCCTGCCCGATTGGGAAGCCGAGACTGTGAACCGTTTCCGGCAAGTCCTGAAGCGTGCGGGCGGCATGATGCACGGCCTTGGCGCTGGCCGGCAGGTTGACGTGAAGGTGCTCACCGATTTGAAGGGCTGGAACGGCTACCGGATGAAAGACCGTGATCGGACCATCGCCCGGCTTGGCACATCGAAGGTCGATTACACCTCGAATGCTCTGAAGCAGGTTGCGCGGGAAGATCACGACGCCGACCTTGCCCGGCAGAAGATCCACAGAAAGACTCACAGCAAGCCTGGGAGCGCGAAGAAGCCTTCGCGAGTCTCACCCACTCGCCAGCAGCAGGAGTGCGCCAGCGGCCTTCTATGAGTCAAAGCGAGGATCTAGCCCCAGTCAATCAATATTGACTTACTAATTATCTGATTTTGTTTACGAATTGTAAATTTCTCTATTTACATTCGATTGCGATTACGGATACATGTCACCTGTAACCGCAACCAAAAAGGAAATTCCAATGAACAAGGAAACCGCTGAAATCTACGTCCCGGATGATCTCTATGAGGCTCTCGTCAGCCGGCTTGTTGATGTTGTCCCGCTCCTCGGCAGTCGCGACGATCTCGTGCTTCGCCTGGGAGAAGTCGCGAGGATTTGGCCGGAACGAGTGCAAACCTCCGATAGTCCGCAGGAATTTCTACACGCCGCGTGATTCCGCGCTTGCATTCCTAGTTACAGTTACCTAGTAACCGTAACTGCGGATAAGGAGACTATTCGATGGTTTTGACAAGCGCTGAAAAGGTTCGACGGTTCCGTGAACGCCAGAAGCAAGAAGAGAAGCAAGCTCTTCGGCGCAGCGAGGATACTAAGCACTGGTATCTGAGGCGTGGTTTTTCGGAATACGCCGATCACTCTGGCGAGCGTATTGACTACGAGATGGCGCTAGACGTTGCCGGCATTGAGGCTGACGCCTTCTATGACGAAGCTGACCCAAAGTCAGCGACTGGCGATATCGAACCCTCGACCTATGAAAACATCACTGGGGCAATCGGCAGGGCCGAATTGACCATTGGAATGCTTCTGGAAGCTGCCACGACGCTGGCCGGCATGGTCAATGACTTCAAGGTTCAGGAAATCAGCGCCCGGATCGCGGAACTCGAGGCGTCCGACCTCACCGACCCGGAAGCACGCAAACAGGCGTTGGCGGATATCGTCAGGCTTACGAAATACCGCGACCAGCTTTCTAAGCAGGTCCGGTGGACCGTCCCGCAATGGAAGGTCAAGGGCGAGTAGCCCGAAGGGGAACGGGAAGCGCGGCCTAGGAAACTTCGCTTCACCGTCCCTCAGTCTCAGCGTCATCAACCAAAGGAGATCAAATGACGTCTGCAAATAACACGCCGGGCACGGAAGTCGCAACGGCAGAACAGCCCGCGCCGCGTATGGCTTTGAGCGAGCTTGGCGAGCATTTGCGCAATCAGCACCGGCAGTCGCCGGTCTGGCGCGAGCTTGTTGAAATGAGCCGCCGTCACCACGAGGCAGAAGTGCAGGCCTTCCGCGCCGTCACGCGCGGAATCATCGAAGGCTTTAGGCAGCAGATGGCATCTGCCCTCAAGCTGGACCTGCACGCTCTCGTGCAAATTCCCGACGATGTGCTCGACAAGCTTCATGCGGCCAGTCAGACGGCGAAGGCTCTTGAAGGTGTTCCCGGCACGAAGATCAATTTCATCTTCACGAGTGAGGTGACGGTCAACGGCGTTCGAGTGCCGGACGAGGAATAGCGCCTGCGCCGCCCTGGCTCAAAATGATAAAGCCCGCCGATCATCTCGGCGGGCTTTGTTTCTGCTCCGGCACGTGCTGGCTAGCGTGCGGGTCAAATTCCTAAGCCACGCAGTAGAGAGATGGTCGGTGTTCGCGCACCGATTACCACTCATGCTCAAAGGTATTGCAGAGGGAGACGTTGTTCAAGTAGCTGCAAGTGTCGGTCGAGGCTCAATTTCAAATTGAATATCAAGCGGAAGCTGATAGAGGCAGGAGAACTGTCATATTTGATGAGCTTCGAGATGGTGCCGGAATTCCCTAAGAGGATTGCCCGCGTCGGCGCGGTCCTAACGTTGCTTGGATCGGTGGTTTGGATTCAGTGGCCCATCGATTTCGCGAAGTTCAACGCCGCTGCAATGATCCTGCTTATTGGATCCCTTATGGCATGGGTGAGCATTGAACTCGCTGATTCTGGGAACAACAGTTCCAACGACAACATTATGTCTGATGATGTAGATAAGCTAAACTCGATCCTAAAAATTATCGATAAAAGGCAATATTACGTCCTAAAGAACAGATTTATTGAAACCTATATGAATGCCGACGACTATGACGGGCTACGCGATCTAATAAGCTATAAAGAGGACGACATATTCACGTTTCACAACAAGAATATACAGTCGTTATATGAGAAGTTCTCCGCCGATGCGCGAGACTTTTACTCTGGATACTTTGAAATATATTCGTATGACGGCCCGGACCGCTGCACTTGGCGACCGCCGGGCGGCGGATATGTAGACGATGAAACCTACAAAAGGATAAGGGCGAAGATCGCGGTATTGGACATAAAGGCATCAAAGCTCGCTGGGCTATGGGAGGAGCTTATCAACGTGGCGCGCCAAGAATTGAAGGGCGCTTCGAAGGCGATTGAACGCTACGAGATGTGAGAGCGTCGGTCTAGAATGCCGACCTGAAGAACGAAGCCCGCCGATCATCTCGGCGGGCTTGCATTTGTCAGTCAACATTAAACTACGTGAATGTGACTATTGAGCAGCCTCTAAAGGTTCTTCAAATTTTCAAGTTCTGAGAACGGATGATACTTCATCCCCGCCAGATAGCAGCCCGGCGCATCTTGCCGGATGCCGACAGGCTTGTCATTGACGACGCGGATGGACCAAGCCGAACGACCAGCATAACCGCCCATTCGGTTCTTTGAATTGAACTTTACACACACTGCCTGAACCTTTTTATCCGGCGAGGCGTCGACAACGCTGGATATCTCGGCATCTCGGATGGAGTAAGGATCAACGAGGTAGTCACGGGCAGCGCCGACGATGGCGGACTTAAGCCCGGCGGAAGGTGCCCGCTGCGAAGCTTCGACTCGTGCGATTTCCTGACTCGATACGCAGCCGGACAACGCCAGTCCAGCGACGGCGAGCATTAGCAGTTTGTTCTTCATGAGATTCTTCGTGTGCGGGTTACTGACGCGCAAACCGTAGTTGTGAGCGAATCGCGCCGCAAGTATGTTGCTGGCGTCACCCACAACCCCGTTCGCGGACAGTAAGAACCGGCGAGGTATATGGTGGCGATGGTCAGTAGCGTGCAGGGACCGCTACGCGCCCTAAAGTGGAGGTTTCATGCGGCTAGTTTTTCTCGCTTCACTCATTGTTTGTATCCCTATCGCTGACGCTATGGCGGAGAGTTCCATTACGGCCAAAGCCATGAGGACATTTTGCGAGACAGACAATGCGTTCATTACAGGCTACATCGCCGGTTGGATGGACAAACGAGATAAGGACCACAAGCATTTGTATATCAACTCGATCACCAGGGCCGACGATAATCAGCGGAAGCTCCTTGGAGGATTAGCTGAAGATGTTGGAGAGCGTTTCTGTCTCCCTGCCGGCGTGACGTTTGGGACGATTCAGAGCGCTGTCTGTGGCACGCTCCAAACGCAAAAAACACTTACAGACACGACCCCAGGAGATACCGTCGTGGGATATTCTCTTCGTGTTACATGGCCTTGCAACGACGAGGACGAGTAGAAGCCCAGATGGTCTCAGGCTACGGCCAAACGCCGCCCAATCCTTCAGAGCACCTGCAACTAGTTGCGGGCGCTCTTTGGCTCATGATCGCCGTGGGCGCGCTTCCGGCGCTCGGTGCATTTGGATGGGTATTCCCCTAATCCGCGATTGACTCCACCGGTTCTGAGAACAAAATAGGAACAAATTCCTTTCTGTTCTCAGGGCCACTCGCCATGAAACACCGTCGCAGTATCGACCTCACAGCGCCCTTCGCGCCAGCGACCTATCAAGAGCACGACCCGGCGCAATACCACACCGTCAAAGGTCTAAAGGATGGGAAGTGCTCGGCGCAAAGTGCGGTAAGTGTGGCCGCGTCTCATGGTTGGATAAGCGAGCTATCGAACGCAAATGGGGGAATCAATACCTCTTGAACCTTCGCCACAAGCTCAGGTGCTCCTGCGGGAACCGGGAAGGTAATACGGTTTTGATCGGGACTTACCCCGACGATCCGGAATTATGCACCGGAAAAGTGTTCCGGTTTCGTATTTTCTAATATTCGTTAACTGATTAATTTTATTGAATAATATGATGATGGCTGGGGCGCCAGGATTCGAACCTGGGAATGCCGGTACCAAAAACCGGTGCCTTACCGCTTGGCGACGCCCCAACGGATTGACGGGACAATACGTCCGCCAAATCGAGCGCCTGATTATCAAAGCTCGCCGCCCGTCACAATCACTAAGTTGGCACTAAGTTGAATTTTCGGCGGATTTGTTGGCGACGACGCCGAAGGGCGCGCGCCGTGGGTACCGGATGTACCCTTCCCTTCGCTGACCGCACCTCCTATTGTCCCGGCAGATGGAGAATTTCATGAGCCAGTTTCGCGCCCGCCCCCCTGCCGTTCCAACCGTACTCGTCGACGACACGGTCGTCAGGATCACCCGTTGGGATTTCGAGCCCGGCGCCGACACCGGTCACCATGTGCACGGGCTCGGCTATGTGGTGGTGCCGATGACCGACTGCCAGTTCCTGCTCGAGGAAGAGGCGGGCAGCCGGCGGGTCGATATCGCCAAGGGTGCCGCCTACCGCCGTGAGGCGGGCATGGCTCACAACGTCGTCAATGCCGGCAACGAGCCGATGTCGTTCATCGAGATCGAATACAAGTGAAATCCAGGAAGAGACGCATGCAGGGCCCGGACTTCGATCTCGATTTCAAGCCGGCCCATGGCGAGGCCGTGACGGTTGCGGACGATGTGCAGCGCATCACGGTCAACAATCCCGGCCCTTTCACCTTTCACGGAACCAACTGCTATATCGTCGGAAGACGTTCCGTTGCCGTCATCGATCCCGGTCCCGATGACGAGGCGCATTTCCAGGCGCTGATGGCGGCGCTCGCCGGCCGCGAGGTCACCCATATCGCCGTCAGCCACACGCATCGCGACCACTCGCCGCTGGCGCGACGGCTGAAGGCTGCCACCGGTGCGGTGGTCGTCGGCGAAGGCCCGCATCGCTCCGCCCGTCCCTTGCATGCGGGCGAGAGCAATCCTTTCGCCGAGAGTTCCGACATGGAGTTCGTCCCCGATCTCGGGCTTGCCGACGGCGGGCGCATCGAGGGCGACGGCTGGAGCCTGACGGGGCTTGCCACGCCCGGCCATACGGCCAACCACATGGCCTTCGCGCTCGATGGCACCGGCATTCTCTTTTCCGCCGACCACGTCATGGCCTGGGCGACGACGATCGTCGCGCCGCCCGATGGCGCCATGGCCGATTACATGGCCTCGCTCGAAAAGCTGCTTTCCCGCGACGAGCATCTCTACCTGCCCGGCCATGGCGGACCTGTGATCGAGCCTGCCTCCTTCCTTCGCGGCCTGCGCGCCCACCGCAAGATGCGCGAGCGTGCCGTGCTCGAACGCATCCGCGCCGGCGACAGCCATATCCCTGACATGGTCAAGGTCATCTATGCGTCCACCGACGTGCGGCTGCATGGGGCGGCGGCACTTTCGGTGCTCGCCCATCTCGAAGACCTGATCGAACAGGGACGGATCGAAACCGATGGCCCGCCCTCGCTTCTCGGCGCCTACCGGCTGGCGCCCGGCGGAGCGGGCTGATCATGCGGCGCGAGGCCTACAGCTATCGCAATGATGCTTCGGTGCCCGCCTTTGCCGACGACAAGCCGGTGATCGTCTTCGACGGCGAATGCATCTTTTGTTCCGGCTGGGTGCGCTTTCTGCTTCGCCACGACCGACGGGCGCAATATCGCTATTTGACAGCACAGTCGCCGCTTGGCCAGGCGCTCTACCGGCACTACGGGCTCGATACCGTCCATTTCGAGAGCAACATGCTGATCGAGGACGGCATCGCCCGCGTCAAATCCGACGGATCGATCCGCACGCTTGCGCGGCTGGGTCTGCCGTGGTCGCTCGCCAACATCTGCCGGATCCTGCCCGCTGTCCTTCGCGATCCGCTCTATGATCTCGTGGCGAGAAACCGCTACCGCATCGCCGGCCGCCGCCAGAGCTGCATGGTGCCGACGCCTGAGGAGCGTGGGCGCTTCATCGCATGACGATGGAAGACATGGTCCAAAAACAGAGCCTTTACCGCCAGATCCTCGGCCGGCAATGGAACCACCTGCCCGCGTCGATCCGCGCCCTGCACCACCTGTCAGAGGGGCATGCCACCTTTCGCGGACGTGCGGTCATCGAGCGCGGCAGCTCGATAGGGGCTCGGCTCGTCGCCTCCATGCTCGGCTTTCCCGGTGCAGGCGCTGACGTCCCTGTTGAAATCCACTTCGCATGCAGCAATGGTCGGGAAGTCTGGACTCGACGCTTCGGTGGGAAAGTCCTGCGCAGCTCGCAACGGAAGGCCGAGAGGCGGAACGAACCACTGCTCGCGGAAGATTTCGGACCGTTCCGTGTCCTGTGCGCGCTTGAGCCCGCCGAAAACCGCCTGCATCTCTCGGTTCGCGCCTGGTCCTTTCTTGGCCTTCCGCTTCCTTTACTGCTTGCGCCGGGTGGCCGGACGTTCGAGGAGGATCGTGACGGCCTGTTTCATTTCCACGTGGAGGTCGCAAGCCCGTTGACCGGCCTGATCGTGCGTTATCGCGGCTGGCTACGGCCAGCGGGCGAGCCGACAGCCGACTTGGGCCGTCGCAAAGCCCTCGTAGACGAATGACGTTTTCTGGCGGGCACTCCGCCGATCAGTCGCCGGCAATGCCCAACAGCTCGGCATCGAGCGCCCGCAGGAATTGATCGGCGAAGGCGGCGCCCATGCCGAGATCATGAGGCCCGTAACGCGAGGCGACGCGCAGGTCGACGAAGGTGGTCTCCGCCTCTTCGCGCAGCCGGATCAATACATCGAAACGAAAACCCGCGATCAGCGTGCGCCACTCGCCCTGTAGCACGACATCGCTGGCGCGGCGCCCTGCAATCGCGCCTTCGAGAGCCATCTCCGGGCGCGCCGCCGGAACGGGTACATTTTCCGGTTCGGCGTTCGTATCCGCGCCCGCATTCGGCCGTACTGCCAGATCCTCCAGATCGGCGCGGGCGTTCTCGACACCAAGTTCTTCGGTGATGCCGACGCGGCTCTGTTCGATGACGTTGCGCACCCCCTGATAGACGCGGTCGAGTGCGCCATCGTAGCGCCGGCCGGTCAGAGCCGGATAGGCGAGGATCTGCGCTTCACGGTCCTGAGGCGTTACCGCCGCCTTGCGCTTCAGCCAGCTCTCTTCCGCCTGCGGCACCTTGAGCCACGGCGGCGGCGTCACCGTATCCGTGCTGACGTCGTAGATCTCGGGGCGGGTGAGATATTGGACGACGCCATAGCCGATAAAGCCGAGCGTCGGCGCGGCGTAGACAAGCGCCGCAGCAGACGCCAGGCCGCCAATCGCCGCAACCTGCCACAAGCGCGCCAACCCGACGACGGCAAACAGCACGCCCAACAGGGCAAAGACGCCGGCGAGGCCGACAAGGGCGAGGAAATGCGGTGTCGTCAGCGGACCGAAGCGGTGCGCCAGCAGCGAGAGCGCAAAGAGCAGGAACGAGACACGGGCGAAGCGGCGCGCCCAGTGGGCGGCAAAGGAATAGGGGCGCTCGTACCGGACCATCATATAGTTGAATCAATTCCCTGCCGCGAAACAGACCGCATTCTTAGACCATGCCCCGTGCCGAGGGAACAGGCAATGCGGCAGTCCGCCACCGCGCTCCGGGCCTGCCTTACAGTTCGCCGCAAAATCGCCATTCTCGTTAACCACCTATCAACACATGGGAATGTGCCCGCGCGCCCGGGATTCAAAGGGCACGCGGAGTTTCAATCGGAGGCAACGGCCAGCGCGCAACATCTAACGAGGGCGCTCGGCAATCGACGGAGAACCGACATGGGCGCATCGCAAGCAGCCGTGGCCATCGCCACCCCCTCTGCCTTACCGGCCGGAGACGGCGGCATCCCCATGGGGCTCCTTGAGCTCGAACTCTCCCTCGATGGTTTCTCCGGCAACAATGCCGATTTCACCAGCTTCGTCCGCACGGTTGCTGACAACGTCGGCGGTGAGTTTCTGTTTGCCCTGCCCGCTTCTGATCTGATCGAAGACTGCCGCAGCATTGCCGTGCTCCGTCTGCCTGATGCCGGAGGCGACGCTTCGATCCTGTTTGCCTGCCTCGACGAACAAGGCCGAGCCGTCCGTATCGAACATCCGAGCGACACCACGCGCGACCTCGAGCGCTTCGCCGAATCCTTTGTCGGCGTGCTCGAACGCATGTAGCACTGCAGGCCTCTCACAGGGACAACTCCAACCACATCCCTGGGCGAGGCAGCAAGCGACGGTGAATGCGTTTTGGCAGCGGATTACGCGCAATCGGACCATCGCGCAGGGTTCACACCCCGCCCCCCTCCGGAACAGGCTCACACACACGTCAACGACGGGTGTGAGGTGCCCTCGCCTACAACCGCGACATGGCACAGAATTGGCATCGTTCGTTTCGATTCTCGATACAAGTCCCTATATTGATTGTGATTCGAGGCGTTGAGTGGTGTGCCGCTCGATTGCTCACGGCGAGACGCAGACCGGTACGGCCTCACACGACCCGGTTGCGCCCAGGAGGCGCGAGAACCATGATGAAACGACTGTCCATCCTTATCGCAGCCGCGCTTCTCTTGACGGCATGCCAGACGATGACGCCGGAGGAACGGCGCATCGCCGACGGCAACACCTGCGCGTCCTACGGCTTCCGCCGCGGCACCGATGCGTTTGCCACCTGCCTGCAGCGGATCGAGCTCGACCGCCGCGCCGAATCGCGCGCATTCCGCTACCAGAACGACATGATGATGTGGGGCTGGGACCGGCCGGTCATCGTCTCACGACCGGTGATCGTCCAGGCCAGGTAAAGCGGATCATGCCGAGCCAACGCCGCTTGGGCGGCGTTGGCGATAGACGTTACCGCTTGCCGTTGATCGCGGCCTGGGCCGCGGCGAGCCGGGCGATCGGCACGCGGAAGGGTGAACAGGAGACGTAGTCGAGGCCGGCGTCCTCGCAGAAGCGGATCGAGGCCGGATCCCCGCCGTGTTCGCCGCAGATACCGAGTTTCAGACCGTTCTTGGTGCGACGACCACGCTCGGCTGCGATCTGGATCAGTTCGCCGACGCCGTCGAAATCGAGCGAGACGAAGGGGTCCTGCTCGATGATGCCCTTCTGCTGGTAGGTCGCCAGGAACTGCGAGGCGTCGTCGCGCGAGATGCCGAAAGTCGTCTGCGTCAGGTCGTTGGTGCCGAAGGAGAAGAAGTCGGCCGCTTCGGCAATCACACCGGCGCGCAGGGCTGCACGCGGCAATTCGATCATGGTACCGACGAGATAGTCGATGTCGATACCCGCCTCACCGATCACCTCCTTGGCGACCGCATCGATGCGCGCCTTGACGTAATCGAGCTCTGCCTTGAGGCCGACAAGCGGCACCATGATTTCGGGAACGACGGCCGCTCCGGTCTCGTGCGCCGCTTCAACGGCGGCTTCGAAGATGGCACGCGCCTGCATCTCGGCGATCTCCGGATAGGAGATGGCCAGCCGGCAACCACGGTGGCCGAGCATCGGATTGAATTCGTGCAGTTCGTCGACGCGCTGGCGCAGTTCCGACGGATCGAGCGAGAGCGCGCCGGCAACGTCGGCGATCTCCTCGTCGGTCTTCGGCAGGAACTCGTGCAGAGGCGGGTCGAGCAGGCGGATCGTTACAGGAAGGCCGTGCATGATCGAGAACAGCTCGGCGAAATCCGAGCGCTGCATCGGCAGAAGCTTGGCGAGCGCCGAACGGCGACCTTCTTCGTCGTCGGCGAGGATCATTTCGCGCATGACATTGATGCGGTCGTCCTCGAAGAACATGTGTTCCGTGCGGCAGAGGCCGATGCCCTCCGCACCGAAGGAGCGCGCGGCGCGTGCGTCCGCCGGCGTTTCGGCGTTGGTCCTGACGGTCATCCGGCGGGTGGCGTCCGCCCAGGCCATGATCTTGCCGAAGTCCCCGGAAAGTTCCGGTTGCAGCATGGCGATCGCGCCCTTCAGCACCTGGCCGGACGAGCCGTCGATGGTGATGACGTCGCCCTTCCTGAGCGTCACGCCTCCGGCGGTCAGCGTTTCGTTGCGAAGGTCGACACGAATGCTGCCGGCGCCGGAAACGCAAGGGGTACCCATGCCGCGGGCAACCACGGCGGCGTGGCTGGTCATGCCGCCGCGGGTCGTCAGAATGCCTTCGGCGGCATGCATGCCGTGGATATCTTCAGGGCTGGTCTCGACGCGGACGAGGATGACCTTGCGGCCTTCCTTGTCGGCCTGCACCGCTTCCTCCGAGGTAAAGACGATCTCGCCCGTCGCAGCCCCCGGCGAGGCCGGAAGGCCCGAGCCGATGATGTCGCGGCGCGCATGTGGATCGATCGTCGGGTGCAGCAGCTGGTCGAGCGAGGCGGGATCGATGCGGGCAACGGCCTCCTGTTCGGAGATCAGCCCCTCCTCCGCCATATCGACCGCGACCTTCAGCGCCGCCTTGGCGGTGCGCTTGCCGGAGCGCGTCTGCAGCATCCAGAGCGTGCCGCGCTCGATGGTGAATTCCAGATCCTGCATATCGCGATAGTGGCGTTCGAGCGTATCGCAGATCGAGCGAAACTCGGCGAAGGCTTCCGGCATCAGCTTTTCGAGCGAGGGCTTGTCGGAGCCGGAGCCAAGGCGCGCCGCTTCGGTAATGTTCTGCGGCGTGCGGATGCCGGCAACGACGTCCTCGCCCTGTGCATTGACCAGAAACTCGCCGTAAAGCTCGTTCTCGCCGGTCGAGGGGTTGCGGGTGAAGGCAACGCCAGTCGCCGACGAATTGCCGAGATTGCCGAAGACCATCGCCTGGACGTTAACGGCGGTGCCCCAGGCGGCGGGGATGGCGTGCAGGTGGCGATAGGTGATCGCCCGCGGGTTCATCCAGCTCGAAAACACGGCGCCGATCGCGCCCCAGAGCTGCACTTCCGGATCCTGCGGAAAGGGTTCGCCCAGCGCTTCCTCGATCGCTTCCTTGTAACGGGCAATGACGCTCTGCCACTCCACCGCCGAAAGCTCGGTATCCTGCTCATGGCCGAGGCGCGCCTTCTCGTCCTCGAGGATTTCCTCAAAGACGTCGTGGTCGACGCCCATGACGACGTCGCCATACATCTGGATGAAGCGACGATAGCTGTCCCAGGCAAAACGGGCATCACCGGCGTCATGGCCAAGCGCATGTACCGACTGATCGTTGAGACCGAGGTTGAGAACCGTGTCCATCATGCCGGGCATGGACGCGCGCGCGCCTGAGCGAACCGAAAGCAGCAGCGGACGGGAGGTGTCGCCGAAGACGCGGCCGGTCACCTCTTCCATCCGGCTGATCCCCTCGCGCACCTGGTCGCGCAGGCCATCCGGCATCTGCCTGTCATTGTCGAAGAAGCTGTTGCAGGCATCGGTGATGATCGTCAGGCCCGGCGGAACCGGCAGGCCGAGGTTGCACATCTCGGCAAGGTTGGCGCCCTTGCCACCCAAGCGCTCACGATCACCCGCACGTCCCTCGGCCTTGCCCCCACCGAAGGTGTAAACCCATTTCGTCATGCCTGCTCTCCACCCAGAAACAGTCTTTAATGACGATTTACAGTATATGCTTCAGGCTGAAAATGCACCCGGCGAAGATTTATGCTGCAGCGCATCATTTTCTGTAACATTGCTACACATCGCGCTTGACCTCCCACAAATCGTGTCGATGGCTTTAAATTGCAGCCGAAATTCCTGAAAAGGCTGCGCCAGGCGGCCCGATCCGACATTGCCCGAAACATAACAATTATCTAATATACAGATGTGCGATGGGGGTGCATCCAGGAATATCCCGTCATGGCAATCCGTTTCCGTCTCGATGGCTCGGAGGGTCGGTCATGAGGTGGCGTGCAAATCTGACAACCTGGCTCCTTTCGGCGGCGCTCATGGTCCTTTTCACCATGGGAAACGCCTTTGCCGAAGGAAACGGCAAGCGGCTGGCGCTCGTCGTCGGCATGAGCAACTACGTGCTCGCTGGAACGCTGCCCAATGCTTCACGCGATGCAGAAGCCTTCAACACCTTTCTCAAGGACCAGGGCTTCGAAACGAACCTCGTGCTCAACGCCGATCGCCGCGGCCTTGCCGGTGCACTTTCAAACTTCTCGCGCAAGATCGGGCCTGACGATACCGCCCTGTTTTACTACGCCGGCCACGGGATGCAGTTGCACGGCGAGAATTTCCTTGTTGGCACCGATGCCAAGCTCGAAAGCGAGTTCGACGTGCCGGCCGAGACCGTGGCGCTGTCCGAGATCATCGGCGCGATGGAAAAACGTGCCCGCATCTCGATGGTCTTCCTCGATGCCTGCCGCAACAATCCGCTCGCCGAGCGGCTGACACGCGAAGTCGAAGGTGCGACCCGCGGTGCGGCGACCCGCGGGCTGGCGCCGATCGAAACGCAGGGCGGCGGCACGCTCGTCGCCTTTGCCGCAGCCCCCGGACAGGTCGCCGCCGACGGCACCGACGGGCATTCGCCCTTTACGCGGGCGCTGATCGCCAATCTCTCGGGCGCCGGCCTCGAAGTCGGCACCGCCTTCAAGCGGGTCGTGCGTGACGTGCGCAAGGAGACGCAGGGCAAGCAGCAGCCGCAGATCCTGTCATCCCTGTCGCTGGAGTTCTACTTCGGGCCGGAAACCGCAGCGCCCCAGACGACCCCGGCGGTACAAACCCCGGCGGTACAGACGGCCATGCCGCAGACTGCGGCGGTTCAGCCGGTGCAGCCGGCACTCACTGTGCCGGCCATGGATCCCGAAGCGCTTGAGGCAGAGAAGGACTTCAAAAAGGCGCTGAAGATCGGAACGGCGCGCATCTGGCACTTCTTCGTCGAAAAACACCGCACCGGCGAATATGCCGACCTCGGACGCCAGGCGCTGGCGCAGATCGAACCCGCCGCCGTGCGCAACCAGTCGCATCTGCCTCAGTCCGTCGAAGCGCGGCTATTGCCGGACAAGGACAAGCGACGAAACGTCCAGGTGGCACTCGCCTCGCGCGGATTTGCGGCGGGCACGGCCGATGGTGTTTTTGGTGGACAGACGCGCGAAGCGATCAAGCGGTTCCAGAGCACCAACCAGCAGCCAGCAAGCGGCTTCATCACAGAGCGCACGGCAGAAGCCCTCGGCATCAAAGTCAACGACAGAGCCGAGGGCATATACAGCTCTCCGAAGGCCCGACGCTATGATGTTGCCAACCTCGAGGGTCTGGAAACCGATCAAACCGTCCTGCGGGCGCTGACCTGCCTGCGCCACTTCGAAACCGTATATGGCGTGTTCGAAGGGCACCTCTATGTCGCAGTGCGGACGGGAATAATTTTGGCCGTTTATGCGCGGGGGATCGCCGGCGGTTGCGGCGCGCACCTCGCGTCGATTTCGTCTCAAGAGGAGAACGCCTTCGTCGCGTCGCTTTTCAACGCCGATCAGACCTTTTTCAACACCGGCTACGACCCCTCAGGCAATGTCAGCTACAAGATGGGCCCCTGGATCGGCCTGACGCAGGACCCACAGGGCAAGGAGCCCAGAGGCGGCTGGCGTTGGGACACCGGCGCGCCCCTGACCTACACGAAATGGTTCCAGGACATGCCGAACGAAGGCAAGAAGGGCGACGATATCGGCATGTACTACGCCCATCGCAACGGCAGAGCCGACACGAAATCCGTCTACGTCGATAGCTGGGACGATATGGGGCCAACCGATGGAACGGGCGGTCTGATCCTCGAATTCGAGTGACCGCTTGGGGCAATTCAACACCTGCACGGCTGAGTCAATCATAAGCAGGAGGCAAGGTCATGAACTGGCGTGTGAAGCTGCTATGGCTGGTTCTTTGCGCTCTGATCGTGCCCTTCACCACAGGGAATGCCCCCGCCGAAGGCAATGGCAAACGACTGGCGCTTGTCATCGGCATGAGCAACTATGTGCTTGCGGGAACCCTGCCCAACGCCTCGCGCGACGCTGAAGCGTTCAATGTCTTCCTCAAAGGCCAGGGTTTTGAAACCGACTTGATCCTCAACGCCGATCGCCGTGGTCTTGCCGGCGCACTTTCAAACTTCTCGCGCAAGATCGGGCCTGACGATACCGCCTTGTTCTACTACGCCGGTCACGGCATGCAGTTGCGCGGCGAGAACTTCCTCGTCGGCACCGATGCGCGGCTCGAAAGCGAGTTTGACGTTCCGGCAGAAACCATGCCGCTGTCGGAGATCATGAACGCGCTGGAACAACGCGCGAAAATCTCCCTGATCTTCCTCGACGCCTGCCGCAACAATCCGCTCGCAGACAGACTCAATCGTGACGTGGCGGGCACAAGCCGCGGCGGCGCCACCAGAGGTCTGGCACCGATCGAGACACAGGGCGCCGGCACGCTCGTTGCCTTTGCTGCGGCGCCCGGACAGGTGGCGGCTGACGGAACCGACGGGCATTCGCCCTTCACCCGGGCGCTGATAACCAACCTCTCCGGCCCAGGGATCGAAATCGGCACCGCCTTCAAGCGCGTGATCCGTGAGGTGCGCTCGGCAACGGGCGGCAAACAGTCGCCGCAGATCCTCTCCTCTCTCGATCTGGAATTCTACCTCGACGGCAGCGCCACGCTTGAAGCGCCGCGACCCTTGAAAGTTGACAACGTCGATATCGCCGCGCTCGACTTCAACAAGGCGATGCGCGTGGACACGGCCAGGACCTGGAAGCGCTTCATCGCCAAACATGGCGAGAGCAGCTACACCGACGCGGCGCGTCAATCCATTCAGCGGCTCGGCAAAAGCGACGACTTCAGATCATCCCTGGCTGCGATGGCTCAGGAACAGAAGATGCTCGATAGCAAGGACAAGCGCGCAGCCGCGCAACAGGCCCTGCAGAGCAAGGGTTTTGACACGGGCGCGACGGACGGCGCCTTCGGTGGCCAGACACGCAGGGCGGTCACGGCATTTCAGGCGGCCCGCGGGCTAAAGCAATCCGGATTTCTCGATCAGGAGACCGGAGCGAGCCTGGGTCTCACCTTTGCCCGGATCGATCATGACATTCTCTCGGCTACCAGCGCACGCCGCTATGACGCCACCGATCTCGAGGGACTGGAGGACGAACCGGTGATCGCCATCGTGCGGTGTCTTTCGCCTCTACCACTGACCTATGGCACCTTTGCCAGACACCTCTATGCAGCGGTCTATGACGGGCAGCAAGTCGGCTGGCAGGAAGCGAAGGCGATCGTCGAGCGCTGCGGCGGTCACCTTGCCACGATCGATTCCAGCGATGAAAATACGTTCGTCGCCTCACTCGTGAATACGGATGACCGGTTCTTCAGCAGTTCGTTCGAAGGCGGCGAGCACCGGCGGGTCGGGCCATGGCTCGGGCTCTCCAACGAGAACGGCAGTGCCGAAGGGTGGAGATGGACGACGGGCGCTGCCGTCACCTTCGGCAGGTGGTTCAGGAGGCCGCCGGAAAAGGCTGGGGCGGCAACGCTTTACGCAGCCTATCGAGCAAACAAGGTCCCCCTCGCCGCCTACGTCGACACCTGGGAAGCGCGCGACCCATCGCGGCCGGTATCCGGTTTCATCGCCGAATTTGAGTGAATCAGACGACTTCGCGCAGGCGTTCCGCCGTCTGCAGGTCGACGGAAACGAGTTGGGAGACGCCCTGCTCGGCCATGGTCACGCCGAACAGGCGGTTCATGCGGGCCATGGTGATCGGGTTGTGGGTGATGATGATGAAGCGTGTCTCGGTCGACGCCGCCATTTCGTCCATCAGGTTGCAGTAGCGCTCGACATTGTGGTCGTCGAGCGGTGCATCGACTTCGTCCAGCACGCAGATTGGCGCGGGATTGGTCAGGAACACGGCGAAGATCAATGCCATCGCCGTCAGCGCCTGCTCGCCGCCGGAAAGCAACGTCATGGTTTGTGGCTTCTTGCCCGGCGGGCGGGCGAGAATTTCAAGGCCGGCCTCCAGCGGATCGTCGCTCTCGATCAGTTGCAGCTCGGCCGTGCCCCCCCCGAAGAGGTGGGTGAACAGCCGCTGGAACTGTACGTTGACGATGTCGAATGCGGCGATCAGGCGCTCGCGACCCTCGCGGTTCAGGTTCTGGATGGCACTCCTGAGCTTGCGGATCGCCTCGATGACGTCGTCGCGCTCTCTGAGCAGCAGGGCGAGCTTTTCCGAAAGCTCCTTCTGTTCTTCTTCGGCACGCAGGTTGACGGCGCCAAGCCGCTCGCGCTCGATCTTCAGCCGTTCGAGCTCGCGCTCGATGTTGCGCATGTCCGGCAGTGCCTCGTCGACGGCAAGCCCCGTCAATCGCATGACCTCGTGCGGCGCGCAGGAGAGCGCTTCCTGAATGCGGGCCTCGATCTCGACGCGACGTTCGCGGGCGGAGACCAGCCGCTCTTCGGCGCGGCCGCGCTTTTCGCGCGATTCCGCCAGTTCGGAGAGCGCGGTTGCCGCCAACCGGTCCGCCTCGCGCTGGCGGTTTTCAGCCTCGGCAAGCAGATCGGCCGCTTCGCGTCGGGCCGCTTCCGCCTTCTGCAACTCGTTCATCAGCGCCCGGCGCTTGTCCTCGAACTCGTCGGGCGCATCGATCAGCTCTTCGACCTCGTCGCGGGCTTCTGCCTCGCGGTCGCGCAGGGTCGCGATGTGCTCATCGGCGCTCGCCGCGCGCGCCTTCCAGGTCTGTCGTTCATTGGCAATCGCCGCGATGCGTCGTTGGCGGGCCTCGTTCTCGCGCGCCAGGCCATCATGCGCAGCACGGGCCTCGGCGACGGCGGCACGATCGGCTGCGACATCGGCCGTCTGGGTGCGCAGCGTCAGTTCCAGTTCGGAGAGATCGGGCGCATCGGCGAGCGCGTCGTTGGCCGTCTCGATCTGCTCGGCCACCTCTTCGACCTGCGCCTCGATCTGGCTGCGCGATTCGGCAAGCACCGCGCGGCGGCGGGCAAGGTCGCCCGAGGCGCGTTCAGCTGCGGCGAGCGCGTCGCGGGCTTCGCCGAGCTGTCGGGTGATCATGCGCTGCGCGTCGCGGGCAAGCCGCAACCGCTCGTCCTCGGCGCGGATGCGACTGCCCGCAGAGGCAAGTTCGGCCTCCGCGAGGCGCAGCGCCTCAGCGGCGCCGTCGGCCTCGGTATCGAGTTCGGCCAACCGGTTCTTCTGCGCCAGCCGCAAGGCGGCAGCACTTGGCGCCTCGGAGCCGGTGACGTGGCCGTCCCAGCGCCAGACGGAGCCCTGCTTGGTGACGAGGCTCTGGCCGGGTTTCAACAGGGGCAGCAGCCGCTCGGCTTCCGCCTCGCTTGCGACGATGCCGATCTGCTTCAGGGCGCGGGTCAGCGCGTCGGGCGCCTTCACATGGGCAATCAGCGGGCTCACGCCTTCCGGCAATTCGTCGTCCCCGACATGATCCCCCGGCGCGCGCCAATGGGCCGGCGCGTCGGTTTCGAGCGGCGAGTCGAGATCGTCGCCAAGGGCCGCGCCCAATGCGGTCTCGAAGCCCCGGTCGACCTTCATCTCTTCGACGACGGCGGGATAGGCGCCACCGGCCACCGCCTCCAGCATGCGCCGGATGGTGCGTGCCTCGGTCTCGATGCCGTTCAGCGTCGCGCGCGTCCGATCGACAGGCTGACGCGCCTCTACTTCCATGCGCCGCGCTTCAGCGAGGCCTTCCTCGATCGCGAGTACATTGCTTTCGGCTTCTTCCAGCGCAGCTTCTGCGACCTCGACCTGACCCTGCTTTTCGTGCGGATCGGGAAGGGCCGCCATCTGGCGGTCGAGTTCGTCGAGATCGCGCGACTGGTCGCCAAGTTGGCGGGCAAGACGTGCCTGGCGCTCCGACAGGTCGCGCAGCGTGCGCTCCAACTGGTTGCGGCCGGCCTGTGCCTCGGCGCGTTCCGCCGTTAGACGCGCCAATAGCGCCTCGCTGCCGGCGAGCTTTTCGTTTGCGTCTTCGAGGCGCTCGCGCGCTTCCGTCGCACGGTCGTCGGCCTCGGCGAGCATGTCGCTGAGTTCGGCTTCCTCTTCGTCGAGACGCGAAAGAATGCCGGCATTGTCGGCGACAAGGCGCTCCTCGCGGGCGATATCCTCGGCAAGCTGCGCCAGCCGGCGCTGCAACTCGTCGCGGCGCCTGAGGATGCGGCCGGCATCCTCTTCGAGCTGTGAGCGGGCAATCTGCAGACGCTGGAGGGCGGCGGCGAACTTCGCTTCGTTTTCGCGCAGCTCCGGCAGCTTCAGGCTGGCGATCGCCTGGTCCTTGGCCGCCTGCATCTGCTGCTGCGCCTTTTCCGCGACCAGCGCAGTCACCTGGTTGAGCTGGCTCGTCGCCTCGCCCTCCGCCTCCTTGGCCTGCACCCAGCGAATATGGAACAGGATCGCCTCGTGCTTGCGGATATCGGCCGAGAGCATTTTAAAGCGGTTGGCCTGGCGCGCTTGGCGCTTGAGGCTCTCGATCTGGCTTTCGAGCTGCGAGGTGACGTCGTCGAGACGCTCGAGATTGGTCTCGGCGGCACGCAGACGCAGCTCCGCTTCGTGGCGGCGAGAGTGCAGGCCGGAGATGCCAGCCGCCTCTTCCAGGAGCTGGCGACGGGCCTGCGGCTTGGCGGCGATCAGTTCGCCGATGCGCCCCTGCCCGACCATCGACGGCGAGCGTGCACCAGTCGACGCGTCGGCGAAGAGAAGCTGTACATCCTTGGCGCGCGCTTCCTTGCCGTTGATGCGGTAGACCGAGCCCTGCTCGCGCTCGATGCGGCGGCTGACCTGGATCTCGTCGCTGTCGTTGAAGGCAGCGGGTGCCGTGCGGTCGCTGTTGTCGAGATAGAGGCCGACCTCGGCCGTGTTACGCGCGGGACGATTGCCGGATCCGGAAAAGATCACGTCGTCCATGCCGGAAGCACGCATGTTCTTGTAAGAGTTCTCCCCCATCACCCAGCGCAAGGCTTCGACGAGGTTGGACTTGCCGCAACCGTTCGGTCCGACGACACCGGTCAATCCGCGCTCGATGATGAATTCGGTCGGTTCGACGAAGGACTTGAAGCCGAGCAGGCGAAGCTTGTTGAACTTCATGGGGCGGACGCTGGGGCTACGAGGTCCCCCCCTCTACCATCAGCCCAGACAAGAAAAACGGGCACACAGCTGCTGCCGTCGCCCGTTTTCAGGAAAAGCGAAGGATCAGAGCTTGCTGTCGATGAGGGCCGACATAACGTCAACCGACATGTCCCCCGAATAGTGCTCGCCATTGACAAAGAAGGTCGGCGTCGACTGAACCCCGAATTCCTTGGCGCCCCGTTGCATAACAGTGTTCACATCATCCAGAAGTTTTTGGTTCGTCAAGCAGGCCTCGAAGCTCTCCTGTGTAAAACCAGCGAGTTTGGACATCTGCAGCAGAGCGTCGCGACCATTCTGGGCTGCGGCCCACTGCTGCTGCTGCTTGAACAGCATCGAGATCATCGGGAAGTACTGGCCTTCCGGAGCGCAGCGCGCCAGCATGAAGGCGGCCGCCGCGCGCGGATCGAACGGGAATTCGCGCAGCACGAAGCGGACCTTGCCGCTGTCGACATACTTGGTCTTGATCGCCTCGAAGGTGTTGTTGTGGAAGGCGGCGCAGTGCGGGCAGGTCATCGACATGTATTCGACGATCGTCACCGGCGCGTTGGCGTCGCCGATCGCCATTTCCGGCAGGGCGCCCGGTTCCATCAGCTTGGCGACGTCGACGGACCCTTCCGACGAGGGGAGCTCGACCTTGACGGGAGCAGCCGTCGTCTGGGCGACTTCGGTGCCGGCAGAGGGCTTGACTTCGGTGGTGGCCGGGGTCGCGGTCGTCGATGCAGTCGTGGTCGCGTCCGTTGCCGGCTTGGTTTCAGCCTTGGCGGCTTCGGTGGTCGCGGCCGGTGCGGTGGAGGCCGTTTCCTTCTTTTCGTCGCTGCAGGCAGCAAGCACCAGGGCGACAGTTGCGATGGCGGCACCGCTGAGCAGGCGCTTGGTAAGGTTCATTGCGGAAGCGGACATGATTTGACCCGTGTTCGGAGGGAATTGCAGTGCGGATTCGATATCTTGCCCCGCGCAGGGCGGCAAGTGGCGCGGCGTCAACAGAATTCAAAGAATTGTGACCGAGCGATGGCCGCCCAAAAGCGCGTCGCGATCTTTCCGATTCGCTGCTTGCGCTTTAAGCCTCTGGTTTTCGCGTCTCGTAGCCGCGAAAACCGCTGCATAGTTTTGCGCGCCGTGCCTTAGCGGCGCCGGGGATTGAGCACGGCGGTCCCCAGCCGACGCAAGGCCGCCTTCAGCTCCTCGCTTTCGATGCCTTCGACCATGGTCTCGAGCCGCCGTGCAGGTTCACCGGTCAGCGGCTTGGGCTTGCCACGGTGTTTCGGCTGCTGGGAGACGGGCTTTTGAACGATGCGCAGCTGCCCGATCGCATAGAAGCCGAAGAAGCCGTTGATGCGCTGGATCAATTCGCCCTGGGCGTGGGTCAAAAACAGCGCGCGCGCGCCCTCGCAGGCAACCGTCAGGACGCCCGGCTGATGGCCGCCCTCGCCCATGATCTCGGAGGCCCGTCGCGGCCAGGCGATCTTTTCGGGCCGCGTGCAATCGGCAAAGTCCTCGCCGGCGATTTCGTCCCAGGAGCCGAGCAGCATGGTGTTGATGCCTGCCCGCTTGGCGAGCACCGGGTCGATCAGGCCGTTCGCGACTTCGCTGATCTGGACGACGCCCTTCCGGGTCTTCTGCTCGCTCACGTATGGACTTTCTGTAGGCAATGTCGATTGAGCCTTGATGCCGCGGCTCCGCTTCGCCAAGTATAGGCCGGAAACGGAACTCCCGGCAAATCATGCACGATACGATACCGGCGGCGGACGCCGCACCCCTGCTTTTGGAATGGTACGACAGGCACCATCGCGACCTGCCCTGGCGGGTTTCGCCGCCGATGGCACGCCGAGGCATCGTCGCCGATCCCTACCATGTCTGGCTTTCCGAAGTGATGCTGCAGCAGACGACGGTGCAGGCGGTAAAAGCCTATTTCGAAAAGTTCCTGTCACTGTGGCCGACCGTCGAGGACCTTGCGCGCGCCGAGAATGAGGACGTGATGAAGGCATGGGCCGGGCTCGGCTATTATGCGCGCGCCCGCAACCTGAAGAAATGCGCCGAGGCCGTCGCGAACGATCATGGCGGCCGCTTTCCCGACACGGAGGACGGGCTGAAGTCCCTTCCCGGCATCGGCGACTATACCGCCGCCGCGGTCGCGGCGATCGCCTTCAATCGCAGAAGCGCCGTGCTCGACGGCAATGTCGAGCGGGTGATTTCCCGCCTCTATGCAATCGAAACGCCGCTGCCGGCGGCAAAGCCCGAGATGCGGGCCCGCGTCGCCGCGCTCACCCCTGAGAGCAGGCCGGGTGATTTCGCCCAGGCGATGATGGATCTCGGCGCGACGCTCTGCACGCCGAAACGGCCCGCCTGCTCGCTCTGTCCCTTCCGCGCCCACTGTCGCGCGCTTGTCGTCGCCGATCCGGAAACCTTTCCGCGCAAGGCGCAGAAGAAGGACAAGCCGCTTCGGCGCGGCGCCGCCTTCGTCGCGATCGACGCCGACAACGCGGTCTATCTGCGCAAGCGGGCCGAGACGGGCCTGCTTGGCGGCATGACCGAAGTGCCCGGCACCGACTGGACATCGCGGCAGGACGGCGACACCTCGCTTGCCTCCCAACCCTTTGCAGCGGCCTGGGAAGATTGCGGCACCATCAGCCACGTGTTCACGCATTTCGAGTTGCGTCTCTCGGTCTACCGCGCCAATGTCGCGCGCGCCGGGACGCAGGGCAACGGCTGGTGGGAGCCGGTTCACTCGCTAAGTGCCCAGGCGCTGCCGACGGTGATGAAGAAGGCGATCGCCCAGGCGATCCCGCATGCCTTCAAGGCGGAACGCTAGCACGGTACGGGCCCACCCGTCCCGCTCCAACTCCGAAAGTTCAAGCAGGGAATACGTTCATGAGCAGCATCGATATCCGCCACATCGTCTTCGACATCGGCAAGGTGCTTATCCACTACGACCCCAACCTGCCCTACAGCCGCATCATCCCCGACGAGGCCGAGCGCGAGTGGTTCTTTGCCAATGTCTGCACCCACGACTGGAACATCGAGCAGGACCGCGGCCGTTCCTGGGAAGAGGCGGAAGCGCTGCTGATCAAGGACTTTCCCGAGCGTGAAGAACAGATCCGCGCCTTCCGCAAATATTGGCAGGAGATGGTGCCGCACGCCTATGTGGAGACGGTGTCACTCCTGGAGCGACTGATCGCCGAAGGACGCGACGTGACGATGCTGACCAACTTCGCCTCCGACACGTTCCGCGAGGCGCAGGTCCTTTACCCCTTCCTGACGCTGCCACGCGGCGTCACCGTTTCGGGCGACGTCAAGCTGATCAAGCCCGATATCGCCATCTATGAGACGCACACGCGGGCCTTCGATCTCGACCCATCGGCCACCCTTTTCATCGACGACAGCATTCCCAACGTCGAAGCCGCGCGGCTTGCCGGCTGGCATGCGGTGCATTTCGTCGATCCGGAAAAGCTGAAGGCCGATCTCGCCGGCTACGGCATTCATCCGTAGGCTGAAACTGCCGATCGACGATGGCTCCTGCTCGTGGCGGCACGATTCCGCCACGAATCATATTTACTACCTGTGATTGCGCAATCGCAGAGGCAATATATGAATAGTTTAGAATTTTCAGTAATTCGAGACGGCGCCGCCAAGGACGCCTTCATCGACGAGCTCTACGCGACGACCGAGGCCAGCTTTCGCGACGAAGTGCCTCCGGAAGAGTTTGGAGAACGGTTTTCAGATACCCGTTTCGTCGTCGCCAGACGCGATGCCAAACTGGCGGGCTGGCTCAGCCTTCGGCCGCCGACTGAAGGCGACGACAAGAGAGCGGCCGATCGAGGCTGGCACGCCATGCCGTCGCACGACCTGCACGACGCCGAAATTCTCGCGCGGCTCTTTCGGCTTGCAGCCGTAGAGGCCGGTTCAGAAGGCATCATCTGGCACTCCCGAAAAACCGCCCTCAACCAGCAGGTCGTCGAAATGACCGGCGCGACCGCGCTTCGGGATCTGTTCAGGACCTGGCAGGCGCCACCCAAGCGCTGGCCGGCCACAATCGCAAAACCCAAGGACGGTGCCGTCGTTTACGCCGTCCAGGCGCCTCTTCCAGAAAATCTCCTCGCAAAGTTCGTGGACTTCCTCACACACGCGGGGATACCGGACTGCAGTGGAGATACCTGCACCACGACTTGGGACGCGGACTCCGTCGCCCAACGTATCGCTGACTGGGATGAGGGGGGGCTGCTGATGCACTGGCTGGAACATCACGACCTCGTGGTCGCCGAGGCCTACGCCTTTGTCTGGAGCGATGAAATGATGATCCACATCACCGAACACCATGCCCCGTCTTGCGGGCTGATTGCCCTGGTTGCCGCCCTGCTTCAGCGCATACCCGCGGCCTATCCCGATATCAGGGTCGCCACCGTCGAGTTACAGGAAGACGAAAGAGCACGCCTCGAGCCTGTGCTCGCCAGTTGCGGCTTCGAGGATAAGGGCGCCCGAACCCTCTACCACTTGCGCCCACAGGGAACGCCGGCTCTCTAAAGGCGGCGTATCCTCCATTCGGCGCGCGGCGGCGGCACGGGTCGCCGCGGCCCATTGTCAGGGCCTGGCCGCGATGAAGCCCCATGCCAGCCAGGCCGCAACGACTGCGGCCGCGAACCAGATGCTCAGGATCGCGAGGAGGCCGCTGCGGCTGGACGGGCGTCCTTCCAATGCCGCCGCCCGCTCTCGGAATTCTTCCATCAGCGCTCGCGGCACCAGACGTACGGCCAAGAGGATGCCGAGCGGAACGAGAATAAGATCATCGAGGTAGCCGAGTATCGGAATGAAATCGGGGATCAGGTCGACCGGCGAAAGTGCGTAGGCCGCCACAGTGCCGGCAACGAATTTCGCCGAAAACGGCGTTCGACGATCTCGCGCGGCGAACCAGAGCGCAACGACGTCGCGCTTGATTTGCCGCGCCCATTGCTTCACGCGCTGGAGACGATCGGGCACGGCCATGCGGTTAACACTCTTGTTCGGATGAAGGTTGCTCTGTCCGAACCCTATGAGCGGATGCGAAGATTGGCAATCGACCTCAGGGCCCTGCCGGGCGCTTCAAACGCTCCGTCGGATGGCCCAAACATACAAATGCCCGGAATCCTCACATTGAGGATTCCGGGCATTTAAAGCTCTCTTTCCGGGACTGAAGGTACAAAAACCGGTTAGAGCGCTTTTCGAAGGATCCGGCGGAACTGGTTGATCAGTTCAGTTTTGCCAGATCATTTCGAATGACGCTTCTGAGTTCGTCGATGGGCTTCAGGGTGTTCCCCTCTTCGAAGTGCCAGAATGTCCATCCGTTGCAGGCATCAAGCCCCTGGACCTTGGCGCCCAGGCGATGAATTGAACCGGCCTCGCCGCCGGAGGCGACCGTGCCGTCGGCACGAACGATCGCGCTGTAGCGGCGCTTGGCGTCCGTCAGAACCGTGCCGGGCTTGATCAGCCCGCTTTCGATCAGCGTGTTGAAGGCGACGCGCGGCTCAGCCTTCTTGCCGGTCATGACAGAGAGCATCGCCTTGCCGAGCGGTTCGACCGCGTCGATGCGTGCCGATGCCGCGTCGATGTAATCCTGCTCGCGCTCGATGCCGACGAAGTGGCGGCCGAGGCGTTTGGCGACGGCGCCGGTCGTGCCGGAACCGAAGAAGGGATCGAGAATGACGTCGCCCGGCTTGGTCGAAGCCATCATGATACGGGCGAGCAGCGCTTCCGGCTTCTGGGTCGGATGCACCTTCTTGCCGTCGTCACCTTTCAGGCGCTCGTGACCGGAGCAGATCGGGAACAGCCAATCGGAGCGCATCTGCACGTCGTCATTGGCCGCCTTCATCGCATCGTAGTTGAAGGTGTAGCCCTTGGCATTGGCGTTCGGCGTCGCCCAGATCAGCGTCTCATGAGCGTTCTGGAACCGGCGGCCCTTGAAATTCGGCATCGGGTTGGTCTTGCGCCAGATGATGTCGTTGAGGATCCAGAAGTGCAGATCCTGCAGGATGGCGCCGACGCGGAAGATGTTGTGGTACGAGCCGATCACCCAAAGGGTGCCGGTCGGCTTCAGCACGCGGCGGCAGGCGAGCAACCAGGCGCGGGTGAAGGCGTCGTAAGCTTCGAACGATGCGAACTGGTCCCATTCGTCGTCGACGGCGTCGACCACCGACTGATCGGGACGGGTCAGCATGCCGCCGAGCTGGAGGTTGTAGGGCGGGTCGGCGAAAACGACGTCGACCGAATTGTCGGGAAGCGCATTGAGCGCGGCAACGCAGTCACCCTTGATGATGCTGTCGAGCCAGCCCAACGGACGGGTGGAACGGGAGACTTCGGCAAGCGAAACAACTGAAGACATGGACAACTCGCAAATACGCTTACTCGGAACGGATCATGGAGCGTATGGTTACCGAAGATGGTTACCAAAGCCTGAAGGCCGTTTCGAAAAAGTGCGTAGTCGCGCTATGTTAGAGAGGTCTTCTGGAGTGGACAGGAAAGGCGGGAACGGGCGTTCACCCGCCTCCCGCCGCCCCGTTCAAGCGTCGCGGACGCCGTTTCACCGGGCATCGTGAAAGGCGCGGCTGTCTGAGGGGGCCTCATGGCGCTCGTTCAGCCCGTAGTCGCGGATCACGGAGGCGATGCGCAGGCGGTAATCGGCAAAGACGCCGTGACGCCCCGCATCCTGGGCGGCACGATGTTCGGCGCCGTTCCGCCAGGCCTTCACCGCCTCCTCGTCGCGCCAGAAAGACAGGGACAACACCTTGTCGGGATTGGCCAGACTCTGGAACCGCTCGATCGAGATGAAGCCATCGATGTCGTCGAGCAGCGGGCGCAGGTCGGCGGCAATGCCGAGATAGGCGTCACGCCGGCCCTCGGCCGGCAGGACTTCGAAGATGACGGCAATCATGTTTCACTTTGCTCCGATGGGCGTCGAGACGTTCTTCAGGAAAATACGATCCTCCTTCAGGATAAACCGCTCGCGGCGGGAGAAGGCATAATTTTCCCGGCCGAGCGGATCGGCGGCAAGCCGGGCGCGATAGGCCTCGTAGGCCGCGAGGCTCTCGATGTTGTAAACGCCGTAAGCCGTTGTCGCCGACCCCTCATGCGGGCCGAAATAGCCGACAAGATCGGCGCCGCAGCGCGGGATCGCCTCGCCCCAGTTGCGCGAATAGGTGGCGAACTCCTCCTTTTTGAAGGGATCGATTTCGTAGCGGATGAAACAGGTGATCATCATCATCTCCAGGTCTTTTGGGGCCTTTCGCCCGATCTTCGATGAAGTGACTATGCCTGCTTGAAGTGCGAGAATGCTTCGATTACGATCGAAGTATGAAGGAAGGCCCAGACATCGCTCTCATCGGATCGCTGATCGGCGATCCCGCCCGCGCCAACATGCTGACGGCGCTGATGGGGGGTAGTGCGCTGACCGCAACCGAGCTTGCCACCCATGCCGGCATCACGCTGCAGACCGCCAGTTCCCACCTGGCCAAGCTCGAGGCCGGCGGTCTGCTCAGCCAGCGCAAGCAAGGCCGTCACCGTTATTTTCAGCTGGCAGAAGACGAAGTCGGGCTGATGCTCGAGAACCTGATGGGCTTTGCCGCCAGCCGCGGCATGAACCGGCACCGCCCCGGGCCGAAGGATCCGGCGCTGAGAAAAGCGCGCGTCTGCTACAATCACCTGGCCGGCGACTATGGCGTGCGCATGTATGACAGCCTGATTGCCGAAAAGCAGATCGAAGTCACCGGCGACGACCTGGCGCTGACGCCCGACGGGCAGAACCGGATCGAGACGCTCGGCATCGACTATGCGGCGCTGAAAAAATCCCGCCGCCCGATCTGCCGCACCTGCCTCGACTGGAGCGAGCGCCGCTC
The DNA here is from genome assembly GCF_014852035.1 of Ensifer sp. ENS03. Taxonomy (NCBI): domain Bacteria; kingdom Pseudomonadati; phylum Pseudomonadota; class Alphaproteobacteria; order Hyphomicrobiales; family Rhizobiaceae; genus Ensifer; species Ensifer sp. ENS03. The sequence goes on along the minus strand of NZ_JACVAV010000001.1, from coordinate 909,395 downwards.
GCATCTGGCCGGTTCGCTTGGCGAAGCGCTGCTGACGCTATTCATCGACAGGGGCTGGGCGAAGCGCGAGGCGAACAGCCGCGCCATCCGCTTCACCGCCAATGGCGAGAAGGCTTTCTCCGAGCTGTTTCCGCAGTAGCTGCTGCCAGCAAAACCACTCTAGCCGACGATGGAAAAGGCCTCGCGGGTTTCGCCCGCGGCGGTCCTGACCGGCGTCTTGCCGATCCAGCCCACATGGCGTTCGAGGATCTTTGCCGCCTCGTCGCCTCGGCCTTCGCGCAAGGCGGCGAGGATCGCGCGGTGATCGTGATCGGTGCGCGCCTCCCAGCTCGTACGCCAGGCGGAAAACAGGAAGCGGGCGCTCGCTGCATGCAGATCATCGATCGCCGCCAGCAGCCGCGGCATGCCGCAGGGTTCGAGGATCAGCCGATGGAAGGCGCGGTTTGCCGCCTCCCAGGAGCGCACGTCGCGCGAAGTATCGGCGGCGGCCGTGGCCATCTCGGCCCGATCGAGGATCGCCGGCGTCAGATGCGGGATGGCATGGCGAAGCGCCAGAACCTCCAGCACCGCGCGCATTTCGGCGACCTCCCTCACCTCCTTCAGGTCGAAAGAGGCGACGCGAACGCCGCGGCGCGGCTCGCTGACGGCAAGGCCCTGGGCCTCCAGCCGTCGAAAGGCTTCGCGTACGGGAACGTGGCTCGCACCGAACTCCTCGGCGATATGATCCTGCCGCAAGCGCTCCCCGGGCATGAGCATGCCGGAGATGATGCGCTCGGCCAGGGCCTTGCTGATGCGACTTGCGAGCGTGTCGTCCTGCTGCTTTTCCATCGCCTACTGATAGAGCCGCGAAACAATGCTGTCGAGCAAGCGCACGGGCGGTTTCGATAATTTCCAATGGTTGAGCTTTGGCCTACCATCGTATAAAAGCTCTGCCGTACGAAAGCCCCGCGCCGCGCGAACATTCCTCCCCCCGCCTGCGGCGCCTCTCCTCCCAGGGAACTGTTCCATATGACCGGTATCGATCTCATCATTTTTGATTGCGACGGCGTTCTCGTCGATTCCGAAATCATCGCATCGGAAGTCGAAGCAGCACTGCTGACAGAAGCGGGTTACCCGATCAGCGTCGAGGAAATGGCGGAGCGTTTTGCCGGCATGACCTGGCACAACACGCTGCTGCAAATCGAGAAGGAAGCAAGCATCCCGCTTTCGGCCCAGCTCATCAGCAAGGTCGACGTCATCCTCGACGAGCGCCTTGCCCGCGACCTCAACATCATCGACGGCGTCAAGCCGATGCTGGCGCAGCTGACGCTGCCGCACTGCATCTGCTCCAACTCGACCTCGGCGCGGCTTGCCATGATGCTCGGCAAGGTCGGCATCAAGGACCATTTCGGCCGACACATCTATTCCGCGCGCGACCTCGGCGCCGACCGCGTCAAGCCGAAGCCGGATATCTTCCTGCACGGCGCCAAGCAGATGGGCGTCGACCCGTCGCGGGTGCTGGTGATCGAGGACTCCGTGCACGGCATCCACGGTGCACGTGCCGCTGGCATGCGCGTCGTCGGCTTCACCGGCGGTTCGCACACCCATCCCTCGCATGCCGACCAGCTGACCGAAGCGGGTGCGGAAACGGTGATTTCGCGCATGACGGCGTTGCCGGGCGTGATCGCGGCCCTTTCCGCATGGTCGGAGTCGATGACGGCCTGACTGGCCACAGGCGGTCGCACACCGCCATGCCCCTTTCGCTCCGGCTTTCGGCCGGAGCGGGAAAGAAGCCTTCGGCCAACACGGCAGACGTCCAATTAGACGCCGAGGGACATGATGACACATTGCAGTGGCGTCACGTCCCCTAGAAAATCTTCCCGGTTTTCGAGGAGCCGCGCACGAGGGCCGTACCAAGCAAGCCCCATCGGGGTATTTTTAGGAGGAAACACAATGCGTCTTTCAATGTTGACCGGCCTGACCCTGGCGGCCAGCGTCGCCTTCGGCCCGCTCGCCTTCGCCGACATCACCATTGGCGTGATCACGCCGCTCACCGGCCCGGTCGCGGCCTATGGCGAGCAGGTGAAGAACGGCGCGGAAACGGCTGCAGACGAGATCAACAAGGCTGGCGGCATCAATGGCGAGAAGATCGTGCTGAAGATGCTCGACGACGCCGGCGATCCGAAGCAGGCCGTTTCGGTTGCCAACCAGGCTGCTGGTGAAGGCATCCGCTACGTCGTCGGCCCGGTTCTGTCGGGCACCTCGATGGCGGCTTCGGACATCCTTGCCGAAAACGGCATCCTGATGGTGACGCCGACTGCAACGACGCCTGACCTCACCACCCGCGGTCTCTGGAACGTGCTGCGCACCTGCGGCCGCGACGACCAGCAGGCCGAAGTCGCCGCTGCCTATGTGGTCAAGAACCTCAAGGACAAGAAGATCGCCGTCCTCCACGACAAGGCGCCTTACGGCAAGGGCCTTGCTGACGGCTTCAAGAAGGCGATCAATGCCGGCGGCATTACCGAAGTCGTTTATGAAGGCCTGAACCCGGGCGACAAGGACTTCAGCGCGATCGTTACCCGCCTGAAGTCGGAAAACGTCGATGTCGTCTACTTCGGCGGCTATCATCCGGAAGGTGGCCTGCTGGCACGCCAGATGCACGACCAGGGCGTGAAGGCGCAGATCTTCGGCGGCGACGGCCTGTCCAACACCGAGTTCTGGGCAATCGGCGGCGAAGCTGCGACCGGCACGGTCTACACCAATGCCAGCGACGCGACCAGCAACCCCGCCTCGGCTCCGGCTGTCGAAGCGCTGAAGGCGAAAAACATCCCGGCCGAAGCCTTCACGCTCAACGCCTATGCTGCCGTCCAGGTGCTGAAGGCCGGCATCGAGAAGGCAGGCTCCGCCGAAGACGCGACCGCGGTTGCAACTGCGATCAAGTCTGGCGAAGCCATCGACACGGTTCTCGGCAAGCTGACCTACAGCGAAGCCGGCGACCTGACCTCGCAGGCTTTCTCGCTCTACAAGTGGGAAGGCGGCAAGAGCGTTCCGGCTGAATAAGCCGCACACAACGGAAATGAAAACGCCGGGGCAAGCCCCGGCGTTTTTTTTGCGGCATAGGCCGCTGCTTACTTCTTCTTGCCCTTGGCCGGCGGGCCTTCGTCGAAGCCCACATAGACGGTGACATTGGATCCGGCGCCGGCCGGCAGCGTCACGTCGGCCTTGGTGAAGACGAACTGGGCCGAACCGGTTGCAGGGATTTCCACCGCATGCTGCGTCAGTTCGGAATAGAGCGTCTTGTCTTCGTCGGTTGCAGCCACGCGGATCGGCATGGTGACCTTGCCGGGACCACCGGCAGGACCGCTGACGACGCGGCCCTGGACCACGACGGTTATCGTCAACGCGCTCTCGCTCTGCACGCATTGCCGCGTGGTGTCTGCCAGGGAGGCCTGATAGACGAGCTTCGTCGGGTCGTTCTTGGCCCCCTTTGCGTAGCTGGCATGCACATTTGTGCCGTCACGAATGACGACCTGCGGGCATGCGGCCTGAACGACGGCCGGCGTCGGAGCAGCGGCACTGCCGCCTGCGTCGATCGCCCCACCGGATTGCGTCTTATTGCAGCCGGCTAGGGCTGCGAGAAAAGATATTGCGAGAACAGGCCGGGAAACTTTGCCAAACACGTTGAACAACCTCTGCTGGACCGGTTGAAACTCCTTGACCGAAATCTCGGCCGGAAGACCTTTCATGGCCTTCGGGCATCGTCTATAGCAGCGACAAACTGAAAAATCGATTGGGTCAGTCCGTCCCTTCCGAATTTTCCGAAGCTAGTTTTGCGACCGGAAATTGGGTCGGTGACAAGAATAGATGCAGACTTTGTCAAGGACTGACGCAATAAGACGAGCGTGTCGCGACGACGTTTCCCAAGGTCGCCGCAATCCTTGAGGTGGGACGAAGGACAACGATGGTGAAGTATATCTCGACGCGCGGCGAAGCCGCTCCTCTCGGCTTCTGCGACGCGCTGCTTGCCGGTCTTGCGCGCGATGGCGGTCTCTATCTCCCCAAGGAATGGCCGAAGTTTTCCAAGAAGGAAATTCGCGGCCTGCGCGGCAAATCCTACCAGGACATTGCCTTTACCGTGCTCGAACCCTTCATCAATGGCGAGATCCCGGCGGCCAAGTTCCGCGAAATGATCGACGAGGCCTATGCCACCTTCCGCCACCCGGCGGTGGCGCCGCTGGTGCAGACCGGACCGAACGCCTTCGTCATGGAGCTCTTCCATGGCTCGACGCTCGCCTTCAAGGACGTGGCGATGCAACTGCTCGCCCGGCTGATGGACTATGTGCTTTCCGAACGCGGCGAGCGCGCCACCATCGTCGGCGCGACTTCGGGCGACACCGGGGGCGCCGCCATCGACGCCTTTGCCGGTCGTGAGCGCACCGACATCTTCATTCTTTTCCCGCACGGCAAAGTCTCGCCGGTGCAGCAGCGGCAGATGACGACCTCGAGCGCATCGAACGTCCATGCGATTGCAGTCAACGGCAACTTCGACGACTGCCAGAACCTCGTCAAAGCGATGTTCAACGACGCCGCCTTCCGCGACCGCGTCAAGCTTTCGGGTGTCAACTCGATCAACTGGGCGCGCATCATGGCCCAGATCGTCTATTACTTCACGACGGCGCTCGCGCTCGGCGGCCCAGACCGCAAGATTTCTTTCACGGTCCCCACCGGCAACTTCGGCGATATCTTCGCCGGCTACGTCGCCAAGCGCATGGGCCTGCCGATCGACAAGCTGATCATCGCCACCAACGAAAACGACATTCTCGCCCGCACGCTGAAGACCGGCCGCTACGAGATGCGCGACGTCAAGGCGACCACCGCACCGTCGATGGACATCCAGATCTCGTCGAACTTCGAACGGCTTCTGTTCGAGGCGAACGACCGCGACCCGGGCGAAATCCGCTCGGCGATGGATGGGCTGAAGCAGTCCGGTTCCTTCACCATCCGCGAAAAGGCGCTGAAGGCGATCCGCAAGGAGTTCCGCGCCGGTCGCGCCTCGGAGAAAGAAGTCGCCAAGACGATCGCAAAGACGCTTGCAGACACGGGCTATCTGCTCGATCCGCATAGCGCCGTCGGCGTCTTCGTCGCCGCCAAACACGAGAAGGCATCCGCTCCCATGGTGACGCTTGCCACCGCCCATCCGGCGAAATTCCCGGACGCGGTAAAATCGGCAAGTGGTATTGACCCGGCGCTTCCGACGTGGCTTGCTGACCTGATGAACAGGGAGGAGCGTTTCGATATCCTGGATCCGGACCTGAAAACCGTCGAAACCTTTATCGGCGAGCGTACCCGTCTCCGGGGGTAAGAACGAGAAGAAACGTATGATGAAAGTTGAGTGCACCCGGCTCCCTTCCGGGTTGACGGTGGTAACCGAGCAGATGCCGCATCTCGAAAGTGTGGCGCTCGGCGTGTGGATCAAGTCCGGTTCGCGCAATGAAACTCTCGGCGAACATGGCATTGCCCATCTGCTGGAGCACATGGCTTTCAAGGGCACCGCGCGGCGCACCGCCCGCCAGATTGCCGAAGAGATCGAAAACGTCGGTGGAGAGGTCAATGCTGCGACCTCCACCGAAACGACCTCCTATTATGCCAGGGTTCTCAAGGACCACGTGCCGCTTGCTGTCGATATTCTCGCCGACATTCTGACCGAGTCCAGCTTCGACGAGGAAGAACTGCGCCGCGAGAAGCACGTGATCCTGCAGGAGATCGGCGCTGCCGACGACACACCCGACGATGTCGTCTTCGACCGCTTCGCCGAGACCGCCTATCGCAATCAGACCGTCGGCCGGCCGATCCTCGGCACGCCGGACACGGTCATGTCGTTCTCCGCCGACCAGATCCGGCACTATCTCGGCCGCAACTACACGACCGACCGCATGTTCGTGGTCGCCGCCGGCGCCGTCGAACACGAATCCTTTGTTCGCCAGGTCGAAGAACGCTTCTCGTCATTGCCGCGCACACCGATCGCAACGCCCGTGCTCGAAACTGCCCTCTACACCGGCGGCGAGAGCCGCGAAACCCGCGACCTGATGGACGCGCAGGTGCTGCTCGGCTTTGAAGGCAAGGCTTACCACGCGCGCGACTTCTATTGCTCGCAGATCCTCGCCAACATTCTCGGCGGCGGCATGTCCTCGCGCCTTTTCCAGGAAGTGCGCGAGCATCGTGGCCTCTGTTATTCGGTCTATGCCTTCCACTGGGGTTTCTCCGACACCGGCATCTTCGGCGTGCATGCTGCGACCGGCGGCGAGAACCTGCCGGAGCTGATGCCGGTCATCGTCGATGAACTGCGCAAATCCTCGATGAACATCGAGCAGCAGGAAATCGAGCGCGCCCGTGCCCAGATCCGCGCACAGCTTTTGATGGGCCAGGAAAGCCCGGCGGCCCGTGCCGGCCAGATCGCCCGTCAGATGATGCTCTACGGTCGCCCGATCCCGAATGAAGAACTGATGGAGCGCCTCTCCGGCATCACCATCGAACGCCTGACCGACCTTGCCGGTCGGCTGTTCTTCGACACCACGCCGACGCTTTCGGCGATCGGCCCGCTGGAACAGCTTGCCCCGATGGGCGACATCCTGTCGTCACTGACCGGCAAGGCCGCCGTCCCGCACGCCGTCGCAAGCTAAGACGAAGGCTGAACGGCCGGGCTCCATTTCATCAAAACGATGAAGCGATCCCGGCCTCCCAAGCATTGCGCAATTTCGCAATGGAGGCGCTTTCAAGCGTCGCCTGGAAACTGCGTTCGGCCAGCCGGCGCGCCACGGATGATGACCGCATGTCCGAATGGTGAAGTCTTTGCGACTTTTCGCAAAATCGGATTCGATTTGCGCGCAAAGTTGTGCAACGTTTCGATTTGTGACGGCGCAAAGACGTGCCGTCGGGCGGATGGTACAAGGTCCTCGCGCGTAAACGGAACGGCCTCGGAGGCAGCTATGACACGATCGGTTTTTCGGTTCCTGTCGCGGCAGCCGGAGACGGTCGAAATCGCTGACCAGAATTACCTGCTCCGCCTCCCCCGCTATTCCGATTATCGCCAGTGGTATCAGCTCAGAAGCGACAGCCGCGCCTTCCTGGAGCCGTGGGAGCCGACCTGGCGCACCGACGAAATGACCGAGAGCGCCTTCCGCGGCCGGGTCGTCCGCAACGAGCAGGAATATGCCTCCGGCCAGGCGGTGCCGCTCTTCCTTTTCCACAAGCCAGGCGAGGTCCTGCTCGGCGGACTGACGATCGGCCACATTCGCCGCGGCGCCGGGCAAAACTGCATGATCGGCTACTGGATGGGCGCGCGCCACGCGGGCAAAGGCCACATGTTTGCGGCCCTCAGGCTCGCGATCCCCTACATCTTTTCGACCCTTGAGTTGCACCGTATTGAAGCAGCCTGTATTCCGGACAACTCAAGAAGCATCCGGCTCCTTGAAAAGGCCGGTTTTGAGCGTGAAGGCTATTTAAGACAGTACTTGAGAATCAACGGCCAGTGGCGAGACCATCTGCTCTTTTCTCTCCTGTCCGACGATGCCCTACCGAACAGGAATATGCCCCTTTGATGCCTCTAGCCCGCTCGCCCTTCGCCTGGTCAGCCTCCAAGCTGGCAGCGTTTCTGATAACGCTCACGACGATTTTCTGTGCGCTCGGCGGCGCGGCCCAGGCTTTGGAGCCGGTCAAGATTTCGCGTGAAGACACGGCGCTCGACCTGACGGCAACGACCGAAATCTACAGCGGCCGCAACGAAGCCTTTCAGGTTTCGACAGCACCCGGAACCGACGGCATCGTGCGCCGCATCGAAGTGCGCTCCAACAGTGCGGACCATCAGGGCGACTGGGCTGTGTTCGCGCTCGCCAACGTTTCGGCCGAACCGCTCGACCGCGTGATCGTCGCACCGCATTTCCGACTGGTGAATTCCAAGCTCTTCTGGCCGGACCTCGGCTCCAAGCGCATTCTTTCGATCACGCCAAGCGAAGGCTCCGCGCTCAGCCGCGAACCGAGCGACGAGGCGGACGTTTTCCGCATCACGCTGGCGCCGGGCGTCATCATCACCTTCGTCGCCGAGCTGGCAACACCGGAACTGCCGCAGATCTATCTCTGGGAGCCGGACTCCTACAAGGACACGGTCAACGCCTTCACGCTCTATCGCGGCATCGTGCTCGGCATTGCCGGCCTGCTTGCGGTGTTCCTGACCATCCTTTTCGTCGTCAAGGGAACCTCGATGCTGCCGGCAACGGCAGCCCTTGCCTGGGCCGTTCTCGCCTATATCTGCGTCGACTTCGGCTTCCTGTCGAAGCTCATCAGCGTGACGGCGGGGGACGAGCGAATATGGCGCGCGGGCACAGAGGTCTTCCTTGCGGCCGGCCTCGTGATCTTCCTGTTCACATACCTCAATCTCAACCGCTGGCACCAGCATCTCGGCTATGCGACGCTCGCCTGGATCCTCGGCCTCGGCCTGCTCTTCGGCGTCGCCGTCTACGACCCGGCGATCGCATCCGGCATCGCCCGCCTCTCCTTCGCGCTGACCGGCACGGTCGGCATCGTCCTGATCGCCTATCTCGGCTTCAACCGCTACGACCGCGCGATCCTTCTCGTTCCCGCCTGGCTGCTTATCCTCGTCTGGCTCTTCGGCGCCTGGCTGACGGTCACCGGCCAGCTCGCCAACGACATCGTGCAGCCGGCGCTCGGCGGTGGTCTCGTGCTGATCGTACTGTTGATCGGCTTTACCGTCATGCAGCACGCGGTCGCGGGCAGCGGCTATCAGCAGGGCCTGTTCTCCGATCTCGAGCGCCAGTCGCTGGCGCTTACCGGCTCCGGCGACACCGTCTGGGACTGGGACGTCGCCCGCGACCGGGTGGTGACGATGCCCGATATCTCGACGCAGCTCGGCCTCTCGCTCGGCAGCATGCACGGCCCCTTGCGCAACTGGCTTCCGCGGCTTCACCCTGACGATCGCGACCGCTTCCGCGCCACACTCGACGTGTTGCTGGAACGCCGCCGCGGCAAGCTGAACCATGAATTCCGCGTACGCGCCGAGGACGGCCACTATCACTGGCTCTCGATCCGTGCCCGGCCGGTGCTTGGTGCCAACGGCGAAATCATCCGCTGCGTCGGCACGATCATCGACATTACCGAACAGCGCAACTCGGTCGAACGGCTGCTGCACAACGCCCTGCTCGACAATCTGACCGGGCTTCCGAACCGTCAGGTCTTCCTCGACCGGCTGCAGGCGATGCTCTTGATGGCCGACGGCAGCAACTCGGTCCGCCCGACGGTGCTTGCGATCGACATCGACCGCTACAAGCAGGTCAACGATCTCTTGGGCATTGCCGCCGGCGATAACATCCTCATCGCGCTGACGCGGCGCCTGCGCCGGTTGCTGCGCCCGCAGGATACGCTGGCCCGCCTCGGTGGCGACCAGTTCGGCCTGATCCTGATGTCCGAGCGCGATCCGGCCAAAGTCGCCGATTTCGCCGATGCGGTGAGCAAGGCGATCATGGTGCCCCTCAACTACGGCAACCGCGAAATCAACCTGACCGCATCGATCGGGCTCGTCTCCTGGCTCGACCAGGAACAGAGTGCGACCGGCCTTCTCGACGACGCAGAGCTCGCGATGTTCCGGGCCAAGAAGGAAGGCGGCAACCGCGTCGAGCCTTTCCGCCCGGCCTTCCGCACCTCCGGCTCGGACCGCATGCAGCTTGAAGCCGATCTCAAGAAGGCAATCGAGCGCAAGGAACTTTCTCTCGTCTACCAGCCGATCGTGCGATTGAACGATGCCGAGATCGCCGGCTTCGAGGCCCTGATGCGCTGGGATCACCCCAAGCGTGGCAACATCTCGCCGACCGAGTTCATCCCGATCGCCGAGAATTCCGACCTCATCAACCAGCTCGGCATGTTCGCCTTCGACCGGGCGACCAGCGACCTGACGGAATGGCAGCTGCAGACCGGCGATCTGCCGATCTTCGTCTCGATCAACCTTTCGAGCGCGCAGCTTCTCAACAATGAGCTTTATGACGACGTCCGTGCCATTCTCACCAAGAACCGCTGCGACCCGGGCAAGGTGAAGATGGAGCTGACGGAATCGCTGGTAATGGAAAATCCGGAGCAGGCCCGTCTCGTACTCGAAAAGCTGAAGGAAGCCGGTCTCAAGCTGGCACTCGACGACTTCGGCACAGGCCACTCGTCGCTCTCCTACCTCACCCGCTTCCCCTTCGACACGATCAAGATCGACAAGGCGCTGGTGCGCGACCCAAGCGACAAGCGCGGCATCCTCTTGCGCTCCGTCATCACGATGGCGCGCGAGCTCGACATGCAGGTGGTGGCCGAGGGCATCGAATCCGAGGACGACGCAATCCAGCTGTCGCAGATGGGCTGCGACTATGGGCAGAGCTTCCTCTTCGGTCCGCCGATCGGTTCGGAATCGATCCAGCGCCTGCTGAAGGAACGCTTTCCACTGATGAAGCGGGCGTAATCGCCAAGGCGACGCCGCTCAGCGCGCAGACCAACGTCTCCAGGCCCGTCGGTTACAATCCGACGGGCTTTTCATTTCTGCATCAAGGATCTGGGAAAGGTCGGTCAGCCGCCAATCAGGCGTGGCCGGCATCCATGGAGAGCATCGCGGCCGAAACACCCATCAGCGCCAGCGCCCGATCGTATTTGTCGTCGAGCGCCTTGTCGAAGATCAGTTCATCGCGCGCCGGGCATGTGAGCCAGCCATTCTGGGTGATTTCCGATTCGAGCTGGCCCGGTCCCCACCCGGCGTAGCCGAGCATCATTGTCGCGCGCACAGGCCCCTCCCCGCGCGAAATGGCGCGGACGATGTCGAGCGTCGCCGTCAGGCAGATATCGTCGCTGACGGGAATGCTGGAATCGCTCAGATAATCGTCGGAATGCAGCACGAAGCCGCGCCCGGTCTCGACCGGACCGCCCGCCTGAATCTGGAAATCCCGTGTTACCTGCGGGAGTCGGATCGCCTCGTCCTCATCGAGAAGATCGAGGTGAAGCAGCACGTCGGGGAAGGTCAGTTGCTGAGGCCGGTTGAGAATGAAGCCCATGGCGCCATCGTCCGAATGGGCGCAGATGAAGATGACCGTGCGAGCGAAATTGGCGTCAAACATCCCGGGCATGGCGATCAGGAACTGACCGTCAAGAAAGCCTCGCTCGCGTCTCTTTTGCGCCATCGGAGTAGCCATCATGCGAACAGCCTATCAATTCGCCGCGAAATGAAAAGCGCCTCAGCGTCGCGGCCCATAATTATTGCACGCACGGCGTTCACTTCGCCGTGTCCGATCAAGCAATTATGATCGTTGCGTCCGTCGCAGCGTCTGGAGCGGTTTTGGCAAAAGCGATATTGCTTGCCGTATGATCCAGTGCTTCACCCACCAGAAAATGGCCCAGTTCATCGGCGCGGCAAGCCTTGCCGGCTGTTTTTTTCTCCCCTTCGGCGCCAACGCGGCCACCAGCGAGTGGGTCACCTCCCCCGGCGGCATGATCCGTCTGGTCGCCGCCCAGCCCAAAGAGGATGGCACGATCCCGGCGACGCTGGAGGTCAAGCTCAACCCTGGCTGGAAGACCTATTGGCGCGAGCCGGGTGCAAGCGGCATTCCCCCGCAGGTGACGCTCGACCCGGCAGGCGACGTGGAGCTGGAAAAGATCGGCTTCCCGGTGCCCAAGACGTTCGACGACGGCGTCGTGCGCTACATCGGCTATGACAGGCCGGTCGCCTTTCCGCTGACCTTGAAGCGCGTCCACGGCAGCGGCGACGTTACCATTCGCGCCTCCGTGTTCCTCGGCATCTGCGAGGACATCTGCATCCCCATTCAGGGCGAGCTAACGCTCGCCATCAAGCAAGGCGGCTTCGACAATCCGCTCGACGGCGCGCGGATCGACGATGCCGTTGCCGCGTTGCCGGAGGCGCCGTCGGCTGATTTCTCGGTGACGGCGAGCCGCTACGATGCCGACAAGGCGCTGATGCATCTGTCGGTTCGCCTGCCCGCCGACGACAAGGATCCGGAACTCTTTCTCGCCGGACCTTCAGGCATTTCGTTCGGCAAGCCTGAGATCCTGCCTGCAGGCGACAGGGCGTTAAACGCAGCCGTTCCGGTGAGGCTCACGGGCAAGGACAGGGAACTCAAAGGCAAGCCGATCGTTTTGACTGTGCGCGCCCAGGGCCGCAGCATGGAGACGACCCTTGCCTTTGATTAGGGCGCATCTATAGTCCGCCGAGTTCTCCGACGAGTGCGGAGAAGCGAGACGCAAGCAACGCAAGGAGAGCGCCGTGACCATTGCCGTCGGAGACAAGCTGCCAGCCGCAACCTTCAAGGAAAAGACCGCCGACGGTCCCGTCGAGGTCACCACCGATCAGCTCTTTGCCGGCAAGCGCGTCGTGCTCTTTGCCGTTCCCGGCGCGTTCACGCCCACCTGCTCGCTCAACCACCTGCCCGGCTATCTCGAAAACCGCGACGCGATCCTTGCCCGCGGTGTCGACGACATCGCCGTGGTCTCGGTCAACGACCTGCATGTGATGGGTGCCTGGGCGACCACGTCGGGCGGCATGGGCAAGATTCACTTCCTCTCGGACTGGAACGCCGCCTTCACCAAGGCGCTCGGTATGGACATCGACCTGTCGGCCGGCACGCTCGGTGTGCGCTCCAAGCGCTATTCGATGCTCGTCGAGGACGGCGTGGTGAAGTCGCTCAATCTCGAAGAAAGCCCTGGCCAGGCGACCGTTTCGGGCGCCGCCGCCATGCTCGAGCAGCTCTGAGCGCAGAAGCGAGTGCAAATGAAAAACGGGCCTCTACGGCCCGTTTTTTTCATTTCACGAGAAGTGAGTCCGAACGGCGCCCCTTCTTATAGGGTTCCATGCCCTTGCGGGCGAGCTCGTCGGCGCGTTCGTTTTCCGGATGACCGGCATGGCCCTTGACCCAGTGCCATGTCACCTTGTGGCGGCGATTGGCTTCGTCGAGCCGCTGCCAGAGCTCGCCGTTTTTCACCGGCTTCTTGTCCGCAGTCTTCCAGCCGTTCTTCTTCCAGCCGTGGATCCACTTGGAGATGCCGTCCATCACATATTTGCTGTCGGTGTAGAGATCGACCTCGCAGGCGCTCTTCAGGGCGTCGAGCGCCGAGATTGCCGCCAGCAGCTCCATGCGGTTGTTGGTGGTCTCGGCCTCGCCGCCGGACAGCTCCTTTTCCACCTCGCCATAGCGCAGCACAGCGCCCCAGCCGCCCGGCCCCGGATTGCCCGAGCAGGCACCGTCGGTGAAGATATCGACATGTTTCATGCCTGACCCCCGTCCCGGCGCAGGCCATATTCGGCGCTGGACGTAATCGCCCGGTGGAACCGGATCTTCGTCAGATATTCGAGCGGATCTTTCTTGACCACCAACGCGCCCGCGGGCGTCATCAGCCAGTCGTAGAGGCGCGTCAGGAAGAAGCGCAGCGCCGAGCCGCGGCAAAGCAGCGGCAGGGCGTCGACCTCGGCGGGCGTCAGCTTGCGCACGCTCTCGTAGCCCGAAAGCATCGCCATGCCCTTGGTGATGTTGTAGGAGCCGTTCTTCTCGAAGCACCAGGAATTGAGGCAGACGGCGACGTCATAGGCGAGATAGTCGTTGCAGGCGAAGTAGAAGTCGATCAGCCCGGAGAGCTGGTCGCCGAGGAAGAAGACGTTGTCCGGAAAGAGATCGGCGTGGATGACGCCTTCCGGCAGCGATTTCGGCCAATGGCGCTCCAGATGTTCGAGCTCCGCCGATATCTCGTCCTTGAGACCTGCCTGAACCTCATCGGCGCGCACTTCGGAATTGACCCAGAGCGGCCGCCAGCCGCCGACGGAGAGCGCATTGGTGCGCTTCAGCGCAAAGCCTTCGCCGGCGACGTGCATGGCCGCCAGCGCCTTGCCCACTTCGTGGCAGTGCTTGGCTTCAGGCTTTCTCAGCCACATGCCCTCGAGGAAGGAGATGACGGCGGCAGGGCGGCCGGAGAGCTCACCGAGCAACTCGCCGTCGGCGCGCGGCAATGGCAGCGGGCAGGACAACCCACGCTCGGCCAGATGATGCATGAGGCCCAGGAAGAACGGCAGGTCGCCGGCATTCACGCGCTTTTCGTAGAGCGTGAGGATGTAGGAGCCTTTGGTCGTGTGCAGCAGGAAATTGGAGTTCTCGACACCCTCGGCGATCCCCTTGTAGGAGGTCAGCTGGCCGACGTCGTAAGCGGTGAGAAAACGGGCGAGATCGTCTTCCGTAATATCGGTGTAAACGGCCAAGGGTGTCCACTCTCAAGAAAATGCGGGCAGGGAATGCGGCTTATTCGCCGTTGACGAAGGCCATGTCGGCAGCCGTCAGCGGCACGTGGCGGATCTCGCGGTTGACGAGGAAGTTCTCGTTCTCCTCGACCGTATCGGCAAGCTCCACCGAAGCGTCGTAGCGTTCGCGAAACGCCTCGATGATCTCGTTGACGATTACTTCCGGCGCAGACGCGCCGGCCGACAGGCCGACCGTAGAGATATCGCCGATTTCGTCCCAGTCGATTTCCGACGCCCGCTGGACCAGCACGGATTTTTTCGCACCGGCCCGAAGGGCCACCTCGACAAGCCGCTTGGAATTGGACGAGTTGGGCGCGCCGACGACCAGGAACAGGTCGCAACCGGGTGCTGCCTGCTTCACCGCCTCCTGGCGATTGGTGGTGGCGTAGCAAATCGAATCGGCGGCGGGCGCCGTCAGGTTCGGGAAGCGCTCGTGCAGCCGCTTGATGACGCCGGCGGTGTCGTCGACCGACAGTGTCGTCTGGGTGACGAAACCAAGATTGTCCGGGTCCGGCGGCTGATAGACGTCGGCGTCCTCGACGGTCTCGACCAGCGATACCGTGCCTTCAGGCAATTGGCCCATAGTGCCGATCACTTCCGGATGGCCGGCATGGCCGATCAGGACCACATGGCGGCCGAGGCGGTTGTGGCGCATCGCCTGCTTGTGGACTTTGGAGACCAGCGGACAGGTGGCGTCGAGATAGAAAAGGTTGCGGGCATCCGCGTCGGCGGGCACCGATTTCGGCACGCCGTGCGCCGAAAAGACGACCGGTTGCTTGCGGTGCTCCGGCGGGATCTCGTCGAGCTCTTCAACGAAGATTGCGCCCTTGGCTTCGAGGCCTTCGACGACGTAGCGATTGTGGACGATCTCATGGCGGACATAGACCGGTGCGCCGAATTCCTTCAGCGCCAGGACGACGATCTGGATCGCGCGGTCGACGCCGGCGCAAAAGCCGCGCGGGCCGCAAAGGCGGATGGTGATCGGGGATTTTTCTGCCGCTGATGATGCCATGGATCAGGATGCCATTAGTAGGAAAACGAGCGCTGCGATCGCCGGGCCGCCCTGGATGAGGAGGATGCGCGGCTTGACCGACCACGCGCCATATATAGCGGCAACGACCACGCACACAAGGAAGAACACCTTCAGCTGAAAGGCAAAGGCGGCTTCCGCCTGGATCAACGACCAGATCAGACCGGCGGCAAGAAAGCCGTTGTAGAGCCCCTGGTTGGCCGCGAGCACCCGTGTTGTCTCGGCCTGCTCGGCCGTCATGCGGAACACGGCCCTTCCCTTCGGCCCGGTCCACAGGACAATTTCAAGCACCAGAAAACCGATATGCAGCAAGCCGGTCAAAGCAATCAATGTGTTTGCAATGATCGTCATAATTGCTCCCACCGCCGTTCGTCCCACACGGTTAGCATGACGGCAAACGCGAGACTATCGCCCGCGGCGCATTGCATAGATGCCGCTGACCAACACCAGAGCCGCTGCCAGCCCATACCAGGTCAGCGCATATTGCAGGTGGTTGTTGGGCAGGTCGAACTGGGTGACACCGCCAATCGGCAGACCGCCCGGATTGGGCGTCGCATCGGCATCGACGAACAGCGGCACGACCTTGTCGGCGGGAAGGCCGACGGAAGACGCCATCGTATCGAGATCCTTCCAGTAGAAGATGTTCTTGGCGAGGTCGTTGTCGGGAACGAGCGACGACGGCTTTCCGTCAAGCTTCGGCCTTGCAAGACCATGAACGCCGACGAAGGCGGGAAGCTCGCCGGCAAGCCGGGTCGATGCATCCTTCTGCTCGAAAGGCACGAAACCGCGATTGACGAAGAGAAAACGGTCGTCGTCCAGCCGTAGCGGCGTGAAGACGTAATAGCCGGTGCGGCCATTGAACGTCGCGAAGAAATGCCGCTCCTTGGTGTGGTCGAACCCACCGGTCACCGAAACCGTGCGGTAGTCGATGTCGCCACCGTCAGCGAGGATCTTCTCGATCTCGGCAAGCGTCGCCGGCGGCGCAGACCTGCGCTCGGCCATGGCCGAAAGCAAGCTTTCCTTCCAGTGTAGCCGCTGCATCTGCCAGGTACCGAGAGAGACAAGAATGGCAAATGTCGCGACGAGCAGCAGCAACGTGCCGATGCGGCCGATCAGGCCACGCTTTTTGCTGGTCGCGATCTCAGCCACGGTCGATCTCGCCGGGACGCGCATTGTTGCGGTATTGCAGGTTGATCAGGATACCCTTCAGCATCCGCGTCAGGCCGAGGCTGAAGATCACCGCAAGCGGGATCCACAAGATGAAATGCAGCCAGAGCGGCGGGTTGAAGTTGACCTCCGCCCAGAGCGCCGCGCCGACGACAATGAAGCCGACGATCAGGATCACGAAGACCACCGGACCGTCGCCGGCATCGGCGAACTTGTAGTCGAGATCACAGCTTGCGCAGGCGGGCTTGACCTTCAGAAACCCGTCGAAAAGCTTGCCCTGGCCGCAGCGCGGGCAAAGCCCCTTGATCCCGGTCATCACCGGGTCAACCGGCGGGAAATGTGCCTTGTCTTCACTCACGGCTTGATCTCGATTGGCGTGTTGTTGGGAACCATGGCCCAGATTTCTTCCATTTCGGCATTGGTAACGGCAATGCAGCCATTCGTCCAATCGAAGCGCTGCGTCAAAAAGGCCAGCCAGCCGAAATAATTGGGCTGGCCATGGATCATGATCATGCCGCCCGGATCGACACCGTTCGCGGCAGCGGCAGAGACATCGGCCGGCGCCGGATAAGAGACGTGGATGGACTTGTAGTAACCGCTGCCGGGATTGCGCCAGTCGAGAGAATAGAGCCCTTCCGGCGTCCTCTGGTCTCCCTCCTGACGCTTGTGACCGATGGGGTTGCCGCCGAGGGCAACCGTGTATTCACGGATCACCTGGTCACCTTGGAAGAGCTGCAACAGCCGCCGCTCCTTGTGCACGACAACCCTGTCCGCGCTATCGGCCGCCGCAGCGGGAAAACCGCCGGATACCACTAGCGTCGCAGCCACCAAGGCCAACCTCATTTCCGTCTCCCATCAAGCCGATCGGCGGCACACCACCAAAAGAACAAGGCGGCTGCATGACTGCAACCGCCTTGTTCCTTGACTTAGATGCTCGCGCTATCAGCCGTGCGCGATCGGCGCGCCCCAGCTTCCCCAGATGTAGATGGAGAAGAACAGGAACAGCCAGACGACGTCAACGAAGTGCCAGTACCAGGCGGCCGCTTCGAAGCCGAAGTGCTGCTTCGGTGTGAAGTCACCACGCAGTGCACGGAACAGGCAAACGAGCAGGAAGATCGTGCCGACCAGAACGTGGAAGCCGTGGAAACCGGTCGCCATGAAGAAGGTCGCGCCGTAGATCGAGTCCTTGAAGGCGAAGGGAGCGTGGGCGTATTCGTACGCCTGGACGAAGGAGAATAGCACGCCGAGCACGACCGTCAGCGTCAGGCCGTTGATCAGGCCCTTGCGGTCATTGTGCAGCAGCGCGTGATGCGCCCAAGTCACCGTCGTGCCCGACAAAAGCAGGATGACGGTGTTGTAGAGCGGCAGGTGCCACGGATCGAGCACTTCGATGCCCTTCGGCGGCCAGACGCCACCGGTGAAGGTAGCGCGGGTTGCCTGGATGGCTTCGCCCGGGAACAGGCTCGCATCGAAGAAGGCCCAGAACCAGGCCGCGAAGAACATCACTTCAGAAGCGATGAACATGAGCATGCCGTAGCGCAGATGCAGCGAAACGACGCGGGTGTGGTGGCCCTCGTGCGCTTCCTTCACCGTGTCCGACCACCAGCCGTACATGGTGTAGAGCACGATGATGAGGCCTGCGAGCAGGATCCAGACGTTGGCAAGCTCGAGGCCGAAGATCTTCAGCGAGCTACCCGACAGGTAACGCATGTAGCAGATGCCGCCGAACGCCATGACAAAGGCGCCGATGGAAGCAAGCAGCGGCCAGGGGCTCGGGTCGATGATGTGGTAGTCGTGATTCTTCTGATGCGCACCGGCCATGTCAGTAATCCCCGATATGTCTCTCTCTTGTCGCCCTTCCGGCATAGCCGAAAAG
The DNA here is from genome assembly GCF_014852035.1 of Ensifer sp. ENS03. Classification (NCBI taxonomy): domain Bacteria; kingdom Pseudomonadati; phylum Pseudomonadota; class Alphaproteobacteria; order Hyphomicrobiales; family Rhizobiaceae; genus Ensifer; species Ensifer sp. ENS03. Next base: position 891,011 of record NZ_JACVAV010000001.1, on the reverse strand, counting down.
GACCTCCAGTCAAAGTTTGTTCTGTTCCGTCTTCACCTGCGCGACCGGTTTCGACGGTTCGCGCGGATAGAAGGTATAGGAAAGGGTCAGCGTCTTGATGTCCTTGGTCTCCACCGCCTTGACCATGTCCGGATCGACGAAGAATACCACCGGCATCTCCATCTCCTCTCCCGGCTGCAGGGTCGTCTCGGTGAAGCAGAAGCACTGGACCTTGTTGAAATAGGCGCCCGCCTGCATCGGCGTGACGTTGAAGGTCGCCTGGCCCGTCGTCGGCTTCGACGACAGGTTCTTTGCCTTGTACATCACCTGCACCGTTTCACCGATGCGGATGTCGATGTCGCGCTGGACCGGCTTGAACTCCCAGGGCAGGCCCCCGGAAGTGTTCGCGTCAAAGGTGACCTTGACCTTCTCGTCGAGGATGACGTCGGACGCCTGCTCGACGCGCTGCGTCGTGCCGTTATAGCCGGTGACGCGGCAGAACATGTCGTAAAGCGGTACAGCCGCATAGGCCATGCCCACCATGCCGCCAACGAAGGCGAGGCAAGTGCCGACGACGACGCGGTTGGAGCGCTGCGAGCTTGTGGTCTGCGGTGATTTCGTCATGCCATTTCGCCTCAGTTGACCATGCCGTTGCCGAACTTGATCAGCGTGACGATGTAGAAGAGGACGACGAGGCCGAAAAGCACGAAGCCGAGCGCGATGTTGCGGCCGCGGCGCGATTTCTTCTGGGCATCAGTGAGCTTGACGGTTTCCATCAGGCAATACTCCCGGCATTCAGCCAGATATTGACGATCAGGTGATCCGCCATCAGGGCGGAGAAGATCACGAACAGATACATGATCGAGAAGGCAAAGAGCTTCTTGGCCGGCAGCATGCGCTCATCTGATTCCGGCATGCGCAGCACGCCGATCGAGTACCATACGAAGCCAAGGCCGAGGGCCGCTGCGACTGCGCCGTAACCAATGCTCGCAAAACCGAGCAAGGTGGGACAGATGCCGATAAGTGCGGTCAGAACGGCGTAGATGACGATCTGCTTCTTGGTGGTCGCCTGGCCGCAGACATTTGGCATCATCGGTACGCCGACAGCGCCGTAGTCGCCCATCTTGAAGAGGGCGAGCGCCCAGAAATGCGCCGGGGTCCATAGGAAGGTGATCAGGAAAAGCACGATGCTTTCGACCGATACGGCGCCGGTCACGCAGGCCCAGCCGATCATCGGCGGGAAAGCGCCGGCAGCACCGCCGATGACGATGTTCTGCGGCGTCGAGCGCTTCAGCCACATCGTGTAGATGACCACGTAGAAGAAGATGGTGAAGGCGAGCAACCCGGCTGCGAGCCAATTGACGGCGAGCCCGAGGATGATCACGGAAAAAGCAGACAGCGTCAGGCCGAATGCCAGCGCTTCCTGCGGCAGGATCTTGCCTGCCGGGATCGGGCGCTTGGCGGTACGGGTCATGACCGCGTCGATGTCGGCGTCATACCACATGTTCAGCGCGCCCGAGGCGCCAGCGCCGACAGCGATGCAGAGGATGGCGATGAAACCGATGAAAGGATTGATGTGTCCTGGTGCCAGCACCAGCCCGGCGAATGCCGTGAAGACGACCAGGGACATGACACGCGGCTTCAAAAGCTCGAAGTAATCGCGCGCAGAGGCTTCGGACAGGCGCGGTACGCCTTCCATGCCGACTGCTTCGTGATTGTCGATGACCGTCATGTCCTGTCCCTGCAAAAGTCCCGGCCGCAAGGGCCGTGTGTCGCCGGTTGCCCGGCGGGGTGAAGCCGCCGGAACCGGCGGCTTCTGTTCGTTGCCCGTCACTTGATGCGCGGGAGCTGTTCCCACTGGTGGAACGGCGGCGGCGAAGACAGCTGCCATTCCAGAGTGTTCGCGCCCTCGCCCCACGGGTTGTCGCCAGCGACGCGCTTCTTGGCGAAGGCTTCGAAGACGCCGAAGAGGAAGATCAGGACGCCGACGGCTGCGATGTAGGAGCCGTAGGACGAAACCATGTTCCAGCCGGCATAAGCATCCGGATAGTCGATGTAACGGCGCGGCATGCCTGCGAGGCCGAGGAAGTGCTGCGGGAAGAAGATCAGGTTCACGCCGATGAACATGACCCAGAAGTGCAGCTTGCCGACGAACTCGGAGTACATGTAGCCGGTCATCTTCGGGAACCAGTAGTACCAGGCAGCAAAGATTGCGAAGACAGCGCCGAGCGACAGAACGTAGTGGAAGTGAGCAACCACGTAGTAGGTGTCGTGCAGCGAGCGGTCGAGGCCGGCGTTGGCGAGCTGAACGCCCGTGACGCCACCGACGGTGAACAGGAAGATGAAGCCGATCGCCCAGACCATCGGGGTCGTGAAGCGGATCGAACCACCCCACATCGTCGCGATCCACGAGAAGATCTTAACGCCCGTCGGAACAGCGATGACCATCGTCGCGAAGACGAAGTAGCGCTGCGTGTCGAGCGACATGCCGACGGTGTACATGTGGTGTGCCCACACGATGAAGCCGACGGCGCCGATCGCGACCATGGCGTAGGCCATGCCGAGGTAGCCGAAGATCGGCTTGCGCGAGAAAGTGGAAACGATGTGGCTGACGATGCCGAAGCCCGGCAGGATCAGGATGTAGACTTCCGGGTGACCGAAGAACCAGAACAGGTGCTGGAACAGGATCGGGTCGCCGCCGCCTTCAGGCGCGAAGAAGGCCGTGCCGAAGTTGCGGTCGGTGAGCAGCATGGTGATGCCGCCTGCCAGAACCGGCAGCGAGAGCAGAAGCAGGAAGGCGGTGATCAGAACCGACCAGGCAAAGAGCGGCATCTTGTGCAGCGTCATGCCCGGAGCGCGCATGTTCAGGATCGTGGTGATGAAGTTGATCGCACCGAGGATCGAGGACGCGCCGGCAATGTGCAGGCCGAGGATGACGAAGTCCATCGCCGGTCCTGGCATGCCCGATGTCGAGAATGGCGGATAGATCGTCCACCCTCCCCCTGCGCCGTAGGCACCGGCCGGGCCTTCGACGAACATCGAAAGCAGCACGAGCAGGAAGGCCGGAATGATCAGCCAGAAGGAGATGTTGTTCATGCGCGGGAACGCCATGTCCGGCGCACCGATCATGATCGGAACCATCCAGTTGGCGAAGCCACCGATCAGCGCCGGCATGACCATGAAGAAGATCATGATGAGCGCGTGCGCGGTCGTGAACACGTTGAACATGTGCTTGCCGCCGTCGATGGCAGCATCGCCCTCGAAGCCGTAAACCATCTGCGCCAGGCCGTGGAAGATCTGGATGCCCGGCTCCTGGAGCTCGGCGCGCATGAAGATGGACAGCGTGCCGCCGATGATGCCCGCGAAAATCGCGAAGATCAGGTAGAGCGTGCCGATGTCCTTGTGGTTGGTCGACAGGAACCAGCGCTGGAAGAAGCTCAAAGGCTTATGCGCATGGTCTGCGTGGCCATGATCGGAGTGATCATGGCGTTGGTCGTGATGAACGGCTGTTCCAGCCATGGGTCGAGCTCCCCTTCCGATTACTGTGCGGCGTTAGCGGCGACGTCGACGGTCTTGGCCGAGTCGATGGACGCCATGAGCGCCTTGTTCGCATCGCCAACATTCGTTGCGGCGGCTGCGAGCCAGGTGTCGTATTTTTCCTGCGAAACCACGCGGATGGCGATCGGCATGTAAGCGTGATCCTTACCGCAGAGCTCGGAACACTGGCCGTAGTAGAGACCTTCGCGCTCGGCCTTGAACCAGGTTTCGTTCAGGCGACCGGGAACGGCGTCGATCTTCACGCCAAAGGCAGGCACTGCAAAAGCGTGGATGACGTCAGCAGCGGTGACGAGAACACGAACCGTCTTGCCGACCGGCACGACGACTTCGTTGTCGACGGCGAGCAGGCGCGGATATTCTTTCTTGTCTTCCTTGCCGAGCGTCGCGCGATCTTCTTCCTTCATCATGATGCTGTCGAAGGTGAGCGGGCTTTCGCCGACTTCATACTCGTAGGACCAGTACCACTGGTTGCCGGTCGCCTTGAGCGTCAGGTCCGGATTGGCCGGCGGCGTCAGCTGCGCGGTCAGGAGCTGGAAGGACGGAATGGCGAGGAAGAGAAGGATGACGACCGGACCGACGGTCCAGACGACTTCGATCGCGGTGTTGTGGCTGGTCTTGGACGGAACCGGGTTCGCGCTTTCGCGGAACTTGATCACAACGATGATCAAAAGGAGGAGAACGAAGAGAGTAATCGGAATGATGAACCACAGGGTATAATGTTCAAACCACGTGATTTCTTCCATGATGCCCGTAGCGGCCGTCTGAAAATTCGTCTGCCATTCGACAGGCTTGTCAGCAAAGGCGCTCGAAGCAAAAAGCAGACAGGCAAGCGCTGCCAGAACTGCATAAGCCTTGTTTTTCACAATGTGTCTCCCCAATGCGCTTGATCAGGATCAAACCGGAACGCAGAATCCCTGCGATACTGCTGCGCTTCAAACCACAGTTTGTCCGATGCCGCAACATCTGACCAATCAACCCCATGCGGCATTTTTGCACAAACGCAGCTTTTCACACAGGCACCCCTCGAAACCCGTGGCGAAACCACCTATAGGGGCTCTTCTGCGCGCTTGGCGATCCGATTGCACAGCGCTTTGACGCGGCGCGCCGGATAGGGCGCCCAACCCGCCCAATTTCCGCCATATGGCGCTGGAATGTGCCCCGCAGGGCTTTTCATTTATTCCTGCGCGCTTCAAGAATAGCCCTGATGATTCGACGTTTTGAGGTTTACATGGGCCTGCCCCTCTTTTCCCGACTGTCGGCCTTCGCCGCCTTCGGCCTTGCCGTTCTCGCTCTCCCGGCTCAAAGCCTGGCCCAGCAGCCCGCCGGAACACCCGGCACGGTCAAGTCCAACCATGGCGCATGGTCGATCGTCTGCGATCAGCCGCCGGGCGCCTCCGCTGACCAGTGCGCGCTGATGCAAAACGTCATCGCCGAAGACCGGCCCGAAGTTGGCCTGTCGGTGGTCGTTTTGAAGACTGCGGATCGCAAGGCCAAGATCCTGCGCGTACTCGCTCCGCTCGGCGTGCTTCTGCCGAACGGCCTCGGCCTGAACGTCGACGGCAAGGATATCGGCCGCGCCTATTTCGTGCGTTGCTTCTCCGACGGCTGCTACGCAGAAGTGGTGCTCGAGGACGAACTCTTGAAGACCTTCCGTTCCGGTGCGACGGCGACCTTCATCGTCTTCCAGTCACCCGAAGAAGGCATCGGCATCCCTGTCGACCTCAAGGGCTTCGGCGAAGGCTACGACGCGCTGCCCTGAACGGCGACAAATTCAAAGACAAACAAAAAGCCGCGCTTCGAGCGCGGCTTTTTTGTTGGCTGCCGCCGAGCATAAAAGACAAGGCCCGGATCGATGATCCGGGCCTGATGCATGCGAGAGCGACGCGTCTTTAGATGATGTCAGTCCCGACGATCTTGATGCCGAAGCCTTCGAGGCCGACATAGTGGCGTTCGCGCGAAGCGAGCAGCCTGATGGAGCTGATGCCGAGATCCTTCAGGATCTGCGCGCCGAGGCCGATTTCCAGCCACTCGTTTTCGCGCGCCTGCGCCTCGTCGTGCGCTTCGCGCTCGTGCTTGCCCTTGCGCGCCGTCTGCGACACGCCGACGCCGACCGAGCCTTCGCGCAGATAGACGATGACCCCCCTGCCCTCATCGGCAATGCGCTTCATGATGCGGTCGATCTGGCAGTCCCTGCCGAAGACGTCGGCGCCGACATTTTCGAGATGCAGGCGAACCGGGATATCGACGCCGTCACGGATGTCGCCAAAGACGACGGCGAGATGCTGCATCGGATCCCAGGGCAGAGAATAGGAATGTCCCTTGGCCGCACCATAGGGCGTCTCGATATCGAAGGAGCCGCCATGCTCGATCAGCGTTTCCTTGCGCTGGCGATAGGCGATGAGATCGGCGACCGAAACCTGCTTCAGGCCATGGGTGTCGGCGAAGCTCGCCACCTGCGGCCCACGCATGACCGTTCCGTCGTCATTGACGAGTTCGCAGATGACGCCGATCGGCGGCAGGCTGGCGAGCCTGCAGAGGTCGACGGCAGCTTCCGTATGGCCGGAGCGCATGAGAACGCCGCCTTCGCGCGCGACCAGCGGGAAAATGTGGCCGGGGCGAACGAAGTCCGTCGGCCCGACATTGGGATTGGCGAGGTTGCGTACCGTCAGCGTGCGGTCGTCGGCGGAAATGCCCGTCGTCGTACCGTGCTTGAAGTCGACCGAGACTGTGAAGGCGGTGGTGTGCGCGGAATCGTTTTCCGCCACCATGGCGTTGAGGTTCAGGCGCTTGGCCTCCTCGCGCGGCATCGGCGTGCAGACGATGCCCGAGGTGTGGCGCACGATGAAGGCCATCTTTTCCGGCGTGCAATGCACCGCCGCGACGATCAGGTCGCCCTCGTTCTCGCGGCCGTCGTCATCGGTGACGACGACGATTTCGCCGGCCTCAAAGGCGCGAATGGCATCGACGACACGCTTCTGATCATAGGACATGGTGTTCTTCCCGAATTGTCTGGGCCGGTTGAAGCCGAATTACTTGAGGCGGCCGGTCTGGCCGCGGTCACGCAGGTAGTGATCGGCGATCGTGCAGGCAAGCATCGCCTCGCCGATCGGCACGGCGCGGATGCCGACGCACGGATCGTGGCGACCCTTGGTACGCACATCGACCTCGTTGCCGTCGCTGTCGACCGAGCGTCGCTCGGTGAGGATCGACGAGGTCGGCTTGATGGCGAAACGCGCGATCACCGGCTCGCCGGTGGCGATGCCACCAAGAATACCGCCAGCATGGTTCGACAGGAAGACCGGCTTGCCGTCAGCGCCGATGCGCATTTCGTCGGCGTTTTCCTCGCCGGTGATTTCGGCCGCACCGAAACCGTTGCCGATCTCGACACCCTTGACGGCGTTGATCGACATCAGGTTCGAGGCGATGTCCTGGTCAAGCTTGGCATAGATCGGCGCACCGATGCCGGCGGGCACGCCCTCGGCAACCACTTCGACGACGGCGCCGATCGAGGATCCGGACTTGCGGATGCTATCGAGATATTCTTCCCAGACCGGCACGATCTCCGGATCCGGTGCGAAGAAGGGGTTGTTGTCGACCTCGGTCCAATCCCAGTTGGCGCGGTTGATCTTGTGTTTGCCGATCTGCACGAGCGCGCCGCGCACGACGAGACCCGGCACGACCTTGCGGGCGACACCACCGGCAGCGACGCGCGCCGCGGTCTCGCGCGCCGAGGAACGGCCGCCACCGCGATAATCGCGGATGCCGTATTTCAGATCGTAGGTGTAATCGGCGTGGCCCGGGCGATAGCGCTTGGCGATCTCGGAATAGTCCTTCGAGCGCTGGTCGGTGTTTTCGATCAGCATCGAGATCGGCGTTCCGGTCGAGATCATCGTCTCGCCGTCCTCGTCGAACATGACGCCGGAGAGAACCTTGACCAGATCGTCCTCGCGGCGCTGTGTCACGAAGCGCGACTGGCCGGGTTTGCGCTTGTCGAGCCATACCTGGAGTTCGGCGAGCGTGAAACGGATGCCGGGCGGGCAGCCGTCGATGACGCAGCCGAGCGCCGGCCCGTGGCTTTCGCCCCAGGTGGTAACGCGGAAGAGATGACCGAAAGTGTTATGCGACATGAAGGCAACCGACCCTAAGCAAGCAACGGCCGTACGTTTTGTACGCGGATGCCTTCTCTTAGTGGAAAGCCGGAGATGGGGAAAGGCTTTTGCGACCCGACGCGACCTCCTTCATCACGACGCCAGGCGCAAGCCGCGTTCGGTTGCAAAGGCGAGAAACTTCTCCGCGCTCAACGGCCGGGCAAATGCGTAGCCCTGCAGCACATCACAGCCCAGAATGCCGAGCATTTCGGCATGCGCCATGGTTTCCACGCCCTCGGCCACGGTCTCGATATTGAGCGAGCGGGCAATCTCGATAATCGAGCGCACCAACGCCTGCTCCCTGCGGGCGCTCAAAACCGGAACGACGAGCTGGCGGTCGATCTTCAACCGCTTCGGCTTGATCTTCAAAAGGCTGACGATCGAGGTATGGCCGGTGCCGAAATCGTCGAGTTCGATATCGATCCCGAGCTTCTTGATGCCCTCGATGTTGGCGGCGACGATATCGTCGCTTTCGTCGAGGAAGATCGACTCCACCAGTTCGAAACAGATCTGTCCGGGCGTGATGCTCAAGCCTTCAAGCGAGGACAGCAGGTCGTCGTCCTGCAGCCGCTTGGCCGAAACATTGACCGAGATCTTGGGAACCCGAATGCCGGCCGCTGCCCATCGCATCTGATCGGTGAGAGATTTCTCCAGAACGAGACGGTCGAGCATCGCCGTCACGTTGAGTTCGTCGGCGATGCCGAGAAAACGATCCGGCGTCAATATGCCCTCGCGCGGATGCCTCCAGCGCACCAGTGCCTCGACGCCGCAAAGCGCGAGCGTCGTCGCATCGAACTGCGGTTGATACCAGGGTTCGAATTCGTCGCGCTCGATGCCTTCCAAAATCTCGTCGGCAATGCGCTTGGCGGTCACCACTTCCGCCTGCAGCACCTCGGTGAAGAACTGGTAGCGGTTCCGGCCCGCCTCCTTGGCGCGATAGAGCGCGATATCGGCGTTGACGAGCAGCTTGCGCGCGTCGATGTCGGCGCCATGCCCGACGGCCACGCCGATGCTGACACCAAAGCGGCAGGGAAATCCGTTGTAGTCGACCGGCTGCCGCATCGCGGCAATGATCCGGTCGCAACGGGCAGCAAGCGTCGCCTCGCCCTGTTCACCGGTAACGGCGACAACGAACTCGTCGCCACCGATGCGGGCAATGATGTCGCCCGACGATGTGTTCGCCCGCAGGATCTCCGAGGCATGGATCAGCATGGCGTCGCCGGCTGCGTGACCCAGGGTGTCGTTGATCTGCTTGAACCGGTCGAGATCGATATGAAGGATGGCGATGTCCTCACGGTCGCTGCCGGCGTCCAGGGTCAGTCGCTCCAGCGCCTTGTCGAGCATGCGGCGGTTGCCGAGCCCTGTCAGCGGGTCATGCAGTGCGTTGTGCTCGATGCGAACCCGGGCCTGCTCCAGCTCGGCGTTCTTTGCGTCCGCCATGGCCTTGGCCGCGCGCAACTGTTCCGTCATCAGCACGTCGTCGGTAACATCGAGCGCCATGCCGACGAATTTCCGTGCACCGTCCGGGGCGACGTGCAGCTTGCCGACCGAGCGGATGTGGCGAACCGTTCCGGCCGACAATATCACCCGCACCTGATGCACATAGGTTTCGTCCGCTTCGATGGCGCGATTGACCGCGTTGAGCGCCGGCTGCCGGTCATCGGGGTGCAGCGCTTGAAGCCATGTCTGCTCGTTGGTGGCGCCGTCGGTATAGACCAGCCCGTAGAGCTGATGCATGCGCTCGTCCCAATAGGCGACGTTGTTGTCGAGATCGGCCTCCCACATGCCGCAGCGATAGGAATCAAGAGCGAGGTCGAGACGTCGTGACAGGAGTTCTAGATCCTGTTCACGCTCGTAGAGACCCTTCAGCGCCTGCTCGAGCTCAAGGTTCTGCTGGTCGACCTGTGCCTTGGCCGCACTCAGCCGCTCGTTCTTCAGCACATCGTCGCTGACATCCCAGCTGATACCGGTGACCTTGGCGCGGCCATCGGCGCCGCGGTGGCTGGATCCGACATTGCGGATGTGGCGCACCGTACCGTCGTGCAGAATGACACGATACTGCGATCGGTACTCGAGGCCGTCATCGAGACTACGGAACAGCGCATTAGCGGCAATACCTATGTCGTCGGGATGCACGGTCGCGCGCCACTCGTCGTACGTGGGCTCGTCCAGATGCACCTCCAGTCCATGCAGGTGGAACATCCGGTCGTCCCAGGAACGCTGCTGGCTCTCGACGTCGATTTCCCAGATGCCGATCTTCGACGCGTCGAGCGCGAGGTTCAGGCGGTGAGACAGCGTCATCACCTCCCCTTCCCGCGCCTTCAGCTTGGCGATGTTGCGCTGTCGCTCGTTGACGAGGCCGCCAGCCAGGAGGATCGGGATAACCACCACCGTGACGGCGACGGCGATCGCCAATTGGATGAAGATGCTGTTTTCGGGAAGCTGCTGCCATCCGCCGACGGGCATGGCCGCCAGCTCCCACACGCCGCCTGCTAGCTCCAACCGGCGGTTGACCGGCGCAGCGCGAAAAAGAGCGTCGTCGCCATAGAACGCATCCTGTATGCGGTCCGGCTCGGAAATATCGCGGATCGCCAGGTGAACGTCGACATGGCGGTGGTCCCGCGCCAGTTCCGGCGCCTCGCCGCCCGACTCGAGCAGGCGCGCGGCGCGGTACAGCGCCTTCTCGTCGAGTATGGCCTCGACGTAGCCCCAACGCTCCATGCGTCCCTGGATCTTGGAAAAGACTGGCAGGAACAGCTCGAAACCATTGCGACCGCTTGGCAACCGGATCGGGCCGATCATCACCGGCCTAACCGTCGAGGACGCGCGCTCGATGGCATGTCTTGTCGCGCCGAATCGGTTGAAGTCGCTGCCGACGAACCATTGCTGGCTCTCGCGCGGAAAGGCGATCCGCACGACGCCACCGGGCGCTGCCGAGGCGCGCACCATTTGCGGATTCTGCAGGAGGAGCTTCGTCGCCATGACGGTGAAATCGTCTGTTGTCATGGCCGGGTGCACGCCGATGCTGTTGGCAAAACCGTTCAGCGCGGCAATGCTGGTGTTAACCTCCGATTGCAGGCGGTTGGCAATGAGGTTCAGTTCGTTCTCGACGTCGATCCTGAGGTCGTTCTGGAAGTTTTCACGGTTTTGCCGCTCATAGACATGCCCGCCCGTAAACACGACGAGGCCCGCGATCGCCGCCGGAATGAGCGAGGGTTTCGCAAATCTGGCGGCGGCCCGAATGCGCTGGCGCAGAACGTCAATGATCTTCAATCTCTTCCCCTCGATCCCCAACCAAAGGTAGCGAGCGAGTCTTAAGATTGGCTTTCGTCACAATTCCTTGGCAAACCCTATAATTCATGGGGAAACCACACTGCCGATACCCGGAGTTCGGCCCCTGCCCGCTTGAAAAATACGGTACCGCCGTCCAGTCTCCAGAGTTCGGATAGACCATCAAAAAAGCGGGGGCGTCCGGCCAAAAGCCACGCCGCAAGGCAATTTTTGCCACAATCGGGGATCAAAGGGGAGTGACAAGGATGTTCGCAGAAACGTTGAAGAGGGCAAGAAGAATGCGTTTTGTTATTGCCGCACTCATGGCCACCGCAGGGCTGCTCTCGCCCTTGTCCGCCCTTGCCGAAAGCGCCGACGTTGAAGCTACCATTACGGGTGTTGACACCGAAAGGCTGAGCCTGTCGCTTGACGACGGCAAGAACTATCAGGCGCCCGAGGAATTCAATTTCGAAGGCCTGAAGGCCGGCGTAAAGGTTCTCGTCTTCTACACGGAAGTGGACGGTAAGCGGGTCATCAACGATCTCGAAATCGTTCAATAGAAAGCGCGGCCTTTCCTACAGGCCGCTGCGCGGTTCGCCGGAACCGGATTTTCACATTTCTGAAAAATGACCTTTTATCGGATGCCCCTCGCGCGGGCATCCATGTGAAGCGCTTTGCGCGCCACTGCGCCAATCTACGCCCGACGATTCAAACCATCAGACCCAGCCGATGGCATTGCCGGAGATGCGCAGAAGGCGGTCCTGCGGGATCGCCGCGGTCGCGGCCTCCTCGGCTTCCATTTCCCCGAAAAGCTTGAAGAGCACGCGAATGACGCCGCCGTGGCTGACGCAGACCGTCGGCTTCGTCACGTCCCTGAGCCAGGCGGCTATGCGCCAGGACAGAATTTCGTAACTCTCGGCATCCTCACCGGGCGGAATGAAGTCCCATTTCACCGCGCGCCGCTCGGCGATCCTCTGTGGCGCCGAGCGCTTGAGTTCGGGCAGCGTGTGCCCTTCCCAATCGCCGAAGGAAACTTCCTTGAGCCGCTCGTCGGTGCGGTAGGCGGCCGGATCGAGCCCCATGGCCCGCCGGACACGCTCCATGGTCTCGCGCGTGCGGCCGAGCGGACTGGCGACGAAGTCGAAGTGCCGGGCGTCTGCGCCGAGGATGCCTCCAAGCGCCACGCCGTTGCCGGTCGCCTGCTGGCGACCGAAGTCATTGAGAGGGATATCCTTTTGCCCCTGGAGCCGGCTTTCGGCGTTCCAGTCTGTCTGTCCGTGACGGATCACATAGATCAGCACAACATGTCTCCGGGCAGCAGGCTGCCGAATCCGCCTTGGCGGTTCGGTCAGTCCTTGATCACGGAGATATCGGGCGCGTCCACAGCCTTCATGCCGACGACATGGTAGCCGCTGTCGGCGTGGTGCACTTCACCGGTAACCGAGCGCGACAGGTCCGAAAGCATGTAGAGGCCGACGTCGCCGACTTCCTCGATGGTGACGGTGCGGCGCAGCGGCGCGTTGTACTCGTTCCACTTGAGGATATAGCGGAAGTCGCCGATGCCCGAAGCGGCCAGCGTCTTGATCGGGCCGGCAGAAATCGCGTTGACGCGGATGTTCTTGGGGCCGAGGTCGACGGCGAGGTACTTGACGCTTGCTTCCAGAGCAGCCTTGGCGACACCCATGACGTTGTAGTTCGGCATGACCTTTTCGGCGCCATAATAGGTCAGCGTCAGCATCGATCCGCCGTCCGTCATCAGCTTTTCAGCGCGACGGGCAACCGAAGTGAAGGAGTAGACCGAGATCTGCATCGTCTTGGCGAAGTTGTCGGCCGAGGTATCGACGTAGCGGCCGGTCAGTTCGTCCTTGTCGGAGAAGCCGATCGCATGCACCACGAAATCGATCTTGCCCCACTTCTTCTCAAGCGCGTCGAAGACCGCGTCGATGGTGGCTTCGTCGCTGACGTCGCAATGGCCGGCCATGAAGCCGTCGATTTCCGCGAGCAGCGGCTCGACGCGCTTTTTCAGAGCGTCGCCCTGATAGGTCAACGCAACTTCACCACCCTGCGCGTGGATGGCCTTGGCAATGCCCCATGCGATGGAACGGTTGTTTGCAACGCCCATGATGACGCCGCGCTTGCCCTTCATCAGACCGGATGCCTGAGCCATGGTAAGTCCCCAATACTATTCCAGCATCGGCCGTCGCCGGTGCCAAAGATCAAAAATGTCACAGACGCCCCACGAGAACGGGTGCGGCAAAATGTCGAGAATTGCCTATGGCATAGCCGCAAGGGTGGTTCAAGCACGGCTGAGATCAGGAACTGTTAGTCCCCGTAATATTGGTTCAGTGTGTCAGCGAACTGTCACAAATGGCCTGTCACAGATAGAGGCCGTCGCGCTGCGACTTCATCAGATCGGTGATCTTGTCGTCGGGCGCCTCGGGCAGGACCAGCCGCAATTCGACCAGCAGATCGCCATGCGTACCATAAGCACCGGGCATCCCCCTGCCCGCAAGGCGGATGACCTTGTCGGAGCCGGACCAGGCCGGCACGACCACCGTAACCTGCCCGACCGGGGTTTCGAGCACCTGTTCGCAGCCGAGAACGGCGCCCTGCAGATCGATCGGCAAGGTGGTCATGAGATCGAGGCCGCGGGCGCGGAACGTCCCGCCCTGGTCGACCCTGAGCGTGACGACGACGTCGCCACGGGTCATGCCCGTCACCCGATAGCCCTGCTCCGCCAGACGAATGCTCTGACCGTCGACGGCACCCGGAGGGATCTGCACCTTCAGGCTTTCGCCGTCGGGAAGCTCGACGCTGAGGCGCTGGCGGCTGATCAGGTCGTCAATGCTGACGGCGAGATCGACGGGAAGATCCGGGACCTTCTCGGCCGTCCTTGCCGCGCGACCCCGGATGCGCCGGACGATCGCCGCCACAAGCTCGGCGGCCGGTGCGGCTGCACGCTGCATCAGCGGTGTCTCTGTTTTGAGGGCGCTTTCCTGCTGCGGTTCGGGTGCTGGTTCCGGCTTGCTTTCGGACGCCTGGGCCGGTCGCTCCGGCTCCTTTGCTGCCGCGGCCGGCTTGGGCGATGATTTCGGCGTCGGCTTCGGCGATGGCCGGGCCGACTTGGTGCGGGTCTCCGCGCCGAAAATCTGTGAAATGGCGTCCTCGGCGGTCTCGGCGTCGACCGGCGCCTCTTCCTGAGGCCGCATCTTTGCCTTCATCGCCTCCATGCGACGAAGCTCGGCTTCGCGGCGCGCATAGTCGTAGCGGCTTCTGAGCTTCGGGTCGCGCAGCAGCTCATAGGCCTTGCCGGCCTCGGCAAAACGCTCCGCGGCGTTGGGATCGTCCTGGTTATGGTCCGGATGCACGGCCTTTGCCAGCGAACGCCAGGCGGCCTTGATTTCATCCTGCCCGGCATTGCGCCGTACCCCGAGGATCACATAGGGATCACGCATGGTTTCTACCATCTTCTCTGATCGGCGGCCTCTCCCTGATGCCCGCCTTTGCCCCGATTGCAGGCGCCATTGTCGCCCGTCCACTGAACGCCGATGATCCGGAGAAGTTGCTAAATAGTGGTTAGCCACGCGGCCTCATGTGGCCGTTGAGACGTCAACGCCGGCCGTCATGCGCGCATTTGCCAAAACGTGGTTAATCACCGATTTCAACGGCTTGCGTCGAACGCTCGCTCAGGCGCGCGGGCCGAAGCTCGTCAGATACCAGGCGCCGTCGCCGCCCTGGCAAGTGCTGCCGTCGAACTTGGCGATGCCTTCGTAGGAATGACGCGTCGTGGTGAATCGGCGGCAGAGCATGCCGCTGGCGCGGTCTTCCTGGATGCTGCTGATGACACCGGCACTGCCGGAGGTCGCATTGGCCCAGGGAATAGGATTGATGGCGCCGCTGTTGAGCTCGGCCGATGTCACGGCGTTGCGAACCATCACCGCATCGGAAAGGCCATCGGAGGTCTTGGCAACGGGAACTGTGCCCGTCGAAACCGTGCGGTCGACTCCGCTGCCGAAAAGGTCGAGGCCAGCCCCCATGCAGCCGGACAGCGCCAGGACCGGCAGGCAAATTGCCGCGCTACGCAGCAAGGCGAAGGAATACCCCTTCTTGGCGTCGATCCACTTTGCTATGTCTTGCACGGCAATCCTGTCAGACTCGCTGGAGCCGCACGTTTCTCGACAAGGTCAACATACAGGCTCCGACATTTTCGATGCGGAAACACCGGTCGGGCTCATCCCGAAGTATTTCCGCGCCAGACATCACGGCATTGGAACGCAATATGGCGGCGAATGAGTTAACAAGCGGTGACTTCACCGAATCAAATGAACCCTTTTCCCTGTTTGGCACATGGCTGAAGGACGCGGAAGGTAGCGAGATCAACGACCCGAATGCGGTGGCGCTCGCAACCGTCGATGCCGACGGACTGCCGAATGTCCGCATGGTGCTGCTTAAGGGTTTCGACGAGCGCGGCTTCGTTTTCTACACGAATTTCGAAAGCCAGAAGGGTGAGGAGATCCTCGGCGCCCGCAAGGCGGCGATGTGCTTCCACTGGAAATCGCTGCGTCGGCAGGTGCGCGTGCGCGGCCCGGTCGAGATCGTCACCGACGAGGAGGCCGACGAGTATTTCAAGAGCCGGCCGCGCGGCAGCCGCATCGGCGCCTGGGCCTCGAAGCAGTCGCGGCCACTCGAAGGCCGCTTCGCGCTGGAAAAGGCCGTTGCCGAATACACGGCCCGCCACGCGCTCGGCGAAATCCCGCGCCCAAGCTATTGGTCAGGCTTCCGCATCTGCCCGACGTCGATCGAATTCTGGCACGACCGCCCCTTCCGGCTTCATGACCGGATGGAGTTTCGCCGCGAGGCACCCGAAGGCGGCTGGGAAAAGGTGCGTATGTACCCATAAGCCGCGCGTCCGTCGCAAGAGAGGCGCCAGATGCAATCACGACGCTCGGCTATGCAGGTGGCCGAGCGGATTTTGTCTTTTGCCCGGCCCGAGCCGGGCATTTCCGTTGAATGCCTATTGATGACGATCGATGTTCGTGACGCGACGCTCGACGATATAGCCGGTTGTCACCGCTGCCTCGATGACGTCGCCCAGGAAGGCCGCTGGCTTTCACGGCTAAGCGCACCAGCCTTCGACGGATGCCGCATACATGACAGTCCTGCATCGCGCCCGGGCGTTTTACGCGCAGTTTGACTTCCAGATCGAAGGCCGCGTGTTCGCGACTGGAAACACGACGGTGTTTACCAAGACAGCATTCTCATGGCTTTTGCCTTCAATTGACGTCGAAGCACTCGGCTGCCCAAGTCGCCTTTTCTAGCCGGCCGCCAGGCGGAACGGTATGCCGGAGGCCAGAGCCGAAACGTAGCGGGCGCGCTGGAAATGGCCGTTCAGAGAAATGCGCGGTAGCGCATAAAGGCTGGCTTTCGCGCGAGCGATGAGCGTGCCGGGTTGGGTGGTGACGGCCAGGGTGAAACCCAAATCGGCGACGATGCGATGGTCGCGTGCGGATACCGCCGGCGCGTCGCCATAGGGATAGGCGAAAGTCTGGGGCGGCCGACCGGTGATCGCCTCGACGCGCCGCAGCGATCCCTCGATCTCCCGCCGCGCCTCAGCATCCGTCAGGCGCGCGACCGCGCGGTGGCTGATCGTGTGGGCGCCGAGGCTCGCGATAGGGCTTTCGATCAGGCGCCGCAAACCGGCCTCGTCCAGTGTGAGGCGTTCGGTTATCGCCTGCGGATCGATGCCGCCATCGAGGGCTGCAGCGTTCAAGGAAGCGATCGCCTTTGCCTCATCATGGCCGTGAATGAACGCCGCAATGCGATTGAAGACGGCCTGCCTTTCGGCCGTGGTCGACGCCTGCAATGTTTCTACGCCACGGCCGAAGTCAAAGCGCAGCTTCTCGCTCGTTGCGAGCATATCGGCAAGCGTCTCCCACCAAAGCGTATGTGTGCGATCGACGAACCCGCCGGTAACGAACACCGTGAATGGCGCCTGGTGGCGCTGGAAGACCGGCAACGCGTGCTCGAGATTGTTCCGGTAGCCGTCATCAAGGGTAAAACAGGCGACCGGCCCACCTTTGGCGGCCAGCGCCTCCGGCAAGTGTTCGAGCGGGGTGAAGCGATAGCCGTCGCGCTTCAGCGTCCTCAACGCGACATCGAGGAATTCCGGCGTGATTTCCAGGTGCGCATTGGGATCGAAGGCACGGGCAGATTTCGGCCGGACATGATGCAGGGTAAAGATCGCCCCCTGCCCGCGCGCGCTGGCAATCAGCCCGGCGCGGCTCAGCCCCCCCGCGACTTCCAGCCCACCGGCAATTGCGGCGCGGCGAACAATCGTCCTGATCATGCCCTTGATGGTCGCCCCCAAATCTGGCCCGCGAGACTCTGGCGCGGACTAACAGCCTGGAAAGTTAACGGCGAGGGCGTTAAACCTTGTTGAACGGGGAGAGCGTTCATCGGCCATTTACCACAACCTCGAAAACAAGGTCGGCTCGCCACATTCCGCCCTAAAGTTGCAGCAAAGACACGGATCTTGTCACAAAACGAAACAGCTTTGCGCCTTGCCGAGGGCGCTACTCGACGGGGATCGATATGAAAACTTTGCGCTGCCTCCTGCTGGCGACCTTCGCACTGGCGCTCGGGACGGCGACAGCCGTCGCCGGAAGCGCCTCGCTGGTGCTCGATGCACGCACCGGCAAGGTCCTCTCGTCTGAAAACGCCGATGTCCTCAATCATCCTGCCTCCCTGACCAAGATGATGACGGTCTACATGGCCTTCGAGGCGCTGAAGAGTGGCAAGCTTTCCTGGGACAGCAAGATCAAGGTTTCGAAGGCGGCGGCCGCCAAGCCGCCGATGCGGCTCGGCCTCAAATCCGGCATGACGATCACCGTGCGCGAGGCGGTCCTCGGCATGATCGTGCGCTCGGGCAACGATGCCGCGGCAGCGATGGCCGAGAAGCTCGGCGGCTCCGAGGCGAATTTCGCCCGCATGATGACCGCCAAGGCGCGTCAGCTCGGCATGAGCAAGACCATCTTCATCAATGCCTCCGGCCTGCCTGCCAGCAAGCAGGTGACGACGGCGCGTGAAATGTCGACGCTCGCCGTGGCGCTGATGCGCGACTTCCCCAGGGAGTACCGGCTGTTTGCGACCGAAAGCTTCAATTTCCGCGGCCGCAAGGTGCGGGGGCACAACAACCTGATGTACCGCTACGATGGCATGGACGGCATCAAGACCGGCTACACCAATGCCTCCGGCTTCAACCTCGTCAGCGCCGTCAAGGACGGCAATCGCCGGGTGGTCGGCGTCGTTCTCGGCGGCAAGACGGCGCGCAGCCGCGACGCCAAGATGGCGGCCCTTCTCGATCGCCATGTCGGCAAGGCAGCCAAGGGCGGACGGCAGCTGGTGGCATCCAAGCGCGGCGGCAAGACGATTGAAGCCCCCGTCGAAGTAGCCGCGGTCGCGACATCCGAGGTTCCGATGCCCTACACCGCACCGCAGCGGGCCAAGCGGGATTCGGTTGCTGCCGTGATTACAGCGACATCGACGTCCGCCATCCCCGCGGAACGGCCGACGGAGCTTGCCGAGATCGAAACGACGGCTGCAGTGCCGGCAGCGTCAGGCGGCTGGCAGATCCAGATTTCGGCGGCGCCATCCGCAGAAGCTGCGCGCATGCTGCTGGCGCAGGCGCGCTCGGAAGCCGGTGCGCCGCTCGCGGGCGCCACGCCCTACACGGAAGCCGTCGGTAAGGGTGCCAAAGCGATCTACCGCGCCCGCTTCGTCGGCTTTTCGAGCCGCGACGCGGCAGCAGCAGCCTGCGATGCCCTCAAAGAGCGCTCCTATGACTGCATGATGCTGCCGTCGCGCGGCTGATTGGCCGCCGGTCTCAGAGCCTTCGTCACTCTTGCACGACGGCTCTACGGAAGCGGTTGGCGAGTCACCAGTCGCACTGCTCCTGGCTATAGCCAAGCAGCAGCCCCTCCTCGCGCTCGTCTTCTGCCGTCCATGGGCGCCAATGGCAAAAGAGCTGGTGGCAGCGTTGCCTGAAGCGCGCGAAACGCCACTCTTCTCCCGGCAACGCATAGGTGAGGTAGAGAACCCTTTGCTCCTTCTCGCCACCGGTCGTTGTCGGGCACATCCGCGAGAACTCGAACACGTCCGCAAGCAAAGTTCCGTCGGCAACGTGCGGCGCGAACAACTCTTTGGTTTCGGCAAGCCAGGGCGACGCGGCATCGTCGCTGAAGAAGGCGAAGGGCTTGCGCCCTTCCAGCATCAGCGGAAGCTCATAGCCGGAGTGCACCAGATCGGGCACGGTATCGAGCGCATGCGGCCGCCGAAGCTCAGCTTCCTCGCCTGTTTCTGGCAAGGCAAGCCCGACGGCCGACGCCAGCAGCGTCAGGTCGTCTTGATCCAGACGGTAGCAGGCATGATCCAGGAAGACGCCGTTTTGCAGGTCCAACGCCCGCGCGATCTCGGCGGCATCGCGATCGAACCTCAGTTCGTGCGTCGGTGTGGCGGTCTTCGGCGACAGAAAGGACAGCTTGAAGACCGCCATCGGACCTTACGCCTGCGTGCCGCCGACGGTGATCTGATCCATGCGCAGATGCGGCTGGCCGACGCCGACCGGTACCCATTGGCCGGCCTTGCCGCAATTGCCGATGCCGGTGTCGAGCTTGGTGTCGTTGCCGACCATGGTGACACGCTTCATCGCGTCCGGACCGTTGCCGATCAACATGGCGCCCTTCACCGGCGCGCCGATCTTGCCGTTCTCGATCAGGTAGGCCTCGGTGCAGCCGAAGACGAACTTGCCGGAGGTGATGTCCACCTGGCCGCCGCCGAAGGAGACGGCATAGATGCCCTTCTTGACCGAGGCGATGATTTCCTCCGGCGTTTTGTCGCCGGAGAGCATGTAGGTATTGGTCATGCGCGGCATCGGCACATGGGCATAGCCCTGGCGACGGCCGTTGCCGGTCGGCTGCATGCCCATCAGCCGGGCGTTCTGCCGGTCCTGCATGTAGCCGACGAGCTTGCCGTCCTCGATCAGCACGTTGTAGCCCGACGGCGTGCCTTCGTCGTCAATCGAGATCGAGCCGCGGCGCGCCTCGATGGTGCCGTCGTCGACGACGGTGACGCCCTTGGCGGCCACCTGCTGGCCCAGCAGGCCGGCAAAAGCCGAGGTCTTCTTGCGGTTGAAGTCCCCTTCCAGGCCATGGCCGACGGCTTCGTGCAGCATGACGCCCGGCCAGCCGGAGGCAAGCACCACGTCCATGGTGCCGGCGGGCGCATCGATCGCTTCGAGATTGACGAGTGCCTGGCGCAGCGCCTCGTCGGCGCCCTGCTTCCAGTTTTCCGCGGTGACGAAATCGCCGAAGCCGCGACGCCCACCGGTGCCGAAGGAGCCGCTTTCCTGGCGATCTCCTTCGCCGGTGACGACGGAGATGTTGATGCGGGTCATCGGCCGGACGTCATGGACGCGGTGACCATCGGCGCGAAGGATATCGACGACCTGCCAGCTAGCGGCGATGGTCGCCGTCACCTGACGGACCTTCGGATCCTTGGCGCGCAGATAGGCGTCGATTTCCTGGAGCAGCGCGACCTTCGCCTCGAAGCTCGGCTCGCCGATCGGGTTTTCGTCGCCGTAGAGTTTCTTGTTGGTACGCTGCGGGGCTGCGGCATAGGAGCCGGCATAGCCGCGGGTCACCTGCGCCACCGCATCGGAAGCACGGCGGAGCGCCGAAAGCGAAAGTTCGCCGGAATGGGCGTAGCCGACCGCTTCGCCGGCAACGGCGCGCAAACCAAAACCCTGGTCGGTATTGAAGCTGCCGCCCTTGAGCCGGCCGTTATCGAAGGAGAGCACCTCGGCCTGCGCATGTTCGAGGAACAGTTCGCCGTCGTCGGCACCGGCGAGCGTTTCCGAGAGAACCTTGCGGACCGTTGCCTCGTCGGCATCGAAGAGGCTCATCAGATCGGTGTTCATAGTGGCACGCTCCCGCGTCAGCAATTTCTATCGCCTCCATTTAGGAACGCAGCGGGTTCAAGCCAAGGAAAATATCACGGGCCGCATGTTTCCTCGATCCGCACCGATCGACGCAAGCATGCAGCGGCTCAAGTCGCTACAGCGACGTATTCCAACCGTCGAGCCGTTCCACCCGCTCGACGCCGGCGAAGCGGGCAACCCGATCGAGCTCGGCATCGATGCGTTCCAGGCGCCCTGCCGAGGCGCGGACGCCCTTTTCGAGCCAGAGCTTGCGGACATCGAGGCTGCCGCGCTTGCGGTCCGCCTTCATGTCGATGCGGCCGATCAACCGGTCACCCTCGATCAGCGGGAAGACGTAATAGCCATATTCGCGCTTGGCCTCGGGCACGAAGATCTCGATGCGATAATAGAACCCGAACAGGCGCTCGGTACGATTGCGGTCGCGCAGCAGCGGATCGAAGGGGCTCAGCACCCGCACCCGGCCCGGCGGCTCAGGGATATCGCCAAGTGCGTCCGGGAATCCAGCGAAGGCGTAGGCGACACGCGGGCGTCCGCCATCGATCGCTTCGATCTGCACTTCCACGAGTTCGTCGCGATGCTCCGCCACCCAGGTCTTGGCGTCCTCGGGCGACACCAGATCCCAGAAGGCGGCAATCTCGCCATGGGTGGCAAAGCCGAGACGCTCCAGCGCACTGCGGCAAGCCCAGTCGATGAACTCCGGATGGCTGACGTCATCCTCGTTGTGGTGCGGCGGGATCACTCTTTCCGTGAGATCGTAGACCTTCTGGAAATTCTCGCGCCGCGCGATCGCCAGCTTGCCCGTGCGCCACAGCACTTCCAGCGCCGTCTTCGACGGATGCCAGTTCCACCAGCCGCCAGACTGGTGTTCGGCTTCCTTCAAGTCTCGGGCGAGCACCGGGCCGCCTTCGGCAATACGCTGATAGGTGTCGTCGCAGCCTTTTTCAAAGCCTTCGCCGCGCCACGCCTTCCACCGCTCGACGATCGTCTCACCTTCCCATTTGAAGCGGTGCTTCCAATAGCGGAAGAAGCTGCTTGGAATGATCGAGGCATCGTGGGTCCAATGCTCGAAGAGGTCGCGATCGTCCTCCAGCAGCGCCGTCAGATGCTCTCGACGATAGGTCTGGTTGCGGGAAAACAGGATCTGGTGATGGGCGCGCTCCACCGTGGCGATGCTGTCTACCTGCACGAAGCCGATGTCGTGGATGAGCTTCAAGAGGCCTTCCTTGCCGAGCGCGCGGTTGGGCGCGCCTGAAAGGCCCTGCTTGGCGAGGAAGATGCGACGGGCGTCGCTGTTGGAAAGGCGAATCGTCATGACGATAACAATAGGCTTTTATTCCCATAATTCAAATGCCGCATCGGTCCGCGGACTGCATTGCCCTTGTTGTCGCACTTGGCCTATAGAGCAACCCGAAAACGGCGCGGGCCGGAGACAGCGAGGAACGGAATGGACATCCGCTTTACCGATTGCGCGGTCCGCTTCGGCGAGCGGGTGGCTTTGCACCCCTTGACGCTCACGCTCAACGAAAAACGCATCGGCATCATCGGCCTCAACGGTTCCGGCAAGACAACCTTCGCCCGGCTGATCAACGGTCTGGTGAAGCCTTCCTCCGGCGGCGTTACGGTCAACGGGCTCGATACGATCAAAGACGACCGCGCCGTGCTTTCCGAGGCCGGCTTCATCTTCCAGAACCCGCACAACCAGCTGATCATGCCGATCGTCGCCGAGGACATCGCCTTCGGGCTGAAAAACCGCGGGCTTTCGCGCGAAGAAGTCGACCGCCGCATGCAGGCAGCACTTTCGCGCTTCGGCATCGAACACCTGGCAAGGCGACGCGTGCATGAGCTTTCGGGCGGAGAAACGCAGCTCGTCGCCATGGCGAGCGTCGTCGTTACCGATCCGAAGATCCTGATCCTCGACGAGCCGACGAACCAGCTTGACCTCAAGAACCGCCGCCGTGTCGCCGCGGCGATCGACGACCTGCCGGAGGATACCGTGGTGATCACCCATGATCTCGGGCTCGTCGAGAATGTCGAACGGCTATTGCTCTTCCACGAGGGCCGCCTTGCCTTCGACGGCAACCCGCAAGACGCGATCCGCCGCTATCACGAGATCGCCGGATGCTGACGAGCTTGCACATCGAGGGCAACAGCTTGCTCCACCGGCTGCCGGTCAGGGTCAAGCTGATGGCACTCGTGGCGTCGAGCATCGGCCTTTTTTTGAGCGCTTCGCTCGCGGTTCAGGCGATCGCCTTCATCGTGGCCGCCGCTCTTTATCTCTGCGCCGGCCTCACGCCCAAGGAGGCGCTGAAGCGCGTCGGCTTCGTCTTCCTGACGATCTTCTTTCTGGCGGCCGTCAATCTCTTTTACCTGTCCATTGCCGAGGTCGCCACGTTAACCTTGCGGCTGATGGCGCTGGTTCTGTTTGCAGCCGCCGTCACGGCGACGACGACGATCAGCGCCTTCATGGACGAGATCACCATCCTCTTGAGCCCGCTGGAACGGCTGGGCTGGCTGAAGGCGGCCGATGTCAGCCTGGCGCTCGGGCTCGTACTGCGCTTCGTCCCGGATATCTTTGCGCGCTATCAGGCAATCCGCGAAGCCCATCGCGCCCGCGGACTGCCCGTCCGGCCGTTGACGATCATAGGGCCGCTGATCATCCTGACGCTGAAAGATGCCGACACGATTGCTGCCGCGATTGACGCGCGCGGATTTCGCCGTCAATAAATTCGCGAATTCTAAAAAACAGGGAAGCGGAACTACATGAATACCAGAGATCTCGTGCTCATCGCCCTCTTCGCCGCGATCGTCGTCGTGCTCGGCTTCATTCCGCCGATCACGCTCGGCTTCATTCCTGTCCCGATCACTGCGCAATCCATGGGCGTCATGCTCGCCGGCTGCATTCTCGGCGCGAGGCGCGGCGCGCTCGCCTTCCTGCTGTTCCTGCTGCTGGTCGCCATCGGCCTGCCGGTGCTTTCGGGCGGCCGCGGCGGCCTTGCGGTCTTTGCCGGCCCGTCGGGCGGCTTCATCATCGGCTGGGTCGTTGCCACCTTCGTCACCGGCCTGATCGCCGAGCGCACCGTGCGCGAAGGCCAGGCCGAAACGCGCCAGTTCATCGGCTTTTTCCTCGCCTCCGTCCTCGGCGGTATCGTCGTGCTCTATGCGATCGGCATGCCCTGGGTTTCCGCCGTCACCGGCACCCCGCTCATGACCGTTGCTGCCGGCTCGCTCGCCTTCATTCCGGGCGACCTGCTGAAGGCTGCGATCGCGACGCTTGCCGCACGCGCGGTCTACGCCGGCTATCCGCTGTTACCGGCCCGCGCCTGAGCCGATGCCGTTTGCCGCCGCGATCCATCGCCACGCGCAAGACCATCCGCATGCCCCGGCCTTCCAAATCGAGGGCCGGGTTTTCACTTTTGGTGACCTCGCACGCATCGCCGGCGCACTTGCCGAACGTTTCGGAGACTTGGTTGGGATTGCCGAACGCCGCAGCGTGCTCGGCGACCGCTCTCGCCTGATCGCACTGGAGACGGGCAATCATCCGCTCTTCGCCGCTGCCTTCCTTGCCGCCACCAGCGGCGGCAACTGCGTCGCGCTGATCGATCCGCATCTGCCGGAGGCGACGCGCCAGACGATGCACGATCGCTTGTCGCCCGATCTCATTGTCAGGGCCGATGGCGCCAACCTCTCGCTCCATGCGCCCGCAAGCGTCAAAACGCGAACCTTTCGCGAGACCGACGGCAACGAGCGAAAGCCGCTCGCAATCGGCGACGACACGGAACCATTCCTGATCGTCTTCACCTCGGGCACAACAGGAACGCCGAAAGCGATCATCCGCGATCGCGGTTCGTGGCGTAGGAGCTTGGCCACGGGCGAAGCCTTCTTCGGCATCGACCGCGCCACCCGCACCTTTGCGCCCGGTCCGCTCGCGCACGGGCTGACACTTTATGCGCTTGCCGAAACCCTTGTCGCCGGCGCCGAATTCATCGGGGCCGCACATTTCGAGGCTTCCCGGGCAATGTCCATCGTCGAGGCGAAAGAGGTCAAGCGACTGGCGCTGGTGCCGACGATGCTGCGGCGGCTCTGCGCTGCAGCCGCCGGCCGGCCGCAAACATCCGTCGCCCAGATCACCGTCGCCGGCGCCAAGCTGACCGAAAACGATCGCGACAGCGCGGCACTCGCGTTTCCTCAAGCCGATATCATCGAATATTACGGCGCCTCGGAACTGGGCTTCATCAGTGTTGCTACCAACGGCGACACCGCTTCGGCCACCGCCGTCGGCCGTGCCTTCCCGGGTGTTACGCTCAGCATTCGCGACGACAGGGGGGGCGAAATGCCAACCCGTGAGACGGGCACGATCTTCGTCGACAGCGCCCTCATATCCGATGGGTATGTCGGCACCACCGATGGTGCCGGCTTCCGTCGTCTCGGGTCGCTGGCGACGGTCGGCGATCTCGGCTTCCTCGATGAGTGCGGCACCCTGCACCTCCTCGGCCGGTCCGGCGGCATGGTGCTTTCGGGCGGCAACAACATCTACCCGCAGGAAGTGGAAGCCGCGCTGACTGCAGATCCCGGCGTGCACGCCGCTCTCGTCCTCGGGCTCGACCACCCGGATCTCGGCAGCGAACTCGTCGCCGTCATCGAGCCGGAAGGCGGTATGTTTGATCGAGAAGCGCTTGAGCGTCATCTCGCCGCCCACCTGCCGCGCTATAAGCATCCGCGCCGCATCTGGCTCTGCCTGAATATGCCGATGACGCAGTCGGGCAAGGTGGCGGGGGGCACGCTCAGACAATGGATCGCGGATGGAAACGATGCTCTCGAACTCATCGACTGACCCGGCACGCATACCTGTCATTATCGCTGCTCTGCGCACACCGATCGGCCGCGTCAACGGCACGCTTCGCGATATCGAACCGTCGCAGCTGGCGGCACCGCTGATCGCCCGTATTCTCCGCGATACCGGTGTAGAGGCGAGCGAGATCGACGACGTTCTTCTCGGAAACGCCGCCAACAGCGCCGGCAATCTCGCCCGGCTCGCCGCCCTCGAAGCCGGCCTGCCGGTCTCGACGCCGGGTGTCACCGTCGACCGCCAATGCGGTTCCGGGCTGGAGGCGATCACCCTTGCCGCACGGATGATCCAGGCGGGCGCCGGCCGTTTCTATCTGGCCGGCGGCACCGAGAGCGCCAGCCGTGCGCATATCCGCCTGAGACCGCCGCTGGAGCGCGGCGGCGAACTCGCGCCGGTCAAGCGCGCCCGCATGGCACCAGACGAGATCGGTGATCCGGATATGGGCGTCGCCGCCGAAAACGTCGCGACCGCCTGCAAGATCTCCCGTGAGCGCCAGGACGCCTTTGCGCTTCAAAGCCACCGTCGCGCGGTCGAGGCTGCCGTTGCCGGCCGCTTCGCCCGCGAAATCGTGCCGGTCGAAACGGCGGCAGGCTCTGTGTCGCGCGATGAGTGCCCTCGTGCCAATGCTTCGCTGGAGACGCTGCAACGGCTGAAGCCGGTCTTCGTCGAGGGCGGGACGGTAACGGCCGGCAATGCCTGCCCGATCAACGACGGCGCGGCGGTGGTGCTGGTGACGAGCTTTGCCGAGGCCCAACGACTTGGCGTTTCCTTCGCACTCGAATTCGTCGATGCGGCGACCGCGGGCGTCGATCCCAATCTGCTCGGGCTTGGCCCGGTCCCGGCAATGCAGAAGCTGAAGGCACGGCAATCCGCGCTCGATCCGGCAAAGGTCGATTTCATCGAATTCAACGAGGCCTTCGCCTCGCAGGTGCTCGGCAGCCTCGACCAACTCGATATCGCCGCGGAAAGGGTCAATCTCGACGGCGGCGCCATCGCACTCGGCCATCCCTATGGCGCCTCGGGGGCGATCCTCACCGTCCGGCTTTTCTCGCAGATGCTGGCATCGCCGAAAGGCACGGAAGGACTGGCGATGATGGGCGTCGGCGGCGGCATGGGCATCGTCACCCTGTTTCGCGCGGTTTAGGCGGCGCAATTCCGAACGGAAAACCGCTTCGCATAGTACGCGACAATGGTCTGGTAACGAGATAGATACCCCCTCTGCCCTGCCGGGCAGAGGGGGTGGCGCCTTTTGCCTGGACGGGCCAAAAACACCATGAAAGCTGGAGCGTCGTCTATTGTGACGGCTTCGCGCTTTTCCTGGAATTGCTTTGGCTAGACCGAGTAGGCCGCCAGCCATTCGCGCGTCGCCGTCGGCAGCGGCAGCGGCGTGTGTCGCTGCGGATCGACCGCGACCCAGACGACCTCGACTTCGGCAGCGAGTTGGCCGCGTGCTTCGACCTTGACGACAAAACTGATCGAGCTGCCGCCGACCTTCGCCACGTTGACGGTAAGACGGGCCGGCTCGTCGTAGCGCAGACCACGGTGATAGACGCAGGCCGAGCGGCGCACGAGATAGCTCGGCTCGTTCACCACATGCGGACGGTGACGCCAGAGGCTGGAAAGCGCGGCCTCGGCGTGGGCATAATAGGCGGCATTGTGCATGTGGCCGTGCATGTCTATATCGCGAAACGGAATCCGGATTTCCGTGACGTTCTCCAGCTCCCTGCCGTCCATGCGAGGCTCCCTGACGATGCGCTCCACCCTCGTTAGCCAGTTCGGCGATCCCCGGCAAGTGATTGCGATGGTCGACGCCGGGCGCGTGGCGCCTGCGGCGGGCGAAGTCGAGGTGGCGCTGTCGCTTGCCGCCATCAACCCGTCCGATCTCATCCCGGTGACTGGCGCCTATAGCGCCCGCACCACGCTGCCCTTCGTGCCGGGCTTCGAAGGCTTCGGCACGGTGACGCGCGTCGGCCCTGGCGTGACGTCGTTGAAACCCGGTGATCGCGTGGTGCCCATCGGTGCCAGCGGTCTCTGGCAGGAATATCTGATCCGGCCGGCCGAATGGTGTTTCGCCCTGCCCGACGACATCGGCGAGACCGATGCGGCCACCTGCTACGTCAATCCGCTGACGGCGCTGCAACTGGTCGAGGCGCTGCGCCAACATTTCGGCCCGCTCGGTGGCCGCCGTATCGGCGTCAACGCGGCTGGGTCGGCGATCGGCGGCATGCTGATGAAGCTGCTGGCCGGCGAAGGGGCGGATGCCACCGGGATCGTCCGCAGCGCGCGCAGCGCCGAGCGGCTGGCAACCGAGGTCCCCGGCCACATCGTGTTTGTCGACGAGGGCCGCGTGCCGCAGCTTCGCTTCGACGCAATCATTGACGCCGTTGGCGGTCCGCTTGCCGGCGATCTCATCCAGCGCACGCTCGAACCGGGCGCCGCCTTCATCCAGTATGGGGCGCTCAGCGGCGTTCCGGTGCCGCAGGCGGCGATCCAGGCGCGGCCAGACATCCGCTTCTCCTTCCTGTGGCTGCGGACCTGGGTGCATTCGGCCGGGCGACCCGTGATCGAAGCGGCCTTTGCCAAGAGTTTCGAAGGTTTGCGATCGGGTCTCTTTTCCAGCCGCATCGCCGAAATCTATCCCCTAAGCAAGCTCGACGCGGCGCTCGCGCATCAGGCGGATCCGAGCCGCGACGGCAAGCTGCTCATCGATCCGCGCTGTTGAAAATTGCGCCTTTCGACCGGCTCGCCATGGACCTTGCTGGGTGGGCGCACTAGGTTCCGGGCATGACCACGTTCCTCTATGAAAATCCGGTCTTTCTGGAACACGAGGTTCCGGAAGGGCATCCTGAGCGGCCGGACCGGCTGAAGGCGCTGAACCTTGCGCTCGAACATCCGAACTTCTCCGATCTCAAGCGGATCGAGGCGAAGAAGGCGAGTGAGGATCTCGTCCTGCTCGCACATCCGGAAGAGCATCTCGCTGCCGTCAGGCGCGCCATTCCGGAGGAAGGCCTCAACCATTTCGAGGCCGACACCTATGCCAGCCCCTTGAGCCTCGACGCGGCGCTGACCGGGATCGGCGGAGCGACCGCAGCGGTGGACGCCGTCTTTACCGGCGAGACCGACAACGCCTTCGTCGCGGCGCGGCCACCAGGACACCACGCCGAAAAGAACAAGGCGATGGGGTTCTGTCTTTTCAACACGGTGGCGATCGCGGCCCGCTATGCCCAGAAGGTCCACGGCGCCGAGCGGGTCGCGATCGTCGACTGGGACGTGCACCACGGCAACGGCACGCAGGACATCTTCTGGGACGACCCCTCGGTGCTCTTCTGCTCGACGCACCAGATGCCGCTCTATCCCGGCACCGGCGCCAAGGACGAGACGGGCATCAAGGGCAATGTCGTCAACGCGCCGCTGTCGCCGAACATGGGCAGTGAACATTTCCGCGAGGCGTTCCGCAGCCGCGTGCTTTCAGCACTCACCAATTTCCGGCCGGACTTCATCCTGATCTCCGCCGGCTTCGACGCGCATCACCGCGATCCGCTGGCGCAGATCAATCTCGTCGCCGAGGATTTCGACTGGGCGACCGGGCGTCTGCACGAGATCGCCGATCGCAGCGCCGGCAACCGCATGGTCAGCCTGCTCGAAGGCGGCTATGACCTTCAGGGCCTGGCCGAATCGGCCGGCCTGCACATCTTGAGACTGATGAGAGGGTAGACATGAACACCACTACGCAACCGGACGTTTCCGCCCTCTCCTTCGAGCAGGCCGTCGAGGAACTGGAGCGGATCGTTTCGGCGCTGGAGCGCGGCGATGTCGCCCTCGACAAGTCGATCGAGATCTACGAGCGCGGCGAAGCGCTGAAGAAGCATTGCGAGGCGCTGTTGAAGGCCGCCGAGGACCGCATCGAAAAGATCCGCCTCGACCGCGCCGGCAGACCGCAGGGCGTGGAGCCGCTCGACGCCGACTGATCGTTCATCGCAATTCCGGGCGGAAATCCGCTTCACGCTTTTCCCGGAATTGCCAAGATCGGATTGATCGTCGCGCGGAAACACTGCGTCCTTGCTTCGCCCCTACCAGCCTGATGTCATAGGCGTTAGGACTTGAAGCGACAGCAAAAACGGGAGCACGCGCCATGTCTTTCTTTCCAGGCCCCGACCCGCTCGCCGGCGACAAGCCCGCCTGCGACGCCATCGAACATCTGATCGTTCCGCGCACCAGCGATATCGGCGGGCTGCAGGTTCGTCGCGCTTTGCCGACGGCCAAGCGCCGCCTGGTCGGCCCCTTCATCTTCTTCGATCGCATGGGCCCGGCATTGCTTCGCGCCGGCGAGGCGATCGACGTGCGCCCGCACCCGCATATCGGCCTTTCGACCGTCACCTATCTCTTCGACGGCGAGATCAAGCACCGCGACAGCCTCGGCACCGAGATGGTCATCCGTCCCGGCGACGTGAACCTGATGACGGCCGGCCGCGGCATCGTGCATTCAGAGCGCTCGCCGGAGAACCAGCGCGGCCACGACCGTTCGATCTCGGGCCTGCAGACCTGGCTGGCGCTGCCCGATCACAAGGAAGAAATCGACCCGATCTTCAGCCATACCGAAGAGCGCATGCTGCCGCATATGAGCGACGACGGCATCAAGGCGCGGGTGGTGATCGGCAACTTCGAGGGCGCGAAGTCGCCGGTCTCGGTCTTCACCGACACGATCTATGTCGATCTCAACATTGCACCCGGCAAGAGCGCCCCCTTCGCGGCGCAATGGGAAGAGCGCGCGCTCTATATCCTCTCCGGCGAGGCGATCATTGCCGGTGATCATTTTGCAGACAACCAGCTGCTCGTCTTCCGCGCCGGCGACGAGATCACGGTCACGGCCGGACCGCAGGGTTGTCACGTGATGCTTTTCGGGGGTGCTGCGCTCGGGTCGTCCCGCCACATCTGGTGGAATTTCGTTTCGTCTTCGAAGGAGCGCATCGAGAAAGCCAAGGAAGAGTGGCGCAGCGGACGCTTCGACATCGTGCCCGGAGACGAAGAGGAATTCGTTCCGCTGCCCGAGGGCTGACCGCGACCTAAAGTGGCACAGGATGGATGCGGAAAACCGCGCAACATTGCCTCATGGCGCTTGAATCGATTTCGATTCACAGAATCATGCGCTAGTCTCTTGGTTGACGACGCAGGAACGCCTAATTTTGCATTCAGCAACGATTGCGTCTAAAGAGCCGCTTCGACGGTACCCACCAACTATCGCGCGCCCGACCTTTGGGGCGCGCATGAGGCATGCAGCGTGACACAACTGCCAACCAATCCGATGCCGGCTACTCCCTTGCTCGACAAGGTGACCTATCCCGACGATCTGAAGAAGGTCGACGACAAGGATCTGCCGCAGCTTGCCGGAGAAGTCCGGGCAGAAATGATCGACGCAGTGTCGCGCACCGGCGGGCATCTTGGCGCGGGCCTCGGCGTCGTCGAGCTGACGATCGCCATCCACAAGGTGTTCAACACGCCGCATGACCGGCTGATCTTCGACGTCGGCCACCAGTGCTATCCGCACAAGATCCTCACCGGCCGCCGCGATCGTATCCGCACGCTCCGTCAGGAAGGCGGCCTCTCGGGCTTTACCCGCCGCGCCGAGAGCGAATACGACCCCTTCGGCGCCGCGCACTCCTCGACCTCGATTTCCGCCGGCCTCGGCATGGCGGTCGCAGCCGATCTCGACGGCAAGAACCGCAATGTCATCGCCGTCATCGGCGACGGTGCGCTTTCGGCCGGCATGGCCTATGAGGCGCTGAACAATGCCGGCGCGCTCGACGCGCGGTTGATCGTCATCCTCAACGACAACGACATGTCGATCGCGCCGCCGACCGGCGCGATGAGCGCCTATCTCGCGCGCCTTGCCTCCGGCCGCACCTATATGGGCATCCGCGAAGTCGGCAAGAAGCTGACCGCGTATCTCGGCAAGACCGTCGATCGCGCGATCACCCGCGCGGTCGAGCATGCCCGCGGCTACGTAACCGGCGGTACGCTCTTCGAAGAGATGGGCTTCTACCATATCGGCCCGATCGACGGGCATTCCTTCGACCATCTGCTGCCGGTGCTGCGCAACGTGCGCGACAACGCCAAGGGTCCGGTGCTGATCCATGTGGTGACGCAGAAGGGCAAGGGCTATCCGCCGGCGGAAGCTGCCGCCGACAAGTACCACGGCGTCAACAAGTTCGACGTCATCACCGGCGCCCAGGCGAAGGCGAAGCCGAACGCGCCCGCCTATACCTCTGTTTTCGCCGATGCGCTGACGCAGGAAGCCGGCTTCGACGACAAGATCGTCGCCGTCACCGCTGCCATGCCGTCCGGCACCGGGCTCGACAAGTTCGCCAAGGTCCATCCGTCGCGCTGCTTCGATGTCGGCATTGCCGAGCAGCACGCCGTAACCTTTGCCGCCGGCCTTGCCGCCGAAGGCTACAAGCCGTTCGCAGCGCTCTATTCGACCTTCCTGCAGCGCGGCTACGACCAGGTGGTCCACGACGTGGCGATCCAGGGTCTACCGGTGCGCTTCCCGATCGACCGTGCCGGTTTCGTCGGCGCCGACGGTCCGACGCATGCGGGCTCGTTCGACACGACCTATCTCGCCACCCTTCCCGGCTTCGTGGTGATGGCGGCTGCCGACGAGGCGGAACTGAAGCACATGGTGCGCACGGCTGCTGCCTATGACGCCGGCCCGATCTCGTTCCGTTATCCGCGCGGCGAAGGCGTTGGCGTCGAGATGCCGGAGCGGGGCCAGATCCTCGAGATCGGCAAGGGCCGTATCGTCAAGGAGGGCTCCAAGGTGGCGCTGCTTTCCTTCGGAACGCGCCTTGCCGACTGTCTGCTGGCCGCAGAAGACCTCGACGCCGCCGGGCTTTCGACCACGGTCGCGGATGCGCGCTTTGCCAAGCCGCTGGACCATGACCTCATCCGCGAGCTTGCCCGCAACCACGAGGTGCTGATCACCATCGAGGAAGGTGCCGTCGGCGGCTTTGCCAGCCACGTGCTGCAGTTCCTCGCCGAGGACGGCCTGCTCGACGGCGACCTCAAGGTTCGTCCGATGGTCATGCCCGACGTCTGGATGGAACAGGCCAAGCCCGAGGCCATGTATGCCGCCGCGGGCCTCGACCGCGCCGGCATCGTCTCGACCGTCTTCAAGGCACTCGGCCAAAAGCAGGATATCGGCATCGGCGCTGCCGGCTGAGGCTTCCGTGCGACTTCAAGCAAAAACCCCGGCTCGTCCCCGGGGTTTTTGCTTTTCCGGACGGAATTGCAGGAAGGGCTCGATGGCTGCGAGCACAGGGGGCTTGCCATTGCGGCGGCAAGTCGCCATGAGAAACACATGTCAGAAGATCGCCAGAACGAAGAACACAAGAACCGGGTCCGCCTCGATCAGCTGCTGCTGAACTCGGGGCTGGTCGCAAGCCGCGCGCGTGCCCGTGACGCAATTCAGCGCGGGACCGTCAAGGTCGACGGCCGCACGGTCACCAAGGCAGCGTCCATGTTTGCCGAGAGCGTGACGATCACCATCGATGATCCGGCGCAGGACTATGTCTCGCGCGCCGCGCTGAAGCTGGTCGCGGCACTCGATCATTTCGGGCTCGACCCCGCCGGCCAAAGCTGTCTCGATATCGGCGCCTCGACTGGCGGCTTTACCGAAGTGCTGTTGAAGCGTGGAGCCGAGCACGTGGTCGCGATCGATGTCGGCCATGGCCAGATCCATCCGCGCATCGAAGGTGACGAACGCGTCACCAGCATTGAGGGCCTCAATGCACGCGCGATGACCGAGGAGGACATCGACGACCGCGACGTCACTTTCGTCGTCTCCGACGTCTCGTTCATCTCGCTCAAGCTCGCGCTGCCGCCGGCACTCGACATGGCGCTTCCGGGTTCGCACTGCATCCTGCTGGTGAAGCCTCAGTTCGAGGCGGGCCGCGACGCGATCAGCAAGGCGGGCCTGCTGAAGGATCCCGACAGTGCGCCTGATGTCGCCGCCGAACTCGAGCGCTGGCTCGTCGAGGACATGGGCTGGCAAAGCCTCGGCCTTATCCCCTCCCCCATTGCCGGCGGCGACGGCAATGTCGAATACCTGCTGGCAGGCAAGAAGCCATGACCACTGAAGCCGTCACCATCAAGCGGCTGGGCGCTCAGGGCGACGGCATTGCCGAAGGTCCCGACGGGCAGATCTATGCACCCTTCACCCTGCCCGGCGAAAGCGTCGCGCTCGCCGTCAACAAATCGCACGGCACGCTGATGTCGGTGAGAGAAGCCTCACCCGAGCGCGTCGAACCGCACTGTCGGCACTTCGGGCCGGACGGCATCAACGGCACGTGCGGCGGCTGCACGATGCAACATGCCTCCGACACGCTCTACCACGGCTTCAAGCGCGATCTGGTGATCGCCGCCCTGAAATCGAAAGGGCTCACACCCGAGGTGGCGCCGCTCATCACCGCCGAGCCCGGCCAGCGCCGCCGCGCGGTCTTCACCGCCCGCAAGACCGAGAAGGATCTGCTTCTCGGCTTCAACCAGGCGGAAAGCCACCATATCGTCGCGATCTCGGAATGTCCGATCGCGAGCCCGGGTATCGTCTCGAAGCTCGCCACCATTGCCAAAGTCGGCGCGGCCATGGCCGTCAATGCCGAGCCGTTCCGCATCACCGTGCTCGAAACGCTCTCCGGCCTCGACCTCTCGGTCGATGGCATCAAGAAGCTCGACGACCGCGAGCGCCGCCGCACGGTCGAAGCCGTGCTCGGCGAGCGCGGCATCGCCCGCGTCAGCCTCAATGGCGAGATCATTGTCGAGCCGGTGAAGCCGGTCATCGATTTCGGCGGTGTTTCCGTTTCGCCACCGCCCGGCAGCTTCACCCAGGCGACGGCGCAGGCCGAAGAGGCAATGGCGAAGCTGGTGCTCGACCATCTCGGCAAGTCCAAGCGCGTCGCCGACCTCTTTGCCGGCTGCGGCACCTTTGCGCTGCGCATCGCCCGCAAGGCGCGGGTGCATGCGGTCGAAGGCGAAGACAAGGCGCTGAAGGCGCTTGATTTGGCGGCTCGCAACACGCAGGGGCTCAAGCCCGTCACCGTCGAGAAGCGTGATCTCTTCCGCCGCCCGCTCATGGCGCAGGAACTGAAGGTCTTCGACGCGGTCGTCTTCGATCCGCCACGCGCCGGCGCGGACGTGCAGTGTCACGAGATCGCCCGCTCCGGCGTCAAGAAGGTCGTCGCCGTCTCCTGCAATCCAGTGACGCTTGCGCGCGACCTCTCGATCCTCGTTGCCGCCGGATACCGCATCACCTCGGTGACGCCGATCGACCAGTTCCTCTGGTCGGCCCATGTCGAGGCGGTGGTCACGCTGGAGAAATGAGAAAGGCCCGGTTTCCCGGGCCTTCGTTACCGTTCGACTTGAAGCGTCTGCCAGACTGATTCATGCTTGCGTGCTATCCTCTTGTTTTTGCACTCGTCTTAGCATGATCCGCGGACGGCGATCCGTCGTCACGCCGCGCGGCGGCGGTGTCCACCCCCACCTGCGTAAGAGCCCTGCCCTTCTCCGAGGTTGAACTGGGCGAGCAGCGCATTGAGCGAGGCTGCTTCCGACGCCAAACCATGGCTTGCCGCCGTCTGTTCCTCGACCATTGCCGCGTTCTGTTGCGTGCCCTGATCCATGGTGTTGACGGCCGTGTTGATCTCCTGAAGACCGGTCGACTGTTCGCGCGTCGCGGTCACGATCGCGCTCACATGCTTGTTGATCTCATGAACTTCGGCAACGATCGTCTCCAGTGCCTTGCCGGTATCGCCGACCAAGGTCACGCCGTTGCGGACCTGGTTTCCCGAGGTGGTGATCAGCGCCTTGATCTCCTTGGCGGCCTGTGCCGAGCGCTGGGCGAGTTCACGCACTTCCTGCGCGACGACGGCAAAACCCTTGCCGGCTTCACCGGCACGGGCCGCCTCGACGCCGGCATTCAGCGCGAGCAAGTTGGTCTGGAAGGCGATATCGTCGATGACGCCGATGATGTTGGAGATCTCGCCCGAGGACTTCTCGATCGCATGCATCGCGTCTACGGCGTTGGCAACGACTTCGCCGGACTTCTCAGCGCCGGCACGCGTGCGGGCGACCAGCGCGCCGACCTCTTCGGCGCGGCGAGCCGAGTCCTTGACCGTCGTGGTGATCTCTTCAAGCGCTGCGGCGGTCTCCTCGACCGAGGCTGCCTGCTGCTCCGTGCGGCGGGCGAGATCGTCGGCGGCCGAGCGGATCTCGGTCGCGCCGGCGTCGATGCCGCGGGCATTGGCACCGACGGCGCAGAGCGTGTCGTGCAGCTTGGCGACCGAGTTGTTGAAGTCGGCGCGCAGGCGATCGAGACGATCGGCAAAGGGATTGTCGATGCGATAGGCCAGATCGCCGTCAGCAAGACGGCCGAGACCGGTTGCCAGACCATCGACGGCCTGCTGCACTTCGGCAGCATCGCGCGCCTTCTGCGCTTCGCGTTCCAGACGTTCGCGTTCCGACAGCGAACGGTTCGCATCCGCCTCGCTTTCGAGCTGCATCTTGGCGATCGTCGCATCACGCAGGACACGCAGCGACCGGGCGAGATCGCCGATCTCATCCTTGCGCTCGGCTTCGGACAGGTCGACGTCGGTCTCGCCAGCGGCGATCTGGCCGGTGACGCCGATGACATTGGCGACGCGCTTGCGGAAGCGGCTCGCCAGTGTCCAACCGACGATGATCATGATCGCGGCGGCAACGGCAATGACGGCGATCGAAATCATCGCGAGATGCGAAAGGCCGGCAAAGACCGTGGCTTCGGGCACCGAGACCACGACGTACCATTCGGTGTCGGGCAGCAGGTTGACCGGTACGGCGACGGCCAGATGCCCGCTGCCATCCGTGTGCTTCAGCGCGAAGGCCTGGCCGGTGTGGCTCAGGAGGTCACCCCACCCCTCGCCCGCGAGCGGCGTGTCTTTCAGCACCTTGCCGAGGACCTTGGCATCCGGATGGCTGATGATGCTGCCATCCTTGCTGAGCAATGAGACGAAACCGGTGCCGAAGGGCTTCAGTTTGGCGAGTTCGGTCGAGAGTTCGCCGAGCGCCATGTCGACGCCGACCACACCGATGAAGGCGCCGTCCTTCTTCAGCGGCACCATGATCGAGGTCATCAGCACGTCCTTGCCGTTGATCGGGTAGACATAAGGCTCGGTGACCATGTCGAGGCCGGTCTTCTTCGGGATCTGGTAGTAGTCGCCGGGACCCGGCTTGTCATAATCGGCCAGCGCCTCGTGGATCACCTTGTCGCCGGAGCGGGCGATATAGGGAACGAAGCGGCCGGTCGCGTCATGGCCGGGCTTGCCGACGAATTCGGCGTCCTTGCCGTCGAAGGCGTTCGGCTCCCAGCCGGTGCTCATGCCGACGGCAAGCGGATTGTCGACGATCCAGCGTTTCATCAGGGTTTCGATTTCGGCGCGCGACGGCTCGCCGGTGCCCTTTACCGCATAGAGCGCGGAGCGGATGTTGTTTGCGAGCGTCTTTGCCTCGGCAAACTTCGTCTCGACGCTGCGCGCGCTTGCGGATGCGGCATTGGTCATTTCGGCGATGCTGCGCTCGCGCAATTGCTGATAGGAGAGCCAGAAGACGACGGCGGCGGTGACCATGGAGGTCAACAGGCCGGTCATCACGATGGCGAACATGTTTCTTGCCGTTGCAGTCTTTAGGATCACCGTATGTCTCCCCTCGCGCCTCCGCCGTTGCGGTCGTGCGCGGCCAAATCATCGATTGCGTGACGGGCACGCTGAGCATTGGGACAGGTGTCTGGGGCACATCGCGATGATGAATGCTGGAGGCGACGTGCGGGCGAAGTCATTTCGCGGCGAAGAAACGGTATGCGCGAGCGCTTTATCAAAGCTTAAGAAACAAGGGGATGACTCGCGATCCTGCAGTGAAAAGCGAGAATCCTGATGCACTGCGCAAAGAAAAGGCCCGGTCTCCCGGGCCTTTTGCTTCTCAAATGTCGGCGAGGACTAGGCTGCCCGGCGGCGGTGGCTGGTCGCTGCCGCGTATACGCTCTGCGTATCGCCGAGGTTAAACTGGGCCAGCAGTGCGTTGAGCGAGGCTGCTTCCGACGCCAAACCATGGCTTGCCGCCGTCTGTTCCTCGACCATGGCCGCGTTCTGCTGCGTGCCCTGATCCATGGTGTTGACCGCCGTGTTGATCTCCTGGAGGCCCGTCGACTGCTCGCGCGTCGCGGTCACGATCGCGCTCACGTGCTTGTTGATCTCCTGGACTTCGGCGACGATCGTCTCCAGTGCCTTGCCGGTGTCGCCGACCAAGGTCACGCCGTTGCGGACCTGGTTGCCGGAGGTGGTGATCAGTGCCTTGATCTCCTTGGCCGCATTGGCCGAGCGCTGGGCGAGTTCACGCACTTCCTGCGCGACGACGGCAAAACCCTTGCCGGCTTCACCGGCACGGGCCGCCTCGACGCCGGCATTCAGTGCGAGCAAGTTGGTCTGGAAGGCGATGTCGTCGATGACGCCGATGATGTTGGAGATCTCGCCCGAGGACTTCTCGATCGCATGCATCGCATCTACGGCGTTGGCAACGACTTCGCCGGACTTCTCAGCGCCGGCACGCGTGCGGGCGACCAGCGCGCCGACCTCTTCAGCCCGGCGGGCGGAGTCCTTGACCGTCGTAGTGATCTCTTCAAGCGCTGCGGCGGTCTCCTCGACCGAGGCTGCCTGCTGCTCCGTGCGGCGGGCGAGATCGTCGGCGGCCGAGCGGATTTCCGTCGCGCCGGCATCAATGCCGCGGGCATTGGCACCGACGGCGCAGAGCGTGTCGTGCAGCTTGGCGACCGAGTTGTTGAAGTCGGCGCGCAGGCGATCGAGACGATCGGCAAAGGGATTGTCGATGCGATAGGCCAGATCGCCGTCAGCAAGACGGCCGAGACCGGTTGCCAGACCATCGACGGCCTGCTGCACTTCGGCAGCATCGCGCGCCTTCTGCGCTTCGCGTTCCAGACGTTCGCGTTCCGACAGCGAACGGTTCGCATCCGCTTCGCTTTCGAGGCGGGCGCGCTCGACGGCATTGGCCTTGAAGACGGCGACGGCGGCGGCCATCGAGCCGATCTGGTCGGTCCGCTCTTCGCCGGGGATCTCGACGTTGTGGTTACCCGACGCGAGCTTCTCCATCGCGCTGGTCATATCCGTGACAGGACGGATGACGAGGCGGTTGAGGAAGGTCGCGAGGAAGACGAGCATCACGCCGACCGCAAGGATCGTGGCGATGGTCGCGGCAATGCGGAACTGATCGATCGCCGAATAGGCGGCGTCGGCGTCGATGACGAAGCCGACATACCATTCGACCGAGGGCAGGCCCTGGACCGGAACGAAGCTCACCAGCATCGGCTTGCCGTCGAGCTCGGTGTTCATGATACCGGAGCCGATTGCCGGCGTGTCGATCGGGAAGGCATCGGCAAGCGACTTGGTGACCAGCTTGGCATCTGGATGAACCAGGATCTGGCCGTCCTTGCTGGCGAGGAAGGCAAAGCCTTCACCGCCGACATCGACGCCCTTGATCATCGTCACCAGGGTATCGAGCGAGAAGTCGCTGGCGGCAACGCCATAGAGCTTGCCGTCGCGCTTGACCGGAACGGCGGCGCTGATGATCAGCGCGCCGCTGGACGCGTCGACATAGGGTTCGGTCAGCACGCGAGCGTCAGCCTTGACGGCCTGCTGGTACCAGGGGCGCTGACGCGGGTCATAGCCTGCCGGCATCGGATTGTCGGGCCAGGTGATGAACTTGCCGCTTTCGTTGCCAACATAGGTCGACATGAATTCGCTGGTGAGAACGTCGTTCTTCAGGATCGGCTGGACCCCACCGTCATCCGCGACGTTGCCGGTGGCATCAGCCACCATCGCCGTCAGCGTGACGCGGCCGTTCAGCCACTTGGCGACGCTCTGCGCGGCCTGGGTGCCGGAGGAGGCAATGTTCTCCTCGACGGCCTTGGTGGTCGTGTCGCGCTGCAGGCTGTCGATGTAAACGGAAAAGCCGGCGAAAGCGCCGACGACGACACAGGACGCGGCAACGAGAATGCGCGTCATGAGGTTCGATCGCTTGGACAAGGTGGGCTCCCAATGGGTGCCGGCGGCGACCGCCGGACATGAGCTCTTGATGATTTTCGCGCAGCATCCGTCGTCCGTCCGTGAAGACGGCGCGCAGAGGCTGACGGGAAAACGTTGAACATGCCCGAAGGCGAGGCCAGCCCTGCTTCATGCGGCTGGGGCCATCCCAAAATAGGGATGGGCCTATCGCGCAGGACGCTAGCGACCGGTATTTAAGAACAAATTAAAATTGATCTATTCAAGTTCGCGATGGCGGCAGCAACGGGATCTTTACCGCCGGCCGGGTAAGAGCTTGCCCCCGAATGCAAAACGGGTGCACAGCGGCACCCGTCTCACCCATCACAAATCCAAACTGGTTTAGCGGCGCATGAAGGCCTCGAAGGCGGCCCGCGCCTCGGCACTCTTCAATTGCGCGGCGAAGTGCTTCGCCTCTTCGTCGATACGCGCCAGCACGTCGCTGCGGTCGCCACGGACGAGATCGCGGGCGATGCGAAGCGCCTCCGGCGGCTTCTTGGCGAGCCGGCCAGCAAGCGCCAGGGTTTCGCTCTCGACCGCGTCCGCGCCGACAATCTTCCAGATAAGTCCCGCGTCCACGGCCTCGCCTGCGGTGAGCGGTTCGCCGGCAGCAAGCAGCGCGAAGGCCCGCTGGTGACCCATGATGCGCGGCGCGATCAGGCTGGAGGCCGCTTCCGGCACCAGCGCCAGGTCGACGAAGGGCGTCTTGAAGACCGAGCGCTCGGACGCAATCGTCAGGTCGCAATGCAGATGGATCGTCGTGCCGATGCCGATCGCGAGACCGTCGACGCCCGAAACGACAGGCT
The DNA here is from genome assembly GCF_014852035.1 of Ensifer sp. ENS03. Taxonomy (NCBI): domain Bacteria; kingdom Pseudomonadati; phylum Pseudomonadota; class Alphaproteobacteria; order Hyphomicrobiales; family Rhizobiaceae; genus Ensifer; species Ensifer sp. ENS03. Next base: position 850,278 of record NZ_JACVAV010000001.1, on the reverse strand, counting down.
TCGTTGCGGTCGCGAGCACCTTCAGGAACTCGATCACCTCCATGCCCATGGAACCGCCCATGGCGAAGGCGAGGAAGTCGGCCATGTCGTTGCCGGCGGAGAAGCAACCATCGGTGCCGAGAAAGGCGGTGGCGCGCACGGCCGGATCGGTAGAAGCGACCGTCAGCGCATTGATCATCTTCGCGTACATGTCGCGCGTGATGGCGTTTTTCTTTTCCGGCCGGTTGAAGCGGATCACCTGGACGCCGGGGTGGGCTTCCGGCCGTTCGATGAGCACGTGGTCGGTCATGATGGGTCCTTTCAGGCCAGAACAGCGCGAGCGACGGCGAGGCTGTCGGCACCGTTGACGACACGGTCTTTCAGCGCGGCAGTCTCGGCCAGCAGGTTTTCGGCGGTGAAGCGGCAGAGCGCGATGCGCTGATCATCCTTGCCATCGCTGACTTCCGCCAGACCACCCTTGGCGAGATAGGCGCCGGTCAGCGCCAGGCCGAAGAGGCGCTGGTAGGCGGTGGCGCCGGCGAGTGCTTCTGTGAGCTTGCCGCCGGCAACCGCCGCAATCAGCCACTCGGTCGCGGCCGAAAGATCGTCCAGCGCCGCATCGAGGCGTGCAGCCGTCTCGCCAAAACCGTCGCGGTTCGAGGCACGAACTGCCGCGGCGATCTCGCGCAACTCGGCAATGAAGCCACGCACGTGGCCGCCATCGGAAAGCGGCAGCTTGCGGGTGACGAGGTCGATCGCCTGGATGCCGTTGGTACCCTCGTAGATCGGCGCGATGCGGGCGTCGCGCAGATAGCGGGCAGCACCCGTTTCCTCGATAAAGCCCATGCCACCATGCACCTGGATACCCATCGAGGCGACATCGACGCCGGCGTCGGTCGAGAAGGACTTGGCGATCGGCGTCAGCAGGCTGGAGCGTTCCTGCCAGAACTTCGCCTTTTCGCCTTCGGCTGCATGCCCCATGTCGACGGCGTGGGCGCAGGCGTAGGAAATCGCGCGCGAGCCCTGCGTCAGCGCCTTCATCGTCAGGAGCATGCGGGCAACATCCGGGTGCTCGATGATCGGGCTCATGCCCTGCCCCGTCCAGCCAGGCGCCTTACCCTGGGTGCGCTCCTTGGCAAAGGCGATCGCCTTCTGCGTCGCGGCGTCGGCAATGGCCACACCCTGCATGCCGACGGCCAGGCGGGCGTTGTTCATCATCGTGAACATGCAGGCGAGGCCGCGGTTCTCCTCGCCGATCAGATAGCCGATCGCGCCCTTTTCAGCGCCGAACTTGCCGTCGCCATAGATCATCGTGCAGGTCGGCGATCCATGGATGCCGAGCTTGTGTTCGAGCGAATGGCAGAAGAGATCGTTGCGCTCGCCGAGCGAACCGTCCGCGTTGACCAGGAATTTCGGCACGAGGAACAGCGAGATGCCGCGGGTGCCGGCCGGCGCGTCCGGAAGGCGCGCCAGCACCAGATGGACGATGTTGTCGGTGAAGTCGTGTTCGCCCCAGGTGATGAAGATCTTCTGGCCGAAGATGCGGTAAGTGCCGTCGTCGCGGCGCTCAGCGCGGGCCTTGAGCACACCGAGGTCGGAGCCGGCATGCGGCTCGGTCAAGTTCATCGTGCCGGTCCATTCGCCGGAGACCATCTTCGGCAGATAGGTGGCCTTGAGCTCATCGGAACCGTGCTTTTCCAGCGCCTCGACGGCGCCCATGGTGAGCGTCGGGCCAAGCGCGAAGGCCATGGAGCCGGCGTTCCACATTTCCATGGCGGCGACGTGCAGCATATGCGGCAGGTTCTGGCCGCCGAAGTCTTCCGGGGCCGTCAGCCCGTTCCAGCCGCCGGCGATCCAGTTGTGGTAGAGATCGCGCCAACCGTCTGGGGTCTCGACCTTGCCTTCGACGAGGCGCGACCCCTGCTTGTCGCCGATGTTGCCAAGCGGCGCCACCTCTTCCGTCGCGAACCGACCGGCCTCCGAAAGGATGGCATCGACCAGGTCTTCACCGAGATCACCCAGCGCGCCCGATTGCAGCGCATCGCCCATGCCTGCCACGTGCTTCAGCGTGAATGCGATCTCGTCGACGGGTGCCTTGTACATGATGATCCTCCCAGATAGCCAGGTCGCGCCGGGCGCGGCCTCGTGCGCCGAACACTATTGATTTTTACGTAAACGTCAACGTCAATTGCCGTCGGCTTCCCGAACATCGGGCTACGGCCGCCCGTAACAAAACTGTCATCAACGGCGCATAGAAGCCAAGACAGATAGTGCCGCGCGTCGTCGCTGGACGCGCGACTGTCACTTTAGCACTTTGAATGGCTGCGTGTTCCTCCCTCCCGTTGCCAACGATGGATCGGAACAGGCAGCGGACCCTGGACAAGGCGTTCAGATGAACCTGATTTCCCCTGAAATACCCGGCATCGTCTGGGCCTATCGTTTCCTGCCGGGCGAAAGCCGCTGCCAGCGGATCGCCACCGACGCCTCGATCGACAGCCTGCTATCCGGGGAAGGATGGGTGTGGGTTCACCTCGCGCTCTCGGACGCGCGAACGCCTGCGCTCATCGAGCGGATCGGCAACCTGCCGCCGCTCGCAGTCGCCACGCTGACGAGCCACGACACCCAGGCGGCCATCACCGTTTCGGACGATATCGTGCACGGCACGCTCGTCGATTTCGAGCGCACCTTCGACGCGGTGACGAAGACGATCGGCTGGCTGCACTTCGCCGTCAGCGACCGCATCATCATCACCACCCGCCTGCATCCTTTGCGCAGCATCGACCGCGTCAAGGCAGCGGTGGAAAAGAGCACGAAATGCGCACGGCCGATCGACCTCTTCGAGATGATCGTCGTCGAATTCCAGCGCACGCTGATCTCGCTGGTTCTGGAACTGACCGAGGATCTGAACGTCATCGAGGACCATGTTTATGGCGAGGCTGGGCATCGGCAGCAGCCGGGGCTTGCGCCGCTGCGGCGCACGGTGGTGCGGCTGCATCGGCACCTTCGCACGATCCTCGCCTTGCTCAGGCGGGCGGGCGCATCGGATGAGGACGAGGTACCGCCCGGGTTCATCGACGCCGCCGAGCGGCTTTCCGACCGGCTCGAAGCGGTCGACCGCGACGTCTTCGCGCTGCAGGAACGCGCGCGTCTGCTGCATGAAGAGATCGACAGCAAGATCTCGTCGGAGACCAATCGGCATCTTTACATCCTGTCGCTGATGACCGCCTTCCTCCTGCCGCCGACGCTCGTCACCGGCTTCTTCGGCATGAACACCGGGGCGCTGCCCTTCGCCGACGGCACCGGCACGCTCTATGCGGCGCTGTTCATCGCACTCTCCATGGGCTTTGCCTGGTGGATTCTCCGGCGGATCGGCATTCTCTAAGACGCCGGTCGGAACTCTCCCCAGGCGTTCGGTGTTGTTTGGAGCGACGTCCCCGTAGACCGTGGAGATTGGAAACATGGCGCTCAAGCGAATGGACAACATAGGCATCGTCGTCGAAGACCTCGAAGAGACGGTCGATTTCTTCCGCGAACTTGGCCTTGAGCTCGAAGGGCGGGCGACGATCGACGGGGAATGGGCCGGGCGTGTCACCGGGCTCGGCGATCAGCATGTCGAAATTGCCATGATGCGCACGCCGGATGGCCACAGCAGGCTCGAGCTTTCCCGCTTCCTCGCACCACCGGTCGTCGCCGATCACCGGACTGCCCCGGTCAATGCGCTTGGCTACCTCCGCGTCATGTTCGCGGTCGACGACGTCGACGAGACGGTTGAGCGGCTCCGCAAACGCGGCGCGCAGTTGGTCGGCGAAGTGGTCCAGTATAAGGACGCCTATCGGCTTTGCTATATCCGCGGTCCCGAGGGGCTGCTCATCGGGCTCGCCCAAGAACTTTAGCCACTGCAGGACAAGTTTTCGCCAGGCACGGCGCGATCATCGGCCAGGCGCATCGCTCGCAGCTATGGCGGCCTCATGTGATCCCAGGCGAAAAAGGGCCAGGAGCGGAAGCGCTCGGCCCTGCCTACCCTTTAACCATAGGGCGAATAGCACTGGCGGCGCGGGCCGCCATAGGGCTGATAGGTATTGTCGTAGGCCCGGTATGAGCGGTAGCGGTCATAGCACCACTGCACATGGCGGCTGCCATAGACGGGGGCAGGACGCGTGTAGCGCGGCGGCTGGGCGATCGCTCCACCGATAATCACTCCGGTGCCGAAGGCTGCCATCGGATACCACCAGCCATTGTAGTAGCGATAGCCAGGGCGGCGGTAGTTATAACCGCGGTAGCCGTTGTAGTAGTAATAGCCGCCACGACGCTCCATGCCCGGTCGGCGATACTGGACGTTCTGTGCATCGCTCTGCCGCTCAAGGCGCGGCGGTGTCGGCGTGAAGGCCTGCGACGGGGCGGCCGACGTCGCCAGCACAGCCACCGCAACGGCCACGGAAAACCACCGGCTCATCCCGGACTTCAGCACGTTCTTCATAAAATCCCTCCATCACCGAACGCATTTTGCGCGGCCCGGTTTCGGGTTGCCGCGGCATTTCAACCTTTCCATGATTTCACCCGGACCGAGGCCGATACGGGGATGTCCCTCAGCCGGGAAATCCGAAATCGACCGATAACGCATAAGTCACCGGTTTTGTTCCATCTTCCGCCTCCTGCGGGATCAGGTGGCGCGGCCAGCACCCGTTGCTGCAGCAAGGCATTGCCGCATCGTCGACCAACGCCTTCCCGGCTGATCGTCAGATCGCGAACATGAAAGCAATTGCTTATATACAGCCACAGGTCGGTATACATTCGCGCGTCGCTCCCGCACAGTCCGCTCGGGGGCTGGGATTTACGATGCGTTAACGATACTGTCGGCAATCTCAGAGAATGGCAAAGCGGTGTATCTCCACGACAGGGATGATTCTGCGCCTCGCGACCTTCATCGGTCTGGCTTTCGCGGCGGCGATCGCACGCGCCGGTGAACTGGAACCCTGGAAGACCAAGTCGAATGCCATCATCGTCGACGCCTATGAGATGAACAGCATCGACTGGGAAACGATGCTTGGCGACAAGCGCGTTTCCGGTTTCATCGCCAAAGCCTCCGACGGCCTGCCCGAAAGCTTCTCCTGCACCGGCGACCACAACGGCGACACCTTCAACCACTGCAAGACCATGTGGCGCAAATACGCCGTCAGCCGCGAGCTCTACCAGACCCGCCGGATGATTGCCCGTTCGCATGGGCTGCTGTGGGGTGCCTACCATCTTGCCCGCCCGGGCAATCCCGTCGACCAGGCGAACCATTTCCTCGATTACGCCGATCCGCGCGACGACGAGCTGATGGTGCTCGATCTCGAGGGCATCGATCCGGACAAGTACATGTCGCTGGAGGACGCCGCCATCTTCGCCGGGCACATCAAGACCCGGACCGGGCGCTACCCGATCCTCTATACCAACCACATCACCGCCAAATACATCGCCGCGCACCGGGCCAAACACCGGCTGCTGTCGCGCCTGCCGCTCTGGTACGCCCGTTACAAACCGGATATCCGCCAGGTTTTCCCGATGGGCAACTGGGACAGTTACGCGCTGTGGCAGTTCTCCTCGGGCATCAACTGCGGCAAGCGCCGCTGCCCCTACCGCGTGCCGGGAACGCTTGACGACATCGACGTGAATGTGGCGGCAATGTCGCCGCCGGCGCTGAAAGCGATCTGGGCACAGGGCGCCTTGCTGCCGGAAAAGCCACTGCCGCTGATGCTCGTCGCCCAAGCCGAGCGGGGAACGGGCATGCTGGCGGTGGCAAGGGCGACTGCGATGTTTAGCGAGCCGCTGCTCGTGAGCCGCGCTGACGCTACGAGCGGCGCCGGCAGCGGCGTCGACATGCTGGTGACCGGCTCGATCGATTTCGCCCGCCAGGACCGTGCCCTGCAGGTGGCGATCGCCGGCAATCAGGCCGCCCAGGGCGCCTGCTCCAAGACGGAGGCCGGCACCGACGCCCCGGCAAGCGTTTCCGCAAATCCGATCCCCTGCAACGCGCCCTAAAGCCTCTCGCTTGAAAAAGCATTCACGCGACAGGCATTAAGCGCTTGTTGTTATGCATGTCGTTGCCGCAAAACCGCTGCACACTTTTGCGCGACATCATAAAAGCCTTCAAGCTTCGATCTGGACGTCTCCGAGCGGTCGTGAGCAGCAGGCGAGGATGTAGCCCTCATCGATCTCGTCGTCGAGAATGCCGCCATTGTGGCTCATATCCACCTCGCCTGAGACCTTCATCACCCGGCAGGTACCGCAGATGCCGCCTTCGCAGGCAGCGCCGATGCGCACGCCGTTGGCGCGCGCCGCCTGCAGGATCGTCTGGCCGGGCTTGGCCTCGATCTCCTTGCCGCTCATGGTGAAGGCGATCTTGGCGGCCTGGACCTCGCCCTCGTCACCGGCGCCGGCGCGCACGGCAATCTCTTCCGCCGCAGGTGCGGCGGCCGGCTGGAAGCTCTCCTCGTGGTAGCGGCCCATGTCGAAACCGGCCGATTTCAGCATCTCGCGCACGCCGCGCATGAACGGTTCGGGGCCGCAGCAGAAAACGGTGCGGTCCATGAAATCGGGCGCAAGCAGCGGCAGCTTGGCGCCATCAATGCGGCCGCGAAGCCCGTGCCAGCCGTGGCGTGCCTCATGTCCCTCGACGATGAAGCCGAGGTTCAGCCCGGACATCTGCGTCGCCAGAACCTCCAGCTCCGAACGGAACAGCAGGTCCTCCGGACGACGCGCGCAGGAGATGAAGGTCACATCCGTCTCCGGCACGCAGTCCGCCATCCAGCGCGTCATCGACATCATCGGCGTGATGCCGGAGCCGGCCGAGATAAACAGGTATTTGTCGCCGGGATGGCGGACGAAGCTGAAATCGCCGAGCGGGCCAAAGGCGCGGAGTTTCATTCCGGGCTTCAGGTGCTCGAACATCCAGCGGGTGCCGATGCTGTCTGACTGCGCCTTGACGGTCACGGCGATCGACAGCGGCCGCGAGGGCGTCGACGACAGGGTGTAGGTGCGCATCACTGGCTCGTCGGCGACGGGCAGTTCGAGGGTCACGAATTGCCCGGGCAGATAGCGAAACCAGGCGGGCTTTTCGGCCCGGAAGGTGAAGGTCATGACATCGGCGGTCTCGACGACCGCCGATGTGCATTCGAGCATCTGCTGCCGGTCGATCCAGACATGCAGCGCGTCGAAATGGTGAAACGAAGAGGCCATCTGCATGTCAGGCGACCCTTGAAAGCGGAGCCGCGTCGCCGGCAAGGCGCTGCTCCATGAACTTGCAGTACCACTCGACGAACTGCATCACGCCACCCTCGTGCTCGGGCGAATAGGGACCGGGCTCATAGGCCGGTGAGCGGATGCCGAAGGCATTTTCCTCGACGATCTGACGGTCCTGATCGTTGGTCTCGGTCCAGACATGCGTCAGTTCTTCTAGATTGTAGTCGACGCCTTCGACCGCATCCTTGTTGACGAGCCACTTCGTCGTCACCTGCGTCAGTTCGGGCCCGAGCGGCAGCACCCGGAAGGTGATGGCGTGGTCGGCGAGCACATGGTTCCAGGTGGTGGGATAGTGGAACATCAAGAGCGTGCCGATCTGGCTCTGGGAGACGTCGGCGGACAGGGCCCGCCTGACGGCGCGGGCGCCCGACATGGTGTAGCTTTCGGCATTGTCGACAAGCGGCATGCGGGCGGCGCGGAACTGACCGGTCGGCGACATCTTAAATTCGCTCGGCAGGCCCTCGGCCTCGCACTTCGCCCAATGTTCGGCGATCACAGGATCATCCTTGGCGCCCTGCACCCCGGTCGCCGTCGGCGCCTCAGGATAGGTGCGGCAGAGTTCCGGATGATTGGCGGCGCAATGGTAGCATTCGCGGTTGTTTTCCCAGACGAGCTTCCAGTTGCCCTTCTCGATGATGGTGCTTTCGAACGCGACCTTGGTTTCGCCGAGCCGATGCGGCGCGAGATAGGGCAAGGCCATGTCGCGGAACGCCGTGAAATCCATCGGCTTTTCCGACAGGTTGATGAAGATGTAGCCGCCGACCGTTTCGCAATGGATCGGCTTCAGACTGTGGGCGGCCTTGTCGAAATCCTCTCCCATCTGCCGGGCGAAGAGCAGCGAGCCGTCGAGTTCGTAGGTCCACTGGTGATAGGGACAGACAAGCTTTGCCGACGAGCCTTTCGCCTGCGTGCAGACGCGCGAGCCGCGGTGGCGGCAGGAATTGTGCAGCGCCCGGATGGCGCCCTGGCGGTCGCGGGTGATGACAACGGGGTAGTCGCCGACCTGGACGGTGAAGTAATTGCCGGCCCGCGGGATCTCGCAGTCATGGCCGATGAACAGCCAATCCTTGTACCAGATGTTTTCCAGATCCTGCCTGTAGTAGTCGGGATCGATGTAAAAGGCCCGGTCGAGGCTGTAGCCGTCCCGCCTGCCCTTCAGCTTTCGAAGCATATCGTTTCTGGTGTCCATGTCCTGTCCTCATGCGCCATGTTTCGGAGAGGCAGGACAGGAACCCGCACGGGCGCACACCCATGCGTTTGAGGCTCCGATCCGGCTGCCCGCCGCAACCCGTTACGGTTATGTCCGTCAAGGCTGGTTTCCGGGCTCAGGAGCCGTCCTTTCGGACCTGCCCGGCGCCTTCCCGGACGAACCGTCCAGTGGCCTTTGCCGAGGCTTTCGCTCCACCACCGTTGCGGGGGCAGCGCCGGGATTTGACCGGCTTCCCAATTCTCCATCTTCCCTTCGAAGACGGCACCTTGAGTAAGGATATGTAATCGCGGAAGTCGCCTTGGCAGCTGCCCGATAGCGACATCCAATTCCAGAATGACGACACGGAAAAAACCGCCACAAAAGGCCACCGTCTTAGAATTTTTACATTGCAAACATATAGATAGATCACATCTTGGGCATTTGCCGACTTTTGCGGCGCGGTCGGCGCAGATGCGGGAGGGCTTCGCCCGTTTGCGACATCGCGTCAGATAGAGAACGCTAATGATGCAGCCAGGACGAAATCATTCATTAACCATGAGCCGCTAGCCTAGCCGGCGGACGAGAGAGGTCCTGCAGGCAGGCAGATGGCGCGCTGACGATCATGGCAAAGTTGAGATACTACGACGCGGCAGCCGAGAAGCTGCCGACAATCCCGCCGAAGGTGGCGGTTCATACCGAATTCCTGCGCACGGGCCGGATCAACCGCAGGCAATGGTTGCCGAGCGAACGCCGGTATTTGAGCTATGAGGAAGTCGCAGACAGGACGGGCAAGAAGCTCAGCACCGCCGGCGACACGACCCATAAGCGGATCAACGGGTTCCACACCTCGATCCAGTTCCCGAAGATGATCTTCCACCGCACGCTCGTCGGCCGGCCGCATCTCGGCTACTGTCACGTGACGGCGGCGCGTACACCGGTTACTCCCTCCAAGGACATCACCTGGTCCTTCTACTTCGCCAACTTCTTCTGCAACCTGGGCGACGAGACGCATTTTTTCGAGAGTATCCAGCCCGGCTATTCACGCATGTACTTCGCCGTCGCCATCGAACCGGGCGCCCAAGCCGGGCAAATGGTCATCAACCGCAACTTTCGTGACAACGGGCTGCTGTTTCGCACGGATGATCCCAAGGTCGCGCTGAAAAACGTACTGATGCTTGGCGCCAAGGATGACGCGTTGCGTCGCATCATTCGCAGCCTCTGAGCCGAACCGGTTCCTTCAAAGAAAATCGTTCTGTTTTTCCGGTGCGTCCGTTAAGGAAGCGTCGGAAAGGAAACGGCATGGCTGAGATCATCGACACGGATAGAGAACCGGACCGCGCGATCGCGCGCGCCTGCGCCGTTCTTGCCGAAGGCGAGCCGGTCGCCATTCCGACCGAGACCGTCTACGGCCTTGCCGCCGACGCTACCAATCCCGATGCGATCAGTCGCATCTACGAGATGAAGGGGCGCCCGCGCTTCAATCCGCTGATCTCGCATGTTTCCGACATGGCGATGGCCGAAGCCCATGTGCATTTCGATCCGATTTCGAGGCAGCTGGCCGAAGCCTTCTGGCCCGGCCCGCTGACGCTGATCCTTCGGCAGCGCGCCGACAGCACGGTTCATGCGCTGGCGTCCGCCGGCCTCGACACGCTCGGCATCCGCATGCCCGACGGTTTTTCCCGCCGGGTAATCGCCCACTTCGGGCGACCACTGGCCGCACCCAGCGCCAATACGTCGGGCAAGATCAGCCCGACCAGTGCGGTCCATGTGGAAGCCGATCTCGGCGACAAACTGAAACTTATCCTCGACGCCGGCCAGGCCCAAATCGGCCTTGAATCGACGATCATCAAGGTAGACGGCGACGAGATCCGGCTGCTTCGGCCGGGTGGCCTCGATGCCGCCGAGATCGAACGCCTGCTTGGTCGTCCGGTGACCCGGCCGGAGACGGCGGGAGCGACGATCGAGGCGCCGGGCATGCTCGCCTCGCACTACGCGCCCGGCGCTGCCGTCCGGCTCGATGCCGCCGAGGTGCATGCGGGCGAAGCCTTGATCCGTTTCGGCGGCAATCGGATCGCCGGCGAAGAGCAGGCGGCCGTCGTTCTCGATCTCAGCCCGACTGGCAATCTGCGCGAAGCCGCCGCCAATCTCTTCGACTATATGAAGCGGGCGGATGCCAGCGGCGCAGAGACCATCGCCTTCGGGCCGATCCCTTCGGACGGGTTGGGGGAAGCCATCGTCGACCGGTTGCAACGGGCGGCGGCACCACGAGGGTAAGATAGTGTGCGGCATCTTCTCCGCACCCACCCTCATCGAACGGCACCAATTGCGGTTATGATCGCCGCCAACCAGGAACCGAGGACCAGATCCTCAGATCGACCGATCCGATAGCGCGCGCAGGCGCAATGCGAAGTGAGGCCCATGACCACCCTTCCCTCTCCCGAACTCATCGCTTCCTTCGCCGAGATCGTCGGCAACACCAACGTGCTGACGGACGAAGCCGACAAGGCGCGCTATCTCGTCGAATCGCGCGGACTCTACCTCGGCACGACGCCGATGGTCCTGCGTCCGGCCAACGTCGACGAGGTCTCGCGCATCATGAAGCTCGCGAGCGCCACCCGCACGGCGATCGTGCCGCAGGGCGGTAACACCGGCCATGTCGCCGGGCAGATCCCGCGGGAGGGCAAGGCAGACATCGTTCTTTCGCTGGAACGGCTGAACCGCATTCGCGACATCGATCCGGTCGGCAATGTCATCGTCGCCGATGCCGGCTGTATCCTCGCCGATATCCAGAAGGCGGCGGACGAGCACAATCGCCTGTTCCCACTGTCGCTCGGCTCGGAAGGTTCAGCCCGCATCGGCGGCAATCTCTCCACCAATGCGGGCGGCACCGCCGTGCTTGCCTATGGCAATATGCGCCAGCTCTGCCTCGGCCTCGAAGTGGTGCTGCCGACCGGCGAAATCTGGGACGGGCTGCGCCGGTTGAAGAAGGACAATACCGGTTACGACCTGCGCGATCTCTTCATCGGTGCCGAGGGCACGCTCGGCGTGATCACCGGCGCCGTGCTCAAGCTTTTCCCGAAGCCGCTCGGGCATCAGGTCGCCTTTGCCGGAGTCGGCAGCGTCGAGCATGCGCTCGCTCTGTTCGAAAAGGCGTCCAGCCTTTGCGGGCCGGCGTTGACCGGCTTCGAGCTGATGCCGCGGCTCGGCGTCGAATTCACCACCAAGCACATCCCCGGCGTTCGTGATCCGATGGAAACGGTCCATCCCTGGTACGCGCTGATCGATATCTCGACGTCCGATAGCGCCGAAAGCGCGGAACGGATGGTGCAGGATCTGCTGGAGCAGGGATATGCGGCCGGCCTCGTCGAGAATGCCGTGATTGCCGCCAACGAGACACAGGCGAAGGCGCTGTGGCACATGCGCGAGAGCATGTCGCCGGCACAAAAGCCCGAGGGCGGCTCGATCAAGCACGATGTCTCCGTGCCCGTCTCCAGCATTCCGGCCTTCATGAAGGAGGCGGATGCCGCCGTCGTGAAAGCGATCCCCGGCGCCCGCATCTGCTCCTTCGGCCACATGGGCGACGGCAACATCCACTACAACATTTCGCAGCCAGTCGGCGCTGACAAGCAGGCCTTCCTCGACCGCTGGCGCGAAATCAACGCCATCGTCCACGGCATCGTTCTCAGCTACAACGGCTCGATCTCCGCCGAGCACGGCATCGGCCAGTTGAAGCGCGACGAACTCGCCGAGGTCCGGGCGCCGATCGAAATCGAGCTGATGCAACGCATCAAGCACGCGTTCGATCCCGCAGGCATCATGAACCCCGATAAAGTGCTGCGCGCCGACGGTTGACGACGCGCCGTTTCGCGCGGCGCGCGGCGATGCAGCAACAGGCTTGGGCTGACCGTCAGACGGCGTGCGTCAGCGGCCGCCTGCGCGCAATTGCGAGAGCGACAGCAAGGTCTCGGCACTGACGCCAGCGCTGCCGCCGCCGGTCAGAATCGCGAGACCGGGCGATACATCCTGGTTGTTCTCGACGTCGTAGAGCGCCGTGAAGCGTTGCAGAAGCTTCTCAAGCTGACCCGGCTGCTGCAGTTCCTTGATGTTGACGGTGCGCTCGATAAAGGCCGCCTGGGCCTCGATCTTGGCGTTCTGCAAACCCTCCGGCATGCTGTAGGCGGTCTTGATGACCTCGAACAGGGCGCGATCGGCCAGGATGTCGTAGGCCGTGTTGATGTCCGAGGCCTTGCGCTTGAAATAGAGCGCCAGGCGAATGCCGCCGTTATCGGCGCCCTCCTTCTCTTCGAGCGACTGATTGAGGAAGAGATCAACGGTGGTGACGAGACCGCGGCGGGTCTGGATCTGCCCTGCCTCGCCCCTGACGATCTTGCCGTCCTTGTCGAAGTTGAAGGACGAGACGATCTCCCGATACTTCAGCCCATTCGGGTCGGTGTTGATGAAGCTCTTCGGATCTTCGAGATCCGACGTAAACATACTCCTGAGATAGTCGGACTTGACCGTCTCCGGATCGATACCTGCGCCGACGAGAACCATGTCGACCAGACGGCGGTTCTTGAGGAAGGCATCCAGCGTTTCGATCTTCGCGATCTCGGAGGTGTAATATTTGGCTTCTTCCTGGGCCTTTTCCTTCGCGATCTTCTTCTCGTCGTCCGTGCCGAAGCGGGACTTGGCGACGATATAGGCCCGCGCCGTATTCATGATGTCGCCGTCGCTCTGGGCGAGTTTTGGTGCGCCGAGAGTCCCGTCCGGATTGAAGTTGAACGCTTTCACGAGCTTGACGTAGCGTTCGTCGCGCAGCGTGTTGACGTAGCTTCTGGGATCGTTGAGATCGCTCGTCAGAATGCGCTTCAGATCACGCTTGCTCAGGCCCTCGTCTTCGAGACCGAAGGCGCTGAGCGTGAACTTCAGTACGCCATTGTCGGCCAGCAGCTTGTCGACCGACTCCATCGAATTGACCAGCAGCTTGAAGCGCTTGACCAAGGCTTCGTCTTCGGCATCGCCCTTGTCATTGTAGCGGACCATGTAGCCGTCGGACGTCTTCTTCAACTGATCGGCGTCCTGCGCCGTCTTGCCGGGCTGCAGCGTGCCGTCGGGCCGGAAGTTGAAGGCTTTGTGCATTTCCTTAAAGGCGGCATTGTACTCGCCGCCCTGCGTGTTGACGTAGCTGTTCGGGTCGTTGATGTCGCTGGTGAGGATGTTTTCGATCGTCGACGGCACGGTCGTCGACGCTTTGAGGCCGAAGGCCGTGACGAGGTAGTTGAACAGCCGGCTGTCGCTGGTCAGCTCGGAGATGCTGGTGACGCCGGCGATCTTGCCTTCGTAATATTCCTTGTTGAGCAGTGCCCCGGCGCCGGTCAGGCGCGCGCCGCCGAGCGGCGTTTCGCCCGGTTTCTTGAACACGTAGATGTTGTTGAGTTCCGTCTTCTTTGCGTCGCTTATCGCCTTTTCGCCGGCCGGCACGCTGCCATCAGCGTTGAAGTTAAAGGTTTCCGCCAACTTGATGTAGGTTTCGAGATTGCGGATGCGCCCGTTCAGCGTGTTCAATTCCTCGCCGAGCGATGCGAGCAGCGCGGGCGCCTGGTCGCGTGGCGGAAGCTTGGCATCGAGATCGGCGACGATCGCGTTGTGCTCGTCGATCTTGGCCTGAATCGCCGGCTTGTCGGCAGCGGGCGCCTCCGCCAGTTCGGACGTCAGCCTGTTAATCTCCCCGAGGGACTTGAGCCGCGTCTGAAGGTCAGTCTGCAGCTTGAGCGCTTCTTCCCGCCTCGTCACAGCGGCCGTGCGGCTTGCGGTCAGAGCGGCAGGGTCGCTGGTCAGCGCGTCGCGGACCTCGGTGTAGTTGAACGTCTTCGGGTCAATATCGAAGACGGTGAAGGCAAACGAACGCAGTCGTTCGTTGCCGAGGAACTTGTCGACATCGGTGACGAGATCCATGGCCGCGCCAAAATAGGCCATCTCTCCGCGCATGGCCGTGTCGAGGCTGGCGATCCGCTCGTTGTAGAGACCGATCAGCGCATCCTGCTGTGCGTTGGTTTGAGCCACCGGCTTCGACGAGCTGAAGCTGAAGGCCTGCGCGAAGTTGCGGTAGCGTTCATCGGTGAGACGGTTGGCAAAGCTGCTTTCGTCCGAAAGATCGCTTTCCAGCACCTTGCGCATGAAGGCCTTGGCATAGGTCATGTCCTCCAGGCCATGCGCTTTCATCGCGTATGAGTAGAGTCGATAGTCGTTCAGAAACTCCTCGACAGTTTTCACGCTGCCGATGTTCTCTTTATAATACTCCGCTTCGCGCGCGATCTGCGGCTGCTGGGCAATGCGGTTGAGGCTGCTCCTCATGTCCCGCGTGATGCGACTGTAGTCGAGATAGGTCGATACCATGCCCTGGCGCCTTGTCGGTTACCCATGGGGACAGGCTGGACCCGAGCCCCGAAACAGAATTCTGACGCGTCATGATTGCAGGACTGGCTTGCGTGTGGCTTTTCCCGGCAGTTCGAACGACGGCAAAGGTGCGCCTGATCGGAACGAATGCGGCCGCGCTGTTGACGAAACGGAAACCCTGACCGGTCGGCTTTTGCTAACCATCGAGAAACGCAAAGTTTTCTTAACCGCGAATTTTAAGTCGTTCGGAAAGGGCGCCGCCTATTCTCCCGCTCATAGAGGACGAAAAGTCCCGACGAGAAGACCGGAAACCGGCTCTCAAGGAAAAACAAGGGCGATTGAAATGCGCAACACACTCTCTCAACCCGCATGGGTCGAAAACACGCTCCGTCTTGATCCGCAGCGCTTTCCACAGCAGGCGAGCTACGCCTTGCGCGGTCACACCGGTAATGTCACGATCAGCCTGGACGAGCGTGGCGCAGTTCTGCGCAAGGTGCTACCATCGAGCGGCCTGCCGCTTTCGATCGCACTGCCGGCGCGCGCATTCAAGGGGGTCGCGGCTCGCGCGATCGATCACGGCGACGGAGACGTTACAGTGACGCTGGAACTTCATCACGACGACCCGGACCTCTGTGTCCCGCTGCTCGTCGCACACGACCTGTCCGACATCGCAGCCGACTGGCGCGCCTGGGCAGAAGCTTATCGCATTCCGATGCTCATGGTCGAAGCGGATGGCGTGGCAAGGCCGCTCGAAGAGCACCTTGGCGACGTGCGCACCGCGCCCGTCAAGCCGCGCCGCCGCCACTCCTTCTTCGCAGAGCGCCGCCCGCGCTTCCTCGTGCGCCGCTCCACCGGCACGCTTGGCGTACACATGAAGATCGATGGGCGCGAGATCATCGCCCGCAGCTGATTGAAGAGCCTACCTCCAGCGCGACAGCCGGCCGTTCCCTGCGGCCGGCTGTCGCGTTTGGCGAGGTCAGATCTGTCGGGACATTTTCTTCGTGCACGCATGCACTGGGGTCGTCGCCGCCTCCCCCGACGATTTACCGAATGTTCCCCCGGAAACAGTTGCGTCGCCTTCTTCGTGCCATATGGGCTGCATAGCCAAGACCACGAAAGAAGGAGAAACCCGATGCGCAAGCACATCGCCTCAGTCGTTGCCGCCGTCCTGTCCAGCTTCCGTGCGCGTCACGAGGCGAGGAAGCGCAAGGCCGCCCGCGACATCAGCTGGGCCTGAGATTTTTGCGGCCCGCAACAGGCAGGCCGACCATGGGGCAATGAAGACGATCCTCCGCCGCAACGGAGGATTTTTCATATCAGGCGCAGGAGAAGCGCCAGCACCAGCCCGGCGAAGATGATCAGACCGACGATGCTGTTGAACTTGAACAGCGCCAGGCACTGTGCAGGATCATGGATGTTCAGGACGAGGATCTGATAGGTCAGCATCGCTGCTGCGATCAGGAGGCCGACATAGGCGACGGCACCGGCGCCGGCTGCAACGAACGACAGAAGGACGAGCAGCGTCGCGATGCCATAAAGGCCGATCAGCCAGGGGCGCGGGTTTTCACCGAAACGCCGCGCCGTCGAGCGCACGCCGATCAGTTCATCGTCCTCCTTGTCCTGGTAAGCGTAGATCGTGTCGTAACCGATCGTCCAGGCGATGGCAGCGCCGTAAAGCAGAACGGCGGCAACCGACAACGTGCCGAATTCGGTCGCCCAGCCCATCAGCGCGCCCCAGGAAAACGCCAATCCCAGAAAGAACTGCGGCCAGTCGGTAAACCGCTTGGCGAAGGGATAGATCGCGACGATCGCCAGCGACAGGATGCCGAGCACGATCGAGAAGGTGTTGAACTGCAGCAGCACGACAAGGCCGACAAGTGCCTGCAGCACCATGAACACCTTGGCCTGAAGGCGCGAGACACGCCCCGACGGCAGCGGCCGCGAGCGGGTACGGGCAACTTCCATGTCGATGTCGTGATCGACGATGTCGTTGTAGGTGCAGCCAGCACCACGCATGGCGATGGCGCCGACAGTGAACAGGAAGCAATGAAACAGGAAGCGGCCGAAGGAGAATTGACCGGCACTCGCCGACACACCCGACGCCAGGGCCACGGACCAGAGGCAAGGCAGCAGCAGCAATTGCCAGCCGATCGGACGGTCCCAGCGGGCAAGCTGCGCATAGGGCCAGAGCGCACGCGGCAGCACTCGATAGACCCAGTTGTTGGACGGCGCGTCCTGAACGCGGCCGGAATCGGCAGAGATTGTGTTCATATCCCTGTTTGACGCCGCAGGCCCGGCCGGTCAAGCGGCGAGATCGCCGCCGACCACGGGAGGAAAACGCCTGATCAGGGGAGCGTGAAGTCGAAGCGGTAGGTTGCCGACAGACCGACGAGAACCTGGTTGCGGCTGCCGCGTTCGCGAACGAGGCTGGAATCAGCCGCCGGGCCAAGCAGGCGCTTGTATTCGGCATAGGCGCTCGTCTCGAGCTTTTCGGTTGCCTGCCAAGTGATCGCAGCACCGATACCGGCCGAGCCGACGCCGCCATGCGGGGTATAGTTGCTGAGACCGGAGGCCGTCGCCTCGCGATCGTTCACGCCGTAATAGGCCGTGTAGTAGCCGCTGCTGGCTGCCGACAGGCGCGGGCCGCCGGAAATGCGGACATTGCTGCTGACATCGGCAAAGGCGTCCGCCGCGACATCGGCAACGACGCCGTGGTGACTGCGGATACCCTGGCGGACTTCGGCGCGCACACGCAGCCAGTCGGTCGGGTAGACCTCGGCAAAGCCGCCGGCTTCACCGCCGAACTTGACCGGATCAAGTCCCTTGAGGTCGCTGGACGTGCCGGCATCGCGTTCGAAAATCAGCTTTCCGACGAGACCGGCGCGGAAGCTGCCCTGGTCGACCAGCGCATAGGACATGTTGTCGTTGCGCGAGGAGAAGCGGACCGTGCTGCCGGCCTTGCCGAGCGAGATCAGCGGGGCCGCCTGGAACATGCGCTTGGAAGCGCCTTCATATTTCGGGCCGTAAAAGCCGGTGGCGCCGACCTTCAGGTACCAGTCACCGGACCAGAAATGTTGGCCGTCACCGGCGGAGGCGGCATTGGCCGACAGCAAAAGGGTTCCAGAAAGGAAAACAAGAGAACGGATACGCAAGAAACAACTCCGGAAGATACATTCGCCGGGGCGAAATTGGCCGTGCCGTCGGGCCGAAGGAGGGAATGGGCAGGAACGGCACAGGGCGAGTTATTGGCCCTTGTTCCTACGATTCCGTTAACCAGGTCAATTCAGCTTTCGTTTCCCATGAGCGCCGTAGCTGCCCGCGGTCACTGGCCGAGATAGGTCTTCAGATAGGCGCTCGGCGGGCTGCCGAGCATGCGGCGGAACATCGTCGTAAAGGCCGCGACGTTCTCATAACCGGCATCGAGTGCCACATTGATGATCGGCTCGCCGTCGGCCAGAAGCGGCAGCGAGGCGAAGATGCAGGCCTGCTGGCGCCAGGTGACGAAGCTGACGCCCGTCTCCTTGCGAAACAGCCGCGTGAACGAGCGGCGGCTGAGACCCAGCCTGTCGGCCCACTGGTCGATGCTTGCGGCCGCCGACGGCGCCTGCAGGAATTGCCGGCAGAGCGCCGCAAGCTTTTCGTCGCGCGGGAACGGCAGGCCGAGTGGGCGCTCCTGCAGCCGGCCGATTTCCTCCAAAAGCAGATCAGTCACCAGTTGCTCGCGCCGCTCCGACATCGCCTCGTTCTCTACGCTGACGAGCGCATCGACGAGGCTGCCGGCCAGCGGGTTGATTTCCATGACCATCGGCCGCTCTGCGCGCAAAAGGTCCGGCGCGAAATAGATCGAGTGCATGCGCACGTCGCTGATCATCTCGGCCGAATGCTCCACGCCCGCCGGGATCAACAAAGCGTGGCCGGGCGGCACCATCCACCGCCCGCGCTCGGTGCGCATCAGCACGACGCCGCCGCGCGCCCACCACAGCTGGGTCCGGGTGTGTTTGTGAAAAGGCACGAGGAGGCCGGCATTGTAATCCCGTCCGAGCGCGAGCACCGGGGCGTTTCCCGTCTCGACCCAGTCGAGGTTCCGGAAGTGATCGTCATCGGGAAGCTGCGGCAGCGGATATCGGCGGATCGGCATTTGGCCCACTCACGAAAGAAATCGACCAGATCACAAAAGCAGGCCAACCGCAACCTCAGTAGAGATAGGCCACGCCGCACACAACCTTCGAGACGGCAAGGAATCACCCATGTCTACCGTGACTTCAACTTCCGGGATCTCCCCGGAGAAGACGGCTTTCTCCGTCATCCTGGCAGTCAGCTTCTGCCATATGCTGAACGACATCATGCAGTCGCTGCTGACGGCACTCTATCCGCTGCTGAAGGCGAACTACTCGCTCGACTTCGTGCAGATCGGCCTCCTGACCTTTACCTTCCAGCTGACGGCATCGATGCTGCAGCCGGCCGTCGGCATCATCACCGACCGCTGGGCCCTGCCCTATTCCCTGCCGCTTGCCATGCTGTCGACCTGCAGCGGCCTGATCCTGCTCGCAAATGCGCATGATTTCTGGGTCCTTCTGGTTGCTGCCAGCCTGATCGGCGTCGGCTCGGCGATCTTCCATCCGGAGTCCTCCCGCATCGCGCGCCTCGCCTCCGGCGGCCGCCATGGCCTGGCGCAGTCGCTGTTCCAGGTGGGCGGCAATGCCGGCAGCGCCATGGGTCCGCTGCTCGCCGCCTTCATCGTCATCCCCTTCGGCCAGGGCAGCCTCAGCTGGTTCTCGATCGTCGCGATCATCGGCTTCTTCGTGCTCTCCTGGGTCAGCACCTGGTATGTCCGCCATCGCCGCACGACCATGAGCCGCGCTGCGCCGAGCCGGGCACTGCCTCTGCCGAAGGGCCGGGTGATGTGGGCTGTTGCCGTGCTCGTGCTTTTGACGGCCACCAAGAACGTCTACATGGCGAGCATCTCCAGCTACTTCACCTTCTTCGTCATCGAGAAATTCGGTATCGACGTACAGCAGGCGCAGTTGATGCTGTTCCTGTTCCTGGGCGCTGCCGCAGCCGGGACCTTCCTCGGCGGCCCGATCGGCGACCGCTACGGCGCCCGCTTCGTCATCTGGTTCTCGATCCTCGGCGTCATCCCCTTCGCGCTGATGCTGCCCTATGCGAACCTCTTCTGGACCGGCGTGCTCTCCGTCATCATCGGCCTGATCTTCTCCTCGGCCTTCTCGGCGATCGTCGTCTTCGCCCAGGAGCTGGTCCCCGGTCGCGTCGGACTGATTGCCGGCGTGTTCTTCGGGTTCGCCTTCGGTTTCGGCGGTATGGGCGCTGCCGTACTCGGCATCTTCGCCGACCGGCAGGGCATCGAGTTCGTCTACACGATCTGCTCCTATCTGCCGCTGCTCGGCATCCTGACGATCCTCCTGCCGAAGATCCCGACGCGATAGCCGCCCCGGCAGAAAAAACAGAAAATCGGACCGGGCGCCGCCATGCGGCGCCCGGTTTTCGTCTGCGCGGCCAACGGCACGCGGCACCCCGGCCACTCGTCGCAGCCCTACGTAATCATTCATCAATTTTTGCGCGCTACGGTCGTCTGACGGGCTTGGGCAGGGGTACACAATGCAGGGGCGAACGGCGATTCCGGCCTTACTGGCGACGTTGCTCTTTGCAACGGCGGCACCGGCCGAGACCCTGAACCTGCTCATCTGGGAATCCTATATCGACCAGAAGATCCTCGACCGCTGGTCGTCGATTACAGGCGTGTCAGTGCACCAGGTCTATTACGACAGCGGCGATACCCGCGACGAGGTGCTGGCCGATCCGAACAGCCGCGTCGATCTGGTGGTAACCGGCGAAAACAGCGCCGCTCTCTTCGGTCGCAAGGGCGTTCTCGAAAAAATCGACGAGACCAACGTCGCCTCGCTCAGGGACTATGACGAGAGCTGGCGCAAGCGCTGCTCCGGCCGGGGCCTGCCCTATCTCTGGGGCACGATGGGCATTCTCTACCGTTCCGACGTCTTGGCCGAAGCGCCGACCTCCTGGCAGGATCTGATGCGCCCTGCCGCTGCGCTTGCCAAGCATGTGGCCATGTACGACGACCACAACGAGGCCTTCGTCGCCCCGTTGATGCTGCTCGGCCAATCGATCAATACCAACGACAGCAGCACGCTGAAGGCCGCCTTTACGCTGATGAAGGAACAGGCCCCTTCGGTGCTCACCTACGAATACATCATCAGCGCGATCCAGAACCCTGCAGTCAGCAAGGACATCTACATGGCGCTCGGCTACAGCGGCGACCAGCACGTGCTGAACGCCAAGGCCGGCACCCCTGGCGTGTGGCGTTATGCGGTTCCGAAGGAAGGCACACTCTCCTGGCTCGACTGCATGTCCGTCGTTGCCAATTCGCAAAACAAGGATCGGGCGCTGGCGCTGCTCGACTATCTCGGTTCGCCGGGAAGTGCCGCCGCCAACGCGCTGGCGCTCAACATGCCGACGGCAAGCCGGGCGGCCCACGCACTTCTGCCGGAAGAGGTCCGCTCCGACCCGGCGATCTACCCCTCGCCCGACATTCTGGCCAAGAGCCAGTATCAACAGGAACTGTCCACAGAGTCGGTGCAACTGCGCCGGCGCATCATCAGCACATTGGCGAATTTCCAGTGAACCTCGGCAAACGCGCGCTCATCCTGATCTTTCCCGTGGTGCTTGCCGGCTATCTGCTGGCGGCGGTCTCGGTCCACGTCACGCAGAGCCGCTCCATCCGCGCGCTCGAGCATGCCAAGCTGTCGCAGCGCCTTGAACATGCGGCCGCCGTCTTCCAGAACGAGATCGGCCGCAGCAAGGGCTTTCTCAATGCGCTGCTGAACGGCAATTCGCTGCGCCAGTACGTTTCCGAAACCGATGCGAGCTACCGGGCCAATGCGCTCGGCGTCCGGCTGCAGGAGAGCGTCAAATCGCTGCTCGACGATCCGACGGGCTATGTTTCGCTCGCGCTTCTGAGCTCGGAACTCAAGTCCGAATACTATTTTGAAAACAGCTGGGATCCGTTCGCCGAAATCGACGAGGCGCAGCTCAACCTTGCCCGCCGGCTGATCCGCGAAGACAAGCTCGCTGACTGGACCTATCTCTACGAAGCGGGCCAGAGACCGCGCATCGTCTATTCCTTCTTCCTCGACCCCATTGCCTTTACCCGGCCGTTGCCGAGCAAGAAATCGAACGCCCTGCTCGTCCAGGTCGCGATCCAGCCCGACCGCTTCCTCGACATGCAGCAGGCGCTGAAGAAGGAATACGGATCCGACATCGTTCTGCAGCCCTGGCCGCAGGCCATCACCGACGACCTTTCGGCAAGCGTGCATCTCGGACCTTCGCTCTATGCGACGCTCACCGTTTCGAGCGAGCATTTCGACGCGCTGATGGCGCGGCAGAAAATCCTGCTGGCGCTCGGCGCCGTCGCCATGAGCCTGTTCTCGATCTGGTTGATCATCATGTTGATCCGCCGCTTCATCACCGATCCGATCGCCACTCTCGACGCCAATGTGATGGCCGTGATGGTGGGTGCGCGCGACGAAATCCGCGATATGGAAGAAAAGGGCGAGATCGGCCGCCTCACGGAAAACATCCGCGAACTGCACCGCCAGTCGGTGCAATCGCTGAAGCTCGTGCAGCGCAGTTCCTGGACCGATACGCTGACCGGGATCAGCAACCGCGGCCACTTCAACGCACTCGCTGCCGGCGTCGTTCGCGAGGCGATCGCGGCCGGCGAGAAGTGCAGCCTGCTGTTCATCGACATCGACAACTTCAAGTTCGTCAACGACAAGCATGGTCACGAGATCGGCGACGAACTCCTGAAAACCTTGGCGGCCCGCATCGCCGAGCGGGTCGACGTGATCACCGAGCGCCGCGGCCAGAAGCCGGCGATCCTCGCCCGCCTTTCGGGCGACGAATTCGCCGTGCTGGTGCGCTCGCGCCCGGGCGACGGAACGGTCCGGGAAATCTCGGGCGCCATCCTCTCGCTGTTCGAGGACGGCTTCGAAGTCTCCGACAAGCGTTATCCGGTGACCGCAAGCATCGGCGCTGCGATCTGCCCGGATGACGCCACCAACCTCACCGAACTGATCGCGAATGCCGATGCGGCAATGTATCAGGCCAAGACCAGCGGCAAGAACCGCTCCGCCCGCTACTCGCGCGCGCTTCACGACAAGCGCACGCGGCTACGCCAGATCCAGGACGAGCTGCGCTCGCTCGATCCGGACGAACAGTTCCACCTCGTCTACATGCCAATGGTCGATACCGAGGGCCGGGTCACCGGCTGCGAGGCGCTGCTGCGCTGGTACTCGCCGGTGCTCGGCAACGTCACGCCGGATGAATTCGTGCCGATCGCCGAAAGCTCGGGGCTCTTCACCAAGATCGACTGGTGGGTGATCAACAAGGCGATGTCCGACTGCGGCCAGTTGAAGGCCCTGTTCGGCCCCGAAACAGTGCTCGCCATCAACATTTCCTCGGCCGAACTACATTCCAAGGCGATCGCCGACCACTTCGCCGACTGCCTGGAACGGCATGGGCTGGAGGCACGCTCGATCGAGATCGAGCTTACCGAAACCTTCGCCGTCAAGTTCAGCGACCAGCTTCGCCGCAACATCGATGCGCTCCGCCAGAACGGCTTCCGGCTTTCGATCGACGATTTCGGCGCCGGCTACACGTCCGTGCAGCAGATCATCGAATACACGGCCGATACCATCAAGCTCGACCGGGCGCTGGTGTCGAACCTCACCGCGTCGCATTCCCTGCCGGTATTGAAGGCGTTGATCGCGCTCTGCCACGCCAAGGACGTCGCGGTCGTCGGAGAAGGCATCGACACGCCGGAGAAACTCTCCATGCTGACGGCTGCCGGCTGCGACCTGTTCCAGGGCTACCTCATCAGCAAGCCGCTGCCGATCGAGGATCTGGCGATCTGGGCGCTGACACGCACCGCGCGTTATGCGCACGACGAAGCGCTGGACGAGCAACAGAGCCGCCAGGCCATCGCCTGAGATGTGGCGATTGCGAGAATCGCCACCCGAACTCCCGTTTTCCCTTGACCTTGCCGCCCTGCCGTCCTAACCGCAGCGCAACATTTTTCGGGATATCGGGGGCTGCAATGAAGGTTCTTCTGATCGGATCGGGTGGGCGCGAACACGCCCTTGCATGGAAGATCGCGCAGTCGCCGAAACTGACGAAGCTTTATGCCGCACCGGGCAATCCCGGCATCGCCGAAGAAGCGGAAATCATCGCCCTCGACACGGACGACCATGCAGCGGTCGCCGACTTCTGCCGCAAGGAAGCGATCGATTTCGTCGTGGTCGGACCTGAGGGTCCACTGGTCGCCGGCATCGCCGACGTGCTGCGCGCAGCCGGCATCGCCGTCTTTGGCCCCTCTGCCGCGGCCGCCCAGCTTGAAGGCTCCAAGGGCTTCACCAAGGATCTCTGCGCCCGCTACGATATTCCGACCGGCGCCTATGGCCGCTTCACCGATGCGGAGAGCGCCAAGATCTATGTGCGTGAACAGGGCGCACCGATCGTCATCAAGGCCGATGGTCTCGCCGCCGGCAAGGGTGTCACCGTCGCCATGACGCTCGACGAGGCGCTCGCCGCCGTCGACGACTGTTTCGCCGGCGCCTTTGGCGCCGCCGGCGCCGAAGTGGTCGTAGAAGCCTACCTCGACGGCGAAGAGGCAAGCTTCTTCTGCCTCTCAGACGGCAAGACGGCGCTGGCGCTCGCGTCGGCCCAGGACCACAAGCGCGTCGGCGACGGCGATACCGGACCGAACACCGGCGGCATGGGCGCCTACTCGCCGGCCCCGGTCATGACGTCAGAGATGATCGAGCGCACGATGAAGGAAATCATCGAGCCGACGATGCGCGGCATGGCGGAAAGCGGCCATCCCTTCTCCGGCGTGTTCTTTGCCGGGCTGATGATCACCGCCAAAGGACCGGAACTCATCGAATACAACGTCCGCTTCGGCGACCCGGAATGCCAGGTGCTGATGATGCGCATGAAGAGCGATCTTCTGCCGCTTCTCTATGCCGCGGCGACCGGCACGCTCGCCGGCATGACTGTGGAATGGCGCGACGAGACGGCGCTGACCGTCGTGATGGCCTCCAAGGGCTATCCGGGCAGCTACGCGAAGAACACGCCGATTGACGCCCTCCCCGCAGCATCCGACACCACCAAGGTGTTCCACGCCGGCACAGCGATGAAGGATGGAGACCTGGTCGCAACCGGTGGCCGTGTGCTCAACATTACGGCGACAGGGGCAAGTGCCGGCACGGCCAAGGACAGGGCCTATGCGGCACTGTCGGCCGTTTCCTGGGACAACGGCTTCTACCGGCACGATATCGGCTGGCGCGCGGTCGCGCGCGAGAAGGCTTGACCGGAAACCGGTCAATTCGCGGATCATTCTATTTTTACCAATTCTCCTGACGGGAAAGTAAGGGAGCGCGCATATTCTCGCCGATAACGATCCGGGAGAAAAACGATGCGCCTGTTGCTGATCACTACCGTCCTTGGGCTTGCTGCTGGCAACGCCGCGGCGTCGTCGATCGAAGCGATCGCCTCCGGCACGACCGACAATGCCAGCGTCTCCACGGTTTCCTGCGCCGATTGCCCGCCGTTGCAGTCGCGGAAAAAGGTCACCTACGTCGTCCCGACGATCGCGGCGGGCGACGAGACGATCGAGCTCAAGAAAATCAACGGCGAGATGAAGATGGTGCGCACGGAGGCCTGGCTCGGCGGATCGCCGGTGGTGTTCGTCAGCAAGCCGTCGCACGAGATGATCAAGACGGCCGCGGCCGAAACCGACGACGCTGCAACGGTGACCGTCTCGAACATCGCGAACGACCAGAACCCGCAGGCTTCCAGGCCGGAGTTTCTTTCCATCGATCAGACCGCAAAGACCGCCGCGGTAACCCCGATCGGCGCGTCCATGGTGGCTGTGCCCGTGGCCGACGAGAGCTCACAGGATTTTGATCCGTCCACCCTCGAACTTCGGCTAGACTGATCGCCTATCGGGAAAGTTCCCTGCCCCGCTCAGCCGTCCCCTGCATTTAAAGGCTGACGGGCGTATCGCTGTAAGAGCGAGAGATTGCGCCCCTGAGAGAAGCGGGGGCGCAATCTTTTTATTGCGAGCCTTCCAATTCTTCGATCCGCGCGACCAGCACCTCGATCTGTCTGTCAGAATAGACTTCGACGCCGTTGGCGAGGAGCAAGGCGGCCGTTACGCCCTCACCCGGATGGCGCGCGCCGGAAAAGCTCCCGTCATAGACGAAACCCGACCCGCAGGACGGGCTGCCATCGATCAGGAGCGCGAAGCGACAGTCGGCTTGCCTGGCAACCGAAAGAGCGTTTTCGGCAGCCTGTATGAACCCTTCGGTAACGTCGCCGCCGTCGACCTCCACCACCCTCGCCTTGCCGGCGAGCACGTCCTTGCCGATAGCGCCGGCGGCGATCTCGGCCGGCGGACGCGGCACCGGCATGCCGGCCGACATTTCCGGACAGATGGTCACGAGACGGCCTTCCGCGCGCCAGCGGTCTATCGCCGGGTGCAGGAGCGGCTTCGACTGGCCGTCGTAGCGGACGGCATGGCCCATGAGGCAGGCGCTGACGAGAATTTTTGCGGGCATGCCTTTCTCTACTCCGGCGCCCTGCCGGTCAGCAAGCGCGATCGCAGTGCCCGGACAAGGGATCAGATCCAGCGGTCGTTTTGCGCGGTGCGTTCGCCACCCTCATGCCCGGTGTTGAGCGTGCCGCGCGGCTCGATCAAGAGCATCTTCACCTCGTGCTCCGCATAGGGCTTGTGTTCGACGCCCTTCGGCACGACGTACATTTCGCCGGGACCGAGCGTCACGGACCCGTCGCGAAAATCGATCCGCAGCGTGCCCTCGATGACGATGAAGGCCTCGTCGGTATCCTTGTGATCGTGCCAGATGAAGTCGCCCTCGATGCGCACGATCTTGAACTGGTAGTCGTTGAGTTCGGCAAGGACGCGCGGCTGCCACTGATCGCTGAAGAGCGAGAGCTTCTCAGCGAAATTGATCGGCTTGTAGGTCTTCGTCGCGACATTCATCGGCTGTCTCCATCTTGCGTAATGGAGACAGCATATAGGTCGCCGGGCAGCGAGCCGCTTGAACGTTTGTGCGCGGGTGTGATGCCGCCGGTCTCCCGGCGGCGACGCGGCCCTAGCCGACGATCTTCGAGAAGTCCGCGACCGTGCCGGTGGCCGAGCGGATCAGGCCGAGCAGCGCCAGACGGTTCGCACGGATTGCCGCATCATCGTCATTGACGAGTACGTCGTTGAAGAACTGGTCGACCGGTTCGCGCAGCTTGGCCAGCGCTTCCATGGCCGAACGGAAGTCTTCCTTGGCGATCGCATCGCGTGCTTCAGCCGAAGCAATTTCGACAGCCTGGTGCAGCGCCTTCTCGGCGTCGAGACGGAAGAGGCCGGCATCGACGGCGTCGGCGACGGCGGTGCCCTTCTTCTCTTCGGCTGCGAGGATCTGGGTGGCGCGCTTGGTGCCGGCCAAGAGGTTGCGGCCTTCCTCGTCGGTGATGAAGGCGGTCAGCGCTTCCACGCGGCGGGCGATCATCAGCAGGTCGTCGGCTTCCGGCGTCAGCACGGCGTCGATCAGGTCATGACGGGCGCCGAGGTCGCGCAGATAGACCTTGAGGCGATCATGGAAGAAGGAGAGCAGATCGGCCGAAATGTCGTCCGCAAGCGCCGGCTTCTGCGCGCGCAGGGCGACGAGTGCCGTTTCGAATGCAGGCAACAGCGCCAGGCGCGCCTTGCCTTCCAGGATCAGACGGATCACGCCGAGTGCGGCGCGGCGCAGCGCAAAGGGATCCTTCGAGCCGGTCGGCTTTTCGTCGATCGCCCAGAAGCCGACGAGCGTGTCGAGCTTGTCGGCAAGCGCAACGGTCACTGCCACCGGATCGGTCGGCGCACGGTCAGAGGGACCATTCGGCTTCCAGTGGTCCTCGATCGCCGTGGCGACAGATCCGTTCTCGCCCTGAAGCAGGGCGTACTTGTGCCCCATGATGCCCTGAAGCTCAGGGAATTCGCCGACGGCTTCAGTGCGCAGATCGGCTTTGGCCAGCACGACGGCGCGGTCGACGAGCTTGGCGTCGGCGCCGGTGACCTTGGCAAGTTCACCAGCAAGCGCGCGGATACGGGCGACGCGTTCGCCCTGGGTGCCGAGCTTGGCATGGAAGGTCACGTTCAGCGCATCGAGCTTGGCCATGCGCTGATCGAGCGGCTTGCCGATGTCCAGATTGAACTTCTTGGCGGATGCTTCCAGCGTTTCGAGATCCGGCAAGTTGCCCTGGTCGCGGTGCCAGAAATGCGCTGCGTCCGAAAGACGGGCGCGCACGACCTTGCCGTTGCCATGCACGATCTCCTTGCCGCCGTCCTTCGCCTCGATGTTCGAGACCAGGATGAACTTGTTGGAGAGCGTGTCGGCGCCCGGCGCGCGGGTGACGAAGCACTTCTGGTTGGTCTTGATCGTCAGTCGGATGATTTCCGAGGGGATTTCGAGATAGGCTTCCTCGAAGCTGCCCATCAGCACCTGCGGCCACTCGACGAGGCCGGAGACTTCTTCGAGCAGGCCTTCGTCTTCGACGAGCTCAAGGCCGTTGGCGAAGGCGACATTGCGGGCGTCGGCCAGGATCATTTCCTTGCGGCGCTCGCCATCGAGAACGACCTTCGCCTTTTCCAGCTTCTCGGCATAGTCGGCAAAGCGGCGAACCGTGATCGCTCCCGGTGCATGGAAGCGGTGACCATAGGTGACGTTCGAGGCGACGATGCCATCGACTTCAAACGGGATCACATGGGTTTCCTCGGTTTCCGACCCGAAGGTGCAGACGATCGACTGCAGCGGGCGGACCCAGCGCAGCGCGCCGGGCCTGGCCGATGCCACGCCGGAACGCATCGGCTTCGGCCAGGGGAAATTGCGGATGATATCCGGCATCGCCTCGGCGATGATCTCTTCGGCGGGACGGCCCGGCTTGACGATATGGGCGACGTAGAAGTCGCCCTTCTTCGGGTCGCTATGGACGTGCGCCTCGCTGATCGAGGAAAGGCCGGCGCCGCGCAGGAAGCCTTCGATCGCCTTCTCGTTGGCGTCGGTGCGCGGACCCTTGCGCTCTTCGCGAACATCGGCGGAGCGGGCGTTGAGGCCGCGGATGTCAAGCGTCAGCCGGCGCGGTGTCCAGTACTCGCGCGCCCCCTCATAGGTCAGGCCCGCTTCGACCAGGGCATCGGTCAGCAGCTTCTTGAGGTCGCCGGCCGCCTTGCGCTGCAGGCGGGCAGGAATTTCCTCGGAGCGGAGTTCGATAAGAAGATCGGGCATGGGAGTGACTTTTTCTGTTCCTGACGGTTGCGGCGGACTTAGCAATCTCTGGCAAGATTGTCACCAAGCGCCGCGATGAATTTGGTTTTCCAAGGGCAAGTGCGAGGCGGATTTACCAGCCGCCGCCACCACCGCCACCACCGCCGCCGCCGGAGAAGCCGCCGCCGGAAGAAAAGCCCGACGATGACGATTTGGGTGGGGGCGGCAGCGACGACGTCATCGTGTCGGCCATGGATCCGGCAAAACCGCCGATGCGATCGCCGAAGGTGCTCGAGCCGAAGCCGTCACCGTGATACCAGCCCGGCTGATAGGCAGCGGCCGCAGCCGCCCCAGCCGCCGCGGCAAGCAGCCAACGATCGAAGGTCTCGGTCCAGGGCTTCTCGACGCCAAGCGCCACGGCGTAAGGGAGCAGCGTCTCGAAATGCCGGGGCGACATTTCGGGCGCGCCTTGCATGTTCATCCGGTCTTTCTCGGCGAGCGTCATGTATTGCCTGAGCCCGTCGATGCCATCCATCATCCGCGTTCCGAGCGGCGTCGGCGCACCCATCAGGAAGAAGAACAGCACGTTGACGAGCACGATCGCGCCGATCACGAAGAGCAGCGGCAGTTCGTCGGTTTCGGCTGCCGAATAGAAGGCGGCCGCAAGGATGGTCGAGAAGATGGTGAAGGCGACGAAGCCGATGAAGGCGACCACGACGATCGACATGATCCGGCTCATCAGGCTCCTTTCGCGGCGAAGCGACTTGCCGAAGGAGACTGCGAGGATCGAGACGAAGAAGGCGATGAAAACAGGAACGATCACCAGCGGCAGGCTGTCCTCGCTGAGATCCCCGAACAGGAACACGGCCGCAACCGCCAACACCGAAAGGATGACACCGGCGACGATGTAACCGCTGTTGGCGTGGTAGTACTTGCCGCGATGCTCGCGCTCCATGGCGTTGCGGAAATCGGCGCCGGTCGCCTGCACCCGTGTGCCATGGGCGCGGTCGATGGTGAGCTTGCCGCCAGCGGCATTGACCGCCTTCATCACGGCCGCCTCGCCGGTCGGCAGCTTTTCGTCGGGTTTCTTGCCGGTGGCGGCAATGACGATGGCGTTCTTCAGGTCTTCGAGAACCACGTGGCCCTTGACCGCGAGATTGAGTGCTGCCGCCGACAACGCGGTCCAGCCCTCGCCGGAAAAGCCCCTGTTGTCGATGTAATTGACCAGCGCCGGTGAGATGCCCTCCGGCGGATCCCAGCGCGGCACCATGACGCCGCGGTCCGGGTCACGCCCGGCCCTGAGCCAGGCCTGGCTATAGTAGAGCAGGACGACGGCAAGGCCGGCACCGGCGATGACGAGCGCCAGATGGTCGTGCAGCCACCAGGCATTTTCCTGGCTGGAGGTGGGCCTGTCGATGCTGCCCTTCGGCATCTTGATGGCGATCGTCAGCCCTTCGCGCGGGTCGAGACGTCGGGTGGTGGCAAAGAAGATTTCGCTGCCGTCCCTGGATGCACGCGCATCTTTGCCGGTCGCGCCATAGCCGCCAGTGAAGTAATCGAGCGCTTCGGCCCTGACGCCGTCCGGCAGCGTCACGGTCGCACTCGCCTCGTCGATCGGGAAATCCCACTCCGTACCGGTGACGTTCCAGTAGAGTTCGTCGTGATCGTCAAAGAAGCGAATCTGCCGGCCAGTCTCGTAGGTGAACTGGAAGGTATGCTCGCCCCGCTCCAGAAAGACCTCGGCCGAACCGGTGTAGATGCGGATGCCGCCGTTGATCGTCTCGGTGCGATAGGGCTCCTCCTCACCGTCACGCTCGACCGAGAGCAGCTTGAAATCGACCTTGCTGCGCTTGCCATTCGCGTCGGTGAAGGTCAAAGGCATGTCGCGATAGACACCGCGGCGGATCTTGTTGCCCTCGACCGTCGCCGTGATCGTCTCGGTCACCGTCATCGTGCCGTCCTTGGCGACATCGATGACGGAGCGATAGGCGGAGAAGACCTCCTCCGCCCGACCGACGCCTGCCGTTGCCAGCAAAAACACCAGAACGGCAAATGCGGCAGCGAAACGGACCATGCGGATCAAGCTTTCTTCCGGTTGAGGTTCAAGACACGAGATCGGTTCTTATGGGTGAGAACGGGATGCGCGCGGAAACCGCAGACACGGCCGCACATCCCGCACGGTATCAAGGCCGGTCGCCGGTAAATTCGACGCCGAGCGAGGCGAGCGCATCCCAATAGGCCGGGTAGGTTTTGGCAACGCAGCCTGGATCTTCGATGGCGATCCCGTGGATCTTCAGGCCGGCAAGCGCAAAGCTCATGGCGATGCGATGGTCGGCGAAGGTGTCGATCGAGGCGGGCAAGGTCTGGCCGGCAAGCGTGGGATCGGAAGAGACGATCAGGTCGTCGCCTTCCTCATGCGCCAGATCCGGCCGGATCGCTGTCAGACCGAGCGACAGCGCGCGCACGCGGTCGCATTCCTTGACGCGCAGGTTGGCGAGACCGACGAAGCGCACCGGCGTCTTGTTGAAGGCGGCAAGTACGGCGATCGTCGGGATCGCGTCCTGCATCTGCGAGCCGTCGATAACGGCGGGCAGGTTCGGGAAGCTCGCGATCACCGCATGGGCGCGGGCATCCGGCTGCGAGAAGGCGTCCGCCGGAACGCCGATATCGATGGCGCCGCCGGTCAGGACTTCCGCAGCCCAGAGATAGGTCGCCGCCGAAGCATCCGGCTCGATGACATAGTCGGCTGCCTTGTAGCCGGTCGGCGCGACCTGCCAGACGGAGGGGCTCAGCTGCTCGACTTCGGCGCCGAAGGCACGCATGGCGGCAACCGTTAGGTCGATGTAACCGCGCGCGCCGATCTCGTCGCCGGCAAGCTCGATGTTGACAGGACCCTTGGCGCCGGGGGCCGCCATCAGCAGGGCCGAGACATACTGGCTCGACAGGCCGGCATCGATGACGACGCGACCGGCCGGGAAGCCGCCGGTGCCTTTGACGGTGACCGGCGGGCAGCCGGTTTCGGAGGTGACTTCGACGCCGAGCGTTCCGAGTGCCTCGACCAAGGGCTTGATCGGCCGCTTGCGCATGTGCTGGTCGCCATCGACCACGACCGTGCCATCGACGAGCGCGGCAGCAGCCGTCAGGAAGCGTGTCGCCGTTCCGGCATTGCCGAGGAACAAGGGAGCTGCCGGCGGGAGCAACTTGCCCGTGCTGGTGACGACGAAGGTCGTTTCATTCGGCTCGCTGACCTCGACGCCCATCGCGCGCAAGGCTTCCGCCATGTAGCGGGTGTCGTCGCTCTTCAAGGCACCCGTCAGCCGGCTCGTGCCCTTGGCAAGGCCGGCCAGAAGCAGCGCCCGGTTGGTGATCGACTTCGAGCCCGGCGGGCGCACATGACCGCGGAGCGGGTGGTCGGTCGGCAGGATGGTCAGTTTTTTCATGCTATCGGAGGTCATCGAATAGGTCTCTTGATGCGAATGGCGCCGCGGCGGGATCCCGCGGCGAGGAATGTTCGGGAGGCGTGCCGGTCAGAACTTGACCTGCGGCACCGCGCGGTCGGCTTCGTTGGTGATCTCGAAATAGCCGGCTTTGACAAAGCGGAAGGCGTTGGCGATCAGGTTGGACGGGAAGCTCTCGACCTTGACGTTCAAGTCACGGGCCGCACCGTTGTAATAGCGGCGCGACATCTGGATTTCGCCCTCGATCGTTTCCAGCGAGCGCTGCAGCTCGGCGAAATTCTCGTTGGCCTTGAGGTCCGGATAAGCTTCCGCCAGCGCAAAGAGCTTGCCGAGCGCCTGGGAGAGCGCGCCTTCCGCCTGGGCCCGCCCCTCGACGTCGCCGGCTGGCACCGCCTGTGCGCGGTTGCGCATGGCGATCACCTCTTCGAACGTCGACTTCTCGTGTGCGGCGTAGCCCTTCACGGTTTCGATCAGGTTCGGGATCAGATCGGCGCGGCGCTTCAACTGCACATCGATACCGGACCACGCCTCCTCGGCGATCTGCCGCGCCTTGACGAGACCGTTATAGACGAAAACCAGATACAGAATCACGACGACGGCGATTGCCAGACCGATCATAGGGCACCCTCCAAAAACTCGCGCAGAGATTAGCATTCGCTTCTCAGCTTCAAAGCGCTTTCTGCAGCATTTGGCCAGAGAAACCTGCTCCTCCCCAATTCCCGCCTGCACCGTGAACACTGTGTTTCCCGATGCCACGCCTTTTCACGTCAAAAGACCGGCTTTCCTGTTCCATCGGGAACGGCGACCGGACCGGTGATGGGCGATAGTCGGTTCATCGAACAACCCCGGAAACGAAGTGAAGACCATGAAAACGCTCGCAACTCTCATCAACGTGATCGCCTTTACGGCGCTCTTCGTTGCCTATGCGAGCGCCCATTCTCCGGAACGGCCGAGCGGTGTTCGCCGCGCTCTTCAGACCTACTCCGGTCAGGTCTATACCGGCGCCTATCCCACAATGAAGCCGTACTGCAAGAACGACGCCGGCACGACCTTCGTCATCTGACAGTTGAAGGTCCAGCGATCCGCGCGGCGATTGCCGCTGCCGCCTCATCAGCGCCGAGCGTCGACACATCGATCTCAATCAATCGGTCGCTTCTGCCGCGTAGCAGCCGGTGCGCGCGCCGCAATCCCAGAAGAACTTCCGGATCGGTCAGCTTGTGCAACTTGCTCCGGCCGGCGCGTGTCAGGCGCTTGAGATTTTCCTCGACGTCGCAATCGATCACGACCGCAACGAAGCGAGCGCCGCGTTTTTGCGCGAGTGCGGCGCAGTCCTCGAAGGCACGCGTGTCGGTGGCATCGTCCGAGAGCGCATCGGTGAAGATGAACGACCGTTCGGCTGCCGCCCTTTCCAGGTGCTCGAACACGCTTTGGCGGACCGCCGATCGAAGCGAGCGATAAAGCGGGTCACTGCGCGCAAACAGTGCCTCGGCCGGATTGATCAGCGTGTGATTGTCGGCGAGCCGCGCGCCCAGCCTTTCAGCAAGATGGCGCGCGATCGTCAGCTTACCGGTGCCCGGCCAGCCGTTGATGTGAACGACAAGGCCGGACGGTTCTACGCTCAAGCGGCGTCCCGGTTGAGGTTCGCGCCACCGGCGTCGGTCAACAGGAAGGCTTCGCCGCAGGCCTTGGCGAGCGTGCGCACCCTAAGGATGTAGCTCTGGCGCTCGGTGACCGAGATCACGCCGCGGGCATCGAGCAGGTTGAACACATGGCTTGCCTTGATGCACTGGTCGTAGGCTGGGAAGACGCATTTGTGCAGGTGGTTGTTGCTGTGGTCGCCCGGTGCTCCGGCAGCCAGCAACGCCTGGCACTCGGCTTCCGCATCGATGAAGTGCTGATGCAGCATCGCCGTGTTGGCGTATTCGAAATTGTAGCGCGAATATTCCTGTTCGGCCTGCAGGAAGACATCGCCATAGCTGATCTTCTCGGCACCCTCGCGACCGTTGAAGTTCAGGTCGTAGACGTTGTCGACGCCCTGCACATACATGGCGAGGCGTTCGAGACCGTAGGTCAGTTCCCCCGAAACCGGCGAGCATTCGATGCCGCAGACCTGTTGGAAATAGGTGAACTGCGACACTTCCATGCCGTCGCACCAGCACTCCCAGCCGAGACCCCAAGCGCCGAGCGTCGGGCTTTCCCAGTCATCCTCGACAAAGCGGATATCGTGCAGCAGCGGGTCGAGGCCGATCGCCTCGAGCGAGCCGAGATAGAGTTCCTGCAGGTTGGACGGGTTCGGCTTCAGGATTACCTGATACTGATAGTAGTGCTGCAGGCGGTTCGGGTTTTCGCCGTAGCGGCCATCGGTCGGGCGACGCGACGGCTGGACGTAAGCCGCACGCCAGGGACGCGGGCCCAGCGCGCGCAGGGTCGTTGCCGGATGGAAGGTACCGGCGCCCACTTCCATGTCGTAGGGCTGCAGCACGGCGCAACCCTTGTCGGCCCAGTAATTGTGGAGTGTCAGGATCAGAGCCTGAAACGAGCGCTTCGGGTTCATATGATCAGGCAGAGTGGTCATGGATCGCGTCCGGATTTCTTCTGGAAAATGTGCCGGACAGGTGCCACGCCTGATGACAGGGGTCAAGCGCTACGGCAGCGGGCGGGCAAATAGACCGCAGCCACACTGACGCGTTCCGACCGCCCTCACTCGCCGTCGCGCTTCAGCCTGTATTCGCCGGTCTCCGGGTCCTGCACCAATGTTCCCTGCGCCCCGGTCTGCTCCTCGCGGCGAGCCTGTTCGCGCTGGCGCGTCAGCTTCTGGGCATCCGCCACGAACTTGCGATAGCCGAGCCAGAAGACGAAACCTGCGATCAGGAGCAGGATGAGTTGCGGCATTTTCCCTCCAAGGACATTTCAGGCCGGGCAGGCATCAAAGCCCGAACCGCGCCCACAATGCCCTTTCCTCGATGGCTTCGGCAAGTCCCGCCGCTGCGGAAGCGGCCATTGGCTCGACCAGAGCACCGGCAATGGCCGCGCCACTCTGTCGGCGGCCAAAAAGGCTGCGCACCGGCTGGATGAGTTCGAGCCGAGCCTTGTCGCCATAGCGCTTCTTCACCTCGCCGCGCAGATCGCCGAGACTATCGATGATGCCGAGCTCCAACCCGCGCCGGCCGGTCCAGAAAAGGCCGGAGAAGATATCCGGATCGTCGGCGAGCAGCTGGCCGCGACGGGCCTTGACCATCTGGATGAAGGTATCGTGGATATCGAGCTGCAGGTTCTTCAGGAATGCGATGTCGTTTTCCTTTTCCGGCTGGAACGGATCGAGCATCACCTTGTTTTCGCCAGCGGTATAGACACGCCGCTCGACGCCGATCTTCTTCAGGAGTTCCGGAAAACCGAACCCGCCGGAGACAACGCCGATCGAGCCGACGATCGAGGTCGGGTCGGCAATGATCTCGTCGCCGGCAAGCGCGATCATATAGCCGCCGGATGCGGCGACGTCCTCGACGAAGATCAGCACACGCTTTTTCTTCTCCTGGGCGAGATCGCGGATGCGTTGGTAGATCAACCGCGACTGCACAGGGGAGCCGCCAGGCGAATTGACGGAGATCGCGACAGCAGGCGCGTCCTTGTTTGCGAAGGCCTTTTCGAGAAGCGGGGCCGCTGTCGCCAGGTTGAGCGCCGGCCGGAACTGACCGCCGCCAGCCATGATCGCGCCGTGGAGCCGGACGACGGGGATCGTCACGCCTTCCTTGCGAAAACGCTTGGGCAACAACCGTCTCAGGAACGCCTTCATTTCAACTCCTGCCTGCTGGGACATGCCATGATTTTGAGCCGGAACGACCGGAAATCATAGACATGACCGCGTCTCATCGGCGAAAAGCGGAATGCTTCGCCCGATCGCCCGCCAGGGGCTCTTCCATGCCATGTATGCACTGATGCGGCGAACGCAATGCCGCATACGGTAAATCAGCGGCGGCGATAGGCGGCGCGGCCATTGTTGAGGTCGTCGACATGGTCTGCGAAGCGATGCCCCTCCTCGTGCATGACGAGCGGGGCGCGGAAGACCAGCCGTTTGCGACTCTGCTTGATCGCCGTCACCAGGATGCGCACGGCGTTTTCACCGACCCGCGGATGCAGCGCCGTGATCTCGATGCCGCCAAAGCGGCGGCCGCAAGCGGCGATGATCTCGGCGATCGATTCCGGCCGAGCGATCAACGACAGTTGCCCGCCGGGCTTCATGATCGCGCCCGCCGTCTTCACCCAGATCTCGAACAGCCCGTCGCTCATCGCATGGGCCTCGGCCTTGAGCGCATCCGGAGTCTTGCGGTCCGAGGCATCGTTGAAGGGTGGGTTCATGATCACATGATCGAAGCTGTCATCCGCCAGACCCGTCGCGACACGCGCCTTGCCGGTCAGTGAAACGTCGGCCTCAACGACCGAGACGCGCGAGGAAAGACGGGCGTTTTCGGCAAGCGCCAGGCTGCGGCGGGCAAACTCCGCCATAACGGGCGAGCGCTCCACCAGCACCACTTCCGCATCGTCGATCCGCGAGGCGACGGCCATGCCGGCTGCACCCGCGCCCGCACCGAGATCGGCGACCCGGCAGGGACGATCCGATGCAACGAGCGACGCAAGCAGCATGGCGTCCATGCCGGAGCGATGCCCCTGGCCGAGTGGCTGGACGACATGGAACTTGCCGCGGTGAAATGCATCGACGGTTTCGGTCGCAGCCGGCATCGGCTCCGTGCTCAAGGGCGCAACTCCGCCTCGAGCCCGGCATCGATCAGGATCCGGCGCGCCGCGTCCGCGTCTTCCTCGGCGACCAGAAAGCGACGGGGCAAGAGTCCGAGCGAGCCCTCAAGAATGCTCATCCCCTGGTCGGCGATGAGACTTGCGATGCCGGCATCCTTCATCAGGCTCTCGGCAAAGGAGAGCACGACGGCATCGTTGGTACGGATCAATTCCTTCATCCGGCGGTTTTTCCTGTCCTATTTCAGCAAGCGGGACAATTCGCCTCTTGCCGCACGGGACACCCCTTCCTATTGTCGAAAGCGACAATGAAAACAGGAGTCCCGGTGTGGGCGTAGTGATACCGCTGGAAGACAGCAAAAACAAACAGGCGTCCGTAAAGCCGCTCGTTGATCTGACCGCTGCGGACATGGAGCGCGTCAACCAGCTTATCCTGTCGAAGGCCGGCTCCGACGTTCAGATGATTCCCGAGGTCGCCAACCACCTGATTTCTTCGGGCGGCAAGCGCCTGCGCCCGATGCTGACGCTCG
This sequence comes from Ensifer sp. ENS03, assembly GCF_014852035.1. Lineage (NCBI taxonomy): Bacteria > Pseudomonadati > Pseudomonadota > Alphaproteobacteria > Hyphomicrobiales > Rhizobiaceae > Ensifer > Ensifer sp. ENS03. Next base: position 812,345 of record NZ_JACVAV010000001.1, on the reverse strand, counting down.
CCTCCGCTGCGATGTTCGGCTACGAGGGCGACGCCCACGTCAAGCTCGCAACCAGCGTCGAATTCATGCACACCGCGACGCTTCTCCATGACGACGTCGTTGACGAAAGCGACCTTCGCCGCGGCAAATCCACCGCACGCACGATCTGGGGCAACCAGGCAAGCGTGCTGGTCGGCGACTTCCTGCTCGGCCAGGCCTTCCGCATGATGGTCGATGTCGGCTCGCTTGACGCGCTCGACGTGCTGTCGACCGCAGCTTCGGTCATTGCCGAAGGCGAAGTGCTGCAGCTCTCCGTCGCCAAGAACATGGAAACGACCGAGGACGACTATCTCCAGGTCATCCGTGCCAAGACCGCAGCCCTTTTTGCCGCCGCCGCCGAAGTTGGGCCGATCGTTGCCCAGACCAGCAAATCGGACCGCAACGCGCTGAAATCCTACGGGATGAACCTCGGCCTCGCCTTCCAGCTCGTCGACGACGTGCTCGACTATGGCGGCTCGTCGAGCGACCTCGGCAAGAATGTCGGCGACGACTTCCGCGAGGGCAAGATCACCCTTCCGGTAATCCTCTCCTATCGCCGCGGAACGGCGGAAGACCGTGCCTTCTGGCGCGAGGCGATCGAAGGCGGCGACAGCAGCGACGCGAACCTCGACAAGGCACTCGGCCTGATCAAGCGCTATGGGGGCTTGAGCGACACCATCGCGCGCGCCCAGCATTACGGCACGATTGCCCGCGATGCGCTGGCGCCGCTGCCGGCGTCTCCCTGGAAATCGGCGCTCACCGAAGTCATCGACTTCTGCATCGATCGCGTCAGCTGACGGGCTCCGGGCAGGTCAGAACGAGCGACAGGATTTTCTTGCCGCGTTGCGCCAAAAAAGCCATTCTGTTCCTCAAGAGTTGCGTTGGGCTATATGTGGCTGACTCCGAAAACAACCCTTAGTGGTGCGAAAGCCGAGCAATCGGCGCGAAAGGTTTGACATGCGGCAAAAGACGATTCTCCGCCTCCTCAGCGGCGCAGCACTGCTGGCTCTCGCTGCTGTCAGCGGCGGCTACCAGGCATTTGCCGAGGAGAAGACCGCAGCCGTCGAGGAAACTGAGCCGTTCGACATCAAGTCGGTCAATACCTTTTCCGGCGCGTTTCTCGCTGCCCGCACCGCCGATACGGACCGCGACTTCGCTTCCGCTACGGAACTCTACCGCATCGCGCTGCAGTTCGAGCCGAACAACAACGACGTCAAGCAGCGGCTGATGATCACGCTTCTGATGGCGGGCCAGTTCGACGAAGGCGCGAAGATTGCCGAGCAGTTGAAGTCCGACCCGGCCGTCGAGCGCATCACGACGGTCATTCGCGCGATCGAGGCGATCCGCAAGCGCGAGTATCGCAACGCACAGAAGCTTCTGAACTACCAGGGTCCGAACGATCTCGACCGGCTGATGAACGGCCTGCTTTCGGCCTGGGCGAAATTCGGCCAGGGCAAGCCGAAGGAAGCACTCGCCGAGATTAACGGCCTTGACGGTCCTGAATGGTTCCGCGTGTTCAAGAACTATCATGCGGGCGCGATCGCGGTTGCTGCGGGTGACAAGCAGACGGCGCGCACCAGGCTCAACGATGCCATTCTCGACCGCGAGGGCGGAAGTGCCGCTCCCGACACCTTCATGCGCGCGGTCGAAGCGCTTGCCCGTTTCGAGGCGCGCGAAGGCAACAAGCAGAAGGCGCTCGATACCGTCGCCGTCGGCGAAAACATGGTCAACAACTACACGCCGCTGCAGGCGCTGAGGACCGATATCGAGAATGGTGTTCCGCAGGAACAGCAGGTCAAGAACGCCACCCAGGGCGCTGCGGCCGTGCTCTTCTCGATCGGTGCGGCACTCAACCGCGACGGCGCCGAGGACATCGTCTCGCTCTACCTGCAGACCGCGCGCCGGCTCGACCCTGACAGCGCCGACATCCTGGTCATGCTCGGCGGCATCGCCGAAAACCTGAAGAAACCGAACGAGGCGATCGAACTCTACAAGGCCATTCCCGAGACCTCGCCGATGCGGCGCGTTTCGGAACTACAGCTCGGGCTCAGCCTCGCCAGCATCGGCAAGGTCGACGAGGCGAAGAAGCACCTGAAGGCGCTCATCGACGTCGATCCGAAGAACATCCGCAACTATCTCGCCTATGGCAGCGTGCTTTCCGACGCCAAGGACTACAAGGAGATGGGCGAACTCTACGATCGCGCCGTCGAACAGATCGGCTCCGTCCCGAAGCGCGGCGACTGGACGGTGTTCTTCCAACGCGGCATCGCCTATGAGCGCCAGAAGCTCTGGGACAAGGCCGAGCCGAACTTCCGCAAGGCGCTGGAGCTCAATCCGGACCAGCCGCAGGTGTTGAACTATCTCGGCTATTCCTGGGTCGACATGAACATCAACCTCGAAGAAGGCCTGGAGATGATCCGCAAGGCCGTCGAGTTGAAGCCGGATGACGGCTACATCGTCGATTCCCTCGGCTGGGCCTATTTCCGCATGAACCGCTTCGACGACGCCGTCGTGGAACTGGAGAAGGCGGCCGAACTGATGGCCGGCGACCCGACGATCAACGATCACCTTGGCGACGCCTACTGGCGCGTCGGCCGCAAGCTCGAAGCCGTGTTCCAGTGGACGCAGACGCTCGAACTGAAGCCCGAGGAAGCCGAGATCCCGAAGATCAAGGCAAAGATCGAGAACGGCTTGCCGCCGCTCAAGGAAACAGTCCCCGCCTCGGCCGATGCCAAGGAAACCGCGCCGAAGAAGGTGACCCCGGAAGCACCGGCGCCGGACAAGAAGTCCTGACCGTTCCATGTCGGAAGGTGACATCGCGGGCTTCGCGCTGACGCGTGCAGCCCCCGCCAAGATCAATCTGGCCCTTCACGTCGTCGGCCAGCGCGCCGACGGCCACCATCTTCTCGAAAGTCTCGTCACTTTTGCCGATCGCGGCGATCGCATCGGTCTCTCGCCGGCGGATGCGGATCGCTTCACGGTTTCGGGCGCGTTTGCCGCCGCGTTGCCGATGGATGCCGGCGCTGAGGGCGGCAATCTGGTTCTGAAGGCACGGGATCTGCTGCGCGCCAAACTGCAGGCGCTTAACCCCGACACGGCCGGGCCGGTCCACCTGCATCTCGAGAAGAACCTGCCGCTCGCCTCGGGCATTGGCGGCGGATCCGCGGATGCGGCGGCGACGCTTCTTGGGCTTCTCGATCTTTGGGGCGCGACGATCGAACCCTCCCGCCTCGGCGCCATCGCGCTGCAGCTCGGAGCGGACGTGCCGATGTGTCTTGCCGGCACGCCACTGCTCGCGAAGGGGATCGGCGAGGACATTACGCCGCTTGCGGATTTCCCCGCGCTACCGGTCGTGCTGGTCAATCCGCTCGTCGCCGTCTCGACGCCGGTTGTCTTCCGGGCCCTCGCCAACAAGACGAACCCGCCGCTCGTTGCGCCTCACAGAGCCGGTACGGCGGCCGAGTGGATCTCTGCCATCGCCACGATGCGCAACGATTTGCAGCTGCCGGCAGAGGGCCTTGAGCCCGTGATCGGCACGGTCTGCAAGGCATTGACCGAAGCCGGAACGGCGCTCACGCGCATGTCGGGCTCAGGCGCCACATGCTTCGGCCTTTTCGATAGCGACGTGCGCGCGGCTGCGACAGCGCGCGCTCTTTCGGAGGCCTACCCCGGGTGGTACGTTCTCGCCTGCAGGACAGTGGGCAAAGGGAAATAGCATGGCCGGCATCGACGAAAAGCGTCCGTTCATTCCTGTCGGGATCGCCATCCTCACGGTCTCCGACACGCGCACGCGCGCCGACGACAAGTCGGGCGACACATTGGAAGCGCGGGTGCGTGACGCCGGCCATCGGCTTGAGGCGCGCGCCATCGTTTCCGACGACAAGACGAAGATCTACGACCAGGTAAAGGCCTGGACGCTCGATCCCAACATCGACGTGGTGATCACGACAGGTGGAACGGGCTTCACCGGGCGGGACGTGACGCCTGAGGCGCTGGAACCGTTGTTCGAGAAGCGCATGGACGGGTTCTCCGAAGTCTTCCACCGTATCTCCTTCGAGAAGATCGGCACCTCGACGATCCAGTCGCGGGCAACTGGCGGCGTTGCCAACGCCACCTTCATCTTCGTCCTTCCGGGTTCGCCCGGTGCCTGCCGTGATGCGTGGGACGGCATCCTCAAGCAACAGCTCGACTATCGGCACATGCCCTGCAATTTCGTGGAGATCATGCCGCGGCTCGACGAGCATCTGAAACGTGGCTGAAGAGCTTGGACCGTTCCGGCTTGGCCGACCTGTTACCTTAGTAACTGACGGTCGCTTCTCCTCTCGTTAGTCTCCAAGCGTTGACACAGCGAGGAACGACCGCCGCACGTTCTATTCCTCGCGCCGCAAGACCCTTCCGCCTCTGTCCCCCAAGGCGGAATGCAATGTTGGATACGACGGGTAGCCAGAATGCTGCCCGGATAGAAATCTACCAAACAAGGTCATTTGAGAGCCGCTTGGAGGTGCCGTCCCCCCGGGACTGGCACCTTTAATTTTGCGCGCTACGAACCGGCGTTACCGCCTGGCTTCGACGGCGACCCAGGCCGGAACAAGTTCGGTCGAGAGCTTGCGGACAGAGCGGACATTCGTCATGGCATCCAGGCCCGTATTGCCGCGGGCGGCCGCAAGAGCATCGTTCTTGCGCAGGAGAAAGCCTGTCTCCAGCGGCTTTCCCCGCCGGGTCAGCCGGCGGAAGAAAGGCCTGCGATGCAGTCTCGAACCGGAGAAGCGGGCCGGTGCCTTGTTCATCGACACGTACTCGGCCAGTTCATCGATCCAGCGGCCGATCGGGCGGGCGCCCGGCTCCAGCAACATCAGCCATTCGCCACGCGCCGAACCCACCACATCGGCGAGATCCCAATCCCGGCAGAAACGGCATCCAGCGGCATCGGCCACATCGGACGAACCATCCTTCGAACCATGATCGAGGATGATCACATCGCTGACCAGCCCCTCCACGGCGCCGGCAACCAACACAGCAAGCGTCTGCGCCAGTTCGGCTTCGTTGTCGCGGGTTTCCATGATGATCGTGAGCATGGTTTCTCGTAACGCATCGGCACGGCAATTGCTACATCCAGGACATCGACCGAAGCGGTGCCTTGATCGACAAAACCGAAATTCCAATTTTTTGTTCTTGAATTGTTCCCTCATTCGCGATAGGAAAATAATCAGAACAAAACGGGATCAAATATCTGATTCCGGGGAGATTCCAATGACCGAGCTGTCTCAGATCAGGCAGGGTGCCCTTGCGCCCGCCAACACGGCAGATGTGGCCGAAGCGATGATGAGCGCAACGGGCCTCCGGATCGACATCGATCGCCGCCGGGGGCGCGGCGCCGGGATCAACATGTCCGGCAGGTTCGAACCGCGCAGCCGCGAGACGTTCGACGACGGTTGGGAAAGCCTGGAGGATCTGCCGCCGTTCAAGACCGAGGTTCAGGTCGAGAAGCCGCGCACGGTGATCACGAGGAACGAGTCTCCCGACATCTCCTTCGACCGCTCGATCAATCCCTATCGCGGCTGCGAGCATGGTTGCATCTATTGCTTCGCCCGCCCCACGCACGCGTATATGGGCCTATCGGCCGGCCTCGACTTCGAAGCGAAGCTGTTTGCCAAGCCGGATGCACCGCGACTTCTGGAGCGCGAACTGGCGCGGCAGGACTACAAGGTGAGGCCGATCGCCATCGGCACCAACACCGACCCCTATCAGCCGATCGAGAAGGAGTGGCGCATCATGCGCCAGATCCTCGAGGTGCTGCGGGACGCCAACCATCCGGTCATGATCGTCACCAAATCAGCGATGGTCACCCGCGATATCGATATCCTGGCGCCGATGGCGGAAAAGGGACTGGTGCGCGTCGGCATCTCCGTCACGACACTCGACCGGAAGCTCGCCCGCACGATGGAGCCGCGGGCCTCTACGCCGAGCAAGCGGCTGGAGGCGATACGCATGCTTGCCGAAGCGGGCATCCCGGCCGGTGTTCTCGTTTCCCCTATCATTCCGGCGCTGAACGACCACGAGATCGAGCGCGTGCTCGAAGGAGCAAGGACAGCCGGAGCAACGGAAGCAAGCTATGTCCTGCTGCGGCTGCCGCTCGAGGTCAGCCCGCTCTTTCGCGACTGGCTGCTGCGCAATTATCCGGACCGCTACCGGCACGTCATGTCGCTCATCCGCTCCATGCGTGGCGGCAAGGACTATGACGCCGAATTCGGCAAACGCATGAAGGGCGCCGGCCCCTATGCGTGGCAGATTGGCCGCCGCTTCGACCTGGCGGTCAAGCGCCTCGGCTTCAACCCGACGCGCCGGCAGCTGCGCGACGATCTCTTCGTGCCGCCGCTCGGAACGGGGGTGCAGCTCTCGCTTCTTTGAAGGCTTTCCGATCGCCTGGTAGCATCCGCAATTTCGTAATCGGCGCGCAGCGAGAGATGATCGCCCCGCACCGCCAGGCGAACCCGATGGGGGGCGCCTCAGATCGCATAGCAGTTCCGGTGCCCCTTACCCGCCGTGGGCCCCGGTAATCCCCCGTCCGCCGCCGCACTCGGACCTGGGGGCTTGAAGAGAATCGGTCGATCATGCGAATTAGACTTATGTCTCGCAGATCGTCCGATTCTCCCCTTTTTCCCGATATCATCGAAGCGCCCGATTTCAGTTTCGAGCTTTCGGCCAAGGGCGATGGCTTCTGGCCGGTCGCCGGAGCGGATGAGGCCGGGCGTGGGCCGCTCGCGGGACCGGTGGTCGCCGCCGCCGTCATCCTCGATCCGGACGCCATTCCCGCGGGCCTCGACGACAGCAAGAAGCTGACGGCGCAGGCGCGCGAAAAACTGTTCGAAGAAATCCTCGCCACGTCCGAAGTGTCGATCGCCTCGGCTTCGGCCGGCACCATCGACGCCACCGACATCCGCAAGGCAAGCCTTGAAGCCATGCGGCGCGCCGTGGCCGGCCTGCCCTCGAATGCACGCTTCGTGCTGGTCGACGGCCGTGACGTTCCGCCCGGCCTCACCTGCCACGCCAAGGCGGTCGTCAAGGGCGATGCGCGGTCGCTGTCGATCGCCGCCGCTTCGATCGTCGCCAAGGTCACCCGCGACCGCATGATGGCCCGTGCCGATCTCGCACATCCCGGCTACGGCTTCGCGCTCCATGCCGGCTATGCGACGGTGACCCACCGTCGAGCCATCGAGACCCACGGCCCCTGCCCGCTGCACCGCATGAGCTTCCGGCCGCTGCGCCGGGACGACTAACCTTTGCGCAATCCCTGACCAGCGCTACGCAGGCGTTTTCGGTTCCGCTTCCGACATATCTCGTCAACAGCTTTTCTCGCGTCAAAAGCCATACCGGCGGCGCGCGTGCTGACGTGCGCTACGCTAGCCCTTGAACGCTGGTCCTACTTCGGCGGCCGAACCTGATGTGGCGAAACGCCTACGCAAATCTCTGACGGAGGCTGGCGCCACCCATTGTTCGGGCCAGCGCGTTCTCTGCAGACAGGCATAAAAAAAGCCCCGCACGAAGCGGGGCTTTCTTCAATCGAATGTCCGAGCGCTTAGTTCAAGCGTGCCTTGACGTCGCCAAGTGCCTTCTTGAACAGATCGCTCTGGGCGCCGGCGTCCGCCTTGGCGGCAATGACCTTCTCGGCAGCGGCGATCGCGAGATCGACGGCAGCGGAACGAACCGCGTTGATCGCGTCGCTTTCGGCCTGCTTGATCTTCTGTTCCGAAAGAGCCGTGCGACGAACGACGTACTCCTCGGTCTTCTGCTTGGCTTCCGCGGTCAGCATTTCGGCTTCGCGCTGGGCGGCAGCGACGATGCCGGCAGCTTCCGCTTCGGCATCCTTGCGCTTGCGCTGGTACTCAGCGACGAGGCCCTGCGCTTCTTCGCGCAGGCGCTTGGCTTCGGTCAGCTCGTTGCCGATCTTTTCGGCGCGGGCGTCGAGCGCCTTGCCGACCATGCCCGGAACCTTGAGATAGGCAATCAGGACGAAGAACAGGATCAGGCCAACGAAGGCATAGAAAGTTGCATCAAGATGCATGGTTCAGTGCTCCTCAGTTGCCAGCCGATGCCTTGACGGCAGCGGTGATCTCGGCCTTGGTGACGGTTCCGCCGATCAGCTGCTTGACGACAGCCGTTGCAGTTTCCTCGGCGATGGCGCCGACGTCGGCCAATGCCTTTGCCTTGATGTCGGCGATGCGGTCTTCTGCAGCCGAGATCTTCTTGGCAAGGTCGGCTTCGACGGCGGTGCGGTCAGCATTGGCCTTGGCCTTTGCGGATTCGCGGGCGTCGTCGGCGATCTTGTGACCCTTGGACTTGGCGGCTGCCAGGTCCTGCTCGTAGGAAGCGATGGCAGCGTCGGCTTCGCCCTTGAGGCGGGACGCTTCATCGAGATCCTGAGCGATCCGATCGTGACGGGTTTCCAGAATTCCGCCGATGCGCGGAATGATGACCTTCGACATCAGGAGATAGAAGAGGCCGAACGTGATCGCGAGCCAAAGCAGCTGCGATGCGAAATGGGTCGTATCGAAGGGCGGGAACACGCCGGAGCCAGCCTCGCCTTCGTGAGCCACACCCGTTTCGGTGTGCACCTCACCGGCCGCAGCGGCATCGTGTGCTTCGGCGCCTTCAGTGGTGGTTGACTGCTGGGCATAAGCCGCGGTCACAAACATGCTCACCTCCAGGTGCACTCAAGAATATGCGCGGCCGCGACCTTTTGACGGGTCGCGGCCGAAACTCCAGCCGATATTAGACGGCGAAGAGGAGGAGCAGGGCTACGAGCAGCGAGAAGATGCCCAGAGCTTCCGTAACGGCGAAGCCGAATACGAGGCGGCCGAACTGGCCGTCAGCAGCCGACGGGTTACGCAGCGCGCCAGAGAGGTAGCTGCCGAAGATGTTGCCGAGGCCGAGAGCCGTGCCGGCCATGCCGAGGCAAGCGAGACCTGCGCCGATGTACTTTGCTGCTTCCGCTTCCATGTTTGAACTCCTTCGAATGGTGTTGCGGCTTAGGATTGCGCTTCCGGCGGAGGTCCGGCCGGAAGCGAGCGACTGTTATTCCTTAGTGGCTTCCGGGATGGACAGCGTCGTTGAGGTACATGCAAGTCAGTACCGCGAAGACATAGGCCTGGAGGAAGCAGACGAGGAACTCAAGACCGGTAATGGCGACGGTCATGATGAGCGGCAGGATGGCGCCACCGATGCCGACCGCGCCGAGGGCGCTGAGCGAGGTGACGAAGCCTGCGAAGACCTTCAGCGTGATGTGGCCGGCCAGCATGTTGGCGAAAAGACGGACCGAGAGGCTGATGGGGCGGGAAAGGAACGAGATGACTTCGATCGCGACGACGAGCGGCAGAAGGACGCCAGGAACGCCATGCGGCACGAAGAGCTTCAGGAAGCCGAGACCGTGCTTGTAGAAACCGTAGAGAATGACGGTACCGATGACGAACAGCGCCAAAGCGAAAGTGACGATGATCTGGCTGGTGACCGTGAAGAAGTAGGGCATCATGCCGAGCAGGTTCGCCGTCAGGATGAACATGAACAGCGAGAACACCATCGGGAAGAACTTCATGCCGCCGCTGCCGGCACCTTCGCGCAGCATCGAGGCGATGAATTCGTAGGACATTTCCGAGACCGACTGCATGCGGGTCGGGATAAGACCGCGCTGCGACGTCGTCAGATAAAGAAAGCCTGCGGCAACACCCACGGTCGCAACCATGAACAGCGACGCATTGGTGAAGGAAAAGTCCATTCCGCCAATTTCGATCGGGACAATCTTATTGACCAAGAACTGGTGGGTCGGATCGTTTGACACCGCGCTTCTCTTTCGTTCTACCCGCCCGAGAGCGGAAACCGTTTTCTTCGGGGCAACGCCTCAGCGGGCGTCGCCGTCCTTCTTGTCATTCCCAGAACCGCCTCTTCCGGCTTCCGGTGTCGCCACCATACCGGCCGAGCGCAGCACATTCAGCACGCCAGCGCAGAAGCCGAGAAGCAGGAAGATAATCAATCCCCACGGCCCTGTACCCGCAAAGTGGTCCAAAAGATAGCCCAGAAACGCCCCGACAACGATGCCGGCGATGAACTCGCTCGAGAGCTTCATCGCCGCCGCATAACCTTTACGGCTTTCGGCGGCCCTGGCTTCCGCTACATCAGGCGTATTGGGCCTCTTGGCCTCAATCTTGTCGCCGAGCTGCTTCAGCCGCGCTTCCAGACTTTCTTCAGGTTTCTCCGCCACGTGGCTACTCCCTTGTCGTCCTTATCGGGTCTCAGACCGCGATTTCGGTCATACAATAGGCCTTCGCACAAGCCACGTTTCGGCCCCATTTGAAGTCGCGCGCAACATAGTTTTAGGCACCCGCATAGTCAAGGCGTGCAGGTCGCTTGATCGTGGACAATGTTTTCCATGAAATTCAATGGGTTAAGCACACGTTCATCGATCTTCGACAAGGTCGCGGCAGGATTCCGGCCGGAGACCGGCGGGAATCCCCCTTCCGCGTGTGCGCAGGAAAGGCGGCGGAATCGCGTCGGGCGCGGATCAGCTCCAGCCGCCGCCATAGGTGCGATAGAATATATGCATGCCGATCTTGCCGACCCGCTTCATCGTCTTCGCCCACGGCGGATTGACGTAGGTTGCGTGGTAATGGGTGGCAGAGCCCACTTCCGGCAGCCAGATCTTGCCGGCGGTGACGGCCATGGCGACTTCCTTGGCGGTCTTCCAGTGCGAGCGGGAATAAATAAGGTCGCGGATCATGTCGCAGGCGAAGGAAAACTGGCAACGGTTGCGCCAGGCCTTGTTCTGATAAACAACGCCGCAGATGGTCTTCGGATAGGTGGGATTGCGCACGCGATTGAGAATCACTTGCGCGACGGCCGCCTGACCCTTGAGCGGCTCGCTACGGGCTTCGAAGTAGATGCCTTCAGCCAGGCAGGTCTGCTCTTCCTTGCTGAAGACCGACCCCGGCAATGCGGTGGCGGCCCAGGCGTGGTCGTCCGGCGCAATCTCGGGAATGAAGCGACCGGCGTTCCTGTCTTCGCGCAGGATCGAATCGAAGGGCGATTCACGCGCGTAGTCCGGCTCGGGCCGGACGTAAGCAGTCGCAAGAATGTCGGGGCGATCGTTGGTAACGAGCTTGGCCAGCATCGGCGAAACGCCGGGCTCCGCCTTTGGCGGCGTCTTCCGGTAGAAGGCGGTGGCGATCTCGATCTCCTTGCCTTCGATGCGGGACTTGGCGAAGACCATCTTCTCCCCCTCCCCCAGGCTTGGCTCTATCAGGGAGCTGGTGCGCTGCAGGATGGAGCCGGCGGAGAAATCCTTCGGCGGCGTTACGGGGGTCACGGCAACGACGCGACCCTTCTTGGCCTGACGGTTGACGCGGTCTTCGTCGGGCGTGCCCGAGTGCTTGGTTTCCGCGGTCAGCGCGACGCGGCTGCCGTCCGGCATGGTGATGCCGGCGCCGCCGTCAAGCGCGCCCGTGGTGACCGGATCGGCAAACACCATTTCGGCTTCGTGGATCGAGCCGGCCGGCGACGGCGTCATATACATGCGCCAGCGCTCGCCGCCCCGGTTGATGCCGGACAGGAAGGTCGCGAGGTCGGCATAGGCCGCAGACGAGGGAAAGCCGAGATAAAGCGCAAGGCCGATGATCGCGGGCGCCATCCAGGCGGACGGGTTCAGGCGAGACTTTAGACGCAGGTTCCGACTCTTACGCACCAACCGACTCCACGCAACGCTATCAGGCGGCACGGCTTCGCCCGCGCCGGCTATGCGCCAGCGTCGAGAATTCCGCGCGGGAAGATTAGACAATCAAGCAGCCGGACACTTCGCCGGGACTGCTCCGTTCGTGCTTTGAAAATGAAGCATTAACCTTGATGTTTGGTTAATGCGCGGTCGCTGAAAGGTGGATGCCCCCACAACGCAACGAAGCCGCCTCCCCATCGGAAGGCGGCTTCGTTGCGTTGTATATCCGGCCCATCCCGCGGCCCGGCCAAGGACCGGGCAAACGTCAGATGATCACGTGCGAGCCGAGTTCGACCACGCGGTTGGTCGGCAGGCGGAAGTAGTCCGACGGATCGATTGCCGCATTCGCAAGCGCGATGAACAACCGGTCCTGCCAGTGCGGCATGCCGCTCTCGGCATCGGGCACGAGCTTGCGGCGGCCGAGATAGAAGGACGTCGACATGATGTCGAACTTCAGACCCGACTTGCGGAAGAGACCGAGCGCCTGCGAGACGTTCTGCGTTTCCATGAAGCCGAAGCGCATTTCGAGCAATGTGAACCGGTCCGACAACGGCTGCATGCTCACCCGTTCCGACTTCGGCACCTTCGGCGTATTGGCCGTGCGGATCGTCAGGATGAAGTTCTGATTGTGCAGCACGTGGTTGTGCTTGATGTTGTGGAGCAGTGCGGCCGGCGTCGATTCCGGATCGCTCGTCAGGAACACGGCGGTTCCAGGCACGGCCACGGGCGCATGTTCGCTCTTGCGCTCGATCGACTTGATGAAGCTCGCTAGCGGAATGTCGATGTGGCGGGTCTTGGCGTGCAGGATTTCGGTGCCGCGCCGCCAGGTCCACATGATGATGATGAAGGTGGCGGCGATCAGCACCGGAACATAGCCGCCGTCGTGGATCTTCAGCATGTTGGCGCCGAGGAAGATGAACTCCAGCGCGAAGAGCGGCAACAGCACAGCGGCGGCCGCAAGCGCCGACCAGTTCCAGCGCATGCGCAGGAACTCGAAGGAAAGCACCGTCGTCACCACCATCGCGCCGGTCACCGAGATGCCGTAGGCGGTCGCCAGCGATTCGGACGAACCGAAGACGAAGACCAGCGCCATGACGCCGAACATCAGGAGCGTGTTGACGTTCGGCAGGTAGATCTGGCCCGTATGGGTCTCGGACGTATGGAAGATCGCCATGCGCGGCAGGAAGCCGAGGTGGATCGCCTGGCGCGTCAGCGAGAAGGCACCGGTTATCACCGCCTGGCTGGCGATGATGGTTGCCGCCGTCGCCAGAATGACCACTGGCAGCAGTGCCCATTTCGGGAACATCAGGAAGAACGGGTCGGACATCGCTTCCGGGTTCTTCAGGACGAAGGCGCCCTGGCCGAGATAATTGAGGGTCAATGCCGGAAAGACGATCAGGAACCAGGCCCACTGGATCGGCCGGCGGCCGAAATGGCCAAGGTCGGCGTAGAGCGCCTCTGCACCGGTCACCGTCAGGAAGACGGCGCCGAGCACGATGATGCCGACATAGCCTTCGCTGAGCATGAAGCTCACGGCGTAGTAGGGATTGAAGGCCTTGAAGATCGATAAGTCGTCGGAGATGTGCACGAAACCGATGCCGCCCATCACCAGGAACCAGACGAGCGTGATCGGACCGAAGAAGTTCGAGACCGCCGCGGTTCCCTTCGACTGCACCGCAAAGAGCATCAACAGGATGACCACCGCGATCGGCACGACATATTCCGACAGCGCCGGCGTCACCAGCTTCAGACCTTCGACCGCTGAAAGAACCGACAGCGCCGGCGTGATCATCGCGTCGCCGATAAAGAGCGCGGCACCGGCGATGCCCATGAAGAAGAGGATGGCGGCGTGGCCGTTGGCGGACTTCATCAACAGGGCAAGCAGCGACAGCGTACCGCCCTCTCCCTGGTTGTCAGCGCGCAGAAGAAACAGCACGTATTTGATCGTGACGATGATCGTCAGCGTCCAGATCATCAGCGAGATCAGGCCGATGATCTCCGCATCGGTCACACCGTCATGGGAAACCGGGCGCAACGCTTCGCGAAAGGCATAGAGCGGGCTGGTGCCGATATCGCCATAGACGACACCGATCGAACCAAGCCCGAGGACCAGCAGACGGCGCAGGTCCTTCGGCTCATGAGTGGAAGGGGCATGCGATTGGGTCATGCAAACCTACTGGCGTTCAAAGCCAGCCTTTCCAGCGGAAAAAGAAAAAGGGGATCACGGCCGATATCACCATCGCCGCGATCGCCCAGGGATAACCGAATTGCCATTCCAGCTCGGGCATGACGCGGAAGTTCATGCCGTAGACCGAGGCGACCAGCGTCGGTGGCAGAAGCACGACCGACGCGATCGAGAAGATCTTGATGATGGCGTTCTGCTCGACGTTGATCAGGCCGAGCGATGCATCGAGCAGGAAGGTAATGTTGCCGGAAATGAACCCGGCATGTTCGGACAGCGATTGGATGTCGCGCGAAATCGAGCGGCAGAGTTCGCGCGTTTCCTTGTCGTCCTGCACCTGCGGAACGGTGTAGACGAATGTCAGCAGGCGCGAGAGCGAGGCGAGGCTGTCGCGGGTCTTGGCGACCAGACGATGATGCCCGGCAACGTCGCGCAGGCGCGCCTCGAGAAAATGCGGCGGGCGGCGCTTGCCGGCGGCCTTGTCGCCGAAGACGGCGATCGACAGATCGTCGATCTTGGTCACGGCCTCTTCGAGAATTTCGGCGGTCCGGTCGGCGATCGTTTCCAGGAGCCGGGTCAGAACCACCGCGCCGTCTCGGCAATTTCCGGGGAAGCGGTGCATCGACGCCTTGAAGAGGGCGAAGGATCGGGGCTCGGCATAGCGGATGGTGACGAGCCGGCTACCCGCCAGGATAAAGCCGATGTCAGTCAGGCCGGGTATCTCCGTGTCCGAACGAAACACCAGTGACGCCGTCATGAACACGGCGTTCTCCTCGATATAGAGACGGCTCGAAGGCTCGATGTCCTTGAGGTCGTCGCGCGTCGGGATGGAAATGCCGAGCAGCTTTTCCATCATCAGATCTTCCGCCTTGTTCGGCTCGACCAGATCCAGCCAGATGAGGTCCGAACGCAAACTCTCGGGCGGGTCGGCGGGCGTCAGGACGACGGCCGTGCCATCGGCGCAATAGCCGGTGATCATGCGAGCGTCCTCGTCATGCCAACCTTAGGGTCGAATGGAAGAGGCGAAAGGTCGTGCGCCACAAAATACCCACAATAGAGATCCATCGGATGGGACGTTCCGCCAGTCAGGACAAAGTCTTCAACTCAGTCATCGCGAGAGGCCAAGATCTCGGGCGAGAGGGCGTCAAGTTGGGCACCTTCGCAAGTGCGGCAAGGCATATGGCGCAACGCAAACGCAAAATCAATGCCCTCTTGCAATCCGGCACGCGGGCATGCGCCGCCAGTTCGGCGCCACCCTATAGCATGTTTGCTTAAATCAAAACCGAATCAAGGGCAAAACGATTCGTGCCCGGCAGCCGGGCAGAACCGCTTCGAGACAAACTACTCGAACACGATGTTCGGCGCGGCGCGGCTTTTGTCCTGCTGTGTGGCTGATACCTGTTCCCAGACCTTGGTCGCGATATCGCGGTAGACGCGCGCGACCTCGCCTGCCGGGTCGGAGGCGACCAGCGGCGTTCCCGCATCCGACGTCTCGCGAATTCCCATCGTCAGCGGCACTTCGCCGAGGAAGGGCACGCCGATGCGTTCTGCCTCCTTGCGGGCGCCGCCGTGCCCGAAGATGTCGTAGCGGTTTCCGGTGTCGGGCGCGACGAAGTAGCTCATGTTCTCGACGATGCCGAGCACCGGGACTTCCACCTTGCGGAACATGGCAAGCCCCTTGCGCGCATCGATCAGCGCCAGGTCCTGCGGCGTCGAGA
This sequence comes from Ensifer sp. ENS03, assembly GCF_014852035.1. NCBI lineage: Bacteria > Pseudomonadati > Pseudomonadota > Alphaproteobacteria > Hyphomicrobiales > Rhizobiaceae > Ensifer > Ensifer sp. ENS03. Next base: position 796,672 of record NZ_JACVAV010000001.1, on the reverse strand, counting down.
CGATGACGGCACCGGCAAGCGGCACCTGCTGAGCCATGGTGAGCTGGGCGTCGCCCGTGCCCGGCGGCATGTCGACCACGAGCACGTCAAGATCGCCCCAGGCGACCTCGCGCAACATCTGCAGAAGCGCCGACTGGATCATCGGTCCGCGCCAGATCATCGCCACTTCCTCATCGACGAGGAAACCCATGGACATGACCTTGAGGCCGTAATTTTCCATCGGGCGGATGAGCCGGCCCTCGATCTGCTGCGGCCGGCCGGAAATCTTCAGGAGCCGCGGCATCGAGGGGCCGTAGATATCGGCATCGAGCAGACCGACTTTCAGGCCGTTTGCCTGGAGTGCCAGTGCCAGATTGACCGACGTGGTCGACTTGCCGACACCGCCCTTGCCCGAAGCGACGGCGATAATCGCGCCGACGCCGGGGATCCCCGCCTTGGCGGGCGGTCCGCCAGCCGGACGCGGGGCGTGGGAGTGGCCTGCATGGGACGGTGCCTGCGGCTGCGGGCGCTGCACCGGCGCGCTGCCTGCGGCCGCCTTGCGGTCGGCCGTCAGAGCGACCATTGCCGCGGTGATCCCGGGAATGTCACGCACCACGCGCTCGGCTGCAGCCCGCATCGGCTCCAGCTCCTTGGCGCGTTCGGCCGGCACGGTGATCGAGAAATAGGCCTTGCCGTCGGAGATGAAGACATCAGACACGAGCCCGAGGTCGACGATATTGCCTTCCATGCCCGGGCCACGCACCGTGCGCAACTTTTCAAGCACCACTTCTTTCGTGACTTCCGGCATCGCGCCCTCTCATTCTTTTGTTATCTCTTAGATAGTCGAGGCGGGGCGCTTCGCCAATGCGACATAACGGAAAAAGGAAGGGCCACCACCCGCCTCGGTGTCCGTACATCCGGGATCACCTTTAAGGCGGGCAGTGGCCCTTTCGGTCGCGACCTTCTTGGGCGCTGTCTTCTTTTTAGTCCCCTCTGGACATGCCAATAGAAATGCAGGATGCGTGCCAGTTTCAGATCTGGCGGAAATAGGCAGCAATTTCAAAAAGATAATCTCGACCGCCATTCATCGGCCGGCGATGGCATATGCCCAGTTTCTGAGCAACCGTCTGCAAATCGTCCAAGGATGGAGCAGATCGCCCAGATGACGGAACCTTGGCGACAGCATGCCGGGCTTCCCCAAGCTTCTTTCGATCGCATCAGGTCGAGGACATTCAGGAAGAGGCTTGCGGCGCAGGGCCGACTTGGGGCTAGCTGATGTAGCCCTTCTTCATCGCCTTCACGACCGCCTGAGTGCGGTTGACGGCGTCGAGCTTCTTGGTCACGTGGTTGAGGTAGTGGTTGACCGTATGCTCGGAGAGCCCGAGGATGCCGGCGATCTCGGCGCTGGTCTTTCCGGCAGCCGTCCAGCTCAAACACTGGATCTCGCGCTCCGAAAGTGCTGCGCCGCTGCTCTTCCACACGGAGCCGATTTCGGCGAGGCGGTTATAGACATGGATTGCAATCATCTGCAGTTCCATGGTGACGGTCATCGGCAGTTCGACCAGCGGGCCCATCAGGATGACAGCGCCGCGGCCGCCCTCGGCGTCATGAACCGGGAAGTAGCTTGCCTGGAAGATACCGTTTTCGCGCAGCATCTCGATGTATTCGGCCGCCGATTCCGGTTTGCCGCCCTCTCCCTCCCAGGCTGCAAGCGTCACCTGGAACGGCGTCGTCGTCTCGCGCAGGCGGCGCACGCCGGTGCTGAAGCGCAGCATCGACAGGCTGTCATACTTGTTCAGCAGCTCGGCCGGCATGTTGGAGATGACGGTGCTCGCGGCGAGGCGCTCCACGTCGATCGAGGGGATCGAGCAGATCAGAAACGTCTTGAAGCCAAAAACCTGCGTGATCCGCCGCATATAGCGGATGATATCGAACTGGGTCTCAAGCTTTGCGATCTCGGACGCGAAATCGCCGCCCCGGGGCAGATCTGCGTCAGTCATCCCGGTCGTCATCGTATCCTGCATTCGCGCGTTCCATGGCATTCATCACGTATCAAATAGACCGAGCCGCCTGCCAATGCCAACAGATGATCGAAAATCCCTGCCGCTTCGACCCAAAAGTCTGTGTATTTCCCCTCGTGAAGGCCGATATTGCCATCAGCTCGCGCACGACGCGTGCCGGCGATCAGTTGATCAACCCGGCGCGCACGGCCTTTGCGACGGTCTGAACGCGATTGACCGAATCCAGCTTGCGCGTTGCCCGGTTGAGGTAGTGGTTGACGGTATATTCGGACAGCGCCAGAATTTTCGCCATTTCACTGGTGGTCTTGCCGGCCGCCGCCCAGCGCAGGCACTCGACCTCGCGGCGTGAAAGGCTTCCCGCACCGCGCTTGTCGCGATCGCGCACCTCCAAGTATTTGCTGTAGAGCACACCGGCCCAAAGGTTGAGCTCCTGAAGCTCGTCATTGGAAACCACGGGACGGTCGCCGCCAAAGGCGATCGCAGCGCGGTGGCCGCTCGCATCGTGCACCGGCAGATAGAGGCCGCGCGGCATGTTGGCCTGCTCGAAGACGCAGACCGCCGCATCGCCCTTGCCGTCGGCTCGGCGGCGCGCAAGCTGGTGCGCGTCGTAGGTAAAGGGGATGGTGCTGCGCCGAAGCCGCTGGATCACCGGGCTGCCATTGATCAAGCCGGCACTGTCATAGCCTTTGAGAAAGGCGGCCGGGTAGTTCGTCATCAAGGCGTTGACGGACAGGCTGTTGCTCTCCGTTTCCGGAATGGCAAGCACCAGGAAACCACGGAAACCGTAGGAATCCGCAACCTGGGCGATCACGCGCCTGATATCCTCTTCGCAACAAATCGGCCCACGGATGGTTCGCCCATCAGGAAGCGCCAACGCCGACAAATTCGCGCTGAAATCAATCATCTTCCGCCCTTCTCCACATCCGGTTCCATGCGGGAACCGGCCGCTGACGCCGCATGAAGATCACGTCAAAAATTTATACCAATACCAAAAACGAACCAGACTAAGACCATCCACGAACCTGAGTCTGATATATTAAAGCTATCGAGCGAGACGCGCCACGTCCAGTCGATGTTTCTAATTTACCGTAAAGTGAATTCAAGGTCCACCACGGCCGGGCCCAAGACGGATCGCCGCGTCCTCGCCGACCGCTTGCGCCGCTGCCCGAACCGCTGCCGCCCAGGCCGACAATTGCTCCATGGTCACCCGATAGGCAGGCCCGGTCACCGACAGGCCGGCCGCAAGTTCGCTGCCGGGAATGAGGATAGGTGCTGCAACGCAGCGGATCTCCGTCTCATGTTCCTCGCGGTCGAAAGCGTGGCCGTCGCGCCGGATTTCCTCGATCTCCGCCAGCAAGGTGGCAGCCGAGCGATGGGTGTGCGGCGTGAAGGCGTGAAACTCGGTTCGGGCCAAAATACCTTCCAACTCCGGCTGCCCAAGCAAGGACAGCGCCGCCTTGCCGATGCCGGTGCAATAGGCCGGCGACGCCTTGCCGATCTGCGAACTCATGCGCACCGTCTGGCGGCTTTCTACCTTGTCGACATAGACGATCTCGGTCTCGCGCAGGATGCCGAGATGCACGGTCTCGCCGGTCAGTTCGTGCAATCGCTGCAGGTGCGGCTCGGCAACATCGCGAAAGCGATTGGCGGACCAGGAGCGATAGGCCAGTGTCAGCAGCCGAAGGCCAGGCTCATAGGAGAGGTCGCGGCGCTGGATCAGCAGTCCTTCCTCGACCAGATGGCTGAGCAGCCGGTACAACGTGCCGCGCGGCTGGCCGGACCGGGCGAGAATATCTGTAAAGCGCTGCGGGCCATCGGCGGTGACCACCGCTTCCAGGACGGTGATTGCCTTGCCGAGCGTGCCCGTGCCAGCCTCCGCACGCACTTCGTCCCCTCCGCCTGCCGCTTCACCCGTCATCGTCGCTCGCTTGTTTGTTTCCGATTGCAGTCGCGCGATCGGGCGCGCGACCTTGACAAGGTAGACGCTTCGACGTGATAATTCCATATAATAAAATCACGTTCCAAATAATGGAACAACTCTTCACCATAGGACTGATCGGGGATACAGGAATATGCCGGTGCCGAAGGCACAATTTCATGATCTCAAAGACCGCGCGGTGCTGGTCACCGGTGGCGGTTCCGGCATTGGCGCAGCGCTTGTCGAGGGTTTCGTCGACCAGGGGGCACGGGTGGCCTTCGTCGATATCGACGAGAGGGCAAGCCTCGACCTCGTCGAAAGGCTCGCCATCAAGGCAAGCACGGCACCGGTCTATATTCCCGCCGACTTGCGCGACATCGAAGCGGTAAAAAAGGCCGCGCAGACTGCGGCGGCCGCTCTCGGCGCGCTCCACGTGCTCGTCAACAATGCGGCGCGCGACGATCGCGAGCCACTGGAAAGCGTGACCGAAGAGAGCTGGGACGAGAGCCAGGCGGTCAACCTCAGGCACCTCTTCTTCATGAGCCAGGCGGTTGCACCGCATATGCGCGAAGCCGGCGGCGGGTCGATCGTCAATTTCTCGTCGATCGCCTATCTGCTCAACATGGCCGAAATCCCGGCCTATGCGACGGCGAAAGCCGCCATTGTCGGCCTGACCAAATCGCTCGCCGGAAAGCTCGGCCAGGACAACATCCGCGTCAACGCGATCCTGCCCGGCATGATCGTCACCGAGCGCCAGAAACGGCTGTGGCTGAGCGACGCGGCAATCGCCGGCATGCAGGAACGGCAGTGCCTGAAGCGCAGCCTCACCGCCGACGATCTCGTCGGCCCTTGCCTTTTTCTCGCGTCGGCGTGCTCGTCGGGCATGACCGCGCAAACAATGATCATCGATGGAGGCGCACTTTGATGACGGCAGCCTATTATGCCGCAGTCGACTGGGGAACCACGAGTTTCCGGCTGTGGATCATCGGCGAGGACGGCTCGGTGCTCGCCGAGCGCCGAAGCGGCGAAGGCATGACCACGGCCAACAAGGCCGGGTTCCATGCGATCCTCGAAAAACACCTGGCCGCCGTCGATGCGCCAGGCCACCTGCCGGCGATCATCTGTGGCATGGCCGGTGCCAAGCAGGGTTGGGTCGAGGCCGGCTATCTCGATACGCCGGCCGCGCTCGCCGATATCGCCTCCCACGCCGTGGCAGTGCCGGATCTCGATCGCGACATCCGTATCCTGCCGGGTCTGGCGCAGCGTGATCGGCGGCACCCGGACGTGATGCGCGGCGAGGAGACGCAATTGCTCGGCGCAGCAAGCGACCTCGGTCGCGGTCTACATCTCGTCTGCATGCCGGGCACGCACAGCAAATGGGTGCGGCTCGAAGACGGCGCCGTCAGCGGCTTTTCCACCTTCATGACCGGCGAATTGTTCGACGTGATCTCCAAGCACTCGATCCTCAGCCACTCGATCGCCGACGCGCACGCGTTCACCGGCGATCATCCCGCCTTTGCGGCGGCGGTGGCCGAGGCACGCACAAATCCGGCGCTCGCCACCAGCCTGATCTTCGGCGCGCGCTCAGGCCAATTGCTGCACGGCGCAAGCGCGACCGACGCCAAGGCGTTGCTGTCGGGCACGCTGATCGGCCTGGAGATCGCCGGCGCGCTGGCTTCAGCCAAGACGATCGACAGCATCTGCCTCGTCGCCTCCGGATCCCTTGGTACGCTTTATCAGGCCGCGCTCGAAAGCCTCGACTGCCCTCTTCAGGTGGTCGATGCCGACACGGCCGTCCGCTCCGGCCTTTCGACCGCCGCCCAGGCGATCTGGCCCCTTTGAACGAAAGACACGCTCATGACCCGCATTCCCTTTCCGTCGATGAAGTACCCGCTGATCGCGATCCTGCGCGGCCTCAAGCCCGAGGAAACCGCAGGCGTCGTTGGTGCCCTGATCGAGACCGGCTTCTCCGCGATCGAGATCCCGCTGAATTCGCCCGATCCGTTCCGCTCGATCGAGACGGCAGTGAAGATGGCGCCCGAGGGATGCCTGATCGGCGCCGGCACGGTGCTGACGACGGCACAGGTGGAACAACTCGCCGATGTCGGCGGCCGCCTGATGGTGAGCCCCAATGTCGAGCCGGCGGTGATTTCTCTCGCCGCCAAGAAGGGCATGGTGACCATGCCCGGCGTGCTCACCCCGACCGAGGCGCTTTCGGCCGCGGCGGCGGGCGCCACCGGCCTCAAGTTCTTCCCGGCAAGCGTGCTCGGCCCGTCCGGCATCACCGCGATCCGCGCGATCCTGCCGCCGGAGCTGGAAATCGCTGCCGTCGGTGGCGTTTCGGACGCGAATTTCGGCGACTATGCCAAGGCCGGCATCCGCAGCTTCGGTCTTGGTTCCAGCCTCTACAAGCCCGGCATGAGCGCGGCTGAAGTGCGCGAGCGCGCCGTTGCCACCATCAAGGCCTACGACGCCGTCTACGGAGCGCGCTGATGAGCGACACCATCCCCTTCTCCGGCAGCATTCTCTGCGAAGCTACGTCGATCCTCGGCGAGGGTCCGACCTATGACCCGGCCACCGGCACCGCCTGGTGGTTCAACATCAAGGGCCAGGAACTGCATGAACTGCACCTAGAAAGCGGGCGCAAGACCGTGCACGCCCTACCCTTCCTCGGCAGCGTGCTCGCCGTCATCGATCCGACCCGGCAGCTGATCGCCTCCGACCAGGGCCTCTTCATCAGGGATACGCGGACCGGTGCCTTCAGCCTGCTGACCACGCTTGAGGACGAACCCATCAATCGCTCGAACGACGGCCGGGTTCATGCGTCCGGTTCGCTCTGGATCGGCACCATGGGCCGCAGCGCCGAAAAGGGCTCCGGCGCGATCTATCACGTCGCCGGCAGCAAGGTGACGAAGCTCTATGCCGCCATCACCATTCCCAACAGCATCTGCTTCTCGCCGGATGGAACCGTCGCCTATTTCGTCGATACCGACATCAATCACCTGATGCGCGTCGATATCGACGCCGCGACCGGGCTGCCGAAAGGCGAACCGAGCCTGCTCGTCGGCGGCAGTGGCGAAGCTGGCGGTATCGACGGCTCCGTGTGCGATGCCGACGGCCTGATCTGGAACGCCCGCTGGGGCAGCGGCACGGTCGATGTCTACCGCCCCGACGGCGCGCGCATCGCGCGCTACGCCGTGCCGACGAGCCAGCCGAGCTGTACCGCCTTCATCGGAGCGAAGGCCGACCGCATACTGGTCACATCCGCCTGGCAGGACATGGACGAGGCAACGCGTGCGGCGGACCCGCATGCCGGCAAGACCTTCGATCTCGGCGTCAGCGTCAAGGGCCGGTTCGAACCGTCTTTCCGTCTCTGACCGGAAATTCTTGGCCGAGTAACTCTTGGCGAAGCGCCAATAAAAAGTCATACAATTCAGCCACGCGTTTGATCGCATGGTGAGGAGGAAGCTCGCATGAGCGACAAGAAGAAAGAACTGCGCAGCCGTCACTGGTACGGCGGCACCGACAAGGATGGGTTTATCCATCGCTCCTGGATGAAGAACCAGGGATTTCCGGACCACGTTTTCGACGGCCGCCCGATTATCGGCATTTGCAACACCTGGTCGGAACTCACGCCCTGCAACAGCCATCTGCGCATTCTGGCAGAGGGCGTGAAGCGTGGCGTGTGGGAGGCCGGCGGTTTCCCGGTCGAGTTCCCGGTGTCTTCGCTCGGCGAGACGCAGATGCGCCCGACCGCGATGCTCTTTCGCAATCTGCTCGCCATGGATGTCGAAGAGGCGATCCGTGCCTATGGCATCGACGGCGTGGTGCTGCTCGGCGGCTGCGACAAGACAACCCCCGGCCAGTTGATGGGTGCGGCGTCGGTCGACCTGCCGACGATCGTCGTCTCCTCCGGCCCGATGCTGAACGGCAAGTGGAAGGGCAAGGACATCGGCTCCGGCACGGATGTCTGGAAGTTCTCCGAGGCCGTACGCGCCGGTGATATGAGCATGCAGGAATTCATGGCGGCAGAAAGCGGCATGTCGCGCTCACCGGGTGTGTGCATGACCATGGGCACCGCCACCACCATGGCGTCGATCGTCGAGGCTATGGGCCTGTCGCTGCCGACCAATGCCGCGCTGCCGGCCGTCGACGCCCGCCGCATGGCACTGTCGCACATGACCGGCAAACGCATCGTCGAGATGGTGCATGAAGACCTGCGCCTGTCGAAGGTGCTGACCAAGAAGAATTTCGAGAACGGCATCATTGCCAACGCCGCCGTCGGCGGTTCGACCAATGCCGTCGTGCACATGCTGGCGATCGCCGGCCGCGCCGGCGTTGATCTCTGTCTTGAGGATTTCGACCGCGTCGGCAGCCAGGTGCCGTGCATCGTCAACTGCATGCCGTCCGGCAAGTATCTGATCGAAGACCTCGCCTATGCCGGCGGCCTGCCGGCGGTGATGAACCGCATACAGCATCTGCTGCATGCCGACGCGCCGACGGTCTTCGGCGTGCCGATCAGCAAATACTGGGAAGATGCCGAAGTCTACAACGACGACGTCATCCGCCCGCTCGACAATCCGCTGCGGGCTGCCGCCGGCATTCGTGTGCTCAAGGGCAACCTTGCCCCGAACGGCGCCGTCATCAAGCCGTCGGCCGCAAGCGAGCATCTCCTCGTCCATGAAGGTCCGGCCTATGTCTTCGAGACGATCGAGGAGCTGAAGGCGAAGATTGACGATCCGGACCTGCCGGTGACCGAGGACACGATCCTCGTGCTCAAGGGCTGCGGACCCAAGGGCTATCCGGGAATGGCCGAAGTCGGTAACATGCCGATCCCGCGGCGCCTCGTCGAAAAGGGCGTGCGCGACATGGTGCGCGTGTCCGACGCCCGCATGTCCGGTACCGCCTTCGGCACCGTGGTCCTGCATGTCAGCCCGGAATCGAATGCCGGCGGGCCGCTCGCCATCGTCAAGACCGGCGACCGCATCCGCCTCGACGCGATGAAGGGCGAGCTCAACCTGATGATCAGCGAGGAAGAGTTTGCGACGCGCATGGCCGCCTGGCAGGCGCCGCCGCCGAAATGGACCCGCGGCTACTACAAGCTCTACCAGGACACGGTGCTACAGGCCGACAAGGGTGCGGACCTCGACTTCCTCGTCGGCGGCAGCGGCAGCGAAGTGCTGCGCGAAAGCCACTGACGGCTTCGGACGCAGTTCGAGGCTGACGCGTTTCAAATACCCCGCCCGTCAGGCGGGGTATTTTTATCCGGCCAGGGAACGGGAGCCCAACGGCGAAAGCCTTGCGGCCGGCGCACGCAGCCGCGACCAGGTTTCAAAGCCGTAGATGGCGAGCCCGAGCGCAATGAAAAACTCCTTGTACTCGGTCGGGTCCCAAAGGCGCACGAGCGTGGAAGCCTGGAGAATGAATAGCTCCTGGATCGCGACGATCAGAATGGCGCCTGCCGTCAGCACGATGAACTCGCGCCAGTGCCCCGCCCTCAGCGCGATATCGGCGATCACCAGCAGTATGATCACGGTCATCATCACCATCATCTGCGTCGGCAGCATGCTCCAGTTGTCGCTGTTGAAGGCGGCCATCGGGGCGCTTGCCGCCAGCACCAGCACGCTCGGGGCGAAAGCATCGAGCCGGCCAAGGCTGATGCTCTTGCGCAGATAGAGCCAGACGAAGGGCGCCAGCGTCAAAAGGAAGAAGCTACCGGTGTAGTAGAGCAGTTCCGAGAAGCCGGTGGAAATGTTGTGCAGGTTCAATTCCTGCTGCTTGTTGAGCGCGAGCAGGCCCTCCGGCGTGGCGATACCGAAGACGCGCTGCATCCAGGATATCTCCTCCATGCCGACCACGAAGAAGCAAAGCGCCAGAAGCGCTGCAAAAGCCGCGGCCATCCAGGCGCGACGTCCCATTCCTGAACGGGCCACGCGCAGTTGCCCGACGGCAGCAAACGCAAAGAAACCGCTGGCGATGAAGATCAGCAGGGCAGAGGCCCATTCGACCAGGCCGTCTTCACGCGCCAGAAGGCTGAAACCGAGGGGATCGGCAACGAACACCAGCGCCATCAGCACGGCGAGCATCCAGCCGGCGACACAAAGCCCAAGCTCACGGCCGGACGCCAGCCGCAGCTCCGGCGCGCCCAGCCAGGCGGCATCGCGGGTAAAGCCCTGAACCGCCGCGAGTGACAGGCTCAGCGCCACCCAGGCATGCCAGAGATTGTAGGGCTCGACGCCGGGAACCCGTTCCGAAAAATAGCGCAGCCCAAAAAGATTGCGCTCGATCAGAACGAGGCCGGCCATCGCCAGAACGCAGAGCAAGGAAACAGAGAGAAAGCGGCGCGGCAAAAACATCGTGAAAACCATCCCGGGATAACAGGGTGACGACGCTGCGCGCTATTTCCTGCCATCTGCCAAGTATCGACAAGAACGCTCAAGAATTCATGAACGGCCCAAAGTACATAATTGATCACTAAAATACATATATTCGAAAACCAAAATACATGTCCGCGCGAGATTGCCGACAATCCTTGGAAAATCGCGGACGAGGGTCACGTTCACCGGCAACGGACCTTTCGACCTGAAACTTTGACTATTTTTTCCGGAACCGTTCGGGCTCCCGGGCGTTGACACCATATCACCGGCGCGGTGGACATGGCGGCAGAAGCCAGGCCCGCGCCCTGATCGAAACGTCAAGGAAAGGCAGTTTGAGATGATCAAGAAACTCGTAACAACCGTAGCAGCCGGCGCGCTCTTCGCGGGTCTTACTGTCGCCCCGGTGGCTTTCGCGCAGGACGCAACCAAGCCGATGGAACAGCCGCAGACGATGCAGCCGGCGCAGCCCGCCCCGGACGCCATGGCTCCGGCCGATCAGGCTGAAACGAAGCCGCCGATCACGGAAACCAAGCCCGCGGATATGGCGCAATCGGACGCCACCTATCTGACCGAGCAGGCAAGCGACCAGATCGCAGCCAGCACCTATATCGGCCAGAGCGTCTACAATGCCGGTGACGAAAGCATCGGCGAGATCAACGACCTGATCATGAAGAAGGATGGCGGCGTGGAAGCGGCCGTAATCGGTGTCGGCGGCTTCCTGGGTCTCGGTGAAAAGGACGTAGCGGTTCCGTTTGATCGCATCACGATCGCCGAGCAGCCCAACACGGACAAGCTGAAGCTGACGACCACCGAAACCGCCGATACGCTGAAGGCGGCTCCGGAGTTCAAGACGAAGGCGCAGCAGGTTGCCGAACAGAACGCCAACCAGCCGGTTGACACGTCGACGACCTCTTCGACCACGACTACTGCACCGGCGCAGCCGATGCAGCAGGGTACCGAACAGCCGCAGCAGTAACGTCGTAGCATTCCAAGCTGTTCAGTACGCCTTCCAACGGGCGGCGGTGCCAGGCACCGCCGCCTTGGCTTTGCGTCAGACGAGCACTCCGTCGCGTAGGCATCGTAAATGCCCCCGTGGATGTTGCGGCTGGCGGCGGCATCGCCGATGCGGAACATGTCGAAGCGGGCATCGAGGTTTTCTGCGGGGTGGTGTTCTCACCGCGAAGCAGCGCCTTGTAATCGACGCCCCCAGCTTGCGTGAAAGCGGCTTCAGTTCACGATAGAGGTCGTCCATCGGCACCGTGCCATGCTCGACCACCACTTGCGCCACACGCCCCTTGATCGTTGCCTTGTCCGAAAAATCGGAACCGAGCGTCGCAACAAGGCCATTGCACTCCCGCCGAACGGATTTCAGCCGCGTGTTGATCGTCACCCGGACATTGTGTTCGGCAAAGGCGGTCGCATAGGGCACATGGTTCATGCCCCCCGACCTCGGGCGCGAACATGCGCTCGGGCGAGACGATCTCGAGCTCGCCGCCGCCGCGCGCGATCAGCTCAGCCGCCATCATGCCGCTATAGGCGCCGTTGTCGTCATAGAGCGGCCCCTCCAGCTTCACCGTCCAGGCGATGATATCCCAGCTCGCACGACGAGGTCGTCGGCTCAGGCGGCAAGACTGCAGCAGCGGATCTTTCGACGATGTCGTTTCCTGTTCCTTGAAAGGCGACCGAGCATGCCGGCTTCGTCAGTACCAAGCATCCGCCACGCTCTCCTTGCGGCGCGTGACATAATCGATCAGCGCCTCGTCGAGAGCCACATCCAGCGGCGGCGCTTCATATTCGGCAAGCGTCTTCTTCCAGGCGCGGTTGGCGCGCGTCGCCATGTCGGTCTCGCCCTCCTCAACCCATTTCTCGAAGGGCTCGTTGTCCGAAAGGGCCGAATTCCAGAAGGCGGTCTGGTAGTTGCGCATGGTGTGGTCGCAGCCGAGGAAATGGCTGCCGGGGCCGACCTGCAGGAAGGCGTCCATGGCCAGCGTGTTGTCGTCGACGACCACGCCGGCAAGATAGGAATGCAGCGCGCCGCAGAAGTCGGTGTCCATAACGAACTTCTCGTAGGACATCGCGAGCAGCCCATCGACGAAGCCGGCGGAATGCAGGATGAAATTCGCGCCGCAATGCACCGCCGAGAGCATCGACATCGCGCCTTCCTGCATCGCCTGTGCATCCGGCAGCTTCGAATTGGAGAAATTGCCGGCACAGCGCAGCGGCAGGCCGAGCCGGCGCGCAAGCTGGCCGACGACCATGCTGCCGATCGCCGGTTCCGGCGTGCCGAAGGTGGGCGAGCCCGAGCGCAGCGACATGGACGACAGGAAATTGCCGAAAATGACCGGGGCGCCCTTGCGCTCTAGCTGGGTCAGCGCACAGCCGGCAAGCGTCTCGGCATAGGACTGGGCGATGGCGCCGGCATTGGTGACCGGCCCCATGGCGCCGCCGAGGATGAAGGGCACAATGACCGCGGCCTGGTTTGCCCGCGCATAGGCGCGTAGCGACTTCGTCATCGTCCCGTCCCAGACGAGCGGCGAATTGACGTTGACGTTGCCGAGGATGACGCAGTTGCGATCGACGAAATCGCGACCAAAGAGAATGCGCGACATCTCGATCGAATCTTCGGCACGGTCTTCCGCCGTGATCGAACCCATGAAGGCGCGGTCGGAATATTTGATATGGCTGTAGACCATGTCGAGGTGGCGCTTGTTGACCGGCACGTCGACCGGCTCGCAGATCGTGCCGCCGGAATGGTGCAGCCAGGGGCTCGACTGCGCCAGCTTGATCAGGTTGCGGAAGTCCTCGATCGTGCCGTAGCGCCGGCCCTTGTCGAGGTCCATGACGAAGGGCGAGCCATAGGCCGGCGAGAAGACGACGTTGTTGCCGCCGATCTCGACATTGCGCGCCGGATTGCGGGCATGCTGGGTAAACTGGTGCGGCGCCGAGGCGACGATTTCCTTCAGCATGCCCGGTTCGAAGGTCACCCGGACGCCGTCGACCTTCGCGCCGGCCCTTCGCCAGTGATCGAGAGAAACCGGGTCGTCGCGAAACTCGATGCCGACTTCGGCAAGGATTCGATCGGCAATCGCTTCGATCCGAAGCAGGCTTTCCTCGCCGAGGATATCATAAGTCGGAATGTTTCTGGTGATGTAGGGAACACCGAGGCTGCGTCCTGCGCCCTCGCGCCGGTTCGGCCGTGTACCGCGTGTCCGTCTCGGTGCCGCCGCGTCCGTTGCCAGTGCCGTATCCATGCCCATATCCTCCCATCATCTCAGATGATGCTATGGGCGAAAAATTCCACTGTAACGCTGGAAAAATTCGATCCATGCTATAAGCGTGGTTTATGGAAAACCTGCGCCGCCTGCTCCCGTCCGCCGCAAGCCTCATCGTGTTCGAGGCAGCCGGCCGCCACCAGAACTTCACCCGTGCTGCCAACGAGCTCGGCATGACCCAGGCTGCCGTCTCCTACGCCGTGCGCGGTCTTGAGGAACAGCTGGGCGTGCCGCTGTTTCATCGCGTGCACCGCGCGGTCGAGCTGACGGAAGCGGGCGAGAAGTTTCATGCCGACGTCTCCGTCGGCCTGTCGCGCATCCAGAAGTCGGCCGAAGACATTCGCGCGAAAGGCCGCGAGACCAACGTGACGCTCGCGGCCTCCACCGCCTTTGCCTCGATGTGGATGCTGCCCCGCCTCAACCGCATGCGGGAGGACCTGCCGGAAATCGATCTCCGGATCCAGACCAGCGTGCGCGACCTCGATCTGGAAGAAGAGCCGATCCCGCTCGGCATCCGCGGCGGCGACCCAAGCCATTGGCCGCGTTACCATGCCGCCCTGCTCGCCGACGAGGTGGTCAACGCGGTCGCCACACCCGCCTATATCGAGCGGCACGGCCTGCCGAAAACGGCCGCCGACCTGCCACGGCACAATCTCATCCACCTGGAAGAGCCGGTCCGACGCGCCTGCGACTGGACCGAGTGGTTTGCGAGCGCCGGTCTTGCCTATCCCAAACAGGCCCGCCGGCTCTCGATCAACGACTATGTCCTGGTGATCCAGGCGGTGCTATCCGGCGAGGGCGTGGCGCTCGGCTGGGAACACTTGATCTATCCGCAGATCCGCTCGGGCGCGCTGGTTCCGGTCGCCGGACACGTCCTGAAGACGGGCCTTGCCTTCTACGTCGTCTGGCCGCGATCGCGCGAACTGAATGCGCAGGCCAAAAGGGTGCGTGACTGGCTGCTGGATGAGGGGCGGCGCGACCGCGCAGCGATGTCCGGCGCCGAGGACTAACCCGGATCAGGCCTGGGCGGGAAGATCGCGGTAGCGATCGGCAAGATAGCGCATCGTCGCCACCGCATCGGCGGGCTTTCCGTAGAAGTAGCCCTGCCCCAGTCCGCAGCCGAGCGCCTTCAGTTTCAGGGCTTCGGAAAAATCCTCGATGCCTTCGGCGACGACTTCGAGCTCAAGCCCCTCGCACATCGACACGATCGCCTTGATGATATGCTCCGAGGCACGATCGGCAGAAATGCGCGAGACGAAGGCCCGGTCGATCTTGACCTTGTCGAAGGAGAAGTCGCGCAGCCGGCCAAGGCTCGACTGGCCCGTGCCGAAGTCGTCGAGCGAGACGCGGACGCCGGCGGCGCGCAGTTCCGCAACGATCTTCTGGGCGATATCCGCATCGGCCATGACGGCCGTTTCGGTGATCTCCAGCTCCAGGCGCCGCGGGTCGAGGCCGATCTGGCTGATGATCGACAGCAGGCGCCGGCTGGTGGTCGGATCCGTGAGCTGCGCCGAGGAGAGATTGAAGGAGAGGAAGAGCTCCTTCGGCCAGGAAAGCGCGGCATGGGCTGCCTTGCGCAGCAGGACCTCGGCGAGCGAATCGATGAAACCACGTTCTTCGGCGAGCGGCACGAACACCGCCGGTGAGACATAGCCGAGATCGGCATCGCACCAGCGCGCCAAGGCCTCGAAGCCGACAACCGCGTCGTTGCGCAGATCGACGATCGGCTGGAAGTGCACGTCAACCTCGTTGGCGATGATGGCGTTGCGCAGCGCTTGCTCAAGCTGCGTCGCGCGCTTCATCTCCTGGGCGATCTCCTGCGAGTAGACGGTGATCTGCCCGCGGCCGCGGCGCTTCGAGCGATAAAGCGCGGTATCGGCGCTTTTCAGGAGGTCCTCGAATACCTCTCCGGCAAAGGGATAAACGGCGAAACCGAAGGAGGCGGACAGACGAACGTGACGGTCGCCGAGATCGAAGGGGGCCGACAGCACCTCCTTCAGCATCTGTCCGATCTTCTCGGCGCCCTTGCGCTCGAAGATCAGTGGCAACACGAAGGCAAATTCATCACTGTCGAAACGGATGATCGTGGCACCCTCGGGCGCGCAGGCCTTCAGGCGATAGGCCACCTGGCAGAGGATCTCG
The DNA here is from genome assembly GCF_014852035.1 of Ensifer sp. ENS03. NCBI lineage: Bacteria > Pseudomonadati > Pseudomonadota > Alphaproteobacteria > Hyphomicrobiales > Rhizobiaceae > Ensifer > Ensifer sp. ENS03. Next base: position 780,963 of record NZ_JACVAV010000001.1, on the reverse strand, counting down.
TCGCCCGCTTCCGGTCCGAACAGGTCATTGATCGGCTTGAAACCATCGATATTGGCAAGGCCGATGGTGAACGGGGCCGGGTCGCTGGCACGCTCCTCGGCGAGATCAAGCACACACTGGCGCAGGCAACGGGCGTTGCCGAGCCCGGTCAGTTGATCGACATCACCCCGGGCCGCAGGCGCCTCGCGGCCAGCACGGTGGTAAGGTGTTTCCGCTGTCATCATCGCCGTCCCCCCCTCATCTGGAAGGGATGGCGTGCGATCGAGCCCGCCGCCAGCGTGCGCCACGACGAAGACCGGCTGTGTCTTTCCGACACGACCGGGGCTTGGGCAACGAGGTGGATGCGAGGCATACGGATGGGGCTCTACACTTTAGCGGCAATTCGGGGCAGACGATCGCAATCGGCGGTTAACAATCCGATATCGTGCCGCTCCAAGATTTGCCATTGGCCTCCCCAATTCTAGCGAGTTGACACGCCTTTTACTCAACCTGCCGTTCGTACTGCCTTCACCGGCATGAATTTTCTCAACACCGCCTCGATCATATCGGGGCTCACCGGCTTCATGATGTGGTCGTCCATGCCGCATGCCTTGCATTGCTGCAGGTCGATATCCAAGGCCTGGGCGGTAACCCCGATGATCGGAGTTTTCTGTGCGCGTCCCTTTTCAGCCGACCGGATTGCGACGGTTGCGTCGAAGCCGTTCATGACCGGCATCGACACATCCATCAGCACAAGGGCCGGTTGCAGTTCGTGCCAGAGTTCGACGGCCTCGCGACCGTTGGCGGCGATCCGATGCGAAACGCCGAGCCCCTCGAGGATCTGGGTGAAGACGAACTGGTTGATCTGATTGTCCTCGGCAACGAGCACGTCGACCTGCGGAGCCGGCGGCGGCGGCGCGATCTCTTCGGCCTCGAACGACAGCGACCATTCCGGTTGCAGCGCGGCACCCGCGCGCTCGGAACAAACACGGAAGACTTCCGCAAGCACCGCCGCCCCGTCCTGATCGTCGTGCACCGGGAGGATCGGGCTGTCGCGCCAGCCGGCAGCGATCTTCTGCCGCTCGGGGAAAGCCGCGTCCAGCAACAGGATGTCGAGCTTCAGCCCCGCCTCGTCGACGGCAGCGCAGAAGGCGTACAATTCGTCGGCATCGCGAACGGCGCAGGCGTCGAGCCCGGAGCCGCGCAGCCGGGCGACAAGCCGCTCCTCCAGCGCTCGGTCGTCGGTCGCCAGAAGCACCCGCAGGCCGCGCGCCGGCAAGGTCTCGATCATCGACCCCGCCTCGACGAGCTGCTGGACATTCAGCGCCCGGAAAGGATCGTAGAAATTCTGCGCCGCGGCAAAAATGCTGTAGTCGCGGATCTGCAGGGCGACCTCGCCCGAGGGCTCCTCGCCGCCCTGATACCAGACGGCAATATCGGTCACGTCGTTCATGCAGGTGACGACGAAATGGCGGCCGGGCATGCCGACGCGGTACTTGCGGGTCAGCACCCAGAGGTCGCTACCGTCGGCACGCACGATGTGCTCGGCCTGCGAAAACGGTTTGCCGGTTTCAAGCACCATGCGATCGGACTGTTCGAAGCGCTCCGCCAGGTCGCTCTCGACCAGGTCCCAGGCTGAGCGGCCGAGGATGGCGTCCTGCGCCAGGTCATGGATCAGGCAGAAGGCCTTGTTGACTGCGATGTAATTGAGATTGCGATCCTTGACGCAGATGGGATTGGGCTGCGCGTCGAGGATCTGCTCGGTCAGTTCCACCCGCTCCAGGTCGGTCTGAAGCTGTTCGTCGCGCTTCTTCTGGTCGGAGACGTCGCTGATCGACAGGATGCCCATGCCGCTCGACAGGCGGCGCTTGCGCATCGAAACCCAGCGGGTGCGGCCGGCGCGCTCTACGCTCTCGTAGCGCTCGCGCCAATGCAGCGCCATGTGCTCGGCAATCCATTCCTCGCGGTTGGTGCGTCGGCGGCTGTTTTCCGGGACGGTGCCCGGACGGACACCGGTGTCATAGACGGCACCGAGGAAGTCCCTGAGCCGCGCGCCCGGCATCAGGGCTTCCGCCGGCACCGGGAAAAATTGCAGCATCGTGCGGCTGGCAAAGAGAATGGTATCGTCCCGGCTGCAGACAAGCACAGCGATGCCGAGTGCGTCGCAACTCGACTCAAGAATGACCCTGTTGATGTCCGCGCCGTTCGGCGCCCCATCGCTCATCGCACTGTCCTCACTCGCCTACCGCATGTGTCCCTGGATCGTCAGATCAGGGGGAACAGGCGGCCATCCAAAGTGCCACAACGGCCTGCCGCGTCTTCATAATGACGCGCGGCGCTGCAACGGCGGTTTCATTTCGGGACATGCTGGGGTGGCCTTGGCAGGCGTCTCTTCGAGCGGCGGGAGTGCGGCGTCCAGCTACGCCGCAAGGCTCAAAAGACAAAACCCGTGATCATTCAGGTTGTTGTGGAAAATCGCAGCAGAGTGTTAAGGGCCGATTAAACCCTCGATCATTTTTCAAGGGTGTCGGCACCAAGCGCTCGCGACCGGGGACGAGATACCGTCCCCTCTTCCGTTTCCGCGGCGAATCCCGGAAAATGGGACATGGCCATCAAGCAGCTTTCAGAAACCCTCATCAACCAGATCGCCGCCGGCGAAGTGATCGAACGTCCGGCCAGCGCCGCCAAGGAGCTGATCGAGAATGCGCTCGACGCCGGCGCGACCCGCATCGAGATCGCGACCGCCGGCGGCGGCAAGACGCTGCTGCGGGTCACCGACAACGGCTCGGGCATGGCACCTGGCGACCTCGAACTTGCGGTCCGAAGGCACTGCACGTCGAAGCTCGACGACAGCCTCTTCGACATCCGCACCCTCGGCTTTCGCGGCGAGGCCCTGCCTTCGATCGGCTCGGTCGCCCGGCTGTCGATCACGACGCGCACGGCCGGCGCCAGCGAAGGCGCGGTCATTGCGGTTACCGGCGGCAAAACCGAGGCGGTCCGCCCGTCGCCCGCCAATACCGGCACCGTCGTCGAAGTGCGCGATTTGTTCTTCGCCACCCCGGCCCGACTGAAGTTCATGAAGACCGAGAAGGCGGAAGCGGCGGCCATTTCGGAAGTGGTGCGCCGCATGGCGATCGCGTTTCCGGCGGTCCGTTTCGTGCTCTCCGGCAGCGACCGCTCGACGCTCGAATTCCCGGCAACCGGCGACGACCGGCTGGCGCGCATGGCGCAAGTGCTCGGCAAGGATTTTCGCGACAATGCGATCGAGATCGATGCGGCACGGGAAGACGTCGAACTGACCGGTTTTGCCGGCGTGCCGACTTACAATCGCGGCAACTCGCTGCAGCAATATGTCTTCGTCAATGGCCGCCCGGTGCAGGACAAGTTGCTGCTGTCGGCGATCCGTGCCGCCTATTCCGAGACGATCCCGAGCGGCCGCTATCCGGTCGCCGTGCTGTCGATCACGCTCGACCCGGCGCTCGTCGACGTCAACGTGCATCCCGCAAAGTCCGACGTGCGCTTCCGCGACCCCGGCCTGATCCGCGGGTTGATCATCGGCGCGATCCGTCAGGCGCTGACGCGCGACGGCGACCGCGCCGCAACGACGGGCGCCCGCGGCATGATGCAGGCCTTCCGCTCCGGCGATTACCGCCCGCAGCCCTGGAGCGCCGAGACCTCACCGTCGCGGCCGACACAATTCGACGCCATGCTGCGCCATCTCGCTGAGCCGCCGCAGGCGAGCTTTGCAGCGTTTTCCGCCCCTTCGGCGCGTGTTGCCACCCCGTTCGATCGGGAGACGCCGGTGCCGGCACCGGAGGCACCGCAACCGGCAGCACCGCAATCCTTCCCGCTCGGCGCCGTGCGCGCGCAGCTGCACGAGAACTACATCGTCGCCCAGACCGATGATGGCCTTGTCATCGTCGACCAGCATGCCGCGCACGAGCGGCTGGTGTTCGAGGCGATGCGCACGGCACTGCATTCACGGCCGGTCGCCGCGCAGGCGCTGCTGATCCCGGAGATCGTCGATCTGCCCGAAGACGACTGCGACCGGTTGATGGCCCATGCGGAGGAGTTCTCCCGCCTGGGCCTTGCGATCGAGCGCTTCGGCCCGGGCGCGATTGCGGTGCGCGAAACGCCGGCCATGCTCGGCGAAATGGATGCCGTCGGTCTCGTGCGCCAGCTCGCCGACGAGCTTGCCGAATGGGATACGGCAAGCGGGCTGACGAGCCGGCTCGAATATCTCGCCGCGACCATGGCCTGCCACGGATCGGTGCGCTCGGGACGGCGCATGCGCATCGAGGAGATGAACGCGCTCTTGAGGCAAATGGAGGCGACACCCGGCTCGGGCCAGTGCAATCACGGCCGGCCGACCTATATCGAACTCAAGCTCTCCGATATCGAACGGCTGTTCGGTCGGAGCTGATCTTCACGCCTGGCGAAATGCGACTGGCATTTTTTCGGACGGCGAGCTAGACCAGAGAACCAATAACGAAGACGGAAACAGGCGCCGAGCATGATGAACCGGTTTGAAGGAAGCGCTTCGCGCGAAGCGAAGATCCGTTATCTCGACGGCGACTTTCAGATCGTGCTTGCGGGTTCGCACGTGGTCTGCGCGATGACCGGCAAGATCATCCCCGTCGACGAACTGCGTTACTGGAGCGTCGCCCGGCAGGAGCCCTATGTCGACGCGGAAGCCTCGCTCGAGGCGGAAAAGCGCGCAGGCGCGCTGCCCAACCAGCGCCGCTAATCAAGCCCGGACACCAACAACGGCACTCCGGCGCCACGACCCACACGGCGCCGTTACTTAGCCGCGCCTTCGCGCAGCTTGCGGGCACGCGCCGCGGCAAGCGCCGTCTCGATGATCTTCTTCGGCGCCATCGGGTCGTCGAAGCGCACATCGATCTCGATCACCCTGCTCGCTGCGGCGAGTTCGGCGGCGCGGCCGTGGCCGGGCTCCAGGCGCACCCGATCCTTGGCGGTGGTAACGAGCTGGCAGCCGAGCGCTGCAGCCTGGTCGAGCAGATCGGCGATTTCGTCCTCGGAGAAATGGTGGTGGTCGGGAAAACTGCGGGTTTCCTCGATGACGGCGCCCGTCTCCCGAACGGTGCGGTAAAACTTCTCCGGATCGGCAATGCCCGCCCAGGCAAGCACCTTGACGCCATTTAGCGATCCGTCGTCGTGCCTTATGACGTCGGCTTCGTAGATCTGCTTGCCGGCGCGGGCGGCGCGACGGATCAGGGCGTCGGCCTCGGTGCCGTCACCGATCTTGAGCAGGGCCGTGGCGTGGCGGAGCTGGTTCGACAGTGGCGCCCGCACCGGGCCCGCCGGCACCAGATAGCCGTTGCCGATGCCGCGGCGGGAATCGATCACCAAAAGCGCGAAGTCGAAGGCCAGCCGCGCGCTCTGGAAACCGTCGTCCATGATGATGATGTCGACGCCTTCCTTCACCAGCCGACGAGCCCCATCGACGCGGCGGCGGCAGACGACGGTCAAGGCCTCCTTCGCCAACAGCAACGGTTCGTCGCCGACGTCGCGGGCGCGATGATGTTCCAGATCGACGACGGTCGTCACGTCGAGCGAGCCGCCATAACCGCGGCTGAGGAATCCGGGCTTCAGCCCCTTTTCGCGGATGACGCGGGCAAGCGCGATGGAGGTCGGCGTCTTGCCGGCGCCGCCGACGGTGAAATTGCCGATGCAGATGACCGGGACCGGCACGGAGGCGCGCTGCGCGCGATCCATGCGCATGCCGGCAATCCGTCCGTAAACCCATGAGAACGGCCACAACGCGCGCGCACGCCAATCCGCCTTGGTCCACCAGAATGGCGGCGCTTCCGATACCATCTTCGTTCCGTGGCCTCCCGGCCGCTCAGGTCCTTCCGTTTCCGGGAGGGACGGTTTGTTCGCCGGTCGAAACCGGCGGATTGCGACAAAAAACGTCAGAACGGGAAAAAACGCAAGCTATGGAGACCGATACGGCCACGGCAGGGGCGCTGAACCGGGCCGATCACGATGCACAACTAAAGGCAATCGCGGCAAGCCGCTGCCGCAACTCGATCTAGAGGACAGCTTCGAGTTCGGTGATATCCGAGAGGCAATGGTCGGAAGCCGCCGCAAGCGACTGGCGCGAGCCGGTACCCGTCAGGACGGCGACCGTCATGCCGACGCCGGCGCTGCGGCCCATGTGCATGTCGTGATTGTTGTCACCGACGACGACCACCTGCCGCGGCTCAAGGCCGGTCGCAGCACAAAAGCCAAGCACCATGCCCGGCTCCGGCTTGACGCCGTAGCCGCTGTCATAGCCCGCCACATAGTGCAGGTAATCCTCGAAGCCGAAGCGCTTTGCCGTTTCGCGGATCGAACGCTCGTTGTCGCTCGAGGCGACACCGAGGCGGTAACCTTTGGCGTGCAGCCCGGCGAAGAAGGCGCCGAGATCGGTCACCGGCACCGCATATTCCGCCGAGCGCGCAAACAGGCCGTCAAGCAGGGTCGTCAGTTCGGCAATCGTGAAGGGCGCGCCCGCGCCGACGAAGCCGGTCGCGATCTCGACCGTGTTGCCGGCGGCAAGCAGGCTGTCGGGCAGCACGTGGCCGGTGTCGGCGTCCATGCCGCCGGCTGCAAGCAGCGTGCGGGCCAGAGCCTCATCACCCTTTGCCGCGATCCGCGCCAGTTCGTAGTTCACCGGTACCCAGCTCTTTGCGTAGTCGAGCAGGGTTCCATCCTTGTCGAACAGGATGCCGGCTATGGCTTTGGCTGCGGTCATGACGAGGCTTCGTCTCCTGCTGGATCAGTTGTCGGTCGGCGGGTTGAGACGCGCCTTGACGACGAGCGGATTGATATAGGGCTCAAGTCCCTTCATCGTCGCCGACAGGGCACCGCGCATCTCTTGCACGGTTTCGAGGCCGGCATCGATCATCGAGCGACGCATGTCGTCGTTGGCGAGCAGATAGTTAACGCCCTTGGCCAGCATCTCGACGTCGCGCACGATCTTGGCGCTGCCGTTCTTGGCCAGCGTCTGATAGGTCTCGCGAAAGTTCTGGACGTTGCCGCCGGAAAGAATGGCGCAGCCGAGCATCGCCGGCTCCAGCGGGTTCTGACCACCCTCGGCAAACAGCGACCGGCCGACGAAGGCGACCTCGGTCAGGCGAAGATAGAGGCCCATTTCGCCGATCGTGTCGCCGAGGAAGATATCGACGTCGGGCGTCAGCGGATCGCGGCGCGTGCGCCGGGCGACCTTCAGCCCCTTGGCCGTCAGCGCCGCCTCGATGGCGTCGCTGCGATCGGGATGACGCGGAACGATGATCGTCAGAAGGCCGGTTCGCTCCTTGAGCGCACGGTGCACGACGCCGGCGGCCGCCTCCTCGCCGTCGAAGGTCGAGATCGCCGCCCAGGTCTTGCGGGCGCCGATCTGCTGGCGATACTCCTTCAGCGCCTGCGGATCGTGTGGCGGCGCGTCGGTGTCGACCTTGAGATTGCCCGACACCATGACCGGCAGCGCACCGAGCGTGCGGAAGCGCTCCGCATCGACATGGGACTGGGCAATGACGAGCGCGAGATTCTCGAACAGCGCGTCGGCGAGCGCCGGTCGGCGCTTCCAGCGCGCGAAGGTCCGGTCGGACATGCGCCCATTGACCAGAACCTGCGGGATATGGCGGCGGCCGAGTTCCAGGATGGTCATCGGCCAGATCTCGGATTCAGCGATGATCGCCAGATCCGGCTCCCAGTAGTTGAGAAACCGGCTGACGGCCGGCTTGAAATCGAGCGGGACATACTGGTGGATCACCGTCGACCCCAGGCGCTCGGCCACGACACGCGCCGAGGTCATCGTCCCGGTCGTCAGCACGACGTGGATACCGCGCCGCCTGATTTCCTTGATCATCGGGATGACGGCGTTGGTTTCGCCGACGCTTGCCGCGTGGAACCAGACGAGGGGGCCCTGCGGCCGCGGCTCGCTGGCATGGCCGTAGCGCTCACGGCGGCGCGCCGGATCCTCCTTGCCCTTCGCCGCGCGAATGGCAAGGTAGGACCAGACGAGAGGATAGATGGCCGAGCCGATCCAGCGGTAGCTGGACAGCGCCAGGCGCGCGCGAAAGCTGCTCATGACAGGCCACCTTCCCCGGCCGTTCCGGCCCGGAGAGACTTAAGGGCGACTGGCATGCGGGTAAACACCGCGCATCCCGACCTCATCGGCATCAGCCGTTTTCCGGGTCGAGCAGACGGTGCATGTGGACGATGAAGTAACGCATGTGAGCGTTGTCGACGGTCATCTGCGCCTTGGATTTCCAGGCAGTCAGGGCGCTGTCGTAGTCCGGGTAGATGCCGACGATATCGAGCTTGTCCAGGTCGCGGAAATGTACGTCAGTCAGCGTGGTGAGTTCGCCGCCGAAGACGAGGTGCAGACGTTGTTTTTTCTCGGTGTCGTGAGCCATCGGACTTCCATTTATTCTTGTTGGGTGTGGGCGTTGATTTGAGGCATTCAGCCTCAAAGGTCAATGGGGCTCCATGGACCGCGATGCGGCGATCAGGCCCGGCAAGAGCGGCTCTGCCGCCGCGCAGAGAACCCCGTGAACGACAGTCGATCGATTGTAAGAGAGCGGCTGCGCATCGAGATCGACCAGCGCGCCGCCGGCGCTCGTTAGAATGAGATCTGCTGCAGCCAGGTCCCAGTCGTGGGAGTTCTTCTTCACCAGCGTGCCGTCGATCCGCCCGTCGGCAACCATGGCCAGCCGATAGGCAAGCGACGGCACATGCGGGATACGGGTAACGGCGCTGCGATAGTGCGCCGGAAGCTTGCCGATCGTGTCCTCGGCAGCCGCCAGCTGCAGTGTTTCCCCGGGTTTTGCCTCGCGCACCGAGATTTGGGCGCCGTTTTTCAGTGCACTGCCGCCTGCGACCGCCTCGAAGAGTTCATCGAGCGCCGGGGCATAGAGCACGCCGGCAACGGGCTGGCCGCGATGCACGACGGCGACGCTGACGCACCAGAGTTCCTTGCCGGCGATGAAAGCCCGCGTGCCGTCGATCGGATCGACGACGAAGACCGTTTCGCGCGACAGCCGGCTCAGATCGTCGTCCGTCTCCTCCGACAGCCAGCCGTAATCGGGCCGGGCCGCAAGCAAGCGCGTCTTCAGCACATCGTTTGCGGCAAGATCCGCCTCGCTTACCGGCGAGCGGCCTTCGTTCTTCCAGCGGACGTCGGGCGCCTTGCGGAAATAGCCGAGCGCGGTTTCGCCGGCGACAACCGCCGCGGCACGGATCACGTCGAGATCCGGCTTCCAGTCCGCGCCCGGTGGTGCTGTGTCAGACATTCAAAACCCCGTCAGCCCGCCTCTCCCTTGTCCGGAAGGCGGGATCGGCGCGGGCTTCCCGCGCCTGCTTTTCCAGCGGCCTTGTCAGAGGCCGGCGAGCGTCATGCCCTCGATGGCGAGCGTCGGCGCCGCGACGCCGAACTTGCGGTCGATGTCGTCTGCCGGCGTCAGCGCCATGAACATGTCTTTGAGATTGGACGCGATCGTGACTTCAGAGACGGCAAAGGTCAGCTCGCCGTTCTCGATCCAGAAGCCGGAGGCGCCGCGGCTGTATTCGCCGGTCACCATATTGACGCCCTGGCCGATCAGCTCGGTGACGTAGAAGCCGGTGCCAACCCCACGGATGAGATCGTCCCGCGAGATCGATCCCGGCTCGAGCGCCAGATTGGTCGAGGACGGATTGACCGTCGGACCGCCGCGCACGCCGCGACCGTTGGTCTGAAGCCCGAGTTCGAGCGCTGCCGATGTGGACAGGAACCAGTGGTTCAGCACACCATCCTCGACCATCGCCAGTTTCTCGCCGCTGACCCCTTCGCCGTCAAAGGGACGCGAGGAGGAGCCGCGCACGATCAGCGGGTCGTCGGTCACGGAAAGACCCGACTTCAGGATCTGCTTGCCCATCATGTCGCGCAGGAAACTCGTCTTGCGGGCGACAGCCGCGCCATTGATGGCGCCGGCCAGATGGCCGACGAAGCCGCGGGCTATGCGTGGGTCGAAGACGACGGTGACATTTTTGGCGGTCGGCACCTGGCGCGGATTGATGCGGGCGACCGCGCGCTCGCCGGCTAGGCGGCCGATTTCGTCGGCGTCGCGCAGGTCGGCAAAGAAGAGGCGGCTATCATAATCGTAGTCGCGCTCCATCTTGGTGCCCTCGCCGGCAATCGCGCTGACGGAGCGGCCAAAGCGGGTGGCCATGTAGGAGCCGGAAAAGCCATGCGAGGTGACGAGTACCAGCCCGCCCATACCGGCCGATGCGCCAGCGCCGCTGGAATTGGTAACGCCCGAGACCGCAAGTGCCGCCTCTTCGGCGGCAAGCGCTGCCTCGGTCAGGATTTCAGTGGAAACCGCCGTGGCGTCGAAAAGGTCGAGGTCCGGATAGGACTTCGCCAGCCGGTCGGCGTCCGCCAGCGCGGCGAAGGGATCCTCCGGCGAAGCCTTGGCCATGGCAACCGCGCGCTCGGCGAGCAGCTTCAGGTCAAAACCCGGATTGGCCGAAACGCTGGCGACACGCCGTCCGACAAAAACACGGAGCGAAAAGTCGTCGCTTTCGGAGGCTTCCGTCGCTTCGACCTTGCCGAGGCGGACGGAGACGGAGCGGGAGCGCCCGCGCACCACCACCGCGTCCGCCGCATCGGCGCCGGCCTTGCGGGCGAGGTCCACGAGTTCGGATGCGCGTTTTTCGAGGTCGGCAGAATCGATCGTGTCTGACATGGTGTGGCCTTTCATTCCTGCCCCATTTATTGTGCGGCGAAGCAGGCATCAAGGGCATCGACCCGATTCCCGCTCAAACACCGCAAATGAAGCGCTCTCGAATGCACCGCTTGGGGGCCGGGTTCAGCAACAGTGAAAGCCTGAGGCATGGCAACGACACCGATCATCTATTCCCAGGCCCTGATGCTGCTCGGTGGCGCAGTGATCGCCGCTCCCATCTTCAAGCGGCTCGGGCTCGGCACGATCCTCGGCTACCTTTCGGCCGGCGTGCTGATCGGACCTGTCGCCCAAAGCATCACCGAAGGCGAGCAGATCCTGCACGTCTCGGAACTCGGCGTCGTCTTCCTGCTCTTCATCATCGGGCTCGAACTCAAGCCTTCGCGCCTCTGGCAGATGCGGCGCGACATCTTCGGCCTCGGCACGGCGCAGGTGCTGCTGACAGGCATCCTGCTTTCCTACGCCATCTATGCCCTCGGCCTCCTCGATCATGGCGGCAGCATCATCGCCGGCTTCGGACTGTCCCTCTCGTCGACGGCATTCGCCATGCAGATCCTCGACGAGGGCAACGACCGCAACACGCGCTACGGGCAACGCGCCTTCTCGATCCTGCTGCTGCAGGATCTCGCGATCGTGCCGCTTCTGGCGCTGATCCCGCTGCTGGCGGCACAGGCGCCCGAGGACACCACGCCGCCGCTCGAGGATTTCGCCATCGCCACCACTGCGATCGTCGTGCTCTTCGCTGCCGGGCGCTACCTTGTGAATCCGCTGTTCCAGCTCATCGCTCGCACCGGCGCACGCGATGTCATGATCGCCGCCGCACTGCTTGTGGTCATGGGGGCGGCGACCATGATGCAGCTCGCCGGATTGTCGATGGCCATGGGTGCCTTCCTTGCAGGCGTGTTGCTGGCCGAGTCCTCCTACCGCCATGAACTCGAGGCGGATATCGAGCCGTTTCGCGGTATCCTGCAGGCGCTGTTTTTCATGGCGGTCGGCCTGTCGCTGGAGCTCGGCGTCATCGTCGAGCGGTACCAGCTGATCATCATCGCCGTGCCGCTGCTGATGGCACTGAAGAGCCTGGTTCTCTATTGGCTCTGCCGCTTCACCGGATCACATCACAATGACGCCGTGCGCATCAGCCTGCTTTTGCCGCAGGGCGGCGAGTTCGGCTTCGTGCTGTTCACGGCGGCGGCAAGCGCCGGCGTCTTCTCGGACGGCAACGCCTCGCTGCTGGTCGCGATCGTGACCCTGTCGATGGCGCTGACGCCCCTTGCCTCCATGCTCGCGCCGAAATTGATGCGCGAGCAGGACGAGATGGACGAAGAGATCGAAGAAGACTTCGATGGCGCCAATGCCGATGTGCTGATGATCGGCTTCTCCCGCTTCGGCCAGATCGCCGCCCAGATCCTGCTTGCCGGCGGTCGCGATGTGACGATCATCGATCATTCCGCCGCGCGCGTGCGCCAGGCCGCGACCTTCGGCTTCCGGATCTATTTCGGCGACGGCAACCGCCTCGACGTGCTGCGCGCCGCCGGCATCGAACGGGCCAAGATCGTCGCCGTCTGCACCCAGAAGAAGGAAACGACCGACCACATCATCGATCTCGTGCAATCCGAATATCCGAATGCACGCATCTACGCCCGCTCCTACGATCGTCTGCACACGCTGGAACTGCGCGCCAAGGGTGTCGACTACGAGCTGCGCGAGACCTTCGAGTCCGGCTTGCTCTTCGGCCGCAAGACGCTGGAGGCACTTGGGGTCGGCGACGACGAGGCGATCGCGCTCATGGACGACATCCGCAAGCGCGACGAGGCGCGCCTCGTGCTGCAGGAGGCCGAGGGCATCACCGCCGGCCGCGACATGCTGCACTCGCGGCCTGTGCGTCCGGAGCCGCTGGTCAAGCCGAAGCGCGAGGTCGACCATTCGCAAGAGACCGGCGAACGGATCCTCCCGGGCCTTCCCGCGGACGAGCGCGAAAGCGCCTAACCGCTCACGCTGCGACGGCACGCGCCGTCATTGCCAAGGTTGTTCAGGCCCCAAGCTTCAAACACCAAGGTTCAGGTGAGCCTTGGCGCTGTCATCCGCTCTTCGAGTGCGCGCTTGAGTTCGTCCTTGATCGCAGCCGTTGCGTTCAGCACGTCTTGGGCGCGCAGGAAATCCATCACGCGGTAGCGGCCGACATCGGGACGCAACAGGATGTCCGGCGCCCCCTCCTTCAGCTTCATGGCGATGATCGACTGCATCATCAGCTGGCTCGCGCCGAACAGGCTGTCGATCCGGCTCGGGATCGCCTTGCCGTCGCCATCCGGCCCGCCGACGACATCGACCGCAATGACGATATCGGCAAGGCCGCGCAGGTGATCGAAGGGAATGGGATTGTAGATGCCGCCGTCGATCATGACCCGCCCGTCGATCCGGACCGGCGTGAAGATCGCCGGCAGCGCCGCAGACGCAGCCAGGGCCTTGCGGAGGTCGCCCTTCTCGCAGATCTTCTCCGTCTGACCGTAATAGTCGGTGGCGACTACCTTCAGCGGGATTTCGAGGTCGGAGAATTTTTGCGGGATGGCCTCGGGCAGGAAGGCCTTGAGCACCCGCTCGACATTGAACTGGCCGAAACGGAAGCCGCTCGCCATCGCTTCGGAAAGGCTCGACGGCCGCAATTGCCACAGGCGGTTGACCACTTCGCGCCGGTGGCCGACGGTGGAAAGCGTATGGGCCCGGATCTCTTCGCCGCGCAAACCCGCCGCCATGCCCGCGCCCATGATCGCGCCGATCGACGAGCCCGCGATCGCGACCGGCCGAATGCCGAGTTCATCCAGCGCCTCGATGACATGGATATGCGCAAGACCGCGGGCGCCGCCACCGCCAAGCGCCAGCGCGACGGTGGGCCGCGCCGGGGCTTCCGCCGATCCATGCGTCATCGAAAGATCCTGCTTCATCGGCATGCCTCCGCGCTGGGCGGGTTGAGAAAATGGCGTCGTCCGGCTGAGCCTATCCCGGCAACTCAACCGAAATTACGGCATCAGGCTCCGCGAAACCGATAGAAATGCATGCGCGTGTCGCCGAACACCCTGACGTCAAGGTTTTCGAAGACTGCGACCGGCGCCGGCTGGACATCTGCCCGCTCTTCGAGGATCACCAGGGCGCCGGGCACCAGCCAGTTGCCGATGGCAGCCGACTCCAATGCCTTTTCGCCCAGCCCCTTGGCGTAGGGCGGATCGGCGAAGACGAGATGAAACGGCTCCATCGTACCGACGCCGCCAAGGCTCGTGGCGTCGCGCCGGAAGACCTTGGCCCGGCCCTGCAGGCCGAGCGTCTCGACGTTGGTCTGGATCAGGCCCCTGCCCTCGACGCCCTGCTCGACAAAGAGCGCATGCCGGCATCCGCGCGACAGCGCCTCGAAGCCGACGGCGCCGGTGCCCGCGAAAAGGTCGAGCACACGCGTGCCGTCGAGCGCGTCCGGATAGGAATGGCTCAGAATGTTGAACAGGCTTTCGCGCGTCCGGTCCGTGGTCGGCCGGATATCGTTGGACTTGGGGGTCGCCAGGCTGCGACCCCGAAACTCTCCGCCGACGATCCGCACGACCGCTTAGTTTCCTCTGCCGCGCGGCTTGCCGCCGCCAGCCGGGCGCCCGCCGCCGGAGCGACCAGGACCGCCGGGGCGTCCACCGCCGGGCTTGCCGCCACCAGGCTTACCGCCGCGCGGACCGCCGGAGCGTTCACCGAAGGATTTTCCGCCCGAGGGCTTGCCGCCGAACGACTTGCCGCGAGGCTTGTCGCCAAACGGACGGTCGCCACCTTCGCGACGCGGCGGACGGTCACCGTCAGCGCGTGGAGCCCGCGGCTTGTCGAACCGGCGATCACCGCCGTCGCTGCGAGCCGGACGGTCACTGAACGAACGCTCACCGCCTTCGCGACGCTGCGGACGATCACCGTCGGCGCGTGGCGCCCTCGGCTTGTCGGAATAGCTGCGCGGTCCGCCTTCGGAGCGGGCTGGCCGGTCGCCGCGTGGACGGTCACCATCCTCGCGGCGCTGAGGGCGATCGCCGTCGGCGCGCGGATACCGCGGCTTGTCGGAATAGCTGCGCGGTCCGCCTTCAGAACGGGGACGGTCGCCGCCGTCACGGCGCGCAGGACGGTCACCGTGATCGCGCGACCTGCGGTCACCCGCGTCGCCCGACTTGCGCCGGCCGAAACCGCCATCGCGGCCCTCGTCCTTGCCGCGACGGGCAGGTTCGCTGGCGCTGATCCATTCGCCCTCGTCGTCGCGACGCTTGACCGGCGCGGCAGACGCCGGACGATCGGCGCGGTCGAAGTCTCTGTGCGGGCCACCCTTGCGGTCCGGGTCGAACTTGCCGGTCGTCTTCGTCGCCAGACCATCCTTGTTGCGGCCGTAGCGCTTGGACTTCGGCGCGCTTTCCGGACGCTCGCGACGGGCGGACTTCTCGGTGGCATCGCCATCAACGGACTTCGGCTTCTTTTCGGCGAGCGGGCGGGCGCCCGGCGCCATCCAGACATTGGCCGTGCGGGCGCGCTGAGCCGGCGCGCGCTTCGGCCGATCCTCGAACTTGGCGTCGCGGTCTTCGCGCGGGCCACCCTTGCCGCGGGCACCATCCTTGCCACGACCACCACCGTCGCGGCGGTCGTCACGACGGGTGTCCAGACGAGAAAGGGCACGCTCGCGCTTGTCCTCCGGCTTTTCCCAGCGGTTGTTGCGCTCCGGCCTGCGCGTGTCGGCGTCGTCGTCTTCAGCCTCACCGGCAACGGTCGCCGCCTGATCATTGTAAAGCGGCGCGTCGAAGTTCGCCTTGGCGTCCTCGATCAGGCGCGGTCCCAATTGGTCGCGCAGCGTGCGTCCGCGAATTTCCTGGACGTGTCCCTCCGGCAGTTCGCCGAGCTGGAACGGGCCGTAGGAGATGCGGATCAGGCGGTTGACGTCGAGGCCGAGCGCGCCGAGCACGTTCTTGATTTCGCGGTTCTTGCCTTCGCGAAGCCCCATCGTGATCCAGACGTTCGAGCCCTGGACGCGGTCGAGCGTCGCTTCGATGGCGCCGTACAGCACGCCGTCGACGGCGATGCCGTCCTTCAGCTTGTCGAGCGCTTCCTGATCGATCTCGCCATGGGCGCGCACGCGGTAACGGCGCAGCCAGCCGGTCGACGGCAGTTCGAGCACGCGGGCAAGGCCGCCGTCATTGGTGAGGAGCAGCAGGCCCTCGGTGTTGATGTCGAGGCGGCCGATCGACAGAACCCGCGGCAGCTCGTCCGGCAGGTTCTCGAATACGGTCGGACGGCCCTCCGGGTCGGCATTGGTGGTCACCAGACCGGCCGGCTTGTGATAGAGCCAGAGGCGCGTGCGCTCGATACCGCGGATCGGCTGGCCATCGACCTCGATCGCATCGGCGAGCGTCGCGTTGACCACGGGCGTGTCGAGGATGACACCGTTGAGCCTGATGCGGCCTTCCATGATCATGCGCTCGACGTCGCGACGCGAGGCAACGCCGGCGCGCGCCAGGATCTTCGAGATGCGCTGCGGCTCGTCGGCGGCCGCTGCAGCCGCTGCCGGGCGCTCCCGGGCCGGACGCGAAGCGCCGGCCTTGGGATCAGACGTCTTTGCGTCGAAGCTCCTGCCGGGGCCCTTGGCACCGAAAGACTTCGGGCCGGAAGCCTTGGCTCCTGCAGCCTTTTTCGGCGCAGCGCCCTTCTTGTCGGCGAAATGCGGTTTCTTGTCCCGGCCAGCGGACTTGCCGCCAGGCCGCGTGGGCTTGTCTTTGGATGTCATTTGTGTTGCCTGCCTTTTGCGGCTGTCCTATCAGGTCGCGGCCCGTGGGTTAAGAGAAATTATTGTTTGAGCGATGGCTGAGACGACACGCTTCATGGATGCGGCCCTTGAAGAGGCCCGCAAGGCTGCCGAACGCGGCGAAGTGCCGATCGGCGCCGTGGTGGTTTTCGACGGCCGGATAATCGCCAGCGCCGGCAATCGGACCCGCGAGCTCAACGACGTGACGGCCCATGCCGAAATTGTCGCGATCCGCGAAGCCTCCGCAGTCCTCAACGACGAACGGCTTGCTGGCGCCGACCTCTACGTGACGCTCGAGCCGTGCACGATGTGCGCCGCGGCGATCTCCTTTGCGCGCATCCGCCGCCTTTACTACGGCGCGGACGATCCGAAAGGCGGTGCGGTCGACAGCGGCGTACGGTTCTTCGGCTCGCCCACCTGCCATCACGCCCCCGACGTCTATTCCGGCCTCGCCGAGCGGGAATCTGCCGAGATCCTGAGGGATTTCTTCGCCAGCAAGCGCTGAGAAGGCACGTCCGTATTCTTGCTTCAGTCGGCTGCGAAGCTCGTCAGTGCTGCGCCCGAGAGACGGTAGCGCGTCCATTCCGACATCGGCTCGGCACCCACGGCCTCGTAGACCCGGATCGCCGGCTCGTTCCAGTCGAGAACGCTCCACTCGAAGCGGCCGCAGCCTTCCTCGACGGCAATCCTTGCCAGGTGCTTCAGTAGCATCTTGCCGGCGCCCGAACCGCGGCAATCCGGCGTGACGTATAGATCCTCGAGATAAAGCCCCTTGCGCGCCTGCCAGGTGGAATAGTTGTAGAACCACATGGCAAAGCCGGCCGGCTTGCCGTCCTTCTCGCAGATCACGGCGCGGGTGATGGCGCCCGGGCCGAAAAGCGAATCCTGGAGCATCCCGACCGTCGCCTCGACGGCGTCGGGCTCTTTTTCGTAGATGGCAAGTTCCGTGATGAAGCGCAAGATCGTCTCTGCATCTTCCGGGCGGGCGTCGCGAATGCTGATGGTCATGGCTCTGGCGCTGCTTAGGCAATTCCAGAAAACGCGCGAAGTGCTTTCGTCCGGAGCTGCATGGATGCAAAAGGGTGAGGCATTCGCCGTTTCAAATGAAACGGCGAACTGGTCTTAGAAGGGCCAATACCACTTGCTGCCGGAATTCTTGACCTGCGCTTCCTTCTTGCGGCGGCGCTCCTTGTCCTTCTCCGGCTCGCCGAGGTCGGTCTCCGTGCCCTCGGGCAGGCGGCGGTAGTCGAGCGGCGGATCGCTCAAGAAGCGGCGCTTGTCGGAATAGGCGCCCTGCTCGACCTTGCGGGCCTCGCGGTAGGCCTCCTGCTGCTCCTTTGCCGAAAGGCGGCGGCCGTTGGCGCTGGCCTTGGCAAGGGGGGAGACGTAGTTCGGGTTGTTCTTGTTGGCGTCGGCCTCTTCACGCAGGCGGTTGCGCACCTCTTCCGGAGACTCGACCCATTCCGGGTTCCCCTCACGGCTGGCGAGCGACTTCTGCGGCTCGACGAGTGACGCCTGCTGGGTGGACGGCGGCAGCACGAGACCAGGACGCGGCTGGTACTTGACCGGATCCCGCTTCGGCGGACCGAAGCTGGCGACGCTGCCGAGGTCGTCCATGAGCTGCTCGCCGGCCGTCTTGTCCGTGCCGTAGGTCGGCCCGCCGATGCAGCCCGTAAGCACCAGGCCGCTCGTCAAAATGGCGGCCACGCTGGCAAACACTCGCAACTCTCGCGTCATTTCCATGAGATTCCTTCCAGCCGGCCACCAGTCAGCGCGGCCACTCAAGCGCCCATGGCGGAGAAATCCGCCAAATTTCGGGCAGGTTTTACCGGATGAACGCAAGGAGTGCAATTCATCCGGTAACAATGCGTTAAGCCTTGAAACCAAGCTCGCGCAAGGCAGCGGCATCCCGGGCGGACACGTCCGGGTAGAGTGCGTCAGAACCGACATCGGTCGTGATCCGCCAGGAGCGAGCACATTTCTGGCCCTCGGCAAGCTTCGGCACGACGCTGACCTTGGCCACGTCAGCCAGCCGGAACGCGTCGGCCGGACCTTCGGTGGTCTCGACAGTGATCCCCGAGGTGATGCAGATCTCGGCGAAATCCTGGCCTTCCAGCGCCTTCAACAGCTCCGGATCGGCCACGTGGACGACCGGTGCGGCTTCCAGCGACGAGCCGATGCGCTTGTCCTTGCGTTCGATCTCGAGCGCGCCGGTGACGACGGTGCGGACCGCACGGATCTTCTCCCACTTGGCTTCGAGCGCATCGTTCTTCCATTCCGCCGGGATCGCCGGGAACTGTTCGAGGTGCACCGAGACCGCATCGGGCTTGCGCGACAGCCAGGCCTCTTCGGTCGTAAACGGCAGCATCGGCGCCAGCCACAGCACGAGGCAATCGAAGAGCTTGCGGATGACGGCGAGTGCCGCACGGCGGCGCAGGCTCGACGGCGCGTCGCAGTAGAGCGCATCCTTGCGAACGTCGAAATAGAAGGCCGAGAGTTCGACGTTCGAGAAATCGATCAGCGAACGGGCGATCTTCTTGAAGTCGAAGGCGTCGTAGCCTTCGCGCACGACCTGGTCGAGTTCGGCCAGGCGATGCAGCATCAGCTTTTCGAGTTCCGGCATCTCGGCATAGGCAATTTCCTCGCCCTTGTCGTGGGCGAGCGTGCCGAGCATCCAGCGGATCGTGTTGCGCAGCTTGCGATAGGCGTCGATGTTTGTCTGGATGATCGTCTTGCCGAGGCGCTGATCTTCCCAATAATCCGTCGTCATCACCCACAGGCGCAGGATGTCGGCGCCGGCATCCTTCATCACCTCTTGCGGGGTGACGGTGTTGCCCTTGGACTTCGACATCTTCTCGCCCTTCTCATCCATGGTGAAACCATGGGTGACAACGGCGTTGTAGGGTGCGCGGCCGCGCGTGGCGCAGGCTTCGAGCAGCGAGGAATGGAACCAGCCGCGATGCTGGTCCGAACCTTCGAGATAGACGTCGGCCGGCCACTTCAGGTCCGGACGGTCTTCGAGCGTGAAGGTATGGGTCGAACCGCTGTCGAACCACACGTCGAGGATGTCCATGACCTGATGCCACTTGGCATGATCGTGGTCGTTGCCGAGGAAGCGATCCTTGGCGCCTTCGGTGAACCAGGCATCGGCACCTTCCTGTTCGAAAGCGTCGAGGATGCGAGCGTTGACGGCCTCGTCGATCAGGATCTCGCCCTGATCGTCGGCAAAGATCGCGATCGGAACGCCCCAGGCACGCTGGCGCGAGAGCACCCAGTCCGGACGGCCTTCGATCATCGCACGCAGGCGGTTCTGGCCGGCGCCCGGAACGAAGCGGGTGTCGTCGATGGCAGACAGCGCGCGCGAACGCAGGGTCGTGCCATCACCGAAGGCCTTGTCCATGTAGACGAACCATTGCGGCGTGTTGCGGAAGATCACCGGCTTCTTCGAGCGCCAGGAATGCGGATAGGAATGCTTGAGGCGACCGCGAGCGAAGAGCGCGTGACGGGCGATCAGCGCCTTGATGACGCGATCGTTGGCGTCGCCCTTCTTGCCCTTGTCGTCGATGACGCGGCCGGCGCCACCTTCGGCGTCCGGGCCGAAACCATGGGCGTCAGCGGTGAAGTATCCGGCGTCGTCGACCGTGAACGGGATCGCCGAGGAGATGCCGCGGGCTTCGAGCGCGCGGGCATTGTCCATCCAGGCATCAAAGTCCTCGCGGCCGTGGCTCGGGGCCGTGTGCACGAAGCCGGTGCCGGCATCGTCGGTCACGTGGTCGCCGTCGAGCAGCGGCACCTTGAAGGCGTAGCCGCCGCCCAGACCGTGCAGCGGATGGGCGCAGGTCACGGACGACAGTTCATCGGCCTCGAGGTCGCGAACGAAGTTGAAGGTGAGCTTCGCCTTGGCGGCAGACTCATCGGCCAGGCGCTTGGCAAAGATCAGCTTCTCGCCCGGCTGGGGGCCGAAATCGTTCTCGGCGGTCGCCACTTCGTAGAGGCCATAGGCATAACGCGACGAGTAGGCGATGGCGCGGTTGCCGGGGATGGTCCAGGGCGTGGTCGTCCAGATCACAACGAAGGTGCCGGCAAGGCTGTCGGGACCTTCGGTGACCGGGAACTTCACCCAGATCATGTCGCTTTCGACATCGGCGTATTCGACTTCGGCTTCGGCAAGCGCCGTGCGCTCGACGACCGACCACATGACAGGCTTCGAGCCGCGATAGAGCTGGCCGAGCTTGGCGATCTTCATCAGTTCGCCGGCGATGCGCGCTTCGGCGTGGAAGTTCATCGTCGTGTAGGGATTGTCGAAGTCGCCCTCGATGCCGAGACGCTTGAACTCCTCGGCCTGCACCTGGATCCAGCCGGCGGCGAAATCGCGGCATTCCCGACGGAATTCGTTGACCGGAACCTCGTCCTTGTTCTGGCCCTTCTCGCGGTACTTCTCCTCGATCTTCCACTCGATCGGCAGACCGTGGCAGTCCCAGCCGGGCACGTAGTTGGCGTCGAAACCGCGCATCTGGAACGAGCGGTTGATGACGTCCTTGAGGATCTTGTTCAGCGCGTGGCCGATGTGGATGTTGCCGTTGGCATAGGGCGGGCCGTCGTGCAGCACGAACTTGTCGCGGCCGGCAGCCGATGCGCGCAGCTTCTTGTAGAGGCCCATCTTCTGCCAGCGGGCCACCGTTTCCGGCTCCTTCTGCGGCAGGCCTGCGCGCATCGGAAATTCCGTCTGCGGCAGATAGAGGGTCGAGGAGTAGTCGATCTTTTCAGCGGTGTCGGTCATGGTTTTTGCAATCGCTTCTTCGCGCGAACGGCCGCGCATACGAAATGGGCTCGGTATCGAGAGATGACTGGGGCGTCGGAAACGCCGAAATCCCGGACCTTCCGGCTGATCACAGCACGCGGAAGGCCGGGCCAATAATTCGCTGATCGATGATCAATCGACGGTGCCGGGTCATGGTGGCCGGTTGTTTAAGGCGTTTTCGGCCTTTTGAAAAGGTCCGCCGCCGCGCGAAGACCGAAATCTTTTATCGGGCGAAGTTGAGCTTGCGGTCGATGTCGCCGAGTGGCGTGACGCCGGAAAGCAGCGCGCGGGCCTCGGCCTCGTCCTGCCGGATCTGCGCCACCAGCGGATCGAGGCCATCGAATTTCAATTCGTCGCGCAGGTGACCGAAGAAAGTCACGGCGCAGACTTCGCCATAGAGATCGCCGGAGAAGTCGAAGACGAAGGTCTCGAGCAGCGGTTCGCCGTCGCTGTCGACCGTCGGCCGGCGCCCGAAACTGGCGACCCCGTCGTAAAGCGAGCCGTCGGGACGACGGAAGCGCACGGCGTAGATGCCGGGTCGGAGTTCCACCTCGGGTGCAAGCCGCATGTTGGCGGTGGGAAAACCGAGTTCGCGACCGAGCTTCTTGCCGCCGATCACCTCGGCTTCGACGAGATAACGGTAGCCGAGCATGCCCGCGGCCTGGGCGACATCGCCTTCGCCGAGCAGCGCACGGACATAGCTCGACGAGATGACGGATGCATTTTCATCACGGAAGGCATCGACCAGCGTCACACCAAACCCGTTGTCGCCGCCTGCCGCCATCAGAAAGGCAGGCCCGCCTTCGCGGCCCTTGCCGAAATGAAAGTCGAAACCGGTCACCACATGCGAGGCATGCAGCCATTCGAGCAGGATGCGGTGGATGAAATCCGAGGCGGAAAGCTGAGAGAAGGTACGGTCGAAGGGATATTCGATGACGGCGCCGAAGCCCATGCCTTCGAGGATGCGCGCCTTCAGCGGCGCCGGCGTCAGCCGGAAGACTGGAGTGTCCGGGCGAAAAACGGTTCGCGGATGCGGCTCGAAAGTCAGGACCAGCGCGGGCACGCCGCGCGACTTGGCCTCCTCCAGCGCCCGGTTAAGGACCGACTGGTGGCCGCGGTGAACGCCATCGAAATTGCCGATGGCGACGACACCGCCGCGCAAGTGCTCCGGAAGCGGATCACGGGTCTCGTTGCGATGAAAAACCGTCATCTCCGTCTTCCCGTCAGGCGAGCCGTGGCATCCAGTATTTCGGCGAGGCGCCCTCCTTCTTGAGGAAGGCGGCAAGCTTCGCCTCGTCGGTCCGGCTTTCGTTCATGTATTCCTGGGCGTGGATACCGGCGCTGATATAGAGCAGATCCAGGCCCGCGTCCTGCGCGCCCTTGACGTCCGTCGGCATGCCGTCGCCGACGGCGATGACACGGGTCAGGTCAATCGCTCCGCGCGCGGCCTTCGCCTCGCCCAGGGCGGCGCGATAGATCGCGATATAGGGTTTGCCGGCGATGCGCGCCTCGCCACCCAGCTCTTCGTAAAGCTTGGCAATCGCACCGGCGCAGGGGATCAGCCGGTGACCACGCTCGACGACGAGATCCGGGTTGGCGCAGATGAACGGGATCTTGCGCTTGGCAAGGCCCGTCAGGGTCGCGCGGTAATGCTCAGGCGTTTCAGTCTCGTCGTCATAGAAGCCGGCGCAGACGACCGTCTCGGCATCTTCCGAGGAAACGATCTGCGTCCCCAGACCCTCGAGCAGGGGCAGGTCGCGCTCGGCGCCGATGAAGAAGATCTTCTTGTCGGCGGCAGCGATCAGCGCCCGGGTCACGTCGCCCGAAGTGACGATCCGGTCATAGGCTTCGTCGGGCACGCCGAGACTGCGGATCTGCACCTTCACCATCGGGCTCGGGCGCGGCGAATTGGTGATGAGTACGACGGTCAGTCCGGCGGCGCGCGCCTCGGCCAATGCTTCACAGGCGGAGGCGAAAGCCTGCACGCCGTTGTGAAGCACTCCCCAGACGTCACATAAAACGACATCGTAGCGCTTGGCGATTTCGCGAAAACTGTTGATCCTTGCGGCCATTCTGGCTTCCTGCAAACACGGTTTCCGGCTTGCATGGCAAGGAAGGCAGGAGATTACAAGTCTCGTCTCCCGAAAAAGGCGCACCCTCCCAAGGATTCCGGCGGTCTCGAGAACCAGGAAAAATGCACTGCAGGTGCGGCCCGCCGCGCAGAAGCACATTGTCGTGGTTATCAACCGTCAAAATCCCGCCCATGCCACTCATCGACGCGATCGCCCACATTTCGCCAAGAATGGGCTAGGCTGCCTGTGCCCGCGCCTGCTGCGCCCGTCCAGGGCACCTGCCGTCAGCAAAAAATCTAGGCGCCGATCCTTGACTCACCCCATACCCAAGCTTATCTCGGCATCGCTAGCACTCGATAAATGAGAGTGCTAACACCCATCCATCGGGTCGATCAGCGATCCGTAATGTCATTTGATCGAGGGATTAGACTAATGGCAAGCACCAACTTCCGCCCGCTGCACGACCGCGTCGTCGTTCGCCGCGTTGAGTCTGAAGAGAAGACCAAGGGCGGCATAATCATTCCGGACACCGCCAAGGAAAAGCCGCAGGAAGGCGAAATCGTCGCCGTCGGTTCGGGCGCCCGTGACGAAAGCGGCAAGGTCGTTGCCCTCGACGTCAAGGCTGGCGACCGCGTTCTGTTCGGCAAGTGGTCGGGCACCGAAGTCAAGATCAACGGCGAAGACCTTCTGATCATGAAGGAAGCCGACATCATGGGCATCATCGGCTGATCAGCCGGCGTCCACCCCTTTTTATGACAACCAATGGGCAATGAGCCCGGGAGTTTTCTCTAATGGCTGCAAAAGAAATCAAGTTCGGCCGCACCGCGCGCGAAAAGATGCTGCGTGGCGTCGACATCCTCGCTGACGCCGTAAAGGTCACGCTCGGCCCGAAGGGTCGTAACGTCATCATCGACAAGTCCTTCGGCGCTCCGCGCATCACCAAGGACGGCGTATCGGTCGCCAAGGAAATCGAACTCGAAGACAAGTTCGAAAACATGGGCGCCCAGATGGTCCGCGAAGTTGCTTCGAAGACCAACGACATCGCCGGCGACGGCACCACGACTGCAACCGTTCTTGCCCAGGCGATCGTTCGCGAAGGCGCAAAGGCTGTTGCTGCCGGCATGAACCCGATGGACCTGAAGCGTGGTATCGACCTCGCTGTCACCGAAGTCGTCAAGGATCTCCAGGCCAAGGCCAAGAAGATCAACACTTCGGAAGAAGTTGCACAGGTCGGCACGATCTCGGCCAACGGCGAGCGTCAGATCGGCCTCGACATCGCTGAAGCGATGCAGAAGGTCGGCAACGAAGGCGTCATCACGGTTGAAGAAGCCAAGACCGCCGAAACGGAACTCGAAGTCGTCGAAGGCATGCAGTTCGACCGCGGCTACCTGTCGCCCTACTTCGTCACCAACCCGGAAAAGATGGTCGCTGACCTCGACGACGTCTTCGTTCTCCTTCACGAGAAGAAGCTCTCGAACCTCCAGGCCATGCTCCCGGTTCTCGAAGCTGTCGTTCAGACCGGCAAGCCGCTCCTCATCATCGCTGAAGACGTCGAAGGCGAAGCTCTTGCAACGCTCGTCGTCAACAAGCTGCGTGGCGGCCTGAAGATCGCTGCCGTCAAGGCTCCGGGCTTCGGCGATCGCCGCAAGGCCATGCTCGAAGACATCGCCATCCTGACGGGCGGCACCGTGATCTCCGAAGACCTCGGCATCAAGCTCGAAAACGTCACGCTCGACATGCTCGGCCGTGCGAAGAAGGTTTCGATCTCCAAGGAAAACACGACGATCGTCGACGGCGCCGGCCAGAAGGCCGACATCGAAGGCCGCGTTGCCCAGATCAAGGCCCAGATCGAAGACACCACCTCCGACTACGACCGCGAGAAGCTGCAGGAACGTCTTGCCAAGCTCGCTGGCGGCGTTGCCGTGATCCGCGTTGGCGGCTCGACGGAAGTCGAAGTGAAGGAAAAGAAGGACCGCATCGACGACGCTCTCAACGCGACGCGCGCTGCTGTTCAGGAAGGCATCGTACCGGGCGGCGGCGTTGCCCTGCTGCGTTCTTCCGTCAAGATCACCGTCAAGGGTGCAAACGACGACCAGGAAGCCGGCATCAACATCGTTCGTCGCGCTCTGCAGGCTCCGGCCCGCCAGATCGCTGAGAACGCTGGTGACGAAGCCTCCATCGTTGTCGGCAAGATCCTCGACAAGGACCAGGACAACTTCGGCTACAACGCCCAGACCGGCGAATACGGCGACATGATCTCGATGGGCATCATCGACCCGGTCAAGGTCGTTCGCACCGCCCTTCAGGACGCTGCTTCGGTTGCCGGCCTCCTCGTCACGACGGAAGCCATGATCGCCGAACTGCCGAAGAAGGACGCCCCGGCTGGCATGCCTGGCGGCATGGGCGGCATGGGCGGCATGGACATGATGTGATAATGGCGACAGCCTTATCGCAGCATCGTCCATAAAGCTTCGCCCATGCACTTAAAGTGGTTCAGCGCGTCAAGCGCACTGAACGGGCGGCATGGACATGATGTGATAACGGCGAAAGCCTTATTGCAAGGATCCATCCGGATCGGAAAGGCGGCCTTCGGGTCGCCTTTCTTGTTTTTTATCAATGCCACTCATCGCCGGAGAGCATCTGCCGAACAGTCGGCAGGAAAAAACCCATCGGTTGTAGTCAGGCTTCAAAAAACCGTTGAAGTCGAAAAAAAACGAACTATAACAGCGCCCCAAGTGAGCGAAGATTGAGGGGAGACTGGGCGGCACACTTAAGGCAGACAGGCAATCGCCGGGGCTTTTTCGTATTCGCTGCCCATCCGGAAATTCTTCGAGACTATACCTAAAGAATAAAAGTATTTAATCGCAAATTAAGCCGACACTCTCCTTCGAAATAAGTTCGCCGGCGAGATCCACTACTATCTATAGACCTTTCTACTTGAGAAAACACCCACATCACGTGGCGTGCGCTCTCGTATTGGTCATGTCGGGCGCAGTTTGCACATTGGGACGCGTTTCCCTGGGGCGCCGAAGGCAGCTCCGGGAACTCTGCTGGGGTAGACCGTGTTTAAGATCACCAGAGCAAATTCCGCTCCCCTCGGCTCTTCGGGACATCTGCATCCGGGCCTACCGCATCATGAATTCATGGAGCAGTTTTGCGTCTCGGAGGGGTGGTCCGGCGACCTGTCGACGGGCCTGTTCCGGCTCGGCGAGAAGGCGGCCGCGATCCATGGCCTGCGTGACGGCGAGTGCGGCCTTCTGAACTTCGTTCGCTGCTACGATCCGGCCGATCGCAATCACGTGCTCGAACTGTTCGAACAGGCGGCAACGAGCTGCTCGTCTTTCTGCTTTTCGACGACGATCGCGCTCGAGGAGTCCGGCCAGAAGCAGCCGCTATTCTGCATCGGAGAATCCTCCGGCCTCGAACAGCGCTATTCCGGCATGATCACCGGCATCTTTTTCTTTCCACGGTTTCTCGTGGAAGTCGCGGGCCGCGCACTGCTGCGCCAGTAAGCCCGCCCCTGCCCGCGCACGGGCCCGAGTGTAGAGAACCCTCGATCACATATGGCCACCGCAACCGCCCCATGGGCGATTGCGGTGAAGGTGTGCGGCAGAGACGCGGACGTACGGCTCAGGCTGCCGCCGCGTCGTCCTTGCCCGTGAAGAGCACCGTGATCGGCGCCGGGCGACCGAGCAGATAGCCCTGCGCCTCGTCGCAGCCCTCGGCTTGCAGGATATCGAGCTGCTTCTGCGTTTCGACGCCTTCGGCAAGGACAGGCACGGACAGGCTCTGGCCGAGCGCAAGAATGGCGCGCACGATCGCCTTGGCCTGCGGACTGCCTTCCACTTCCCACATGAAGCTCCGGTCGAGCTTGATCTTGTCGAAGGGGAAGGACCGCAGCGTCTCGAGCGACGAATAGCCGGTCCCGAAGTCGTCGATCGCGATGGTGACGCCCAGTTCCTTGATCTGGCGCAGCGTCAGCAGCGCCCGCTCCTTGTCGTCGATGATCGTCGATTCCGTGATTTCGAGCTCCAGCCGGTTCGGGTCGAGACCCGTGTCGGCAAGCACATCCTGAACCAGACTGACGATGTCGCCGTTGGCAAGCTGGACCGGCGAAAGGTTGACGGCAATCTTGTGACTGCTCTCCCAGCCCGCCGCCTCGCGGCAGGCCTCGCGCAGCACCCATTCGCCGATCGGCAGGATCGCGCCGCATTCCTCGGCAAGCGGGATGAACTCGCTCGGAGGCACCATGCCGCGTTCCGGATGGCTCCAGCGCAGCAGCACCTCGTAGCCGATGACGGCGCCGCTCATCACAGACTTCTGCACCTGGTAGTGCAAGGCAAGCTGCTTCTTCTCGACCGCGTCCCAGAGATCGTTGGCAAGCGCGCGCCGCTGGCGGGCAGCTTCATCCATCGACACCTCGTAGAAGCAGACGGTCTGGTTGAGGGCGGCCTTCGCCCGGTACATCGCAAGGTCGGCATTGTTGATCAGCGTGTCGGCCGTCTCGGCATCCTGCGGATAGATCGCGACACCCATGCTGCCGCCGGACTTGAGCTCGAAATCGCCAAAGCGCATTTCCTCATGCAGGCTCTTCTCGATCCGGCGCAGGAAGTCGTTGAGTTCGGAGAGTTCCTCGAAGCGCTTGACCGCCGCGAACTCGTCGCCACCGAAGCGCGCCACGAACTCGCCCTCCTGCAACAGGCCCTTCATGCGCTGGGCGATCGTCACCAGCACGAAGTCGCCAGCGGCGTGACCGTGCAGATCGTTGACTTCCTTGAACTTGTTGAGGTCGATGCCGATGACGGCGACCTTGCGGTTGAACCAGGCGGCCGCGTCCAGCTCCTCTTCGAGATAGCTGCTGAACTGCAGCCGGTTCGGCAGCCCCGTGAGGCTGTCGTGGCGGGCAAGGAAGGTAATCTGCTCCTCGGTGTCGAGCCGCTCGGTGATGTCCTCATAGGTGCTAACCCAGCCGCCATCGGGCAGCGTGCGATGCTTGGTCAGGATCGAGCGGCCGTTGACGAGCTTTTCGACGATATCGCCGCCGCCATTGCCGACCATTTCGATCCGGTGCTTCTGGTAGAGCTCCTCGGCCTTGGTCCGGGCCATCTCCGGATCTGTGTAGATGCGGGCAAAGACGATATCGAGGATTTCGCGGAAGGTCAGCCCCTTGCCGGCGAGTGTCTCGGAGAAGCCGAAGATCTCTCGGCAGCGACGGTTGGAGAGCAACAGCCGGTCGCTGCTGTCGAACAGGCAGATGCCCTGCGACATGTTCTCGAGCGCGACATCGAGATTGTTGCTGACTTCGGCGATACGGTCGGCGTCAAGCTTCGCCTTGGTGATGTCCTTGACGATCTTGATGAAGCCGGCGTGCTTGCCGTCGTCGTCCATGAAGGGGTCGAGCACCACGTGAGCCCAGAACCGGGATCCGTCCTTGCGATAGCGCCAGCCTTCGTTCTCGTACTTACCATCGGCCAGTGCGACCTCGAGCGCCCGCTGCGGTACGCCGTCGCGCTGATCCTCCTGCGAGTAGAAGCAGGCGAAATTCTTGCCGACGATTTCCTCGCCCTTATAGCCCTTGTTGGCCTCGGCGCCGGCGTTCCAGCTGGCGACGCGGCCGTCGGTGTCGAGCATATAGATCGCGTAGTCCTTCACGCTGCGCACGAAGCGGGCGAATTCCCGTTCGGCAGCAGCGGCGGAAAGCTCGGCATGATGGGCGAAGCCGGCGGCGATCAGCACCATCGAGAGCAGGAAGAAGGCGGTGCCGGCGATGACGAAGGCAAGCAGATGCGGCTGGATCATGCCCGCATGGGTCGGCGTCAGCAGATCGGCCTCGATCGTGACCGCACCCATGGCGGTGAAATGCAACGCGACGATCCCGAGCGTCATCAGCAGGGTGGCAAGGATCTTCGCCTTCAGCGGCTTGCCGACACTGGCGATCGTGCGCAGGGCGGCGATGTCAAACAGCGAGCCTACGACCACGGAGGCGACGACCAGTGCCGCATTCCAGCGGATGCTGCCCGGCACGTCGAGCGCCGCCATGCCAAGAAAATGCATGCAGGCGACGCCGCCGCCGAGAACGAAGCCGCCAGCAATCCAGCCGAGGCGGTCCTGAACATGGGTCGCGATCAATAGGGCCGTCGTGGTGAGGATGATGGCAACGGCCAGCGACAGGCCGGTGAGATCCATCTGGTAACCGAGGACGACGCCGGGATCATAGGCGAGCATGGCGATGAAGTGGGTCGCCCAGATGCCGAAGCCGCTGGCGATGCCGGCGGCCGTCGCCCAGATCGCTTTTGCCTTGCCCGAGGAGCCGCGGGCGCGCTGCAGCAGCGTTACTGCTCCGTAACTCGCGAGAAAGCACACAAGTGCGGCCAAAACGACCAGTCTGGGATTATGCTCTACCACCAGGCATGTAAGAACCTTGAACATCGCCAATCGCCTAAATCAAATTCTGTCGGGAAACGAGACCTCTCGCCTCCACTTAAGCTGCCTGTGTTGGCGTCAGGTGATTTAAGGAAGTGATAAATCGAGGCTCTGCCGGGCAATTGCCCAGCAAGACAATAGTTTCGTCGTTAACGAATTTTGAAACCACGCCGCCTTCAAGTTGCAGCCTGCCAAAAAGCGCCGCCTGGCGTGGTTCGCCGCCTATGCTTGCGACAGCAGCGCCTTGAGGTCGGATTGGGGATCGGCGATGACGGCTCGGTCAGGATTGATGCCGCTCTCCAGCAGCTTCTTGCCGGTCACATAGGCCTTGGCGTCGTTGATCGCATCGACGGCCACCAGGCGCCCCTGCCGGAAATACCAGACCGACACGCTGCCTTCGCGCTGGCCGGGCCTGACGATGGTTTCGTCGTGGCCGAGCCCGAAGCCGGCGATCTGCAGCTTGACGTCGTACTGGTCCGACCAGAACCAGGGCTTGGGATCGTAAGGGGCATCACTGCCGGCAAGGATCGCCGCGACCGCTTCGGCCTGATCGACGGCATTCTGCACCGACTCCAGCCGGATGCGCAGATCCTCGAAGGGAAGAACGGCGCAATCACCCATCGCGAAGACCGCCGGATCGGAGGTGCGGCCATGCGCGTCGACGACGATGCCGTTTGCGGTTTCGAGCCCGGCGTCGTGGGCCAGGCGATCATTGGCGGTCACGCCGATGCCGACGATGACGACATCGACCGGCAAGGTGGAACCATCGGAGAGTTCCGCCGCGGTGACACGGCCATTGTCGCCGACGAGGCGGTTGAGACCGGTACCCTCGCGAATATCGACGCCGCGACCACGATGAATGTCGCGCACGAGCCCCGACGTCGCCGAGGAGGCAACACGCTGCAGGATGCGGTCGGCCATTTCGATGACCGTGACGTCCAGGCCGCAGGTACGCGCGACGGCTGCCGCTTCAAGACCGATGTAACCACCGCCGATGACGAGCGCGCGACGGCCGGCCTTCATCTCCTCGGCAAGGCGGTCGGCATCCCTGAAGTCGCGAACGACGAAGACACCCTCGAGATCGCCGCCGACCGAGGCCGGCAGCCGGCGCGGCGTGGCGCCGGTCGCAAAGGCCAGCACTTCATAGTCGAGCGATGTGCCATCGCTGAGCGTCACGTGTTTGCCGGCCCGGTCGAGCCCGATCACGGTCGTTTCGAGGCGCACGTCGACAGCGTGCTCGCCGTACCAGGCTTCCGGCCGGTAGAGCAGGCGGTCGAGGCTCATCTCGCGCAGGAGATACTTTTTGGAGAGCGGCGGGCGCTGATAGGGCAGGCTTGCTTCGGAGGCGACGATGGTGATCGGCCGCTCGTCCTTGAGCGCACGGAGCTTCGCAACCAGAGCAAAGGCGGCCTGACCGCCACCGACAACAACAAGCCTTCCGGACACGCTTTCCACCTGCCTTTATTCATCTGTACAACAAGGCCTAGCCTTCCGCCCGAGCTTCGTCAACTCTGGCATAGGCCACGCCGTTTGCTATTCCTTGCGCGGCACGTCCATGCCCTTTTGAGCCGCCGGGCGCGACAGGCCGCGCTCGACCCAGGCCATCACCTTGGGGAAGCTCTTGTAATCCAGAACCTCGGCACCGCCATAGAATCTGCGCGCGCCTTCGACCCAGGGATAGGTGGCGATGTCGGCGATCGTGTAATCGTCGCCCATCAGCCATTGCCGCCCTTCAAGGCGGGTTTCAAGCACGCCGAGCAGCCGCTTGGCTTCGTCACGGTAGCGCTCGACGGGGTAGGAATTGTTGGCGACCTTGTCGGCGGCGAACTTGAAGAAGTGACCGAACTGGCCGAACATCGGACCGACGCCGCCCATCTGGAACATAACCCAGGCGATCGTTTCGTAGCGGCCGGCCGCGTCGGCAGGCAGCAGCTTGCCGGTCTTTTCAGCGAGATAGATGAGGATCGCGCCGGACTCGAACAGCCCGATTGGCTTTCCATCCGGGCCGTTGGGATCGATGATCGCCGGGATGCGGCCGTTGGGGTTGAGCGAGACGAACTCCGGCGACTTCTGGTCATTGGTATCGAAGGCGATGCGGTGCGGTTCGTAGGGCAGGCCCAGCTCTTCGAGCGCGATCGAAACCTTCACGCCGTTCGGCGTCGGCAGCGAATAGAGCTGGATGATATCAGGGTTTTTCGCCGGCCAGCGCTTGGTGATCGGAAAGGCGGACAGATCGGCCATGAAGGTCTCCTGGAACGGAACAGCGGGAAGCGGCAGAAACGCCGCACGCAGACTTACATAGGAGCGGAGGGCGCGCCTTTTGAGGGCCCTACTTTATTTTTGTAACCGGCGGGATCGTCAAGACCGCGCCTGCTCCGTTCGCAGCGTCAGAGGACGCTACGAACGGCCGCGATAATCCGTGCCACGACCGGATCGCCGTCGTGAGCCGCCTTGCGCGCCCGAACCAGGCAAGCTTCGGAACGCAGGATCACACCATCGGTGAGTATCTTCAGATGATTTGCCTTCAACGTCGAACCGGTCGAGGTGATGTCGACGATGATGTCGGCGGAACCAGAGGCCGGCGCGCCTTCGGTCGCCCCGAGGCTTTCGACGATGCGGTAAAGCTGGATGCCGTGGCTGCCCGAGAAATGGTTCTGCGTCAGCCGCCAGTACTTGGTGGCGATCGCCAGACGGCGACCATGGCGGGCACGGAAATCGGCGGCAACGTCGCCAAGGTCGGCCATGGTGTCGACGTCGTACCAGACCTCAGGCACCGCGACGACGACGTCGGCATGACCGAAGCCGAGACGGGCGCAGAACTCGACGCGCGCATCGGCGTTGGCAAGCCCCTCGCGCACCAGGTCTTCGCCGGTTACGCCGAAATCGATTGAGCCGTTGCCGAGCTCTCGCGAGATTTCCGACGCCGAAAGGAACGCAATCTCCACATCATCAGCACCTTCGACGCGGCCGCGATAGGAGCGGTCGTTGCCGACGGCAACGATCTTCAGGCCGGCGCGTTCGAAGATCGCCGAAGCGTCATCCTTCATCCGCCCCTTGGACGGCAAGGCGATAGTGATGGTCATTGGGCGCCTCCTTCAGAGGCAATCGCCTTTTCGATGCGGTCGAGCCAGAGCGAGAAGCCGACGGCCGGGATATGCTCGCGGGCGCCGAGCAGAGTCAGCAGCCGATCGAAGCGGCCGCCGCCGGCAAGGACGGCATGCGTTCCGGCAAGCTCAACCTCGAAAACCAGGCCGGTATAATAGTCGAGAGGACGACCAAAGGCCGCTCGATAACGAATGGCGCCGATGTCGGAACCGGTCTTGCTAAGGGCGGCAACGCGGGCATCGAAACGGGCGAGCGCATCATCGATCTTGAGGCCGGATTTCTGCGCGAAAGCGAAGAGTGCGGCCGGCGCATCGGCAAGCGGCACGTCGAGCGCCAGGAACGCGGCGACCTGATCCAGCGTTCTGCGGTCGAGCCGCGTGTTCGCCAGTTCCATCTTCTCCTTCAGCCGGCGCGCAATATCCTGCGGCGAACGGCTAGCGTTGGTCGAATAGCCGGTCGCTTCCATCGTTGCGGCGACATGCGCGACGAGACGGTCCTCGTCTTCGAGCAGGCCGTCCATCGACAGCCGCACGACTTCAGGACCGAAGACGCCGACCGTGCGCGGATGGGCGAGCTCGGTCAGAAGCTTCTGCAGGTGCTTCTGGTCGCCGAAGGCGTGGATCAGCCGCTTCTGCCAGCCAGCCGGCAGGCCACAGGCACCGACGACGGCTTCAAACACGGCCTGGTCGCCAAGCGTCACGCTGAGAGACCGGCCCGGCACCCGGTTGGCGACGATGCGCATCGCGTCAGAGACGGCGCGCGCATCGGCTGCCGCCGTATCGGTGTCGCCAAGATCCTCGATGCCGGCCTGGTAGAATTCGTTGCCGCCTTCGCGGCGCTGGCGGAAGACCTCGCCGAGATAGGCATAGCGCTTCGGCGTTCCGGTCACCGCCTCGATATGGCGGAGACAGACGGGAATGGTGAATTCCGGCCGCAGGCACAGGCTCTCGCCGGTCTCGCTCTCGGTCATGAAGATGCGGCGGCGCAGATCCTCACCGGCCATGGCGAGGAAAGGCTCGGCCGGCTGGATCACCGGAGTGTCGACACGCAGCGCGCCGAGGCTTTCGAAGTCGGCAAGCAGCGCATCGGCAAAGGCAGGCAGATTGATGAGGGCCATAGTCGTCAGCCCCTTGCCCGATCCTCGGCCTGTGCCGCCAGCATCTCGCGCACCTTTTCGACCAGTTCGGCCGTCGGCACGGAAACCTGGGCCACGCGCGCCTCGCGCCAGGCCGCATTGTCCTCGATCTCACCCGACAGGCGCTTGCCCTCGATCAGATCCTTGATCTGCACGACACCGGCGGCGCGCTCGTCGCCACCCTGGATGATGGCGAGCGGCGAGCCACGGCGGTCGGCATATTTCAGCTGATCGCCAAAGTTCTTCTTGTTGCCCTGGTACATTTCGGCGCGGATGCCGGCATGGCGGAGCTGCTGCACGAAACGCTGGTAATGGCCCATCGCCTCGATGTCGCGGTCCATGACGCAGACGACAACAGGCGCGAGCACGTCCGATGCACCGAGCTTGCCGAGGTTCTTCAGCGCCGTCATAAGGCGGGAAACGCCGATCGAGAAACCGGTCGCCGGGACCGGCTGACCCATGAAACGCGACACGAGACCGTCGTAGCGACCACCACCGCCGACCGAACCGAAGACGACCTTTTCGCCCTTCTCGTTGGTGACGGCAAACTGCAGTTCGGCCTCGAAGACGGGGCCGGTATAATATTCGAGACCACGCACGACCGAGGGGTCGATCTTGATGCGGTCAGCCTCGTAGCCGGCGCTCAGGACCAGGCTGCGGATGGTGTTGAGTTCCTCGACACCTTCGCCGCCCTTGGCGGTGCCTGAAACGAGCGCTGCCAGTTCGTCGGCACTTTCGGCATAATTCTGGATGCCGACGAAGAACAGGACCTTGTCGATCTGCTCGCCATTGAGGCCCGCACCCTTGGTGAAGTCGCCGCTTTCGTCCTTGCGGCCTTCGCCGAGCAGGAGCCTGACGCCTTCGGGGCCGAACTTGTCGAGCTTGTCGATGGCGCGCAGCACCGTCAGGCGGGCATTGACCTTGTCGTCGCCGCCAAGACCGATCGCCTCCATGACGCCGTCGAGCACCTTGCGGTTGTTGACGCGGATCACGTAGTCGCCGCGCGCAATGCCAAGGGCTTCCATGGTGTCGGCCATCATCATGCACATTTCGGCGTCCGCCTGGACGCCGGCGGCACCGACGGTGTCGGCATCGAACTGCATGAACTGGCGGAAGCGGCCCGGGCCAGGCTTCTCGTTGCGGAAGACGTAGCCGGCGCGATAGGTGCGGAACGGCAGCTGGATCTCGTTGAAGTTCTCGGCGACGTGACGGGCGAGCGGCGCCGTCAGGTCGTAGCGCAGCGACATCCACTGATCGTCGT
The DNA here is from genome assembly GCF_014852035.1 of Ensifer sp. ENS03. Lineage (NCBI taxonomy): Bacteria > Pseudomonadati > Pseudomonadota > Alphaproteobacteria > Hyphomicrobiales > Rhizobiaceae > Ensifer > Ensifer sp. ENS03. Next base: position 745,660 of record NZ_JACVAV010000001.1, on the reverse strand, counting down.
CATCGGTCAGCGAGAAGACGCCTTCGTTCGGCCGGTCGCTGTCGGGCAGGAACTTACCGAGCGCATCGGTGTATTCGAACAGCGGTGTTTCGACCGGGTCGAAACCATAATGCTCGTAGACCGCCCGGATCTTGCCGATCATTTCGTCCGTCGCGCGGATATCGGCAGCGGAGCGATCGACGAAGCCGCGCGGAAGACGCGCCTTGAGCTTCTGCGGTTTCTTCTGTTTCTCGGTCATGGGAGCATTCCGGACTGTCTCTTGTTGGCTGCTTTCCCTATCGGATCAAGTGGGGGGCGGCAAGGGTTTGCACCGCGCAAAGCGTTCGCCCGGGCCATGCGCCGGCGCTTTGCGTCAAAGCCTAGCACGGGTGTGCTTCGCGTCATCGGGATCGACACGCACCATCGCGACGCGTCGGGGAGGACTTGACCTCAACCACAAGGCGCATTAGACGATATGCAATCACTAAAAGTTTATCGCCTGACCGATCGACGACGTTCCGGCTGCACCGATGATCGTCTATCTTCGCGGCCAAGGGCCGAGTACCTACAAACGAGTTTTCGATGCAATGACTGCATCGGGAAAACACTTCAATGGCAAACAACGCATCGAAGCGCCTTGCGGCAGTGGCGGTCTCCGGTAACGAGACATCACGTCCGCGCGGCGAGAAGAAGGGCATCATGTTGAGGTTCATGACACCTGGCTCGGGAGCCATCCAACCCGGGCACCTCGGGGCGCATTCGGCCTGGATGGACCACCTCGATGAAAGCGACTATTTCGTGGAGACATGGCGCTGCGATCTGGCCAGCGGCGTCTTTCATCTGGGCGAGCGAACCGCCGCCCTGCTTGGCGCTTCCAACCGCTCCTGCGGCATCGTCGATCTGGTGCGTGCCTATGACAGCCGGGATCGCGTGACAGTGCTCAACATCCTCGAGCAGGCAACCGCGTCGCCGTCTTCGTTCTGCTTCACGGCGCTCGTGCGCTTGCCAAGTTTGAAGGCGGCACAGCTTTTCTGCGTCGGCCGGTCGTCGCTCGACGCGTCCACCGGCGAAAACATGCTGCAGGGCATTTTCGCCTTTCCGCGCGAGCGTCCGGCGCTTGACGCCTGAACGGACGGGTTGAATCCGCAGCCACCCCTTCCCTAGATTGATGGAGTGCCAAGAAGCCGGCCACGGCCGGCCTCTTGGCACGAGACATCAGATAAGGAAGGAAACACCATGTCGCTGAAACCGCTGATCGCCGCCCTCGCGCTTTCCGCCTGCCTCGGCTTCCCTGCGTTGGCAGAGGAGTCCGGACAGGGCAGCATGCACCATGGAGCGACCGAAACCGCGATGCCGAAGGGCGACAATTCGCCTTCGAGCAAAGCCTTCGCCGAAGCCAATGCCCGCATGCACAAGGACATGGACATCACCTACACCGGCAAGGCGGACATCGACTTCGTGCGCGGCATGATCGCCCACCATCAGGGCGCGATCGACATGGCAAAGGTGGAGCTCGAATACGGTAAGGACGAAACGCTGCGCAAGCTGGCCGAAGAGGTCATCAAGGCGCAGGAAGGCGAGATCAGGACGATGAAGGCGTGGCTCGCCAAGAACGGCGGCTGACCCTCAGCCCCGCCTCCGGTAGACACCCGCCGACAAGCCCGCGACGGGTACGCCCATCAGGCGACGCGGGCCTGGGGCCTTGCAAGCTTGCCACGCAACTCCTCGACGACCGTGCGGCAGTGGCAGCCTTCGATGTGATCGTTGACGAGGCCCATGGCCTGCATGAAGGCGTAGATCGTCGTCGGGCCGACGAAGGTCCAGCCGCGTTTCTTCAAATCCTTGGAAATGCGGGTCGAGGTCGGGGTCGTCGGATTGGCGACGATCGCTTCATAGGTCACCACCTGCGGACGCTCGGCTGCCTGCGGCTCATAGGACCAGAAATAGGCCGCCAGCGAACCGAACTCTTGCCTCAGTTCCTGGGCGCGGCGCGCGTTGTTGATCGTCGAGACGATCTTGCCGCGATGACGCACGATGCCTGTATCGGCAAGGCAACGCTCGATTTCCGCGTCGCCGAACTTTGCGACCGCGTCGAAATCGAAACCGGCGAAGGCGGCGCGAAACGCCTCGCGCTTGCGCAGGATCGTCAGCCAGGACAGGCCGGACTGGAAACCTTCCAGGCAGATCTTCTCGAAAAGCCGGCGGTCGTCGGTGACCGGGCGCCCCCATTCCTCGTCATGGTAGCGACGATAATCGTCGAGATTGCCCTGCCAGGCGCAACGCAAAAATCCGTCCTCACCGATCACAATGCCCTTGGCCGTCATCGCCCTCTTTGCTCCATCCTGCTCATTTTCCTGCCTTTACCATTTGCAAACCAGATTCCTAAAGCAGCGGATAACCCTACCCAAAGCTTTATCGGCGCCATCGGCTTTTAACGAGGCACCGTTTACCATTCGGTCGCCCTCCAAATGACACGATTGCCCCCATTGCCAAGGCGCAACCCGTCCGTTCGAGCATTCCGCTCACCGGCAGACTGCGCCCCCTTCAGTGATTTTCGGCGAAAGGTAGCGAGTCCGTCCGATGTTGAAAAAGTCTCTTCTTATAGCCGCCTCTCTTCTGACCCTCGTGGCTGGCCCGGCCGGAGCGCAGGACCGGTATCAGAACAGGCCGCCCGTCGTCATCAGTCCCGACCTCACCGCCCCCTGGGTGATGCAGCTCGGCGGACAACAGGCGCGCACGCGGCAGGTGATCTACCGGCAGCAGATTCCGCAGGCCACCCGAAAACAGTTCTATCAGCAGGGACAGGTCGCGAAACCTCAGGTCAAGCGCCGCGCCGTCGATCCGCTGATCCAGCCGGCCAATGCCATGCGCGCCCAGCGGCCGGTGAAATCGAAATTCGACCCGCAGTACCTGCCGCAGACGGTCTCCTATGAGAGCAAGGAAAAGCCGGGCACGATCGTCATCGATACCAACAACCGCTTCCTCTATCTGGTGACCGGCAACGGTGAGGCACGGCGCTATGGCGTCGGTGTCGGCAAGCCGGGCTTCGAATGGGCCGGCGCCCACAAGGTCACCCGCAAGGCGGAATGGCCGAGCTGGACGCCGCCGCAGGAGATGATCACCCGCGAGGCGGCCAAGGGCCATTACCTGCCGGCCCGCATGGACGGCGGCCCGGAAAATCCGCTCGGCGCACGCGCCATGTATCTCGGCTCGACGCTCTACCGCATCCACGGCACCAACGCGCCCTGGACGATCGGCTATGCCGTTTCCTCCGGCTGCATCCGCATGCGCAACGAAGACGTTGTCGATCTTTACGAGCGCGTGAAAGTGGGGACGAAGGTTATCGTCATCTAATTGCAGCACTGCATAGAATATTCCCCTCTCCTCACCCGTGTTGCTGTTGCCTATGCGTGATTTTCAGGCAACAGCAGCGTAAGGACAGGCAAGTTTTGTGATCACGTTTGATCTACCGGATGTATCGCGGGCTTGAACTTCGATGCGTTTTGCATAGCCTGCCTGCAACGAGGGTTTAGAGGGAATCGTAAATGAAGCGTCATGCCAGCAAAGTGGTCGCAATCGCGATTGCGACCAGCACTATTCTTGTGGCCGCCAGCGCCTCGGCTTTCACGCCGGCGCCCGTAGCAGGCCCCAAGATCCAGTCGTCAGACATTGTACTCGTGGCCACTCCGAAGAAGCCGGCAAAACAATACTGGCGCACCAAGGTTCGCTTCCGCACCGACGAAGCCCCCGGCACGATCATCGTCGATACCAACAACAAGTTTCTCTACTACATCGACGGCCCGAACCGCGCGACGCGCTACGGCATCGGAGTCGGCCGGGACGGCTTCGGCTGGTCGGGTGTCGTGAAGGTTGGCCGCAAGGCCGAATGGCCGACCTGGACGCCGCCGGCCGAAATGCGCCGCCGCGAGGCCGCCAAGGGCCGCATCCTGCCGATCACCCAGGAAGGCGGCATCGACAACCCGCTCGGCGCCCGCGCCATGTATCTCTACAAGGGCGGCCGCGACACGATCTTCCGTATCCACGGTACCAACCAGCCCTGGACCATCGGCCAGAACATGTCGTCCGGCTGCATCCGCATGATGAACGAGGACGTGGAGCATCTCTACGACCGCGCTGACGTCGGCACGAAAGTCATCGTCATCGGCCCCGGCAGCAAGGCCGGCGACACCTATTTCGACGATCGCGGCGTCGACATCTTCCGCCAGATCTTTGGCGGCTGAGGACGCCGAAACTTCCACCCACAAAAAAGGCCGGCTCCCGAAAGGTGGCCGGCCTTTTGCCTTGCCTCAGAGCCCCTCAGGCTTTGCCCCGCCATAGGCCCAGTCGAGCAATTCGACCGTATGCAGGATGGGGATTTTGGTGCCGCTGGCGATCTGGGTGATGCAGCCGATGTTGCCGGTCGCAATCGCATCCGGCTTCGTCGCCTCGATGTTCCTGACCTTGCGCGCCTTCAGCTTGGCCGAGATTTCCGGCTGCAGGATGTTGTAGGTACCGGCCGAACCGCAGCAGAGATGGCCCTCGGCCGGATCGCGCACGACGAAGCCGGCGCGCTTCAGAAGCTGCTTCGGCGCAAGCGTGATCTTCTGGCCGTGCTGCATCGAACAGGCGGAATGGTAAGCGAGCGTCATGCCGCGCGCCTCCTGTTCCGGCAAGTCGAGGGTCGCCAGATACTCGGTGATGTCCTTGGCCAGCGCCGAGACCCGTGCGGCCTTTTCCGCATAGGCGGGATCGAGCCTGAGCATGTGGCCATAGTCCTTGATCGTCGTTCCGCAGCCCGAAGCGGTGATGACGATGGCGTCGAGTCCACCTTCGTCGGCGACCTTGAGCCACGCATCGACGTTGCGGCGCGCGGCTTCGAGCGCCTGGTTCTCGCGGCCCATGTGATGCACCAGCGCGCCACAGCAGCCCTCGCCGGCCGAAACGACCACCTCCACACCAAATCGCGTCAGTAGCCGGATCGTCGCCTCGTTGATTTCCGGCTTCAGCACGGGCTGGGCGCAGCCGCTGAGCAGCGCAACGCGGCCGACACGCTTGTCCTTGGGCGCATGAACGCCGGGTGTGGCCGAAGCCGAGGGCTCCGCCACGACGGCGGGCGCCAGATCGAGCATCACGCCAAAGGTTTTCAGGAAGGCGACGCGCTTCATCAATCCGGCGAGCGGCCGGGCAAGGCCGGCTGCCTTCAGCGACAGGCGGAAGCGGTGCGGATAGGGCAGCACGGCTGCGAGCACGGAACGCGCCAGCCGGTCCTTGAACGGGCGGCGATAGGTGTTTTCGATATGCACGCGGGCATGGTCGACGAGATGCATGTAGTCGACGCCGGAGGGACAGGTGGTGGTACAGGCGAGGCACGACAGACAGCGGTCGATATGGGTGACCGTTTCCTTGTCGGCCGCCCGGCCGTTCTCCAGCATGTCCTTGATGAGATAGATACGCCCACGCGGGCTATCGAGCTCGTCGCCGAGCGTCACATAGGTCGGACAGGTCGCGGTGCAGAAGCCGCAATGCACGCACTTGCGCAGAATGGCCTCGGATTCGGCCACGTGCGGATCGGCGAGCTGCGCGGCGGTAAAATTGGTCTGCAAGTGCGAACTCCACTCTTCGTCCTGCGGAACCGGGCGCTTCGCGCCGCGGTCGATTGCAACATTCTGTTTTCAGCTTCCTTCGACCTTGCCGGTCTCCGGTTGCATACCGGCCTAAACCATCCAGCCCTCGGGATTGGTAATCGGCTCTTCGCGCGCGGCCCTTTGCAGGCCGACGACGCAGCGCACGACGATCCAGACGGCGGTGGCGATGAAGCCGAGGATGCCGACAAGCACCACCGTCAGCAACAGCGAGATCAACAGGAACAGCAGCGATATCCAGAAGGTCCGGATCGCCCAGACATAGTGCGTCTGGACCCACGGCGCGCCCTTGCCACGATTGAGATAGGCCATGACGACGCCGATGATCGGCGTAATGCCCACCGCAAACCCGACGAGATAAAGGACATAGATCACCTGCACATTGATCTTGCCCGGCTCCAGCCAGCGATCGGTCTCCCGGGAGAACGGTGTCTGCGGACCCTTATCGCTCATGCTTGTCTCTCCTGTTCCCTTGCGAATGCGCTCAGGAAATCGCGGCCATGCGGCCGGGATTGAAGATCCGGTGCGGGTCGAACTTCGCGCGCACGCGCTCGCTCAACTGTGCCACGGGCAAGGGTTGCGGTTCAAACGATGAAACGGCCTGACGGTAGCTGTCATCGGCCCTGACGAGGGTCGCGTGGCCGCCACCGAGAACCTTGATGTAACGGCGCACCAGTTCCGCCTCCGGATCGGCCTCCATGCGCAACCATACGAGACCGCCCTGCCAGTCGTAGAAAGCGTCGACGCCGGTCTGCAGCCGCAGTGCTGCTACCAGTTGATGGCCAAGCGACGGGGCGACGGACGCGCGCCAGAGCGGCTTCCTGGTACCGTCGGCATAGGGTTTGACGTCGCGGATCTCCGTCCAAAGCCTTGCTGTTTGCGATGCATCAAGCCGCGTCACCGCGCCGAAGCGGCCGACTGCCTTTGTCAGCTTTTCAGCCCTGATCGCAACGGATGCCTCCAGCCCTTCGAGCCTGAGCACGGTGGCTGCACCATCCGGAAGGTTGCCATCCAGGAACCGTCCGCGCACGCTCTCGGGCAGATGCGCCGCGCCGGAAACCTCAGTTGTCTGCGCCATTGCCTCGGCCATGACCGCCGCCGCCTCGGCATCGTTGAGCCCGGAGACGACGATGGTCTCCGACGCCGGCGGCAGCGGCAGGACGCGGAAGGTGACTTCGGTGAGGATGCCGAGCGTGCCATGCGAGCCAGCCAAAAGCTTGACCAGATCGAGACCGGTGACGTTCTTCATCACACGCCCGCCGGCCTTGATCGCCTCGCCCTCACCGTTGACGAAACGCACACCGAGCAGGCTGTCGCGGGCGGCACCGGCGACGTAGCGCCTGGGGCCGGACACGTTGGCGGCAAAGACCCCGCCGATCGTCGGCTCACCCGAGGAGGCGAAGATCGGCCGGTGATCCATCGGCTCGAAGGCGAGCATTTGCCGGTTTTCGGCCAATGCCTCGCCGATCTCGCGCAGTGGCGTTCCCGCAAGCGCGGTAATCGTCATTTCGGCCGGATTGTAGCTGACGATGCCGGAAAGGCGGCGGGTCGACAGCACCCGATCGGCGCGCACAGGATTGCCGAGGCCGGAGCGCGTGTTGCCGCCGATCACTACGAGCGACGCCTTGTCCGCCGCCATGGCGCGAACGACGGTCGCAATCCCCTCTTCGCTGGCCGGTTCGAAATGCACGATCATGCGGCGGGACGCCCTTTAAGAGGGAAGACCTTGGACGGGTTCAGGATCCATTGCGGATCGAAGGCGGCGCGCGCCGCCATCTGCTGGTCGAGGTCGATCTGGTTGTACTGATGCAGCATGAGATCCCGTTTTTCGATGCCGACGCCGTGCTCGCCCGTCAGGCAGCCACCCGCGTCGACGCAAAGCTTCAGGATATCGTTGCCGGCAGCCTCGGCGCGCGCCGCATCCTCCGGGTCGTTGATGTTGTACAGGATCAGCGGATGCATGTTGCCGTCGCCGGCGTGGAAGACATTGGCGACACGCAGGCCGTAGCTCGCGACGATCTCACCGGTGCGGGCAAGCACATGCGACAGCTGGCTGAGCGGCACGGTGCCGTCCATGCAGATATAGTCGGCGATGCGGCCGGTGGCGCCGAAGGCGGATTTCCGGCCTTTCCAGATCGCGGCCGCCTCCATGGCCGACTGGCATTCCTTTATGGTCGCGACCCCGTGACGGCGCGCGACTGCGACGATGCTCGCGAGCATCGCATCCATCTCAGGCTCAGAGCCTTCGACCTCGACGATCAGTAGCGCTTCGACATCGAGCGGGTAGCCGGCGTGGGCGAAGGCTTCGCAGATCTCGATCGCCGGCTTGTCCATGAACTCGATCGCGACGGGAATGATGCCGGAACCGATGACATCAGCGACGCAGGCGCCGGCCGCCTCCGAGGAGGCAAAGCCGAAGAGCACCGGGCGGGCTCCCTCCGGTTTGGCGATCAACCGCACCGTCGCCTCGGTGACGATACCGAGCTGGCCTTCCGAGCCGCAGACGAGGCCGAGCAGATCATAGCCCGCCGCATCCAGCGCCTTGCCGCCGAGATCGACGACGGTGCCATCGAACAGCACCATCTTCACGCCGAGCAGATTGTTGGTGGTGACGCCGTATTTCAGGCAATGAGCACCGCCGGAATTCATGCCGATGTTGCCGCCGATCGTGCAGGCGAGCTGCGAGCTCGGGTCGGGTGCATAAAAGAAGCCATCGGCGGAAACCGCCTCGGAGATGTTGAGGTTGGTAACGCCCGCCTGAACGGTGGCGGTGCGATTGAAAAGGTCGACATCGAGGATGCGCGACATCTTCGAGAGGCCGATGACGACCGCATCCTCTTGTGGGATGGCACCGCCCGAAAGCGAGGTACCGGCCCCGCGCGGCACGACCGGAACGCCGTAGCGGCTACAGTATTTCAGGAGCGCGGCCACCTGTTCGGTGGTTTCCGGCAAGGCGACCGCCAGGGGCATGCGGCGATAGGCGATGAAGGCATCGGTCTCGAACGGCTTCAGTCCGCGCTCGTCGCTGATGAGACAGCCCTCGGGCAGGAGGTCCGAGAGGTCGGCGATAATCTCGCGGCGCCGGGCGATAACCTCTGGTTTCGGCTGCAGAAAACCGATTGTCTCCGCCATCAGCTCCTCCCGCCGCGTATCGATTGGTTCATTTTCTTTACCACTAGGACAGAGGCCTCGCAAATGCTATTGAGCTTTTCCGTTTTGGAAATAATGGCAACGATTGATGACGAATTTAGGCGATCTTGAGATTTTTGCACGGGTCGTTTCCACCGGCAGTATGTCGGCAGCGGGGCGGGCGCTGGGGTTTTCCCCAGCTGTGATCTCCAAGCGCATCAAGAGACTCGAAGACCGGCTCGGCACGCGCCTCCTTCAACGCACGACGCGCCAGATTTCGCTGACGGAAGCCGGCCAGGGCTTCTACGACCGGGTGCTCGGCATTCTGACCGGCATCGAGGAGGCGGAAGCCTATGCGTCGGGCCGCTCGTCGCATGCGCTCGGGGTGCTGCGGATATCGGCGCCCACCTCCTTCGGCCGCATGCACATCGCGCCGCATCTGACCAAGTTCATGAAGGACCATCCGGATCTGAAACTGCACATCGTGCTGACGGACGAATTCACCGACATCGTTGCGGAAGGCTTCGACATGGCGGTCCGGATCGGCGAACTGGTGGATTCGTCGCTCGTCGCCCGTAAGCTTGCCCCCGTCCGCCGGCTGCTTTGCGCCTCGCCGGACTACATCGCCCGCAACGGCGCACCGAAAGAGATCGGCGACCTCGCCAACCACCTCTGCCTGCCGGCGCATAACAACGACAATTGGAAGCTCGAAGGGCCGGAGGGCGCGCTGGTCTGGCACCCGGAAGGGCCGCTCGTCACCAATTCCTCGGAGATTGTGCGCGCCGCCGTCATCGCCGGCGCCGGCGTTGCACTGCGCTCCACCTGGGATATCGGCCCGGAATTGCGCAGCGGCCAGCTGGTGCAGGTGCTACCGCAATGGGAAGGTTCGAAGCAGCTGACGCTTTCGGCCGTCTACCCAAGCCGCCAGTTCCTCCCGGCCAAGGTGCGCCTCTTCATCGACTATCTCGCCGAACTCTACGGACCGATCCCCTATTGGGAGCAGTAGGCGAACCGGCGTGGCATCTTTGCTTTCCGCAATTCCGGACGCAAAACCGCTGCACACTTTTGCTGGAATTGCTTACTTATGCTCGCTGTCCTCGTGGTGGCGGCGAATGCGGCGCACGATCAGCCAGACCCCGGCAACGGCGAAGGGCACGGCAAGCCCGGTCAGGAGACCGGGATCGATCGGCAGCTCGTGGCTGACCGCCTTGGCGAGATAGCCGAACAGCCCGACCACGTAATAGGAGATGGCGGCGACCGACAGGCCTTCGACGGTCTGCTGCAGGCGCAACTGCAACCTGGCGCGCCGATCCATCGAGTTCAGAAGCGCGCTGTTCTGCCGTTCAAGCTCGACATCGACCCAGCTTCGAAGCAGCGCCGTGGCGCGGGCGAGCTTGCGCGACAGGTTCGCCTGGCGCTCCTCGACCGACTGGCAGGTGCGCATGGCCGGCGCCAGACGTCGTTCGAGGAAGGTGCCGATGGTCTCGTAGCCTGGCACCGGCGTTTCGGCGAGCGTGCGGATGCGCTCCTGGACGATGCCGTAATAGGCGCGGCTGGCGCCGAAGCGATAGAGGCTGAGCGCGGCACCGGCCTCGAGATCGGCCGCGAGCCGAGTGATCTCGGCCAACATGTCGTCGGCCTCCTCGCGCACGTTTTCCTTCATGCGCTGGGTCACCGCCGTCAACCCGTCCTCCGTCCGGCGGATTTCCGGCGACAGCGACTGCGCAAGCGGCAGGCCCATCATCGCGAGCGTCCGGTAGGTTTCGATATCGAGCAAGCGCTGGACGAGAGCGCCGGTACCGGCTTCCGTCATGCCGCGATCGATCACCAGGATCTGCGTCAGGCCGTCACCGTTCTGGCGGAAGTCGGTGACGATCACCGCCTGGCCGTTCTTGGTCTCGCTGTAACAGAGGCTCGTCGGATCGAAGAGGCCGATGGCCTCGCGGGTCTCGGGCGTATCCGGCCGGATCTCCAGGCGGATGCCCGAGATCAGAGACCCGGGCGGCGAAAAGCCGTCACCGAACGGATGGATCGGTACATCGCCGCCGAATTTCTCCGGCGGCGGCGCGTCCCAGAAATAGGTGGAGAATTCGGTATGACGCTCCCAGCGCAGCGTGCCCTGCCCCCAAGGCATCGCGTGATGGTTGGCGTCACGGCCGGGCGGCGCGATGCCGCGGGCCCGCGAAAGCTCCGACAGCACGGCGTGATCGACGATCGAGCCACCATCTGTCAGGAAGGCCAGCTGAAAGATCACCCGCGGCGTGGTCACCAGCGCATAGGGGCGCGAATGAACCTCGCCCAAGGCCAAAGCGCGCATCGGCGCCACCGGAAATGCAAAACTACCCTTTGCCATGAAGCGCCTTGTCCCCCTCACGCGTTCATCACAACTTTCTTATCAACGGAAAGAGCAAAAGAACAAAGGACGCATTGCCGCAGTTTGACTTTTGTCAGTCGCATCCAATCGGACGCACCCAAGTGGACAATCAAATTGACCACTTTGCGCGACCTGCCTAGATTGCGGCGCTGACAGGAGGCGGCGCTGAGCATCGACGCTCCTTCCGCCCTTGCCGCATGCAAACCGACCACATTCGCGATTTCGGACGAACCCGGACCGAAATCCGCGTGATCTGGAGACCAGACGTGACCGAAGACCAGATCGACCTTTTCGCCCGTATCAGCCATAGCCGCACGGCGGACGAGGTCGTGCAGCAGATCGAGCTTTTGATCCTCGAAGGTGTATTGCGCGACGGCGACCGTCTGCCCGGCGAGCGGGAACTCTCCAAGCGCTTCGACGTGTCACGGCCGATCCTGCGCGAGGCGCTGAAGGAACTCGAAGGGCGTGGCCTGGTCGAAAGCCGCCACGGCGGTGGCACCTTCGTCGCCGACGTCGTCGGGCAGATCTTCTCCAGGCCGCTGATCGACCTCATTGCGCGCCATCACAAGGCAACCCAGGATTACCTCGAATACCGGCGCGAGCTTGAGGGGCTGACAGCGGAACTCGCCGCCACCCGCGCGACGGATTACGACCGGGACATCCTGACACGGATCATCGAGCGCATGCGCAGAGCGCACGCCGCCGGCGATTTTGACGCCGAACTCGAAGCCGATATCGAGCTGCACCAGGCGATCGGCGAAAGCGCCCACAACATCATTCTCCTGCACACGCTGCGCGCCTGCTACCGGCTGCTGCAGCAGGGCATATTCTTCCATCGCAATTCGGTCTTCGATGCGCCGGGGGCGCGCGACCGGCTTCTTGTGCAGCACGAAGCGATCTACGAGGCGATCATGGCAAGGGATCCGGCGAAGGCGAAAGCCGCCTCGCAGAGCCATATCGACTTCGTCGCCGCCGCCACCCGCGAGGCGGAACGCACCGGAGAATGGAACCGCATCGCCCGCCTGCGCATGCAGCAGCGCGACCGCGCGAACTGACAGATCGGGCCCGCGCCCGACCCCCGGCTCTACCCTGCAGCCGCCTCTCCGGTCGGAATCAATCGCCCTTGCGATCTCGAACCGTTCCATCCCGAAACCAATCGTGATCCGACGACAACGTATGGCTGTCGGTCGGTTTGCAAATATGCCGCGAAAACACCATATCCTGTCGTATCCGGACCACAGTTCTGCGGAAAGCAAACCGCATATCCGGCTGCCGAATGCCCGCGACATTTACACGCTGCAGGACGCTGCCATACTGGCCGGCAAAGCAATTAAAGCCACTGATTCGCCGAGAGGAGCACAGACGACCTTGAACTTCTTGAACAGGCTCGCATCCGATGTCCAATTGATGCTGCGTCGACCGGCGCGCATGCAGTATGCCGCGCTCTGCTATCGGATCCGCAAGAAGACCAAGGCCCTCGAAATCCTCCTGATCACCAGCCGCGATACCGGCCGCTGGGTCATTCCCAAGGGATGGCCGATGCAGGGCAAGCGCGCCCATGAAGTGGCCGAGCGCGAAGCCTACGAGGAAGCCGGCGTCAAGGGGCATGTGCAGAAGGCGACCGCCGGCTACTATCTCTACCAGAAGCGCATGGATCACGGGCTGAAGATTTCGGTCAAGGTGCAGGTGCACGCGTTGGAAGTCGACGATCTCTGCAAGCACTTCCCCGAGGAAGGGCGCCGACAGCTCGAATGGGTCGACTACAAGGAAGCGGCCTCGCGGGTTGCCGAACCGTCTCTGAAAGATCTCATCCTTGCCTTCGGTGAACGCATGGGGAGCGCGTCGAGCCCGATGCCGAAGGCTGTGAACGGCTAGCCTTTTCAAGCATTCCAAGAGCATTCGACGCCGCCAGACGCGGGTTCCCGGCCTGCGCCATACGGATGTCCATCAAATCCACTTGAATGCGTGTCGCTGTGGCCTTAGTGGCCGTCGTGACAATGGAGTTCCAGGTAGTGGCACAGCCGCGCATACGCCTCGCAAAACAAACGATCGACAAAGACCTCGACAAGCTCAGCCTTGCCGAAGAGGCGTCGCAACATGTCAAGCGCAGCCTTGCGGCACCTGCGCTCGCCGGGCTGTTCCTGCTCTTGAGCATGGCCTTCGCCGCGAGCTTCGTGACGAGCTCCGCCAGCGCGCCGATCATCATCGCGGCTGCTGCCATTGCCGGCTACATGGCCATGAACATCGGCGCGAACGACGTGACCAACAACGTTGGCGCCGCAGTCGGCGCCAAGGCGATGTCGATGGCGACGGCGCTCACCATCGCCGCGATATTCGAGATCGCCGGGGCGCTGCTTGCCGGCCGGCAGGTCGCGCTGACGATCGAGGCGGGCATCGTCTATGGCGAAGACGTGCTTGGACCACAGGCAATCGTCTGGATCATGATGTCGGCACTCGCTTCCGCGGCGGCCTGGATCAACATCGCCACCTATTCCGGGGCACCGGTCTCGACCACGCACTCGATCATCGGCGGCATCGTCGGCGCCGGCATCGCGGCGGCCGGCTTCTCGAGCGTGCAATGGTGGTCGCTCGCCGGCATCACGCTCAGTTGGTCGGTCTCGCCGCTACTCGGCGGCGCCATCGCCGCAGCCCTCCTCGCTTTCCTCAAGGAATTCATCATCTACCGCGAGGACAAGATCGCCGCGGCCAGGCGATGGATGCCGGTCATCCTTGGCGTCACCGCCGGCTGCTTCATGGCCTATCTCGCGGTGATCGCACTGGTTCAGGTGGCCGCGATCACCATGCCCGTGGGTCTTGCTGCCGGCGGCGTCGCTGGTTTTGCGGTCTATCTGCAGGCAAAGCCCTGGATCGCCAGCCAATCGGAAGGGCTCGAAAACCGCAACCAGTCGCTGCGCCGACTCTTCCGCCTCCCTTTGATCGTAGCGGCGGCACTGCTTTCCTTCGCTCACGGCGCCAACGACGTCTCCAACGCCATCGGTCCTTTGGCCGCGATCGTCTCGGCGCTCGACGGCGTCATCACGACGGACAAATCACCGGCGCCCCTGTGGGAACTTGCGATCGGCGCGCTCGGCATTTCGATCGGTCTGTTGCTTTACGGCCCGAAGCTCATCCGAGTCGTCGGCCAGGAGATCACCAAGCTCAATCCGATGCGCGCTTTCTGTGTGGCACTGGCCACCGCGGTCACCGTGCTGCTGGCATCGGCGCTCGGCCTGCCCATCAGCTCGACGCACACGGCCGTCGGCGCCGTCTTCGGCGTCGGCTTCTTCCGCGAATGGTACATCCGCAATTCCAAGCGGCGGCTCGAATATGTCCGGCAAAAAACGGGACAGGCGGATTTCATGGAATCGGCGGAAACCAACTTTGCCGAGGTGCGGCGCCGGCATCTGGTCCGTCGCTCGCATTTCCTCACCATTATCGGCGCCTGGGTTATCACCGTCCCGGCCTCTGCCGCCCTGTCGGCCGTACTTTATTTCATCCTCTCCGGCATTTTCACCTGAAGGCCTCCTCAATGCGCGCCAATTTTCGCATGCAGCGACTGTTCGTCGAACACCCCTTGAGTGCCGGCTCGGCGCACGAGGCGTCCAAGGAACAGTTCAACTACCTGGTGAACGTGCTGCGTTACGAAGAAGGCGCCTCGATCCTCGTCTTCAACGGCCGCGACGGCGAGTGGCGGGCCGAGCTTTCCTTCGCCAGCAAGAAGCGCTTGGTGCTGACGCCCGTCGAGCAGACGCGCCCCCAGCCGGCGCCTTGCGATCTCGTGTATCTCTTTGCCCCGCTCAAGGTCGGACGGCTCGACTATCTCGTGCAGAAGGCCGTCGAAATGGGCGCCGGCACTTTGCAGCCGGTCATGACGCAACATGTGCAGGGCAAGCTTGGCAACATCGAGCGGGTTCGCGCCAACGTCATCGAGGCGGCCGAACAATGCGGCGTACTCGGCATTCCCGATGTCGAGGAACCACGCCGGCTCGAAGACCTGCTTGCCACCTGGCAGAGCGACCGGCGCATCATTTTCTGCGACGAAGGCAGCGACAGCCAGAATCCGTTGCCGATCCTCGCCGGCATCGAGGAAAAGAAGCTCGCGCTGTTGATCGGCCCGGAAGGCGGCTTCTCGGAAGCCGAGCGCACGCTGCTGCACAGCCTCGATTTCGTCACCGCCATTCCGCTCGGGCCCCGCATCCTCAGGGCAGACACGGCAGCCGTCGCCGCCATGGCGGTCATCCAGGCAACTGTCGGCGACTGGCGATAGCCGGTCGTTCCCGGGCAAATCGGACACCGCTCGCTCCCCTAGAAGGGGACGATCTCTCCGGCAAGGCAGGATTGGGTCACCAGTACCCATTTCCGCGGTGCTTGCTCCAGAGCAAGCAAATGTCCTACTTTTTTTGATGAGATCTTGAAAGAAATTGACTTGCACCGCACCTGATTACGGTTCAAGCAGCCTCCATCAACTCCCGCTAACCTGCGGGAGCCGCCCAAACAAAAGAAGACGCTCATGGCCCGAGATACCACCGACCAGACGCCGGTAACCTCTGTCGCTGACCTGACCGCCTACCTGGCAGAAGGTTCGAAACCGGAGGAGCGGTTCCGGATCGGCACGGAGCACGAAAAGTTCGCCTTCTTTAAGGCGGACAACAGCCCCGTCCCCTATTTCGGCGAGGCCAGCATCCAGGCGCTTCTGAACGGCATGGCGGCGAAAAGCGGCTGGGAACCGATCATCGACGAAGGCAACATCATCGGCCTTGCCGAACAGTCGGGCAATGGCGCGATCTCGCTGGAACCGGGTGGACAGTTCGAACTTTCCGGCGCGCCGCTCGAAAACCTGCACCAGACCTGCAAGGAATCGAACCAGCATCTGGCGGTGCTGCGCGAAGTCGCCGAGCCGCTGGGCATCCGCTTCCTCGGCATCGGCGGCAGCCCCAAGTGGACCTTTGATGAGACCCCGCGCATGCCGAAATCGCGCTACGGCATCATGAGCCGCTACATGCCGAAGGTCGGCACCCAGGGCCTCGACATGATGTATCGCACCTGCACGATCCAGGTGAACCTGGACTTCTCCTCGGAAGAGGACATGCGCCGCAAGATGCAGGTGTCCTTGAAGCTGCAGCCACTCTCGACCGCGCTGTTTGCAAGCTCGCCCTTTACCGACGGCAAGCCGAACGGGCTTCTCTCCTGGCGCGGCGACATCTGGCGCGACACCGACAACCAGCGCGCCGGCCTGCTGCCGTCCGCCTTCCGTCCCGATTTCGGTTTTGCCGACTACGTGGAGTGGGCGCTCGACGTGCCGATGTACTTCGTCGTGCGCGACGGCCACTACCACGATTGCACCCACATCACCTTCCGCCAGTTCATGGGCGGCGCACTCAAGGGCGAGGTCGCCGACTGGCAGCCGAACATGGGCGACTGGACCAACCATCTCTCGACGCTGTTCCCCGACGTGCGCCTGAAGCGCTTCCTCGAAATGCGCGGCGCCGATGGCGGCCCGTGGCGGCGGATCTGCGCGCTGCCGGCCTTCTGGGTCGGCCTGCTCTACGACCGCGAGGCGCTCGACGCCGCCGAAGCACTGACGCGCGACTGGACCTTCGAAGAGGTGAGCGCCATGCGCAACGCCGTGCCGGCTCAGGCGCTTGCCGCCAAGTTCCGCACCGGCACGCTTTACGACGTTGCCCGCGAGGTCATCTCCATTTCGCGCGGCGGTCTGAAGCGCCGCAACAGGCTGAACGGCGATGGTATCGACGAAAGCCAGTTCCTGGCGCCGCTCGACGAGGTGCTGGCCAAGAAGGCAACGCTCGCGGAAGACCTTTTGGCGCTCTACAATGGCCGCTGGAACGGCTCCGTAGACCCGGTCTTTGCCGAGTACCAGTATTAAGGCCCGGACAGGGGCGCAGCGCTCGTCGCGGCCCTCTCAAAAAGCGGTTCCCAGTCCCTGATTTCCCGTTATAGTGCAAGGATATGCGTCGCTTAGAGCGCCGCGCGTCCATAAAGGGGAACTGGGATGGCACCGCTTTTCGACATGTTCGCGCAGGCGCAGAACGGCAAGGCCATCGAGCTGATGGCGCAACAGTTCGGCATCGCCCAGGAGCAGATGACGAAGGCGACGGCGGCGCTGCTGCCGGCCTTCTCGGCGGCCTTCAAGCGCAACACTGCCAACCCCTACGACTTCGGCGCCTTGCTGACGGCGCTCGGCAGCGGCAACTACGCCAAATACTTCGAAGACATGAGCCAGGCCTTCACGCCGCAGGGCATGGCCGACGGCAACGGCGTTCTCGGGCAACTGTTCGGCTCGAAGGAAATGTCGCGCGCGATCGCCGCGCAGGCGGCCCAGGTCACCGGCGTCAGCCAGGAGATCTACAAGCAGATGCTGCCCGTGATGGCCGATACGCTGATGGGCGGGCTGTTCAAGCAGACAACCGGGCAATTTGCCGCCGCAAGCGATGCCTTTGCCAACAACCCGATGGCGACCGCGATGCGGCAATGGATGGAAGCGGCCGGTTTCGCCAAGAAGCCGGAACCGCAGCCGAACCCGTTCGACAACCCCTTCACCCAGGCGATGCAGGGCTTCTTCGGCATGGCCCCGAAGAAGGAAGAGAAGCCGAAGACAGCCGACGTCTTTGCCGACAACCCCTTCGTCAAGGCGTTTCAGGACATGATGCAGGCGGGTGCCGCCGGCGCGCAGAAGCCGGCACCCGACAATCCGGCGCTGGCTCAATTCTCCCAGGTCATGAACAGCATGTTCGACACCGGGCTGGAGATGCAGAAAGAATACCAGAAGAACGTCGAGGCGCTGTTCGACCTTTACAAGACCGGCCCCGGCACGAAGAGCTGAGGCCAAGCCTCCCTGTCAGCACACCCCGCGCCTCCATCGGACGCTGCGATCGCCTGCAAGTGCGGGCGTCAGCGCGTTGTTTCGAACAGCTTCGGAAAGAAAAAGGCCCGGTGCATGTCTTGGTCATGCACCGGGCCAAGCGGCAGGGTCTATTGGCTCTACCCTGCGGGGAACGTTTGGGCGCGCGACCGTTGAGGTCAGCGGCACCGAATTTCGCAGCATGACCCGCGGCGGCGGCAGGCTTTCGCGGATCATGCTCGACTGGCACATCTCAAGCGGCGGGATGCGCCATTGGGGACGATCAGTCGTGGCGGGTCCCTTTGTAGAAGAGGCTCGCCCGGTTTCGCGACGCGCGTGTCAGGTAACTCGCCGGATTGTCGAAGAAGGGCGAGGTAATCGCCTCGCGCACATCTTCGCGTTTCAGCCCCATGTCGAGGAGCTGGCGGTCATCCAGGTCGTTCAGACGGCCGATCGCATAGCGATTTCGGAGGAGCTGCCATACGGACGTTAGCATGCCTGTCACGCCGACGGCGCGGGAGGCATAGGACTGCGTTCCGGCAACGAGGTCGAGATCGAGGGCGTGCTGTGTCGTGCGCATGACAATTTCTCCTTTCAGGCACGAAGAGGCCCATCCTCTGCGGGGAGATCAAACGCAGGGGCGGGCCAAAGAGTTTGGGATTCGCCGGCGAAATTGCCGGCCGGGGATCGATGAATTTGCTTCCGATAGATCGCAAATCCTTATTGATCAGTCCAACGAATGTTTTTAATGATATTCATCAAACAATCTTATGGATGCATCACGGCCATGTCCGCACCCCTTGATATCGATCAGCTCCAGACCTTTGTCGCGATCGCCGATACGGGCAGCTTCACCAAGGCGGCCGACCGGGTCTTCAAGACCCAATCCGCCGTTTCCATGCAGATGCGCCGCCTGGAAGAGCGCATCGGCAAGGCGCTGTTCATGAAGGACGGCCGCGGCAACCGGCTCACGGTCGAAGGCGACCGGCTGCTCAATTTCGCGCGCCGGATGATCCGCCTCAACAACGAGGCGATCGCTTCCTTCGACGACAATCGCCTCGAAGGCACGCTCCGGATCGGCACGCCAGACGATTACGCCGACCGCTACATGCCCGAGATCATCATGCGTTTTGCCAAGACGCATCCGAATGTCGAGCTTTACATCATCTGCGAGCCCTCCGTGGACCTCGCCGAGAAGATGGCCAAGGGCGACCTCGACATCGCGCTCGTCACGCACAATCCGCGTGCCCGCGCGTCGGACGTGGTGCGGACCGAACCGCTCTGCTGGGTGAGCTCGATCAACCACCCGCTGCCCGAGAACGCACCGATCCCGCTTGCTGTCGGCCGGCGCGACTGTCTGTGGCGCCAGGCGGCCTGCGCCGCACTCGATGCGACGGGTCGGGAGTACCAGATCCTGTTCACCAGCTGGTCGTCGACGGTCGTCGCCGCCGCGGTGCTGGCCGGCATGGCCGTCTCTGTCCTGCCGGAATCGGCGCTTCGTCCCGGCATGAAGGTGCTGACGCTTGCGGACGGCTTCCCGGCCTTGGCGCCGGTGCAGATCGGCATCATGAAGCGTCCGGGCCTTTCGCCCTCGCTTTCGAACGCGATCAGCAACCACATCACCGCCTGCCTCGACAACATCACGCCGATCAGCGCCAACGACGACCTCGAGGCCGACATCAAGGGCTTCCCGCGTTATCCGCGCCTCCGGCAGAGCCATATGCTGCCGGGCTGGTAAGAGCTGCAGAAAGCGGAAAAGGCCACGCACCAAGCCGGTGCGTGGCCTTTTTTTGTCCAGAGATCAGCACGCGGCCGAACTCGATACCAGTCTATTCGGCTGCCGCGCCGACGGCGTCGGCTTCGTAGCCGTGGGCCGCGTGAAGGGCGGCGCGCACACCGGCCTCATAGTCCGGGTGGACGCGCTTGAAGTGCGCAAGCTGGCGCTCGACGATCGGCCCCGGCACGCCGCCCATCGCCGCGGCGATGTTGGAGAACAGGCGCGCCTTCTGGCCGGCATCGAAGAGGTTGAAGAGTGCACGCGGCTGGACGTAGTCGTCGTTGCCTTCGCGGTGGTCGTAGCGGGCCATGTCGCCGCTGATGCGTAGCGGCGGTTCCATCGCGGAGGGCTGCTCGACCGGGCCGTTGAACGAATTCGGCTCGTAATAGGCACTCGGATTGCCGGTCTGAATGCCGCCGAACGTGTTCATCTGGCCATCGCGGTGATAGTGATGCACCGGGCATTTCGGCCGGTTGACCGGAATGTGCTCGTAATGCGTTCCGAGCCGGTAGCGGTGAGCGTCGGCATAGGAGAACAACCGGGCCTGCAGCATCTTGTCCGGCGAAAAGCCGATGCCGGGCACGATGTTGGACGGCGAGAAGGCGGCGTTCTCGACCTCGGCGAAATAGTTCTCCGGGTTGCGATTGAGCTCCAGCACGCCGACCTCGATCGGCGGATAGTCTGCATGCGGCCAGACCTTGGTGACGTCGAAGGGATCATAGGCCGTCTTCTCGGCTTCGAGCTCGGGCATGATCTGCACCTGCAGCGTCCAACGCGGATAGTTGCCCTCTTCGATCGCGCCATAGAGCGCTTCCTGGTAGCTTTCGCGCGTCCGGCCGATCACGTCTGCCGCCTCGGCGTTGGTGTAGTGCTTGTGGCCGTGCTGGGTCTTGAAGTGGAACTTGACCCAATAGCGCTCGCCGGCGTCGTTCCAGAACGAGAAGGTGTGCGAGCCGTAGCCGTTCATGTGCAGCGGCGACACCGGACATCCGCGATCGGACATCAGGATCGTGACCTGATGCAGGCTTTCCGGCGACAGCGACCAGAAATCCCACATCGCGGTCGCCGAACGCAGGTTGGTCTTCGGGTGGCGCTTCTGGGTGTGGATGAAGTCCGGGAACTTGTAAGCGTCGCGAACGAAGAAGATCGGCGTGTTGTTGCCGACGAGGTCCCAATTGCCCTCGGGCGTATAGAATTTCAGCGCGAAGCCGCGCACGTCGCGTTCGGCGTCGGCAGCACCCAGTTCACCGGCAACAGTCGAGAACCGCGCCAGCATCGGCGTCTCGGCGCCGGGCTGCAAAACCTTGGCCTTGGTGTATTTCGAGATGTCGCCGGTGATCTTCAGCGTGCCATAGGCGCCCCAACCCTTGGCGTGTACGGCGCGCTCGGGAATGCGCTCGCGGTTTTGATGCGACAGCTTCTCGATAAGCTGATAGTCCTGCATCATGACGCCGCCGCGCAGGCCGGCCGTCAGCGAATTCTGGTTGTCCGGCACCGGGGCTCCGGCACTCGTCGTCAATATGGGTCGATCAGACATCGCGTCCTCCTGTCAAAGGTTTCGCGTCCGGGTGGTCGCACAGGACCGACGGCAGCCGTGGCGACTGCCGGCCGCAAACTGCGCGGCGATCAAAGCCCGAACGCTCTGGCAAGAGGGTTTTCCCACGGCGCTTCGATAATCTCCAATTGCATAAAAATAAAAAATCGATAAGATTTTCCTATCATGCTTACACTCAGACAGATGCGCTATTTCGATGCGCTCGCCTCCGCTCGCCACTTCGGCAAGGCGGCCGAACTCGTCCATGTCAGCCAGCCGGCGCTCTCCGCCCAGATCATGGAAATGGAGAACCACTTGGGCGTGAAGCTGGTGGAGCGCAGCCGCAGCGGCGTTCTCTTGACCCGCAAGGGCGAAGAGGTTTTGGTCCGTACCCGCGCCATCCTCTCTGAGGTGGATCAGCTGGAGTTGAGCGCGCGCGCCAGTTCCGGCACGCTCGAAGGGCGGATCCGCATCGGCGTCATCCCGACGCTTGCCCCCTATCTCGTGCCGCGGCTGGTGCCGCACCTGCGCCAGGTCTACCCGGCAATCGAGATCGAACTGAAGGAATCGGTGACATCAAGACTGGTCGCCGATCTCGGCGAGGGCCTGCTCGACGCCGTCGTCGCCGCCTTGCCGATCGAGGCCGACGGACTTTCGACGAAGCCGCTCTTTTCCGACCGCTTCTACATGGCAATGGCGGACGACGAGCGAAACATCCTGATGTCGCCGCTGACTGAAGACCAGGTGGATGTCGAACAGTTGCTCCTGCTCGAAGAAGGTCATTGCCTGCGCGATCAGGCGCTCGCCGTCTGCAGCACGGCCGGCAAGCGCCGTCTCGTCTCGTTCGGCGCGACCTCGATGACGACGCTCCTGCAGATGGTCGCCAACGGCATGGGCATGACGCTCATCCCCGAGATCGCGATCGCGACCGAGGCGGCGCGCAACTCCATCCGCATCGTACCCTTCGCCGCGCCTGAACCGGCGCGCGAGATCGGGCTTATCTGGCGGCGCAGCAGCCCGCGCGAGCGCGACATGGAAGCGCTCGCATCGGCGATCAGCGGCTGCGCCGACGATATTCTCCAGGCGGCAGCGGCCTGAGCGTAGCAGCGCTCAGGCGAGCTTGGCCTTCAGGAACTCGACCGTCCGGCTCCAGGCGAGATCGGCCGCGGCCTTGTCATACCGCGCGGCCGAGGTGTCGTTGTTGAAGGCGTGGTTGACGCCATCATAGACATAGATCGTCGCGTCCTTGCCGTTGTCTTTCAGCGCCTTCTGGTAGGCGTCGATGCCGGCATTGATGCGTTCGTCGAGGCCTGCATAGTGCAGCAGCAGCGCCGCCTTGATCTTCGGCACGTCCTCGGCCTTGGGCTGCGCGCCATAATAGGCGACGCCAGCCTTCAGATCCGGGGATCCGACCGCGAGCCGGTTGACGAGACCGCCGCCCCAGCAGAAGCCGATGGCGCCGACCTTGCCGGTCGATTGCGCGTGTCCTTCCAGAAACGCCACGGTCGCCGCCGCATTCGCGGTCGTTGCCGCCGCATCGAGCGCACCGATCATCTCGCGCGCCTTGTCCTCGTCCGTCGGCGTGCCGCCCGCAGGCGACAGGAAATCCGGCGCCAGCGCCAGGAAGCCTTCGAGCGCCATGCGCCGCGCGACGTCGCGGATATGCGGGTTCAGCCCGCGGTTCTCATGGATGACGATGACCGCCGGCAGCTTGCCGCTCACCTCTGCCGGACGAACGAGATAGCCTTTCATATCGCCGGCAGCGCCGGGATAGGTGATGTCCTCGCCGGTCACGCGGGTGTCGTTTGCAGCCACGATCTCCGCCTTGGCACCATTGGCCGCCAGCAGCGGCGCGATCGCCGCGGCCGCAGCCGCGGAACCGGCGAGACCGGTGAGCTTTTCCATGAAGCGACGGCGATCGAGGGTCAGATGCGTGTACTCGTCGTAGGCGTCGATCATCGCCTGCGTGATTTTCGGTTCCTGCATGCCAGCCTCCTTCGGTTCTTATCTCCCGCGGCGGCAGACAGAACCGCCCGCGACAGAATAGGTCGGCGGGCGGTCTGGAACATACAAACTTGCGTTACTGCCGCGTGTTTCCTTTCGCCCTCACAGGTCGAGGGTCCCACGCACACCGATCAGCCGTTGAGGTCGAGCACGATGCGACCGTCGATCTTGCCTTCCTCCATGCGCTTGAAGATGGCGTTGATGTTCTCGATCTTGTCCCAGGTGAAGTGCGAGGCGACCTTGCCTTCACCGGCGAACTCGAGCGATTCCTCCAGATCCTGCCGCGTCCCGACGATCGAGCCGCGGATGGTGATGCGCTTCAGAACCGTATCGAAGATTGGCAGGCACATCTGGCCGGGCGGCAGGCCGACCAGCGCCATGGTTCCCTTGCAGCGGAGCATGTTGAAGGCCTGCTCCATCGCCTTGGGCGCGACGGCCGTCACCAGGGCACCATGCACGCCCCCGGTCGCATCTCGCACCTGCTCGACCGCATCCTTGTCGCGCGCATCGACGACGAGGTCGGCACCGAGTTTTCGGGCAAGCTCCAGCTTGTCCGGGAAGATATCGACGGCGGCGACATGCATGCCCATGGCCTTGGCATATTGCACCGCCATGTGCCCGAGTCCGCCGATGCCCGAGATCAGCGCCCATTCGCCCGGACGCACTTCGGTTTCCTTCAAGCCCTTGTAGACGGTGACGCCGGCGCAAAGGATGGGGGCCGCGGGCCCGAATTCGAGCTTTGCCGGCAGGCGGCCGACGAAGTCAGGATCGGCGAGGCCGTATTGCGCAAACGTGCCGTTGACGGAATAACCGGTGTTCTGCTGGCTGCCGCAGAGCGTTTCCCATCCGGTGCGGCAAGGCGTGCAGCCGCCGCAGGCGGTGTGCAGCCACGGAACGCCGACGCGGTCGCCTTCCTTCAGCCGCGCAACGCCGCTGCCGAGCTTGGCGACATAGCCGACGCCTTCATGTCCGGGGATGAAGGGCGGCTTCGGCTTGACTGGCCAGTCGCCGTTGGCGGCGTGCAGGTCCGTGTGGCAGACGCCCGTCGCCTCGTATTTGATCAGCACCTGGCCGGGACCCGGCTCCGGTATCGGCACATCCTCGATTACCAGCGGCTTGCCGAATTCGCGCACCACGGCGGCTTTCATCGTTGCGGTCATCTCGTCCTCCGATGCGTTGTTGCCCAACGCCGGAGAGACTACGCGCAAAAGCGGCATCGGGTAATTGATACGCATCAAGACGGGAAGATGAAGGCGCAGACTGTCTCAGATCTGCGTCAGAATGGCGGTGCGCCTATCCGGATCAGCTCATCGCCATCCAGACGGCAAGCCACACCCACATCGCAAACAGCGTTGCGCAGCCGCCCATGAACAGCGGGCGCCGGTAGCGGAGGCGATTGCTGGTGACATGCACGAAGGCGTGCACATAGCGCAGGGCAACGAAGAGCCAGGCAAGAGCGAGGGAGACGATGTTGTCGGCCTCGGTGATGTAGAGCAGCACGCAGCAGAGGTAGAAGAGAACCGGCAGCTCGAACTGGTTGGCGATGCTGTTCTTCACCACCAGGCTTTCGCTCGGCTCGTCACGGTTTTCGCGAAACTGGCCGGCATTCGCCTTACCGGCGCGCACCAGGCCCATCCGGCGGAAGGAGAGAAGAGCATAGAGGCAGAAGACGAGGAAGACATGCGCCACGATCGGCCAGAAAATCTCGAAACCCGTCATTACGCTACTCCCTCAAACACGCTTACTCTGAAATAGCGAAGGGCGCCGCGCGATGGCGCGGCGCCCTTCGAATGCAATCGCAATCAGTGCGCGCCCGGGTAGTTCGGGCTTTCGCGAGTGATCGTCACGTCATGGGCGTGGCTTTCGCGCAGGCCTGCGCCGGAGATGCGCACGAACTGGGCGCGCTCCTGGTATTCCTTGATCGTCGGGCCGCCGACATAACCCATGGAGGCCTTGAGGCCGCCCGCGAGCTGGTGCAGGACGCCTGCGACCGGACCCTTGTAGGGGACCTGGCCTTCGATGCCTTCCGGGACTAGCTTCAGCGTGTCGCGCACTTCCGCCTGGAAGTAGCGGTCTGCCGAGCCGCGCGCCATGGCGCCAACGGAGCCCATGCCGCGATAGGCCTTGAAGGAGCGGCCCTGGTAGAGGAACACTTCGCCCGGGCTTTCATCGGTGCCGGCAAGCAGCGAGCCGATCATGACGGCCGAAGCACCGGCAGCGATCGCTTTGGCAAGGTCGCCAGAGAACTTGATGCCGCCATCGGCGATGACAGGAATGCCGGCCGCCTGGGCGGCTTCGACGGCGCCCATGATCGCAGCGAGCTGCGGCACGCCGACACCGGCGACGATGCGCGTGGTGCAGATCGAGCCCGGGCCGATACCGACCTTGACCGCATCCGCACCGGCATCGATCAACGCCTTGGTGCCGGAGGCAGTCGCGACGTTGCCGGCCATGATGCGAACCGAGTTCGAGAGTTTCTTGACGCGGGCGACCGCGTCGAGAACGCGCTGCGAGTGACCATGGGCGGTGTCGACGACGATCAGGTCGACGCCGGCATCGATCAGTCGCTCGGCGCGCTCAAAGCCGTCATCGCCGACCGAGATGGCGGCGGCGGCACGAAGGCGGCCCTGCGCATCCTTGGAGGCGTTCGGGTTCAGCTGTGCCTTCTCGATATCCTTGACGGTGATGAGACCGACGCAACGGCCGTCGCCGTCGACCACGAGCAGCTTTTCGATGCGATGGGCGTGCAGCAGGCGCTTGGCTTCCTGCTGGTCGACGCTTTCCTTGACCGTGACCAGGTTCTCATGGGTCATGAGTTCGTGGATCTTCTGGTTCGGATCAGAGGCGAAACGAACGTCGCGGTTGGTGAGGATACCGACGAGGCGGCCCTGCTTCTGGCCACCGGCACCGCCGTTTTCAACGACCGGGATGCCGGAAATGCCATGCTGCTTCATCAGGCCGAGCGCATCGGCGAGCTTGGCGTCGGGACCGATGGTCACCGGATTGACGACCATGCCGCTTTCGAACTTTTTGACCTGGCGAACCTCTTCGGCCTGCTCGGCCGGCGTCAGGTTGCGGTGGATGACGCCGATGCCGCCGGCCTGCGCCATGGCGATTGCGAGACGCCCTTCGGTCACCGTGTCCATGGCCGACGACAGGATCGGCAGGTTCAGGTCGATGTCCTGGGCAATGGTGGTCGCGATGTTGGTCTGACCCGGCATGACTTCGGAATGCCCGGGCAGGAGCAGGACGTCGTCGAAGGTCAAAGCCTCCAGACCAGTTGCCGTTTCGATGATGCGCGCCATGGCCAATTCCCTTCAAATAGCGAAAATCCCCGGGGACGGGCTGCGATTTGTCCACCGGGCGACTTCAAAGCGTGTCTTGGAAGTTGGCGAGGGCTCGTAACACGGATATGTCAGGATGAAAATAGCCAAAGCCGGGAAATGTCCCGCCGTCGGCCGATATTTGTTGCAGAGCAGCAATTTCGCGCGAAGAGGCGCGGCAACCGATCAGATATCGAGCTGATAGCTTGCAGGCACGAAACGGTAACCCTCGCCCTGCTTCTCGACGAAACCGACCGCAGGAAACGGCATGTGGTAGCCGATAAAGGGCAGCCGTTCGCTGGCGATCATGTCGAACACCCGGCGGCGCGTCTCTGCTGCCTTCGCCTTGTCCATGTCGAAGCGCACTTCCCAGGCCGGCCGCTGCAGCGACAACACATAGTGGTTGGCGGTATCGGCCGTCAGCATCAGCGCCTTGCCGTCGGAATCGAGACGGAACACCATGTGCCCCGGCGAATGGCCGAAGGCGGCAATGGCCGAAATGCCCGGAACGACCGCGGCACCGTCGCCGATGAAGGTGGTCTTTTCCGCAAGCGGCACGACCTTTTCCAGCACAGCCTTGTGACCGTTTTCTGCTGGCGTGCCGGCGCGCGCCGGATCTTTCCAGAAGGCGTATTCGACTTCGCCCATCACATAGCGGGCATTGGCGAAGGCCGGTTTTTCGGCCTCCATGAGGCCGCCGATGTGATCGCCATGCATATGGGTTACCACGACAACCGAGACCTGCTCTGGCGAATAGCCGGCAGCGCGGATCCCGTCGAGCAGGCGGCCAGCGCCGGTCTCCCGACCGCCCTCGCCCATGCCGGTATCGAAGAGCACGAGGTCCGATCCGGTATCGACAAGAACCGGCGAATAGCTGTTGAGCAGCGCATCGGTCGGCAGGAAGTTCTGCTGCAGCAGTTCGGCCACCGCCTGTTGCGGCTGGTTGGTGCCGTAGGTCTCGTGCGGCTTGTCGCTGACGCGAGTGCCGTCATTGACGACAACGATCTTGAACGCGCCAAGCTTGAGCATTCTTGTCGGAGGGCTGGCTTTCATGCCGGTGTTTTCCGATTTTTCCTGAGCGACTGCAATGCCCGTCATCAGCGAGGGCGCTGCGAGCACGCCGAGCGTTCCCGCTCCCATCAAGGTCCTGCGCTTCATCGACATTTCACTCATGGTTCGTTTCCGCTTTCTGTTGGATCCGTTGCCATCGGCGGCAACTCGGCCAGAACTAGCGTCTTGACAGCAAAGGCCAGTCGGGATCACAGGCTTTTGATCCGCAATCACCGGTTTTGCCCCGACAAAAGCCATGGCCGGTATTATTAGCTTCTGCTTATCGCTGACCGTCCGAAGCATCGTTTCATGAACCGTATCGTCCCGATGATCCTTGCCGTCGCTCTTTTCATGGAGCAGATGGACTCGACCGTGATTTCCACGTCGCTGCCGGCAATCGCCCGCGACATCGGCGTCGGGCCGATCACG
The DNA here is from genome assembly GCF_014852035.1 of Ensifer sp. ENS03. Classification (NCBI taxonomy): domain Bacteria; kingdom Pseudomonadati; phylum Pseudomonadota; class Alphaproteobacteria; order Hyphomicrobiales; family Rhizobiaceae; genus Ensifer; species Ensifer sp. ENS03. The sequence continues at coordinate 717,560 of NZ_JACVAV010000001.1, read as the reverse complement.
CTGAAGTTGGCGCTGACCGCTTACATGGTGGCGCTGGCGATCTTCATCCCCTTGAGCGGCTGGATGGCCGACCGCTTCGGCGCCAAGAGGATCTTTCGCGCGGCGATCCTGGTCTTCATTGCCGGATCGATCTTCTGCGCCATTTCGAACAGCCTGCCCGCCTTCGTCTTCTCCCGGTTCCTGCAGGGAATGGGCGGCGCGATGATGACGCCGGTCGCTCGCCTCGTGCTGGTTCGCGGGACACCGCGCAGCGAACTGGTGTCGGCCATGGCACTGTTGACGATCCCCGCGCTCGTGGGTCCGCTTGCCGGACCGCCGCTCGGTGGCTTCATCACCACCTACTTCTCCTGGCACTGGATCTTCCTGATCAACGTGCCCGTGGGCATCGCCGGCTACATCCTGTCGGGCATCTACCTGCCGAAGATGGAGCCGCTCGATCCGCCGCCGGTCGACGTGCTGGGCTTCCTGCTCGGCGGGATTGCTGCCTCCGGCATCGTCTTCGGCCTGTCGGTGATCAGCCTGCCTGCCCTGCCCCCCGTTGTCGGCATCGCCTCGGTAGCGATCGGCCTTGTTTCGGCCCTGCTCTACATCCGCCATGCGCGGCGTCATCCGGCCCCGGTCCTCGACCTGAAGCTCTTCCGCGACAACGCCTTTCGCGCCGCTTCGATCGGCGGCACGATCTTCCGCATCTCGGTCGGCGCCGTTCCCTTCCTGATGCCGCTGATGCTGCAGGTGGGGTTCGGCCTCAATCCGTTCCAGTCCGGCCTCATCACGTTCATCGGCGCGGTCGGCGCGATTACCACGAAGTTCTACGCGCGGCGCGTTCTGGCCTTTGCCGGCTTCCGTACCACGCTCATCATCGCTGCGATCATTGCGGCGATCACCACCTTCGCCAACGGCTTCTTCACGCCGGAGACGCCCTATCTGGTGCTGATCACTATCCTCCTGATCGCCGGCTTTGCGCGCTCGTTCTTCTTCACCAGCGTCAACGCGCTGTCTTTTGCCGATATCGACGATGCGGATGCCAGCAAGGCGACCTCGATGAGCGCGGTGCTGCAACAGATCAGCCTGGCGCTCGGCGTTGCGGTCGCCGGCGCGATCCTCGAAATCGAGACGAAGCTCAGCGGCGGCCCGTTGCAGCTCGACGATTTCCACACCGCTTTCATGATCATCGCCGCCGCCAACCTGATCGCGGCGATCCCGTTCCTCACCATGGCGAAGAACGCCGGCTCCTCCGTGTCGGGACACCGGCTGCCGGCGCGCGAAGTCGAGACGGCTGCGGGGAAATGATCCCTTGGGCACCGACTGATCGACGGTGCCTTCCCAGCAACGGTGCCGGCCTTAGTAGTTGGCCAGCCACTGTTCGGCGCCCAGGTCTCCAAACCGGGGCTTCACCCCAAGGAGCGGCGCAGACCGACCGATGATCGACTTGACCATCGGAGCGGCGTTGGCCGCGGCCGTCCGCCCGCCGTTTTCTCCGGTTTTCGGCGCGTCGATGATCGACAGCACGATGTATTTGGGCTTATCCATCGGGAAGGCCGCAAGGAAGGCGTTGAAGTTGATGTCCTTGGCATAGCGGCCGTTGATGACCTTGTCGGCCGTGCCGGTCTTGCCGCCCACATGGAAGCCTTCCACCTGCGCCCGCCTGCCGGAGCCCTTCACGCCGTTCCAGTTGTAGAGGAAGCGCATGTCGGCGCTGGTCGTTTCCTTGATCACCCTTTGCGAGACGAACTTCGTTTCCTCCGGCGAGCGCGGCAGGAAGGTCGGCGGGATCAGGTGTCCGCCATTCATCAGCGCCGCGGCAGCAACGGCCGTCTGCAACGGCGTGGTCGCCACGCCGTGACCGAAGGAGATTGTCACCGAATTGATCTTCTTCCACGTGCGCGGCTGGGTCGGGATGGCGACCCCCGGCATTTCGGTTTGCATGCGGGACAGGAGGCCCATCTTCGTCAGGAACTGCTGGTGACCTTCGATTCCAACCATGTCGGCAACCGCCGCGGTGCCGATGTTGGAGGAGTACTGGAAGACCTCCGGGATCGATAGCGGGCGGTTCTTGCCCTTGAAGTCCTTGATGGTGAAGCCGCCCATGCGGATCGGCCGCGACGCGTCGACGACCGAGTTCAGGTTGACCTTGCCCGCGTCGAGGCCCATCGCCAGCGTGAAGCTCTTGAAGGTCGAGCCCATCTCGAACGTGGCGTTGCTCATCCGGTTGAACCAGCCCTTTTCGTACTCCTTGTCGATGCCGCCGCCAGGCAAGGTTCGCGAGGGTTCGTTCGGATCGTAGTCGGGTACCGAGGCCATGGCGAGCACCTCACCGGTCTCTGCATCGAGAACCACTGCGCCGGCCGCCTCGGCCTCATAGTCGGTCATCGCGTTGGCGACCACTTCGCGCACGATGTTCTGGACGCGCAGATCGATCGACAGCCGCACAGGCTCGAGCGAGGCGTTGCTGGTAAGGCCAGCGGCCCGCAGATCGGCAAAGCCCTGCTGGTCGAGATAGCGCTCGATGCCGGCCAGCCCCTGGTTATCGACATTGACGTGACCGAGGATGTGCGAAGCGGTGACGCCGCCAGGATAGAAACGGCGCTTTTCCGGGCGGAAGCCGATGCCGGGAATGCCGAGCGCCAGAATGTCCGACTGCTGCTTCGGCGTGAGCTGGCGTCGCAGCCACTGGAATGCCGATCCGGACTGGAGCTTGCGATGCGTATCGCGCCAATCGAGATTGGGAATCACGGTCGCGAGCTTCTCGACGACCTCGTCGGCGTCGACGATCTTGCGCGGCTCCGCATAGAGCGACATCGTGTTGAGATCGGTCGCCAAGAGATGGCCGTTGCGGTCGACGATATCCGGGCGAGAGGCGATGACATGGCCGCTGCCGCCGATCGACGCGGTTTCGGCCGGCGCCGACAGGCCATATTGAACCAGCCGCCCGCCGACCACGAGAAAGACGACGGCAAAGCCGGCGATCAGGATCCCCACGCGCTGCCGCGCCTGGTTCCTGCGGCCGGCGCTGGTACCGATGATCACCCCCGGCTTGCCGGCACCATTCCTCTTGACGGAAAAATGCGCGCGGCTTCTGAGCCGAACGGCAAGCGAAATCATCGACATCCAGGTACTTCCACATGCAGCCAACCGGGCACGTGCTCGACCCGTCGCCAATCGTCGATCGGCAGCCAGCGCTCGGTGAAATTTAAAACCTTAGGAGGTCCTAATGGACCAGATAGTAACACCAGAGTTGCACTCAACTGGTTAATGGCCGATTAACCACGATGCGCCGTCTTTGGGGGGGACCGGGTTTTGGAGGGCGATCAGGAGTGCGGCCGATCGGCACAAGCCGGCCTGGCGCCGTGGCGCCTGCGTGCTTTCGCCATCAGGACATCGTTGGAAACTCGGCGCCCGAGCGGCAGGTTACTCCGGCCGCTCGCAGACGGCGGCGATCTTGTTGCCGTCGTGATCGCGAACCCAGGCACCATAAAAATTTGCGTGAAACGGGCGTAGGCCCGGCGCACCCTCGTCCGTGCCGCCATTGGCAAGGGCTGCGGCATGAAAAGCGTCGACGGCGGCGCGGGTCTCAGCTGCAAGCGCGATGCTCACGCCATTGCCATAGGTGGCGGGCGCGCGGTTGAAGGGCGTCACCACCCAAAAGCGGATGCGATCGCCCTCAGCGCCATAGCCGATCTCGGTCTCGTCCTGGCGCTGCCGGCGGTAGCCAAGGGTCGGCATTACCGCATCGTAGAACGCGCCGGCGCGTGTCAGATCGTTGCTGCCGACGGTGACGTAAAGGAGCATGTTATTTGGCCGCTTCGTCTTCGGTTTCCGTTTCGCTGCCGGCCTGCTGGCGCCCCTTGAAATCCTTGGCAAGCAGGAACATCTCGACCGATTCGGCGCGCGAGGAGGCCGGCTTCACATGGATGACCTGACGGAAATTCTGCTTGAGCATGTTGAGCAGCTCGCGCTCGGTGCCGCCCTGGAAGGTCTTCGCCAGGAAGTGCCCGCCCTTGGCCAGCACGTCGACGGCGAAATAGGCCGCGACCTCGCACAGATGCATGGTGCGCAGGTGGTCGGTCTGGCGGTGGCCGGTCGTCGGCGCCGCCATGTCGGAGATCACCAGATCAGGTGTTCCGCCGATCGCTTCCATCAGCTTGCCCGGCGCTTCCGGATCGAGAAAGTCCATCTGAAGGATGCGCACACCCGGAAGGGGATCGACCTCCAGGAAGTCGATCGCCGCAACGCGCGGATCGGTATCGGTGGAGTTGGTGACCTTGGCGGCAATCTGCGACCAGCTGCCGGGGGCAGCGCCCAAGTCGATGATGCGGCGCGCGCCCCTCAGGATCTTGTGCTTCTCATCGATCTCCAGGAGCTTGAACGCCGCGCGGGCGCGGTAGCCCTCGAGCTGCGCCCGCTGCACATAGGGGTCGTTGATGTGGCGCTCGATCCAGCGGCGGGAGGATGCCTTGAGCTTGCCCTTCTTGACCTTCTGGCCAAGCTTGCGGCCGCTGCGGTTGGCGCCGACGGGGGGTTTCGTCATGGTTTGTTTCCTTCGTGGCTGCCGGAGGCATTGGAACCGCGCTGGTGGCGGCGCGGCCGCGAGCGGCGCCAGGCGCCGTCGTCCGCCATCATATCGGTGAGCAGGCCTTCGCGCAGGCCACGATCGGCGACCCGCATGCGGGTCGACGGCCAGCGCCGGCGGATCGCTTCGAGGATAGCGCAGCCGGCAAGCACCAGATCGGCACGATCAGGGCCGATGCAGGGATTGGCGGCGCGCGCGTCGAAATCCCAGGAGAGAAGCCGCGCCTGCATGGCCGAGACTTCGTCGTCCGTCAGCCACAGGCCATCGACGCGGCGGCGATCATAGCGCGGCAAGTCGAGATGCACGCCGGCAAGCGTCGTCACCGTGCCTGACGTGCCGATCAGGTGGAAACCGCTGCCCGACGTGCCGTTCGCCAGAGCTTCGACAGGCGGGCTGTCGAAGCGGGAAAGCATGCCTTCCACTTCCTGCACCATCGCCTCGAAACTTGCCGGCGTCACATGCTGGCCGCCATGACGCTCCGAAAGCGTCACGACGCCGACCGGCAGCGAGGTCCAGTGGGTGATGTGGTTGGCGAGCCGGTTCGAGCGCGAATCACCGATGCGGATGACGGCGATCTCGGACGAGCCGCCGCCGATATCGAAGAGCACGACCGAGCGCGTCTCGCGATCCACCAGCGACGAGCAGCCGGAAACGGCAAGCCGTGCCTCGGTTTCGCGGTTGATGATTTCGAGATCGAGACCGGTTTCGCTCGCAACCCGCTCAAGGAAGCTTTCACCGTTTTCAGCCGCGCGGGCAGCCTCCGTCGCAATCAGGCGGCTGCGGCGAATGGTACGGGCGCCGAGCTTCAACGCGCAGATCTTCAGCGCCTCGACGGCACGCTCCATCGCCTCGTCCGACAGCCGGCCGCTGGCACCGAGCCCTTCGCCGAGACGGACGATGCGCGAGAAGGCGTCGACCACCCGGAACTGGCCGGGACGGGTCGGCTGAGCGATCAACAGACGGCAATTGTTGGTGCCGAGATCAAGTGCGGCATAGAGCGGCGCAGGCGGTTCGCTAGCAGCGATATAGGGTGCACGCGGTTGTTCGCCGCGATTGCCCGAACGCGGCTGTGCGCCCGCCTGACCGCCGCCGGCGGCAGAAGTCTGCCGCGCATTGCCGCCGCCATCGGCGCCACGCTGCTGCGCCGGCTGGCGCTCGCCGCTCGTCAGCGGGCGCCCCTGGAGCCCGCGGCGGTGCTTGGCCTTCTTGCTGCGCTTGTGGCCCTTGCGTTCGCCAAGCGACGCATCGACGACCTGAACGCCGCTGCTTTGCGACGCGGATCCGGCCTGAGCCTGCTGTTTTGCTGATTTCGAACGACGCCGCCGCTTGCGCTTGCGCGCCGGCTCCGTTTCGTTCTCTCCTGCGGGACGCCCTGCCAAACCGGCTGCGCCGGACTGGCTGGCAATTGCAGACGGCGAAGCAGACGACTTGCGTCGTTTACGCTTGCCCTTGCCGTTGCGCGGACCGAGCTTCGATCCATCACTGCGGCCTGCTGCCGACGCCCCGGATTCGGACGGCTTATCGCCGTGATCGGGGTCTTTCACTTGTTTCAACCATGGCGCCGCGCAAGGCCTTAGGGCCGCTCAAGGCGCTCTCTCGATTTTTCGTTGGCGCGACTGTACCAGCGCAACCCCCATTCGCCAAACTTTTTTTGAGAACCGGCTTGTGCACAACAAAGGCGTCGGGCGCCCGAACCCAGCAAACACACCGGGTTGAGCACCTGGGTCCCTGTTCCGGCCACCCTCGATGGCTGCGATCTCACTTCAGCCGCGATTTTTTTTGCAAAAGGTATTTGCATCAGCCGCCGATTTGTTTATAAGCCCGCCAACCACACCGACGGGCTTCGCTCCGACGGCGGCTTTGGGGAATAGGTTAACGGTAGACCCACGGACTCTGACTCCGTTAGTCCTGGTTCGAATCCAGGTTCCCCAGCCAATCTTCTCTCTTTAAATCCTTGATTTTCAGATCGCGCTGGATGTCGCTTTGACATCATTGGCGGCCCGATACGGCGCCGAAATCCCTGCCCACCGTAAGCTCCGTCACCTCTGAGGTAGGAATATTAGGATATTCTGCCCCATGGTCGCTTGCCTATGCGTGGCAAATGGAGTGGGATGTGGTCAACTCGGCTGACGTTGGGCGATGGCGAGAATGAAGGGGTCCGATTCGCAAATTCAGCTCGGCGGCGAAAGGCGCCAGGTGACGGCGGTTTTCTACGATATCGTCGGTTCGACCGAGCTGTTGCTCAGCAACGACCCGGAGAAATACCTCCGCTCCATCGCCAGTCTCCACAACAGTTCGGAAGACATCATTCGTCGCCATGGGGGCAATCTTAGCCGGCGGCTTGGCGACGGCGGATGCGGCTACTTCGGCTATCCGGCGCAGGTCGAGGACGCAGCCGAAATGGCCGTCCAGGCGGCTCTGGAGCTCATTGAGATGGCGACCCGGCAAAGCCACCGCCCGCGCACGGTACCCTTCAAGTTGCGCGTCGGTGTCGCAACCAGCGTCGTCGTCCTCTCCTCCGACGGCAAGGATATTGTCGGCACCGCACCGATACTGGCGGCGCGGCTTCAGGCGGAAGCGCAGCCTGATACGGTCCTTGTTGCCGAGGCAACCTACCAGCTCACCCGAAACAGGTTCGACTATACTTTCTTGCGCGACGCCGCTCTCAAGGGCTTCTCTGAACCGTCGGCGTTGTGGCAGCCTCTTGCCAGAAGCCCTGGATCTCTCCGCGACCGGTCGAACCCGGCGCGCGGCGCGCCGATGGGCGGGCGCGAGAAAGAGCTGGCGCGGCTCACGATCGAGTGGAACGCCGCATGCAGCGGCACTGGCAGATCGGTCGCCGTGACCGGGGAAGCCGGTATCGGCAAGTCCCGGCTCGTCGCCGAACTGCGCCGCTCGCTCGGGCGCGAAAACGATGCCGATATTCTTCTGCAATGCGATGCACGGATGACCGGCGAGCCCATGCAGCCGCTGATCGGCTTTCTGGAAGCAAGCGTGGGAAAGGATGTCCTGCAGCGCGGCAACGCACCGCAGCTGCGGGAGGCCCTGCACGGCATCGGGCTTCCCGTCGATGAGCGCGCGGCGCGCGCGATCGCCACGTTTACCGGCGGCGATTCGCGACGCAAGGCCGGCAATATCCAGGTTGCCGATCTCTCCGGCGAGGCGTTCCGAAAGGATGTCATCCGGGCGGCCGTGCAGATCCTGTGTGCTGGCGACGCGGCCAAGCTCATCGTGATCGAGGACGTGCACTGGGCCGACAGCATGACCCTGACGATGCTCGAGCACCTGGTGAGCCACGCTCGCCATCGTCCGGTTCTCGTGGTCCAGACCTCGCGTGGACCGACGGCGGTTGCAGCCGCCGAAAGCCTGCCCCTCCAAGGCCTCGGAACCGCGGCGATGAAGAGCCTAGTCGCCTCCGTATGGGGCGGCGCGCCACCCGCAGGCCTAGTGTCCTTCATTCTGCAGCAATGCGACGGACTGCCGCTTTATGCCAAGGAGCTCGCGCTTCTGCTTCGGAGCCGGCATTCCGTCGCGCCTGCCGCCGCCAGCTGGACGAAGCTGCTCGTCGAAGAAGGCGTTTCGTCGCTGAACGATCTCCTAGCCGTCAAGCTTGCGAAGGTTGGAAGCGCCCGCCGCGTTGCCCAACTGGCAAGCGTCATCGGCAGGGAGTTCAGCGTCAGCCTGCTCAATCGGCTGCTCGATGGCGCGGCTGCAGCGTCGCTCGAAGCGGACCTTGCCGCACTCGTCGCGCATGGCGTGATCGAACAAGGCGCCACATCCAACGACGCCTTCCAGTTCCGCCACGTGCTGCAGCATGAGGCGACCTATGGCAGCCTGCTTCGCACCGACCGGCGCAGGTTCCACAAACGCATCGCCCAATTGCTAAGCGAGGAGGACGTGCCGAGCGTGCCGCCAGCCGTGGCCGCCTGGCAATGCGCCGAAGCTGGCCTCCATCTCCAGGCGGCGCAATTTGCAATGAAGGCGGCGGAGGCGTGCGTCCTGCGATCGGCGATGCGCGAGGCCCGCCAGTCGCTCGATCTTTGCGCCCGCGAGATCGCGGCGATGCGGCGGCACGCGGATCGCCGTCAGTTCCTGCTGGACCTGCTGCAGCTTCAGGGCGTCGTGGCGACGGCGCTCGAGGGCGAAGGGTCGCAACTGGCCCGCCGGACCTACGCGCGCGCCATTTCACTGCTCAAGCGCGACGGCTCCGCCAACCGCGAAGAGCGCCTGCCGCTCTATTGGGGCTGGTGGTTCACCGCTCCGAACATTTCTCTGCAACAATCGCGGGCGCGCGTGCTGGTGAGCGACATGGAGGGCGCCCGGGATCCCGAAACGCGGCTTCAGGCTTATCATTGCGGCTGGGCGACGAGCTTCCATGCAGGCCATCACGACTACTGCCTGGACTGCGTCGGCAAGGGCATCGCCCTATATGACGCGGAACGGGCGCTTCGCAATCGCGCCTTCTACGGCGGCCACGACGCCAAGGTCTGCGGCCTTGGTGAAAGTGCCTTGTCCTACCTTCTGACGGACGCGCACGAACCGAGCGAGGCGGCCATCCGGCAATGCCTAGAGTGGGCCGACAGGACGGAGCATGTCGGCAGCATGGTGCATGCGCTCTACTACGGAATCGTGTTGCGTCGCTGCCAGCAGCGATATGAAGACGTGCACAGCCTCGGCGAACGCATGCTGGCGCTCGCCGACGAAAATGGCCTGGTGGCGAGCCAGGCGCGCGCCAATATGTATTGCGGCTGGGCGGAAGCCATGGCCTCGTCACCGGAGCGGGGCGCTGCGCGCTTCGAGGAAGGGCTGCGCCTCCAGAAGCTCACGGGGACCGACGACAATCTGTCGATCCACAGCGACATGCACTCCGAGATCCTGGAACGCATGGGAGATCCCGGAGCGGCGGTCGTCCCGATCGAGAACGCCATCGCGCTTGGCCGCAAGAGCGGCCAATGGTTCTGGCTTGCGGAGCTCTACCGGCGAAGGGCGCATCTGCGGCTGGCGCTCGGCGACGCTCCTGCGCGGGCACGGCGCGACCTGCGATATGCCTTGCAATCGGCCGAGACGCAGGGCGCCGAATGGCTGGCCAAGCGCGCCGGGCACGATTTGCGACATCACTTCGGCTAGTCGGCGATGGCGAGCGTTCCGATCCAGGACCGATCGCTCGAGGGCGTGCTGAACGCCCCCTCCCCAGCCCCTCCCGACACCTGGCAAACCGTGGAGAAAATTCTCGCCCTGCGACGGGATTTCGGGATCACCCGGCTCGGATCGGTAACCGGGCTCGATCGGATCGGCATACCGGTCGTGCAGGTGGTCCGCCCGGCCTCGCGCTCGGTTTCTGTCAATCAGGGCAAGGGCCTCAACTATGCCCAAGCCGCCATTTCCGGCCTGATGGAATCGCTTGAAGGATGGGCATCGGAGCGCATACCGGCGGAGCGCGCGTGGCGGGCCAGCCTTGCGGACATGAATGCTGACGGGATGTGGTCGCATCTCCATCCGGCTGCAACGCCGCCGGCCGACAGCAACGATCTCGCCTGGATTTCAGGCTGGGATCTGATCTCCGGCTCTTTCCGACCCGTGCCGCTGGCGGCGGTCGACACAAATTACGTCATCCCCTCTCCGCATCCGCACTGGCTTCAACGCAACACCACCGGGCTTGCCGCAGGCACGAGCCTGCAGCAGGCACTGATTCACGGCTGCCTTGAGATCCTCGAACGCCACGCGCATCATCTGGCCACCCGGCGGCCGCACTTCTTCGACCGCTACCAGATCGGTGTCGACACCATTGGCGGAGGCAAATCCGGCGAAATCCTTGGCCGGCTGCGCCAGGCGGGGCTGGCTGCGGGCGTATGGGCGTTACCAAGCCCGAGTGGCCTGCCGGCCTATTGGTGTCATGTCATGGAAGACCCGGCGCGGGTTCCGCTGGCCCCCTTGCCGGCGTCTGGCTTCGGCTGCGACATCGATCATGACCGCGCCCTTGCCAAGGCTCTTCTCGAGGCGTGCCAGTCGCGCCTCGGCGCCATCGCCGCGACCCGGGAAGACGTGATTGGCCGCTTCTACGCCCCACCGGAACGAAGCGAACTGATCGCCTGGTTCGAAACCCTGTCGCGCGGCGGTCTGCCCTTTCCCGAAAATGAGCCTGCGCACGGGGGCGAAAACCCGTTACCGGCCATTCTCCAGGCGATGCTCGCCTCTGGTGTCAAAGCGGTTGTCGTCGTGGTCCTGTTCTCGGACGAAGCGCTCCCTCTGCATGTGGTCAGGGTGGTTGCCCCGCCCCTGGAGGTGAGCATTGAGGAGTGAGACGATCGTCTTCCTCGGACCAACGCTGAGTGCCGCCGAGGCGCGAGCACAGCTCGATGCGACCTATCTTCCGCCCGCCGGGCAAGGGGACGTCGTGCGCGCCGTGCTGAAACATCGCCCGGCGGTGATCGCGATCATCGATGGCGAGTTTGCGCAGCGGCCAGCGGTCCGGCACAAGGAGATCCTCTGGGCCTTGGCAAAGGGCGTGTATGTCTGCGGCGCATCCAGCATGGGCGCCGTCCGCGCGGCGGAACTCAGCGACGAAGGAATGATCGGCTATGGCTTCGTCTACCGTTGGTATCGGCGCACGAGGCTTGCCGACGACGCCGACGTCGCTGTGGCGATGGCGCCGCCCGAACTGGGTTCAAGAGCTCTCACCGAAGCCCTCATTGACATCAGACTGACACTGAAACAGTCTGAACGAAGGGGCATCATCACACACGAACTGCGCGTTGCACTTGAACAGGCGGCACGATCGCTTCATTATTCCGAGCGCAGCTACAGCACCATCCTCGACAGTGTCAGGAATAATAACAACGACCTTGATATTGAGCGATTAAGACGTCATCTCGCAATCGGATTACCGAGACAGAAGAAACTTGACGCGATCGAACTACTAAAAGCGATCTCCACCTTTAAACTTCGGCGCAAAGGCCCGGACAAAAGCAACGCGTTCGAGATGACCGAGGCTTTTGCATACGATCTTCAATACGCTGAGCTGCTCGATGAAATATTCCGAGCGGATTAGTACGAACAAGTTAATCGAATTTTGCAATCACAGGTGATATTGAAACCGCGAGGGAGGCCAACATGGATGCCGCCGCTCACACGTCCGACGCCGACCCGGGCAGAGCCGCTTCACCGCGTCTCGGAACGCGCTTTCTTGTCTTTCCGCAACCCCCATACATTCCAGGTTACGAGAAACCCGAGGTGGTCTGGCTCGCCCCTTCGGCAGGCGGAATTGCGGCCGGCCCGTCCGACCGGCGCATGTATGTCGCCGATCCGCTCGAAGCCAAGAGGCCCTATGCCTACCCTATCCTGCCGCCCTATGCCGGCGCACTCTGCCCGCCGGTGGAACCGGACGCTGACGGACATTTCGATTACATCACGCCGGACTCGCCTGCCTTTCTGGCGACACACAGCTTTGCCTGCGCACGGCGCGTGCTGGATATTTTCGAGGGCTATGTCGGGCGCGAAATCAGATGGTTCTTCGAACCGACCCTGAGCCGGCTGGAGATCATTCCGCACATTGCCGACTGGGACAACGCACAATCGGGCTTCGGCTTTGTGGAATTCGGGGAAAGCGAACCCGAGAGGGTAACATCGCGATTCGCGCTCAATTTCGATTCCGTCGCCCATGAGATGGGCCACCTGATCCTTCTCAGCGAACTGGGCCTGCTTGAGGGCGACGGCGCCGGCAGCGAGTTTTTTGCCTATCACGAGGCGGTCGCCGACTTCGCATCGCTGCTCGGCTTGCTGCATTTCGATACAGCCGCGGATCGCATCCTGCGCCGCACCGGAGGCAACCTTTTGATCAACAACGAACTCGATCGCTTCGCCGAGCTCAGCGACGAAAGGCAGATCCGCACCTTCAATAATTCGCTGCGCGCGGGCGACGTCAGCCATGAAGTGCACGATCATTCCAAGCCATTTGCCGGAGGGCTCTTCGACTGCTTGGTCGAGGTCTATCAGACACTGCTCTTCGAGCGCGGACTTTCCGACCTCGATCCTCGCCAGTTCGGCAACCTGCGCCAGCAACTGGCACCAGAGATCATCGAAGCGACACTGCGTCCGTCAAGGGCGGACTACGAGCTGAAGCACTTTGCCAGCAAGGCTGCCCTAGAAGAGGCACGGGACATCGTCGGCGAGAGCGTCGTTCGCTCCTGGCGGTTTCTGGAACCCGACGACGTCACCTTCGAAGCGGCAGCGGAAGCCTTTTTGACGGCAGCCGATCGGGGGCGTGGTCGAGCCTATGTCGAACAATTCGAAGACTGCATGCGGTGGCGTGAAATTCTTTGGTGAAACGGAGGGAATTGTGATGACCGATGTGAGCGTACCTGCACCTGCCAAATCAGGCCCATACCACGCAGAAGCGATCATACTATACGGCGTGAAACTGAATGCCACAGAAGACTATGGCAGCTTCGATATGAGTCAGGGCTCCAATGCCGAATTGCGAGTTCAGCTATTCAGGGCGGGCGACGCGCAAACCAAACAGAAATACTCGGTTGTGTTGGCCTATGGTTATGCCTTCGAAGGTCATTGCTACAGGTTCGACGCAAATCGTATTTTCATCGTCACAGGCCCCGCAGGCGAGCCAGCTGTTGGCTGCGGCTTTGATGCTTTGCCGGGTGCGAAAGAATCGGATCCCTCCTATCAGATGTGGCGGATACGAGCTTCGACCGATCTACTCGAAGTCGCTGTCAACTTTGACGACGCAAAGACCCTCATTCTAGACGCGAACCTACCCGGCAAAAGATCACCGACCTCGTATGCCATCACGCAATCCATGGCACACCGCAACGGTCGCCTTTCTCGCGACTAGTCGCATTCGCCTTTGCCTGTGAAAGGAGAAGCCCTATGTTTGAAGCGACCGTGGAGTTCACGAAAAACCTAACAAACGTATCAATAAGAGATTACGTCGATGGCGGAAAACCGCTCTGCAAGAAGAAGGATGGTACTGTCATTGAGAACATTTCCGCGTCCGCCAAGACAACAATAATATTTCTTGCGGAGCAATTCGACGGTACGATGTCAGGATATGTTCACATTACAGGTACTGACGGTAGTATACACGTAGAAAAGCATGCAGATGGGATAAGAGAAGGTAATCCCGTCAAATTTCCCTAGGTCAAGGCACGCACTGCTGACGCATTAAATGAATCGGCGCATAATCATTGCGATCACGACGAAGGATCAGGCGGAGAAAAGCCGATGCTCGATATCAACAGGAAAGCGGACGCCTCCTATGCGATCGAGTACTTCCAGGAACATCCGGAAGCCGGACTGTGCCAGGAGGGTCGAAGCTGGTGGATTACCCCAAACGCCAACGAGACGGACGGGCAGGTTTTTTCCATGGATATGACGGAGGCCGTGCGGCTCAAGGACGATGCGCGCCTTCGAGCCGTCCCCGACATCGCGCATGCGGGTCGGTCGCTCTGGGTCATGCGGGACATGACGTAGTCGCCGTCGCGAAGACGGGAAGACGTTTGCCCTACAGCAGCCCCCTGCCCGCGAGATTGCGCATCAGAGCCGCGGATCCGAAGGTCCATGGCGCGCACTGCGTCGACAACCTCACCGTATTGGTGAGATGGCCGAGCTCGGCATTGGCGATCGTCACCACGTCGCCGAGCTTGTGGGTGAAGCCCTGGCCGGGCTCGTCGCGGTCTTCGACGGGCGCAAAGAGCGTGCCCATGAACAGCATCAATCCATCGGGGTATTGGTGATGCGGGCCGATCGTCTGAGCAACGAGGTCGAGCGGATCGCGGCTGATTTCGGCCATCGAGCTGCGGCCGGTCAGGCGATAGCCGTCCTCGCCCTCGACGATCAGGGTGAGTTCGGCCTTGCGGACATCGTCGATCCCGTAGGTTTCATCGAAGAGGCGGATAAAGGGACCGACGGCGCATGAGGCGTTGTTGTCCTTGGCCTTGCCGAGAAGCAGCGCCGAGCGCCCCTCGATGTCGCGCAGGTTGACGTCGTTGCCGAGGGTGGCACCCCTCACCTGACCGCTCGAGGAAACCGCGAGCACGATCTCCGGCTCCGGATTGTTCCAGCGTGAGGCCGGATGCAGGCCGACATCGGCGCCCGGGCCGACCGCCGAGAGAACCTGCGCCTTGGTGAAGACCTCCGCGTCCGGGCCGATGCCGACCTCCAGATACTGCGACCAGACGCCCTCTTCGATGAGGGCTGCCTTGACGCGGGCCGCCTCCGGCGAACCGGGCTTCAGGTTTCGCAGACTGTCGCCGATGACGGCTGTGACGCGGGCGCGGATCGTTTCGGCGCGCGAGGCATCGCCCGCCGCCCGCTCCTCGATGACGCGCTCGATCATCGAGCGCGCGAAGGTGACACCACAGGCCTTCACCGCCTGCAGATCGAAGGGCGCAAGGAGATGCAGGGCGGATGGATCCGCCTTCTGTCCGAGGCAATCCTCGAGCGCGACAAGCCGCTCGCCCTGGGTGGAGCGGACGTGCGCAACGGGATCCGGGTGTTCGAGGAGGTCGCGCATGGTGGGCGCTGCCTTCGAGGTGATGTCGAAGAGCGCGCCGTCACGGATCACAACTACCGACGGGCCGCCGACATCGGCTCGCCAGGCGCGACCGACAAAGGTGCCATTTTGAAATACCGGATCCGCCATGCCGTTCCACCCTCCCGTGAGCGCTACCATCATGCAGCGGAAACCTCCGCTGTAAAGCGGGCGACGACGATCGAACGTCCCTTGGGTTGTAGCGGTCGGAACATTGCAAATTTTCACGCGTTTACGGTTACGGCGCGCCGATCCGAGCGCGCCCCGCCGCTCTGTCTCGCGAGCGCACGAAATCCGGCGCCCACCGCTGCCCCGGGAAGGTTCAGGAGCAGCCGGCCGAGGCCACGAGGAGATCAAGAAAGGATCAACGCAATGAACCAGCACGAAGAGTTCAAGGAAAAGCCGGTCATCGACCCCGTGACCGGGCAGCCGCTGCCCCAACCCACTGCGCAAACGCACCTCAGCGACGTACCTGTCGAGCCCCCCAGACGCAGCAGCTGGCCAATCATCATCATCCTGCTCGCCGGCCTGGTGCTGGCGTTGATCGCCTGGCTGCCGGCCGAACTGAGCCGCGACACCGCCAACACGGCAGCGCCGCCGGCGACCACCGACCAGCCGGCAACCGGGACGACGGGCCAGGCCACACCGCCGGCCGATACGGGCACGGCTCCCGCCGGTGGAACGACGACCCAGCCGGCCCCGGAAGCGACGCCGCAGCAGGGAACACAGGGCGCTAGCCCGAACTCGACCCCTGGCACGACACCCGAAATGACGCAGCCGGCGCCGTAAGCAGGACGGAGCACGCGCAAACCGGTGGGCCGGAGGCTTTTGATCTCCGGCCCTCGCGTCGTCGTTCACCAGAACAAAAATCATGGGGCCGAATGACGGATCGGGTGTGTCCGTTAAACGTCGTTCGTCAGTCCGGCCGGATGTTCGCGGAAATCATCGCGTCCCAGCCAGCTGCGGCGCAGTCGGCGATCGCGACCAGGGTTTCCCGCGTGGCGCCGTCGCGCGCCTGGATCGACATGCCGTGCTGCAGCGAGGCGACGTAGGCGGCAATCGCGGCGCAGTCGACACCCACAGGCAGTTCGCCTTCCTCGACTGCGCGCTCGAAACGCTGCTCCAGAGCCATCTGCTTCTCCAGCCGACGCAGCTTCAGTGCGTCACAGACCTCCGCATCACCACCCGCCATCTGCGGTGCCGACAGAACCACCATGCAGCCTCTCGGCTCGCCACGCTGTGTAAAATTCTCGGCCGTGCGTCTCAACAGGTCGTGCACCGCCGCCTTTGCGGTCGGAACCGTCTCCAGTTCATCCCAGATGCCGGCACCGTCGGTGCGGCCGTAAAGGTCCACGGCCTCGATGAAGAGCTGCGCCTTGCTGCCGAAGGCAGCGTAGAGGCTCGGCGGGTTCAATCCCATGGCCCGAGTCAGATCCGACAGCGAGGTATTGTCATAGCCCTTGTCCCAGAAGAGCTGCATGGCGCTTGCAAGCGCCTCGTCCCTCGAAAAATTGCGTGGCCGCCCGCGGCTCATCTCGGCTGATCCTGTTTTTGTATCGATCAATACATAAATCGCTTGACAGCGGATGGCAAGTCGTTTCCCCTTATATGTATCGATCACTACAAATTTGGAGAAACCAGTGACGAGTTTGAAAGACAAGGTGGCCCTGGTGACGGGCGGCAGCCGCGGCATCGGTGCAGCGATCGCAAGGCGCCTGGCAAGCGACGGCGCAACCGTGGCGGTGACCTACAGCCAGTCGAAAGAAAAGGCCGAGGCGCTCGTGGCGGAGATCACGGGGGATGGCGGCAGCGCACTGGCGATCCAGGCGGACAACCGCGATCCGGGCGCGGTTGAAGCCGCCGTCAAGACGGTCGCGGAAAAACACGGTCGCATCGATATCCTCGTCAACAATGCCGGCATCTTCGACGCCGGGACGGTGGACGAGGTGACTGAGGAGGATTTCGACCGGACGATCGACGTCAATGTGAAGGCGGTGTTTCTCGCCACGCGCGCCGCTTCGGCGCACATGCCGGATGGCGGGCGCGTCATCACGATCGGCAGCAACCTCGCCGCCCGCGTCCCATGGCCGGGCATGAGCCTTTATGTGCTGAGCAAGAGCGCGCTGATTGGCTTCACCAAAGCGGTGGCGCGCGATCTCGGGCCGAAGGACATCACCGTCAACATCGTCCATCCTGGCTCGACCGACACGGACATGAACCCGGCCAACGGCGAACATGCCGGCCCGCAGCGCGGACTGATGGCGATCCCGCGTTTCAACGAGGCGAGCGACGTAGCAGGCGTCGTCGCCTGGCTGGCGGGGCCTGACGGCCGCAGCGTAACGGGCGCCGAATTCACCATCGACGGCGGCACCAACGCCTGATCAGGCAAGGAACAAGGCCGGAAACGCAGCGTCCGGCCTTTTCCTACTTCGTGATGCTATGGCTTCGGACCGTGTCAGGCCAGGAAACGCTCCGGCCGGTAGGGCGCGATGTCGATGACCGTCTTTTCGCCGGTCATGGCTTCCGCCAGCGCCCGACCGGTGACCGGCCCAAGCGTCATGCCGTGATGGGCATGGCCGAAGGCAAACCACAGGCCCTCGTGACGCGGCGCCTTGCCGATAAGCGGCATCATATCCGGCGTGCAGGGACGCGCGCCCATCCAAGGTTCTTCGTCGCGACGTTCGGCAAGCGGGAAGAATTCGCGCGCCACCCGCTCGGCCCGCGTCAGCTGCACCGGCGTCTTCGGCGCATCGCGCCAGGCAAATTCCGCACCCGTCGTCAAACGGATGCCGCGCAGCATCGGCGCCAGGAAGTAGCCCTTTTCGGCATCGAGCACCCAGTTGTTGAGCTGCGCGCCGTCCTGCATGCCGTAGTGCATGTGGTAACCGCGTTTGACCGCAAGCGGGAAATGATAGCCGAGTTTGCGGGTAACCGTATCGGCCCAGGGGCCGAGCGCCACGACGACTTCGCGGGCTTCCAGCGGCCCTTCCGGGGTGGCGACGCGCCAACCGGGACCTTCGAGTACGTGTTCGGTCGTCGCCGCATCGCCGGAAATCAGCCGTCCGCCCAGGGACTGGAAGTAGGCGAGATAGGCCTTGTTGAGGCTGTGCGGATCGCGGATCGACCAGGGATCGCTCCAGCGCAGACCGCCGACGAGATCGGCCTTGATCGACGGCTCCAGCGTCTTCAACTCGCTCGTCGAAAGCTTCTGGTGGTTGACGCCGAAGCCCGCCGAGAGCTTTTCCGCTTCCTTGTACGCGGCGTCGCGTTCCTTCTCGGTGCGGAACACTTTCATCCAGCCGTCCTTACGGATGAGGTCGCCGGCGCCGGACGCCTCGATCAGATCCTGATGTTCGGTGATCGAATGCTCGATCAGCGGCGCATAGAGCTGGGCGATGCGCCGGTGCTGGGTAAAGCCGGAATGCCACCAGTAGCGGGCGAGGAACGGCACCAGGCCCGGAAGGGCGCGGAAATGGTAATGGGCGTCGATGGTGTTGTTGAGCGCGTAGCGGAAGAGCGCGCCGAAATCATGCGGGAAGCCGTATGGAAAGACGCCTTCGCGCTGGATCAGGCCGGCGTTGCCGTAGGAGGTTTCCTCGCCGGGGCCACGACGATCGAGCAGCACCACCGACTTGCCGCGGCGGGCGAGATGGATGGCGGTGGAAATGCCGACGATGCCGGCGCCCAGAACCACTACGTCAGTCTTCATCTCAGGCTGCCCCGTTGCTCGATCAAGACAAACCGCGGCTTTGCGTGAAGCCGCGGCACCAATATCACTTCTTCTTCAGCGCATTCATGATTTGCTCGAGATAGCCGAGCAGTACGGCCGAGACGACAAAGGCCAGATGTATGATCGTCGCCCACATCAACTGCTCGCTCGAATATTGCTGCGCGTTTAAGAAGATCTGCAGCAGGTGGATCGAGGAAATGGCCACGATCGACGACGCAACCTTGATCTTCAGACTGCCGGAATCGAGCTTGCCGAGGAAGGAGACCTCCGCATCGCCTTCGTCGAAGCGGCTGACGAAGTTTTCGTAACCGGAAATCATCACCATCACAATCAGGCTGGCCACGAGCGCTGCATCGATCAGGCCGAGCATCGCCAGAATCATCTGCGCATCGTCATAGACGAAGACCATGCTGGCGATCTTCAGCAGCTTGAAGGCGAACGAGATGCCGTAGAGGGCAAGTGCCGCGACCAGGCCAAGGTAGAAGATGACGAGAAGCCAGCGGCTGGACAGGATGATCCGCTCGACGAGCAGTTCCAGCGATTTCATGATGTTCGATACCCCGGGGCGAAAACGACAATTGGGGCATCAATAGCCAAGCGGGCCAGCAAGGGCAAGCAAGACGATTCGGCCACCAAACACATCGAGGGCGGCTGTGACGCCGCCCGTTTCCTGTTTATGCCTAACAACTCAAATAGGGCCGCTCAGCCGCGGCGCACCAGGCCGGCAACGAGCGAAATCACCAGAAAGACCAGGAAAAGGAAGAAGAGGATCTGCGCGATGCCCGCGGACGTGCCGGCAATACCCCCAAACCCAAGTACACCCGCTATGATTGCCACAACGAGGAAGACAAGCGCGTAGTATAACATAGCAATTCTCCTTGCCTAAATCACTGCAATGCAAACGCGATAGCTTTCAATTTGTTCCAATTCTCGATCAAAATCGGCGCGCGGAATTCCGTGGCGTCACTCGACATTAATATTCTGTTTACGATGAAAGACGAAAGAGTCCCAAATCGGCACGGTTTGCACCGGAAATGCCCGGAACCTTCGCAATACTCTGACGTTCTTCATCCATGGAACGCAGGGTCGAAATGAAGATGCCGACAGCACATATCTGGAAAACGGCGATCGAAGCCGGACGGGAGCGGACGCATCTCTCCGATAGAAATCTTCACATCGGAAAGACGATGCGCGACCTGTACACGGACGGCGAAGAACAAAGCGCAAAGCTTCAGTCTCTGCTTGAAGAACTTCGCAGGCGAGAGGCCAAGGCAAAGAAGAAATAAGCGCGATGCGCATGACAAACAAAGCCGCGCGACAGGTGTCGCGCGGCTTTTGTCTTGGCGTCGTTCTTCCGGGGAAGCAACTGACTGCTTGCCACGAACCGCCTAGCGGCGCGACATCCAGTCGTCGATCTGGCGCTCAGCCTCGTCACGTGCAACGCCGTATCGCGCCTGGATCCGCCCGGCGAGTTCTTCCCTGCGGCCATCGATGATATCGAGGTCGTCGTTGGTGAGCTTACCCCACTGCGACTGAGCCTTACCCTTCAACTCGTGCCATTTGCCTTCAACAATGTCCCAGTTCATTTCCGATCCTTTCGGTTGATGCAGTCGCCCTAGCGCAATTGCCCAAGAGCTACCGGTGAAATCAGTTACGAGCCTTGGCGCCGCTTTCGCTTCGCGCGGCAACGGCATAGCTGCCATCATCGACCTTGACCTCGACCTGCAGACGGCCAGGCGCCTTCACCTGCCACTCGATGGTCGCGTCTTCTACGAACAGCGCCGGATCGACTTCCGCGCAGGCGCCGTAGGCGTGCTTGAAGCTCGTCGATGTCGCCTCGATCGCAGGCGAAAGCAGTTCGCGGCATTCGTCTACGGTCTCGAAAGCCACGGTGGGCGCCGGCACTTCGCGGCAGGCCTCTGTCGTCTGCATGCAGCCGACCAGGACCATGATGGCGGCAATGTGTTCCATTCGCATGCTCCCTTGCGTCAAACTCCAACAGCAAACGGAAATGTGCGATCTGCGGTTCCGCGAATGGGCGCGAAATATTTCCTGGAACCTTGGCGTCAGCTGCGCGTTTGAGCGGTCCAGAGACGGTCGGGAAACGTCATTCGCCCGCAGCGTTCAGCGGGCGACCACTGCCCACAACCGGGACGGCCATCGACCGTCGGCCACCCCAACAATGGAACAAAAACGCCCCGCTCTCGTTTTCGCAACGATAACAAGCGCTGCGACGGCGGCCGAGCGACGGAGGAGATACTGGCGAGGCAAGGACACACCACAAGCGGCTCGCTCATTGCGAGCGCCGAAAGGTAACATCAAAAGTCGATCAGGACGGCGCGGCATCGGGTACGGGCTATGCCTCATTGTCGTCATTCTGTTCGTCACCAGTCGCGGGCAAATCGATTTCACCGAAAATTGATTCTCAGTTCAACAAAGCAACCCTCGGATAGGAACGCGTCATGAAGAAGATACTTATCGTAGCAAGCCTGATCCTCCCCCTCGCGGCATGCACGCAGACAGAAAAGGGCGCGGCGATCGGCGCAACCGGCGGTGCCATCGTCGGCGGTGCGGCGACGGGCAATGTCAGGGGTGCGGCCGTGGGCGCGGCCATCGGCGGCGTCGCCGGCGCGCTCATCGGCAACGCCAACGAACCGGGCCGCTGCATCTATCGCGACCGCTACGGCCGCCGCTACGAAGCCGCCTGCTGATCGGCGCATCTCATAAAGAAACGGGCAGCCGCCCGTTTCTTCCCCCTCAAAGCGGAACCCCACCCTTCGACGGGACTTTGGCCGCAGCCTCCGCTTCATCGAGTTTTTCAAGAAGATTGAGAAAGAGTTCCGGAACGGGCTCCTGCTCCAGCGACCGATAGAGCGCCTTCAAGCTGGTGCCGATCGAGCCGCCGATTTCGAGCGTTTCGGCAGTGCCTCCGCGCTGTTGGCCTACGCCGCCGTGCTTTCCGGTTTCTTCATCCATGCTGCGTCCCACCACCGCTTAGTCCTTCACGGCTTTTGCTGCCCTTGCGAAATCGCCGGCACACCGTTTCGAACACGTCCCCCATTTGCTCTAAGCCGAAAAACGTGTTCAAAACATCCATCTATTCCGCCCCATACCCCCTATCCTCAGAAATCAAACGAATCGCATTGCACGTAAGGAAGTCGTTGATGTCACTTTCGACCCGGATTGCGCCCCACCTGCCCTTTCTGCGCCGTTACGCGCGGGCCGTCACAGGCTCGCAGGCCGCAGGCGACGGCTATGTGGCCGCCGTTCTCGAAGCCCTGATCGAGGATATCAGCCTCTTTCCGGAAGCCTCGAACGACCGGATCAGCCTCTACAAGCTGTTCTGCTCGCAGTTCGAAAAGATCTCGATCGACCGCAGCGAAAATGCCTCACCGTTCGCATGGGAAAAACAGGCGGCCGCCAATCTCTCGCTGATCGCGCCGGCGCCGCGCCAGGCGTTTCTGCTCGTATCGGTCGAGGGTTTCTCCATCGCCGATGCGGCCGAGGTCATGAACCTCAGCCAGGCCGAGTTTTCGAAGCTGCTGACAGTCGCCTCGGAGGACATCTCGCACCAGGTCGCAACGGACGTCCTGATCATCGAGGACGAGCCGCTGATCGCGCTTGATATCGAGGATATGGTGACCAGCCTCGGCCACCGCGTCACCGGGATCGCCCGCACCCACGGCGAGGCGCTCGATCTCTACCGCAAGACCTCTCCGAAGATGGTTCTGGCCGACATCCAGCTTGCCGATGGCAGCTCGGGCATCGACGCCGTCAACGAGATCCTCACGCAGGCCGCTGTGCCGGTGATCTTCATCACCGCCTTCCCCGAGCGGCTGCTGACCGGCAAGCGGCCGGAGCCAGCCTTTCTCGTGACCAAGCCGTTCAATCCGGACATGGTGAAGGCACTGATCAGCCAGGCGCTGTTCTTCGACGAGCACGCACGCTCTGCCCGGCGTTAGGCCGGGCAACACATCCCCTTATCCGGGCAGCTGACGTTCAGGCGGCTGGTCGCTGATTTCCTCGACGATGGCGAGGACGATGAGAGAGAGCGGCAGCGCCAGCATGGCGCCGACCGCCCCCCACATCCAGGTCCAGAACACGATCGCCAGGAAGATCAAGAACGGGTTCACCTCGAGCTCGTTGCCGAGGATGGCCGGAATGGCAAGGTTTTCCATCGCAAGGTGAACGACGAAGAAGGCCACCGCCGGCGCCAATGCCAGCCACAGCACCTCGTGCGTCATCAGCCCCGCCACCAGAAGGCTCAGCGTCATCGCCGTCACGCCGAGATAGGGAATGAAGCTGGAGACGAAAGCGAACAGGCCCCACAGCGGCGCCATGCCCAGACCCCCGACAAAAGCGATCACCGTCGTCACGAGACCGAGCGAGAAATAAATGACGCTGGCGATCGAGAAGTATCGCGCCAACGCATCCTCGATGCCGTTCATGATGCGAATGGCGCTAAGCCGCCGCTCACGGCTGGCAAAGGCAAGGATGACCGCCTTGCGCAGTTGCAACCGCCCGAGCAGAAACAGGCCGAGTGCTGCGAGAAAGATCAGTGTCTGCACCAAAGCGGGTGTCAGCCCGGCGGCGGTGGCGGCAAGCATTGGGCCGGCATTCTTCATGACGGTATCGGCAATCGCATCGTTGCCGACGCTGCGCGCGACGGCCAGACGCAGCCACTCGAACCGGTCAATGAACGGCATCACCCGCGCCACCACGCTTTCGGCAAGCTTCGGCGCCTCCGAGGCGAGCGCCGTCAACGGACCCAGGAGGGCATTGACGAGCCACGAGAGGCCGGTGACGAAAATGATCGCCAGCAGCAACCCTCCGAAAATCGGCGGCAGGCCATAACGCGCCAGTCCGTCGGCCGTCCGGCCGAGCACGACGCCGACGACGATCGCAAGCGTGATCGGCAGGAGGATCGTTTCCATGGCGTAAATGCCCGCACATGCGGCAATGGCGAAAAGGCCAATGATGCTCCAGGCGACCATCAGATCGATGCCGTCGCGCCGCGGGGCTGTCGATGGCGCCGCCGTCGCCACAGCAGCCTCTTCCTCGACGATCCACCGCGCACGCTTGCGCTGCTGGGCGGCACCCGCCCGACGCAGCGTATTCGCGATCATGCCTCGCCGTCCTTCAGCCAGGGCCGCGCGCGGTTCGTTCGCGTTTCCGGTCAACAGATCAGGCCGCCCTGCCTTTTGCTCCGGCCCGGCTTGCGGCACATCGCGTGAATGATCTTGCACGGTCAATGGTGTTCCGGCGGGAAGACATGCAGGGTCAGCGACAATAGGCCAAGCCCAAGGATGATGACGAGCAAGGTATGGGCGACACCTGCGGCGGTGTAGGGAAGAAGACCGAAACCGATCATGACGCCCGCCAGGAGAAGGACACAGACACGGGGCAGCCAGTAAAGCATAGACAGTCCTCCCAATCGTGGCGGCCGGTTTTGGCCTGCTTCTTCGGATTGGACACTTAACGTGCCGGTGCGCCGTTTGGTTCCGCGCAAGGGAACTGAAATGGGAACGAAAAACGCCGCCGGACGGCAGTCCGGCGGCGCAGGAATAAGAAGACGGGAAATCCCGTAGCGCAGGCCTTAGGCGGCAGCGGCGACGACGATGACTTCGACGAGGTATTCCGAGGTCGCGAGCTTGGCTTCGCCGGTGGCGCGAGCCGGGGTGTGGCCCTGCGGTGCCCAGGCGTCCCAGACCGAGTTCATCTTCGGGAAGTCTGCCATGTCGGCGAGCCAGATGGTGGCCGAGAGGATGCGGGTCTTGTCGGTGCCGGCGAGCGCCAGAAGACGGTCGACTTCGGCAAGCGCCTGCTTGGTCTGCGTCACGACATCGTCACCGGCGTTGCCGACCTGGCCGGCGAGGTAGACGGTGTTGTTGTAGACCACGGCCTGGCTCATACGGGGGCCGGTTTCGAAACGCTTGATTTCCATGAACGTGTTCCTGAGGTTGGGCCGAACGATCGGTCCGGCCAAAAAGCGGCTGCCCGCCGCCAAGAGGCGAGAAGTGAAGGCGGCGCGACACCTCTACACCATCAAGCCCCCAAGTCAAAGAAGCCGGGCATTGGCTGCCCGGCTTCTCTTGTTTCTTCAGCAAAAATCAGCAGCGGCGGATCAGGCCGCCTGCTTCTTCTTGGCAAGGCGCGCCTTGATGCTCTCGACATCCGCACGCGGCGTCGCTGCAAACAGCGTCTTGGTGTAGCTGTGCTTCGGGTCGGCAAAGACCTCGTCGCGGCTGCCGTATTCGACCGCTTCGCCGAAATACATCACCATGACATCGTCAGCGATATAGCGCACGACAGAGAGGTCGTGGCTGATGAAGACGTAGGTGAGCTTCAGTTCGTCCTGAAGGTCGGCGAGCAGGTTCAGCACCTGTGCCTGGACCGACAGGTCGAGCGCCGACACCGGCTCGTCGAGTACCAGCAGCTTCGGGTTCAGCATCAACGCGCGCGCAATGGCGATACGCTGGCGCTGGCCGCCCGAAAACATGTGCGGATAGCGGTTGAAGTGCAACTCGGTGAGGCCGACCTTCTTCAGCATCGTCATCGCCCGGTCGCGCCGTTCGTCGGCCGGCGTGTCGGTGTTGATGACCAGCGGTTCCATCAGGATGTCGCCGATCTTCTGGCGCGGGTTGAGCGAGCCATAGGGGTTCTGGAAGACGATCTGCACCTTGCGGCGCATCTCCGGCGTCATGTCGCCTTTGGAAATATCGATCTTCTTGCCCTCGATCAGCAGTTCGCCGGAGGTCGCCGGATCGATCAGGGTGAGGATGCGGCCCAGCGTGGACTTGCCGCAGCCGCTTTCGCCAACGATCGCCAGCGTCTTGCCCTGTTCGACGGAAAAGCTCACGCCCTTCAGCGCATGAACCGTCTTTGCCTTTTTGATGAGGCCGCCGGGGATATGGTAGTCGCGCACCAGATTGCGCGCTTCGAGGATCACGCTCATTGGGCCGCTCCTTCGTCGACGAAGAGTTCGGAAATCGTCGGCAGACGATCGCCGGTCGCGTTGTCAGGCAGCGCCGCCAGAAGTGCGCGCGTGTAGTTGCTCTTCGGGTTTTCGAAGAGCGTCAGCACGTCGGCCTCTTCCATCTTGCGGCCCTTGTACTGCACGACCACCCGGTCGGCAGTCTCGGCGACCACGCCCATGTTGTGCGTGATCATGATCAGGCCCATCTTGTGCTCGGCCTGCAGCCTCATCAGGAGGTCCAGGATCTGCTTCTGGATCGTCACGTCGAGCGCGGTGGTCGGCTCGTCGGCGATCAGGAGCTTCGGGTTGCAGGCGATCGCGATCGCGATCATCACGCGCTGGCACTGGCCGCCCGACATCTGGTGCGGATAGTGGCCGAGCCGTTCGGCCGGATCGGGAATGCCGACCGCCTCGAACAGTTCGATCGCGCGCTTGCGGCGACCGGCCTTGTCGAGGCCCATGTGGATGCGCAGCACCTCCTCGATCTGGAAGCCGACGGTGAAGCACGGGTTGAGGCTGGCGATCGGCTCCTGGAAGATCATGGCAATATCCTTGCCGACGATCTTGCGCCGTTCGTTTGCCGACATGCCGAGCAGGTCGCGGCCGTTGAAGGTGAGCTTGTCGGCGGTCACTTTCGCCGTCCAGGGCAGAAGCCCCATCGCGGCCAGCATCGACACGGATTTGCCCGAGCCGGACTCGCCAACGATCGCAAGCACTTCGCCTTCATGGACCTTCATCGACACGCCGTTGACGGCGCGGAAGGGACCGGAGGCCGTCTGGAATTCGACGACCAGGTTTTCGATTTCGAGAAGCGCCATGATCAGGACCTCTTCAGCTTGGGATCGAGCGCATCGCGCAGGCCGTCACCCATAAGGTTGATCGCCAGCACCGTGATCAGGATCGCGATACCCGGAAGGGTCACCACCCACCAGTGGCTGCTGATGAACTCGCGGGCTTCGGCGAGCATCGTGCCCCATTCCGGTGTCGGAGGCTGTGCGCCCATGCCGAGGAAGCCGAGGGCGGCAGCGTCAAGGATCGCGCTCGAGAAGGAGAGCGTCGCCTGGACGATCAGCGGCGCCATGCAGTTCGGCAGGATCGTCTTGAACATCAGACGGCCATGACCGGCGCCGGCCACCTTGGCGGCAACGACATAGTCACGGGTCTTTTCGCTCATGACGGCAGCACGCGTCAGGCGCACGAAGTGCGGCTGGAAGACGAGCGCGATGGCGATCATGGCGTTGACGAGGCCCGGGCCGAGGACGGCGACCAGCACGAGGGCGAGCAGCAGCGACGGGAAGGCCAGGATGATGTCCATCACGCGCATGATGACGGTATCGACCCAACCACGGAAGTAGCCGGCGATGACGCCAAGCGCGATACCGCCGACGAGCGACAGGGTCGTGACGATGACACCGACGAACAGCGAGAAGCGCGTGCCGTAGATCAGCCGGGACAGCATGTCGCGGCCGACGGCGTCGGTGCCGAGCAGGAAGCCGGCGCGGCCGCCCTCCTGCCATACCGGCGGTACCAACACCGCATCGCGGTACTGTGCCACCGGATCGTGCGGTGCGACCCACGGTGCGAAGACCGCGAGCAGAACGAGGAACACGAAGAACACGAGACCGATCACGGCGCCGCGGTTCTCGGAGAAGTAATACCAGAACTCGGCCAATCGCGCCCGGCGGGACGGATCGGTCGAAACGGTGCTTGTTGCAGCAGCTTGAGACATGACGCCCTCCTTAGTGCCGGATGCGCGGATTGATGAGACCGTAGAGCAGGTCGACGATGAGGTTGACCAGCATGATCACCGCGGCGATGACGAGCAGGCCGCCCTGGATGACGGCGTAGTCGCGACGCGACACCGAATCCACCATCCACTTGCCGATGCCCGGCCAGGAGAAGATCGTTTCCGTCAGGATCGCACCGGCGAGCATGACGCCCACCTGCAGGCCGATGGTGGTGACCACCGGGATCATCGCATTGCGCAGCGCATGGACGCCGACGACCCGGAAGGTCGAAAGGCCCTTGGCACGTGCCGTGCGCACGTAGTCTTCGGAGAGAACTTCAAGCATCGCCGAGCGCGTCTGGCGCGCGATGACCGCAAGCGGAATGGTTCCAAGCACGATCGTCGGCAGGATCAGGTGGCTGACGGCCGACTTGAACGCGCCGGCCTGACCGGACAGGAGCGAGTCGATCAGCATGAATCCGGTTACCGGCGGGAAGAAGTACATCAGCGAGATGCGGCCGGAGACCGGCGTCCACTGCAGCATGCCGGAAACGAGCATGATGAGCAGCAGGCCCCACCAGAAGATCGGCATGGAGAAGCCGACGAGTGCGGTGCCCATCATCGCCTGGTCGACGGCCGAGCCGCGCTTGATCGCAGCAATCACGCCAGCCGGAATGCCGAGAATGACCGCAAACAGGATCGCACAGAGCGAAAGCTCGACGGTTGCCGGAAACAGTTCGAAGAACTGATCGATGACCGGCTTCTTGGTAACGATCGAGGTGCCGAAATCACCCTGGAGCACGCCCCAGAGATAATCGAGGTATTGCACCACGATCGGCCGGTCGAAGCCGAGTGCGTGTGAAATTTCCGCATGTCGCTCCGGCGACATGACGCGCTCGCCCGAAAGCAGCGCAACCGGATCGCCCGGAAGCAGGCGGATGAAGGAGAAGGCGATGATGGAGACGCCGACGAAGGTCGGTATCAGGACAGCCAATCGCCCCAAGAGAAATCGGAACATGTTAAACCCCGCGCCATGTTGCCGCGGCATTGTATCCCGCCGCTGGCACCACCGCATGCTTTCCCACTTAACGGCCAAGCATACAGCAAGTCGAAATGCCACAGCGACCTTTTGCGCTCCGGCCGGAACTCAGGGTCGCTATAGTGGATGCAAAGAGGGGCGCTTGCCCTTGGCAAACGCCCCCTTAAGGATCAGTTAACTAAATTACTCGGTGATGTCCACGCCGTCGAAGGCAAAATCACCAAGTGGGCTCTGAACGAAGCCCTCGACGTTCTTGCGCATCGGCACGACCGAGAGCGAGTGGTCGATCGTCGCCCACGGCGCTTCGCGCTTGAAGACGACCTGCGCCTCTTCGTAGAGCTTGGTGCGCTCTGCGGGGTCAGAGGTTTCCTTCGCCTTCTTCACGAGAGCATCGAATTCCTGGTTGCACCACTGTGCACGGTTGTTGCCGCCGACAGCGTTGCAGCCGAGAAGCGTGTCGAGGAAGTTGTCCGGGTCGCCGTTGTCGCCGGTCCAGCCGAGGATGACGGCACCGTCACGATCCTTGGCCTTGGACTTGTCGAGGTATTCGGCCCATTCGTAGGAGACGATCTCGACCTTGACGCCGATCTTGGCGAAGTCCGACTGCATCAGTTCAGCTGCGCGACGGGCGTTCAGCATGTACGGACGCGAAACCGGCATTGCCCAGAGCTTCATCGACAGGTCCTTGACGCCTGCGTCTTCAAGCATCTTCTTGGCGACTTCGGGCTCGTAGGTGTCGTCTTCGATCTTGTCGTTGTACGACCACATCGTCGGCGGGATCGGGTTGACGGCCGGCTGGGCAGCACCCTGGAAGACGGCATCGACGATCGCCTGCTTGTTGATCGCCTTGTTCAGCGCCTTGCGGACTTCCGGCTTGTCAAACGGAGCCTGGGTCGTGTTGTAGGCGAGGTAGGAGACGTTGAGGCCGGCCTGTTCCATGACCTTCAGGTTCGGGTCTGCCTTCATCTTCGAAACGTCGGCAGCATTCGGGAACGGCATCAGGTGGCATTCGCCAGCCTGGAGCTTCTGGAAGCGAACCGAAGCGTCAGACGTGATCGCGAAGACGAGGTCGTCGATCTTCTGCTTGCCACCCCAATAGTCCGGGTTTGCCTTGTAGCGGATGACGGCATCCTGCTGGTAGGCGACAAAAGCGAACGGACCGGTGCCGAGCGGCATCTGGTTCATCTGCTCCATCTTACCGTCAGCCTGCAGCTTGTCGGCATATTCCTTCGACAGGATCGAAGCAAACGGCATCGCGATGTTGGCGAGGAACGGCGCTTCCTTGCGCGTCAGGGTGAACTTGACGGTCAGGTCGTCGACCTTCTCAACCGACTTGATGACTTCCGGGAAGCCCATGCCGGCTGCGTATTCCCACGAAGCGCCAGCAATGTACTTGTTCCACGGATTGTCAGCCTTCAGCTGGCGCTCGTAGGAGAACACCACGTCGTCGGCAGTGAAATCACGCGACGGCGTAAAGAATTCGGTGGTCTGGAACTTGACGCCCGGACGCAGCTTGAAGGTGTAGACCAGGCCGTCGTCGGAGATCGTCCAGCTTTCGGCGAGGCCCGGCTCAACTTCGGTCGTGCCCTTCTTGAACTCGAGCAGGCGGTTGTAAACCGTGTGCGCAGCCGCGTCGAAGGTCGTGCCGGCGGTGTACAGGCCCGGGTCAAAACCCTCTGGCGAACCTTCCGAGCAATAAACGAACGTCTTCGACCAGGCGGAGCCGGCCATCAGCGTGGCAAGCGCCGTCGCTGCAAACAGAGTAGTGAGCTTTTTCATGAGCTTTGCTTCCCAGATTTGTTTTTGTTCTCGTGTTTTCCTGACGCGGAATGCCGTTGCCCCCGGTCAAGGCCGGATGGAACGACATTTGGCGTCGCATTGCAATAAGTCGCCGCAGAAATTTGTCTATGCGAAAAATTCGTCCGCAGGTAGAGCCGGGACATTCGTCCACTGTTTTAGAATCGCCTGACAAAACAGTACACCGCGGCACCTAAAATCCACGACGTTCCGGCCGCTTCCACAGGGTCTGCAGCCTCCCCCGCCAGCCCCTTGGGCGGCGCGATGCCACACCGGGGAAGCCACCTTGGTTCCGGAGTGAATACCCCTACGGAGAATGTCGTGATCACGGCCGCACGAACACGCGATTCGGCCTCGACAGGTTTTCGTCAATCCCCAGATACTATGGTAGAAATCCCGAAAGGGATTGTGCAATAAAATGTATACAAAACTCGGGGGAGATATTCGACGTGCCCAGACGTCCTTGGGAGGGACCGGCAGCCACCTTTTACAGCTTTCAGTCGCTCGGTGGGCTTGCCGAGGGACGGGCATGACCCTGCCTGTCGGCAATACCGGCAACGCACTTTGCCGATTGATCGCTGCGGCTCGCGGGATAAACTGCCGCACGACGATAAGGGGATAGCCAGTCCGTGGCGGCTTTGCTGGAAAATCACAGGCGATACGACCTTCGCGACGAGCTGGAGAAGGCGCTCAACCGCGTCGATTTCTTCCGCATTTTTCATACCATGGCATTGCGCTACGGCTTCAGCCATTTCGGCATTCTGCAGCTCGGCAACGAGAACGACGCCTGCATGCTGTCCACCCGCCTAGTATTGCACGACCTGCCCTCCGGGCTCGCGGAGGAATACGACAAGCGCCATCGCTTTGGCGACTCCGTGTTTTACAAGACGCTGCACCGCTCGGCGATCTCGTCGGTATGGCGGGCGGACGACCCCGGCTGCGACGCCAGCCAGAACCTGCTGGTGCAGCTCGGTTTCGAACTGCTCGTCAGCGCGCCGGTGCACGCAGCCTCCACCGGCGCGCGCTACGCCGTGCTCTTTCTCGGAGACGGGGAGGATATCGGCCGGGCCGAGCATGTGGCGCTCGCCTATGACGCGATCGCCGCCTTCGACTATTTCTATCGCATCGCGCTTGCCAACAAGGCCGGGATGGGACTGACGCCGCGCGAAACCGAAATCCTCAAGTGGATCTCGCATGGCAAGACGGCAAGCGAGATTGCGCTCATCGTTTCGGTGTCGGAGCACACGGTGAACTCACACACCGCAACGATCCTGAAGAAACTCGACGTCGTCAATCGCACCCAGATGGTGGCGAAGGCAATCCGAGAGCAGATCATCCAGTAGCAGCCGATGCGTGGCCGCGTTTCGCACCGCCACGCCCAACGAACGGGACGCCCGCCATCAGCAAGGGTATTCGGTCATGACGCGAAAAGCACACATCCTGCTCGTTGACGACGACCCGGCAGAAAACCTGATCCTGCGCGCGCTCATCCGCAAGGTGAGCAGCATCGACATCGAGCTGCACTACTGCCAGACGATCGATGATGCGCTTGCATTCCTGCGCTCGGGCAAACCCGTATCGATGATCCTGCTCGACAACCGTCTGCGGCCGCAGCTCGATTTCCGCGAGACGGTCCCGGCCCTCCGGCATCAGGGCTATATCGGCCCGATCGGGGTAATCTCAGCATCGCTCGCCGATGCCTATTTTCAGAATCTGGAGGATTACGGCGCCGATTTCCGCATCGACAAGGCTGAAATCGACCCCACTGCGATCGACTTCATATTGCGGGAATATCTACCGCAAGAGTAACACCCGGCGGCACTTCAGCCGCCAGGTCATGCCGCACCATTTGCGCGGGCGTTGCTCGGAGATATCAGGCCGCCGAGGTCTGCGGACGCTTGGTTTCTTCCAGGCCGAGCAGGAAGTTGATCTGCGGGCGCGCCTTGACCAGGTCGTCAATCGTGTAGCCCTGCAGCACTTCGAAGAAGGCGTTCAGCGCCTTGCGGAGCGCCGAGTTCAGGCCGCAACTGTCGACGAGCGGGCATTCGATCTCGCCCGCCTCGAAGCATTCGGCCATCGCGAAACTGTCTTCCGTCACCTTGACGACGTCGAACAGCGTGATCGCCGAAGCGGGCTTCGGCAGGCGCACGCCGCCGTTACGGCCACGCACCGTTTCAACGAGGCCAGCCTTGGTCAACGGCTGCAAGATCTTGAAGAGAAACAACTCGGAAACACCATAAGCCCTGGCGATTTCGGGAATGCGGCTGAGCTTTTCCCCGTTGGCGGCGCAGTACATCAACATGCGAACCGCGTAGTTCGTTTGCTTCGTCAGACGCATCATTCACTCCGGCATCGAGAGGTTCACGAACTCATCATATAGGACGGATCGTAGTTTGGAACAATTCCAAAAAGCCAGAAAAGTCACTTCTTGTTGAGCGTTTACGGTTTCCTGATTGACTGTTTTCAGCGCTCCGGTCAGAAAGATGAGGAATTTTGTTAACTTAGCTCAAACAAGAAAATGGAGGAAGCGATGTCCGTTTCAAGAGCAGCGATGGGCGTTCTGTCCCTGACGGCAACCCTGCTGGCAACGAGCGCCGCCTGGGCCGATGGTGAAGTCAATATCTACTCGTACCGGCAGCCCGACCTGATCAAGCCGCTGCTCGACGCCTTCACCAAGGAAACCGGCATCACCACCAATGTGCTCTTCCTCGACAAGGGCCTCGTCGAGCGCATCCAGGCCGAAGGCGCCAACTCGCCGGCCGACGTGATCCTGACCGTCGACATCAGCCGCCTGACCGAAGCCAAGGATGCAGGCGTAACCCAGCCTGTCGTCAACGAGACGATCAACAAGGATATCCCGGCGCATTTCCGCGATCCTGAGGGCAACTGGTTCGGCCTCACCACCCGCGGCCGCGTCGTCTACGCATCCAAGGAGCGCGTCGCCCAGGACGACATCACCTATGAAGAGCTTGCCGACCCCAAGTGGAAAGGCAAGATCTGCACCCGCGACGGCCAGCACTCCTATAACATCGGCCTCTTCGCTTCGATGATCGCCCACCATGGCGAAGCCGAGACCGAGAAGTGGCTGACCGGCCTCAAGAACAACCTCGCCAAGAAGCCTGACGGCGGCGACCGCGACCAGGCCAAGGCGATCCTGGCCGGCGAATGCGACCTGGCACTCGGCAACACCTACTATGTCGGTCTGATGATGACCAACGAGAAGGAGCCGGAACAGAAGGATTGGGCAGCGGCGATCAAGGTACTCTTCCCGAACGCCAAGGACCGCGGCACGCACGTCAACATTTCGGGCATGGCACTCGCCAAGAATTCCCCGAACAAGGACAACGCGCTGAAGCTGATGGAATTCCTGTCGGAAGGCGAAGCCCAGAAGATCTACGCCGAGCAGGTATTCGAATATCCGGTTCTGCCGGGCGCCGAGCCGTCTGACGTCGTGAAGTCCTTCGGCACGATCAAGCCGGACGAACTGCCGCTCGCCGACATCGCCGCAAACCGCAAGAAGGCTTCGGAACTGGTCGACAAGGTCGGCTACAACGACGGTCCGCAGGACTGATCAACAAGGCAATTGCTTGAATGCGAACAGCGGGCCACCGGCCCGCTGTTTTCGTTTCAACAAGCGAAATTCAAGGAGGCTCATTGCGCCTTGGCGCGCAACTCCGCGGCGTAGTCGAGGATCGCCTTGCGCCGCTCCGGCGTCCCTGGATGCGTTGAGAGAATGCTGGTGTCGCCGTGATCGTCTAGCTTCTTTTCAAGCAGGTCGAAGAAGCGCGCGGCCGCCGTCGGATCTCGCCCTGCCTTCTGCATCAGCTCGACCGAGTGTCGGTCGGCAGCAGTTTCCGCGCCGCGCGAATAGGAAAGCGACAAGAGACCAGCGCCCTGCACCAGGACGTCGTCCACGCCCGAACCGATATCGCCGCCGATCATCATGATGAGGCCGGCAACGCCGGCAGCACGGTAGATCTGCCGCAGACTATGTTCGAGCTCGACATGGCCGATCTCGTGCGCCAGCACGCCAACGATCATTTCGGTATCGTCCCCGGCAAGTTCGATGAGCTCGTCGGTGACGACCAGCGTGCCATCCGGAAGCGCAAACGCATTTGGTCCGACCACACCGCCCTTGCGGAAATTGAGCGTGTAACCGGCCTCGCCGCGGCCTGATCGGGCGGCGATTGCCTTGAAGCCGTCGCGGATCCTTTCCTGCCGCTCAATCGCCAGCTGCGTCTTGTCGAACAGTGTCTGATCCATCGTCTCCATCGTGCCCTTCGACATCATCTCCGGCACGATCGGCGGGGTCACGAGGACGGCGACCTCGACGAGCGCAGGAACCGCATAGCGATAGATGGCAACGCCGCACAGCACGGTGGCTGCGACGACGGCGATGAGACGTGGACGAAAACGCTCCCATTCGTGGATGTGGTTGACCCTGCCATTCAGCTTCAGAAAACGATCGACTGCCTCGTTGTCCGGCGTTTCGAACAACGAACCGTCTGCAAATTCGACGCGGCGCGGTATCGCCCCGACGCGGTCGGAAATATCGACACTTGCCAAGGTGCCACGGGCAAGTTCGGTGCTCGCATCGTCTACGGCCCTAAGGCTGCCCCCCTCTTCCAACAACCGCGAGGGCACCGACCGGCTGGAACCCGCCGGATGCCACTCGCCACGTGCGATCTCGATGCTGCTAGAAGCCAAAATCGAACCCTTCGAAATCCATGAATTCCGCTCCAACCGCCGACGCTTCCGCTTCGATTTCGCTCATTAGCGTTCCGACGGCGCCAAAGACGGTTACGCCCGTCAGGGTCCATTTGTAACGGGCCATGCGGACGGCCGCCCAAGGTCGCAGCAGGCCCAGCGTCAGGATGGTGACGACGAAGTTCGATATGGCGATCCACGTGTAGCGGCCCCGAGAAAGACCGCTGAGGAACCGATGTTTTCCGTCAAAAACCGTCGCCCCCCAAACGGCGTTGCGCACGGCTGCACTGTAGAACAACGCGATGACTGCGTAGAAAGACATGGACGCCACATATCCTGCGCCCAAGCCTACCCATCCCCACCTCGGATCGTTCAGCGATTGGAGCAAACTTGGCGATGCGCGAAGCGTTCCCATCAAGATCGCGAAGACAACAACGCCAAGAACCAGCGCAAGCCCCACACCCAGGAACATGCCGCGATAGAGCGGGCCGAACGGCGGGTTGGTCTCAAAGGCCCTGCCGCCAAAGCGCAGGTTCGATCCGACGTAGCGCCCAACCCATCGGCTTGCGAGCGGCGTCAGTAGGCCCAAGGTGATAATGGAAAGGAACCCGCCCAGAATGAACGCCTTGAAGGCACCGCCCATCGTGCCGACGAAGTCGAAGCGGACGTTGCGGTAGCTCGTCACCCGTGCGCTGAAGCGCAACCCGCGTGCGGCCAGCCAGGGAACGAAGAAGAGCGAAAGCAACAATAACGCGATGCCGACGATCGGAACGAATGTCAGCAGAAGATTGTAGAGGATCAGATAGCCGAAAACGATCACTCGCCCGATCAGGATCTGCTTGCCCTTGGCATGGTACTCGAAGGTACGGCCGAGCAGAACCGTGTTTCCGTAGAAGTATCGGTTGCGCCGGACTTTTGCCCAGGCGGAATAAATGCCAAGCGTGACGATCGTCAAAAACACGTTGACGATCCAGATGCCGAAATATTCCTTGCCGCTCCCCATGAAAGAGAAACGGTGAAAATCGATCGACACGTCGCGTGTCGGCGCTGCTTGAAACGACGTCGCTTCAGCCACGACCATGATGGGCCCCTCCGTCCATCCTTTGTGCATCGGACGCGCCGCAAAGCGCTCCGGAGCACATGATCAAACACAAATCGTCTGGTGCGCCCCCGCCCGCCAGACTGCCGTTGGGGCAGCGGTGAATTCACGACCCATGCCCACGGTTCGCAAGTTAGTTGTGCCGTATCGCCGAATGCAACAAAAAAGGGCCTCCCGAAGGAGGCCCCGAGGCGGGAGGATCTTTATCCCGTTGTTACTTCATCGTCGGCATGACGAACTCGGCACCGTCCTTGATGCCCGAAGGCCAGCGCTCGGTGATGGTCTTGGTGCGGGTCCAGAACTTGATCGAGTCCGGGCCGTGCTGGTTGAGATCGCCGAAGGACGAGGACTTCCAGCCGCCGAAGGAGTGGTAGGCGAGCGGAACCGGGATCGGAACGTTGACGCCGACCATGCCGATGTTGATGCGCGAGGCGAAGTCGCGGGCCGCATCACCGTCGCGGGTGTAGATTGCGACGCCGTTGCCATACTCGTGCTTCATCGGCAGGTCGAGGGCTTCCTCGTAGGTCTTGGCGCGGACGACCGAGAGAACCGGTCCGAAGATTTCCGTCTTGTAGATGTCCATGTCCGGCGTGACGTTGTCGAACAGGCAGCCGCCGATGAAGTGGCCCTGCTCATAGCCCTGCAGCTTGAAATCGCGGCCGTCGACGACGAGCTTGGCGCCTTGCTCGACACCGCTGTCGATCAGGCTGCGGATGCGCTGTTCGGCTTCCTTGGTGACGACAGGGCCCATATCGGCCTTCTCGTCGGTGTAGGGGCCGATGCGCAAGCTTTCGACCATCGGGGTCAGCTTGCTGATCAGGCGGTTGGCGGTCTCTTCACCGACCGGGACGGCAACCGAGATCGCCATGCAGCGCTCGCCGGCCGAGCCGTAGCCGGCGCCCATCAGGGCGTTCGCGGCCTGGTCGAGATCGGCGTCGGGCATGATGATCATGTGGTTCTTGGCGCCACCGAAGCACTGGGCGCGCTTGCCGTTCATTGCCGCGGTGCCATAGACGTAGCGGGCGATCGGGGTCGAGCCGACGAAGGAAACGGCAGCGATATCCGGATGCGTCAGGATCGCGTCGACAGCACCCTTGTCGCCGTTGACGACGTTGAGGATGCCTGCCGGCAGGCCGGCTTCGATCATCAGTTCGGCAAGGCGGATCGGAACGGACGGATCACGCTCGGACGGCTTCAGGATGAAAGCGTTGCCGCAGGCGATGGCCGGGGCGAACATCCACATCGGGATCATGGCCGGGAAGTTGAACGGGGTGATGCCGGCGCCGATGCCGACGGCCTGGCGGATCGAGTACATGTCGATGCCGGGACCGGCACCTTCGGTGAACTCGCTCTTCTGCAGATGCGGAATGCCGATGACGAATTCGCAGACTTCGAGGCCACGGATGAGGTCACCCTTGGCGTCTTCGATCGTCTTTCCATGCTCGCGCGACAGGATCTCGGCGAGCTCGTTCATGTTGGCGTTCAGAAGTTCGACGAACTTCATGAAGACGCGGGCGCGGCGCTGCGGGTTGGTGGCCGCCCACTTCGGCTGTGCTGCCTTGGCGCTTTCGACGGCTGCCGAAAGTTCCGCGTCGCTTGCCAGCGCCACGGTGCCCTGCACTTCGCCGGTTGCCGGGTTGAAGATGTTGCTGACGCGGCCGCTCTTGCCGGCGACGCGCTTGCCATCGATGAAATGACCGAGTTCGTACATGAATGGTTCCTCCAGATCTTGATTGTGGCGGCATGATCGCACTACGATTTCAACAAATCAATTTCCGATATTCAGCAACCGTTGTGCAAAAATTGAAGTCCAACGGTTTTGTATAGGGTTGTCGCACTATGAACTGGGACGATGTCAGAATGTTTCTAGCCGTCGCGCGAACCGGACAGATCCTGGCCGCATCCAAGCGGCTCGGCGTCAATCATGCCACGCTCAGCCGTCGGGTGACTGCGCTGGAAGAGGCGATGAAGACACGGTTGCTCGTTCGTCGGCCGAACGGTTGCGAACTGACCGCCGAGGGCGAAATCTTCCTTGCGGCAGCCGAGCGCATGGAAACGGAAATGCTGGCGGCGCAATCGCAGATCGGCCGGATCGACACGGCGATCGCCGGCACGGTGCGCATCGGTGCACCCGACGGTTTCGGTGTTTCTTTCCTCGCGCCCCGGCTCGGCAGGCTGACGGCGCGCTATCCGGAATTGAAACTGCAGCTCGTGCCGGTCCCTCGGTCGTTCTCGCTGTCGCAGCGCGAGGCCGATATCGCGATCACCATCGAACGTCCGGAACAGGGGCGCCTCGTTTCCTCGAAACTCACCGACTATACGCTCGGCCTCTACGCCTCGGCGGACTATCTCGAAAAGCACGGCACGCCGCAGACGATCGACGATCTCCGGGAGCACCGCCGCATCGGTTACGTCGAGGATCTGATCTTCACGCCGTCGCTGAATTTTTCCGCCGAGATCATGCGCAGCTGGGATGCCTCGTTCGAGATATCGAGCGCGACGGGCCAGACGGAGGCAGTGCGTTCCAGCGCCGGCATCGGCATTCTGCACAATTACATTGCCCGCCATGCGCCGGAGTTGAAACGCATCCTGCCGGAAACGACCATCCGCCGCGCCTACTGGACCACCTATCACGAAAGCGCGCGCGATCTCGTGCGCGTTCGCACCGTCGTCGCCTTTCTGCAGGAACTGGTGACCGCGGAGCACCAGATTTTCGTCTGAGACCTCCGGCGCACAGGCACGTTTCTCGCGAGCGAACGCGGTCGAGGCGGATGCCTGGGGCGCTAAAGCGAAATCCCGGCCTCCCGCAGGCCGTCGATCAGCCGCGGAATGACGGCCGGATCCTGGTAAGGCATCGCCCGCTTGAAGTGGTCGATGGAAAAGTCCGGATTGACCTCGAAGACCTCGTGCCAGTAGCGCCGCGCCTCCTCATGGCGTCCGGTGCGGCCATAAAGACAGGCGAGATAGAAGCGCGTCATGTCCGAACGCGGTGCCAAGGCCAGGCGCCGCTTGAAGGCAATCTCGGCTTCGTCGAAACGGCCGAGGTTGAGCAGGGTCCGGCCAAGGAAATGCAGCGCCAAGTCGAACTGCGGATCGAGCCGGTGGGCGCGGGTATAGAAGGGCAAGGCCTCCTCGAACTGGCCCAGGAAATCTCTGATCGTGCCGAGCTGCGTGTGGCCGCCGGCGGAGTTCGGGTCGAGCTCGATCGTGCGTTGGGCGGCCCGCTCGGCCTCGTCGAAGCGGCGCTTCCAGCAGAGCGCAATCGCGAGCGCGTGGTGGCCGTGGGGTTCATGCTCGTCGGTCTCGACGGCCTTCTGTGCAAGCTTGAGAGCGCGCTCGATATTGTCGACGGTGCCACCGTTCCACCGGTTGATGTAGTCGGTCATGGCAATGATCGCGAGCGACGCATAGGCCGCGGCAAGCGCCGGGTCGATGGCGATCGCACGTTCGAGCATGCTGCGCGCCTCCGCAGACGATACCGCGTCGAACCGCAGGATCGCCTGACGCGACCGCACGAGCAGATCGTAGGCCTCCGGATCGACCTTGCCGCGCCCCTCGCGCCGCTCCGTTTCGCCGGCCGTCAGCTTCACCTTGAGCGCCGTCACGATGGTGCGCGTCACCTCGTCCTGAACCTCGAAAATATCCTCGATGCCGCGATCGTAGCGCTCGGCCCAGAGATGGCCCCCGGTGGTGCCGTCGATCATCTGAGCGTTGATGCGAATGCGGTTGGCGGCGCGGCGCACGCTGCCTTCCAGCACATAGCGAACGCCGAGGTCGCGGCTCACCTGGCGGATATCCGCCGACTTGCCCTTATAGGCGAAGGAGGAATTGCGGGCGATGACGAAGAGGCCGGAGACCTTCGAGAGATCGGTGATGATGTCCTCGGTAATGCCGTCCGCGAAATAGCCCTGCTCCGGATCGCCGGACATATTGTCGAACGGCAGCACGGCGATCGACGGCCGGCTCGGAAGCTGCGGTGGCACCTCGGCGGCGACTTTGATGGGCGCGTCGGCATACTCGTCCGGCGACCAGCTCCAGATATGCACCGGCCGCTCGATGTTCTTGACCTCGTGATGGCCGCTGTCGACGAAAATGAGATCGATGCGGCCGTGCACATATTCGTGCACCCCGTCCGAAATCGCCACGCCGCCGGGCCTCGCAAGCGCCTCGATCCGGGCTGCGACATTGACGCCGTCGCCGTAGAGGTCGCTGTCGGCGACCATGATGTCGCCCATGTTGATGCCGACGCGCAGCACGATTTGCTGATCGTGGGGCACGTCCGCATTGGCGGAGATCATCGCCCGCTGCAAGGCAGCCGCACATTCGACCGCGTTGACCGCGCTGGAAAACTCGATCAGCACGCCGTCGCCCGTTCGCTTGAACACCCGGCCCTGGTGGGTTTCGACGAGCGGTTCCAGCACTTCGCTCCAGCGCGCCATGAGCTGAGTATAGGTGGTTTTCTCGTCTCGCTCCATCAGCCGGCTATAGCCAACGACATCAGCAGCCAGGATGGCGGCAAGCCGCCGTGTGATGGATTCTTTGGCCATGGATTGCGACGCCTTACTGGGAATCCTCTTGGCGAAATTTTACCGGCGGATGAGCCCTATGTCCATTCGAACCGGATCCGCCCCGCGCCCAAGCGCTAGCCCGAATTGGGTATTGCCGCGACAGGAACCTGGCGCGGTATCCCGACGTTGCCTTCACAGGGAATTGAGCTGCTTGCTCAAGGCGATGGCTGCGAGCACGCCGGTCGCAATCGGCTCGCGCTCCCATTTCGACAAAGGAGTGTGAAAGGATGCTTGTGTCCATACCGGGCCGGCCGATCCTGCCGGGTGAACTCACCAAGATCGACGATGTCTTCAAGGAAACACTAAGAGAGCGAGAGCTGTCGCGCCAGTCGGCAGAGGCAACGGCGCTCGCCGCCCGGCTGATCGAACTTTATCAGAATGGCGTACAGGACGTGGTGGCGCTCAGAGCCTTGGCCAAGCTGTTCTGACGAAGCAAGGCGCCCCGCAAATCGCGATACCGATCGTTTAGAGAAGAAATGGTACGGTTGGTGGGAATCGAACCTACGACCTCAGGTGCCACAAACCTGCGCTCTAACCAACTGAGCTACAACCGCACATAAAGCGACATCAGTCGCTTGGCGGCTCACATACGGAGACTTCCGTCGCTTTGCAAGCCTTAACTTGAGATTATCCTGGAAAAAATCCGGATGGCAAGCCATCCGGATTCTTGGTTTTGGGCGCAGATGGCAGAATTCGGCGACAGCAGTCTGTCGCCATCGTTCAGCCGGCGCGGTCGGTTGACTTTAGACCTTCTTGAAGGACGACATCGCCTTTTCAGCGGCGTCCTTGCCCGGCTTGGTGACGTTTTCGGCAACCTTCTTGGTGGCTTCCTGCATCGACTTCGCCTGCTCGACCGCGAGTTCGGCCTGCTTGCGGACAAAGCTCGTCTGCAGTTCGACGAATTCCGACAGCGACTTCACGCCGAGCAGCGCTTCCATGTGAGACAGCGAATTTTCGGCATTGGTGCGCAGTGCGTCGATGGCCTTGAGACCGAGTTCGACGGAGCCGGTTTGGGCGCTTTCGAGCGTTGCTTCAACGGTCTTCGTTGCCTCTTCGGCAGCGGTCTTCATCTTGGCATAGGCTTCCTTCGACTGGACGGCACCCTTTTCCGCGAAGTCGCGGAAGCTGTCGGTGAACTTCGCCGGGTCGAAAGAGGAAAGGGAAAATACGTCGTCGGTCTTCTTGGTAGCCATGAAAGCGCTCCTTGGTGTCTGGCCCTCTTCAGAGGCGCCGTTGATTGATGCGCATTATATAAACTACTTGCTTGTGCATTGCAATAAAATTGTGCAGTGCACAAAATCCGGAGAATTAACCTTTCGCGCTGAAAGCCGTGACGAAGCTCCGGCCCTCGCTGGACCCTTGCGGGCCTGCCGGGTATTAATAGAGTGTTAACCCGCAAGCGATCCGTCAATAGGCCCCCTTTTATGCCCGCGAGACAGTATCCCTTCATTGATATCGCCGTGCATGCGCGGGTGCGGGAGCATTTTGCCCGCGGCGACGCGGCGATCCTGTTTTCGCGGGACTTTGCGCGCATTCTCTGGGCCAACGACCAGGGCGCGGCCTTTTTCGGCGCCGGGTCGATCTATGATTTCATCGATGCGGGACCGGACCAGGGCGAGCTGTCGCTGCGTCAGCTCAAGGCCGCGGGAGCGCAGCTCGTGCGCGCCGGCGACCGGCGCCAGCTTTCGATCCGGAAGTTCTCGGGTTTCCGCGGCACACCGCTCAATGTGAGCGTGGAGATGATCCGCGTGCGCCCGGACGAGGACGCGGTGCTCTTTACTGCACCGCATTCGGGCACGCCGCTGTCGCTTGAGGATCGCGCTGCGCGCATGATCGCCGGCCTCGACGGCCCGGACACCCACATGGCCGTTCTCGATGGCAACGGCGGCATCATCGCGCACTCGCCGGGCTTCATCGATCTCGGCATGTCGGACGAGACGCGCAAGCAGCTCGTCGATACGGTCGGCCGAGACCACGACTGGCTGATCAAGCGCCCGGTCGCAACGCGGAAGGGGCACCTGCCGGCCGCGGTCGGCAAGATCGCCGATGAGCCGTCGCTGCATCTGCTCTTTGCTGTCGAGACCATTCTCGGCACGCTCGATCCGGACGAAGAGACCTCGGCGGCGCAAGCGTTGCCAATCCTGCCGCCGACCGAGGAGCTGGAACCGACCGTCGAGACACCGGCCCCGGAGGCAAAGGATATCGTCGAACCGGCCGAAGCGCTGGTCGAAAGCGCTGCACCGGCCGAAGACGCTGCCCTGGCCGACGCATTCGAACAGGCGGAGTCCGTCGAACCGGTTGCCGCGCCACAGGACGATGGCGACCTTGAGGACGCAGACGTCCACGTCGCTGCAGGCCAGGTCGCTCTGCCGGAGGAACCGGAGGGGGTTGCCGCTGCAGATGCGAAAACTTCGGCGCAGGGCGTGGAGCCTGCGGAAGATGAAGGCGAGCCGGCGCTTGCGGTCGCGACCGACGTGATCGCGACCGATACGCCGGTTGCCGCGGAAATCCGCGTGACGGCAGAGGTCACACGCGAGGACGCGACGGTAGAGGCGACCGATGCTGGCACCGCTGAAACGGAACAGGCCGACTTCGCCTTCGTGCCCGGCGGCCGTGCCGTCCGCTTCGTCTGGAAGATCGACGCCGAAGGCCGCTTCAGCGAGATCTCCGAGGAATTCGCCACCGCCGTCGGTCCGCGCGCCGCCGATGTGATCGGCGCCACCTTTAACCACGTGGCAGCACGCTACGGCCTCGATCCTGATCAGAAGATCGGCGCGCTGCTGCAGCGCCGCGACACCTGGTCGGGCAAGACGATTTTCTGGCCCGTGCAGGGCACCAGCCTCAAGGTTCCGGTCGACCTGGCGGCCCTGCCCACCTACTCGCGCGCACGCGAATTCGACGGCTTTCGCGGTTTCGGTATCGTGCGCCTTGCCGATGCCGTCGAAGACGAGCACGCCAACGGCCTGACGTTCGGCGCCGCAACGGACATGACGGCAGAAGCTGCCGCGGAAGCGACGCCGTCGGAAGACCACGCGCATACTCCAGCGGTCGATCCTGAGACCGTCGGCCCTGAGATCGAGGAGCGGTCCGCCGACGAGGTGCAGGTCGTCGCGCAGAGGTCCTCCGAAACGGAG
This sequence comes from Ensifer sp. ENS03, assembly GCF_014852035.1. Lineage (NCBI taxonomy): Bacteria > Pseudomonadati > Pseudomonadota > Alphaproteobacteria > Hyphomicrobiales > Rhizobiaceae > Ensifer > Ensifer sp. ENS03. The sequence goes on along the minus strand of NZ_JACVAV010000001.1, from coordinate 673,671 downwards.
GCCGAGCCTGTCGCAGCTGCGCAGGATCGTGATGCGCCCCAAGACCGGACCCTCACCTCCAGCGAGGAGGCAGAGGCAGAGCCGGACCATGCAGCCGAAGTTGCCGCGGACGAACAGGTCGCCGCAACTGACGATCTCTTCCAGGGAGAGCGCCCTGCCCTACAGCTCGTCGACAACGCTGAGCCCCCCGTCTCCGACAAGATCGTCGAGCTCGAGAAACATCGCGCGGCGACCGCGCTGACGCGGGGCGAACAGGCGGCGTTCCGCGAGATCGCGCGGCAATTGGGCGAGCATTTTGGCGGGCCGGCGGAAACCGCACCCGCAGAGAAAAGCGACGCAGCGGCCGATGCAAGCACACCCTTCCCGGTAGACGCGCACGAAGCCATCACTTCCACGACGCCAGCGGCAGAAGAACAGACTGGCGCGGAAGAAACCGGAGAAGAGACCGACGACGGCGCAGCCGAGGACGAACAGGCGAACGTGCATCTCGAGCAGCAAGCGGCAGATATCGGCCTTAGCGGCGAGATCCTCGACAGCCTGCCAATCGGTATGCTCGTGCATCGCGGGGAAGAGCTGCTGCACGCCAATCCGGAATTCCTGCGGCTCACCGCGTATGGCGACCTCGACGACTTTGTCCGGGAAGGCGGCCTTGACGCGCTCTTTGCCAATGGCGAAGAGGCGACCGACCAGGAACCCGACGGCACGATGATGCTGATCCGCAGGGACGGTCAGATGCGGCCGGTCATCGCACGGCTGCACACGATCCGCTGGGACGGCCGGAGCGCGCTGATGCTGGCGCTGACGCCGGCGGCCGCGAACGCGCCGTCGACGAAAGCAGACGATGCCATCTCCGGTGACGACGTCGACCGTCTGAAGACGGAAATCGACGAACTCAAGTCCATCCTCGAAACCGCAACCGATGGCGTTGTCATTCTCGGGCATGACGGCGACATCCGCTCGATGAACCGCTCGGCAAGCGCACTCTTCAACTATGACGAGGGCGAGATCCGCGGCAAACCTTTCGCCGCGCTCTTCGCTCACGAAAGCCAGAAGGCAGTCATCGACTACCTGCACGGGCTTTCCGGCCACGGCGTCGCGAGTGTGCTGAACGACGGACGCGAGGTGATCGGGCGGGAAGCGAATGGCGGCTTCATTCCGCTGTTCATGACCATCGGCCGGCTTTCGGCCTCCAATGGCTTTTGCGCCGTGATCCGCGACATCACCCAGTGGAAACGCACCGAAGAGGAACTCCGGAACGCCAAGCGCGCCGCGGAAACGGCCAATGCCCACAAGACCGAGTTCCTCGCCCGCGTCAGCCACGAGATCCGCACGCCGCTCAACGCGATCATCGGCTTTTCCGACATGATGGCGAGCGAGCATTTCGGCCCGGTCGGTCACCCGCGCTACATCGAATATGCCGGCGACATCGGCCGGTCGGGCCGCCACGTGCTCGATATCGTCAACGATCTGCTCGACATCTCGAAGATCGAAGCAGGCGAAATGGAACTCGATTTCGGCGCCGTCGAGATCAACGACGCGGTCTCGGAAGCCGTGTCGCTCGTCCAGCCGCAGGCCAACAGCCAGCGCGTCATCATCCGCACCTCGCTGTCAGCGGCCGTGCCGAACGTCGTGGCCGACGGCCGGTCGATCAAGCAGATCGCGCTCAACATTCTAGCGAACGCCATCCGTTTCACGCCTTCGGGCGGCCAGATCGTGGTGTCGACCTCCTACGAGGCGAACGGTAGCGTCATGCTGAGGATCCGCGACACCGGCGTCGGCATGACCCGCGGCGAACTGGACCAGGCGATGAAACCGTTCCGGCAGGTGACGACAGGCGCGCGCAAGCGTGGCGACGGCACCGGGCTCGGGCTGCCGCTCACCAAGGCGATGGCGGAGGCGAACCGCGCCCACTTCTCGATCACCTCGGCACCCAACGAGGGAACGCTGGTGGAAATTTCCTTCCCGTCACAACGCGTCTTGGCGAACTGAGGCCGGATGCTATAAGGAAATGTTGACTTGTGGTGGCCAGTTTGCTGGCCGCCATTGGCCATTTCTCGCCGTCATGCCGCGGAATCGATCGATTGCAGTCCACATCTCAGAGCATCAAGCGCCGCCATGCGCGTGCCGGAACCGGTCTTTCGCATCCCCTGCTGGCGACATGGGCCGGATTGACATCGGTCATCGTGCTGATGCCGATCATCGCGATCGCCTGGCTGGCGATCTCGGGCGGCGGCGGCGACTGGCCGCATCTGATGCAGAACGTCATTCCGCGCGCCACCGGGCGCACGCTGCTCTTGATCTCGCTGACGGGTGCCGTGACCGCCTTCGTCGGCATCCTCACGGCCTGGCTTGTCGCAAGCTGCGAGTTTCCGCTGCGGCGCTTCCTGTCGGCAGCACTGGTGTTGCCGCTTGCAATCCCCGCCTATCTCGCTGCCTATGCGTTCGGCGAGCTTTTCACCTTTACCGGGCCGGTGCAGGGACTGATCCGCGCGATCTTCGGCTTCAAGACGAGCCGTGACTACTGGTTTCCGGATATCCGCTCGCTCGGCGGCGCCGTGCTCGTGCTGAGTTCGGTTCTCTATCCCTATATCTACCTCGCCTGCCGTTCGATGTTCCTGATGCAGGGACGCGCGGCCGCCGACGTCGCCCGCACGCTCGGCGCCGGGCCGCTGAAAGTGTTCTTCCGCATCCAGATCCCGATGGCTCGCCCGGCCATCATGATCGGCCTGACGCTGGTGGCGATGGAAACGCTGAACGACATCGGCGCAGTCGAATTCCTTGGCGTGCAGACGCTGACCTTCTCGATCTTCGACACCTGGCTGAACCGCGGCAGCCTCGCGGGCGCCGCGCAGATCGCCTGCATCATGCTGGTCTTCGTCATCGGCCTGATGATGATCGAGCGGGCCGCACGGCGGCGTCAGCGCTTCTCCAGCCAGAAGACGACGTCCGCCGTCCACGATGCTGCCCGGCTCATACTGTCCGGCTGGAAGAAGTGGGCCGCCATGGTCGCCTGCCTGCTGCCCGTGGTTTCAGGCTTTGCCGTACCCGTGCTGATCCTCGGCAATTATGCGCTCAAGCGCATCGACCAGTTCATCGAGCCGCGGCTGCTCAACGCGCTCTTTCATAGCATCCTCGTCTCAGGTGCGACCGCAACGGTGACCGTTCTGCTCGGTTTCGTGCTCGCCTATGCGGCGCGCACGGGGCATTCTCGGGTGAGCGACATCGCCGGGCGGCTCGCCTCCTTCGGCTATGGCGTGCCCGGCACTGTTCTTGCGATCGGCGTGCTCTTCCCGCTGGCCGCTCTCGACAACATTATCGATGCCGGCATGCGCGATACGTTCGGTATCTCCACCGGGTTGATGATGACCGGCACCGGCTTTGCGATCATCTACGCCTGCAGCGTGCGCTTCCTCACCATGGCCGAGGGCTCGCTCGAAGCGGGTTTCCAGAAGCTTTCGCCGCATCTCGACATGGCGGCGCGCGCGCTCGGCCGGACCGGCGGCCAGACTTTGCGCACCGTGCTTTTGCCGATGATGCGGCCGGCGGTACTGACCGCCGCTCTCCTCGTCTTCATCGAGACGATGAAGGAGCTTTCGGCAACGATCATGCTCAGACCGTTCAACTTCAACACGCTCGCCACGCTCGTCTACGAAGACGCGTCTCGGGCCAAGGTCGAAGACGCTTCGGTCGCCGCGATGATCATCGTCGTCGCCGGCATGATCCCGGTCATCCTCGTGTCGCGGTCGCTCGAACGCCGCTCCTGAGCCCCGTTCAGCAAGGCCTGGCGGGCGAGAAACGCATAAAAAAAAGGTGGCTGGGAGGCCACCTCGATAGTTGAATGCTAAACCAACAATCGCTCGAGAAGTAACGACGTCATGTCCGCGACGGCATCTCTGCCGAACGCCGATCCAACATCGATCGGCCTCAAGTTGGCATGACCATGCGCCCCCAATCCTTAACAAGACCTTACCCGCCGGATCCGCAATTTTAGGGATTTTTCAGCAAGTCTGAAGCCTTGGTTAATTCCAATCACGCGAATCCGTTAACGCGCCCTCAATTTTTAAGGGCATCCAGTCCGGCGTAAAGATCAAGCGCCTCGGGGTTGGCGAGCGCCTCCTTGTTCTTCACCGGACGGCCGTGCACCACATCACGGACCGCGAGTTCGACGATCTTGCCGGACTTCGTGCGCGGGATATCGGCGACCGCGATCACCTTTGCCGGCACGTGGCGCGGCGAGGCGCCGACGCGGATGCGGTTCTTGATCGCCTTCGTCAGGTCGTCGGTCAGGGCGACGCCGGCGGCGAGACGAACGAAGAGAACGACGCGCACGTCGTCTTCCCAGTCCTGCCCGATGCAGAGCGCCTCTGCGACCTCCTCCATCTGCTCGACCTGATTGTAGATTTCCGCCGTGCCGATGCGCACCCCACCGGGATTAAGCGTCGCGTCCGACCGGCCGTGGATGATGATGCCGCCATGCTCGGTCCATTCGGCGAAGTCGCCATGGCACCAGACATTGTCAAAGCGCTCGAAATAGGCGGCGCGATACTTGGCGCCCTCGGGATCGTTCCAGAACATCACCGGCATCGACGGGAATGCCTTGGTGCAGACGAGTTCCCCCTTCTCACCGCGCACCGATTGCCCCTCATCGTTCCAGACGTCGATCGCCAAGCCAAGACCCGGCCCCTGGATCTCGCCGCGCCAGACGGGCTTCAGCGGGTTGCCGAGGACGAAGCAGGAAACAATGTCGGTCCCGCCCGAGATCGACGCAAGCTGAACGTCAGACTTGATGCCTTCGTAGACGAAGGAAAAGCCTTCCGGCGACAGCGGCGAACCGGTCGAGGTCAACAGCCGAAGGGTGGAAAGATCATGCGTGTTGGCCGGTACGAAGCCGCCCTTGCGCACGGCGTCGATGTACTTCGCCGAGGTGCCGAACACCGCGAACGTCTCGGCTGCGGCATAGTCGAAGAGCACGTTGCCGTCGGGATAGAAGGGCGAGCCGTCGAACAGGCAGAGGGTCGCGCCGACGGCCAATCCGGAAACCAGCCAATTCCACATCATCCAGCCGCAGGTGGTGAAATAGAAGAGCTTTTCGCCGCGGCGAAGGCCGCAGTGGAAACGATGCTCCTTCAGATGCTGCAGCAGCGTGCCACCGGCCGAATGCACGATGCATTTGGGAACGCCCGTCGTGCCCGAGGAAAACAGCACGTAGAGCGGATGGCTGAAGGGCAAGCGTTCGAAGGTCAGAGTTGTTGCCGCAAACGGCGCGATGAAATCGGCAAGGGTTGCGCCACCCTCGATCGAGGCCGCCAGCGCCGCGCTGTCGCCGGCATAGGGAACGATCAGCGCCGGCACGCCAAGGGCCTTGGAGACCGCGCGAACCTTCACATCGACGTCCTGGCCCTTGCCGTTGTACCAATAGCCGTCGCAGGCAATGAACAGCTTCGGCGTGATCTGGCCGAAACGATCGAGGACGCCCTGCTCGCCGAAATCGGGAGAACAGGACGACCAGATCGCGCCGATCGAGGCGGTCGCCAGCATCAAGGCGATCGTTTCGGGCATGTTCGGCATCATAGCCGCAACGCGATCGCCGGGGCCGATACCCTGAGCCTTCAGCGCCTGCTGCAGGCGCGACACGAGCGCGCGAAGCTCGTCCCACGACAGGCGATACTCGACCTTGTCTTCACCGCGGAAGACGAGCGCGTCGCCGTCGCCGGTTTCGCGAAGAAGGTTCTCGGCAAAGTTCAGCTTCGCGTCGGGGAAGAAGCGAGCATCGAGCATGCGGTCGCCGTTGACGAGGGCTGTTGCGCCGCGTTCTCCGATGACGCCGCAGTGCTCCCAAACCGCGGTCCAGAAGTCGCCGCGCTCGGCCACCGACCAGGCGTGGAAGGCATCGTAATCCGCAAAGGTTCTGCCGAAGCGTTTGCTGCTCCAGGCGATGAATTCGGCCATGGGGCTATGCGCAAGGATTTCCGGACCTGGAACCCACAACGGCTGCTCTGCGTGCATGCTTTCCTCCACTCCTGCTCCATGCCCTCTATACCATGCTGCATCGCAAAATAAACAGCACCGGAAAGCGCCTCGTCATCGCGTGGACGACATTTACCTGTCTGTTGCCTGTCCGTCGCATTTGATTTCTGAGGACCGAAGGCCTATCCAAGCTCACGTGACCCAAGCGACGGCGACCAGGCGGACATGAGACGTAAATTTCTGCATATGATGCGCGACGTACGCCTGTTGTCGCAGCTGCGGCGCCGCCATTTCCTGTGGCCGGCCGCGATCGGCGTCGGGCTTGCAGCCGGCTACAACGCCGTCCTGCCTCTGGTGATTTCGACGACGAACGTGCGTCCGACCGTGGAGCATATGCTGGACGCCTGGTCCGGCGGAAAGAGCCGAATATCGGGCAATCCCGAGATCAGCTTCTGGCCGGAGCCGACTTTGACGCTCCGCTCGGCGACGATCGAAACTACGGATGGATCGTCCCGCAAGCTCGCGCATATCGGCAGCATTACCGCGACGTTCAGCCTGTTTTCAGCGATCGACGGCACACCGGCGCTGGACGATATCCGGCTGATCGAGCCCGTCGTCACGCTCGAGCGGCACACGGACGGCACACTCAACTGGCAGCGGCCGCACTGGCTGAGTACCCCGGACACACAGGCTGCCGAGAAGGATACGCCGTTCGGCGATGTCACCGTCGAAAACGGCCGCCTGCAGATCATCGACCTCGTCACCAACCAGACTCGGGAATTTTCCGGTATATCCGGAACCGTCTCCTGGCCTTCGTTCACCAAGCAGCTCAGCGCCCGGCTTTCGGGAAGCCTTGGCGGACAGACGGTGGCCTGGACGCTCGAATGCAACGAACCGCTGATGCTGCTGACCGGCCACGATGCGGCGCTCAAGACGTCGCTATCCTCGGCGGCGCTCAGTCTCTCGTTCGAAGGCAACGGCAATCTCTCCCCTGCACCGACTGCCGCGGGACGGCTGCAGGTTTCGACGGCCTCGCTGCAGGCCCTTGCCGCCTGGTACAAAGGCAAGGCGGCGGGCGCATTGCCGGACAGCGGCTTCAGCCTCAGCGCCAACGTCACCAGCGGTAAGGCCTCGCTGAAGCTCGACGAGCTTCAGCTGACGCTCGGCGGCGCCAACGCGAGCGGCATCCTCGACATCTCCACGCCGATCGACGATACCCACCGCGTCGAAGGCACGCTCGCCTTCGACCGCATCGATCTCAATGGGCTGCAGCCGTTCATCGACCCGCTGGAGCCGGACGAACTCACACAACAACTCGGCGACGCGTTCGCGCGCAGCTGGCGTGCCGATGTGCGGCTGTCGGCGCAGGAGGCGCTGGCAGGCCCGCTACGGCTCGAAGATCTCGCCGCCGGCGTCATCATCGATCACGGGCGCGCCTCCATCGACGTCGCCGACAGCACCTATGCCAATGGCCGGCTCAGCGGGCGGCTCGCCGCTTCGGAAGAGGGGCTGGCCGGCGGTGGCCGTCTGGAACTGGTGCTGAAGAATGCCGACCTTGCCGCCGCCCTTGCTGACTTCGGTTTCACCGGCCCGGTTCCGACCGGCCGGGGCAATGTCAATCTGGACCTTACGACGGAACACCCGTTCTGGCGCGCGCAGGTGGCCGAGGCTTCCGGCCGCATCAGGCTTTCGCTCGCCAACGGCAACCTCACCGGCTTCGACGCAAATGCCTTTGCGAACCTTGTCCGAGCCGGCGAATTCTTTTCGCTGGCGCAGGCGAGCGACGGCAACTTCGCCTTCCAGACGGCGGATATCGAAGCCAGCTTCGGGGAAGGGTCGGCGCGGCTGAACCGAGCGCTCTTTGCCGGCCAGACCGGCAATCTCTCGGTCAACGGCGTCATTCCCTACCGCAGCGGCAGCCTGGCGCTCGCAGGCACCTACACCGACACATTGAATGCCGGGCAAAGGCTGCGTTTCTTCGTCGGCGGTTCCTGGCCGAATGCAGTGATCTCACCCCTGTCGGTTCTTGGCGAACCCAACTGAAAACGGCCGGCGTCAGAGACACCAGCCGTCGGTTCGTGGCGGACAAGCCGCGTCACGCTAGTCTCGAATTCGCACCGTTCAGGACTGGGCGAAGGCCGCCCGCTCGTCCCGTTCGCGCTGCGCCTCGCGCTGCTTGGTGACGATCGAGGCAACGACCACCCCGATGGCGACGACACCGATGAGGATGGTGCAGATCGCGTTGATTTCCGGCGTCACGCCCAGCCGCACCTGGCTGTAGATCTTCATCGGCAGCGTGGTGGCGCCCGGTCCCGTGGTGAAACTCGAGATCACCAGATCGTCCAGCGACAGCGTGAAGGCGAGGACCCAGCCGGAAAACACCGCGGGCGCGATGACCGGAAGGGTGATCGAGAAGAAGGTCGTGACCGGCGTGGCGCCGAGATCGAGGGCTGCCTCTTCGATCGACCGGTCGAAGCTGAGCAAGCGCGACTGCACCACCACGGCAACGAAGCACATGGTGAAAGTGATGTGCGCCAGCGTGATCGTCCAGAAGCCGCGGTCGAGACCGATGGCAACGAACAACAACAGCAGCGACAGGCCGGTGATCACCTCGGGCATGACGAGCGGTGCATAGACCATGCCGGAAAACAGCATGCGGCCACGGAAGCGCGTGTAGCGGACGAGCGCCAAAGCCGCGAGCGTACCGAGCACGGTGGCGAAGGTCGCCGAGATCAGCGCGACGCGGATCGTCACCCAGGCAGCATCGAGCAGCGCCTGGTTATGCCAGAGCTGCGTATACCACTTGGTCGAAAAGCCCGCCCAGACGGTGACGAGCTTCGATTCGTTGAAGGAGAAGATCACCAGAAGCACGATCGGCAGGTAGAGAAAGCCGAAGCCGAGCACGATCGAGGCGATGTTGAAGCGTGACCAGTTGCCCATGTCCTACCTCCCCTCGCTGTCGGCTTTGGCCTGGGCGTTCTGGAAGTAGACGATCGGCAACACCAGGATCAGAAGCAGGATCGTCGCCACGGCCGAAGAGACCGGCCAGTCGCGGTTGGCGTTGAACTCGTTCCAGAGCGTCTTGCCGATCATCAGCGTTTCCGAACCGCCAAGCAGGTCGGGGATAACGAATTCGCCGACGGCTGGGATGAAGACCAGCAGGCAGCCGGCGACGACGCCCGCCAGCGACAGCGGGAATGTCACGCGCCAGAAGGCGGTAAACGGCGTGCAGCCGAGGTCGAGCGCGGCCTCCGTCAGGGTGTGATCCATCTTCTCAAGCGACGAATAGATCGGCAGCACCATGAAGGGCAGATAGGAATAGACGATGCCGATGTAGATCGCCCAATTGGTGTTGAGGATGATCAGCGGCTGGTCGATGACGTTGATGCTCATCAGGAACTGGTTGAGCAGCCCCTCGGGTTTGAGGATCGCGATCCAGGCGTAGACGCGGATCAGGAAGCTCGTCCAGAAGGGCAGGATCACCAGCATCAGCAGCGTCGGGCGAATGGTCTTCGGCGCTTTCGCCATACCGTAGGCAACCGGATAGGCGATCAGCAGCGTCAGCACGGTCGAGACGCCCGCGATGATGACGCTCGACACATAGGCGTTGAAGTAGAGGACGTCTTCCGTCAGCCAGACGTAGTTGTCGAAGGAGAATTCCCGAGCCTTTTCAAGGATACCGGACAGGCCTCCGAACAGATCGAAGACCGGCGTATAGGGCGGCATGGCCACCGCCGTCTGCGACAGCGAGATGCGGAAGACGATGAAGAAGGGGATCAGGAAGAAAAACAGCAGCCAGGCATAGGGGATGATGATGACGAGGCGGCTGAAGAGGGCGGATGCGACACGGGTCATGGCCTCAATCCTTCAGAACGACGCCGGCGTCTTCGCCGAAGGAAACCCAGACCTCCTGGTCGTAGCCGAGCGGATCCTCGACCGCGCGCACCGCGTTGAGCGACGAGGCCTTGATCACGCGTCCGTCCTTCAGGCGCACGTGGAAGACGGTCATGTCGCCGAGATAACCGATGTCCCAGATCTCGCCCTGAACGGTGTTGACGGGCGCGTGCGCCGGCGGCTGGCGGCTGACGCGGATCTTTTCCGGGCGGACGGCAACGGCGGACTTGCCGCCGGCAGCCGGCGTCTCGGGCGATGCCATGCGGATCGGGAAACCGTTGGTGCCCTCAAGGCGCACATAGCCGCCCTCGGCGCCGGAAACAGCGCCCTCGAAAATGTTGACGTCGCCGATGAAGTCCGCGACGAAACGGGAGTTCGGCGCCTCGTAGATTTCGGCAGGCGTCGCCACCTGAATGACCTTGCCGTGGCTCATCACCGCGATGCGGTCGGCCATGGTCATTGCCTCTTCCTGGTCGTGGGTGACGACGACGAAGGTGAGACCGAGTTCCTGCTGCAGATCCATCAGTTCGAACTGGGTCTCCTCGCGCAGCTTCTTGTCGAGCGCGCCGAGCGGTTCGTCGAGGAGCAGCACCTTCGGCCGCTTGGCAAGTGAGCGGGCAAGCGCGACACGCTGGCGCTGACCGCCCGAAAGCTGGTGCGGCTTGCGCTGGGAGAACTTTTCGAGCTTCACCAGCTTCAACATCTGGGCGACGCGCTCGGCAATATCCGCCTTCGGCATGCCATCCTGTTTCAGGCCGAAGGCGATGTTCCTCTCCACGTTCATATGCGGGAAGAGCGCGTAGGACTGGAACATCATGTTGACCGGACGCCTGTAGGGCGGAATCCCGGCCAGGCTCTGTCCGTCGAGAATGATCTCGCCCGACGTCGGCTGTTCGAAGCCGGCGAGCATGCGCAGAAGCGTCGACTTTCCGCAGCCGGACGCACCGAGCAGCGCAAAGAACTCGCGCGTATAAATATCCAGCGAAAGGTCGTCGACGGCGGTGAAATCGCCGAACCGCTTGGTCACGTTCTTAAAGGAAATGAATGGCTTGGAAGCGGGATCCGCCCAAGGGGCAAAGGACCGCCGGATACTGCCGAGAGACTTCATCATCTATCCCCGAATGATACAGCCGATGGGCACTCTCGTTTTCCCCGGTGCCCCCTTAAGAAAATTGCCCGGATTTTGAGGTCCGGGCAATTCGTTTTCCGCTCTTACTGGCCGGTTACGACCTTTGTCCAGAGTCGGGTCAATACCCTCTGCTCTTTCGCCTCGAAGGGCGTCACCGTGAACAGTTTCTGCATCACCTCTTCCGTCGGGTAGATGGCGGTATCTTCCATGACGGCCTTGTCGAGGAACTGCTGCGAGGCCTTGTTGCCGTTGGCGTAGAAGACATAGTTCGATGCCTTGGCGACGACCTCGGGCTTCATCATGTAATTGAGGAAGGCGTGCGCCTCCTCGACGTGCGGTGCATCAGCCGGGATCGCAAGCATGTCGAACCACATCTGCGCGCCCTGGGACGGGATCGCGTAGTCGACGGTCACACCAGCCTTGGCTTCGGCCGCACGGTCGCGGGCCTGGAAGACGTCGCCGGAAAAGCCGATTGCAAGGCAGATGTCGCCGTTGGCGAGCGCGTTGATGTATTCCGAGGAATGGAACTTGCGCACATTGGGGCGGATGCTCGCCAGCAGCTCAGCCGCCTTTTCGAGATCGGCCGCCTCGTGGCTATCCGGGTTGAGGCCGAGATAGGCGAGCGCCGAAGGCATCACGTCGGTCGGGGAATCGAGGATGTGGATGCCGCAATCCTTGAACTTCGCCGCCAGTTCCGGCTTGAAGATGACGTCCCAGTTGGGCTTCTCGTCCGTGCCGAGGATCGCCTTCATCTTGTCGACATTGTAGCCGATGCCGGTGGTGCCCCACATGTAGTCGATGGCATAGTCGTTGCCAGGATCGTACTTGGCCGTACGCTCCATGATCACGTCCCACATATTGGAAAGGTTCGGCAGCTTCGACTTGTCGAGCTTCTGGAACACGCCCGCGGCGATCTGCCTCTGCAGGAAGGTTGCCGTCGGCACCACCACGTCGTAGCCGGAGCCACCTGCAAGCAGCTTCGTCTCCAGGATCTCGTTGGAATCGAAGACGTCGTAGACGACCTTGATGCCGGTCTCCTTGGTGAAATCTTCCAGAATGCTGCTGTCGATATAGTCCGACCAGTTGTAGACGTTGACCACGCGCTCCTGCGCCGAGGCCAGCATGGTCGAGCCGGCCAGAACGGCTGCCGCCAGGGTTGTGACGATGAGCTTGGACATACAACTCCCCTCTTGGTTTTTTCGTATCGGGCCCGGCACGCCGGGACACCGTCCAATCCGCTTCGTTCAGGCCGGAGGTTAGGCATCTTTCTCGATAACCTCAAGCGCTTTCGTGCCGATAAGAAGCGCCGCCCTGTGGGCTCATCAGTTTCACAAGTCGAAGAAAAACGGGCACTTATGGCGCCTTGCTTCCAGCCTGTCGCCTTCGACCCGGCCGCGGCGGCACCGTTAACCATAGCTTTGCCGCCTCTGTACGGACCGCCATTTACGATTGATTAACCATGATCGCCATGCGATTTTCCCGACAGTTGCGGTTCAGGATCTCAGGTGTCGTCATGGGTGAGCAGATCGTCGGCGGGAAAGGCCGCAGGATCGATCCGAAGCAGTTGAAGCGCCTGTCGGTGCTCGAGCCGCAAAAGGCCCTTGCGGCAATCGCATTCGACTGGACGATGATCGCAGCAGCCATCGCCGTCAGCGAGTATTTCGGCAATGTCTTCGTCTACCTGATTGCCGTGGTGCTGATCGCCGGACGCATGCACGCGCTCGGCTGCATGATCCACGAGGCGGCGCACTATCGCATCATCCGCAACCGGAAACTCAGCGACTGGATGAGCGACCTGCTGCTCGCCTGGCCGGTGCTGGCCACGGTCGATGGCTACCGCCAAAATCATCTCGCCCACCATCAGCACGCCAATAGCGACGAGGATCCGGACTGGACAGCGAAGCTCGGCATGCCGCAATTCACCTTTCCGCAAAAGGTTGCGCGCGGCGTCACGCAATTGCTCGGTTACCTCGTCGCGGTCAATTCGCTGCGCGACATGCTGCATATGGCCAAACGCATGGGCAAGAACGACCGTTCAACGCTGCAGTACAAGCTGCTGCGCGTCGGCTTCTACGCCGCCGCCGCCGCGATCTTCACGCTCTTCGGCATCTGGCGGGAAGTGGCGCTCTACTGGGTGGTGCCGTTCCTCACCTTCTTCTGCCTGTTCCTTTATATACGCAGCGTCGCCGAGCATTTCGGCAGCATGGACTATAGCGACGAACTGACGAGCTCACGCACCGTCTATCCGCACGCCTGGGAGAAGCTGTTCTTCGCGCCCCACAACATCAACTACCACCTGGAGCACCATCTGTATCCCGGTGTGCCGTTCTACAATCTACCGGAACTGCACGCGATCCTGATGCGCAACAAGGCCTATGCGGACACGGCCCATATCACCCGCGGCTATACTACCGGGCTACCGGCGGAATGCTTTGCCGCGAATGCGCCGCTTCTGCCCAACCAGCACCCCGTCAGCTACTGAAAATCGAAAACGCTGAGCCCGGTCGCCATCTCATCAAGTCCGAGCGGCCGGGTAACGGGCGGCTCGGCACGCGCCAGGCAGCCCTGGCGCTCGCAGAGCCGACAGCCGGCACCGATTTCGACCGCCGGCAGCAGCACCGAACCGTAGACGGTCTCGTCGGCAACCGAAGCTTCGCAGCCTAGAAGCAGGGCTGTGCGCCGGACGCGCTCGTGGAACGCCGCCTGCGGACCCTCCAGCGTGCGTGCGATGGTCAAGAACGCAGCGCCGTCGGGCATCTCGACACGATCGACCAGAAGCTGGCCCGGCACTGAGAAGGCGGCATGGATGTTGAGCTTGGGACAGCCACCGCCGAACTTTGCCTGAGGGAAGCCCGATGCGCCCGCCCTCCGCAAGCGGTGGCCGGCATTGTCGATCTCCATCAGGAAGAATGGCAGCCCTTGGGCGCCCGGCCGTTGCAGCATGGTCAGCCGGTTGGCCGCCTGTTCGAAGGAGACCTGGAAACGGGCGCGCAGGACATCGATGTCGTACTTCGCCCGTTGTGCGGCGGCGAGGAACGCAGCATAGGGCATCATCAGCGCATGCGCGCCATAGCGCGCCAGCTCGAAGCGAGCGATACGGCGTGCCTCCGCGGTCGAAAGCCGTAACGCCCCAAGCTCGGCCGTGATCGCCTCGTGGCAGGCAATCGACACGGCCTCCATCGCGATCTCGCGCAACTGGTCGTAGGGCGACAGCCGCTCGGAAACGAAGAGACGCATGGAGTGCCTGTCGAAGCGACGGCGCAGGTTCGGCATGGCATGGACCGGCAGGCTGCGCACGACGAGGCCATGCTCCTTCTTCAGCCAGGCCTTGAGCGCGCCGATGAGATCATCACCCGGCGAGAGCGCCTCGTGGAAGGCTTCCGCCGCCGCCTCGATGCCGGCAAAATAATTCGGCCGCCCCTCGAAGGTCTCGCGTACCTCGTCCATCGGCAACCGTGTGCCCGAAAGCGCCTCCATGTGCCCCTGCCCCGCCAGGAGGTCAGCCAAGTCCTTGAGGCGCGCTGCCTGCTCGCGATAGGCGCGATAGAGCTTGACGACGCCGCCGGCAGCATTGGGGGCCGCTTCCGCCACCTCGATCAGCTCCTGCTCTCCCGGTAGCTCGGCCGACAGCAGCGGATCGGCGAAAACCTCGCGCAATTGCGTGAGGCTGCCGCCGGTTTCGCCCTGCAACTCGTCGAGGTCGACCTTGTAGACCGAGGCAAGCTTCAAAAGCAGCTGCACCGTCAGCGGCCGCTGGTTGCGCTCGATCAGATTGAGATAGGACGGCGAGATACCGAGGGCCTCGGCCATGGCCGTCTGCGTCAGCGACAGGCCGTTACGAATGCGCCTGACCCGCGGGCCGGCAAAGATCTTGTTCTCGGCCATTTGTAACTACCTTTACAATCCGCTCAACGCAGGACGCTTTACATTTTTTACAAATTTACTTCGCCGCCCTGTCAAAGGCAAGACAAGATAACCCTTTTGATCTCTGCAAACCACCGTTTCCAATAGCCGAATACTGCAGCGCAATGTAAAAACTGTCACATGAACTCGAAACACAAGTCGCCATACGACAAAAGTCGAATGGGTGTTTGATTTTGACAGGAGGAAGTAATGACTGATTTTTACAAGCTCGTTCCCAGCGCACCGCAAGGCCGCTTCGATGGCGTCGATCGCCCCTATACCGCAGAGACCGTGAAGCGGCTGCGCGGGTCGGTCGAGATCCGCTATTCGCTGGCCGAAATGGGCGCGAACCGCTTGTGGAAACTCATTCACGAAGACGACTTCGTCAACGCACTCGGCGCACTTTCGGGCAACCAGGCAATGCAGATGGTGCGCGCCGGCCTGAAGGCGATCTACCTCTCCGGCTGGCAGGTCGCAGCCGATGCCAACACCGCTTCGGCCATGTATCCGGACCAGTCGCTTTATCCGGCCAATGCCGCGCCTGAGCTTGCCAAGCGCATCAATCGCACGCTGCAGCGCGCCGACCAGATCGAGACCTCAGAAGGCAAGGGCCTTTCGGTTGACACCTGGTTCGCACCGATCGTCGCCGATGCCGAAGCCGGTTTCGGCGGCCCGCTCAACGCCTTCGAGATCATGAAGGCCTTCATCGAGGCGGGCGCTGCCGGCGTCCACTACGAGGACCAGCTTGCTTCGGAGAAGAAGTGCGGCCATCTCGGCGGCAAGGTGCTGATCCCGACGGCAGCCCATATCCGCAACCTGAACGCGGCACGGCTTGCCGCCGACGTCATGGGCACGCCGACGCTGGTCATCGCCCGCACCGATGCCGAAGCGGCAAAGTTGCTCACCTCCGACATCGACGAGCGCGATCGCCCCTTCGTCGACTACGATGCCGGCCGCACGGTCGAAGGCTTCTACCAGGTGAAGAACGGGCTTGAGCCCTGCATTGCCCGCGCCATCGCCTATGCGCCGCATTGCGACCTGATCTGGTGCGAGACCTCCAAGCCGGACCTGGAACAGGCCCGCAAGTTCGCAGAGGGCGTGCAAAAGGCGCATCCGGGTAAGCTGCTCGCCTACAATTGCTCGCCGTCGTTCAACTGGAAAAAGAACCTCGACGACGCGACGATCGCCAAGTTCCAGCGAGAGCTGGGCGCAATGGGCTACAAGTTCCAGTTCATCACGCTTGCCGGCTTCCACCAGCTGAACTTCGGCATGTTCGAACTGGCGCGTGGCTACAAGGCACGGCAGATGGCCGCCTATTCGGAGCTGCAGGAGGCGGAATTCGCCGCCGAGGTCAACGGCTACACCGCGACCAAGCATCAACGCGAAGTCGGCACCGGCTACTTCGACGCCGTCTCGATGGCGATCACCGGCGGCCAGTCCTCGACAACAGCCATGAAGGAATCGACCGAGCACGATCAGTTCCGCCCGGCCGCAGAGTGAAAGCCCGGCGGGAGCGTGGCAATCCCTGCCCGCTGCGCTCCTGCCGACCCCTCGCAAGTGAAATGGATGCGGGCGGAAAACCGCAAGCACCTCCAGCCTCGAACCTCAAGGAGAAGTCCAATGACAGTCCAGACACGCGTCAAGGAACGGGCCGAGGAACAGTCTTCGGCGATGACCCCGGACCAACAGGCAGCGATCCGCATGGTCGCCAACGACCTGCACCGCCTCAACCAGTCCGTCATGAAGGCCGTCGATGCCGGCGTTTCGGTCGAGCTCGTGCGCTCCGCCCGCCACCACGGTGGCGAGGGCAACTGGGGCGACCTGCTGATCCCGGTTATCGTCACCCAAGGCCGGCCATGATGCTCGTCACAACGCTCTTCGCGGCGATGCTGCTGTCGCCGCTAGCGCTCCGCCACGCAGCTGTGGCCGTGAGCATCAAAGCAACCAAAAGTTGATTTCACCGAAACCGGTTGAAAGTGGGAGAAATTGGAATAGCCGGCTCTTTGCCGGCTATTCTGCGTTGTCAGGATGACAGCGCACGCAACGAATGCTTGTCTCCGCTATTTCAGGTTGATCGAACCCGTGATGCCTGACTATATTAGGAATACCTGTCTTAGACAAAGGCACGCATGTATCGTTCGACGAAACCTGCAGATACCGCCGAACTGACGGAGCTGATCTACGGCGCCGCCTGTGGCGATTGCGGCTGGCAGGATTTTCTCGACCGGCTGACGACGACCATGCCCGATGGATGCTCTGCGCTCCACTATCATGACCTTACAGCGCCAGCGTCGTGCGTGCCCTATGTCTCCGGCTTTACCTCTGATGCCATCGACCAGTTCAACGATCACTTCGCGGCGATCAATCCCTGGATACCGAAATCGGTTCTCGTACCGGTGGGCCGCGGTCTCTCCGGCGAGCATATCGTCTCGCGCTCGGAGCTGATGAAATCGGAATTCTACAATGACTGGCTGAAGCGCCAGACCGGCAGCGAGACCACCGTCGGCGTGACCATCGTGCGCAGCCCGACGCGGACCCTGCTCGTGTCGACCTGCACCTCGTCGACGAACGCGGAACTCAACCAGCAGGCGGCCGATCAATACACGCTTCTCGCGCCTCACCTGAAGCGCGCCTTCGACTTCCTGCGGCGGCGCGACCTGATGATGGCCGAGCAGCATGAGGGCCGGACCCTGCTCGATACGATCGGCGTCGGCGTGATTTATGTGGGCGGCAATCTGCGCATCCGCTCGATGAACCACAATGCCGAGCGAATGGCGGCGAACGGCTCACCGTTCCGGGTCGCGGTCAACGGCCGCCTGTTCATGGACGAACCGGAAACCAATGCGGCGCTCGAGCTTCTGGCCTCGCCGGTCGGCGCACCGGCACAGCCGCAACTGCGTGTCGTCAGGACCGCGGAGCACGGCGCCTTCCGCATTACCTTGGTGCGGCGAAGCGCCAGCATCTTTACCGAACTTCTCGACGGACCGACTGTGGCGGTTCTGGTCGAGCCTGCGACGTCGCTGCTCGGCGATCTCAGGCACGACCATCTGAAGGACAATTATGGTCTGACCCCCGCCGAAATCCGCATCGCCTGCGGTATCGCCGCCGGCCTGACGCTGAAGGAAATGTCGCAGGCCAACGGCGTCAGCTATGAGACGATCCGGACGCAGCTCAAAAGCATCTACGCCAAGACCCGGGTCAACTCGCAGGCGGCACTCGTCAAGCTGCTGATGCGCTGACCCATATACAGAAAAGACCACGGCGGTAGCGTTCCCAGCAGCAGGGTTCAGTCCTTGCTCCGCCTCAGCTGCGGCGCGGTCGCTTTCCGGCAAAGATGTCCACGTGACTACGCAACAGCCTGGTCATGCGGTCGACAACCGTTCGTATTTCCTTGCGGTGCCGATCCTCATTGTTCATGACGATCCATTGCCGGTGCCGGAGCGCCGGGATCTCCTCGCCGGCGCGCTCCAGCATCGGATCGAGATCGCCGACGAAACAGGGAAGCACCGCACAGCCGGCGCCGGCGCGGGCGAGATCGAGCAGCGAGCGCGGCCGTGTGACCGTGGCGACGATCCGCCCCTCCCAGCCCCCTTTCACCTGCTCGTGCGGCCAGCGCAGATAGGCGGAGATCGCCTCCTCCTCGCCGACGGCCACCCAACGCGCGCTCGCGCCCGACGGCGCGTTCTTTTGACGATAGGCGGCATAGGCGACGTCGCCGACCGGACTCGCCGCCAGATAGGCCTCCTCGGGCTCGAAGGCGCGGATGCCGATATCGGTCTCGCGATAGGCGAGGCTGGCGCGTGTTTCGCCGACCGTGATCGCCAGACTGAAGCCGTCCCTTTCGGTGCAGAGCGCCGGAAAGTTCTCCGCCAGCAGCCAGGCGATCCAGGTACCGACGGTGATGCGGACCGTTACGCCCTCGCCTTCCTGCCGCCAGCTCTCGACCCGGCGCGCCGCCGATTCCATTTCCTGAAGCTGCTCGAACAGCAGTTCACCATCGCCGGTAAGCTGGTAGCCGGTCTGGCTGCGCAGAAACAGCGCGCGGCCCGTGCGCTCCTCGAGTTCCAGCATCCGCCGGCCAACGGTCGCCGGGCTGGAGCCGAGCGCCTGCGCCGCTCCGGTGAGCCCACCAGCGCGCGCCACGCTCATGAAACAGCGATAGATATCCCAATCCATGTCTTTCATCGGTGAAAAACATAGAGCGATATCCGATGTATGTAAAACTAACTTTGCTGCATAAAAGAAGTGATGCCCATCAACTAAGGAGCATCACGATGGAAATGATGGCAATGGTCTACATCGCCGACATGGCCCTGAAAACGCGCCGCTGGGACGAGGATTTCGATCCGAAACCGCCCGGCCTTCTACGTCGGACCTTCACAACACTCGCGGCCGCGGTCACCAAGCGACGCAAGAGCAGCCTCTACGCCGATAAAAAAAGCACCGCGAAGCCCTGCGGCCACGCGGTGCAATGTTAGCCCCTGCCCTTGTTATATCGCACGGCACCGGTTGCCGTGCTTTCGGCTGGCGGCGTTGCCTGCCGCCAGCGAAACCGTCTACCGCACGCCTCAGGCCGCCCGGTAGTTGTCGTAGTCTTCCGCCGCCGGCTCCAGCCGGAACTGCTCGACCAGCATCATCAGCGTGTCGGCCTGGTTTGAGAGCGCGCGGCTCGTCGCCGTCGCCTCTTCCACCATCGAGGCGTTCTGCTGCGTCATCTGGTCCATCTGGTTGACTGAGCCGTTGACCTCGTTGAGCGCCACGGCCTGGTCGCGGCTGGCAGTTGCGATCATCTCGACGTGCTGGCTGACCGTGACGATCTGGGCGCTGATCGAGGCCAGCACTTCGCCGGTTTCCTTGACCAGGTGCGAGCCGGCATTGACCTCGTTGGTCGACTTGTTGATCAAGCCCTTGATCTCGCGCGCAGCTTCTGCCGAGCGCTGGGCCAGTTCACGCACTTCCTGGGCGACGACGGCAAAGCCCTTTCCGGCTTCACCCGCCCGTGCCGCCTCGATGCCGGCGTTCAGCGCCAGGAGGTTGGTCTGGAAGGCGATGTCGTCGATCACTTCGATGATTTGCTCGATCTGGCGCGAGGCCTCCTCGATGCGTCCCATGGCGGCGATCGCGTTGGTGACGACGGTCGCCGAGCTATCGGCGCTGCGTTTCGTCTGGATCACCGCATGGTTGGCTTCGCCGGCACGCTCGGCCGAGGAACGGACGGTGACGGTGATCTGGTCGACGGCGGCCGCCGTCTCTTCGAGGGAGGCGGCCTGGGCCTCCGTGCGCTTCGACAGCGAATCTGCCGCATGGTGCATGCTGGAGCCGCTCTCCTGGATCGCCTGCGCATTGGCGCGGATCTGGGCGAGCGTGTCCTGCAGGCGGATCAGCGAACCGTTGAAGTCCTGGCGAAGCTGTTCGAGGCGACCATGGAACGGCACGTCGATCTGGCGCGACAGGTCGCCCTGGGCCAGGCGGCCGAGGCCAGCGGCAAGCTCGCTGACGGCGAGATCGATCTGGCGATCGAGCTCGCGCTTTTCCTGGTCGTTACGGCTACGCTCGATTTCGGCGCGGCTGCGCTGCTCCTCGCTTTCCGCTTCGATGCGGACCTTCGAGAGCGCGTTCTCCTTGAACACGCCGAGCGCACGGGCCATGTCGCCGATTTCGTCGCGACGACCGTCGCCATCGATCGTCGTGTCGAGGCGGCCATCGGCGAGACGACGCATCGCCGCGGTGATCTGACCGATCGGCTTCTTCAGCGTCAGCGTCAGCGCGATGCCGGCCAGAAGCGCGATGACGACGCCGGCAACGGTGGCGGCAACCGAGATCTGGTTCGCCTCGTTGCGCTCGGTCCCGGCGGCAACCTTCTGCTGTTCGGCAAATTCGGTGAGATCGGTCCAGATCTGGTTGATCGATTGTCCGGCGGCGTCGAAGTCTGCGGTGCGCTTGACCGTGATTTCGACGAGCGCTGCGGCATCCTTCTTCATCGCGGTGAGGATCGGCATCAGCGTGTCGGCGATCTTGTCGAAGGATGCGCCGTCGCTTGCGACACCGCGAAGCGTCGCCATGTTCTGCTGAACGGCGAGCGACTTGTCGAGCAGCTTCTGGCGATTGCCCTCGTTCGTCTGCCCCATGAAGGTGGCGGCGGAAATCTGGATATCGGTGATCGACGACGACAGCCTGCGGGTAGCGGTCAGAACCGATTCCGTCGTGACGATCTGTTCGTCGAGTTCGGCGAAAATCCGCGTGGCGTCGCGCATCTTGCCGACGGAAGCCGCTTCCAGGCGGAAGCTCGCAGTGCGGAAGCGGTCGACATATTTGGAAATGCCGGCAAGCGTTTCCGGTCCGGCGGGCGCCTTCAGGATCGAGCCGATCTCGCTCGAAGCCGAGGTGATGGTCTCGGTGAGCGACTTTTCGTCCTTCGGCAGCAGGCGGAAGATGTCACGCTCGGTGCGACCGATCATCGGGAAGCGTTCCTTGACTGCCTTCAGCTTCTCCTCGACGGTGATCGCCTTGCTCACTTCGGTGCCGAACTCGTTGAAGAAGCGGCTTGCGCGCATCAGCTTTTCGGCTTCGCGCAGCATGGTCTTGGCGGCGTTCTCGCTCTTGCGAACGGCGTATTGCAGGCGGTTCGACTCTTCATTGATCTTGGCGCGCTCGATCAGCAAGGCGTCGAGGTTCGAGCTCATTGCCGTGCGCAAGTCCTGCTCGCCAACGTGCAGCGTCCAAAGGCCGCCAATGCGGGCCTCGATGTCGCTGGTCGCCGCGATCGCCGCCTTCAATTCGTCCTGGCCGTTCTGGCCGGCGACCTGTGCAGCGGTATCGGCGAGCACGTCCTTCTGCGCCGAGATCGTCGACTGCACGGCATCACGTGTTTCTTCGGTTGTCGAATGCAGGAAGGCGTTCATGCCCGCATAGACATCCTTGAAGCCGCTCAAGGTCTGCAACACGCTGTTGGAAATCTCCATGCGTCCCTGAAGCAGGCCGGATGCATAGAGGCCGGTGATACCGACGGCACAGATGCTGACGACGAAGGGCAGGATGAAAAACAGCACCTTCGTCTGGATCTTGAAGCGGGCAAGAATTCTATCGATGAACATGGAAAACACCTTGGCTCGCAGCTCGCATTCGCCTCCCCCGACGGCTCACTACGTCTTCGCACTCAACGACAAGGCGTGAATGTGCGAACGATCGAGAGCCACCCGATGCGCAAACAGGCTGATGTTTTTCGAAAAATCATGCGGCGCACACCGCCAGTCCGTCGGCAATCATTGCGGATCCACGGCGCCACTCCTCGGCAACGTGAACCTGACGAAACTCACATCGTCACACTATCTGTTTTGAACGATTAAAATTTGTATAAACGCGTTCCGCCCGCGACAGAAAATCCGTAGGCGTGCGCGGACGCGTCAAATGCGCCCGAGAGACGGCCGCTCAGGGCCGATCCCCTGAACTCAGAACCAAAGAGCCGGGAGGGCTGCGAGGGCAGCAACGGCAAAGAATGCAATCAAGGCGAAGCGCGTGAGCACGGCCTTCTGCTGACGGCTTTCATCGGTGCGGGCGATCGCGATGGCGCGGGGACGGCGGCGGATTTGGTTCATGGCATCCTGTCCTTGTCACATTGACCGGCAACGTTCGGTCCGGATGACCCCGCATTGCCTGTCACAGTTATATTGCAGCCATGCCGTGGCGGAAGAAAGTCAAAAAATTAGAAACAGTGTTATTTCCGTTTACGCGACAATCCGATCCACCAACTGCCGGCTGTGCCGACAAGGATAAAGGTTCGGCGAGATACATTAACAATCACTGAAGCTCGATCCGCCAAAAGCGGGGAGATCAGGCGTCCTGGCCGGCCGCAAAGCCCGATGCCCAGGCCCATTGGAAATTGTAGCCGCCGAGCCATCCGGTCACATCGACGCACTCACCGACAAAATAGAGCCCCGGCACCGCCTTGGCCTGCATCGTCTTGGAGTCGAGCCCGTTGGTATCGACGCCGCCAAGCGTAACTTCGGCCGTCCGGTAGCCTTCCGAACCGGCTGGCTTGATGGTCCAGGCCTGGATAAAGGTAGCAAGCTGATTGATGGCCTTATCCGAGAGGTCGGCAAGCTGGCGCCCGGTCAGCTTTGCGCCGTCGGCGAAAAACTGTGCCAGCCGCCGCGGCAGGATATCGCCGAGCGCCGTCTGCACCGCCTGTTTGCCGTGGGTGCGGCGGATTTCTTTCAGGATCGCGGCAATGTCGATGTCGGGCATCAGCCTGAGCACGATCTCCTGCCCTTCGCGCCAATAGGAGGATATCTGCAGGATCGCAGGGCCGCTCAGGCCGCGATGGGTGATCAGCACCGCCTCGCGGAACGCCGTCTTGCCGGACCGCGCTTCCGCATCTGCGGCGACGCCGGCCAGTTCCCCGATCGCTTCGAGCTGCGCCGGGTCGAGCGTCAGCGGCACGAGACCGGGCCGCGTTTCAATGAGCCCGAGACCGAACTGCTCGGCGATCCGGTAGGCAAGCCCGGTCGCCCCCATCTTCGGGATCGACTTGCCGCCGCTGGCAACGACCAGCGACTGCGCATCGATCGGCCCCTCGCCCGTCATCACGCGAAAACCGGCGCCATGGCGCTCGACACTCTCGATCGCCGTTTCGAGGCGAAGATCGGCATGCACGTCACGCATTTCGGAAAGCAGCATCTTGATGATGTCTTTCGCCGAATGGTCGCAGAAGAGTTGGCCGAGGGTCTTTTCGTGCCAGGCTATGCCATGCTTTTCGACAAGAGCCAGGAAATCGCGCGGGGTGTAGCGCGCCAGCGCCGACTTTGAGAAATGCGGGTTGGTCGACAGGAAGTTCTTCGGTCCCGCATGGATGTTCGTGAAATTGCAGCGGCCGCCGCCGGAGATGCGGATCTTTTCGCCCGGCGCCTTGGCATGGTCGAGCACGGCCACGCGGCGGCCGCGCTTGCCCGCCTCGATGGCGCACATCATGCCGGCGGCACCGGCGCCAATGATGACCACATCTGTCTTTTCAGCCACGAAACACTCCGCTCGTTTGTCCTTCCATTCCGGGGGCAAAGCAGAAAGTCAATGATCAAGCCCATCTAGCCAATTGCCAATCTGTGGTTATGATGCGCTATCCGAAGCCAAAACCGGTGATTTATGCCCTCCAAGAGAAGTGCTGCCCAACAAACAACGAAAATCAGCAAAACTTCGAAAATACCTCCCGCCCTCCACTCCCTCCGAGGTGTAAAGACCTGGAAGGAAGCCACGGACTGGCTCAAGATCCGCGGCATCGAAGACGTCGAATGCATCACGCCCGATCTTGCCGGCGTTCCGCGCGGCAAGATGATGCCGACCTCGAAGTTCACCTCCAATACCTCGCTGGCGCTGCCGTCCGCCGTCTATCGCCACACGATCTCGGGCGAATATCCAGACGAAACCGGCCAGTTCCGCTACGATTCCCGCGACAGCGACATCAAGCTCGTGCCCGATCTCTCGACCCTTTCGGTCGTGCCCTGGGAGACCGACCCGACGGCGCAGGTGATCTGCGACATCGTCGGCTCGCAGGGCGAACAGATCAGCTACACGCCGCGCAACGTGCTGAAGCGCGTGGTCGATCTCTACAAGCAGAAAGGCTGGAAGCCGGTCGTAGCACCCGAGATCGAATTCTACCTCGTCGCCACCAATGACGATCCGGATTATCCCCTGCATCCACCGAAGGGCCGCTCCGGTCGCTCGATTCTCGGCGGCCAGGGCTATTCGATCGCCGGCATCAACGAATTCGACGAACTGATCGACGACATCTACCACTTCTCGGAGAAGCAGGGTCTCGAGATCGATACGCTGATCCACGAAGAAGGGCCGGCGCAGCTGGAGATCAACCTGCGCCATGGCGATCCGATCGAGCTGGCCGACCAGGTGTTCCTGTTCAAGCGCACCATCCGCGAGGCGGCGCTGAAACACGGCATCTACGCCACCTTCATGGCGAAGCCCATGCAGGGCCAGCCGGGCTCGGCGATGCACATTCACCAGTCGGTGGTCGAGATCAACACCGGCCGCAACCTGTTCTCCAACCCGGACGGTTCCGCATCGAAGGAATTCTTCCACTTCATTGGCGGCATGCAGCACTATGTGCCGCGCACGCTTGTGATGATGGCGCCCTATGTGAACTCCTTCCGCCGACTGACGCCCGACATGTCGGCGCCGGTCAACACCGCCTGGGGCTACGACAACCGCACCACCGCCTTCCGCATCCCGGTGTCGGAGCCGGTCGCCCGGCGTATCGAGAACCGGCTGCCGAGTTCAGATGCCAATCCCTATCTGGCGCTCGCGGCCTCGCTTGCCTGCGGTTATCTCGGCATCATCGAACAGCGCGAACCGACGGCGCCGACCGAGGACACGGCCAACGAGGGCGAGATCGACTTGCCCCGCGGCCTGCTCGAAGCCGTGGCCCTGCTGGAATCGGCACCGTCGCTGGCCGAGGTGCTGAGTCCGGAGTTCATCGCCATCTATGCCGGCGTCAAACGCGGCGAGTTCGAGACCTTCATGCAGGTCATCAGTCCCTGGGAGCGCGAATTCCTGCTTCTCAACGTCTGACCTCAGAGGTTCTCCATGTCCTGGCAAAGCCCGATCTCGCCCGGTTATTCCTGGTATGAGGCGACGGTTCCGGACCGACCGGAGTATCCGGCCATGCCGGGATCGCGGAGAGCCAATGTCGCGATCGTGGGCGGCGGCTATACGGGATTGCAGGCGGCTTACAACCTTGCCAAGCAAGGCGTCGACGTCACCCTGATCGACGCCTGCCGCTTCGGCGACGGCGCCTCTGGCCGCAATGGCGGCCAGTTTGGCACAGGTCAGCGCGCCTGGGCGGATGAGACGGAGGAAAGCGTCGGCCATGAGCGGGCGCAGGCACTGTTCGACATGGCCGAGAACGCCAAGCGTTACGTGCTCGACTTCGCGAACGGGAACGGGATCGACATCGAATTCGTGCCAGGCCAGCTCTCGGTCGGGCACAAGCAAAGCCTCGAAAAAGACTATCGCGACCATGCCGAAGCGATGGCGGCGCGCTTCGGCTATCCGCATCTGACTTTCATGGAGCGCGAGGAAACAGCAAGCCGGCTCGGATCGAACCACTACCACTTCGGCATTCGCGATGCCGGCACCGGCCATATCCACCCCATGAAGCTGCTGGTCGGCCTTGCGAAACAGGCAGCGCTGGCCGGCGCCAACCTTTTCGAGCAGACCAAGGCCCTGAAAATCGACCGCCAGGGTGGCGCGATCGTCATTGCCACCGACCGCGGCACCATCACCGCCGACCGCGTTCTCGTCGCCTGCAATGCCTATATCGGCAACCTGGAGCCGGTGAGCGCCAGCCACGTCATGCCGATCCGTTCCTTCATCGGCGCGACGACGGTGCTTTCGGACCACCCTGATGTCATTCCCGGCGGCGAATCGGTCGACGATTCGCGCTTCGTCGTGCGCTACTTCCGCAAGTCGCGGGATGGGCGGCTGCTGTTCGGCGGCCGCGAAGCCTATACGGCCGACAATCCGCGCGACATCTCCACCCATATCCGCCGGCAGATCAGCGAGATCTACCCGCAGCTCGCCAATGTCGAGATCACCCACGCCTGGGGCGGCTCCGTCGGTATCACCATGCCGCGCACCCCCTTTTGTCGCGAGGTCATGCCGGGCGTCACCTCGATCGGCGGCTATTCCGGCCACGGTGTGATGCTCTCCAACTATTGCGGCAAGCTCTATGCGGACCTGGCGCTCGGCAAGGGCACCGAGCTCGACCTCTTGAAGGCTCTGAAAATCCCGGCTTTTCCGGGCGGAACCCGGTTCCGCTCCGCCCTTCTCTTCTTCGCGCTTAGCTGGTACGCATTACGCGACAGGTTTTGAAAAACGCTTGCGGCGGCATTTTATTGCGCCGCACTCTAGCGCCTTTAAATCGATTAGATTATATGTGCCCCTGACCTGAACAGATCGAGATATCCCATGAGCAGCCAGATCATCCCCGTCGAACCATTTGACTATGTGGTGTTCGGGGGCACCGGCGATCTTGCGGAGCGCAAGCTGTTGCCGGCGCTCTATCACCGCCAGTTGGAAGGCCAGATCACCGAGCCGACGCGCATCATCGGCGCCTCGCGCGCGGCACTCAGCCATGAGGACTATCGCAAGTTTGCCGTCGATGCTCTGAAGGAACATCTGAAGGCGGAAGAGTACAAGGAAGAGGAAGTCGCGAAGTTCGCTGCACGCCTGTTCTACGTCTCCGTCGACGCCAAGTCCGACCAGGGTTGGGACTCGCTGAAGAAGATCCTCGAAGAGGGCAAGGAGCGCATCCGCGCCTTCTATCTCGCCGTCGGCCCTGCGATCTTCGGCGACATCTCCGAGCGCATCCGCGATCACAAGCTGATCACCAAGAACACCCGCATCGTCGTCGAAAAGCCGATCGGCCGCGACCTCGCCTCTGCGACCGAACTCAACGACACGATCGGCAAGGTTTTCCGCGAAGAGCAGATCTTCCGCATCGACCACTATCTCGGCAAGGAGACGGTGCAGAACCTGATGGCGCTGCGCTTTGCCAACGCGCTCTACGAGCCGCTGTGGAACTCGGCCCATATCGACCACGTGCAGATCACCGTGTCGGAAGCCGTCGGGCTTGAAAATCGTGCCGGCTACTACGACAAGGCCGGCGCGCTGCGCGACATGGTGCAGAACCACATCCTGCAGCTCGTCTGCTTCGTCGCCATGGAAGCGCCGACCTCGATGGACGCCGAAGCGGTGCGCGACGAGAAGCTGAAGGTTCTGCGCGCGCTGAAGCCGATCACCTCGTCGAATGTCGAGCAGGTGACGGTGCGCGGCCAGTACCGCGCCGGCGCTTCGGCCGGCGGCCCGGTCAAGGGCTACCTCGAAGAACTCGAAGGCGGCGTTTCGAACACCGAGACCTTTGTAGCGATCAAGGCGGAAGTCAGCAACTGGCGCTGGGCCGGCGTGCCTTTCTACATCCGCACCGGCAAGCGCCTTGCCGGTCGCATGTCGGAAATCGTCATCACCTTCAAGCAGATCCCGCATTCGATCTTCGACAGCAATGCCGGCCGCATCTCGGCCAATCAACTGGTCATCCGCCTGCAGCCGAACGAAGGCGTGAAGCAGTCGCTGATGATCAAGGATCCGGGCCCGGGCGGCATGCGCTTGCGCAGCGTCTCGCTGGACATGAGCTTTGCCGAAGCCTTCGCCGTGCGCAATGCCGATGCCTATGAGCGGCTGCTCTTCGACGTCATCCGCAACAACCAGACGCTGTTCGTGCGCCGCGACGAGGTCGAGGCCGCATGGAAGTGGGTCGATCCGATCCTGAAGGCCTGGGAAGAAACCGGGCAGCAGGTTCAGGGCTACACCGCCGGCACTTGGGGTCCGAGCCAGTCAATTGCGCTGATCGAGCGTGACGGCCGGACCTGGAACGACGCGATATAGGTGCGCCGATGACGTCTAAGCTTCATACATTCGAAAACGGCGCGGCACTGGCGCAAGGCCTTGCCGATGCGGTCAGCAGCGCTCTTTCTGCCGGTGTCGCCGCACGCGGCTCCGCAAGCATCGCCGTCTCCGGCGGCTCCACGCCCAAGGCATTCTTCCAGGCGCTTTCGAAGAAGGACATCGCCTGGGACAAGGTGACGGTGACGCTGGTCGACGAACGCTTCGTGCCGCCGGAAAGCGACCGCTCCAACCATGGCCTCGTGGCGGCCAACCTGCTTCAGGACAAGGCCGCTGCAGCAACTTTCCTGCCGCTCTACCAGGCAGCCCCGACAGCGGAGGCCGCGGCTGATCTCGCAAGCCGGGAAACGGCGAAGATCGGTGCACCGTTCGATGTGGCGATCCTCGGCATGGGAACGGACGGGCACACTGCATCGTTCTTCCCGGGCGGATCGCAGCTCGCGCGCGCCATCGATCCGGCAACGCCGCGCGGCGTGATCACGATGGAAGCCGAGGGTGCCGGCGAAACCCGGCTGACCTTTACTTTTGCCAGCCTCCAGGATGCGCGGCTTCTGGTGCTGCACATCGAAGGCGAAGGCAAGAAGACGGTTCTCGCCAAGGCCGAAGAAGCCGGCGACGAGAAGGACATGCCGATCCGCGCGATGCTGCGCCGCGCCGCGTCGCCGGTGCAGATTTACTGGGCGCCGTAGATCGGAATGATGTTGGGCCGAACCGGCCCGATAGGAACTTTGGAGACACGTTCAGCCGGTGGCACGCTCCCGTCGGAATGGACAGGTGTTTCTGAGAAACGCCGGGACGCGGCTTGCGCTCTCCCAAGCTCGCCGCGCTCCGGACGATGACTGGATGAAGATGAGGAGTCTGAAGACTCCGGAACAGGATTTGTCATGTCCGCCGATTCCCGCATTGCCTCGATCACGGCTCGCATCGTCGAGCGCTCGAAACCCCACCGCGAGCCCTATCTCGATCGCGTCCGCCGGGCGGCATCGAGCGGTCCGCATCGCAGCGTGCTCGGCTGCGGCAACCTCGCGCATGGATTTGCGGTCTGTTCCCCCGCCGAGAAGGTAGCGCTTGCGGGCGACCGCGTGGCCAATCTCGGCATCATCACCTCCTACAATGACATGCTTTCGGCGCATCAGCCGTTCGAGACCTATCCGGCGCTGATCCGCCAGGCGGCAAGCGAGGCAGGGGGCGTCGCACAGGTTGCCGGCGGCGTGCCGGCCATGTGCGACGGCGTCACGCAGGGGCAGCCGGGCATGGAGCTCTCGCTGTTTTCCCGCGACCTGATCGCCATGGCCGCCGGCGTCGGCCTGTCGCACAACATGTTTGATTCCACCGTCTATCTCGGCGTCTGCGACAAGATCGTGCCGGGCCTCGTGATCGCAGCGCTCACCTTCGGCCACCTGCCGGCGATCTTCGTTCCCGCCGGACCAATGACCTCGGGCCTACCGAACGACGAGAAGGCGCGGGTCCGCCAGTTGTTCGCCGAAGGCAAGGTCGGCCGCGACGAACTGCTCGAGGCGGAATCCAAGTCCTACCACGGACCGGGAACCTGCACCTTCTACGGCACCGCCAACTCCAACCAGATGCTGATGGAGATCATGGGCTTCCACCTGCCCGGCGCTTCCTTCATCAATCCGGGCACGCCGCTGCGCGACGCGCTGACCAAGGAAGCCGCCAAGCGGGCGCTGGCGATCACCGCCATGGGCAACGAGTTCACCCCGGCGGGCGAAATGATCGACGAGCGCTCGATCGTCAACGGCGTCGTCGGCCTGCATGCGACCGGCGGGTCGACCAACCACACGATGCACCTCGTCGCCATGGCGCGGGCTGCCGGCATCTTGCTCACCTGGCAGGACATTTCAGAGCTCTCGGACATCGTTCCGCTGCTGGCCCGCGTCTATCCGAACGGGCTCGCCGACGTGAACCACTTCCACGCCGCCGGCGGCATGGGCTTCCTGATCAGCCAGCTGCTTCGCGCCGGCCTGCTGCACGACGACGTGCGCACCGTCGTCGGCCAGGGACTCGACGCCTACAAGATCGACGTCCGGCTTGGCGCCAACGGCAATGTCGAACGCGTGCCGACGCCGAAGGAAAGCGCTGACCCGAAGGTGCTTGCGACCATCGATCAGCCGTTCCAGCATTCGGGCGGCCTGAAGATGCTGACCGGCAATCTCGGCAAGGCCGTCATCAAGATCTCTGCCGTCAAGCCGGACCGTCACATCATCGAGGCGCCTGCCAAGATCTTCCACGACCAGGCCGAGCTCAATGCCGCCTTCAAGGCCGGCAAGCTCGAGGGCGACTTCGTCGCCGTCGTGCGCTTCCAGGGTCCGAAGGCGAACGGCATGCCGGAACTGCACAAGCTGACGACCGTGCTCGGCATCCTGCAGGACCGCGGCCAGCGCGTCGCCATCCTGACGGACGGCCGCATGTCCGGCGCCTCCGGCAAGGTGCCGGCGGCAATCCACGTGACGCCGGAGGCCAAGGACGGCGGCCCGATCGCTCGCATCCAGGAAGGCGATATCGTCCGCATCGACGCTGTTGCCGGAACGATCGAGGTGCTGGTCGAGGACATCGCACTCAAGACACGTGTGCCCGCGCATGCGGATCTTTCGGACAACGACTTCGGCATGGGCCGCGAGCTGTTCGCGCCGTTCCGCGCGATCGCGGGTGCGGCTGATCAGGGCGCCAGCGTTCTCTTCCACTGACATAGAAAAGCGCCGCTCCCGTTGGGGCGGCGCTTGGTCTTCAAACGATCGTGAAAAGCTCAGGGCAGTGGCCCGGGGAACATGTCGTTGCGCCCGTCATAGCGCTCGATTTCCAGCGTGAAGACATCGACCCTCTCGATGCAGCGCGCATTGATCGAGATCTTGTTATCCGGATAGCCGCTGCGCATGATCGGAGTCGAACAGGTCGGGCAGAAATGGTGCCCCTCGTTGAGCCCGCGCCAGATGTAGCTCGACAGGCGACGCTTTTCGGTCAGCAGCTTGACCTTGGCGGCATCCACCTTCCAGTGCAGAAAGCCGGAGCGCCGGCAGGTGGAGCGATTGCAGTCGACGAGACCGGTAAGCTCTTCGTCGACTTCGACGGCGATATCGCCGCAATGGCACGAAAGCAGATAGGGCCGCTGCATGGTTCAGGTCCGAATCCGTTGATTGAGACCACAACCATCCATTGAGCGCGGTGGAGCCGTCAAGCCCAGCATGGCACTCAGCGGTAGATGTCGAGCGTCCGGTTGCGGTGGTTCGGATGGCTGCTGTAGACGAAGATACGATTGAGGTCGCGGTCCGTCAGCATGCGCAGGAAGCGCGCCTCGATGACGTTGTTGGCATGCACCCGCTTCAACAGGCAGCCGACCATCTGGATGCGTGCGCTCGGGATATCCAGGTAGAAATTCTGTGGCAGCTGGTACTGCGTGAGGATGCTGATCAGCGCGCCGCTTTTCGAAAGCTTGATGATTTCGCAGCGACGAGAGCTCAGTTGCGTCATGCCCTTCTCAGTGTATTCGATGCGCGCCTCGTTTCGCGTGTCCTCCATCGGGAAGCTGGTCTCCCGATCGTACATGAAGGACTCTTCCTTGTTCAGGAAGTGCTGCAAGACAGGTGCCGCGCCGTTCATCGAAATGCCTTTCCATATCCCCTTTTGATACAGACTAGCGGCAGAGATTTAACAGACGGTTGGTCCGACGACCGGATGAAAAACCGCCCGGCAAAAACCGGGCGGAGCAAGTTCGTGACCAGGAATCTTGGTTACGCAATCCTCAACGCAAAGCCGCTTCGCACGCTTCCTTGGAAGTAGGCCGCAATTCCGGACGGAAAACCGCTTCGCACTTTTCCTGCAATTGCTTCAGACGCGGTAGCTGCGGCCCTCGTCGTTGAAGAGGTGGAGCTTGGCCTTGTCGGCCGTGAAGCGCACCTTGTCGCCGCGGTGAACCGGCAGGATGCCGGGGATCTTGGCGATGATCGGCTCCTTGTCGACGAGACCCTCGATATAGAGCAGGGTCACTTCGCCGAGCGCCTCGACGATCGAGATCGTGCCTTCGAACAGGAAGTCGTCGCCTGTCGAGACCTGCAGGTCTTCCGGGCGAACACCGAAACTCGCAATCTTGCCGTTCTGCGAGGAGTCGGTCGGGATATCGAGCGTCACGCTCTTGCCGCCGGTCAGCTTCACCGTCGTCTGCGCGCCGGTCGCCGTGATCGTCGAAGGGATGATGTTCATCGCCGGCGAGCCGATGAAGCGCGCGACGAACAGATTGGCCGGACGCTCATAGAGTTCGAGCGGCGGGCCTACCTGCTCGATGTGCCCCTGCGACAGCACGACGATGCGATCGGCGAGCGTCATTGCCTCCACCTGGTCGTGAGTGACGTAAATCATCGTCGTGCCCGCCATCTGTTCGCTGAGCTTGGCGATCTCGATGCGGGTGGCGACACGAAGGGCCGCGTCGAGGTTCGAGAGCGGCTCGTCGAACAGGAAGACCTTGGGGTCGCGGCAGATGGCGCGGCCGATGGCGACGCGCTGGCGCTGGCCGCCGGAAAGCGCCTTCGGCAGACGGTCGAGATACTTGGTCAGCTGCAGGATATCGGCGGCGTTGCGCACGCGACGGTCGATCTCTTCCTTGCTTTCCTTGGCGATCCGCATGCCGAAAGCCATGTTGTCGTAGACGGTCATGTGCGGATACAGCGCGTAGGACTGGAACACCATGGCGATGCCGCGCTTCGACGGCGGCACGGTGTTGACGCGCTCGCCGTCGATGAACATGTCGCCGCCAGTGATCTCCTCGAGACCCGCAATCATGCGCAGAAGCGTCGACTTTCCACAGCCGGACGGGCCGACGAAGACGATGAACTCGCCCTGCTTGATGTCGAGATTGATGCCGTGAATGACATCGACCGCGCCGTAGGACTTGCGGATATCTTTAAGCAGCAGACCCGTCATTGCACCCTCCTCTTCGGTTCTTCCCGTCTATCTCTGTTGTCATCTGCCTTCACACCAGCCGCGCGAAGTAGGCGCCCCAGGCCGGCAGATGCACCGTTCCGTTCTTGACCTCGGACACGAAGCCGTGCCCTTCCAATGCAGCCACCGGCTCGTTCGGCAGCGTGGCCGCAGCCGGCACGCCGCTCATGTTGAACAGGCAGAAAAGCTTCTCGTTGCCGTGGCTGCGCACGAAAGCAAGCACCGAGCCGTCCGTGCTCAGGAACTCGATCTCGCCCTTGGCAAACGCCGGATACGCCTTGCGGAAATGCAGGAAGCGACGGTAGTGCTCGAGCACCGAGGCCGGATCGCCCTGCTGCGCCGACACGGCGCGGGCGAGATGTTCGGCCGGAACTGGCAGCCAGGGTTTTGCGCTGCCGAAGCCGCCATTGACCGTGGCACCGTCCCAGACCATCGGTGTGCGGCAACCGTCGCGACCCTTGAAATCCGGCCAGAACTGGATGCCATAGGGATCCTTCAGGTCTTCATAGGCAAGCTCGGCTTCCGACAGCGCCAGTTCCTCGCCCTGATAGATGCAGACCGAGCCGCGCAGCGACATCAGAAGGCTCGCAAGCAGTTTCGCATGAGCGTCGCGATCGGCAACGCCCGCTCCCCAGCGGCTGACATGGCGCACGACGTCATGGTTCGAGAAGGCCCAGCAGGCCCAACCTTCTGGCGCCGCCTTCTGGAAGTTTCGGAGAACCTCGGCGACCGTCGCCGGTGTCAGCGGATCCGGCGCCAAGAATTCGAAGGCGTAGCACATCTGCATCTTGTCGCCGCCGGAGGTATATTCGCCGGCGATCTCCAGACCGCGCTGGCTGTCGCCGACTTCGCCGACCGCAGCGATCGCCGGGAACTCGTCCATAACGGCGCGGAAGCGCTTCAGGAACTCGAGGTTCTCCGGCTGGTTCTTGTCGTAGAGATGTTCCTGATAGTTGTAGGGGTTGACCGCCGGTGCGGTCTGGGCGTTGCGGCGCTCCGGCGCCAGCGCCGGATTGTCGCGCAGCTGCTTGTCGTGGAAATAGAAGTTGATGGTGTCGAGGCGGAAGCCGTCGACGCCGCGCTCCAGCCAGAAACGCTCGACGGCCAGCAGCGCATCCTGCACTTCCGGATTGTGCAGGTTGAGGTCCGGCTGCGAGGTCAGGAAGTTGTGCATGTAATATTGCAGGCGCGTCGGATCCCACGCCCAGGCCGAGCCGCCGAAGATCGACAGCCAGTTGTTGGGCGGAGTGCCGTCCGGCCTGGAATCAGCCCAGACGTACCAATCAGCCTTCGCGTTCGTCCGGCTCGACCGACTTTCGACGAACCAGGGATGCTGGTCCGACGTGTGCGAGAGAACGAGGTCGATCATCACCCGGATGCCGAGGCGGTGCGCCTCGGCTATGACCGCGTCGAAATCGGCGAGGCTGCCGAAGATCGGGTCGACATCGCTATAGTTGGAGACGTCATAACCGAAGTCCTTCATCGGCGAGGTGAAGAACGGCGAAATCCAGATTGCGTCGGCACCGAGGGCGGCAATATGCGGCAAGCGGGCAACGATGCCCTTGAGGTCACCGATGCCGTCGCCGTTGGAGTCCTGGTAGGAGCGCGGATAGATCTGGTAGATCACCGCGCCGCGCCACCAATCCCGATCGGCCTGCAAAGTGGAAGTGCTCATTTCGGTCATGCTCATTGTCGTCGAAAGTCCTTAGATGTCAGCCGCCCTTGACCGAGCCCGCCAGCAGGCCGCGCACGAGATAGCGCTGCAGGCTGAAGAAGACGATCAGCGGAACGATGATGGTAATGAAGGCGGAGGCCGTCAGGATCTCCCAGTTGCCGCCGCGTGAACCGAGCAAGTTGACGAGCCGGCCGGTCAGAACCAGTTCGTCGGGCCCCGCGCCCAGGAACACGATGGCGACCAGCAGGTCGTTCCAGGTCCACAGGAACTGGAAGATCGCGAAGGAAGCGAGCGCCGGGAAGGACAGCGGCAGGATGATCTTGACGAAGATATCGAAATCGCTGGCGCCATCGACGCGGGCGGATTCCATGATTTCGCGCGGCAGGCCGGCCATGTAGTTGCGAAGCAGGTAGATCGCCAGCGGCAGGCCGAAACCGGTATGCGCCAGCCAGATGCCGACATAGGTCTTGGCCGGCACGCCGAAGAAGGCGCCGACGCCGTTATAGAGCTTCAAGAGCGGGATCAGCGACATCTGCAGTGGCACGACGAGCAGACCGACGACGACGGCAATCAGGATTGCCCGCCCCGGGAACGGCATCCAGGCAAGCGCATAGGCTGCGAAGGCGGCGATCATGATCGGGATGATCGTCGCGGGAATGGCGACGGTCAGCGAGTTGATGAAGGAGCGGCCGATGCCTTCGGCACTCAAGACTTCGCCGTAGTTTTCAAAAGTGAAGCGTGGCGGCGAGGACGCGGTTATGAAGACGCGCTGGCCGCGCGACCCTTCCATCTTCTTGTCGGAGACGATCTCGAAATTGCCGTCGGCCTGCACGCTCAGCTTTTCGCCGTCGTTGAGTTCGGCGGTTTCGCCGGCCTTGAACGCGGTCGGCTCGCGGCTGTTAAAGCCGAAGGCCGAGATCTGCCCCGCCTGCCCGTCGAGCAGGTTGCCGGAAATGACGAACTTGCCGTCGCGCTCGACCTGGGCGTCCGGGCCGGGTGCGCGAACGACGATGTTCTGCGACGAGGTCGAAAGCGCCGTCCACCAGCCGGAGACGGCGAGCTGATCCTTGTCGCGCAGGGACGAGATCAGGAGGCCCGCGGTCGGCAGCGTCCAGAGTGCGACGATCAAAAAGACCGAGAGGTGGACGACCCAGATGAGGGGAGAGCGTGTCGCTGGATTCATCTCAGTGCCCCTTCATTTCCTTGGCCGCATTGCGGATGTTCCAGACCATGATCGGAATGACGAGGATCATGATGACGACGGCGATCGCCGCCCCCCGACCGAAGTCGCCGCCACCGCGGAACATCCAGTCGAACATGAGGTTGGCAAGCACCTGGCTCTGCCACTGGCCGTTGGTCATGGCGAGAACGATGTCGAAGACCTTGAGCACCAGGATGGTGATGGTCGTCCAGACCACGGCGATCGTGCCCCAGATCTGCGGCACCATGATCTTGAAGAAGATCTGCCAGCCATTGGCGCCGTCGATGACGGCCGCCTCGATCGTTTCCTCCGGGATGCCACGAAGGGCCGCCGACAGAATGACCATGGCAAAACCGGTCTGGATCCAGACGAGGATCGCCATCAGGAAGAAGTTGTTCCAGAAGGGCAGCGTGATCCAGGCCTGCGGGTCGCCGCCGAAGGCAACGACGATGCCGTTCAGCAGACCGATCTGTTCGGCACCCTCGGGGCGAAAATCGTAGATGAACTTCCAGATGACCGCGGCGCCGACAAACGAGATCGCCATCGGCATGAAGACCAAGGTCTTGGCGATATTGCCCCACCAGATGCGATCGGTGAGCGCGGCAATGATCAGGCCGAAGAACGTCGCCAGCGCCGGGACCACCAACAGCCAGAGGAAGTTGTTGTAGATCGACTGGCGGAACTCGCCGTCGTTGACCATCCAGACATAATTGCTGAAGCCGACGAAGTTCTGGCCTGCGCGATCATGAACGCTGTACCAGAGCGACATGAAGACCGGATAGATAAGGTAGATCGTCAGCGCGAACAGCGCCGGGCCCAGGAACAGCCATGGGCGGATGGCGTTGGTGATGCGCAGGTTTCTCGAGGCGACAGCGCCGGATTTCCCTTTCGACGGGAAGATCAGGTCGAGAATGAAGCTGGTTCCCCAGAAGTAGGCGGCGCAGCCAATCACCCCGCCCAACATGAACCCTGCAGCTATTAGAAGCTGAAACAACATGACATGTCCCTCCCCCTCGGTGCACGGTCGCGTGCAGGGCTGGCGATTGTCGCCGTTCTCATTGGGGTGCCCCACCTCTCCCGTGAACGGAAAGCTGCTTTCGCATGTCCGTCCTCTCCTGGCAGCGAACCCGCATCGGCAACGGGCGGCATCTCTGCCGCCCGTCATCCGGTGTTACTTGATGGCGTCCCAGGCCTTCTGAACGCCGTCGGCAACGTCAGCCGACGACTTGCCGCCAACGAAATCGACCATACCGGTCCAGAACGCGCCTGCACCGATCTTGCCCGGCATCAGGTCGGAACCGTCAAAGCGGAAGGTGGTGGCGTTCAGGAGGATTTCGCCCTGCTTCTTCAGCGGCGGATTGCCGTAGGTATCGACGTTGACGCTCTTGTAGGGTGTCAGGAAGCTCGTCTGCGCCATCCAGACTTCATGCGCGATCGGCGTCTTCAGGAATTCGATGAAGGCGCGTGCGGCCGGCGAATCCTTGGTGATCATGGCGAGCGTGCCGGCGCCGAGCACCGGATTGCCGAGTTCCTTCTTGCTCTCGTAGGGCGGCATGTAGAAGAAGTCGGCATCCTCGCCGATCTTGGTGCCCTCAGGGAAGAAGGACGGGATGAACGACGCCTGGTGGTGCAGGTAGCACTTCGGCGGCGAGGCGAAGAGGCCCTTCGGGCTGTCGCGGAAGTCGGTGGAAGCAACGGCTGCAGCGCCGCCATCGACGAACTTGTCGTTCTTCGCAAACCAACCGAACTCGTCGATCGCGCCGACGACGGCCGGATCGGTGAACGGAATCTCGTTCTTGACCCACTTGTCGTAGACATCGGCCGGCTGGGTGCGCAGCATCATGTCCTCGACCCAGTCGGTCGCCGGCCAGCCGGTCGCGCCGCCCGAACCGAGGCCGATGCACCACGGCTTGCCGCCGTCGGCGGCGATCTTCTCAGTCAGCGCCTTCAGCTCTTCCATGGTCTTCGGCACTTCGTAGCCGGCGTCTTCGAAGTTCTCGGGCGAGTACCAGACGAGCGACTTTACGTCGATCTTATATGGAAACGCATAGAGCGCGGCATTGCCGTCCTTGCCCTTGTAGGTCGACAGATCGACCCAGGACTGACCGGCGGCATAGTTGTCGAGCAGCCACTTCTGGGTTTCGTCGCCGAGCGGCGTCAGGTAGCCCTTGGAGGCGAGATCGGCGATCAGACCCGGCTGCGGGAGGATCGAGATTTCGGAGGGGCTGCCGGCCTGGGTGTCGATGACGATCTGCTGCTCGTAGTTTTCAGACGAGGAGTACTTGATCTCGGCGCCCGTCGCTTCGGTGAAGTAGGCATAGACGCTCTTGAACAGCGCCTCGTCTTCGCCGCGCCAGGGGCCGAAGATCGTCAGCGTCTGGCCCTTGAGGTCGTGGCCCTTCTTGAACTCCTCGAAGCTCGCCCAGTTGAACTTCGTACCTTCGCCCGGCTTGAATTTGAGGTCGGCGGCGCCGGCTGCACCTGCAATCAGGGCAAAGGCGGCCACGCCCAACAGCAATGATCTCTTCACGTTCTTCTCCTCCCAAAGATGAACCCGGATCCCGCCGGGCAGACGACAATGCGCGAAAAATTCAAAGCGCTTTGAGTTCGCTAACAAACCATTGCGACACGCGCGGAGTCAAGAGCTTTCCCATCGCTGTTCTCCATGCGACGTATTTGTGCCCTGCGGTAACGTTTTGCACCGCGCAATAGTTGAATTCCGCTTTGTTGCTCGAAAAACGGATGCTACACAAACCGGAGGGCGCTGGGGCCAAACACCAAAAATCATATGGGTATCCAAAGCGCTTTGAGAGGAATCCCGACCATGGCGGTCAATCTCAAGCAATTGGCGGAGCTGCTCGGCCTGTCACAGACGACGGTCAGCCGGGCGCTGAACGGCTATCCGGAAGTCAACGCCGAAACCCGTCAGCGCGTGCTGCAGGCCGTGCGTGAGACCGGCTACAGGCCGAACCGCGCAGCGCAGCGATTGGCCACCGGCAAGGCCTATTCGATCGGCATGGTCATGCCGATCGCGCCCGGCATCGATTCCGACGTACATTTCGGCGAGTTTCTGGCAGGGCTGGCGGAAGAGGCGGTCAAGCACGACTTCCACTTCGTGCTCAATCCGAGCGCGCCGGAGGACGAGGAGGTGACCTTCCGGCGCCTGGCGGCCAGCGGCAATGTCGATGCGCTTTTCCTCGCCTATATGCGCGCCAACGACCCGCGCATCGCCATGCTGAAATCGCTCTCGATCCCCTTCGTCGTGCACGGCCGATCGATCGGCGAAAGCCGCGACTATCCGTTCCTCGACATCGACAATACGAGTGCCTTCTACGACGCGACACGGCTGCTTATACAGCTCGGACACCAGCGGATTGCGCTGATCAACGGGCCGGAATATCTGGCTTTTTCCATTCGCCGGAAAAAAGGCATGCTGCGGGCGCTCGCCGAACACGGCCTTTCGCTCGACGAGGCACTTGTCCAGCATTCGCTGATGACCGACGAGCACGGCTACCGCAGCATGCAGCCCTTCCTGCAGCACGCGCAGCCGCCGACGGCGGTGCTCTGTTCAAGTACGGTGCTGGCGCTTG
The DNA here is from genome assembly GCF_014852035.1 of Ensifer sp. ENS03. Lineage (NCBI taxonomy): Bacteria > Pseudomonadati > Pseudomonadota > Alphaproteobacteria > Hyphomicrobiales > Rhizobiaceae > Ensifer > Ensifer sp. ENS03. The sequence goes on along the minus strand of NZ_JACVAV010000001.1, from coordinate 633,895 downwards.
GCGCTGTCAGGGCGATCAACCAGGCGGGCTTGAAAATCGGCGAAGACATTTCGCTGATCGCCCATGACGACGTCTTGCCGATGCTGAAGCCCGAAAATTTCAGCATCCCGCTGACAACGACACGCTCGTCGCTGCGGGCCGCCGGGGCGCGTATCGCCACACGGCTGATCGGCGGCATCCTGAAGCGCGGCGACTATCCGGAGCAGGAACTCTGGCGCGCCGAACTCATCGTGCGCGCCTCGACCGGACCTGCCCCGCAAAAATGAAAACGCGCCGCAATCGCGACGCGTCTCATCATCCCATATGAGCCAGGATCAAAAGCGCGGCGGCTTGCGGCCGGCCTTGCGATAGGCGGCAATCACGGTGTTGGCCATCAGCATGGCGATGGTCATCGGTCCGACGCCACCCGGCACCGGCGTGATCACGCCTGCAACCTCGGCGGCTTCCGCAAAGGCGACGTCGCCGACGAGTTTGGACTTGCCCTCACCCTTCTCCGGCGCTGGTACGCGGTTGATACCGACGTCGATGACCGTCGCGCCCGGCTTGACCCAGTCGGCCTTCACCATTTCGGGGCGGCCGACGGCGGCAACGAGGATATCGGCGTTGCGGCAGACGGCGGCAAGATCCTTGGTGCGCGAATGGGCGGTCGTCACCGTCGCGTTGGCGGCAAGCAGCAGCGCTGACATCGGCTTGCCGAACAGGTTCGAGCGGCCGATGACGACAGCGTTCAGACCGGAGAGATCGTCGCCATGGGTCTGGCGCACGAAGACCATGGCGCCGGCCGGCGTGCAGGAGACGAGACCTCCTTCGAGATCGCCGGTCGCAAGCTTGCCGGCATTGACGACGTGCAGGCCGTCGACGTCTTTTTCGGGTAGGATCGACTGGATGATCGGCTCGGAATTCAGATGTTTCGGCAGCGGAAGCTGCACGAGGATGCCGTGGATAGAGGGATCGGCGTTGAGCTTAGCCACGAGTGCAGCGAGCTCTTCCTGGGTCGTTGCCTCGGCCAAGGTGTGCTGGACCGACAGGAAACCGCACTCCTTGGCCATCTTGCTCTTGGAAGAAACATAAGCGTGGCTTGCCGGATCGTCGCCGACGATCACGACGGCGAGACCTGCGCGAACACCCGCATCCGTTTCGAGCGCACGGGTCGCGGCCTTCACGCTTTCGATCACCGAAGCGGCGACCTTCTTGCCATCAATCACAGTCGTCACGGCATGTTCCTCCTGGCTTCCTGTTCACGCGGCATACTCTAGTTCGCCTCAGAGAAGGCGATGGCCTCAACGCGCCCTATGCTGTCCCAAACGCATAAATGCAAGAGGCGACAACGAGGTTGGCTGCCGTTTCGAGTGCCCCGATGATATTTCCTCTCAAGACTGAGAGGTGCACGTGGTTTCGCCGAAAGCCGTGAGGTCTCAGCCTCACAAGACGTTCGCGAATCAAGCGTGCCTCTCCGCCCGACGTATCAACGGCGCGCGAGCTTCTGGCGGGAATAGTGCTCGACGCGAGACCTCAGCGCGCGAAGGCCTTCCTGGACCTTGGCGATGTCGGCGTCATCCTCGTCTACGGTCTGCGGCACAGGCTGAGCCGTGACAGGACCCGCCGTTGCGCTCCGGCGAGCAACGGCATAGGCAGCGTTCAGCGATTGCGCATGGTGCGCAGCCGGGCTGAACTGCGGCGGCAGCTCGAGCCTGGCCGAAGCCGGATCAGGCTGCGGCTGCTGGCGCCGCGTGGGCTCGGGGCCGCCATCGGGTTCCGGTGGCTCGGGCGCCTCATCGTCCTCGACCTTCCGGGTTGCGGGAAACAATCCGTTCAAGCTGCGATAGATGCCGAGCAGCACGCCGAGGCCGAGGCCGGCAAAGAAGCCCGCCATGGTGGCGGCGATCACGATGATCTTGCGGGAGGGCCCTTTTGCCTGCAGCGCCGGCTCGGCCTTGGAGATCACCCGGATGTTCTTCGCGGTCAGCTTTTCCTCTTCGCGCGTCTCGCCGGCGCGCTTCAGGAAGGATTCGTAGATCTCGCGGGTCGCCGCCGCTTTTCGCTGCAGCTCGCGCAACTCGACGAATTCGGCGGAGGAATCGATCTGGCGCGCCTTCTGGACGGCAAGCTGCTGCACGAGGTCCTGTTCCGTTCGCTGGGCGCGGTCAAGCTCGGTCCCCGCCGCAGCCGCGATGCGGCGCAACTCGTTGGCGATCTCCGAGCGCGACGACTCGAGTGCCTGCTGAACGGCGATGCGTTGCGGATGGCGGGGCCCGAGGCTCGCATCAAGGGCGCTCAGTTGCGCCCTGGTCGCCGCGTATTGCTTGCGCAGTTCGGAGAGCGCCAGCGAACTGATTTCCTCGGGGTAGGCGCCCGTCAGAACATCGGTGAGCTGCACCTTGCCGGACGCCTCGGCCTTGGCTTTCGCCTCGGCGATGCGATTGCGGGCCGCAGCGACCTGATCACTGAGGCTGAGGAGCTGCTTGTCGGCGATCAATTCGCCGCCGGCGCCGACAATGTCGTTGCTCGCCTTGTAATCCTCGACGGCCTTTTCGGCCGCGTCCAGTTCAGCCTTCAGTTCCTTGATACGCGCGTCGAGCGCAACCGTCGTCTTCTGGAAGAAGCCGGATTGCGCGGCGGTCTCCTCGCCGAGGAACGTGTCCACCAATCGGTTGGCAATCAGTGCCGACTTCTCGGGATCCCTGGTCTTCGCCTCAATGGTGACGATGAAGGTTTTCGGATCGCGCCAGACCTGAATTGCCTCGCCCAAGGTCTTCAGGACGCGCGCGGACGCGTCGCCACCAGCTCCCTTGCCGGCGAATTCCGGGTCCTTTTCCAGATCGAGACTGGCCGCGACCTTTTCCATAACCGTTCGCGAGCGCAACACTTCGAGCTGGCTGTCGACGATGGCGAGAATGCCTTCGGTTGCGAGCGATTGTTTCGACAGATCGGAATCCGTCAGCCGCACTTCGCGCGGATCGACGTAGAGCTTGCTTTCGGAAACGAAGACGCTGGGCGTCGACAACGCCAACAGGACGCCACCGACGGCGCCGAGCGCCGTGGTCGCGAGAATGATCTTGCGGAGCTGCCAGACCGCGCGCACCACGGTCTTGATATCCACGAGCGGGCGGTCACCTGCGGCTCGCCCGTCGGCTGTCACTCCCGGCGCAGCCCCCTCAGGCGGACTATCGGCAAGCCAGCGCGCAAACTTGCCACGCATGCCGCCGAGGCCGGGTTGGTTACGGGCGGCGGATGCCTTGGCTGTCGGCCGCACCGTTTCGTCGCGCGGGGGCTGACCTTTCGAACGGTTTTCGCGCCGCGCCGCTGATTGATTGGCTGATCCACCGGAACCGGACGGACGACCGAGCAAGGACGAGCCTGCACCCTGCGGGTCGGCGGTGCGCCTGTCTCGCGCACGCGCGGGATCGCGCGCGTCCTCTGCTGCAAAATCGAGCAACGATGCACGCGGAACCGGGCGTTTCTCGTCGTCGATGTTGAACATGACTGATCCCGCGGCTGCCGAAACGGCGAATTCCGAATAGTGAAGCCAACCTAAGGAAACATGGAAAACAAATCGTTAATTTCGGCGGGAAGTGACGGCGCGAACGGCGTGATCTCACGCCTTATTAAGCTTTCCCGCCTATGACGGAGGGACGAGCGCAATTCCAGGCGAACGCTTTGCGCGCCCTGCCCTTGGAAGTGTGAGATATCAAGGAGATAGAGCGTTTCCATCGGCATCGAGCGGGAACGCGCTACTGGAAATGTCGGCCGTGCCCCATCGCATCAAAGCGCTTTATCTCCGCCACCGGGCGCTCATCCACGCTTACCTCTCGATGACCGGAGGTTCGGCGGGCCGGCTCGTGCTGTCGCTCGTCTATTTCATCGCCGTTGCCAACACGCTCGCCATCGCCGATTTCGGGTTGTTCGCGACCGCGTCTGCCGCCGGCATCATGATATCGCGCGTGCTTGCCTTCGGCTTCATGTCGCCGCTCTATCGGGTCGCGACCGTAAAGCCGCTGCTTGTCGGCACCTATAGCGCCGGCTTCCTGGTCGGCGCCGTGCTGTCGCTGCCGTTGATCGCAATCATCTGCGCGATCACCTTCCTCGCCCTCTTTTCCCGCGACATGGCTGCCGGCACTTTTGCTGCCTTCATGTTGGCCGAGATCCTCTGCTGGCGCGGGCTGGAGACCGCCGTCATCGTGCTGAACGGTCTGGGTCGCTTCGGGCGCGGCGCCCTCCTCGTGGTGATCGGAACGGCGATCCGCACCGCCGCTGCCCTGTTCCTTGCGTTGCTCCCCTGGAAAACGCTCGAAGCCTGGTCCTACCTCTATCTGCTTGCGAATGCGCTCGGCCTTCTGGTGGCCCTTCTCTGGTTCTACCCGCCTGTCCGGCTGCGCTGGCAGCCACGGCTTTACTTCCGGCGCTGGGCGGATTCGGTGTCGGTCGCCGGCGCCGAGGTGCTCTTCTACATCCAATCGGAGTTCGACAAGATTGCGGTACTCGCCATTGGCGGGCCGGCGGTGTCCGGCCTCTATGCCATCCTGATGCGGCTGGCGGACCTGACGGCGCTACCGGTGCGGTCGTTCAACACCTTGCTCGTCCAGCGCATCATGCGAACGCCCGAGGCGATTGCTCGCTGGCGTGTCCGGCTCTCGATCGAACTCCTGGTGGCGCTTGCGTCCTTTGCCGCCATCGCGGCCATGGCATTCTATCTGTGGGTCTTTCCCGATGGCCTCGGGCGCAACGTGTCGGCAGCCGCGCCGATTGTCGCGATGATCGTGCTCGTGCCCTCGTTCCGCAACCTGATCGAGTACCACTCCGAACTGCTCTACGCGACCGGCCGCACTGTGCGGCGCATGCTGAACCTGTTGATTGCCGGCGTCGTCAAGGTGGGGCTGCTGGTTCTGTTGCTGCAGACGACGACCGATGTCGCGACCTGGGCGCCGGCGCTCAACGGGATCTTCCTGGTCCTCTACGCGCTCTCGTTCGGACTGACCTATTCGGCGCTCAGAAAGCCGACTGATCGGGTCATCTGAAGCAAGACAGATGCCTCAGGCCGCGAGTTCGAACACCGCCCGGCGAATATCGTCGAGATCGTGGCCGACGAAGGACTGCACGCCGATGCCGACCTGATGCGGCGCCATGTCCTTCAAGAACGCCCTGAGACCGGAGAGATCCTGCCGGTAGCTGTCTTCGAACCAGAGCACATGACAGAGCGCGGCATCAGAGGGAACATGACCTTCCCCGCCCAGCACCTCGTCGACGAAGCGCCCGTAGATCGTGCATTCGGAGAAGGCGCGGGTGCGGGTCATCGCCCTCACCCAGTTCCGACCGTGCAGCGTCTCGATGTGCTCGAGCAGCTTGCGGCTGGTATCGGTGCGCCACGCGATCAGCGTGTTGATATAGTCGTTGGCCGGCAACGTGTAGGGGCCGATCCCGAGAAGCCTGTCGGAATGGGCGAGCCATTCGAGATGGTTGGAGCGCATTTGCGCATTAATCGCCCCGTCCTTGCGGTAGAGCGTCAACCGCTCTCCCTGCCAGAGGCTGGCGGGATCGAAGGCGCGCAGGAAGACGACATCGGAATCGACGGCAAACATCGCCGCCTCGTCGATGTGGCGCGCGAGCACCAGGCGGCGAAGCTGTTGGGCATGCCAGCCACGCAGCGGCAGGCCAAAGGGACTGAGCCACAGCTTCCGGCGGCCGCCCGAAAGCGGGTCGGTGACGGGATGCAGCCACCAGGGCAGGAGATCGCGTTCGCTGATAACCTGGCGTCTGGAGCCCTCCAGTTGCCGGAAGAGCTTAACGTCGAAATCGGCAACCAGCAGATAGTGCTTCCAATCGCCCTGAAGCTTGCGGTCCATGCTTTCGCACATCAGCCGGCAGCGCTCGAAGTCATTGGCGTAGGACGCTGTGACAATGGCTGTGCGCATGGTCTGACCGTTCACGATGTTCCCGTCCGAAGGCTGGTGTCGGCGACGTTTTCCCGCGCCCGCCCCGACAGCTTGTGCCAGAGGACGTAAAACAGGAAAAGCGGGTTTCCGAGGACATAGCGACGCCACATGCGCCGCGGCTCGACCGCCAGGCGAAAGAACCATTCCAGCCGCATCCGGCGCAGGAACTTCGGCGCCCGCGGAAACGCCTCGGCGACGAAATCGAAGAGCGCGCCGACGGTAATGACCAGCCGGGCGTCCTGCGGCCCCACATGGGCATCGACCCATTTCTCCTGACCGGGGCTTCCCATCGCCACCAGCAGGATATCAGCATTCAGCGCCCGGACATCGGCAAGCACTTGCTCGGAGTGGTCACGATCGAAGAACCCGTCGGAAACGGGGAGGAACTCGTGCCATGGCGCGTGCCTGCGAAAATTCTCGGCCGCGCGCGCAAGCACCTTCGCACGGGCGCCGATCATCGCAACGCGCAGCGGCCGGTCGATGAAGGTCAGCAGCGCCGGCACGAAGTCCGTGCCGTTGAGATTGGCCGGGAACATGCTGCCGTAAAAGAGATAGGAAGCGATATCGACGCCGTGACCGTCGGGAAAGACGACCTGGCGACCGAGAACCTCGCGGTACTCGCCGTCGCGCATCATCAGGTTGGCATTGTTGGCGTTGAGGAAGGCGAGCGTTGTTTGCCCGCCCGGGCGCGACAGCGCGTCGGCCGCAAAGGCAAAGGCACTCCCCCAATCGAAATCGACCACCGGCATGCCCAGGATGAGGCGCCCGGACAGGGCGGCGTTCGCGCCGGTGGTCGTCTTGGTCACGACCGCCCCCCGTCATGGACCTTTAGCTCGGGCGGAACCGAGGGTGTCTCGGCCGAGGCACTCGGAGCGAGGCCGGCCAGCACATTGCGCATGACCCGCATCAGCTTCGCCTTCTGGGCGCGATGGAAGACCGAACCGTCAAGGCGTTGGCGGTCGCCGCCGCGCGCGCGGGTGACCTTGTCGACCAACAGGCGCGCGAACTCGGCCGGATCTTCGGCCGCGGCGCAATTCTCAGGAAGCGCCTCGATGCCGCGCAACGACGCCTGCGTCGCCACGGATGGCATGCCAAGCTCAAAGGTCTCGATGCTCTTCAGCTGGACGCCCGTACCGCCCCGGCTGACGAGCGGTATGACCGCACTTTCCGTGACGAAGGCGCGTGCATCAGGAACCCGTCCGACGAAGCGAACACCGGGATGGGAAACCGCCGGTATGCCATCCATCTGGCCGGCAATCGCGATCGAAAGATCCTGCGGCAGATGCGGTACGACCTCGGCGAGAAACCAGTCGAGCCCCAATCGGTTCGGCCGCCAGCTCCAGGTCCCGATCAAGCCGAGGTCCTGCTGGAGCTCGGCTGCTTCTGTCGGCACTACTGCCGCATCCCAACCGGTGACCAGCGGCAGCACGAAGGCCCGGTCGCTGACGGCGCGGCCGAAGCCGAAGCGATCGGCCTCCGCAAACGTCCAGACGGCCACCGCATTCTGCGCCAGTTGCTGCTCGTAGCGTTCGAGATACTGCGCCTCGCGCCGGAAAAGAAAGCGTTCGACCGTACCCTTGGCCCGCTCGGCATTCTCAAAGGCAGAATCCGCCTCGACATTGTGCGCGACATAGATCGACGGATGGGGGCGGAAAACCTGCTGGAAAGCGGCCGGCAGTTGCACCGAGTTGAGCACGAGACCGTCGAACGGAGCGAGGCTCTCGAGGATCGACTGAATCCGGCTCGACGACACCACCAGCATCTTGCCGGATGAGACGGTCGTGCGGTTGAGGAAGGCCGTCGCGAGCCAGCTCAACTTCTGCCACGTGCCAACCTTGGCATTGGTGACTTCCAGCTCGCCGAGAAGATGCATATCGCAATCGGGCGCGGGCACGCGTCCCGGCTGGAGAAAACCGATGACGCTGACGCGGTGACCGAGCGCGCGCAGACCGTCGAGCACAGCCCGGTTGGCAATGTCGAAACCGGACGCCGGATTGGCGACGGGAACGAGCGAAGAGACCAGGACCAGATGCATTTTGCCACGCGTCATGAATGGAACTGCGGCCTTCATTAGCAGCATGGGGTGAAGGAGCGCTTAAAGACCCCTTTCAAAATATGCCGCCAGGGTTCAGCATCTGTTTAGGAAGATTTGCTGTATTGCGACACAATTTTGCTTTTACAGGTTTCGCCATGACGACGACCGGCCAGGACATTTCCGTCTACTTCCGGACAGAGCTGGAAGACGCCGGCGACATCGAACTCGTCGTCGTGCTGCCGACGTTCCGTCGGCCGGACCATGTCGTCAAGACGCTGAAAACCATTGTTTCCCAAAGGCCTGACATCTCCTACGCCACGGTCGTCGTCGAAAACGATGCCGACGGGCTGGCCGGGGCTGCGGCGACCAAAGACTTCTTCCTGGGACATCCTTCGGATTCTGTCGTGATCGTCGCGCATCAGCGCGGAAACTGCCACGCCTACAATGCCGGCTGGGCGACGGCGCTCCAAACCTACCCGAACCTCAAGGCGATCGCGATAATCGACGACGACGAAGTGGCGGCGCCCGAATGGCTCGATTGCCTCATCGCGGCACAGGAAACGACCGGTGCCGATATGGTCGGCGGCCCGCAGCTTCCGGTTTTCGAAGGCGATGGCGGGCAGAAGTGGAAACGCCATCCGGTCTTCACGCCCCATTATGACGCGACCGGGCCGGTGCCCATCCTTTATTCCTCCGGCAACGTGCTCGTTACGCGTGGAGTGCTGGACGCGATGCCGCAACCCTTCCTGGATCCCGCCTTCAACTTCATCGGCGGCGGCGATGCGGATTTCTACAGCCGCTGCAAGGCGAAAGGGTTTTCCTTCGCCTGGGCAACCGACGCCTGGGTTGCCGAGACCGTGCCCGCCCGCCGCACCAGCGCATCCTGGATCAGGGCGCGCAGCCTCAGGAATGGCGCGATCTCGACGATGCTCGAACATCGGCGTGACCCGAGCTTCAAAGGCCGGCTCAGGACCTTCGGCAAATCGCTGGCGCTGCTTGGCGCATCGGTGCCGCGCGGGTTGGAACTGTGGAACAAGAGCGGGCTGGCAGCGGCCGGACTATACCACTTCTATGTGGCGATCGGCCGGCTGATGGCGGAACTCGGCCTCGTCAACGAGCAGTACCGCACCCCGGAAAAGAACTGACGGATACCGCCTCGTCGAGGGCAAGCGGCCGAGCGGAAACCCACCCGGGCGTCCCTTCCAACAATCATCAGTGTGCGCTGCTTGCCTTGACGGCGCCTTCAGGCAACTTGTCGCCGGCGACGTTGCCGTTCCTGTCGGTGATCGGGACCGGCTTTTGCCGCGGCACATTCTGGCTGTTGGCGACGCGTTTGACGTCTTCCTTGGTCAGATATTCGAGCTGCTCGACGAGCACCTCGGTAATCACCTCGTCGCCGAGCTTCTTGTTCAGGCCGTCCTTTACCGTCGTCTTGAAGGTGGGCAGGTCGAACGTACCGGTGTCGGCGATGTCGATGAATTTCGAACCGACGAGCAGATCGTAGAGCTCATCGGTAACCATCTGGCGCAGCGGCGCGCGAAGATTGTTGATCCCCTCCTTGGTGGCGGAGAAGGAAAGCTTGGTCAGGAAATAGCCCTGAACGGAACCATCCCGGATGACCGGAATGGTGATCATCTCACCGGGAACATATTGCTCCGATGCGCGCCGGGCAGCCTCGCCGTCCGGGACGGCGGGCGCGGAGGCGCTTTGCATCGAGAAGTAGACGGATCCGAGCGTGACCGCGCAGACCCAGACCCCGGTGAAAACGAGCTTCAGCATCAGAAATCGCTATAGCGGAACTGCGCTTCGGAATAGATGCCGTCCGCATCGGCATCCTGGGCGGCGGTCTTCAGGAGGTCGACGACGGCGCGAACGGCTTCGAGATGGGCCTCGACCTTCTGCGAATTGACCGACAGCTTTTCGCGCAGGTGCAGAGCATGCGAGGAGAAAGCCGAAGAGTTTTCGCCCGGCAGCATGTCACGGTGCAGCATCGTCAGTTCGTAGAGGCAACGGCTCTTGTGCGCGTTCGATGTCTTGATATCGAATTCCGGGTCGATGCCGATCCGGCTGTTCTCGTTGTCGAGGATCATTTCCAGGCGGCCGAGCACGTTCTGGATCCGGACGTCATTGGATGCCATGGCTTCCATGAATCAACTCCCAATTGGATCACGATGATTTCTGGTCGGATCGACCGGATTCTCAAGCGCGATCTATTCCTATGAATTAGAGCGAAATGCGGATGGAAAACTGCAAGCAGTTCCCCCACCCCGCCCTAGGCTTGCTTGTTCTTGTCGTTGTCGGTCGTAAAGCCGGTCAGCGTCTTGCGCTCGTATTCCTGCACGAGGCTTGCGGCGAGGTTTCGGCTGTTACCGTCCAGCGATGCCTGAACCCGATCGGTGCCTTCGGCGCCCGCGAGCTGTTCGGCAATGCCGATGCCACCGCTCTTGGAGATCACGTCGCCGATCTGCTCGGCCATCATGCTCTTCCAGATATCACCCGCATTGCCCTTGCCGAAAACGTTCTCGCTTTCGGTCGGCAGCATCGACTTCACGAAGTTCTGCAGCACCATGGCCTCGAACTTGCGATAGGTCTCCGGAATCTTCTTCTGTTCGACGCGGTTGTTGAGGTCGCCGAGCCCGCTCGAACCTTCCGGCGACAGATTGAGAACGTTGACGGCAGCGGCAAAGCCGTTGCCGTTTTCCGCCAGACTCGTCGCCTTGAACGCGGCACGGTTGGCCTTCAACCGCGCCTGCGCTTCCTGCACTTCGGTGGGGTCGGCGGCGCGCACGACATCCATCACCAGATCGCTGGGCGGAGAGATGGCCATGACGAATCCTCTCAAAATCGAGCCTGGGCATTGGTCGGCCCGGATCCGCTCCGCCATCGGAGCAAACCGGGAATGACGCACTATCGCCCGTCAAGCTTACGGGAAGCTGGCGCGTTGCCCGTAACGTGTTGATCGATCAGGTCGTAGATGGAATTGTCGGCCTCTTCGCGGTCCTCGGACTGGCGGGCCTCCTTCATGTTTTCCTCGAGCCGGTCGGCTTTCGCGCGCTCCCTCAGCATGCGCGCCTCGTGCGTTTGCTGGATGCCGTGCAGCATCTGGTCCTTCTGCACAAGCCGTCCGATCTGCGAGGAATAGTGGCCGGAGAACATGCGGTGCATCGGATGAGCCGAGCCCATGGCATCGACGACGACATCGATCGTCTCAGCCAGGACCTCGCGCTGCCGCACCATCTCGACGAAATCCGCCTCCGCCATCTGCTCCAGATGGCGTTGGACGGCGACCAGGCGCTTGAGCTTCTGCGAGCGGGTCTTCATGCGGCTATCCTCCCTGCATGACGAGCGCGAAACCGTCGCCGAACAGGCGCAGCATCGCAGCGATACCGAGATAGAGCAGGAACAAGCCGCCCATGATCAGATAGGGCTGCGAGATGAAGTAGATCGGGATCTGTGGCGCCAGCTTGTTCACCATGCCGATCGCCACGTTGAAAAGCAGGCCATAGATGATGAAGGGGCTCGCGAGCCTCAACATGATCATGAAGATCTGCGCCAGCGAATCCGTGAGCGTGATCAGCACACCCTGCGGATCGAAGGGAGTGCCGATCGGCATGGCCCGATAGGATTGAACGATCGCCTCGATCATCACATGATGGAAATCCAGCATGAACAGCACCATCAGGCCGGCGAAGCTGATCAAGCTGGTCACCTGGTTTTCGGGCGTATCTTCGATCACATCCGACGATGGCGGCGAGGCAAAGCCCATCAACATGGTGATCGCCGTTCCGGTGAACTGCAGTCCAAGGACATAGTAGCGGGCGACAAGGCCCATGACCGCGCCGACCGCCGTCTCGGCGGCGATCAAATAGATGTAGCTGTGCCCCTTGCCGGTTACCTGCGGATAGATGTCCGTCCACATGACCGGCAGGATCGCCATGGAAACCGCGACTGCAATGAACAGCCGCACCTGCATCGGAACGCGCGCGCTGGAGAACCCGGGCATGATCATGATGCAGCCGCCGATCCGGCAGAAGGCCGCAAACAGCGCCAGCACCGTGCCCTCCGGGTCGGTGATCATGAAATGGAGCCGATGATCTTGATCTCAAGGCCCTTGGCAAGCTCGACATGCGAGAGCACGGGCAAGGTGGCAAAGAGGCGCTCGATGATCATGCGCACATAAGAACGGGATTCGGGCGAACTTACCAGCACGAAGGGCATGCCGCGATCGAGATGTTCACGGATAACTTTCGTCGCCTGCTCGCTGAACTCTTCGAGGTGACGCGGATCGATGTCGAACTCGACGACCTCGCCCTTGGCGTCGCGCTTCAGCGCCTGGTGGAAGACCATGTCCCACTTGTTGCCGAGCCTGAGCACGCGCAGGACGCCGTTGTCGGCGAGGTCGCCGCAAAGCTGCTGCGACATGCGCACGCGCACATGCTCGACGATCTGCTCAGTCTTGCGTACATGCGGCGCGAGTTCGGCGACCGCTTCAAGGATCAGATGCAGGTTGCGGATCGAGACACGCTCGGCAAGCAGCAATTTCAACACCGCCTGCAGGCCCGAATAGGACATGTGCGAGGTGCAGATTTCGTCGGCGAGCTTGCGGTACTCCGGATCGAGCCGCTCGATCAGCACCTTGACGTCCTTATAGGAAAGCAGGTGCGGCAGGTTGTTGCGGATCACTTCGCTCAAATGCGTCAACACCACCGAGACGTTATCGATCGGATGGAAGCCTTCGCGCTTGAGGTCCTCGGTAAAGGTTTCGAGGATCGAGACCGCCGGCATGCCGAAGGCGGGTTCGCGGATCTCGTCGCCCGGAACACTCGGCCGGCGACCGCCGCCGGTGACCACCAGGACTTCGCCGACGCGCACCGTGTTGGACGCGATCGTCGTGCCGTGGATGCGGATGTGGTAGGCCTTGTCCGGAATGCTGATGTCGTCCGAAACCTTGATCTCCGGAATGACGAGGCCGTACTGGCCAGCAAACTTGCGGCGCATCTTGCCCACGCGGAAGGCGAGTTCCTGGTGTGCGCCAAGCAGGCGGGTCGAGACCTGCTTGCCGAGAAGCAGCTCGATCTCAGCGGTCTTCAGCACCGACTTGACCGAATCCTGCTCGCCTTCCTTGGTCTGCTGGACCTTGGCCGCCTCTTCGGCGCGACGCGCGGCATTGGCAGCCTCGATCTGGCGCGGCACGAGCCAGCTCAGGAACGCCATGCCGCCGCCGAGCACGGCGAAGGGCAGGAACGGCAGGCCGGGAACGACCGCTAGGAGAATGATAAGACCGGAGGCGACCATGAGCGCCTTCGGATAGCCGCCGAGCTGCCCGACGACCGCCTGGTCGGTGGAGCCGGCCGTGCCGCCGCGCGACACCAGAAGGCCGGCGGCGAGCGAGACGATGAGCGCCGGGATCTGCGAGACGAGACCGTCGCCGACCGATAGCTTGACGAAAACGTCGGCCGCTTCGCCGATCGGCATGCCATGACGCAGGTAACCGATGATGATGCCGCCGAAGATGTTGATCGCGGTGATGATCAGGCCGGCGATCGCATCGCCGCGCACGAATTTGGACGCACCGTCCATGGCGCCGTAGAAGGAGCTTTCTTCCTCGAGTTCACGCCGGCGGCGCTGTGCTTCCTTCTCGTCGATCAGGCCCGCCGACAGGTCGGCGTCGATCGACATCTGCTTGCCGGGGATCGCATCGAGGGTGAAGCGCGCGCCGACTTCGGCGATACGCGTCGCACCCTTGGTGATGACGATGAAGTTCACGGTGATGAGGATCAGGAAGACGATCAGACCGATGACAAAATCGCCGGACATGACGAGGCTGGCAAAGCCGGAAATGACGCCGCCGGCAGCGCCGTGGCCCTCGTGGCCGTGCGAAAGGATGACTCGGGTGGTGGCGATGTTCAAGGCCAGGCGCACCATGGTCGAGATCAGCAGGATGGTCGGGAACGAGGAGAACTCGAGCGGACGCTGGATCCACAGCGAGACCATCAGGATCAGCACGGAAAAGGCGATCGAGAACGCGAGCCCCATGTCGATCAGGAAGGGCGGGATGGGCAGGAAGAGGATCGACAGGATCGCGACGATCCCGAGCGCGAAGCCGACGTCCCGGCCCTTCGGTGCTACTTTCGGGATGATCAGCGCTGCTTGCTGTGCCATGTCTCTTCCGTCTCATCATGAGATCAAGGCAGCATTCACACGCGCTGCCCCACTATAGAGACGGAGATAGCGACCCAAGCTTGCGCGAGGGTTTCATGCCGCTGCATGCGAACAAGCTTTAAAGCTGCGGCTTCAGAAACCGGATTGGATGCGCGAGAAGATGATGTCGGTGAAGATCGAAATCTGGGCGCCGATAAAGGGCGCGGACACGGCAACCGTGATCATGACGGCAAGGATCTTCGGGACGAAGGTCAGCGTCATTTCCTGGACCTGGGTCAGCGCCTGAATGAAGGCGATGACGACGCCGACAACCATGGCGGCGAGAACGGCGGGCCCTGAGGCCACGATCACGGTCCAGATCGCGGCCTGTACAATATCGAGGGCATCCGCCTCATTCATGGAGTTATCACTTCACCTTGACGCCCGGGCCGATAACAAGCTCCTTGCCGTTATCCAGCACCGCAATGATTCCGTCAGAGTATAGTTTCACTTCCTTAACCACGCCAGTGGTCTTGCCGTCTTCGCTGGTGACGGTGCGCCCGATGACGGCGTCCGCCTCGCTCAGCGACGTGCGCTGCAGCAGGCTTTCAAGGTTCTTGTTGGTCTTGATCGTCTGCTCCACCTGCGAGAAGGTCGCAAGCTGGGCGATCTGCTGCGTCGCATCCATCGGCTGCGTCGGATCCTGATTCTTCATCTGGGCGACGAGCAGCTTCAGGAAGCTCTCGTAGTTGAGCGATGCCTTGGCGGCGTCGCCGCCCGAATCCTGGGCCGAAACATTCGGGGTGTAGCCGTTGTTGCTGACGCCGCTTACCGCCATGGTGCGATCTCCTTGCGAATCTGCTCGACTGTTGCCGGCGTGATTTCCTGCGTGTTGAGAATGCGGTCTTCGATTGCATAGAGGCCGCGGATCGCCTTGAGCGCTTCGAAGGCGCGGCCGTTGGTCACCAGCCCGTCGACGCGCTTCAGCTCGGCAAGGATCTCTTCGTTCTTGAAGCAGTTGAGCAGCATGACGATCGACTTGCGGAACATCGCGGTCGATTGCTCGGCGCCTTCCGGATTGATGAGGATCATCTGCGCGATGAAATAGAGCTGCTTCAGCGGCGTCGTTGCGTCTTCGGGCTGCAGCACGTGGTTTTCGAGCAGGAACGTCACATCGTTCAGGAACTCGACCGCGACCTTCCGGTCCACGCGCAGCACCGCGCCGTTTACAAAAATCCGTTCGCCCGACTTCAGCGAGATACGCAGTGTGCTCTTCATTTCAGTCCATCCCTGATGATGGTGGTAATGTCAATTATGCCCTGGAAGTTGGAGGATTCGCGTTTGCGGATCTTTTCCGTCTCGTTGAGTATCCAGATGGCGATCGAAATCAGATTGGCGCGCAGCTCTTCGTTCAGCTGGTTCTCCGGTGCACGCAGATCCTCGATGAAACGGATCCACAGGCGCCGGGTAAAGTAGATGGCCTCGATGGCCTCTCTCGAATACCCTTTCTGCTGTTTCGCTGCTTCCATGAGCGCGATCGAGCGATCGAGTACCTGCCGTTCTCGATTCTTGGAGTCGGCGACGCCGTCCTCCATGATCTCGGCATAGGAAAATTGGTACATTCAGACATCCTTCATGTTTGTCCGGCTCCTCACACTAGAGGAAATTGAGCAAGCTCATCTGCTGTAGTCGCGACGTTAGTGTATAGGACGTTTCCAACTGCACCTTGAGCGTGTTGATCCGGGTCGATGTCTCGATCGGATCGATGCCTTCGAGGTCGGCGACATGCGTGTTGACCAGCTTGAGCTGCGCGTCGATCGAGGTGTTCGCCTTCTTCACCCGCGATTCCGAAATACCGAGCTGGCTGCGCTCTGCATTGAGGCCGGCGATGCCCTGCTCTGCATACTGCAACGCCTCGACACCGATCGCCGCCCGCACCTCGGGGGTCACGTTCTTGTCCATCAGCTCGGCCGTGATTACGCTTGCCATGGCGAACATGCGGAAGCCGTTGGTATTGGCGTTGGTCGAGCTTTCGATGACTTCGCTGGCGCTGATCCGGCTCGTCATGTTCTGGCTGGATGCGTCCGACCAATTTGCATCCCAGCCCGTACCGGTGAACATCGGCTCGACCGTATTCTTGATGAAGTCCTGCATCTGGGTGACGGTGATCTGGTCGTCGGACGTGATGCTGTTGGCGGTCTTGAACGCCGTAAACGCAGCGTCGAAGGCAGTCTTTGCCGCCGACGTAGCGGTGTAGTCGGCGAGAGGCTTGGCGTCGGTATTGATGCCCGAAAACAGGAACTCGCCGTTGAAGGACGTGTTTGCGGCGGCAGTGAAGGTCTGCAGCGCGCCCAAGATCTCGGTCTTCTGGATCTTAAGCTGGCTCGCGGCATCGTTGCCCTTGTAGGTAACGAGCGTGTCGCGCACCTTTTCGGCCGCTTTCGCCATCGTTTCCAGCGCACCCTGCGAGCCGGAGAGGCGCTGGGTTACGACCGAGTTGGTGCTCTTCATCGAGTTCAGCCGGTCGATCTCGCGCTGAAGGTTGAGCGAGCGCGACGCCGTCGCACCAAGCGTCAAGCCGACGTCGTAGTGCCGACCCGTCGTCTGCTCCTGGGTCGCCTTCAGCAGATCCATCTGGTTCTGCTGAATCGTCATGCGCATGGCGGTCTGGATCGCCAGATTAGAAACGTAGGACGTCTTCATGATTACCTCACAGCTTCCATCAAGGCCGCCATCATGGCGTCCACGGTACTCACCAGCTTGGCCGATGCTTTGTAGGATTGTTCGAGATCGAGCAGCAGCGACAGTTCCTCGTCAATGCTGACCCCGGTCTGCTTGCTGAGCGCTTCCTGGGTGCGCGACAGCATAGCGCGCTTGTTGTCGTCGGCGGTCGATGCCGTCTTTCGGGTCTGCTCCAGCCAGCCGACCGACCCGGTCGCGAAGTTCAGCAGGCTGCTGGTTCCGTCGAGACCGGTCGACGGGTCGAACGTCATGTTCTCGCCCATCTTGTTGATGAAGCCGTCGAGAAGGCCCGTGTAGCCGGGGCTCGGATTTGCCGCACCGCCAGGGTTCGACACAACGCCGTTGAAGCCGCCGTCACGCAAAAGAAGCGGGTTGGCCTTGGCCAGAGCGTTGACGGTGATCTTCGATGCCAGTCCGGGAACGACGGTGCCGGCAGCCGGCACACCCGCGCTTCCCCAGGTAAAGAGGCCCGGTTGGTAGGGAACCGGCGGCACCCCGCTGGGGTTGCCTTCCTTGAAAAGCTCGACGAGACCACGGGCGATCTCGTCCAGCTGCGACTGGAACTTCGGCCCAATGTCGTCGCGCAGCTGCACGAGGCTCGCAAGCTTGCCCTTGGCGGTCGTATCTGCGCCACTTCCAGGGGCGATCGGTACGCCGTCGACGAAGATCTTGTTGCCGGTGACGGTGGCGTCATAGGTCGTTGTCGGCGCGAACGTCACCTGGCGCGGAATGTTCTCGAAAAGCACCGTGCCGTCGGTGGTGAAGATCACCGTATCGTTGTTGCCGCGCGTAACGGTGGAGATGCCGACGATCTCCGAAATCTGCTTCAGGATCTTGTCGCGCTGGTCAAGCGCATCGTTCGCATCGCCACCGGATGCAGTCGCCGACTTGACCTCGTTGTTCACCCGCTCGAAGTCCGCAAGCAGGCTGTTCAGCTTGTCGACCTCAAGAGCGATTTCCTTGTCGGCATCTTCGCGCATGTTCTGCACGGTGCCAGAGGTCTTGTTCAGGGAATCGGCAAGGTCCTGGGCGCTGGTGACCGCTGCCGCCGCAATCGTCTTGTTGCCCGGGGTCGAGGCCAGCGTCTGCAGGCTGTTGCGAAACTCCGACAGCAGCTTTGACGGCGCAGTCTCGTAGTTGTTACCGCCGAGAGCCGATTTCAGGAGTTCCAGGCCATCGCGAAGCCGCGCCTGGCCGGAGGCTTCGCCGATGCTGGCGATGCTCTGCTTGAGCAGCGCCTCGTTCTGTGCCCGGTAGATGGATACGACCTGCGCGCCGTTGCCGGTGCTGCCCAAGAGGGCAAGGCGACGCGAATAATCCGCATTGCCCGCATTCGCGATGTTCTTCGACACGATCGCGGTCTGTTGCGCCGTGTTGCTGAAGGCCTGCTGTGCGATGGATATTGCGGAGGACAGCGACATGACGCGGACCGTATCTCTTTCAATTACCGTTTCAGGTTGACAAGCACGTCAAGCAGGTCCGAGGCGGTCTGGAACACCTTGGAGTTTGCCGTGTAGTTGCGCTGCGCCTCGATCATCGAGGTCAGCTCGTTGGCGATGTCGACGTTGGAGTTTTCGAGCGCCTTGGACTGGATGTTGCCGAAAGCGCCAGAGCCGGCAAAACCGGTGACAATAACGCCTGAATCCGCCCCTTGCGAGTAGACGTTGCCGGACTGCGGCTGCAGCTTGTCCGGGCTCTGGACGGTCGCAAGGGCGATCCGGAACTTGGGGATGAGGTTGCCGTCGCCATACTTGACGTAAACGATGCCTTCCTTGTCGATCTCGAAGCCCGACATCTTGCTCGGCTTGCTGCCGTCGATGCCACCGCCGGTGCTGCTGAAGTCGCCGCCGAGCTGCGTGGTCTTGGAGGTGTCGATCGTGATCGCACCAAGGTTGGCGCCGGTGCCGGGCAGGTTGTTGATGGCCGTCGTCGTCAGCGTCGCGGGGACGGCGCCGATGCGCTTGCCGGCCGCGTCGAACGTCATGGTCTGGGTACCGACTGTAGTGCCCGATGTGCGATCGACGACGCTCAGGCCCCAGGCGTTCGGACCTGTCTTGGTGTAGGTGAAATCGAGGATGCGGGTGTTGCCCTGGCTGTCGTAAACAACCATCGAGGTCTTCGATTGATCGTTGACGGCCGCGCCCGACGGCAGGTTTGCTTCCATCGTACCCTTGGTCGAGCCGGCGGCGACCAGGCCCTCGTCCTTGAGCTGGACCGGTACCAGGCCGTCAAAACCGTTTACGACGACGGTCGGATCGACGCCGGCCTTGTACTCGTAGCCCATCAGCGTGAAGCCGGCGGTGTTGACGAGGTTGCCGTTCTTGTCCGGAACGAAGGAGCCGGCACGCGTCAGGAAGTTCTCACCGCCATTGCCCGAAACGATGAAGAAGCCGCCGCCGTTGATCGCAAGGTCGCTCGCCGACGTCGTATAGCTGGTGCCGCCTTGCTGGGAGATGCTGTAGCGCACCTGCGTTTCGACACCGCCGGAATTGTAGTTGCCGCCGCCCGAAGGCAGGATCATCGACGAGAACTCCGTGGAGGCGCGCTTGTAGCCGGTCGTGTTGGCGTTCGCGATGTTTTCGGCGACCGTGCCCAGACGGTTCGACTGGGCGTTCATACCGGACACACCCGTTCTCATGCTGCCATAGAGACTCATATCGGATCCTCATTTCCTTGTTACGGCGACACTAGGAAGCGGGCCTTGCGTGAACCTGTCTTGGTTCAGTGCCCGCCCATCGGCGTGGCGCTCAGTTCCAGTCGATGCAGTAGCCAAGGAAACGCTTCGAATCGATCGGGTCGAAACCGAGCTTCTTGCGCAGTTTCTTGCGCAGTTTGCTGATGTGGCTTTCGACGACGTTTTCCTCGACGTCCTCGTCGAAGATCCCGTAGATCGCGTTGAAGATCTGCGACTTGGAGACGCGACGGCCGCGGTTTGCGACCAAATACTCGAGAATGCGGCGCTCGCGGCGCGGCAGGGCGAAGACATCGCCGTTGATTTCCGGATCGCGGCCGTCGGCAAAAACGCGGATCGGACCAATGTCGGTAAAGTTGGCGATCGCCTTCAGGCGCCGGCGGATCGCAGCGACGCGGGCAAGGATTTCGCGGGGGTGGATAGGCTTGCGCACAACGTCGTCGACGCCGCAATCAAAGAGTGCAAGCGTGTTTTCGAGGGACGGCGTGTCGCTCATCGCGATGACCGGTGCCATCGAGCGATCGCGGATGGCCCGCGGCAGCGTGAAGGTGGTGTCGCCCTGCCCGATCAGGAAGGCTTCCACGGCATCGATATCCGAATCGGCAGCCGCGTTTACCCACTCTCCAAACTCCCTGGGATCGAAACCCGTCGAGGGAATACCTTCACGTCCGAAGAGGGACGTATACCCGTCCTTCACCAGCTCTCTTTCATCAACCACTACGATCATTCGCCCGCCTCCGAATCAGTATGGCTCCGCACTGATTGAGAGGTACGAATCGAGGGATTCATGAACAACTAGAGGAAGTTACTGGGTGGAATTAATAATTGATTAACCATGTTTCGCCGATTTGATCTATATCTAGTAGCACCCGCCTCAAGGCGGCACTAAAATAATGTGGAAAAGTTAACGGACTACGACAAATCGCTTGCGGTCACATTGTCCGCGCATTGTCGCCACAATGCGGCAAATGGAACGCTAATACAATTGATGGTTGCTTATTGGCAAAACTGCGTGGCGTTCGGCGTCCACTTGCCGTAGCCGGTCGCGACGAGATTCGCGATCACCCGGCAGACATATTTCTTCTGCGCCGGGTCGTTGTTCGGGCCTGCGTGATAGCGCGCAACGGCCATTGTCCAGGTCTCGTGCCTCGCATGGAGATTGGCCAGGAAGCGCGCGGCATATTCGACATTCTTGCGCGGGTCAAGCATCTCCTGCGGCGAGCTGAAATGCTCGCCATGGAAGTAATAGTTGATCTGCATGCAGCCGAGATCGATGAGCTTGGCACCCTGTGCCCGCGCGTTGCCGAACTGGGTTAGAACGTCCTGCTCGCTGCTACCGAAATAGGCCTTGCCTTCGATGTTCATCGCGTAGGGTTGAAGCGATCCCTTGCGGCCGGTTTCGGTCAGCCCGACCGAATAGAGGATCCCGGCCGGGATATCGTACTTCGCCGCTGCGCTGATGATCTCGCGCTCGCAGACGCCTGCGTCCGCGCTGGCAAAAGCGCTACATGTAGACGTGACCAGTACGAGAGCGCTCAGTGCCGGCAGCCGCATCGTCCGTCCCGCCATTGCCAACCCACCTTTCCGCCGCCGAAGACTGGCTGTCGTCCTGTCGCTGCTGTCGTCCCTGGCCGTTGCCATCGGCGCGTTCTCGGCCCTGCTGCCCGGCCTGGGCTTGGGCCTGCGCCTGCGAGCCGCCGCCGGACGACGTGTCGCCGCCGGAGTTGAACACGATGTTCACCTGATCGACCGCAAAGCCCTGAGCGCGCAGCGCCTTGACCAAGTCGTTCTGGTCGTCGCGCAACTGCCGGAAGGCGTCGCCGTTCTCGACCTTCAGCTCGACCTGCAGTTCGTCATCCTTCAGGCGCAGCGTGGCCGTGACGAGGCCAAGCTCGATCGGGTGAAGCTGGATCTTCAGGGTGTTGAGCGTTTTTCCGGCCTGCGTCCACGCGCCCGGCTGACCGAGTGCAGCACTTGGCTGCAGGGAAGTGGTGGCCTCACCGGCGATGGCGTCTGCCACGGCGCTGGTGTTCGGGCTCATCGAGATGCCGAGATAACGCCGGGCCTCGAGCACGGTGACATTCTCGACCTTGGCGGAAGCTTGCGAACGGGCAGCGTCGAACGCCGCATCACCGTCCTTCGAGAGGCTCATGGAAACGGCCTGTCCCTTGCCGTCAGCCCGGGCGAAGCGGAAGAGCCGGTCTGGGTCGTTCTCGCCCGCCTGTGCCTCGGCTTTCGCGCCATGCTCGCTGCCACCGGCAACGGGCGCCGCGCCTTCAATCTGGCCATCCGCTGCCTGGCGCGCGGCCGCCGTCTGTCCCTGAGGCTGCGTCGCCTGGGCACCGCCCAGCAGCGTCAGCAGATCGTCCATCGCTGTCGGTGTCTGCTTGGCTTCTGCGCTCTCGCCGCCGGCGTGGACGTCGCCATCGACCGAGGCGCCATCTGCCGTCGCTTTGCCAATGCCTTTCGTCAAGGCGGCAATGCGCTTGGCGAGGTCTTCATCGGCCTCCACTTGAGCCAGATCATCGGACACGGCAGCCGATTTGGCCGGATCGGTCTTGTCGACGGCACGTTTGCCGCCAACGCCGCGCTCGGCCGCCTGGAAATGGTCGCGCAGCGCGTGTTCGTCGAACTGGTCGTTGCGACCAAGGCTGATGCTGCGTGTCACGGCCCTGCCCGCAGCCTTGGCAATATTGTCCTTGTCGATCAAGGCTACCGCCTCCGCGTCGCTGCCGGCAGCGGCGTCGTTGCCGCCTTTGCCTGAACCCGGCTGGTCGTTGTTTCTTTGCCGCCCGGCATTGGCCACGGCATCTTCAAACGCGCCGGCCGATGCACCACCAGCCTGCTCCTTGCCGCCCGCTCGTCCGCTTCCCGTGCCGACAGGTGTCGGGGGCATGCGCAGGGTGTCCTCAGCCCTCATTTGTCTTCTCCCTTCAGGAGAGCGTCGATCTCTTCGATCTTCGATCGTCCTTTCGCCACGAAGCCATCGTGCTTCGGGTCCGCCACCTCGTCAGCGCCGGATGCGGCCACGGTCTCCGGCGCAACCGCCGGGGTCTGCCCGCTACCAAAGGGGCTCATGCCGCTGCCAGTTTCCTCGCTTGCGGCCGACGCGTTCGCCTCAACCGGTCTATCGGGTTTAGACGCAAACGCTTGCGTGAGGCTTTCACCGACAGGTGGCCGGACGACGGCGTCCGCAACCGCCTTTGCAGCGTCGCGCAAGGCGCGGTCGCGCGGCGAAAGCTCCGCATCCGATATCGCCGCCAGGCTCGCCGTCGCGGCAAACACGTCATTGGAAGGCACCGAGGCCAATCCGGCATAGAAGCTGGCAAGCAGTTTCGGCTGCGGCGCGCCGTCTGCGCCGAGCGCCTCGGCGCGTTCAGACGCGAGCTTTGCGAGTTCTTGCTTGCCGGCGATCGCCGCGCGGCGGGCGACGCGAAGGAAGACTTCGCGCTGGCGCGGCGCGTCCATGAAACCCAGGATCTCCGAAATTCGCCCCTGCGCCCCGCCATCGAAATGGGCGACGGCGAGTTCGACGAAGACATCCGCGAACTGGCTGGCATAGGGGGAGGTCAGGTAGCGGCGGGCATAGGTCAGCGCATAGCGGAAGCCCTTGTCCGCGTCGCCCGCCTGAACCGCGAGGAAAACCGAGCGACGCAGGGCAGCCTCTTCGATGATCGTACCCGGGGCCGCGAGACGGGCCCAGTCGTAGTACTTCATCGCGCCCACAGGATCCTGCTGCGATGTCGCGTTGCCGAGGATGAGGTAGAGATAGGGGCCGATGCGGGCGCTGCGGTACTCAGGCGCGGCCTTGGACAGGCTCTCGACGATCAGGCCGCCCTTGCCATTCAGATATTGCGTCAGCGCCTCGGTGACGCGGGAATCGAAGTTCCCGGCCACATCGTGATCCGCAAGGTACTTCAGCGTCTCCGGATTGCCGCCGCTCATGGCATAGACCAGCGCCGCATCGACGTTGCGCGGATCACGGAAGACCGCCGCGTCGGCCGCACGCAGGCGCTTGTCGATGGCGCCCAGCATGAAGCGCTGCATTTCGATCGCCGAATGGTCGCCAAGGACGACCGAGTCCTGCACATATTGCAGCGACCGGATCATCTTGAAAGGTGCGAGCTCCTCGATATCGTTCGCCCTGGCACCCCCGGTTAAAACGGGGGTCGCCAGCACACAGCAGGCCATCAGAGCGGTTCGCAGGCGTCTCAGCATGGCGCTTAACCCGGAGCCGATTGCAAGAGGATCTCGATGCGGCGGTTGCCCGGGGCGTAGGGATCGCCGGGGATCTGCAGCCGCCGGTCGGCGAAGCCGCTGATCTGGCTGACGCGATCTTCCTTCAGGCCACCGCGGACGAGCATGTAATAGGCGCTCTGGGCGCGGGCGGCGGAGAGGCGCCAGTTATCATAAGTGCCATCCTTGAAGGGACGGCCGTCGGTATGGCCGCGGATTGCAACCGCGCCCTGACGCTCAGCCAACAGATGGCCGATCTTTTCCATCGCCAGTACCAGTTCCTTCTGCGGCACGGCCGAGCCGATGGCAAACATCTGCGCATCGGTCCGCTCGCTGATCGTCACCATCAGGCCGCCTTCAGCGGGTGTCACGACAAGTCCCTCGGCCAGCTGACCCGCCTCGCCGGCAAGCTGCTTCTTCAGCTCGGCCTGGAGTTCGGCCGCCTGCTCCTTGGCGTCGGCCTCGGCGGCCTCGGTCTTCGGCTTTTCGCCGGCTGCGGCGTCCGCCGGGTCCTTGCCAGCTCCCGTATCGGTGTCCTTGCCGTCAGCGGCCTGCTTGTCGGCCGCTTCATGCGGCTCCTGCGACGCGTCCGCCTCAGACTTCTTGACGACCGGCGTCGCGCCTGCGGGCTCCGTCGACTTGTCGGCAAGGGCAGCAACGGTTTCGGCCGTGTTGCCGGCGTCCTTCACTTCGACCTGCTTGGTCCAGAAGTCCGGATCGAACGGGTCACGATAGGCTTCGCCGCCATCGGCGCCGGTGGCCGGGCCGGACTGGGCCGCACCGCCCTCGCCCTTGACGCTGATGTTGGCCTGCTGGCCGACCTCGCGCGCAATCTCGGAAAGAACGGAATAGGGGTTTTCGAAGAAGTCGGCGTCGGAGTACTTCGTCTCTTCGCCCGACGTCGCCGTCAGCTGATCGCCGGTTTTGGCCGAGCCACCGGACTTTTCCTGCTCGCCGTCAACCTTCGAACGTTGCTGCGTTTCTTCGCCCTGCGCATCCTTGGCCGGGTCCTTCAGGCCACGTTCGGCAGGCTTCTGGTCGGTCAATTGCACCGGGTTGAAATAGGAAGCGATCGCCGCCTTCGTCTCTTCGTTGGCGGCATTGATCAGCCACATCACGAGGAAGAAGGCCATCATCGCCGTCATGAAGTCGGCATAGGCGATCTTCCAGGAGCCGCCGTGGTGACCATCATGGCTGCCGCTGTGGCGCTTGACGATGATGATCTCGTGCTTGCCGTTGTGGTGGTTTTCGTCGCTCATGCGAGAACTTTCCGAACTGTATCGGCCCAGGCGGCCATGCGCGTCACGAGGATGGTGCCATCCATCTCGACGGCGAGATCGACATCGTCGGATTCGACGTGCCGCAAGGACGGCATGTCTTCTCCGAGCTGGCGCTTCAGCGCCTCGAAGAGAGACGCCGGGCCTTTGACGACGATGGTGCAGCCTTCGCCGGCCACAAGTCCCTGGCGCAGCATCTGCGCCATATCGGCAACGGCGCGCTGCATGAGGGCATCGCCCATGACGGGCGCGAGCACGCGGGCGGCCTGATCGCCGAGTGCGACGGCAAGCCCCTCGGTCATTTCGTCGATGCGCAGCGCGAGACGGTTCGCGGTTTCCTCTTCGAAGCGCCGCGTCAGCGCCTCGAGTTCGGCCGCGTGCGCCGCCTGAAGTTCGGCTATCTGCTTTTCGTGTTCGAAGACGAGTTCGGCGGTCGCCTCGGCCCGCCCTTCGGCGAAGGCGCGCCGGCGTTCGGCGTCGATATCGATTTCCGGCATGGCTGGTCTCGCGCCGAGGCGCTCGCCATCGGCATAGTCGGTATCCAGATCGGGGAAATACTTCGGAGGCATCAGCGACAGCTCGACTTTCGGTGCGCTGAAGTCCTTGAGATAACGGGAGAGCATTGCACTCATGGCCGGCCCCCTGCAGCGGACCTGCGGCAATGCGGCGATCCCCATCTGCTTGAGAGGCGGCGCTCCCTGGCGCGGACTTCCATTGCTCCTGGCACTGCTGACATGTCTCCCTCGGGCCCGACCGTCGGATACGGCAGACCCAGCATTCTTGACGTACATCAGCGTGATCCGGGGTCGGTTGTTCCCGGAGCGATCTGATGCAGGCGGCGGCGCAAAGGTCATTTTGGCCGGCAGTCATCCGACAGGACTGCGAGGGAAGGCTATTCGGTCAAACTTGTGCGAAAATGAATGTGTTGGACCGCGCCAGGGCAATTAGCGCGGTCCAACCGTTTCCACCGGGTGCCGTGACCGACGACGTGGCAGAACTCAAAGTGCCGTTACCCGCATACGGGGTGATGGGCTCAGTTTGGCGGATCGGCGGCCGGTTCCGGCCGCTGTCCGCCGCTGCGCCTTACTGCTGGAACAGGCGCAGGATGTTTTCGGAATTGGTGTTGGCGATCGAGAGCGCCTGGATGCCCAGTTGCTGCTGCGTCTGCAGCGCCTTCAGCCGTGTCGATTCCTCGTTCATGTCGGCATCGACGAGACGACCGACGCCCTTGTCGATCGTATCCATCAGGTTGGCGATGAAGCCCTCCTGCAACTCGATGCGCTTGGTGATGGCGCCGAGCGTGGAGCCGGCGTCCGTCAGCTGGTTGAGGATACGTTCGACGACGCTGATCATATCGGCCATTTCGGCAGGCGTCGTCGATGCGGTCAGCTTGACTTCCGCCGTCGTACCGATTGGCGTCGTCGCCGGTGCGCCGATCAGGTGGTACAGGCGCGCGCCCGCCGTGCCGGGCGGAGAGGTGAGCTGGGAGGCGTCGTAGTTCCTGGTCAGGATGCCTCGGCTCGCATTCTGCTTGTCGATCAGCATCGACTGCGAGGTGTCGAAGTCGAGCGTCGTGACCGACACATTGCCGTTGGCGTCACGGTTGAACGAGGCCACGACGGACTTCGTGCCGACCGGAGCTGTGGCGGCGTTGTAGAGCCAGTTTTCGCTGGAGAAGGATGCGGACTGGGCGGCCGAGATAAGCTGGTTCTTGAGCTCGGTGATTTCCTTGTCGATCTTCAGCTTGTCGACGCCCGGCTCACTCGCCGCGACGAGCTTGCTCTTGATCGCGCTGACGACCTCGATCGACGAATTCATTGCCGCATAGGCCGTGTCGATCTTGGCGGCGCCGAGGCCGAGGGCGTCCTGAACGGTGGAGAGCGCGGCATTGTCGGAGCGCATGGTGGTCGCGATCGACCAATAGGCGGCGTTGTCGGCAGCCGTCTGCACGCGGTAGCCCGAGGAGATGCGGTCCTGGACTTCCGCCATGTCGGAGTTGATCGAACGCAATGTCTGGAGAGCCGCCATGGCGGCGGTGTTGGTCATGATGCTTGTCATTGGTCACCTGTCCCGAATGAATTCCTAAGGACATTCCGGAGTGTTACCGGCAGCGATGGGACTGGCATCATGCGAATCGCCCCTGTTTTGCCCTGGAGGCGACCCTTCGCTCTTAACCAAGATGTAACGATCTCATAGTTAACAAATGGTTAATGCCGTTAGGAAGTCGGTAACAAAGGTGAACAAAAATAAGGGAAGATGGACGAAGCGTTAAGATGCGTACCGTCACCCATGGAACGAATGCCGGCGGCATGCGGCACGCCTAGCGGCCATGGAATACCGGAGCGCAAAACGAAAAAGCCGCACGATCCACGGGGGATGTGCGGCTTCTTTTCGAAGTGACGGGCGAAGATCGCCCGTCATGTTCGGTCGATCGATTAACGGAACAGCGACAGGATGTTCTGCGAGTTGGTGTTAGCGATCGTGAGTGCCTGGATGCCGAGCTGCTGCTGCGTCTGCAGAGCCTTCAGGCGGGTCGATTCCTCGTTCATGTCAGCGTCGACGAGACGGCCAACGCCCTTCTCGATCGAGTCCGAGAGGTTTTCGACGAAGCCCTTCTGCAGATCGATACGGCTGTTGAGCGCACCGAGGTCGGCGGCAGCGTCGGTCATCTGGGTCAGGATGGAGTCAACACCCGACAGAGCCTGCGACAGAGCGCCGCCCGTCATGTTGGTGATGTCGAGCGTCATGACGCTGAAGGTCAGCGCTACGGTCGCACCGGTCGTGTCGGTGTAGGAGATGTTGCTGGAGAGCAGGCCCGTGCCGGTCGTGACGAACGCGCCGGAAGCGTTCATTTCGATCAGCGAGCTCTTGTTGGTGTCGTACTGCAGCGTCGTCAGGCTGACATTGCCCTTGGCGTCGCGGTTGAACGAACCAACGACCGACTTCGTGCCGGCAGCGTTGTTCGGGTCGGTGAAGACCCAGTTTTCGCCGGAGAACGAGGCCGACTTGGCAATGCTCAGAAGCTGGTTCTGCAGCTCCTTGATTTCCTTCTGGATCTTGCTCTTGTCAACGCCCGGCTCGCTGGCGGTTACCAGCTTCTTCTTGATTTCGTCGACGACGTCCTTGGAGTTTTCCATGGCCGACGAAGCAACGTCGGTCTTGGCAGCGCCGAGGCCGAGGGCGTCCTGAACGGCCGAGAGGGCCTTGTTGTCCGAACGCATGGTGGTCGCGATCGACCAGTAAGCAGCGTTGTCAGCCGCGGTGGCGACGCGCAGACCCGAGGAGATGCGCTCCTGGGTGGTTTCCATCGAGGAGTTGATCGAACGCAGGGTGGCGAGTGCGCCCATGGCGGAAGAGTTGGTCAGAATGCTCGTCATTGGCTGAGTGCCCCTTGTTGGCAAAGATGAAATGGAAAGGGACATTCCGGGATTACCGGGAAACGACGGTCAGCCTCATGCCTGCTGACGCTTTAATCTGTTCGGGTCAACCCGTCGTTTCGATGGTTACAACAAACACCATCGTGGTTAACGAACCCTAAAACCCAGAGAAACTTTTCGAAGTTTTATCAGTGCATTGGCGACAAAGAAAAACCGCGCCTCTTGCGAAGCGCGGTTTCGTATCTTGCATCGGGCGCGGACCGTGGCCCGCTCCCTTTCACCCGTCGATTAACGGAACAGCGACAGGATGTTCTGCGAGTTCGAGTTGGCGATCGACAGTGCCTGGATGCCGAGCTGCTGCTGCGTCTGCAGAGCCTTCAGGCGGGTCGATTCCTCGTTCATGTCGGCGTCGACGAGACGGCCAACGCCCTTCTCGATCGAGTCCGAGAGGTTTTCGACGAAGCCCTTCTGCAGATCGATACGGCTGTTGAGCGCACCGAGGTCGGCGGCAGCGTCGGTCATCTGGGTCAGGACGGAGTCGACACCCGACAGAGCCTGCGACAGAGCGCCGTTCGTCATGCTGGTGATGTCGAGCGACAGAACGCTGAAGGTCAGCGATACGGTCGCACCGGTCGTGTCGGTGTAGGAGATGTTGCTGGAGAGCAGGCCCGTGCCGTTGGTGACGTTGGCACCCGAAGCGTTCACTTCGATCAGCGAGCTCTTGTTGGTGTCGTACTGCAGCGTCGTCAGGCTGACATTGCCCTTGGCGTCGCGGTTGAACGAACCAACGACCGACTTCGTGCCGGCAGCGTTGTTCGGGTCGGTGTAAACCCAGTTTTCGCCGGAGAACGAGGCCGACTTGGCAATGCTCACGAGCTGGTTCTGCAGCTCCTTGATTTCCTTCTGGATCTTGCTCTTGTCAACGCCCGGCTCGCTGGCGGTTACCAGCTTCTTCTTGATTTCGTCGACGACGTCCTTGGAGTTTTCCATGGCCGACGAAGCAACGTCGGTCTTGGCAGCGCCGAGGCCGAGGGCGTCCTGAACAGCCGAGAGGGCCTTGTTGTCCGAACGCATGGTGGTCGCGATCGACCAGTAAGCAGCGTTGTCAGCCGCGGTACCGACGCGCAGACCCGACGAAATACGCTCCTGGGTGGTTTCCATCGAGGAGTTGATCGAACGCAGGGTGGCGAGTGCGCCCATGGCGGAAGAATTGGTGATGATGCTCGTCATTAGAGTGTCCCTTGATTACTTTAGACGATTTAGGGGACATACCGGACTTCCCGGTGATGGCGGATCGGCTTCATGCCACTCGGTTCCAACTATCTCGGAAGAAACCAAACCCGTCATGTGAAAGGGACTATCGCGTGCAAAGCTTGCGAATTGATTAAATGCCCAAGGCAGCTTGGGCCGAGATAACTTATACTTAACAAGACTTTAATGCTGCCACGGATGCAGAGATCACAGCCCCGCTGCCGCCAGCAAAGATGTGTCGGACGGTGGTTCGCTCCTGCCTGAGGCAAGCTCCCCCGGGTAAACTCGGCTTCGAACAAGGACTAGCAAGCCGGCGCCGGTCGCCGCGCCTCTTCGACGGAGCTCTTAGTGAACGCCCAAGCCATCTTTTCGACCGCCTCCCGGCAATACCAGAAGGGGCAGTACACGGACGCGCTCAACCAGCTGAATGTGCTGATGGAGATCAACCGCGACACCAAGACCTATGTGCTTCTGGCGAAGGTCCTCGTGAAACTCGGTTTCAAGGCTGAGGCGGCCCGTGCCTACCAGCTCGCCGGTGAAGCCGGCGGCTCGCGGGCGGAAGATTACCTCACCGACGCCATGAAACTCTACTTCGCGAACGGGCAGGAGGACGAGGCACTGAGCATCGGACTGCCGCTTCTGGAGAAGGCCAAGACAGATGCCGAGATCGCCTTCATCATCGCCTCGATCTTCCTCAAGCGCGGCGAAAAGGAAATACTGGGGCTTTTCAAGGCGCCGCTGACCCTGAGCACCAACCGTCTGCACAATGCGCTTGCCTTCAAGCTGTTGACCGCCGAAATCAACGACCTGCAAGATCGTGACGCGCTCGCCAATCTCTTCCGCAACAACCCGAAGAACACCACGCTGCGGTCGGCCCATCTCGTCTATGCGCGTGAGGCCAACGACTATGCCGAGGTCGAGAAGCACGAACGCGACATCCAACGGGCACTGAAAGCCGGGCAGACCGAAATTCTTGCAGCTGAAGCGCCCTACTATCATGCGACCTGGTGTGGCGACGAAAGCTTCAACCGGGTTGCCGGCGCACAGCTCAACCCGTTCCCGAGCAGCCTGACGGAAGTACGCCGCGCCGCGCCGCACCGCTGGGGCGAGCGCATTCGCATCGGTTATGTTTCCGCCGACTTCTGGGACGACCATGCGACGATGAAGCTGCTGAAGGCGGTGTTGATGGCGCACGACAAGACGCGCTTCGACGTCACCCTCTTCTGCCATACCAAGAGCGCGCTTGCGGCGCGCGACCAGGACATACGCGCAAGATGGGGCAGGATCGTCGAGATCGGCCACCTCACCGACGACGAGGCTGCGCATGTCATTCGCCAGGAAAACATCGACATTCTCGTCGACCTGAAGGGGCATACGCTCGAAAGCCGAGTCTCCATCTTCAACCGGGCCGCAGCTCCCGTGCAGGTGGGCTGGCTGGGCTTCCCTGGGACCACCGTCAACGTCGATCTCGACTACATCATCGGCGACCCTTGTGTGCTTCCGGACAGCAGTAGGGCGCATTATTATGAAAAATACTGCCGCCTGCCGGAGACCTACCAGCCCAACGATCCCTACGAGCGCGCCCGGCCCCGGGCGATGTCGCGCAAGGATGTCGGCCTTCCCGAGGATGCATTCGTATTTGCCTCCTTCAACGCAAATCGCAAGATTTCGCTTCAGACGGTCAATCTCTGGATCGACATCCTTCGCCAGACGCCCGGAAGCCTGCTGTGGGTGCTGTGCGACAGGGCGGATGCACGCACAAATCTGCTGGCCAAGTTCAAAAGCGCCGGCATCGATACCAAGCGCATCGTCATCTGCGGCAAGTTCGCCTACCAGAACCACGTCGACCGCGTTCCGCTCGCCGATCTCGGCCTCGACACCTATCCCTATAACGGCCACACGACCACATCCGAACAGCTCTGGGCAGGCCTGCCGGTGCTGTCCTTCAAGGGCACGAACTTCGCTTCACGCGTGAGCGAGAGCCTGCTGAACGCCATCGGCGTGCCGGAACTCGTGGCCACGGGGCCGGAGGACTATGTCAAGGAAGCTGTCGCGCTCTACAACAACCGTGACAAGATCGCCGACTATCGAAAGAGGCTGGACGAGAACCGGTTCCGGATGCCGCTATTCGATGCGGAGCGTTTTTGCCAGCACCTGGAAACGGGCTACGAAATGATGGCCGACCGCGCCAAGCGCGGACTGGCACCTGATCACATCGACGTTCCGGCATTGCCGCCGCGCATCGGGTCGTTCGAACGCTGAACGGCGATCATCCCTGAAAGACAAAAGGCAGCGCCGCGGCGCTGCCTTTTTTGTTGTCCCGTTTCGGGGATCGCAAAGCCCGATGGCGCGGATGATCCGGAGCGCCATGCGCCGAGGGCAAGCGCATCGCGGTTTTCGGGATGCGCGTCTTCTCTTTGAGCTTTTGATTTGTCGCCGTCGCCAGCGCGCCGCGCACTCTCCGTGCGACAGCTCTAACTGAAGGAGCGCACCAGACTGCCGACGAGGAGGTTCCAGCCGTCAATCAAGACGAAGAAGAGAATCTTGAACGGAAGCGAGATTGCCGTCGGCGGCAGCATCATCATACCCATGGCCATGGTGATGGTAGCGACGATCAGATCGATCACCAGGAACGGCAGCATGATCAGGAAGCCGATTTCGAAGCCGCGGCGAATTTCCGAGATCATGAAGGCCGGCACGACCGCGCGCAGATCGACCTTGTCGTCGACGACGACCGTCTGGCCCTTTTCCTTGGCGATGTCGATGAAGAGCTGCAGGTCCTTGTCGCGCGTGTTGGCGAGCATGAAGTCGCGGAAAGGCTCGGTGATCCGGGGGATCGCCTCCGCCTCGGTGATCTGGTTCTTCATCAGCGGGTCGATGCCGTCCCGCCAGGCGCGATCGAAGGTCGGCCCCATGACATAGAAGGTCATGAACAGCGCCAGCGAAACCATGATCATGTTGGATGGCGTGGTCGCCAGGCCCATGCCGGTGCGCAGGATCGCAAAGGCAATCACGAAGCGCGGAAAGCTGGTGACCATGATCAGGATGCCGGGGGCCACCGACAGCACGGTCAGAAGACCGAAGGTGCGGATGATCCACGAGGCGGCAGAGCCGTCGATAGGCGTATTCAGGATATCAGAGGGGAAGCTCTGGGCGCCGGCAATACCGGACATCGCCATCATGGCAACTATAAAGGCGACTAGCCGGACCATTTATCGAATCATTGGATGACGAAGGTTCTGAACATCACATTGGTTACGCGCCCATCGGAGCGCAGGTCAACCCGCTCCTGGATGTCATCCCGGAGATATTGAAAGCCGCGTGGTCCCTGGATTTGTTGCAGGGAAACGGTTTTCAGATAGGCGGCGATATCCTGGTGGATCTGCTCGGCGAGTTTGGGGTCAGGCACGCCGTCGAACTGCAGCGCCACTTCCAGGCGGATCCAGTTTTCAGAGGGGTAGGCAAGGTTGGTGGTGATCGGGTCGAGCTGGACGACGCCGTTCGCTTCGGTCGCTACCTTCGGCAGGCCTTCTTCGCCGGTCGCATTGGCGGCCGGCTCCTTGGTCGCTTCCACCTGCTCCTTCGGAGGCGGTGGTGCGAGCAGGCCGCCGACCAGCCAGCCGCCGCCGCCGGCAAGCAGCGTCAGCACGGCGATGGCCGCGACGGTCAGCACCTTCGACGGCGGCTTCGGAGCGTTGGAATCGAGTTCTTCCATCTTGCCGTTCCCTGCCGATCAGATCGGCGAAAATAGATCCATGAACTGCTGGCCGTAGGGCGGCTGCTGCACTTCGGTCAGGCGACCACGGCCGCCATAGGAGATGCGCGCCTCGGCGATGCGGTCGTAGGAGATGACGTTGTCGGCATCGACGTCCCGCGGCCGGACGATACCGGCGACGTTCAGGATGCGCAGCTCGTGGTTGACGCGCACTTCCTGCGAACCGCTGATCAACAGGTTGCCGTTTTCGAGAACGCCGGTGACAACGGCGGCAACGAGCACCCGCAGCTTTTCCGAACGCTCCGTCGTGCCGTCACCTTCGGTCTTGGTATTCGAGCCGTATTTCAGGTCGCCGGACCAGCCGAAATCGCTCGTCTGAGACTTGCCGCTGGCGCCGACGTTGAAGCCACTCGAGTTCTTGCGGCTACGGTCCGTCTTGTTGTCGAAGGTTGCGCCTTCGTTGATCTTGATGTCGACCGTCAGGATATCGCCGACATTGATCGCGCGCGCGTCCTTGAAGAGCGCTGCCTGCTGGTCGTTCCACAACGAATAGCCATTCACCATCTGGCGCGGCTGCTTCGGATACATGGCGAGCTGCGGCGTCTGCGAATATTGCAGACCGCTGCCGATCGGGCTCATCGACGGCGCGCGGCCGATTTCGTTGAGCGCTTGGTTCTGACATCCCGCAAGGAGGGCGGCCCCGGTCAGTATAGCCGTTAGACGCGTTTTCATGATGGTTCCTTCGAGGTGTTCGGGTCGCTGGCGCTCGAGATGATGTTGGTAAGGATCGCCGCCTTCTCATCGCTCATTTCGCTCAGGATCAGCGATGACTGGCGCGGTGGCAGCTGCATGACGATGGCGGCGGCAATCTCGGGCCTCACCATCTCAAGCTTGCCGGCGGCTGCGTCCGGCTTCATCGTCTTGTAGATGCCGACGAGGTTGAGTTCCGCCTGTTTCAGGAAATCGTTGCGGCGGTTCAGCCAGTCTTCGTATTCCTCGCGGCGCTTTTCGAGCGTGGCGATGCGCTCGTCGATGCTTGCCTGCAGCGTTTCGAGATCCTTGCGCTGCAGCACATAACGCTGGTCGCGCGCGGCGTCGGCGATGTTGGTGCAGAACTGCTGGATCTCGTTCTGGGTCGCGTCGCTTGCGGGCGGCGCCGTGACGTCCTGGGCAAAGGCGCCCGGCATCGAAAGCATGGACGCGACAACCGCCGCAGCGAGCAGCAGCCTGCGGGTCCGGCCGAGAGAATGATTGTCGTTTGCGATCATTGCAGCACGAGCTCCGCCTGGAGGGCACCGGCCGTCTTGATGCTCTGCAGGATGGCGATGATGCCGTCCGGCTTGACGCCGATGTTGTTGAGTCCGGCGACGAGCGAACGAAGGCTCGAACCGTTGAGGATCGCCACCGTGCCGCCGTCGGACTGCGCGTTGATCGTCGTGTTCGGTTCCATCGCCGTCTGCCCGCGCGAGAAGGGCAGCGGCTGCACCACTGTCGGCGTCTCGCTGACTTCCACGGTCAATGTTCCGTAGCTGACCGCCACCTCGTTGACCCGGACATCCTGGCCGATGACGATCGTGCCGGTGCGTTCGTTGATGACGACGCGCGCAGGCACGTCGGTCTCGATGACGATGTTTTCGATGTCGGCCATCAGCCGCGCGAGGTCCGCCATCTTCGGCTTTTCGACGAGAACGGCCTGGCTGTCGCGCGCTTCCGCAATGCGGCCGCCATATTGCTGGGCCGCGTATTTGTTGATCGCTGCGGCCATGCCGACGGCGGTCGAGAAATCAGGATTGCGCAGCTGCAGCACGAGGTTGAAGCCGTCCTTGAACTTCGACGGCAGCTCACGCTCGATGATGGCGCCGTTCGGCACGCGACCGGACGTCGTGACACCCTGGTTGAGGGTTGCGGCGTCGCCCTGCGCGTTGAAGCCGGTGACGACGACGGAGCCTTGTGCGACCGCATAGATCTGGCCGTCCGCGCCCGAAAGCGAAGTCATGACCAGCGTGCCGCCGCGCAGCGACGTGCTGTCGCCGAGCGAGCCTACGGTCACGTCGACGCGGCTGCCGGGGCTGGCGAAGGGCGGCAGGTTCGCCGTCACCAGTACGGCCGCGACGTTGCGCGTCCGGGACTCGCCGCCCTGGGTCGAGATGCCGAGATTTTGCAGCATCGCGCGGATCGACTGGTCGGTGAACGGCGACGAGCGCAGGCTGTCGCCAGTGCCCTGCAGGCCGACGACGAGGCCGTATCCGATAAGCTGGTTGTCACGGCCCGCCTGAAGCGAGGCGACGTCCTTGATCCTGGATGCGCCGAAGGCGGGCGTCAGCGCCATGGAGAACGCGACGGCCAGCGACAGGAACCATTTGCATGCAAGCATTTTCATTTCGCCACCACATGGACAGTGCCGTCGGCCATCACCGTTCCGGAAACGATGACGCCGGTATCGATGTTGCGCGCCCGGATCAGTTCGCCGACGGCGGCGTCCTGGAGCGGCGATCCGGCAGCGCTGATGGTCAGGCCGCCATTGCTGAAGACGAGGCGCACGGTCGAACCGCGCTCGACGGCATATTGCTCGCGAAGCGCGCTCGCGAGGATCACCCGGCCGGGAAGAAGCGTGCGCTTGGTGACCTTGCCGTCGATCTCGCCCAGGGTTCTGATGTAGCCGTCGGCGAGATCAGGGTTGGTGACGTCGACGACTTCGACGCGGCTCGCATCGACGGTTTCGCCCGGATAGATGGTCTGCGTGGGGATCACCGCCGTCAGCCGTTCCGCATAACCTGCCGAAGGCAACAGGAAAGCGGCGGCGAAGAGCGCGCCAGCCACCAGCCGCCGCGCGCTGGCGCGGCCGGCCTTCGAAGCCTTGATGTCTGCGGATCGGCGAAACGTCATGTTTGCCCCCTCTTTCGTTACCTGAGGTTCTTGCTCACCGTGGCCGCCATTTCA
Organism: Ensifer sp. ENS03; assembly: GCF_014852035.1. Taxonomy (NCBI): domain Bacteria; kingdom Pseudomonadati; phylum Pseudomonadota; class Alphaproteobacteria; order Hyphomicrobiales; family Rhizobiaceae; genus Ensifer; species Ensifer sp. ENS03. Next base: position 597,559 of record NZ_JACVAV010000001.1, on the reverse strand, counting down.
TCGGCGGCCTGAATGATCTTGGAGTTCATCTCGTAGGCGCGCTGCGCCGAGATCAGGTCGGTGATTTCCTTGACCGGATCGACGTTGGACGCTTCGAGATACTTCTGCTTGATCTGCGCGAAGCCCGGATCGGCAGGCGTACCGACAATCGCGTCGCCGGAGGCCGGCGTCTGCTTGAAGAGGTTTTCGCCCTGCGGCTCGAGGCCCGCCTCGTTGACGAAGTTGGCGATCGTCAGCTGGCCGATTTCCTGCATGGCGGGGTCGTTGCCGATGCGCACCATCACCTGGCCGGAGCTCGTGAAGACGATGTCGGTCGCGTCCTGCGGAACGGTGATGCCCGGAACAACGGTGTAGCCGTCGATCGTCACGAGCTGGCCTTGCGCATTCTTGTTGAAGGCGCCGGCACGGGTATAGACCGTCTCGCCATCGGGCGTTTCGACCTGGAACCAGCCACGACCGATCAGCGCCAGGTCGTACTCGTTGCCGGTCGAAACCATGCTGCCCTGAATGTGAAGGTTGCGTACGGCCGCCGTCTGCACGCCGAGACCGATGATCGCGCCTTCCGGAACGATCGCCTGGTTGGAGCGGTTCGGCACGCCCTGGGCGCGTTCGGTTTGATAAAGCAGATCGGAGAACTCGGCGCGCGCGCGCTTGTAACCCGTCGTGTTGATGTTCGCGATGTTGTTCGCGATGACTTCGAGGTTCAGCTGCTGGGCGTTCATGCCAGTGGCGGCAATGGAAAGGGCCTTCATGTCTCGTTCCTTCAGATCTGCATGCGCGCGATTTCGAGGTAGGCGGTGACCACCTTGTCGCGGATCGCAATCGCGGTCTGCAGCGACTGTTCGGCGCTCATCACCGCATCGACGACCTCACGGGTGTTTGCCTGGCCGCGAATGCCGTCGAGTGACATGCCTTCGGCCTTCTTCATGGCGCCGATGGCGTCGCTTGCCATGTCGCCGAGAACCGAAGCGAAGCTCTGCCCCTGCGGCACGCCCTGGGTGGCGGCCGGCATGCCGAAGATCGACGACGAGGATGACGTGGAGTGGGTGCCGTCGGTCTCTTTGGTGACCGAGAAGGCGCCGAGGGATTTAACTGCATCGATCATTATTGCGAGGCTCTCAACAGGTCGATTGTCTGGGAAATCAGGTCGCGGGACTGCTTGATGGTCTGGAGGTTCGCCTCATAGGCGCGGTTGGCTTCGCGCATATCGGCCATCTCCACCAGGATGTTGACGTTCGGCAGCTTGACCATGCCCTTTTCGTTGGCGGCCGGATTGCCCGGATCGAACTCGATGTTGAAATCCGAATCGTCCGTGCCCTGCCGCTCGATCTCGACCAGCGAGGCGCCGCTTGCGCGGTCCACTTCGGCAGCAAAGCTGATGGTCTTGCGGCGATAGGGATCCGCGCCCGGCGTATCCCCGGTGGAGCGGGCGTTGGCGATGTTTTCGGAGACGATGCGCAGGCGGGTCGATTCCGCCTGCAGGCCGGAGGCCGATACCTTGAGGGCCGAGGTCAATGGATCCATGGTTCTTACTTCCGTACCGCCATTAGCATCATTCGGTGAAAGGCCTTAACAAGGCCGGCGGAGAGCTCGTAGTCGCGCTTGATTTCGCCGGTCTTCATCATTTCCTGCTCGATCGCGACACTGTTGCCGGACTGCTGGATCTGCACACCGTCGACCATGCCGACTTCAGCCACCTGAGAGGCTGCGAGGCCGTCCGTGAAGTGCATCTTGTTGGTCGCCGCCATCTGGATGCCGGCGTCCTGCAGCACGCTTTCGAACGGCTTGACGTCCTTGGCCTTGTAGTGCGGCGTGTTCGCATTGGCGATGTTGCCGGCCACCACGTTCTGGCGAACGGTCAGCCACTGGGCCTGCCGGGACGCGAGTTCGAAAAGCTGAATCGGTTGCATCAAAAGCTCCATGCTTGGTGATGCGAACCTAGGCCGGTAATCTTGCGTGGGACTTTCGTCGGAAAGCGATGCCCAAGGGATCGGGGCCTCTGCTGTCGGAGATCGCCTGCAAAAGACGGAAAGCCGCGTCATCCGTCAGAGATGGCGCGGCGGTCACGGGCAAGGAATGCGGGTCTACGTCAGTTGGCCTGGTACATTTCGCCGGACGAGGTGATCATGACCCAGTGGCCATCCCGCTGCTCGAGCGTGGCAAGACGCGTGTTGTCGGGCAGAACCGAGCCGATGCGCACGATATACATGCCGCTGGCATCCTCGATCAGCGCCCGGCCGTTGGCGACATGCATCAGCTTGAAGCCGGACTTGCCGGGAAAGGGCTGCGACAGCCCCTCTTCGGCAGCCGTACCTTCCGGTCCCGGACCAGCGCCGATGCCCGGCACGGTCGCCGTCGTCAACTGGTCGATGGCGGCCACGGTGTCGCCGTCCGCGTCGGGCATGGCGAGCGGAGAAACCGAGACGACGTTGCGCGCGGCGCGTTCCGGCAGATCACGGGTAGAGCCCTGCCACAAAGGCGGCATGGTGAACTTGTCCTGGTGGAAGAAGGCATACCAGGGAAAGAAGGTCGCGAAAGCGGCAAGCGCCACGCCGGTCGCGGCCAGGAACTTGTCGGTCATCGGCATGCGGCTGCGCTTGCGCTGATGTACCATCTCGTCCGCATCATAATCGGTCATGGTCATCACCTCGCTCTCGCACCCGGCTGATTGCCCATCGCCGCCGCCTTCAGCGCGTTGGCGAGATCGGAAAAGGCATCCTGTGCCGGGCGCTCACCGGCGGTCTGCGTCAGTACCTCGTAGATGACCGGCACCTGCTTGATCGCCATGTCGAGATCCGGATCGCCACCCGGGCGATAGCCGCCGATCAGGCGAAGGTCGCGGGTCTCTTCGAAGCGGTGGATCAGCGCCTTCAGGCGCGAGACCAGCTTCTCCTGGTCGGGGGTCCAGGCCTTGCGCGCCAGGCGCGAGATAGAGGCGAGCGGATTGATCGGCGGATACCGCCCCTCCTCCGCAAGACTGCGCTCGAGCACGATGTGCCCATCGAGGATACCGCGCGTCGAGTCGGCGACGGGATCGTTGTGGTTGTCGCCGTCGACGAGGATGGAGATGATCGCCGTGATCGTGCCGGCGCCCTCGGTGCCGGGGCCGGCGCGCTCCAGAAGGCGCGGCAGTTCGGTGAAGACCGAGGCCGGATAGCCGCGCGCGATCGGCGGCTCGCCGGACGCGGTTGCGACCTCGCGGATCGCGTGGGCGAAGCGGGTGACGCTGTCGACGATCAGAAGAACATTGTCGCCGTTGTCACGATAATGCTCGGCGATGGTGACGGCGGTCAGCGGCGCCATCTTGCGCAGCATCGGGCTTTCGTCGCTGGTCGCGACGACCGCGACGGACTTCGCCAGATTATCGCCCAGCGTATCCTCGATGAATTCGCGCACTTCACGGCCACGTTCGCCGACCAGCGCGATCACCACCTTGTCGAAGGCATCGGCGCGCGCCAGCATGGAGAGCAGCGTCGACTTACCGACGCCCGAACCGGCAAAGATGCCGAGACGCTGGCCAAGGCAGAGCGGCGAAAAAATGTCGATCGCGCGCACGCCGGTCAGGAAGCCCTTTTCGACTCGCTTGCGCGTCATCGACGGCGGCGCGGTATTGGTGATCGAGCGGCGCAGGTCGCCCTGCTGGAGAGGTCCGAGACCATCGATCGGCTCGCCGAGCGCATTGATCGCGCGGCCGCACCATTGGTCGGTCGGCGCGACACGGAAGGCGCCCTTGCGGATGACCGTGTCGTGGATGCCGATCGGATCGCCGGGCTCGATCGGGCAGACGACCACCCGCTCCGGCTCGACCCGAACGACCTCGCCGAGATGGGTTCCGGTGACGCTCTTGTGGGCGACGAAATCGCCGAGCCGGACATGCCGCGACAGGCCAGTCACCGTATAGTGGCCAGGCGAGATCGTCTGGACGTGACCGCCGGGCGCGATCGAGAATTCGGGTTTGGCATAGCGTTCGACCAGGCCGGCAAGTGCCGCCAGAGATGTCGATCCTGTGCTCGTTTTCTGGCCTTCGCTTTGCATGCCGATGTCCGTCACAGATTAGCGGCTGCCGCCAAGCGTCTTGACCGCTTCTTCGAGCGATCCTTCGCTGTCGCGCAGCAGGGCGGTGATGTTGTCGAAGGCGCGGGTGACCATGATCAGCTGCGACATTTCCTGAATGGCATTGACGTTGGACTCCTCGAGGAAGCCCTGCATGACGCCGACATCGAAACGGTCGACGACCGGCTCGACCTGTGCCGCCGGCTGAACGGCGCTGTTGTCGAGACGGATGAAACCCTTGCTGAAATCGGCCTCGTAAAGGCCGAGCGAGGCGACGGCGACACCGTTCTGGTGAAGCGCACCATCGGCGCCGACGGTGATGTCGCCGCCGTTGCCGTTGAGCTGGATCGGCGCGCCGCCGGCGTCGAGCACCGGATAGCCGCGAATGGTGACGAGTTCGCCGGTATCCGTCAGCGTGAACCGCCCGTCGCGCGTGAGCGCCGGGCCGGCGGGCGTCTCGATCTGGAACCAGGCATCGCCCTTGACGGCGAAGTCGAGCGCCGAGCCGGTGCGCGTCAGCGAACCGTTGCTGGTGTTCAGGAACTCCTCGCCCTTGTTGACATAGGCAACCTTGGTCGGCTTGGTGTCGCCGAGCATCTCGTTGAACTTCACCTCGGTGCCGCGGAAGCCGACGGTGTTGGCGTTCGCGATGTTGTCGGCAAGCGTATTGAGGCGCTTTTCAAGCGCCATCTGCGACGAAATCGCGACGTAAAGACCGGTTTGCACGCTCAGTTTCCCCCGAGTTTCAAGCTGTTGATGGACAGGAGAAGATCGGAAGAAATGCCGTAGCCGCTCGATGAGCCGAAGACCGCGAGCGGATCATAACCGTCCGTTGAATTTTTGGTTTCCCAGAGCGCGGTGAACCGGTCGAGAAACTCGGCTACCTTGGTCGGATCCTGGAAGTCCTTGAAATCGAGCGCCTGTTCATAGGTCTCGGCCTGGCGATCGACATTGGTCGCTGCGAATTCGTCGGGCAGCTGCAGCGCCGTGCGCACCACCTGGGCAATCGCCTCATCGGCGATGATGGCGTAGCCGCTGTTGATCGTCGGCGCCATGCGCGAAAAATAAAGGGCAAGCCTGACGCCGGCATTCTCTTCGCCTGCGTCCTGTTCCAAGGTCTGGCGCGTGTATTTTTCTGCGACGCCCTTCTGCGCACGGTCGAAGGATGTGGCGGCCGCGCCGTGGGCGGCAAAATTCAGCGATTCGACGAGCTGCTTGTAACGGTTGTCGGTCAGCTTGTTGGCAAAGGCATCTTCGTTGTCGACGCCTTCGGTCAGCACCTTGCGCATGAAGGCCTTGGCATAGGCCATGTCTTCCAGGCCATGCGCCTTCATCGCGTAATTGTAGAGGCGGGTATCGGCAAAGAAGTCGTCGATCGTTTTGACGTCGCCGATCTTCGACAGATAGTACGCGGTCTCGCGCGCCACATCCGGCTGCTCGGCAACGCGGGCCAGCGACTTCGTCAAGTCGGCCGTAATCAGCTTGTAGCTCGTATAGGTCGTGGTCACGATCGCTCCGCCCCTGCCGGAATGAGACAGGCAGCCCCTGAGCCTGCCCTGACAAATCCTGACCGGACAGCCTTGCGCGAACCTGTTCCGCCAGGTGGCCTTGTCGCCAGGACCGGCCAGCCTCACGCAAGGATGAAACCGTATCCCGTTAGCGGAAAATAAGATCGCGGCAGGTATCGAAAATGAATATCATCATCGGGCTTCTTGTGACGTTCGGCTGTATCCTCGGCGGCTATCTGGCGATGGGCGGCCACATGGAAGTCCTCAACCAGCCCTTCGAACTGTTGATCATCGGTGGCGCCGGCGTCGGCGGTTTCATCATGGCCAACTCCATGAAGGTGGTGAAGGATACCGGCAAGGCGCTCGGCGAAGCCTTTCGCCACAAGGTGCCGAAAGAGCGCGAATATCTCGACACGCTCGGCGTTCTCTATTCGCTGATGCGCGACCTGCGCACCAAGTCGCGCAACGAGATCGAAAGCCACATCGACAACCCCGAGGAATCTTCGATCTTCCAGTCGGCCCCGACGGTTCTGAAGAACAAGGAACTGACCGCTTTCATCTGCGATTACGTGCGCCTGATCATCATCGGCAACGCCCGTTCGCACGAGATCGAAGCGCTGATGGACGAGGAAATCCAGACCATCACCCACGACAAGATGAAGTGCTATCACGCGCTGAACACGATGGGCGACGCCTTCCCGGCGATCGGTATCGTCGCAGCCGTTCTCGGCGTCATCAAGGCGATGGGTGCTATCAGCGAGGCGCCGGAAGTTCTGGGCGCCAAGATCGCGGCCGCCCTCGTCGGCACCCTGCTCGGCGTGTTTCTCTCCTATTCGATCGTCGCGCCGCTGGTCGCCAACGTCAAATCAGTGCGCGAAAAGCAGAACCGCCTCTACATCATCGTCAAGCAGACGCTGCTTGCCTACATGAACGGTTCGGTTCCGCAGGTTGCTCTCGAATATGGCCGCAAGACCATCTCGGCCTACGAGCGTCCGTCGATCGACGCAGTCGAGCAGGAAATGATGAACCCCGGTGGCGGCGGCGAAAGCAAGGCGGCTTGATCTGATGACCTCCAACGTTCACGCATTCGACCGTAAACTTCTGGCGCGCATGACCGGCGCGCTCGGCGACGACCGGGTGATCGGCCGACTGGCCCTCGAACTCGGCCAGGTCTTCGGCGAATTCCTGCCGGATATCTGCCGAGCGGAGACGGGTCTCGACATCACCATCGGCTATGCCGGCCATCGGACAGGAATGCGCCGCGAATTGATCTCGTCGATGGGCACCGGCGTGCTCATCAGCGAGGTTTCGCTGCGTAACTGGTGCACGGACTTTCAGATCGGCTGCGACAGCCCGATCATCATCGCTCTGGTGGAGGCGCTGCTCGGCGCCGAGCCCGCCGGCATCGAAGAGCCGCAGCCGCGCGCGCTCTCCCAGATCGAGATCGACGTGGCCGTGCCGCTGTTCGAGAAGATCGCCGACGTGCTCAGGACCGCCGTCAATGCCCCCGGCGGTTTCGAGCCGATCGTCGAACGCCCGCTCAACAGCGTGGCGCGCGCCAAGCCCGATCCGATGATCGAGGACGTTCACGCCGGCGCCATCGACATGACGATCGGCTTCGGCCCCGTGCTTTCCACCTTCTCGATCATCGTTCCGCAAAGCGTGCTTCTGAAGACAACGATCGTCTTCCCCAAGGGAAGCGGACAGCAGCGCAAGGCGAAGGCCGAGTGGACGGAGCAGCTGGAAGAACAGGTTCGCCGTTCGGCGGTGACGATCGAGGCGCGCATCCGGCTCGAAAGCCTGACGCTCGACACGATCAGCCGCCTGCAACCGGGCGACGTCATTCCCTTCCTCGACGCCCAGGACGTTCGCGTCGACGTCAATGCCAATGGCCGCGACCTCTATGTCTGCGAATTCGGGCGCGCCGGATCGAAATATACGGTTCGGGTCAAGGATACGCACGGATCCGAACAGGACATCCTTCGCCACATCATGAGTTAAATCGGCCTGCCGCGCGCTCGCAGCATGCCTGAGGCAAGCTTCAACTGGAATAGTTCTCACATGGCACCCAAAAAAGCACCCATCAACGAACAGGCCGAAGTCGCTGTCGGAGACATGGAACTCGACCAGGCGATCAATGACCTGCGCGGTGTCCTGAAGCAGGATTCCGACACGCCTGATGCTTTCGGCTCCGAATTCGGCGCCGAAACGCTTGGCACGACCGATTTCGGCAGTGATTTTGGCGCACCGGCCGCTGGCGGCCTCGACGCATTCGGCGGCGATTTCGGCTCCAGCGACTTCGGCGCCGACCTCGGCGGCGCGGCCGCGACGAGCGACTTCGGCGGCACGGATTTTGCCGCGACGTCCTTCGACAGCGCTGATGTGGCCGTCGATACACCGCCCGGCAGCGGCATGAACGCCAATCTCGACCTGATCATGGACATTCCGATCGACGTCCAGATCGTGCTCGGCTCGAGCCGGATGCAGGTTTCGGGCCTCATGAACCTCAGCGAAGGCGCAACGATCGCGCTGGATCGCCGCATCGGCGAGCCGGTGGAGATCATGGTCAACGGTCGCGTGATCGGCCGTGGCGAAATTACCGTTCTCGAAGGCGACGATACCCGCTTCGGCGTCAAACTCATCGAGATCAAGGGCAATAAGAAGTCGTAGGGCCCAATGATTGGGCGAAGGATGAATCCATGATGGATTTCGAAAGTTTCGAGGCTCAGGCGCTATCAAGGCCGCTCAGCCAGACGGACAAGGCAGCGGCCGTTCTGCTTGCCATGGGCAAGGGCGTCGCCAGCAAGCTGTTGAAGTTCTTCACCCAGAGCGAGCTGCAGTCGATCATCGCCTCGGCGCAGTCGCTGCGCGCCATTCCGCCGCATGAGCTCGAAGCGCTCGTCAACGAGTTCGAAGACCTCTTCACCGAGGGTGCCGGCCTCATGGACAACGCCAAGGCGATCGAGAGCATTCTCGAAGAAGGCCTGACGCCGGACGAAGTCGATGGCCTGCTCGGCCGACGCGCCACCTTCCAGTCCTACGAAGCCAACATCTGGGATCGCCTGCAGGAGTGCGACCCGGTTGCCGTTTCCGTCCAGCTTGCCAAGGAACATGCGCAGACGATCGCTTACGTGCTGTCGATGATGCCTTCCAGCTTCGGCGCCAAGGTGCTGCTGCAGCTGTCGGAAGAACAGCGCCCGGACATCCTGAAGCGCGCCGTCAACATGAAGGACGTCAACCCGAAGGCCGCTGCGATCATCGAAAACCGCGTCATGGAAATGATCGGCGAGATGGAAGCGGAACGCAATTCGGCGGGCCCGGCCAAGATCGCCGAGGTGATGAACGAACTCGACAAGCCGCAGGTCGATACGCTGCTCGCCTCGCTCGAATCGCTCAGCACCGCCTCCGCCAACAAGGTACGCCCGAAGATCTTCCTCTTCGACGACGTGCTCTACATGCCGCAGCGCAGCCGCGTTCAGCTCTTCAACGACGTGTCGACCGACATCATCACGATGGCGCTGCGCGGCTCGACGTCGGAACTGCGCGAATCGGTACTCGCCTCGATCGGCGCGCGCCAGCGCCGCATGATCGAGTCCGATCTCGCCATGGGCGATGCCGGCATCAATCCGCGCGATATCGCCATCGCACGCCGCTCGATCACGCAGGAAGCCATCAGGTTGGCTGCGAACGGACAGCTCGAGCTCAAGGAAAAGGACGTGCAGGCGGCCTGAGACCTGCCTCCGTCTGACGAGCCGCACAAAGCGGCCGGGCTACCGCTCCCCAAAGGGTAATTTCTGTTGAGCCCCGGCGAATGCCGGGGCTCAACTCTTGCCTGGTTCCCGCGCTCGGTCCACTACAGGAGGCGCAATGCAGGGCGTATGTCCGCCGGACGCGCGTCGCTGTAGAGGAACCGGGAGCCGTCCTGTCTCATGTCGGACGATCAGGATAAAGACAGCAAAACAGAAGCCCCGTCAGAGAAGAAGATCTCCGACGCCGCCGAAAAGGGTAACGTGCCCTTTTCTCGTGAAGCCACGATGTTCGCATCGACGCTCGCGATCTACATCTTCTTCGTCTTCTTCCTGACCGACGGCGTCGCCACCCTCACCGAGGCGCTCAAGGATATCTTCGAGCAACCGGAGGCCTGGCGGCTGGAAAACGCCACCGACGTCGTGGCACTGATCACCCATCTTATCTGGAAATCGACAGCCCTGGTTGTCCCGGCTTTCGTCCTGCTCATCGTCTTCGGCGTCGGCGCCTCCATCTTCCAGAACCTGCCCGTGCCGGTTCTCGACCGCATCCAGCCTAAGCTCAATCGGGTTTCGCCGATGGCGGGGCTCAAGCGAATCTTCGGCATCCAGGGCCTGGTCGAATTCGGCAAGTCGCTGTTCAAGATCATCATCGTGTCAGTCGTCGTCGTTCTGGTGCTCTGGAACGACTATTTCGCCACGCTCGACCTGATGTTTTCCGATCCGGTCACGATGTTCTCGACGATGGCGAGCGACCTCAACGAGATCATGATCGTCATTCTGCTGTCGACCGCTGTGCTGGCGATCGCCGACCTCTTCTGGTCGCGGCACCATTGGTACACCGAACTGATGATGACCAAGCAGGAAGTGAAGGAGGAAATGAAACAGGCGCAGGGCGACCCGATCGTCAAATCGCGCCTGCGCTCGATGCAGCGCGACCGGGCGCGCAAGCGCATGATCTCGTCTGTGCCGCGCGCCACGCTCGTCATCGCCAACCCGACCCACTATGCCGTCGCCTTGCGTTATGTCCGCGAGGAGAGCGACGCCCCCGTGGTCGTCGCAATGGGCCAGGACCTGGTTGCCCTCAAAATCCGTGAAATTGCCGAGAAAAACGGTGTTCCGGTCTTCGAAGATCCGCCACTTGCACGCTCCATGTTTGCACAAGTCTCGGTCGATAGTGTGATTCCACCGGTGTTTTACAAGGCTGTTGCCGAACTCATTCACCGGGTGCATGCGTCGCAACCAAAACGGATGACATAACTCCGATGAAAAAGTGCGAATTCTCCGAGAAGCGGGAACAGATCGTAGCTGAAGCAATTCGCCCCGTGGCGACCGAACTGCGTCTCATCGACGCCGCCGATTTCATCGCGCTATTACGGTTCGAGTCCTATGCCAGCCTCGCTGACCTCGTCGAATCGGCAGCGGAGCTCTATTTTCTGCCCGGCACGGTCAATTTCGGCCTCGGCGGCAACTACAATCTGGATTGGGACAGCGAGCCGGAAATCGTGCTCGACCTCGAACTGAAACCCCGCGGCGTGACCATCTATGTCCGCCTGTCGCTCGGCAACGAGACGGCCGGGATCGAGATCAGCCACATCAATTTCCAGAACCCCTCGTCCGACCCGGACGAGAACACGGCCTTCCTGGCTCGGAGCCTGGCAGAGGCGAAATTCATCAAGTCCTATGAGTTGCCGCTGGCGAGCTGAAAGCACCGCTCGGACGGGTCTCGTGCGGACGTGCGATTGACGCTGGCAGGTTAAATTCCGTCGGCGCCGCTGCTCAAAAGGCCGGAGCGATCCGTCTAGTTCAGAGTCAGCTGATGTAGCCGAGGCGGATTGCCTTGGCGATCGCCTGGATGCGGTTGACCGAATCGAGCTTCGTCGTCGCCGCGCCCAGATAGGCGTTGACCGTGTGGACCGAAAGTCCCATGCGCTCGGCGATCTCTTCGCTGATGTGACCGTCGCCCGCCATCTGCAGGCAGGCGATCTCGCGGTCGCTCAAGGTTTCCGCCGGTGCGACACGCTTCTCGTCGGCCGCCAGCAGATCGGTCATGATCATGCAGCTGCGGCCGTGCAGATCGACCACCTGCTCGGTGGAGGCATCCACATAGCTGCCTGCGAAGACGACATAGCCGTTGCCCTGGGCGCCGAGCCTGACGGGAAAGGCGATGCCGGAATAGGGAAGCTTGCGGCCCTTCAGGCGATGCGCGAAAGGCGCCAGCTCGGAAAGCTCTGCCGCCTGGTGCTCGCCGGCGCCGTCCCAAAGGACCGGCAGCAGCGACTGGTCGAGATGAGCGACGAGTTCTTCGCCATAGGCATTGACGAGATCATGGGCGTTCGCTTCGGCAGCGACGCCCCAGTTGTCGAGGACACAGGTGAGCTTTCGGGCGCTGCCGGTTCCCTTGCCGTTGAGCCGCAGGACTGCAAAGTGCTTGGCGTTGATCTGACGCTGCATGGCTTGCAGGCGCGTGACCAAGGTGGCCGCTCGCGCGGCGCGGTTGCCGTTCCTCGCGAGCTTCTGCTCGTCCTCGATCCGCCCGCCGCCAAGAAAATGCGTCATCGCGCCCGTCCCTTACACAAGATTGTTGCGCACCGCGTAGGCAATCGCTTCCGACCGCGTCCTGGTCGCAGTCTTGCGCATGACGCTGGTGATGTAGTTGTTGATGGTGTTGCGCGAAATGCCGAGGATCACTGCGATCTCTTCGCTCGTCTTGCCTTCGGCAATCCAGAACAGGCACTCGAGTTCGCGCTCCGTAAGCTCGAAATCGCGGTCATGGCGGACTTCGGCGCGCGTGGTGAAGCTTGCCAGATAGCCCGCCAGCAACGTCACGTCACGCAGGCTCTCCTGCGACAGGATCACGTCTTCCGGGACCAGGAGCATCAGGGAGAAACGCAGGCGCCCGACATTGAAGGTGATCGCGCAATATTCGCGGCTGATGCCGCGCGGAAGCTCGGTATTGTCCGGCAGCGCATGAAAACACGGCTGCAACACTGCGAGGCACTTTTCCAGTTCGGTGGTCTTGGCATGAAGCGCCGTGATCACACCCGAAAGCCGCCGGACGACGTCGAAAGGCCAGTCCGAGCAGACCACATGGTCGAGACCGCTGTCCTGTGACAGATCATAGCGCGCCAACAGATAATGGCTTGCGCCGACATATTCCGTCAGCGCCGAAAGGCCGCTTCCGAGAGCACCGCGCCCGGCGACTTCGCCCAGTCGTCGCAAAAGCTGCTCGCGCGAAAACCCGCCGCCGCGTGCGCGTGTCGGTGCCGTCGGCAAAGGCCAGACAGCAATGTCTGCTTGCGAAATGTCCATGAGTTCAGCCCCTGTGCCGGATCCACATCCCGGAACTGCATTTGCGCTGCCGCCGCCAACAGCCGGCCGAAGCCGAATATCACCACCAGTCGCAGATCAGGACACGAATCAACTGCTAAAAATGTACATCGACGCGAGAAAAAAAACATCGCCCTCTTCTGGCTATTTACTTCGTGCCGCTGGCATGTCGCGATTCGTGATCAGTCACCCCTGCCAACGCCCCTGCGCCACTGCCAGAACCGGCGCGGCATCGCAACACATTGAAAAGCAGAGATTTTTCTCCTGAAAATCCACAATTTCCGCGCCTCAGGCGGGATCCGATGCAGCGTTGCAAGTGGAAAGCACCGGAATTTCATCCCAAAAAAGGACGGTTCTGCGCGTTCAGAGAATTTCGAATTCGCACGATATTATACTTTGTTTTCATAGCTGTTGCTCAAATGCACCAGCCCATTTTCAGACAACGCTCATTTTACAGATATATAAATTGTGAAAGCCATAGAATTAATTTCGGCTATAACAAAGATATATTTCGATTGAACTCTGTATTGCTCGAAACCGTCATAGTAGATGACACAGCACAATGCACGTCATGCGGGCGCGCGGAATCTATAAATTAAGATATCGTTAAAACATTACCATCCGGGATTCCACCGGGACTCACGCGAGCTCCCTTCGAAACTTGAAGCAATTTTGAAGCCAGATGAAAACCGGCGGCCGGACTCCCGCAATATTTGCTCCCAACATCGAAATCCACCGCAAGCGCGATCACAGGCAGCGGGGACAAGAAAAATCCCGCCACGAGGGCGGGATTTGCAAGAAATTCCAAAGCTGTTTTCTGAGTGTCAGGCCGCCTTGTCGAGAGCCCACTTGCGCAGGATCTTCGCCGCGCGCTCTTCGCTGATCTCGACCATGCGGGCCAGGCGCCGTTCCGGCCCTTCCTTGACGCGGCGGTTGAAGCCGCCGCTGTCGTCGCCCATGCTGAGCAGGTCGTCGGTGCTGTCGAAGCCGAAGTCCGAGCCGAAGCCGTCCATGAGCGCGCCACCGGCACCGGCATTGGCCGGAGAGAAGTCGGGCAGTTCGAGGCCGGCTGCTTCGCCCTGGATCTGACCGGCACCGCCACCGAGACCGAGCTGGCGTGCCAGGGGCCGCATGCCCATCCAGACCACCAGGAAGGCGACGACGATGAAGGCGAGCGCGTTGATGATACCGCCGAGATTGCGAGTGAGCGTCTCCATCACACCGGGACCGGCCACCGCCTGGTCGAGCAGCTGCGTCTCGACGAAGTCCATGGCGGTCAGGGTCACGACGTCGCCGCGGTTGGTATCGAGGCCGGCAGCCGAAGCGACGATCTTCTGCATGTCAGCGAGATAGGCGTCGATCTTGGCCTGATCGGCCGGTTCGCCGACCATCGCTGCCAGGCGGCCGCGGTTGACGACGACGGCAACGGAGAGCCGCTCGACCGTATAGCTGTTCTTGACGGTGGCGATCGTCTTGCTGTTGATCTCGTAGTTGGTCTGCTCTTCCTTCTTCTCGGCCTGGTCGCTCGACTGCGGGCCGGCACCGCCCTTCGGGGCGGCCTGAGGAATGTTCTGCTGCACCGTCGCTGCATTGTCCGGTTGCTGTTGGCTGGACTTCTGCTCTTCCTTGGTCACGCGGGTAGAGCGTTCGACCCGCGATTCCGGATCGAACACCGTTTCCTGGATCTGCTGCGTGTCGGTGTTCAGACGTGCCGTGACGCTCGAACGGAAGTTGTCCATGCCGAGGAACGGAGCGAGCGCGTTGTCGATCTTCTTCTCAAGCTCGGTCTGGACGTTCTGGACGACGCCGAGCGACTGGTTGAGGGCGCTGTTGGCCGGATCGTCGCCCGATGCGAGAAGCTGGCCGGTCGAATCGAGCACGGTCACGTCATCGACGTCGAGCCCCGGTACGGACGAGGCGACGAGATGACGGATCGAAGCGGCGGCGCTGCGGCCGACCGTGGCGCTGGCGCGAATCATGACCGAGGCGGTGGGGTTCTGGTCTGCCTTGCGGAAGCTGCCGCGCTCCGGCATCACGATGTGGACGCGGGCGGCGGCGATACCGGAAATCTGCTGGATGGTGCGGCCGATTTCGCCTTCGAGGGCACGCACGCGGGTCACTTCCTGCATGAAGGAGGTGAGGCCGAGCGAGCCGACATTGTCGAAGAGTTCATAACCGGCATTGGCGCTGCTCGGCAGGCCACGCTCGGCGAGCAGCAGGCGCGCCTTGCTGGTCATGCCAACGGGAACCTGCAGACTGGCGCCGTCAGCCCCGACATTGAAGTCGATGTTGGCCTCGGCCAGCGCGATGCTGATCTGGGTGACATCGCTGCGTTCGAGCCCGACATAGAGCGTCTCGAACGAGGGTCTGTTGACGTAAATTCCGGCCCCGAGCACCATGCCGACCGCGACAATGCCAGCCGCCGCCAACGCGATCAGCTTGCCTTGCCCGAGACTGCTCAGGTTCTTCGTGAACGTCGAGAGTTGATCCAACAGACTCATTCTGTTTCCGCACCCAGTATCGCAAGGTCAACGGGCCGATCATCGGCCGAGCGCCCTGCGCAGTTCCAACATTCGGGTTTTCTGGGTATCGACATGCCGAGTATCGACTTCCAATGCGCGCGAATCCACCAGTCCCGATCCGGACCGTAGGAAACGAAACTTGCGCGAACTTGGCTTGATGCGCCCGACCGAAGCGGCGGAGGCGCCGCCGCAAAACTTATCCACTGGGGCGAAACGGACCGTCGGACGAAGCCAAACCTGCGCACAAAGTCGCGTCCGCGTCAGAATTCGGTACATCAAGCCATTGATTTTAAATGGATGTTTCTTGAACCCGCGTCCTGCGAGGCTCTCTGGGAGCGTCAGAACGCTTCGAAATCACCGGCCGCCTTCGTCAGCGGTTGGGAGTGGCCGTGGCGCAACATGCCGTTGCCAAGTGCCTTTTTCATATCGGCAAGCTTTACCAGATTGACGGCCGTGGTGACGTCGACCATCCAGGCGTCCGGGATCGATGCGGTAATCGTGTCGATGAACTCGGCCAGCCCGCGGGTCTTCTGCACGGCAAGGTCGATGCCCTGCAGCACCATCATCTTGTCGGGATTGGCAAGCGCATCGGCGCCGTGGTCACCGGCCAGTTGCGGCTCGATCCGCTCGATCAGATAGGCGACGTCATGCAATTCGGTGACGATGCGCATCAGCACTTCGGGGAGCGCTTCTTCCACGTGCGGCATGTGGCCCAGGTAGTCGGTCTGCATGTGTATGTCTCACGTGGCTCGGGGCTGCGGTAGAAGTCGTATTTCAGGCCTGCGAGGCGTCTGCCTCGCAGCATCAGAAGAATTCGATGGAGCTTTCGGCCGGCTTCGGCGCGACGATCGGGCGTTCCTCCAGTTGCACCGTGCGCTGCGTCTCGACGCCGGTCAGGGCGTATTGCCGGGCGCGGCCAGACGACGGCCAGTATTCGAGCTTGCGGCCGTGCTCGCCGCCGGTGCTCTCGCCGACGATGCGGATGCCCTCGTCGAGCAGGAACTGGCGCGCGAAGGCGGCGTTCTGTTCGCCGACATTGGAAAACCGCGCGATCGTCTTGGCGCCGCCGAAGATCTTGGCTTCGAGACGATCTCGCCGGGCGCCCTGTTTCAGGAGACCGTTGATGAGCAATTCCATGAGGTGGACCCCGTAGCGGGTCGCGTCGCCGCCGGACATGGGCGACGTCGCGGAACCTGGCAGCAGGAAGTGATTCATGCCGCCGACGCCGGCCACGGGATCGCGCATGCAGGCTGCCACACAGGAACCGAGAATGGTCGACAGCACGATGTTCGGATCGTTGAAGACCTTGTACTCACCCTGGATGACATGCACGCGCTTGCCGGCGGCTTCCATGTTCATTTGAGCGCCCCGAATACGGCTTCGATCGCAGCCTTCATCTTTTCGATGGTGAAGGGCTTGGCCAGAACGTTGTTGGCACCGAGGGCCGCTGCCTTCTGAACCAGGGCACGGTCGCCCTGGGCCGTCAGGATGATGAAGGCCGCCTTCTTGGTCGCCGGGTTCGAACGGACAGCCTGCAGCAGGCCGAGCCCGTCCATCTTCGGCATGTTGAAGTCAGAGATCACGAGGTGGTGCGGGTTTTGAGCCATGATCTTCATGCCCTGCTCCCCGTCACCGGCGGCGGTGATCTGCTTGAAGCCGAGCTGCTGCAGGGCGTCACCCAGGAGCAGGCGGCTCGTCACCTGATCGTCGACGATCAGAACTTTGATTTTTTCGGCGATGGACATTATTCGCTTCCTTCCTTGCGGAGCGCCGCTGCTTTCAGGACCTCCTCCCCGATGGATCCGAGGGGGAGCTGGGTTTCAACGGCGCCCAATTCATAGGCGACTCTCGGCATGCCGTAGACGACACATGTCTTTTCGTTCTGGCCGAAGGTCTTTGCTCCGGCATGCCGCATTTTCAGGAGACCGGAGGCGCCGTCGCGCCCCATGCCGGTCAGAATGACACCGATTGCATTGCGTCCGGCAAGCTCGGCGACTGAATCGAACAGCACGTCGACCGAAGGCCGATGCCCGTTGACCGGGTCGCGGTCCACCAGGCGACAGCAGGGTGCCGTCGGGTTGGCGACCTGCAGATGGCGCTCGCCACCGGGCGCCAGGTAGACCTTGCCGATTTCGAGCCGTGCGCCGTCCGTCGCCTCCTGCACCGCCGGCGCGCAGAGACGGTTCAGCCGCTCGGCGAAGCTCTTGGTGAAGGTGTGCGGCATGTGCTGCGTGATGACCGTCGGCGGGCAATTGGCCGGGAACTTCTGCAGCACCGTGATCAGGGCTTCAACGCCGCCTGTCGAGGCGCCGATGGCGATGATCTTGCGGCCGGCCCGGTACTCGGACGCCGTATTCGCATTGGCCGGAGCCGGCGCCGCGACCTTATTGCCGGTGATGATGAACTTGCGCTGCGAGCGGGCGGCCGCCTTTACCTTGTCGACGAGACCGGCAAAGGGATGGGGATCGCCCGGATGCGGCTTGCCGACACAATCGAAGGCGCCGATCTCGAGTGCTGCGATCGTGGCTTCAGCGCCCTTGTGGGTAAGCGTCGAGACCATGATGACCGGCATTGGCCGAAGCCGCATGATCTTGTCGAGGAATTCGAGGCCGTTCATGTTCGGCATTTCGATGTCGAGGGTGACGACATCGGGATCGAGTTGCTTGATCGCCTGGCGCGCTTCCATGGCGTCGGCCGCCTGGCCGACGACGGTCACGTCTGGATCCGCGTTGAGCACGGCTGTAATCAGGCCACGCATTGTGGCGGAGTCGTCAACGACGAGAACGCGAGCGGGAGTGGTCATGCCCGTCCTCCATGAAATTTGCCGGTGTGGCGGTAGGTGGTGATGCCGATGTTGTCGAAGTGCGCCTTCGCGTCACCGGACACCCGTTCGGAATGGCCGATATAAAGGTGACCGTCGGTGTTCAGCATGCCGGCGAAGCGCGACCAGATCTTCATCTGCGTCGGCTCGTCGAAATAGATGACGACGTTGCGGCAGAAGATAACGTCGAACGGCCCCTTGAACGGCCATTGCGCCATCAGGTTCAGTTCGTTGAAGGTGATCAGCCGCTTGACCCGATCGTCGACCTGCCACTTGAAGCGGCCGCCGCTGTTGACCTCGGAGAAATATTGCTTGCGCATGGCCGGATTGACGGTTTCGAGCGCGGTTGCGTCGTAGGCACCGGCGCGGGCGAGCGCCAGGATCTTCGGGTCGATGTCGGTTGCCAGGATCCGGAAGTCGTAGTCGGCCGCATTCGGCAGCAGCGACAGAACCGTCAGCGCAATCGAATAGGGCTCCTGGCCGTCCGAGCAGGCGGCCGACCAGATGCGCACCCGGCCGCCGGCCTTAGCGCGCGCGATGAGCTCCGGCAGCACGTCGGTCTTCAGGTGCTCGAAGTGATGGTTCTCGCGGAAGAACCGCGTGAAGTTGGTGGTCAGATGCGAAAGCATGTCGCGCCGCGCAGCCGCACCGGCGGGCGAAGCGACCAGCTGGCAATATTCGCGGAAGCCCTTGAGCCCGAGATTGCGGATATGCTTCGACAGCCGCGAATAAACAAGCGACGCCTTGGTCTCGTTGAGATAGATGCCGGCATCCGCATAGATCATCGCAGCGATCTCGGTAAGATCGCGGCGGGTCAACGGATACTCGCCGCTCGCCAGGCACTCGTCCGGCGACAGTTTCTGTTCAGCGATGGGCTGACTTCTCATGCGGCTTCCCTTTCTTCCTGCGGGAAGATCGCTTCGAGTTCAATGAGACAGATCATCCGGCCTTCGATCGCAAGCACACCGCGCGCGAAGCTCTTTTCGAACTCCGACGAGATGACATCCGGCGTCGGCTGGATCTTGTCGTCTGTAATCGTCAGGATGTCGGAGACGGCGTCGACCAGAAGGCCGACGACCTGGCTCTTGACCTGCGCGACGATGATGACGTGACGCACGGTCGGGTCGGCCGGTGTCATGCCGAGCCGGGCCGAGAGATCGACGATCGGCAACACCGCACCGCGAAGGTTGATGACACCGAGCACATAGGATGGCGCATGCGGCATGGATGTCGCAGGCGTCCAGCCACGGATCTCGCGCACCTGCATGATGTTTACGCAGAATTCCTGATCGCCGACGCGGAAAGCGATCAGCTCCCGTCCGTCCGTGGTCAGATTTTTTGCGGCATAGGTCATTGTCATTATCCGACTGCAGCCAGTGACATTTCAGGTTTAAGCGAATGCCCGCGCGAGGCGGCGACGATCGCGTCGACATCGAGGATGAGCGCCACGCGGCCGTCGCCGAGAATGGTCGCCGCGGCGATGCCCGGCACGTGGGTGTAGTTGGCCTCGAGGCTCTTGATCACCACCTGGCGCTGGCCCTGGATCGCATCGACCATCAGGGCGCGCTGGCCGCCACCTTCCGACTCGACGAGCAGGGCGACGCCTTCGACCGGGTTCGCCTGGATGGCACGGAAATTCAGGATCCGGCCGACGTCGACGAGCGGGCAGAAGGAGTTGCGGATCGAGATCAGCCGCTGGTTGGAGCCGAAGGAATGGATCGCTGCGGCTTCCGGCTGCAGCGTTTCGACGATCGCAGTTAGCGGCACGACGAGCGTCTGGTTGGCGACGGTGACCACCATGCCGTCGAGAACGGCGAGCGTCAACGGCAGGCTCATGGTGAAGACCGAACCGTGGCCCGGCTTCGAGGAGATGTTGATGCGACCGCCGAGCGCCTGGATCGAGCGCTTGACCACGTCCATGCCGACACCGCGGCCGGAGATGTCGGAGATCTTGTCGGCCGTCGAGAAGCCGGCGTGGAAGATCAGGTTGTCGATCTCTTCGTCCGAGAGGTTGGCGTCGGCGGCGATCAGGTCGTTGTCGATCGCCTTCTGGCGCACCTTCTCACGGTTGATGCCGGCACCGTCGTCGGCAAGCTCGATGACGATGCGGCCGGAACGGTGCTTTGCCGTCAGGCGCACCGTGCCCTCGGCGCTCTTGCCGGCGGCAAGGCGCTTCTCCGGCGTTTCGAGGCCGTGGTCGACCGCGTTGCGGATCATGTGGGTCAGCGGCTCGGCGAGCTTGTCGATGACCGTCTTGTCGACTTCGGTGTTCTCGCCTTCGGTGATCAGGCGGACCGACTTGCCGGTCATGTCGGCGATTTCGCGAACGATACGCGACATACGCTGGAAGACAGGCTTCACCGGCTGGGCGCGGATCGCCATCACCGAATCCTGGATCTCGCGGGTGAGCTGCTGCAGCTCTTCGAGGCCCATGTTGATCGAGGACGTGCCGTTGGTGTCGTTCTCGACGACGCTCTGCGAGAGCATCGCCTGGTTGATCACGAGTTCGCCGACAAGGTTGATCAGGCGGTCGACGCGATCGAGATCGACGCGAATGGTCGGCGTTGCAGCCGATGCAGCGGCCTGCTGGGCGGCAGCGCTCTGGGCGGCGGCGCTGGCCGCGGGAGCTGCCTTCTCAGCCGGTGCGCGGGCGGCGGACTTCGCCATCTGCAGCACGTTGCTGGCCGTGCCGGCGGCTGAAACCGCGGCGTCGCGATCCTGCTGTTGGGAGGCAAGCTGTTCTTCTTCCTCGACGACACCGACCGATACCGCCGGTTCGTCGTCAAGGATCGACAGGTCGAAGGGAACGGGCTGCATCGGCAGCTCTTCGCCCGACTGCGTCGCCTCGTCTTCGACCAGCGAAATTTCCAGGTCGCAATCCCACTCGGCGAATTCGAAAACCGTGCGGATCGCGTCCTCGCCCTTGTCGGTCTTGAGCGAGATCTTCCAGAAGAAATAGGCGCTCTCCGGGCTCAGCCGATCGAGCGTCGGCAGTGCGCCCATGTCGCAATGGATGCTCATCTCGCCAAGGCGCGAGAGGTCGCGCAGAAGCAGCGTTGCCTCGTTGCCCTTGGCGTAGAGATCGGACTTCGGCTTGAAGACGATCTCATATGTGGGCATTTCCATCAGCGGCGGCTCTTCAGCCGCGTCGAAGTCATCGAAGGAGAAGGCGACCGGCTGGAAGCCTTCGTCGTTGACCGGCGGCGGAGCCACGGCAGCGACGGGCTTGGCAACCGGTTCGGCCGGCGCTGCCGACGCCTGTGGAACTTCGCCGTTTGCGAGCGCCTCGAGTTCCTTGATCAGCTGGCGGCTGCGCGCCTCGTCGACGCTGCCGCCATCGCGCGCAGCGTTGGTGAGGTCGGCGAGTACGTCGGCCGACTTCAGCATCACCTTCAGAACTTCCGGTCCGGGATCGAGCCTATTGGAACGAACGCAATCAAGGGTCGTCTCGAACACGTGCGCGAAGGAGACGAGGTCGTCCAGCCCGAAGGCGCCGGCGCCACCCTTGATGGAGTGCACCGCACGGAAAACGGCATTGACCGTTTCCGGGTCGCGGTCGCCATCATTGAGCTTCAGCAGACCCGATTCCAGTTCGGCGAGTTGTTCCTCGCATTCCTGGAAGAAGATCTCTTTGATTTCGTTCATATCCATTGGAGGCTATCCCCGGACTTCAGGCCGTTACGCGCTCGATTGCATCGATGAGTTTGGTCGGGTCGAACGGCTTGACGATCCAGCCGGTTGCACCCGCCTGACGCGCGCGGTTCTTCTTCTCCGCGTCGCTTTCGGTGGTCAGTACCAGGATCGGAATGGCGCGGTAGCGATCGTTCTTGCGCACGCCTTCGATGAAGCCGAAGCCGTCAAGACGCGGCATGTTGATGTCGGTGACGATCACGTCCGGATTGGCTTCTTCCAGGACCTCAAGACCCTCGACGCCGTCCTCGGCCTGAATCGTTTCGAAACCGGCATTGTTCAGCGTGACCAGCAGCATGTTTCGGATCGTCCGGGAGTCGTCGACCGTCAGAACTCGCTTCTTCATTTTCTCAAATCTCCTTTGCCATCAGGTGGTCGATCTCGACCCCGATGAGCTGTGTCGTTTTCTCGAAAGCGTCCGACACCTTGCTGAAGGTGAAAGACAAATGTTCCTCTTCCCAGGTCTTGGCGCCGGCCATCAGCACCTGGACACAAAGCGTCCCGACCCGCTCGACCGCGGAAGCGTCGATCACGATATCGCTGCCCTTGAGCGCGAGCAGCTTCTCGTGCAGTGCCGTTGCCTCATTCAGGTCCAAAACCGGAGCGAGGCTAAGCTTCTTCTGGGCGGTCTTCTTGCTGGCCATTCCTGTCTTCCTCGACTGCTAACTCTCTACTGCCCTTGATATCAGCGCTGCCAACCGGCGAGCTGCCGCTGCAGCCCGTCGTCAAACAACGGTGCGGCCGACTCTTCGGCAACGACGGCGGATGTGTGACGGAAGGGCTCGCGGCCGGCACGCGCCGATGCGGCCGGATGGCGACGCTCCAGGCGGAACTGGCGGATGGTCTCGCCGAGCTCGACGATGACCGTATGAAGATCGTCCGACGAACGGACGGTTTCGCCGGCCAGCGCGGCACTTGCCTCGACACCCCTGGAGATCGTGCCGATCTCGGTCGCGACGCCGCGGAGGTCGCCGACCTGCTGCTCCGCCTCGCGGGCGATGCCGGAGACGGCGGAATTGATCGACGTGACCTGCTCGACGATGCTGCTGATCGCGTCCTGGGTGCGGCCGACAATCTCGACGCCGGTCTCGACCTGCGCCTTGGTGCCGGAAACGAGCTGCTTGATTTCGCGCGCCGCTTCGCCGGAGCGCTGTGCCAGCGCACGCACTTCCTGAGCGACGACGGCAAAACCGCGACCGCTGTCGCCGGCGCGCGCCGCTTCGATGCCGGCGTTTAGCGCCAAAAGATTGGTCTGGAAGGCGATCTCGTCGATGACGCCGATGATCTGGCCGATCTTTTCGGCCGACGCCTCGATGTCGGCCATGGCGGAAATCGCCTGGCCGGCGATCTCGCCGCTGCGCTCGACGGCAATGCGGGTCTCGTTGGCCTTCGTTTCCGTGGCGCTGATCCGGCCCGAACCGGTCGCCATGCGTCCGGCCATGTCGGAGAGCACGACAAGCTGCCCGGAAAGCGCGTCGGCTTCAGCGCTCGCCTTGTCCGTGAAGGCTGTCGCGCCGTCGCGCATGCGGTCGACCAGTACCCCGGCAGCCTGGCTGCGCTGATCGGAGGCCTGAAGACTTTGCTGGATCTGTTCGAGTGCCGCGTTCAGGCTCGCCACGATCGGCTGATAGGCTTCGACCGCCGTTTCCGGCAACCGCGCGCCGAGATCACCCTGACTCACGCCTTCGGCAAAGTCGCCGAAGAGTGCCTTGACCTCCAGCTCGTCGGCGCTGCGCTGCTCGGCGAGCTGCCGCTGGTGCTGTTGGCGGAGGGCGTTGAAGCGGAGCGAAACGCCGATCTCGCTGTCGACGAAGGTCGTGCGCACCAGAGCGGCGACGAGCTCGCAAAGTTCGCGGCGGCGCGCCTTGCCCATCGGCAGGAAGGATCGCGGCCAGGCGTCTTCGATCAGTCCGACGATGAGATGTTCGAGCACGACGGCATGGCTTGCCATCTGCCAGCGCGGGTCGAGGCCCATGCGGCTTGCGGTGTCTGCGAGCACCTTGATGCGCTCGGCATAAAGCCCGTCAAAGCGTGCGTCGGTCAGCACGTTCCAGTGCGACGACTGAAGATCCTGAAGGCGGTCGATCTGGCGGTCGCTGTCGAAATGGCGGGCGGCGTCCGGATAGGTCTGGAGGCGCTGGAAGAGGTCGCGAAGCGCCTGATCAATCCGGGGAGAAAGCTTTTGCCTGTGATCGCGGACGCGGTTGCAGCTCTCGTCGTCGAGCCCGGCAAAGCGCAGGCGCTCCAGCAGGCTGCCTGCCTGGCCCTTTTTTGCCTGTTCTGACGATGCTTCCTGCCTCAACGCTGATCCCCGGTGCTGCACGTTCGGAACTTGCCTGGGGAGCATCAGGGAGAGCCACGGTCCACCGGACGTGCACGCCACATCGATGAGATCAGCCTCCGCCGAAAAGCGTCTGCTGTCGTTCATCCCGCAAGTAAATTCGGTGAAGAATGGATACCGGACCGGAACCGGTACGGCGGGGCGGCATCATGCCTTGAGGAGACTTGTGAATTATCCCATTCCGACGTGTGGGACCATGTTTATGGTTAATTCCTTGCTTGAAGGTTAACGGTCCCTCGCCTCTAATCGGAATCACTAAAATTCACAGGGTGTTTTCACGCGCCGTTTTTGCGCTGCAACAAAACTGTAATAAACACGCCTGAAACCAACAGGTTCTCAATCACAAGAGTTTAGAATTGTACTTCGACTTGCGCTCGCGTATCGAAGCGAAAGTGAAGTGGGCGCTGCATGCGCGAAGAAACCTTCGCATCACGCAAAGCGACATCATGACGATGCGCTTACAGGAAACGAACAATGATTGTTCTTGGCATTGGCGCCGCACTCACAGCAATCCTGACAATGATGGCAGTATCGATCGTGCTCAACATCGAGCACAACCGGTCGGCAAAGCGCAGCTCTGTGTTTTGATCGGGCTTTAGCCCGTCTCTTACTGACACAACCAGGCATCTCTGCGGCCGGGGGCGGATGTTCTACGGCCGCTTTTCTTTGTACACATGGTCCTGCGTCGCCTTTTGCCATGCCTGCGCATAGGCGGCGAGGCTCTCCGCGATCTCGCCCGCAAGCGGCTCGACCCCGGTCCTGACCGCGGATCCCTTAACCAGACACGCAGCACCGAGGCTCGTACCCGTGATATTATGGGGATCGGCAAAGACCGGCCGGCCCGTCGCTGCGGCGAGCATGCGCAGATAGGTCCTGTTGGAAGCAAAGGGCCCTTCGACGACGATATCGCCGCGCGCGCCGATCAGGTCGAGACAGGTGGCTGTCATCAGCGCCAGATGGAACGAGACGACGACAAAGCGTTCGGCGGGGCCAAGCTCCCGTTCGTCCGTCGTCCAGATCGCTTTTGCGGCCGGAAAGGGACCGGATCCCTCGGGAATGGACGGCAGCAGCATGTGGCCGGCCCCGGCCACGGCCTCTTCCGTTCGCGGCGACACAGGGGGCGCCCCCTCCCCCAACAGAAGCTGGAAGGCGCGGCCGCCCATGAAGCGGGCGGAGGGTACGGGATCGCCAAGCGCGTTGACGTTGATCAGCGTGTCGCGGTGTTCATCGAGCACCTTCGCCTCGGCACCGACCGCAAGCATCACCACCCAGGTGCCGGTTGAGATCACCGAGAAGGGCGAGGTACGTGTCAGGAGATGCGGCAGCAGCGAGGCGTTGGAATCGTGAATGCCGCAATAGACGGGGGTGCCTGATGCAATGCCCGTTGCCGAACAAAGCTCTGGCAGTAGCGTTCCGGCAATATCGCTCGCCTTCAACACCGGTGCGAAGAGGGGCGTCCAGCCCTGGCTTTCGACAAGAGACGAGAATGTCCCTGCCCGTGGGTTCCAGAGATCCGTGTGGCAGCCGAGCGAGGTCAGTTCGTTACAGAGCGTACCTGTCAGTCGATAGGTCCAATATTGCGCATAGGTGAGGACCGAGGCGACCCTGGCGAAGTCGTCGGGAAAGGTCTTCTGCTGCCAATAGAGCTGGGCGCCGACATTGAGGCCCATCGGCAGGCGCGCGGAGCCGGTCTCGGAAAAGGGCGGCCTGACATTATCATACTCGGCGGCGAGGCTGTCGGGACCGGCGTGCTCATAGTCCAACACCGGAAGCGCCAGGTTGCCTGATGCGTCGAGCACGACGGCGGTCGCGCCGTGGGTGGTGATCGAGATCGCCTCGAAGACGTGTTCGGCATGGAGTGACGCGAGGCTTTCGAGCAGGAAGGCCCAGAGACGCTCGACATCGAAATGCGGATAAGGACCATCAGTCAGCACCGCATTCGCCGTCTTGCGGACAGCGATCTCCTCGAAACGGTCGAGATCAACGGCTGCGACCTTGGCATTGGTCTTGCCGATATCGATAACGCCAACAACCCGCATCTTATCAGTCCAAATGGAAAACGGTCGTCAGCGGCACCGCCACCGGTTCGTTATCGCCATGGGTTTCCATGATATCGGCCATATAGGCCCACCATTTCTGCATGATGGGATAGGACGGCAGGTCGGCCATGCGGTGATCGTCAGTCCGCCAGAGCACACCGAAAAGCAGACTGGTCTCCTCGTCCAGATGGATGGAGTAGTCGGAGACGCCGGCCTCCTTCAGCAGGGTGGCCAGTTCCGGCCAGATGGCATCGTGCCGCGCCCTGTATTCGGCGGCCATGCCTGGGTTCAGGCGCATGCGGAACGCGTATTTTTCCATCGGATCCTCAATGTGCGAGACGCTGACGGGCGCGCCGCCAGAGAATGGGGAGCGCGATCACCGAGATCAGCAGCAGGCCGATGAAGATCGACATGACGATGCCCGGCACGTTGAGCAGGCCGAAACCGAAGGTCACCATACCCATGATCAGGGCGGCCAGCACGACGCCCGGGATGGTGCCGGAGCCACCGAGAATGTTGACGCCGCCGAGTACCACCATCGTTACCACCTCCAGCTCCCAGCCGAGCGCGATCGACGGGCGCGTCGAGCCGAGGCGCGAGGTCAGGCAGATCGAGGCAAGCCCGGCCATCAACCCGGTCAGGAGGAAGAGGATGAATTTGATGCGCGCAACGCGGATGCCGGAGAAGAGCGCCGCCGTCTGATTGTTGCCGATGGCATAGACCGCGCGGCCGAAATTGGTCTTGTGCAAGACGACGCCGTAGACGACCGCGAGGGAAACGAAGAGCGTGAACTCGAAGGAGAACACCCACCAGACATAGCCTTGGCCGAACCACGAGAAGCTGTCGGGATAACCGGTGAAAGCCTGGTCGCCGAGGATGATGAAGGAGAGACCGCGGAAGAGGCTCATGGTGCCGATGGTCACCACGATCGAGGGCAACCCGAGACCGGTGATCAAGAGGCCGTTGATCGCACCGCAAAGAAGCCCGACAGAGAGACCGATCACCACCAGCGCCGGCGTGTCGAAGCCAAGTTGCACGGCATAGCCCATCGCCGTCGAGGCGAGCGCGATGATCGAGGCCACCGACAGATCGATCTCGCCGGAAATGATCACCAGCGCCATGGCGAAGGCAATCATCGCCTTTTCGGTGAAGTTGAAGGTCGCGTCCGAGAGGTTCCACGGGTCGAGGAAGTAGGGCGAGGCCAGCGAGTTGCCGAGAAAGATGAGGCAGGCGACGACAAGCAGCAGGCTTTCCCAGCTCTTCAGCAGGCGCGCGCCGCGGCCTTCCAGCCGATCGGGGATATGTCGTGGGGTAAGGTGGGTCTCGGCCATCAGACAGCCTCCGCCTTTCTCAAGATGACGCGGCCCTTGCGCCGCTCGGCGCGAGCGTTGACGGCAACAGCGACAATGATGACCATGCCCGAAATCGCCAATTGGGCGAAGGGCGAGATATTGATGACCGGCAAGGCGTTCTTGATCACGCCAAGGAACAGCGCACCGAGCACCGCGCCTGCTACCGTGCCGATGCCGCCGGCGATCGATATGCCGCCGATGACGCAGGCTGCGATGATGTCGAGTTCGAAGCCTGCGGCGATGTCGACATAGGCGACGGCATAACGCGACACCCAAAGATAACCCGAGAGCCCGGCAAGCGCGCCGGATAGGCAATAGGCCGAGAAGCGGGTGCGGCCGACATCGATGCCGGTATAGACCGCCGCGTGCGGATTGCCGCCGACCGCATAAAAGGCGCGTCCGAGCGCCGTGCGGCTCATCAGCAGGAAAACGAGCGCGATCATCACCAGCGAGAGCCAGGAGAGAACCGGGAAACCAAAGAGCTCGTCGCGCGGCAATGCCTTGAAGGCGTCGCTCATCTGGTGGGCATTGATCCACTTGCCGCCGCTCAAGAGAAAGATCAGGCCGCGATAGATGGTGAGCGTGCCGAGGGTTACGACGATCGGCGGAATGTCAAGCTTCCAGACGAGCGCGCCGTTGATCATGCCGAGCAAAGTGCCGAGCGCAACTGCCGCAAGGATGATCAGCGGGATCGGCAGGCCCGGAAAGGCGGCGTTCAGCATCGCCGCCACCATGCCCGAGAGCGCGAGGTTGGCGGCCATCGAAAGATCGATGCAGCGCGTCAGGATCACCGCCATCTGGCCAAGCGCCAGAATGATCAGGATCGACGTGTCGTTGTAGACGCGCCCGAGGTTCGCGGGCGCGACGAAGGGCGGGAAACGCCAGGTGATCAGCGCCAGCAGCACGGCGATCGCGCCGACCAGCAGCAGTTCGCGATTCCTGAGGATGTTTGCCATCACGCGGCCTCCTGAATGCCGGCTGCGGCACGCACCAGCTTTTCCGCCGTCAGTTCGGCGCGCTCGAAGCGCCCGGCGATCCGCCCCTCGCGCATCACGATGACGCGGTCGGACATGCCCATGATCTCCGGGATTTCCGAGGAGACCATGATGACGCTCAGGCCCTGTGCCGCCAACTCGCTCATGAAGGCGTGCACGGCGGCCTTGGAGCCGATGTCGATGCCTTTGGTCGGCTCGTCGAGAATGATCACCTTCGGCTTCGTCGCCAGCCACTTGGCGATAACGACCTTCTGCTGGTTGCCGCCCGAAAGCGTACCGACATCCTGATCGAGCGAGGCGGCGCGCAGGTCGAGGCGCGTGGTGTATTCGCGGGCGAGCGCGAACTCGTTGGCAAGCTTCAGGAAGCCCGAGCGCGAGGTGCGCGACAACGACGGCAGCGTGACGTTCTGAAAGATCGGCAGGCCGATGATCGCACCCTGGCGGCCGCGCTCTTCGGGCACATAGACGATGCCAGCCCGGATCGCTTCGGACGGGCTGCGGATCACCAGCACCTCGCCATCGAGCCGGACGGCACCGGCCGATGGCCGGGTGACGCCGATCAGCGACTGCATGAACTCGGAACGGCCGGCGCCGACCAGGCCGTAGAAGCCAAGGATCTCGCCGCGGCGAAGCTCGAAGTTGATGTCCTCGAACTCGGTCGGGTGGCGGTAGCCGGAGACCGTGAGCACCGGTTCGCCGATCGCCACATCCTTCTTCGGGTAAACCGAACCGACAGCGCGGCCAACCATGAGGCGCACCAGTTCGTCCTGGCTGACATCGGCGATCAGCCCTTCGTCGACCATCGTTCCGTCGCGAAACACCGTGTAGCGGTCGGCGATGCGGAAGATTTCATCGAACTTGTGGCTGATGAACAGGATCGCCTTGCCGTCTGCCTTCAGCCGTTCGACGAGGGCATAGAGTTCGTGGATTTCCTTGTGCGACAAGGCGGCCGTGGGCTCGTCCATGATCACCACCTGCGCATCGATCGACAGCGCGCGGGCGATCGCGACCAGATGTTTCTTGGCGATACCGAGATCGCGCAGGCGGATGGTCGGATCGAGATCGGCACCGGCGCGCGAAAGCAAGGCACGCGCATCGGCATTGAGCTTCTTCCAGTCGATCAGCCCGAAGCGATTGCGCGGGGCGTGGCCGAGGAAAATGTTCTCCGCGACCGAGAGCTCATCGAAGAGCACGGTTTCCTGATGGATCGCGGTGACGCCGGCGCGTGCGGCCGCCAGCGCCGTCGGGAAATGAACCTCCTGATCACCGACGGAGATCGTGCCCTCGTCCGGTTGGTAGATGCCGGTCAGGATCTTCACCAGCGTCGATTTCCCGGCGCCGTTTTCGCCGATCAGCGCGGTCACCGACCCCGGATAGAGCGCCAGCGAAACATCAGAGAGCGCCTTCACCCCGGGAAAGGACTTCGAGATCCCTTCGAGCGCAATGGCGGGCTTCATCCGCGATGTGAGCGTATCCTGCAGCAAGAGACAGTCCACCATTCAGTCGTTTCGATAACGCGAAGTCGTTCGGGCCTCGTATGCCCTCGTATCCGCCCGCGCGGGTTGCCCCTCACCCTAACCTTCTCCCCGCATGCGGTGAGAAGGCTCGGGCATGCCGCTCTCTTCCCTCCTCGTCGGGAAGGGGGGCAAACCGTTGCCGCTTGTCCCTTCTCCCTGCAAGCGGGGAGAAGGGACCGGCAGGCGGATGAGGGGCTTTCGCCGGATCAGAAGATCTTGGCGAATTCCTCGACATTCTTGGCATCGTAGACGAACGGGTCGGCCATCGCGCCTTCGTTGTTGTCGTCGAGCTTGACGGCACCCATGCGGCCCATCTTCAGTTCAGCACCCGGCTTGGCTTCGGCACCGTTGATCAGGTCGTAGGCGACCATCGTTGCGGAGTAGCCGAGGTCGATCGGGTTCCAGATCGCGAAAGACTTGGAGGCGCCCGACTTCACGTGGCCGGCCATTTCCGAGGGAAGGCCGAGACCGGTGACGTTGATCTGGCCGATCTTGCCGGCGTCGGTGACGGCCTGGGCGGCGGCAACGATACCGACCGAGGTCGGCGCGATGATCGCCTTCAGGTTCGGATAGGACTGAATAAGGCCCTGCGTTTCGCGATAGGACTTGTCGGCGAGGTCGTCACCATAAACGGTCGCGACGACATTGATGCCCTTGTAGTTGCCCTGGACCTTCTTCATCTCGGCGATCCAGGTGTTCTGGTTGGTCGAGGTCGCCGTTGCTGAAAGCACCGCGACATCGCCGCCCTCAGGCAGGTTGTCGGCGGCGAGCTTGATGATCATGTTGCCGATCAGCGGGCTCGACGACGGGTTCAGGTGCATCAGGCGGCCATCCTTGGCGACGCCTGAGTCCCAGGAGATGACCTTGATGCCGCGATCCATCGCCTTCTTCAGCGCCGGAACGAGGGCGTCGGTGTCGTTGGCGGAAACGGCGATGGCGTCAACCTTCTGGGCGATCAACGAGTTGATCACCTCGATCTGGCCTTCGGCGGTCGTCGTCGTCGGGCCGGTATAGATCACCTCGACGTCGCCCAGCTCCTTGGCGGCTTCCTGCGCGCCCTTGTTGGCGGCTTCGAAGAAGCCGATGCCGAGCGCCTTGACCACGAGCGCGATCTTCTTGTTTTCCGCATGCGCGGCATTGGCCATCAGCGCCAGCGAAACGGCGGCCGTGACCATCAGTGACTTCAGGATTTTCATGCTCATTTCCTCCCAATGACCGGCACGCGACAAGCGTCACCGGCGCGATTTCCTCCATTGGCGATGCCCCGGCCCCTCCGGCCGTGAGCGTCACCTTCCCCTCTCCTCGCCCACCCCTCAGGCGGACGAGGACATGTTCTCCGCATCTGTGCCGGCTCTCGAGCTGGCAACGACCAGCCGCACACCGGCATTTTCAAGCATCGAGGCATGCCTGTCCTCGATGCCCGAATCCGTAATGACAGTGGCGATCCGCTTCAGCCCGCAAAGGATGAGGCTCGACCGCTTGTGAAACTTCGAGGAGTCCACCAGCACGACGAGTTCGTCGGCCTGGTCGATCAGTTTCTGCTCCGCCTGGATCAACAGCGGATCCGCCTCCATCAGGCCGAGCGGGCCTAAGCCCTGTGCCCCCATGAACATGCGGCGCGCATAGAAATTGCGCGTCACGTCATTGTCGAAGGGGCTGAGGATGATGTTCTGCTCGCGGTAGATCGTGCCGCCCGACAGCATCACCGTGTTCTTCGAATGCTTCAAAAGATGCTCGGCGATCGGGAAGGAATTGGTGAAAACCTGCATTCGCCGATTGCTGAGGAAATGCACCATCTGAAAGGTCGTGGTGCCGCCATTGATGATGATCGGCTCGCCATCCTCGCAGAGCGCCACCGCCTCCTTGGCGATCGCCTGCTTTTCGCGGGCGTGCAGGCCCTCGTTGACCTTGAACGGACGACCGGCAAGGCCGACGAATTGTGGCGGATTGATCGCCTCGGCGCCGCCGCGCACCCGTCGCAGCTTCTTCTGCACGTGGAGGGCTGCAATATCGCGCCGGATCGTCGCCTCGGAACTGTCGGTCAGATCGACCAGCTCCTGGACGGTGACGACGGGTTTTTCCTGAACCGCCGACTGAATGATCCGGTGTCTTTCTTTCTCGTGCATGCGTTCCTCCGATGGCGTTCATGCTTCCATCACGATCGACCATTGTCAATCACAAACAATCATATTTTTTCATTGTGCAGCGCAATATGCGCGAACTTGATCGTTTTTGATTGACTTTAACGCTCAAGTCCTGTGATCTGATGCCAACCACATCTCTGCGCGGTCGCCAAGCCGCGCGATATCAGACCGGGAGGAAATTCGAGATGCTCGACAAGCAGCAGGGTGCGCGACTTGCAAACCTTTGGGACGAGGCAAAGGCTGCCGGCATGAGCGAATCCGAGCGCCTGCTCTATCGCTCCAACCTGCTCGGCTCCGACAAGCGCATCACCAACTACGGCGGCGGTAACACCTCGGCCAAGGTGATGGAGAAGGATCCGCTTGGGGGCGGCACGGTCGAGGTGCTCTGGGTCAAGGGTTCGGGCGGCGACGTCGGAACGATCAAGCTCGACGGTTTTGCCACTCTCTATATGGACAAGCTCAACGCGCTGAAGTCGATTTATCGCGGTGTCGCGTTCGAAGACGAGATGGTCGGCTACCTGCCGCACTGCACTTTCAACCTCAATCCACGCGCCGCCTCGATCGACACGCCGCTGCATGCCTACGTGCCGAAGAAGCATGTCGACCACATGCATCCCGACGCAATCATCGCGATTGCCGCGGCCAAGAACAGCCGCGAGCTGACGGCAAAGATCTTCGGCGACGACATCGGCTGGCTGCCGTGGAAGCGCCCGGGCTACGAGCTCGGCCTGTGGCTGGAAAAGTTCTGCCTGGAAAACCCGCGCGCACGCGGTGTGGTGCTTGAAAGCCATGGCCTCTTCACCTGGGGCGACACGGCGAAAGAAGCCTACGAGACGACGGTCGAGATCATCAACAAGGCGATCGCCTGGTTCGAGGCCGAGAACACCAAGCCTGCTTTTGGCGGCGCGGCGAAGCCGGCGCTCGACGCGGCCGCCCGCGCCGACGTCGCCCGCAAGCTGATGCCGGTCATCCGCGGGCTGATCAGCGCCGACGAGAAGAAGGTCGGCCATTTCGACGACAGCCAGGCCGTGCTCGATTTCGTCACGTCGAAGGATCTGAAGCCGCTGGCCGCTCTTGGCACCAGCTGCCCCGACCATTTCCTGCGCACCAAGATCCGGCCGCTGGTGGTCGATTTCGATCCGGCCAGTCCCGATGTCGACAAGACGCTGGCAGCGCTGCCCGAAGCGATCGCCGCCTATCGCGCCGACTATGCGGCCTACTACGAGCGCTGCAAGCACGAAGACAGCCCCGCCATGCGCGACCCGAACGCGGTCGTCTATCTCGTGCCCGGCGTCGGTATGATCACCTTTGCCAAGGACAAGGCGACCGCCCGCATCTCCGGCGAGTTCTACGTCAACGCCATCAACGTCATGCGCGGCGCCTCCGGCGTTTCCACCTATGTCGGCCTGCCGGAACAGGAAGCCTTCGACATCGAATACTGGCTGCTGGAGGAAGCAAAGCTGCAGCGCATGCCGAAGCCGAAGAGCCTCGCCGGCCGCATCGCGCTCGTTACCGGCGGCGCCGGCGGTATCGGCAAGGCGACGGCCAACCGGCTGATGCAGGAAGGCGCCTGCGTCGTGCTCGCCGATATCGATGAGACCGCGCTTGCGGCGGCCGAAGGCGAACTGTCCAAGCGCTACGGCAAGGATTTCGTCCGCTCCGTCAGCATGAACGTCACCAGCGAAGCTGCGGTCGAGGGCGGTTTTGCCGACGCTCTGCTCGCCTTCGGCGGCCTCGATATCCTGGTCTCCAATGCCGGCCTCGCCTCGTCAGCCGCCATCGAAGACACGACGCTGGCGCTCTGGACCAAGAACATCGACATCCTGACGACCGGCTACTTCCTCGTCTCGCGTGAAGCCTTCCGCATCTTCCGCCAGCAGAAGGCCGGCGGCAACGTCGTCTTCGTCGCCTCCAAGAACGGTCTTGCCGCCTCCCCCGGCGCATCTGCCTATTGCACCGCCAAGGCGGCCGAAATCCACCTCGCCCGCTGCCTGGCGCTCGAAGGGGCTGGCGCGCAGATCCGCGTCAACGTCGTGAACCCCGACGCGGTGTTGCGCGGCTCGAAGATCTGGACTGGCGAGTGGAAGGAACAGCGCGCCGCCGCCTACAAGATGGATGTGGACGACCTCGAGGCGCATTATCGCGAGCGCTCGATGCTGAAGCTCAGCGTCTTCCCCGAGGATATCGCCGAGGCGATCTATTTCCTCGCCTCCGACATGTCGGCGAAATCGACCGGCAACATCATCAATGTCGACGCGGGCAACGCCCAGTCCTTCACCCGCTGATCGAGGAGAGTTTCATGACGACCACCATGATCAGCCAGGCGACCGTCGAGGCCGAGAACGAAAGCCGGCTCACTGCACTTCGCCGGGATTATGAGAGCCTCGGCGAAAGGCTCAGCCGGCGCGGCATCGCGATCGACGAGATCAAACGGAAGGTCGCCGCCTACGGTGTTGCCGTCCCTTCCTGGGGTGTCGGCACCGGCGGCACGCGCTTTGCCCGCTTCCCCGGCAAGGGCGAACCGCGCAACATCTTCGACAAGCTCGAGGATTGCGCGGTCATCCAGCAGCTGACCCGGGCGACGCCGACCGTCTCGCTGCATATCCCGTGGGACAAGGTGAGCGACATTTCCGAACTAAAGGAGAAGGGCACGTCGCTCGGCCTCGGTTTCGATGCGATGAACTCCAACACCTTCTCCGACGCGCCGGGCCAGGAACATTCCTACAAGTTCGGCTCGCTGTCGCATGCCGACGCCGCCACGCGCGCCCAAGCGGTGGAGCACAATCTCGAATGCATCGAGATCGGCCGGCAGCTTGGGTCCAAGGCGCTGACGGTCTGGGTCGGCGACGGCTCTAACTTCCCCGGCCAGAGCAACTTCACCCGCGCTTTCGAGCGTTATCTCGACGCGATGAAATCGGTCTACGCGGCGCTGCCGGATGACTGGCGCGTCTACACCGAACACAAGATGTTCGAGCCGGCCTTCTATTCGACCGTCGTCCAGGACTGGGGCAGCAACTACCTGATCGCCCAGGAGCTCGGCCCCAAGGCCTTCTGCCTTGTCGACCTTGGCCACCATGCGCCGAACGTCAACATCGAGATGATCGTCGCCCGCCTCATCCAGTTCGGCAAGCTCGGCGGCTTCCACTTCAACGATTCGAAGTATGGTGACGACGATCTCGACACCGGTTCGATCGATCCCTACCGGCTGTTCCTCGTCTTCAACGAACTCGTCGATGCGGAGACCCGCAAGGCCAAGGGGTTCGAGCCGGCGCACATGCTCGACCAGAGCCACAACGTCACCGACCCGATCGAAAGCCTGATGACGAGCGCCACCGAGGTCTGCCGCGCCTATGCCCAGGCGCTGATTGTCGACCGCCAGGCGCTCGCGGGCTACCAGGACGACAGCGACGCGCTGATGGCGAGCGAGACGCTGAAGGTAGCCTTCCGCACCGACGTCGAGCCTATTCTAGCGATGGCGCGGCTCGAAAGCGGCGGTGCAATCGCACCTGTCGCGGCCTATCGCAGGAGCGGTTACCGCGCGAAAGTCGCGGCTGAGCGCCCGGCCGTTGCCGGCGGCGGGGGCGGTATCGTCTGACCCTGAAACGAGCGGCGCCGGGCTGCCATTTGAGGCCCGGCGCCGCATCCCACGCTCGACAGCTCAAAAAATCGCTGCGCGATGAAATTGCCCCCTATCTGATTTCAATTCCTGATCTATCTTTCCCTTGGAGATTCAACGGAAAGGGACCCGTTCATGGGCATTGAAAGCATTCTCGTCTTCCTGATCGTCGGCGCGGTCGCCGGCTGGCTCGCCGGCCTCATTGTCAAGGGCGGCGGTTTCGGCCTCATCGGCAATATGGTCGTCGGCATCATCGGCGCCTTCATCGCCGGCTTCCTCTTTCCGGCGATCGGCATCAGCCTCGGCACCGGCATCCTTTCAGCGATCCTGCACGCGACGATCGGTGCCGTCATCCTTCTGGTGCTGATCCGCATCGTCAAACAGGCCTGACCCATCGTCGGCGGCAGTACCCTTCGCGCCCGGGATATCCCCGGCCGTTCCATCTGGACGCGCGAAGGGGGCTGTAGCACTGTGATCTGCTGGACGGGACATCGCACATAGCCAGACGGAGGCGAGCATGAACGCACTTTACACCGACAAGATCGAAACGGCGCTCAAGTCGTTCATTGCGGATCACCCGGGAATGCAGACACGGGATCAGGCGATCATCGCGATCCTCGAAAACTGGTTCACCAATCACGGCTACCTGCCACCGCAGCAGGAAGGTCTGCGCCCGGAAGACCTTGACGCTTCCAACGACGATTGAGAGATTTGCGCGCCCGGCACGAAGGACCCTAGCGCTCCTTGCGCCGCGGCGGCCGCCCTTGCCTTTTCAATAACGTGAACTGTTCGCCATGAGCCTGACCTCCGTCAAAGACTTCTTCTCCCAGCACGCCCCAGATATCGACGTCATTGAGCTACAACAAAGCACCGCCACGGTTGCTCTTGCGGCCGAGGGCCACGGCGTCGAGCCGGCCCAGATCGCCAAGACGCTGGCGCTTCGCGTCGGCGACGACGTGATCCTGATCGTCACGCGTGGCGACGCCCGCCTCGACAACAAGAAGTACAAGGCTCGCTTCGGCACAAAGGCCCGCATGCTTGGTTTCGACGAGGTGGAAGCCGAGACCGGCCACCCGGTCGGCGGCGTCTGCCCCTTCGGTCTCGCCAAGCCGCACAGCATCTATTGCGACCTGTCGCTCAAGGCCTACGACATCGTCGTGCCGGCCGCCGGTGCCACCAATGCGGCTGTGCACATCAGCCCGACCCGCATCGCCGAGCTGACCGGCGCCGAGTGGATCGACGTATCGGAAGCGTAGTTTGCCGTTGCGGATACGGGGCATGCCTTGGAATGGCCACAAAGCTTAACTGAAACCGCAAGCGCGCGCCCGGCAGTGATTTGCCGGGTTGGTCCTTTCCGTTCCCAGGAGTCCGTCAAGCATGAAGCTACTCGCGTACCCGCTCGTCTTCGCCGCCACATTCTCCCCGGCGCTGGCGATGGATCAGTCCCTGGTACGTCAGTTCGAGAAGCTCGACCCCCAGACCCGCCTGGAGCAGCGCTGCGACACCGAAGCGATGGAGCGCATCAACGCCGACAAGTCGAGCTTCAAACCGGACAAGGTGATTGCCTATACTTTCGCCGAACCGGTCGTGAAGGAAGACAAGATGAAGGCGCCGGGCGCCGTGTTCCGCAGCAAGGGCGAATGGTACAAGCTGAAGTTCAAGTGCCGCACCGACGCCGAGCACCTGGATGTCCTGTCCTTCGAATACAAGATCGGTGAGCTTGTGCCGCACGAGAGCTGGGACGAATTCTACCTTTATCCCTGACAGGCGTCGAAGGACGCGGTGGCCTTGAGGGCAAAGAGCCCTAGAGGATGGCCACGAGAAAGAGCAGGGAGCCGAACGAGAGCGCGGCCATGATGCTCATCAGCATTTTCATCATGTGCTCTGCCATATTGTACACCCTTACCTCGGCTCCATCGGAACGAACGCGACGGCGTATCCCGTCCGGCAGCTCCGGTCCGTCGCACAAGGGGCGGCGTGAGCCTGATCCGAGAGTGCGCCAGCATGGTTAACAAAGCGTTAACCGCGTTTGATCGGCGCCGAGAGGGGGCCGACATCGCCTATCCAAGACAAGGCTCACACAAGATCGAAGCGGAATAAGGAATGTGCAGGGGGCGTTCCCTGCATGCGCGGGACACCTGCGCCGTGCGGGCAGCGCCAGGGCTGGCGATGCGGGCAACGGCAACGTCCGAAGAGACTGGAAACCGCGCGAGAAAAGCACCATGGAGAGACGCGTGAGCCAGGTTAAGCTGAGCATTTGCATTCCAACCTACAATCGCGCAGCCTTTCTCGAGAAGTCGCTCGCCTACTTCGTCGACCTTTATCAATTCTCCTATAAGTACGAGATCATCATCTCCGACAACGCGTCTACGGACGACACGCGCGACGTGGCCGAGCGTTTCATCGCCAAGGGCCTGCCGATCCGCTACCTCAGGCAGGCGGAGAACTACGGTTCCGGCGCCAACGTCGTCAGCGCCTTCAGCCGCGCGACCGGCGAATATGTGCTCTATCTCGCCGACGACGACATCCTGATCAATGAAGGCATGCGCGAGGCGATCCGCTACCTGGATCTCAATCCGGAAGTCACCGCTTGCTACGCGCCCTGGTACACGCATGACGAAGTCGAGGAGCGCGACGATCCGCCGTTCTACATCGTCGACAAGGACACGAAGTTCAAGAAGCGCGCTTCCGAGGAAGTGTTCGACTTCCTCTGCGAGCGACACGTGTTTCCGGAAATCGGCATCTACCGGGCGTCGGCGCTACGGTCGGCCTGGGTGCCCAGGAACTTCGCCTACTGGGCCTTCGCCTATCTCGCCCATTTTCTGGAGCAGGGCGCCGTCGCCTTCCTGAGAAAGCCGTTCTACCGACAGGTCACCCGTTCGAAGATTGCCCGCGACCGGCCGCAAGCCGGCCATGCCGACGTGCTCACCGCCTGGGACAGCTACCGCGGCGGCCTTGAATATTTTCTCTATTCCGGTGCCAAGCGCGGCGCCGTGCGGCTAACACCGGAGCGCCGGGCCTATCTCGATGCGCAGGTGAGGGATTTCACCATGCTGCGCATGACGGTCGCCCTGCGCATGTGGCTCGCGAAGAAGGACTACATCCGCGCCTATGAGCTTTATACTCGCCTGATGCTCGGCGGCTTCGAACACCATCCCGAACTGCAGCGATCAAAGGGCGTTCTGCCGCTCATGGTCGCCCTGCAGACGGTGATGTGGCACACGAACGCGGTCGCCGAGATCGATCGTCTGGTGCTGCACGGCGTCGAAGACCATGGTGCGATCGAAGAGCTGTTGCGTGACCTTGGCCTGCGCTCCCATATCGCCGTCGTTCCCGGTACAACGGAGCTCACGCCGGACGAAATTGCCCGCACCGCCGTCTTCGTCACGGCCGACAGCGATCGCAAGCACTATCTTCGCAAGGGGCACCTGCCGAACCTAGTGGTCAGCGAAAGCGACATCCTCAACCACGTTCTGCTTTAAAACATAAAGGGCGCCGCTGGCGCCCTCGTTTGTTTCGCAGGTTATGCCGGGTAGCGCGACGGGCAAAAAGGCCGCTTGGCCACGCACGCCCCACGGATACCGCATTACTTGCGCATGATACCCTTGTAATAGGCGCCGTTGCGCGGCGGTGGGCGGTTCACGACCTTGGCCTCAGGGTTGTACTTCTCGCTCTTGTGGCCTTCGTTGATGGGCGTTGTCGATACGCCCTTGTAGTAGCTTCCGCCGGCAAATGCCGGAGCAACGCCGCCCACGGCGACCGTCGCAGTCACCAAAGCTGCCAGAGAGAGTGTCGCAAGTTTACGCATGTCTAATCCTCGTTGACCCGGCCACGCCCCCGTTTTTTCCGGATGTCGCGGCCTAAATTGTGCGGCGACGAACTGCGCCGCTCAGGTCCTCCCGGGCGCCAGAATAGGCAGAAGCTGCGACACGCCTGTAACGCAGGTGACAGCCGAGGAGCCTCGGCTGAGTTATGTTCCGGGGTCAGTCGAGGCAGGTCCGCAGAGCGGACGCTGTTCTCCCCTCTTAATCGCGCCCTCCAAATCCACCTCTGCGGCTTGTCTCAGCGGAAGAGCTGCAGGATGTTCTGAGCGTCGGAGTTGGCGATCTGCAAAGCCTGGATGCCGAGTTGCTCCTGCGACTGCAAGGCCTTCAGCCGCGTCGATGTCTCGTTCATGTCGGCATCCACCAGGCGCCCGACCCCCTTGTCGATCGTCGCCATCAGCGTTTGAGCGAAGGTCGTTTGCATGTCGATGCGCGACAGCAGCGAACCGAGCGCCGCTGCACCATCGATGGTCCGCTGCAGGACGACTTCGATGTAGTGGAGATAGGAATCGACCGATTGCGGGTTGGCCGCGATATCGACGTCAAGGAAGTTTCTGCGGGCGATCGGTTCGATGTTCACGTCAATGTTGGTGAAGCCGATAAAGGTTCCGGCACCGGATTTCCGATCGACGGCCGGATCGGACTTTATCAGGATGCCGCCTGAGCCGTTGTTCTGAATGATGGTGTTCGGCCGGGTGATGAGCGACTGAAGCACCGTCACCATCTCGTCGACCGTTTCGATCTTGCCGGTATCCTTGCCCAGCAGCGCGTTCACCTGATTGCGGTCGAAGGAATGGGTGCTGGGAGCTTCGCCGTTCACCGAAAAATTGAAGGATACGACGACGTCCTTGTAGACCTCGAACTGCTCGAACGTCAGCGTCATCTCCGATCCGCGCTCGCCGAAATCCGAGTTTTCAACGAGACCAGCTCCGCCGCCGCTCGACGTGCTGACGACCAGATTGGCGACCTCGACATAGGACCCGTCGAGGCCGGAATTCTGCTGTGTCATGAAGCCGATTTGATTGATAATGGGGGCGTAGGGCTCATAGGGGTGCCTATATGTCTTGACCGTGGCGCCGGCCCCCGCCTGTTTGACCGCGTGGTCGAGCACTGCTGCATATTGCGTGTAGTTCGATATCACGCCGTTGGCAGCGGCGCCGAGCACCGTATCGACGGTGGTGCGATCGACGGTGACCGAGGTCGTCTTTCCGGCGTGTAGCGGCAGCGAGAGACCTTGAGAGCTGCTGTCCTTGTCGACGATGACGTCAAACGTGATCTTGTCGCCCGCGTTCGAAAAACTGAGCGGCCCCGTGAAATGGAACACGAATTCGCCAGCCTGGCCCGCCCGGTTGTTGTAGTTGCTGTTGGTGGTGTAGCCGTCGACATCGACCGAGGTCACGAAGCGGATCCCGCCGACGGTCCTCAGATCCCGCGTGTCGGCCTGCAGGATGCCGCCGCCGGTGCTGTTGAACAGCGAGGAGTCCCGCAGGAAAAAGTCGGCCGTGTTCAGCGACACGCCGTTTCGGGCGTCTCTCGAAAACGAGGAGGCGACGGACGTGCGATTCAGATCGCTGTCATAGATGTCGGAGACATTGGTTCTCAGCCAGTTCTGTCCGCTGAAGCTCGCCGAATCCACGATGCTCAGGATCTGCTGCTTGAGCTGGTCGAGCTCCTTCTGGAGCTTGCCTTTGTCGACGCCGGGCTCCCTCGCCGTCACCAGCCTGGCCTTGAACTCGCTGAGAATACCGGTAACGGCATCCATCGCCGCATAGGCCGTCTCGACCTTGGCCGCTCCCAGCCCGAGCGCGTCCTGGACCGCAGACACGGCCTTGGCATCGGAGCGCATGGTTGTCGAGATCGACCAATAGGCGGCGTTGTCGGCCGCCGTCTGAATTCTCAGGCCCGAGTTCAGTTGCCCGCGGACCTGAGCCATGTCGGAGTTAATCGTACGCAGAGTCTGGAGCGCAGAAATCGCTCCAGCGTTCGTGAGAATGCTGACCATATTAGTGACATCTTAAAATTGAAAAATGCCCTTCATGGGCCGCTGTGATTGTGGCGATACAACCAAATACGTGGTTAACACCGACTTAAGAAACCTCGCCTCGGGGCGCAAATATTGCGTCAGCCCTTCCGATGGTTGGCAATAATTGCGCCCTTGCTCCTCGCCCTGCAGGCGGGGTCAGGCACGCTCGGCCGCCAGCGGCACCGGTTGGGTTACGGGGAACAGGGCTTTCAGGGCGTCGAAGTGCTTTTCCACCAGATGCCAGGAAATCGTCGCGACGATGACCGTGATGGTGCTCATGATGAGGAACGTCATCGGCCCCGCCCTGTAGAGCGCCGGCCACTGTTCCGCGACCAGCCACCAGAGCGCCATGTGGTACACATAGGTCGCGTAACTGACGCGGCTGAGGAAGCGCGTGACGGGGTTTGCCAGGAGATAGGCCGACACGCCCTTGTATCCGATGTAGGAACTCAGAACGATCGAGGCCAGCGCGTAGATGCAAAGCAACTTATAGGTTTCCGAATGGCCGAACTTGAAACCGACGAAGAGAGGTGACGCGATGATCGCGACAGACGCGAGGTTGTTGAGCTTGCTCGTCAGAACCGCCCGCACATCGGCATTGTCCTTGACCAGCGCCAGGATCGCCCCTGCCGCCACCGGGTCAAAGGCAAG
Source organism: Ensifer sp. ENS03 (assembly GCF_014852035.1). Taxonomy (NCBI): domain Bacteria; kingdom Pseudomonadati; phylum Pseudomonadota; class Alphaproteobacteria; order Hyphomicrobiales; family Rhizobiaceae; genus Ensifer; species Ensifer sp. ENS03. The sequence goes on along the minus strand of NZ_JACVAV010000001.1, from coordinate 555,387 downwards.
AACGATGTTTGACCAGGCGAGAAGACCGAGCTCGTCGCTATAGGTTCGGGCGATCACCGACATCGTGAAGATGAGGACATAGGCCACGAAAATATGCCGCCGGCTCAGGAAGATGATGATCAGCGGAGCGGTAAGGTAGAACTGCTCGACGATGTTGAGGCTCCAGAGATGCGCGGCAACCCAGGGCTCCCAGTCCTGGGTGATGGCGAAATACAGGCTCGACATCTGAAACGTGTGCCACGCCAGGCTGTTGCGTATGCCATCCATGTTGAACAGTGCCGCCACGAACAGCATCAGGAACAGCGCCGGGAGCAGGCGAAGCGAGCGGCGAATGTAGAAATTGGTGACGTTGATCGTTGCCTGGGTGTCTTTTGCCGACAGCAGGATCACCCCGATCAAGAAGCCGCTGATGATGAAGAAGAGTGAAACTCGAACAGATTCAAGTGTGGGATGCTCGTTCCAGTAATGAACGTACAATACCCCCGTCATGGCGATCACGCGAAGCCCGTCAATTTGCTCCCGCCTGTCGCCGCGCGCTCCCGTCGCAGCCATTCCTTTGTCCCCGCAGGATCTATTACTTAAATTATTTCTACTTAAGAATATCCTTGGAGATTACGCCGCTTCCGCGCACTTGTGAAGAGGAGCGATGTTCTTGACCGATCGGCGACGATACCTCGCCCGCCAGCCCAACAGAAAGGCCACGGGCGCGGCGTGCCCGTGGCCTTTCCAACGTTTAGAAGCAAACCTTAGGCTTCCTTGAAGACCTCGTCGCGGTTTCGCCGCATCGACGGCGAGATGGCGATCACAAGCGCCATGACGGCGATCGCCAGCAGAATTGCCGACAGCGGCGATTGCAGGAAGGTCAGCGGGCTGCCGCCGGAGATGATCAGCGACTGGCGCAGCTTCTCCTCGAGCAAGCGGCCTAGCACGAAGCCGAGCGCCAGCGGCGCAGGCTCGAATTCGAGCTTGTAGAGGGCGTAGCCGATGATCCCGAACAGGGCGGCCATCATTACCTGGGCCGCATCGTTGGCGATCGAGTAGAGGCCGATGCAGCAGAAGCAGACGATGGCCGGAAACAGGAGGCGATAGGGCACGCGCAGCAGCTTCACCCACAGACCGATCAGCGGCAGGTTGATGATGACCAGCATGAGGTTGCCGATCCACATCGAGGCGATGAGCCCCCAGAACAGTTCCGGATTGCGCTCGATCACCTGTGGCCCGGGCACGATGCCCTGGATCATCATCGCGCCCACCATCAGCGCCATCACCGCATTCGGCGGCAGGCCGAGGGTGAGAAGCGGGATGAACGAGGTCTGCGCGCCGGCATTGTTGGCGCTTTCCGGGCCGGCGACGGCCGCCGGTGCGCCATGGCCGAAGTCCTGCGGCCGCTTCGAGATGCGCTTTTCGACCGCATAGCTGGCAAAGGGGCCAAGGATCGCGCCGTTGCCCGGCAGGACGCCGAGCACCGAGCCCAGGAAGGTGCCGCGGAGGATCGCCGGGAAGTTCTCCTTGAGTTCCTTCGGCGTCGGCCACAGGCGGCCGATGCGGCTGCGCACGACATCGCGGGCTTCCGGGTCGGCGAGGTTCTTGAAGATTTCGCCGAAGCCGAAGATGCCCATGGCCAGCACGACGAATTCGATGCCGTCCTGGAGCATTTCAACGCCGAAGGTCATGCGCTCGCGACCCGTTTCCATATCGGCGCCGACACAGGAGAGCAGCACGCCGACGAGGATCATCGACACCGCCTTCAGAAGCGAGCCGTGCGCCAGCACGACGGCAAAGACGAGGCCCATGATCATCAGCGAAAAATACTCGGTCGGGCCGAAGAGAAGGCCCATGCGTGTCATCGGAACGCCGAGAGCGGCAATCACGATGGTGGCAACCGTGCCGGCAAAGAACGAACCGATCGCCGCCAGGCCGAGCGCAAGCCCCGCCTGGCCCTTCTGTGCCATCTTGTGGCCGTCGATGGCGGTGACGACCGCGGTCGCCTCACCGGGAATGTTGACGAGGATGGCCGTGGTCGAGCCGCCGTACTGGGCGCCGTAATAGATGCCGGCGAGCATGATCAGCGAGCCGGTCGGATCGAGCGAGAGGGTGACCGGCAGCAGGATTGCGATGGTGGCGACCGGGCCGACGCCGGGCAACACGCCCACCAGCGTGCCGATGAGACAGCCGATGAAGCAGAGCGCGATGTTCTGCAGGGTGAACGCCACGGTCATGCCGAGGCCGAGATTGATAAAGACGTCCAGCATCTCAGTATCCTAGAAGCCAGGGCGCAACGGGAACCGAAAGCCCGAGCGCATAGCGAAAGAGGCCGATGCAGAAGGCTGTTAGCACGGCGGCAAAGACAAGAAGTTCGCCAAGGCGCGCATCGCGCGCGGCCAGGCCGGAAGCGACGACCGCCAGCGGACAGGCGATCGAGAGGCCGAGACCGGGAATGGTAACCGGACCGAGATGATAGCCACGCACCGTAACGGCAAAGAGAACGACGCCGAGGATGACGGGGATCGTCTCGCGGATCGCCCAGCGGCCGGTCGAAGGCCCCGGATCCTTTCGGCTCAGCACCAGTTGCAGGAGCCCGAGCCCCAGGATGACGAGGGAAAGCAGCCGCGGCATCAGCCCCGAGCCGACGCCTTCCGAGGTGATGAAGGGCAGATCGGAGCCGGCCCACAGGCCAAGCCCGCCGAGGCCGACCAGCACGATGCCGGCAAGCCTCTCCCGGCCGAGCCCTCCCGCAGAGGGCTCGGTTTCAGTGTTCGGGGACGTGGCTTCCATCTTACTCGACCTTGATGTCGGCCGCTTTCACCACGTCGCCCCAGCGCGCGCGCTCCTTGGCCATGAAATCGGCAAAGGCCTGGGGGCCCATGGAGGACGGCACGGCGCCGTCGTTCTTCAGCTTGTCGAGCACGTCGGCATCGCTGAGCGTCTCGGTCGTCGCCGCCTCGAGCTTCGACTTTACGTCCGCCGGCATGCCCTTCGGACCGACGAGGCCATACCAGGCCGAGGCCGTGTAGCCCGGAACGCCGGCTTCAATGGCGGTCGGCACATCCGGCAGGCTCGCAAAGCGCTTGTCGCCGGTGACGGCAAGCGCCTTCAGCGTGCCGCTCTCGATCAGCCCGATCGCCGAGGGAATGGTGGTGACCATGAAGTCGATGTGGCCGCCGACGAGGTCGTTCACCGCCGGGCCTGCGCCCTTGTAAGGAACGTGCCTGACCTTGATGCCGGCGGTCTGGCCGAGCAGCAGCGCGCCGAGATGGCTGGCCGAGGCGTTGCCGGCCGAACCATAGACCAGTTCGCCGGACTTGGCCGCCTCGACCAGTTCGCCGAGCGTGTTGACCTTGAGCGATGGTCCGACAACGACGACGAGGGACGCATCCGCGATCATCGCGATCGGATCGAGGTCCGTGCCCGGATCGGCCTTCAGCTTGAAGATATGCGGGTTAACGACCATCGGGCCCTGATTGCCGATCAGCAGGGTGTAGCCGTCGGGATCAGCCGCAGCGGCAACTTCGGTCCCAAGGTTGGCGGCGGCACCCGGGCGGTTTTCGACGATGACGCGACCGCCGAGCGCCTTTTCAAGCCGCGCGGCAAAGACGCGGGCGATGGCATCTGTGCCGCCGCCGGCGGCATAGGAAACCACCAGCGTGATCGGCTTGGACGGATAGGCATCCTGCGCCATCACAGGGGCTGCGACCGACATGGTCATGGCGGCCCCGCACAGGGCCAAGGCGACGCGACGGGTAAATTTCATGGGCATTTTGTTCTCCTCCCAGTTCGTTAATGCATTCGCGACACGTTGCTCTGCAAGACCCTAAGCGTCTTTGCGAACAAGAGCCGCACCTTCAAACAGCCGACGCGTGGTGCGCATCACAGACACAGTCGGGCTATTGTCTCCTATGGCCTTCTCGACCCTTACCCGCAGTTCACCGGTCGGGTGCTCGAAGGCGAGCGTCGCCGGCAGCGAAAGCTCCAGAAAACGCCGACCCACCAGGCCGGTCGGGATCGTTGCCGCCAAACCGAGGCTTACGGCACCGGTCGTTGCAAGCGCGGTGTGGCAATTGGCGGGCGTGAAATAGCGTACGGCCAGATCGCCGCCGTTCGCGGGCGCCCCGATCAGCACCGGCTTCGGCAGAACCGACTGGCTGACATCCCCCATCCCCATCAGCCTTCCGGCCTCCCGCCGGATTTCCTCGAGCCGGGCCATGAAATCCGTATCGGCGTCGAAAGCTGCAGCGGGCTCCGAGCCGCTGTAGCCCATATCCTCCGCGGTGATGATCACCACCGGCGTTGCGCCGTCCAGCAGCGTCACTTCAAGACCGAGAATGACATCGGTCGCCTTGCCGCTCGGCAGCAGTCGGCCGGTCTTGGCGCCGATCGCATCGCGAAAGGCCAGATAGACAGGGGCGGCCTTGCCCGGCACGCCGTCGATGGCGGCCTCTCCCTGATAGGCGATCGCGCCGCCGGGGGTCTGAATGCGGGCGTCGATGATCTTGCCGGTGTTGACGTTGTGAACCTTGATGACCGTTTCGTCGCCGGTCGGCAGAACCAGGCCGGCCTCGATGGCGAAAGGGCCGACGGCCGAGAGCATGTTGCCGCAGTTCGGCGCCGTATCGACGCTGCGCTCCAGCACCTTCACCTGGGCGAAGAGATAATCGACATCAGCTTCCGGACGGCTCGACGGACCGACGATCGCGACCTTGCTCGTCAGCGAGTTGCCGCCGCCGAGACCGTCGATCTGCAGCGGGTGGCCGGAGCCCATGATTTCGATCAGCAGGCGGTCGCGCTCGACGGGATCAGCCGGAAGATCGCGAGACAGAAAAAACGGTCCCTTCGACGTTCCGCCGCGCATCATCACGCAGGGTATCCTGATCAAGTCATCCATTCCGCATGCTCCTTCGAACCGGCCGCAACCGGCTGATCGGAGGGATCTCACGGATCAAATCTGTTGTGAAATGCAAAGAATGGCGTAATTATTCCGATATGCGCAATAATTTCGAATTCCTCGACCTCAAGGCTTTTCTCGCCGTACTCGACCTCGGCTCGTTCAACGAAGCTGCCCGCCAGCTCAATCTTTCACAACCTGCGCTTTCACGGCGGATCAAGGGCTTTGAAGCCTCCGTCGGCGCGCAGTTGATCGAACGCACGACCCGGCACGTGGCGCCGACGCAGGTCGGGCGGGAGCTTCTGCCACTGGTCAGGCGTCTGGTCGACGAATTCGAGGAATCGATCCTCTCGATCAGCGACCTCGGTGGGCGACACCGCGCCCAGGTCACCATCGCCTCGGTCCCGACCGCGGCCTTCTATTTTCTTCCCAGGGTTGTGCAATCCTTCAACGAGAAATTCCCGGGAATCCGCTTCCGAATCCTCGATCTCTCGGCCAATGAGGGGCTTGATGCGGTCGCCAACGGCGAGGTCGAATTCGGCATCAACATCACTGGGGCGGCGCGCCCTGATCTCAGCTTCACGCCGCTCGTCGACGACCCGTTCGTGCTCGCCTGCCGCCGCGATCATCCGCTGGCGACCTCGAAGCAACTGACCTGGGCGGATCTGACCGGCCACCCGCTCATCGGCGTCAGTAAGACCAGCGGCAACCGTGCCGTGCTCGACCGGGCGCTGACAACGGCCCAGGTGCAGCTCAACTGGTTCTACGAGGTCAACCACCTCTCGACCTCGCTCGGCCTCGTCGAGGCGGGCCTCGGCATCTCCGTGATGCCGCGGCTGGCCACACCCCAGGTCGAACACCCTGTTATCGCCACCGTGCCGCTGACCGCCCCCACCGTCAGCCGCACCATCGGCCTTGTCGAACGCCGCGGCGGCAGGCTATCACCGGCCGCCATCCGCTTTCGCGAGATGTTGGTGCAGGAGTGGACGACGTATTGAAGGAGCGCAGCCGCACAGCGGACGCAAGGAAACGACACGGCAGCGCTTGAAGGAACCAAGATCTTCGAGAAGAAAGAATGGTGCCCGGAGGCGGATTTGAACCACCGACACGCGGATTTTCAATCCGCTGCTCTACCAACTGAGCTATCCGGGCATCCTGCCGTTTCGGGCATCGGCTCCTTTCGGAACCATCGGGGCGCTTGTGTTTGCCCCGGGAACGAGCGGGGTTATAGCATCTTGTTCGGCGGTGTCCAGCGCCAAATGAAAGTTTTTTGACCGAAATCCTGTGGACAATCGAAACGCCGAAAAAGCGAGGAGTTTCAGAGAGATCGCATCCTCTCCCTGGTCCATTTTTCGTGGAAAGTGGCCGTTGGAAGCCGAAAAAGATGATCGCCCGCACCCGGTGACGCGCGAGGATCTTCGAGGCGTCGTTCGCGGCAAAGAGGATGTGGGGAAGGAAAAGCCGGACCGGCGGGTCCGGCCGCAGCGGTACGCCTAGCGGTCGTCGCCGTCGTCGGCCTTCGCCTCGTCGTCGGCGACCGGAATAGCGTAGGAGCCGGAGAGCCAGCGATTGAGGTCGACGTTGCGGCAGCGGTCGGAGCAGAAGGGATAGTGTTCCCGATGCGACGGCCGGCCACATTCCGGACACGGGCGCGGTGCACGCAGGGGCGCAACGTTCGAAGCGCTTTTCTTCGTTTCGTCGGTCACTCGTTCAGCCTTCCAGCCAACGATTGTGCACGTCATAGCCTTCGCCGACAAGCAGGCTGACGGTTTCGTAAAGCGGCAGGCCAACGACGTTGCTGTAGGAGCCGACGAGCTTGACCACGAAGCTGCCGGCGATGCCCTGGATGCCGTAGCCGCCCGCCTTGCCGCGCCATTGGCCCGAGGCGAGATAGCTCTCGATATCGAAACCGGACAGGCGCTTGAAGCGCACCTTGGTGTCGACGACCTTCTGGCGCACGGTCTTGTCCGGGGTGATCAGGCAGACGCCGGTGTAGACGCGATGACTGCGGCCGGAAAGAAGATGCAGCGCGCTCGAGGCTTCGCTGACGAGTTCCGGTTTCGGCAGGATGCGGCGGCCAACGCAAACGACCGTATCGGCTGCCAGAATGTAGCTTCCGTCCCAGCCGGCCTCGCCCTTGACTGCAGCAAGCGCCGCTCGCGCCTTTTCGGCCGACAGGCGCCTTGCGAGCGAACGCGGATGTTCGGCACGCTTCGGCGTCTCATCGAGATCCATCGGCATCAGGCGCGCGGGCTCGATGCCGGCTTGCGCCAGAAGCTCGACGCGACGCGGCGAACCGGACGCAAGTATCAGTTTCTTGGCCACTGTCATCGGAACGAGCCGTCACTCCAAAGCAATTCCAGCAAAATGCGATAGGCGGTTTACGTCTGGAATTGCAATCCAACCAAAAGGTTAGAGCGTTTTCGCGATTCGAAGTAGAAGCGGAAATGCTCCAGGAATTGCTAAGAGCCGGAGCGGCTTACTTGAAGCGGTAGGTGATACGGCCCTTGGTAAGGTCGTACGGGGTCATTTCAACGAGAACCTTGTCGCCGGCAAGCACGCGAATGCGGTTCTTGCGCATACGACCGGCAGTGTGAGCGATGATCTCATGCTCGTTTTCGAGCTTCACGCGGAAGGTCGCATTCGGAAGCAATTCGGTGACCACGCCCGGAAATTCAAGGACTTCTTCTTTCGCCATGTAGGACTGTTCTTTCTATCTTTGTTTAGGGAACCGTCAGGTATCCCGAAAAATTCGCCGGAAACTACACAATCGACGAGGATTTGTGAACCATCTAAGACCGGCTTTTGCGCTTTTGTGACGGGCTACTGTGCCGCGCGTCGGATCAGAAGCGCGAAGCCGCTATAGCACTTCGTACCGCTCCATGTCTCTAGTCTTAAATCGATCGAGATTTACGCCGGCATGGAAGCGACGGAGACTGCAGACCGCGCGGGGATTTTTCGCAACACTCTCAAGCGTCTTCCGACTTCCTGGAGCTGATCAACCGATGATTGATCAGCGTCGACAGGTGATCGCGCACGGCGCGGTAGGCATCGACGATCTGCTCGCGCGTGCCGGCAGCCACCGTCGGATCCGGCGTCGGCCAGTAGACCACGTCGACGGCCATGGAGCGCGTCAATTCGAGCGCCTTGTGATGCGCCTCCGGCGCCAGCGTGACGATAAGGTCGAAATAGTCATCCTCGAGTTCATCGAGCGTATGCGGCTGGTGGCGACCGAGGCTCAGGCCCACTTCGGCCATGACCACGTCGACGAAGGGGTCGCGTTCGCCATGCCGCACGCCGGCGGAGGCGACATAGGTTCCGGCCGGCAGCGCCGCCTTGGCGAGCGCTTCGGCCATCGGCGAGCGAATAGCGTTCATGCCGCACATGAAGAGGACCGAGCGGGGCATTTTCAAGCGCTGAGCCTCGGTTCCCGCCATGCCGGTCGTCGCCCTCACCCGCGCCAGTAGAGCACGCAGACGAGCGTGAACAGGCGGCGGGCGGTATCGAAGTCCAGCCGGATCTTGCCGGAGAGGCGATCCATCAGCGTCTGCGAACCCTCGTTGTGAATGCCGCGGCGCCCCATGTCGATCGCCTCGATCTGGCTCGGCGTCGCCGAGCGGATCGCTTCGTAGTAACTTTCGCAGATCATGAAGTAGTCCTTCACGATCCGGCGGAACGGCGTCAGCGACAGAATATGGGTGGCGACGTCGCTGCCCTTGTCGGTCGAGATCGCAAAGACGAGCTTGGCGTCGACGAGCGAGAGATTGAGCTTATAGGGGCCGCCTGGATGGCCGACCGGCTCGAACAGGTTTTCTTCGAGCAGGTCGAAGATCGCAACCGCGCGCTCATGCTCCACGTCAGGGGTCGAGCGGCCGATGGTATCGTCCAGAACGACATCGCAGAGACGCTGGTTGCGATCCGCCTTCATCCAGCGTCCCCGAGATTGAGGCGAATGGCGACGGAGCGCGCATGGGCCTCAAGGCCTTCGGATTTTGCCAGCACGATGGCCGCCGGCCCGAGGATCCGCAATTGTTCGGCATCAAGCCGCAGGATCGACGTGCGCTTCATGTAATCCAGCACGCCAAGGCCGGAGGAGAAGCGCGCGGAGCGGGCGGTCGGCAGCACGTGGTTGGAGCCGCCGACATAGTCGCCGATGACCTCGGGCGTGTGGCGACCGACGAAGATCGCGCCGGCATTGCGGATCTTGGCCACCATCGGCTCAGGGTCGGCAAGCGCCAGCTCCAAGTGTTCGGCAGCGATGCGGTTCGCGAGCGGCACGGCCTTCTCAAGATCGGGCACGAGGATGACGGCACCGAAATCGCGCCAGCTTGCCGACGCCGTTTCGGCGCGTGGCAGCGTTTTCAGCTGCCGCTCGACCGCGCTCTCGACCGCCTGGCCGAAATCCGCATCGTCGGTGATCAGGATCGACTGGGCGCCGACATCGTGCTCGGCCTGGGCCAGGAGATCGGCTGCGATCCAGTCCGGATCGTTGTGCTTGTCGGCAATAACAAGCACTTCGGAGGGGCCGGCGATCATGTCGATGCCGACCGTGCCGAAGACCTGGCGCTTGGCCGCAGCCACATAGGCATTGCCCGGGCCGACGATCTTGGCAACCGGTGCAATCGTCTCGGTGCCATAGGCAAGGGCGGCCACAGCCTGCGCGCCGCCGATGCGGTAGATTTCCTCGACGCCGGCAAGGCGTGCAGCAGCCAGCACCGCCGGGTTGACCTTGCCGCCGGTTGCCGGCACTACCATGACGATGCGGGACACGCCGGCAACCTTTGCCGGCAGCGCGTTCATCAGCACCGAGCTCGGATAGCTCGCGGTGCCGCCGGGCACATAGAGGCCGACGGCATCGACCGCCGTCCAGCGCGAGCCGAGGCCGACGCCCATGGCGTCCTGGTAGATATCGTCCTTCGGGCGCTGGCGGGCATGGTGCGCCTCGATGCGGGTGGCGGCGACCTTTAGCGCGCCGAGAACTTCCGGCTCGACCGCCTGGATCGCCGCATCGATCTCGGCGGCGCTGACCGCCATCGGCGTCGTCTGGAAATCGACGCCATCAAAACGCTTGGAGTATTCGGCGAGCGCCGCGTCACCGTGTGCCCGCACGTCGTCGATGATCGCCTTGACCACCGCATTGACGTCCTCGGACACCTCTCGCTTGGTCGTCAGGAATGCCGCGAACTTTTGTTCGAAGTCACCGTCGAGAAAATTGAGCCTGATTGCCAAAGGGGACGTCCTCGTATGCCAGTGTCGGTCGGGTCGATCAGCGTCAAGCGCCTTCGGGATGCTTGGGCTTGAAAGCGGTTTCCCACGCCCCGCCGGTATCCGCAAGCTGCGTTTCGATGCATTCGACGTCAAGCGCGATCGAGGCGTCGCCAGCCAGAACCAACTGCAGCGTGCCTTCCGGCCCCTCGCCCTGCAGCGCGAACTTCAGCGTCAGCAGATCGAGCACCGCCTCGCCGTCACGCCGGTCGAAGCCGACGGAGCGCACCGCATTCACACGCTTGAAGAGGAGAGCCGCACGCCGGCGCTCAAAGGAGCGGCGCTTGCCATCGGCCGTCTCCCAGACGAAGCGGTTGACGATGAGAGAAAACTGCTTGCGACGCGCGTCGTATTCCAGGCCCGAAACCTTGAACACGGCATCCTGGACGTGGGCGGAGACGACAGCGAGATCCTCCTCGTCGAGCGCCAGCAGCTTCAATCCGGTCATGCCATCCATTCCTTTCGTTTCGCCGCACATCTTGCCGTGCCACAATTGAAATGGACATAGGATGTTGCGCCTGAAACCGCAACGGTATCAGGCGCAACCGTTCAAATCAGTCGCTGACGCGCTCGACGTGCGCGCCGCACCGGGTAAGCTTCTCTTCGAGCCGCTCGAAGCCGCGGTCGAGATGATAGACGCGCGAGACCATGGTCTCGCCTTCGGCGGCTAGGCCGGCGATGACGAGCGAGACGGAGGCGCGAAGGTCGGTCGCCATAACAGGCGCGCCCTTCAGGCGGCTGACGCCCTCGATTTTCGCCGTCTGGCCGGAAAGCGAGATCTTGGCGCCGAGACGGGCGAGTTCCTGCACGTGCATGAAGCGGTTCTCGAAGATCGTCTCGGTGATGTGCGAGGTCCCCTTCGCCATGGTCATCAGACCCATGAACTGCGCCTGCAGGTCGGTCGGGAAGCCCGGGAAGGGATCAGTGACGATATCGACCGGCTTAATGCCGGCGCCATTGCGCACGACGCGGATGCCGCTGTTGGTCTCGGTGATCTCGGCGCCGGCGCGGCGGATCGCTTCCAGCGCCGTGTCGAGCAGCGCCATGTCGGTGTCTTCGAGAATGACGTCGCCGCCGGTCATGGCAACCGCCATGGCGTAGGTGCCGGTCTCGATGCGATCAGGAAGAACGCGGTGACGGGCGCCGGAGAGCGAGCGAACGCCCTCGATGGTGATCGTCGAGGTGCCCTGGCCGGTAATCTTGGCGCCCATGGCGTTCAGGCAGTTGGCGAGGTCGACGACTTCAGGCTCGCGCGCGGCGTTGCCGAGCACCGTGGTGCCGTTGGCAAGCGTCGCTGCCATCATCAGCACATGGGTGGCGCCGACCGACACCTTCGGGAAGGTGTAGCGCGCGCCGATCAGGCCGCCAGCCGGCGCCGTCGCGTTGACGTAACCGCTGTCGATCTCGATGTTGGCGGAAAGCGCCTGCAGGCCTTCGATGAAGAGATCGACCGGACGCGTGCCGATGGCGCAACCGCCCGGCAGCGATACCCGCGCCTTGCCTTCACGGGCAAGCAACGGGCCGATAACCCAGAAGCTCGCGCGCATCTTCGAGACCAACTCGTAAGGGGCGGTCGTGTCGACGATGTTGCGGCAGGTGAAATGGATGGTGCGGGCGTAGCTCTCGCCCTGGCGCTCGCGGCGACCGTTGACGGAGATATCCGCGCCATGGTTGCCGAGGATACGGATCAGTTGCTCGACGTCGGCCAGATGCGGCACGTTTTCGAGCGTCAGCGTGTCGTCGGTCAGAAGCGACGCAATCATCAGCGGCAGGGCCGCATTCTTGGCGCCCGAAATCGGGATGACGCCGTTGAGCTTGTTGCCGCCTACAATCCTGATGCGATCCATGAGGCCTCTCGAACGGGCTTGGCCCGCCTTTCCAAAATAATCCGATGTTGTCTGAAGGCGCCTCTTTAGTGGAGACGCCGCGAAATTAGAAGTGCCTTGAACGCCGCGCATCCCTTCGGACGCCTGGCGCTGTAACATTTAGGTCGCTGCACGGCTTCCCCCGCGATCGGTCCCGATTTACGAACCTGTGCAATCGAACGCCGATGGAGATGCCACCGGCAAATTGAGAACGAAGCGGCGATGCCGCTTCCTGCCCGTACTAATCTTGGGATTCGTCCGTTTTTGCGGCAGGAAGACCGCTGACGTCATCGGCAGCGCCAGATCGGCGCGCCCGCATCTGCTGCTTGCGGCGCATGAGGTTGTCGCGCAAGTTCCTGGCAAGACGCGCCTTTTTCAGGTCCGCCTCGGTCGTATCCTTTATCTTTTTCTGGCGCACCTTGCCATCCGCCTGCCGTTCGTCAGGCGGAGGCACGGCTTTGCCGCCTTCTTCGTCGTCTGTTTGCATGCCCATGCCATAGCGCAAAACCAGGGTCTTCGGAAGCGCCGGTGACTTTTCTCACAGCTCTTCGCGAAAAACTTCGAATTGCGGCTTGCACTCGCCGCTGAGCTATGGCAATAGCCCCCTCGCTTGATGCGGCTGACACACGAACCGGCCGCGAGATGCTGCTATAGCTCAGGGGTAGAGCACTCCCTTGGTAAGGGAGAGGCCGAGAGTTCAAATCTCTCTAGCAGCACCAGTTTTCTCTTAAAGAAATCAAATTGATACTCGCTCGTAGCACCGCGTGCTTTTGCGGTCTGCGAATGTTTTCGCCTGTCCTATCGCCCCAAACGAGCAGGATCTAGGGCGCCGCGAAAGACGCGCGCCAGGCCGCAGAATTTCTCATCGGATGCAATTTTCGCCTGCTGCCATCTGCGTTATGCTGCGATTCGGGCGCGCCCACGCCTCCCCCCTCCGATCGGGAAAGTAGATTCCATACCGGGCACTCTCATCATCGAACCGACTGTTGGGGCAATGCGCACAAGGAGGGACTGCGACGATCGCTCGTACCAGGAGGTTGCCGATGAAACTGACTGCACCGATCTACCATTTGAAACGCAGGGCGAAACGCCTGTGCCGTGAAGAAGCCATCCCGCTCCATGAAGCACTTGATCGCATTGCCGTTCAGGAGGGCTACTCCACTTGGAGCCTGCTTGCGGCACGACAAACGACTGCCGGCACCGCGGCGAGTATGCTTGCCCAGCTCGCTCCCGGAGATCTCGTGGTCCTCGGCGCACGCCCCGGCCAGGGCAAGACGCTGAAGAGCCTCGAGCTTGCCGTAGAGGCGATGAGGGCCGGCCATCGCGCCTACTTCTTCACACTGGAATATACCGTGACGGACGTCATCGAGCGTTTTGCGGCCATCGGGGCCGACCATGGCCGGTTTGCCCCGCTGTTCGAGATCGATTGCTCCGACACGATCAGCGCCGACCATATCGTCGGCAAGCTGTCCAAGGCCGATCCCGGCACGCTGGTGGTCGTCGATTACCTCCAGCTTCTCGATCAGCGACGTGACAATCCCGCTCTTGGCGATCAGGTGCGCAAATTGAGGGCATTCGCGCGGCAACGCGGGCTGATCATCATCTTCATCTCGCAGATCGATCGATCCTTCGAAGCCGCCGTGAAACCACTTCCGGACCTGGACGATATCCGGATGCCGAACCCCGTCGATCTCCGGCTTTTCGACAAGGCCTACTTCTTGAACAAGGGCGAAGCGAGGCTACTGGCGATAAACTGAAACAAGAGCCTGCCTCGCTGACACCCGGAACGTATTTCCCGATGCTGCGTTATCGTTTCAAAGGCAGCAACGCGGAGGCTTCTCAATGAAAGGTATCGTTCTCTGGCTTATGGGCGTGCCGCTCATCGTCATCATCCTTCTCTACATGTTCGTATTCTAGAGAAGCAAAATGCAACGGCAGGTTGGCAGATTAACGCAACCTTAAGATTCCACTGCCAGATTTGATATTGCGATGATGGACAATCGCAACATCTTTGATCCCCTTTTGAAACCGGCTCCTGGCGGTTTCTTTTTTTGCAAGATCGCTGAGCACGCGGCGTCGTTTGACTTAGGCGTTACTTGGCGGTCAGACCTTAACCGCCTGCTCAACGAAATCCTGCGAGCCAAAGAACTTGAGGTAGCGCTCGACCTCGGCCGGGTCACCGGTCGCCTTGCGCGGATTGTCGGAGAGTTTTACAGCCGGCCGGCCATCCGCCTCGCTGACCTTGCAGACGATCGAGATCGGACTGAGGCCGCTGATTTCCGTCGGCGCGCAACCGGCAAAATCATTGGTGAGGTTGGTGCCCCAGCCGAAGCTCATGCGCACGCGCCCCTCGAAGTGGCGGTACGTCTCGATGATCGTGTCGACGTCGAGACCATCGGAGAAGATCAGCAGCTTTTCCCGGGGATCCCGTCCCATCTTCTTCCACCAGGCGACGATTTTTTCGCCACCTTCGATCGGCGGCGCGCTGTCCGGCCGAAAGCCCGTCCAGTCCGCCACCCATTTCGGCGCGTCGCGCAGGAACGCCGCTGTGCCGAAGGCATCGGGCAGCACGATCAGGAGATTGCCGCCATAGAGTTGGTTCCAGTCCTGCAGCACCTTGTAGGGGGCGGCGGCCAGTTCCTTGTCGTTGCGGGCAAGGGCCGCGGCCACCATCGGCAATTCGTGTGCGTTGGTACCAAGCGCCTCCAGATCGTTGTCCATGGCGAGCAAGACATTGCTGGTCCCGGAGAACGAACTGCCAATCCCTTCCTTCAACGCCTCGACGCACCAGCGCTGCCAAAGGAAGCTGTGGCGGCGGCGCGTGCCGAAATCGGAGATCCTGAGGTTAGGGTACTGCCGCAGCCGCTCGACTTTGGACCACATCTTGGCCTTGGCGCGGGCATAGAGCACATCGAGGGTAAAGGGACCGAGGCCCTTCATCGCCGAGCGCGAGCGCAGCTCGTTGATGATCGCCAGCGCCGGGATCTCCCACATGGTGGTCTCCGCCCAGCGGCCGCGGAAGGTCAGCTCGAACTGGCCGTCGCTGCGTTTCAGCTCATAATCCGGCAGGCGGAACTTGGCGAGCCAGGCGAGAAACTCCGGCGAGAAGATCTGCTTGCGGCCATAGAAGGTATTACCCGCAAGCCAGATCATTTCCTTCTTGGAGAAACGCAGTTCGCGCGCGTGATCGAGTTGCTCGCGCAGTTCCTGCTCATCGATCTCGTCGGCGAGCCGCACCGTCTTCGTGCGGTTGATCAGCGAGAAGGTCGCATCGACATCCGGATAGAGCTGCCAGATCATCTGCAGCATCAGGAGCTTGTAAAAATCCGTGTCCAGCAGGCTGCGTACGATCGGGTCGAGTTTCCAGGCATGATTGTAGACGCGCCTGGCGATATCGGTCTTCGTCATCGGTGAAATTGCTCCTTCCTCTTGGGCGAGGCTAGATCATCTCGGTTAGTTCAGCTCGACACCGGCATCACGCATACGCGTCACCATGGCATGAAGCGAGCCGTTGAGATCGATGCCCCGACAGGCTTCGAGAACGACCGTGGTCGAGAACCCCTGCGCCACCGCGTCGAGCGCGGAGAAGGCGACGCAGAAATCGGTCGCGAGCCCGCAGAGCGTCACCTTTTTGATGCCGCGGTCCCTGAGATAGCCGGAAAGGCCGGTCGGCGTCCGGCGGTCGTTTTCAAAGAAGGCGGAATAGCTGTCGATTTGCGCTCGGAAACCCTTGCGGATCAAAAGTTCGGCGCGGGTCCATTCGAGCGCCGGATGGAAATCGGCACCGGCGCTGCCCTGCACGCAATGATCCGGCCAGAGCGTCTGCGCGCCATAGGGCATGGCGATCATTTCGAAGGGATTTTTGCCGGGATGGCTGGAGGCAAAGCTGGAGTGGCCGGCCGGATGCCAATCCTGGGTCAGAACCACATGCTCGAAGCGGTCGATCAGCCCGTTAATCATCGGCACGATCTCGTCGCCGCCCGCAACACCAAGCGCTCCGCCCGGGCAGAAATCGTTCTGCACATCCACGACGATCAACGCTTTATCCGCCATCATTCACCTCTGGACGATCAACTGCTTATCGATCACCAAAATCGATTTAAGTCCAAGATCAATCACAGAATTTGAGCGACGACAAGCCAGTTCCGCAGGCTTCCGAGATCGGAAGGGCAGATAAGCAAAAAGGGCGTCGGCCATGGCGGACGCCCTCGAACAAATGCGATCGAAAACGATCAGTTTCCGAGATTGTTGATGTTATCTGCGATCGAGAAGCCGGAATTGGCGATGCCGACCGGCTGGGCGACGAAGTTCAGGAACTTCGAAAAATCGACCGACGGGTGACGCGAGGCATAGATGACGTCGCGGTTCTTGACCGGGAAGGTCTGGCCGACAATCAGGCTGTCAGGCTTGCTCATGTCAAAGCGGTAGACGATCGGGTAGCGCCCCACGCTGTCGGTCTTCATGCCCTTACGCAGCATTTCGTTGAAACGCTGCTGACCGAGCAGGCTCATGACCACATCAGGCTCTTCGTAACGGAAGATGAAATAGCCCTTCATGTCGAGCGTGTAGTCCGAGCCACCGCCCGCAAGGCCCATCGCCTCGAGCAGATTGAGATCGTTGGCGCCGAATTCGACGCGCTGGTTGGCCTTGACCGCACCGAGGATCGTGAAGCGGCGCGGATCGCGCGTCACGAAGATCTGGTCGCCCGGCTTGACGTGGATATTTTCCGACGGGTTCTCGATGATCGACTTCAGGAGAACCGTTCCGGTCTTCTTGCCGCGCACCAATGTGACGAAGGTTTCATAGGGCTGCGCGACCGGGCCACCGGCCTTGGCGATGACCTCATTGATTGTTTCGTCGACGAGACTCAGCGGCACCACCGACGATTTGCCGACGGCACCCGAAACCGTAACGTTACGCGATGCGGTGCTCATGCTCGTGACGATGACGTCGGGCTCAACCGCCTTCTGCTTCAGCGCTTCCAGAATTTCCTGGCGCGCCTGCTCCAGTGTCAGGCCGGCAAACCTGACGGGGCCGACATAGGGGATGGCAGCCTTGCCATCCGGCTGAACGACGAGATCGATGCTCGTCTGCTTGGAGTCCTGCGTCGAGAACAAGCCGTCGCTGCCGGCTTCGAAGATCGAGACCTTAAGCTGGTCGCCAACGCCGATGACGACGCGGCCAACACCGCCGCCAATGCCGAAACGGCGATTAAGCGTCGAGGAGACATAATCGGAAACGAGACGCGCGGAGCGTCCGTCCACATCGACGATGTCGAAAACCGTTGCATTCTGGCGGCCGATCTCGGCGCCTGACTGGCCGGCGTCCTTGACGATCGCTCCGGCCAGCGGCCCTTCACCAGGCACAGCCTGGCACCCGACGAGGGCGGAACAAAGCAGAAGGGCACTGACTCGTTTCAACTACGACACTCCACATTCGGCACAGCCATGATTTTGCTCATGGTTCCGCGCCGCATCATCCCCCGGCAGGGAATTTCGCCGGTCTCTGAAAAGCACAATCGCCGTCCCACAACAAGTCACCTCAAGACCAAGACGGGCAATTTATTTGAGCCCGCGTCTTTCTGGTCATACCTTCGATACCTTGAGCGTGGTTTGTCGCCCAATCCGACTTGGACTGGCGTTGACAGCGTGTATATCTTCAGTCTTTGGGGTTGAAAGCTAGGGACTTTAAGTTAAAAGCTGACTAATGAGGCGGAACGAATATAGCTGGGGATAGCCCGCAAGCATGACGATTGGCGATTGCATTTCAACTTCCGCCGCGCAATCGCAGGTGCAACTTTAACGGCATTTTAGAGCGTTCGATCATACATGGCTGTTGAGATTATTGGGCGTGCATGCCTCGCCCCTGGAGCAGAATCGCCCTCGGCGTTGTTCAAACTTCTACGTCAGGGCAAGTGCACCGTCACCAGCATTCCATCGGATCGCTGGGACGTGGCGCGATTCTGGCATCCCGTCATGGGCACGCAGGGGAAGACCTATTCCTTCGCGGCCGGCGTGCTGGATCAACTCTATGATTTCGATCCGGCCGTCTTCGGCATGTCGCAGCGCGAGGCCATGTATATGGACCCGCAGCAGCGCGTGCTGCTCCAGCTCGCCTGGCGGGCGCTTGAAGACGCCAACATCTCGGCGACGTCGCTGCACGGCGAAAACGTCGGTGTCTATATCGGCGCATCGAGCCTCGACCATGCGAATCTGACGGTCGAGGATCCGGCCGCGGCTGGCCCGTACTTCATGACCGGCAACACCCTGTCGATCGTCTCCAACCGCATCTCGCACATCTTCGGCCTCAGCGGCCCGAGCATGACGGTCGACACCGCCTGTTCCTCCTCGCTGGTCGCCCTCGACCAGGCGATGCGGGCGCTCAACGCCGGGGAGATCGACACGGCGATCGTCGGCGGCGTCAACATCCTTGCCCACCCCCTGCCCTTCGTCGGCTTCGCCCAGGCACGCATGCTGTCGCCGGAAGGCCTCTGCCGCGCCTATGACAACGACGGCGCCGGCTACGTGCGCGCCGAAGGCGGCGTGGTCTTCGTGCTGCGCCGTTCCGACCGGGCGCGCCGCGAGAAAGACCGCAGCTATGCGCGCATCGTCGCGACCGGCGTGAATTCGGCCGGCCGCACCAACGGCATTTCGCTGCCGTCGCGCGAAGCCCAGGCCAACCTGCTGAGAGCGATCTACGAAGGAAACGGCATCGACGCCAATCAGGTGGCCTTCGTCGAAGGCCACGGTACCGGCACCAAGGTCGGCGACCCGGCGGAAGTCTGGTCGATCGGAACGGTCATCGGCGCCAAGCGCCGGGCGCCTGTGCCGATCGGCTCGATCAAGTCGAACATCGGCCATACGGAACCCGCCTCCGGCCTCTTCGGCATGCTGAAGGCCATGATGGCGCTTGAGAACAACTACCTGCCGGCTTCGTTGCACTTCGACACGCCGAACGAGCATATCGATTTCGACGGCCTGAACGTCCGTGTCACGGCAAACCCGATCGAGCTTCTGCGCGGCAAACGCGTGCGTCTTGCCGGCATCAACTCGTTCGGCTTCGGCGGCGCCAATGCGCACGTCGTTATCAGCGACCCGGAACCGGCCGCCGATGAAAAGGCCGCAAACCCGTCGTCTTCGGGACATGTGTTCCTCGCAACCGCTCATACGCAGTCGAGCCTGGAAGCCCTTCTCAAGGATTACAAGACCGCTTTCGCGCATGCTTCCAAGGGTGAAGCCCGTGCGATGATCGCCGCATCGGGTGCCAACCGCACCCATATGCGCCATCGGTTTGCCGCTCGCAGCGACCAGCCCGAAGATATCGTCCGTGCGATCGCCAGCCACCTGGAAAAGCCCGGCTCGGATATCGGTGAGGTCGGCGAGGCCGTCGTTCGCGACGCCAAGGTCGCGTTCGTGTTCTCCGGCAACGGCTCGCAATGGGCCGGCATGGGTGTGGAAGCCTTCCGCGAAAACCTGCATTTCCGCCAGTGTTTCACCTCGGTCAGCGCGCTGTTCAAGTTCCATTCGGATATCGCGCTCACCGATCTCCTGACCGATCCTGATCTCGACAAGAAGCTTGCCGACACGAAGATCGCCCAGCCGCTGCTGTTTGCGGTGCAGGCCGCCCTGTCGGATTCGCTGGTTGCCATGGGCATCAAGCCGGTCGCCGTCTTCGGTCACTCCGTCGGCGAAATCGCCGCGGCCTATGCCGCCGGCGCGCTATCGCTCGTCGATGCCGTTTCGATCGTTGCGAAACGTTCGCTGCATCAGGACCTGCTTGCCGGCCACGGCACGATGGCGGCCGTCATGCTCGGTGAAGAGGCTGCTCGCGCCTTTGCCGAGGCTCGCGGTCTTGACGAACTCTGCGTTGCTGCGGTCAACGCCCATAATTCCGTGACGATCTCGGGCCCGGCCGACCAGATCTCGGCCTTCCGCGATGCCGCCCGCAAGGCGAAGATCCCGGTCCAGATCCTCGACATCAACTATCCGTTCCATCATCCGATCATCGATCGGGCGAAGGATGCCTTCCTCTCGGACATCCCCGATATCGCACCGCGCCGCACCGAACTCGCCTATCTTTCGACGGTCACGGGTGCCGCGCTCGAGGGCACGCAGCTCGATCCGGAATACTGGTGGAAGAACGTTCGCGAGCCGGTCCGCTTCCAGGCGGCTGCGGAAGCCGCGATCGAAATGGGCTGCCGCCTGTTCATCGAGATTTCGCCGCGCCCGATCCTGTCGTCCTACGTCAAGGAGACGATCAAGCAGGCAGCAGCCCCCGGCATGGTGGTGCCCACGCTGCTCAGAGACGTCGCCGAAAGCGGCCAGGATCCGATCTCGGCCGCGATGGCACGTGCCGTTGCGCACGGCGCCGTCGTGGATACGACCCGGGTATTCGGCAAGCGCAATGCATCGATCGCCCTGCCAAGCCTGCCCTTCGAGCCCGTCGAACTGCGCCCAGCGGCAACAACTGATGCCACCGACCTGTTCGGCCGGATTGCCAGACCATACCGCCTGACCGGCTGGCGCAGCGATCCGAACAGCGGCAGCTGGAAAAACCATATCGACGCCCATCTCTTCCCGGATCTTGCCGAACACGTGGTGGACGGTAAGGCGATCCTGCCGGGCAGCGGCTTCATCGAGATCGCCGTTGCTGCGGCACAGCAGTTCTATGGCAGCGAAGAAGTCGAGATCACCAATCTCGAAATCGTCCGGCCGCTGGAACTCAGCGACACAAAAATCATGGAGCTGTCGACCGTCCTTTCGCCAGAGACCGGCGACCTCGAAATCCGCTCGCGTGAACGGCTGTCGGAAGACGACTGGGCCGTGCACGCGGTTGCCCGCTGCCGCAAGCCGCTGCCGGCCGGGGACCGCGCCTATCCGTCGCTCGCAGGCCTCGCCAAGACGGCAACGGTGGCACCGGGTCGCGCCTATGAGACGGCACGGCAATTCGGCCTCGACTACGGTCCTCGCTTCCAGCTACTCGCAAAAGCGGTTGCCTATGGCGACCGCCTGGTCGATGTCGAGCTGAAGACGGCCGAAGCCACCGGACACCCGCTGGTCAGCTATGCCCTGAACCCGATCTCGGTCGATGCGACCTTCCACGGGCTGGTGGCGCTCTTCGACCGATTCACCGGCGACAAGAGCGGCGCACCCTATATTCCCGTCCGCTTCGGTTCGGTTCGTGTCGTCAATGGCGGCCTGCCGATCGCGCGCGCGATGATCGAAATTGAACGCGTCAGCACCAATTCGATCAAGGCGAAGTTCCACTTCTTCAGCCAGTCGGGCGAGCCGATCGCGCATTTCGAGGATTGCCGTTTCCGCCGCACCTATCTGCGCAAGCACAAGACGCTCGATGCGCTGTCCTTCCACTACGAGGCAGTACAATCGGAAGCCGCCCTGCCAGGCCTTCTGCGCAACAGCCTTGCGCCGGTATCGATCGCAATGCCGGCCGCCGGCGAGGCTGGTGTCGACAATGCGACGCTGCTCTTCAATGCCGCGATCTACCGCGCCTGCCAGGAGATCGCCCTCAAGCTCGGTAAGGGGCGTTCCACGATCCAGGGCGGCAATCTGCCTGGCGATTTCGCCTTCCAGTGTTTTCTGACGAGTTGCCTCTACGTGCTCGAAGATGCCGGGCTCTGTGAGCACAAGGATGGTGTGTGGACCGTCGCGCAGGAATTCAACCTGCCGAGCGTGCCTGAAATTCTGAGCGAACTTTACGGCGAACGGCCTGACCGCGCCGTCGAGGCCGTGCTGATCAACAACGCCTATGCGGAAGCCCTTGCCCGCATCGACGCCTTGCATGCGGGCGACGAAGCGGCCTCGGGATCGAGCTTCATCAGCGACGCCACGATCGACCATCAGGCGGTTCATTCGGAGGCAAGCCGCCAGCGCATGGCCTTCGTGCTGGAGGCTCTCGAAACGGCGCTATCGGCACAGTCCGCCGGAGCGCGCCTGCGCATCGTCGAACTCGGCAGCGTATCCGCCGGTTTCACTAAGCGGCTGGCGACTCTTGCCGAAAAGCATGGTGCAAGCCTCACCGTGTTCGAAGCACGCGATAACGCCCAGCGCGGCCTTGAGCTGGCCTTCGAAAACGACGCCCATGTACACATCCTCAAGAAGGGCGAACTCGCGACGCTTGCGGCCTTCGATCTTGCTGTCAGCGCGTCCGACGGGTTCTACGGCCTGATCGAGGACGATGTGGCGGTTCGCACAGCGTTGCGCACGGCACTGCGCCCTACGGGTGGGCTGATTGCCGCGGTCAGCGCGCCATCGCTGTTCAACGACTTCGCGCTTGGCCTGTCCGAGGGCTGGTTCGCGCGCAGCCAGACGGCGGAGTTTCCGATCGGCAACCTCGCGGCGGCGCCGCACTGGCAGAAATGCCTCGACGATCTCGACCTGCGGGACACCGACATTGCCGACCGCGAATGTGCAAGCGGCAACGTCATCCTGCTCGAAGCGCGTGGCGCAGCAACTGCTTCCGCAGACGCGGCGGTGCCGGCATCCGTCCCCCACCTGCTGCTGGAGATCGCGGGGCACGAACAGCGCGAGCCCTCTGGTTCAGCCATTCGCGTCAGCCTGACCGGCGACGCGGCTGCGGACAAGGCCGCGCTCCTGCCAGCCTTCGAGACGCTGTGGGGCCAACCGCTTCGGGCAGTCTTCCTTGCCTTGCCGGCGGCCGCGTCGCGCACCGACGATTCCGCCTCTCTACAAACACAGATCCTCGCGCTCGGCACGTTTGCCGAAGCATTGCGCCAGCATGTCGGCGGTACGGAGCCAGCGGACGACAAACGGCCCCGTCTCGTGCTTGTCGCGCCGGGCGGCGCACCGATCGCCAGCCGGACGGTCGGCGCGGCGGTCGCAAGCGACGGCGTCAATGCCGGCCTCTGGGCTTTCGCACGCGTGCTTCAGAACGAATACGAGTTCCTCGACGTCCACTCGCTCGACATCGACGGTTCACCGACGACGGATGCTCAGATGGCTGCGGCATTGCCGCTGCTTGGCGCGATGGGAGTAAACCGCGAATGGCTGCTCGAAGGCGAGGCTGGCGCTGCGCTTTCGGAGATCCGCGCCGTGCCTGGCCCAGTCGACAATGCGCACGCGGCAACGGCTGCCTTCAAGGCTGCAACCATCCGCCAGCGCGTCAGCTCTCAGGTGGGCAGCATCATCTGGGAAGAAAGCGACATCCCCTCGGCAGGCCCGGGTGAAGTCGTCGTCGCGGTCGCAGCCACCGGCCTCAACTTCCGCGACGTGATGTGGGCGATGGGCCTTCTGCCGGAAGAGGCGCTCGAAGACGGCTTCGCAGGCGCGACGATCGGCATGGAGCTTTCCGGCCACGTGGTCGCGGTCGGCGACGGCGTCGATGACCTCGCCGTGGGCGATGCCGTCATGGCGATTGCATCCTCCGCCTTCTCGACCCACGCGGTCGTTTCGCGCGCCGGCGTCGCCAGGTTGCCGCAATCGGTCAGCCCCGTCGCCGCGGCGACGGTTCCGGTCGCGTTCCTGACTGCCTATTACGCGATGGTCGAGCTTGGACGGATCCAGCCTGACGAAACGATCCTCATCCATGGCGCCGCCGGCGGCGTCGGCCTTGCCGCGCTGCAGGTCGCAAAGCTGAAGGGCGCCAGGATCATCGCCACGGCAGGATCGCGCGAGAAGCGTCGCTTCCTGTCGATGCTGGGTGCCGATCACGTCTTCGATTCCCGTTCGCTCGATTTCGTCAACGACGTTCGCGCCGTGACGGGCGGTGAAGGCGTCGATCTCGTGCTCAACTCGCTGTTCGCCGAGGCCATGGAGCAGAGCCTGGCGCTGGTGAAGCCCTTTGGCCGCTTCCTTGAGCTTGGCAAGCGCGACTATTACGCCGACAGCAAGATCGGCCTTCGGCCGTTCCGCCGCAATGTCAGCTATTTCGGCATCGACGCCGACCAGTTGCTGGTCAATCAGCCGAAGCTGACCAAGCGGATCTTCACCGAGATCGGTGCGCTGTTCGAAGACGGCAAGCTGACGCCGCTTCCCTATCGCGCCTTCGACTTCGACGAGATCGGCAACGCCTTCCGACTGATGCAGAATGCCGGGCATATCGGCAAGATCGTCGTGCTTCCTCCGGTCGCCGGCACGCATCGCGTTGCCAAGCGTCCGCATGGCGGCATGAAGGTCGATCCGAACGGCATGCATCTCGTCGTCGGCGGCATCGGCGGTTTCGGCCTGGCTGCCGCCAACTGGCTCGTCGAAAAGGGTGCGACGAAGGTCGCGCTCTGCTCACGCCGCGGCCTGGCGGACGCCGAAACGACGGCAATGATCGAAGCTTGGACGAAGGCTGGCGTATCCGCCACGGTTCATGCCTGCGACGTCACCGATCCGGCAGCGACGGAGCGCCTGCTCAAGACGTTGCGCGCCGTGGCACCGCTGCGCTCGATCGTCCATGCCGCGATGGTGCTCGACGACGCGCTGATCAGCAACCTCAACCGCGAGCGAAACCGGCCGGTCATCGACACCAAGGCCAAGGGTGCCGCGGTTCTCGATCAACTGACCAGCGGCGACAAGATCGACAACTTCATCCTGTTCTCGTCGGCGACGACACTCGTCGGCAACCCCGGACAGGCGAATTACGTCGCAGCCAACGGCTATCTCGAAGGTCTCGCCCGCGCCCGTCGCGCACGCGGCCTTGCGGGTCTCGCCGTCGGGTTCGGCGCCATCGCCGACAGGGGCTATCTGGTCCAGAACACGGATGTGAACGACATCCTCGCCAAGCGCATCGGCAAGACCGCGCTGAAGGCGCAGACGGCACTCGACATGGTCGAGAGCCACCTGGCCTTCGATCCAGGCACCGTCGATGCGGCAACCGTGATGATCTCGGAGATCGACTGGTCGGCGGCACGCAATCTGCCTGTCGCCAAGAACGCGCTCTTCGAAGTCATCCTGCGCAGCGCCGACCAGCATGCGACGGGCGGCGAAGGCACCAAGATGGACCTCGTCGCGATGATCGAGGGCAAGTCGCCGCAGGAAGCCGAAGACATTCTCTTCGACCTCGTCGCCGGCGAGATCGCCGCAATCCTGCGCGTATCGAAGGATACGGTCACGCGCAGCAAGGTTCTGAAGGAAATCGGCCTCGACAGCCTCATGGCCGTCGAACTCGGCATGAGCTTCCAGCAGAACACCGGCTTCGACATGCCGCTCAGCGGCGTCGCCGACAACACGACGGTTGGCGATGTCGCCCGCAAGCTCTATGAGAAGGTGAGCAAGCGCGACCAGAGCGACGATGCCGAGCCCGCCGACGACAAGATTGTCAGCGAACTTGCGCAGCGGCACGTCGGAACGGCGAAGGAAAAAGCACAAGGCCAATGAGCACGAACGGAAACGGTCCAGGCGCATCCAAGATGACCAGCAGCCTCAAAGAGAACCTGCTGGACCGGATGAGAAACACGCATCAATCCTCCGAGCGCAACCGCATGGCGCGCTCGGAGCGGGAGATGCCGCCGCCGGCACGCCGGCAGCAGGCCCGTTTCGAAGACCTGCCGGAATACAAGCAGGTGATGACCCAGAAGTTCGCAAGCGAGCAGCTCGGCATCGCCAATCCATTCTATCGTGCGCACCAGACGGCGGCGGGCGCGACCACCGTCATCGACGGCCGGAAGCTGATCAACTTCGCCTCCTATGACTATCTTGGCCTCAATCGCCATGCGGAGGTGCTTGCGCGGGCACGCGATACCATCGGCACCTTCGGCATTTCCGCCTCGGCGAGCCGCCTCGTCGCCGGCGAGCGTCCGGTGCATGTGGCGCTGGAAGAGAAGATCGCCGGCTTCTATGGCGTCGACGCCGCCGTCTGTTTCGTCAGCGGCTATCTCACCAATGTCGCCGCCATCAGCTGCCTGATGGGACCGAAGGACCTCGTCGTCCACGACGAGTTCATCCACAACAGCGCCCTTGCCGGCGTCAAGCTCTCGGGCGCGACACGACGCCTGTTCAAGCACAATGACGTCGCCGACCTCGAACACGTGCTACGCACGGTCGCCGGCGACTATCGCCGCATCATGGTCATCGTCGAGGGCATCTACTCGATGGACGGCGATGTCGCCGACCTGCCGGCGCTTCTGAAGCTCCGGGCCGAATACGGCTTCTGGCTGATGGTCGACGAAGCGCATTCGCTCGGCGTTCTCGGCAAGACCGGCCGCGGGCTTGCAGAGCATTTCGGCGTCGATCCCCGCGAGATCGACATCTGGATGGGCACGCTCTCCAAGACCACGTCGAGCTGCGGCGGCTACATCGCCGGCAGTGAAGCGCTGGTCGAGGTGCTGAAGGCATCGGCCGGCGGCTTCGTCTACAGCGTCGGCCTTGCGCCGGTGCTGGCGGCCGCGGCAACCACAAGCCTGGAGGTGCTGGAACGGGAGCCGACGCGCACGGCGGCGCTGCGCCGCAACGGCGCGCTCTTCCTCAAGCTTGCCAAGGAAGCGGGGCTCGACACCGGCCTCAGCAGCGGATTTTCCGTGGTTCCGGTTCTGGTTGGCGATTCCCTGCGAGCGGTGCAGCTGTCAAACGACCTGCTTGCCGAAGGGGTCAATGCGCTGCCGATCATCCACCCGGCGGTCCCGGAAGGCCTGGCTCGGCTGCGCTTCTTCATCACCAGCGACCACACGGAAGAGCAGATCCGGCGCACGGTAACACTCACGGCCGAGCGTCTGGCCGACCTTACCGAACGCAACTTCGGCCTTGGCGGCATCGACATCGACCAGATGATGAAAGCGCTCTCGGCGCGCTGACCCGATCGCATTTGCTGCCGGGTCAGGTGGTCGCGGAAGCAGAGCCGCTTCGCACTCTCCCGAACTCTGGAGCGGAATACCAGCATGGCGCATGTGATCATTACCGGTGGCTCGAGCGGTATCGGATTTGCGGTCGCATCGATCTACGCG
This sequence comes from Ensifer sp. ENS03, assembly GCF_014852035.1. Lineage (NCBI taxonomy): Bacteria > Pseudomonadati > Pseudomonadota > Alphaproteobacteria > Hyphomicrobiales > Rhizobiaceae > Ensifer > Ensifer sp. ENS03. Next base: position 528,473 of record NZ_JACVAV010000001.1, on the reverse strand, counting down.
GCGCGCGGGGCGCGCCTCTCGCTGATTGCCCGCTCCCTTGGCCTCCTGGAAGCCGCGCAGGCAAAACTTATCGCATCCAGTGGGGCGAACGCCGACAGCATCCGGATCGAGGCCGCCGACGTCGCGGTGGAAAACGATGTCGAAGCGGCTATCCGTCGGTGCGAACAGGCCTTCGGCCCCTGCGACATCCTGGTAGCATCGGCCGGCATCGTCGAACCCGGCCGGTTCGAGGAGCTCGACAGCGCCTCGTTCCGGCAGCAGATGGACACCAACTTCTCCGGCACGGTGCATGCTGTCCGGGCGGTCTATGACAGCATGAAGCGGCGCCGTCGGGGCCGGATCATGATGATCTCGTCCGGCGCAGGGCTACTCGGCATCTATGGCTATTCGGCCTATTGCGCCTCCAAGTTCGCCGTGCACGGCTTCGCCCAGGCGCTGCGTTCAGAAGCCCGTCCGCACGGCGTCAGTGTCTCCGTCTGTTTTCCGCCGGATACGGAAACGCCGCAGTTTCAGCGCGAGCTGGCGGCTCGCCCGCCGGAAGCCGCCATGATCATGGGCACGGTCCGGCCCTGGCCGGCCGAAGCGGTGGCCAAGCGGATCGTCAAGGGAACCGACCGCGGCCGGTTCGAAGTCTATTTCGGCACGACATTGTTTCTACTTGGACGCTTCGCTCCCGCCGTTCGTCCCCTGCTCAACTGGTGGTTCGACCGGGCGATTGTGCGGTGCGGCAACACGGCGACGCATAATCGTGGAGTGTCCGAGCACCGGACCTGACGGTGCTTGTACCTAGCATCGATAAGATCTAAGTGTCGGGCGGACGCTGTGCCGCATAAAGCGGCATCGGCCGGCATGAAGACATGAAGGTTTCCGCTTGGCGTTGCTTCCCTTTCAGCTGCACGACTACCCGATAACACTGACGCTTAGTTGTTATCTGCTGTCCTGCGCGGTGATCTTCTTCACCGACCGTTTCGCCCTGCCGAAGCGGGAGCGGCGCGCCAATCCTTCGCCTTTCGGACGCACGCAGGACGTGATCGACGTGCTTGCCCGCCTGCCTGTCATCGCTCTGGTCTTTGCCGGTTTCTTCGCCGGATCCTGGCGTCCGCTCTATGCGGCGGCGGGCACGATGAGCTTCTTCATCATCTTCACCGGCATTTCCCGCGCCAAGTTCAAGTTCATCCGTGAACCGCTGATCTTTTCCGACATCGCGCTGGTCGTCGACGTGTTCAAGTACAAGACGATCTTCTATGCGAGCTCGCTGAACGTCGTCTTCTGGACCGTCGCCTTCCTCTACGTCTTTGGCGTTTCCGGCCTCTACATGTATTTCGAGCCGGCGATTCTGCCGGACCGGGGCAAAGCCTTCTGGATCCTCGTGATGCTCGGCATCGCCTATGGTCCCTGGCTCCTGCTCTTCTACGGCCCGGTGAACCGCCCGACGGCCGCGCTGGTACAGCGGCTGCTCAAGGTTCTCGACGTCAAGATGAACACGGTGCGCTTCGGTACCTTCGGCTCGGTCGTCTTCCGTTTCATCATCTGGCTCGGTGTGCGTCGCGAAAAGATCGTCGCGGATCTCTCCAAGATCGTCCGGGCCGCCGTGCAGGATCTGATCGGTGACGACGGCTCGCCGCTGATCGTCGTCTGGCAATCGGAATCCTTCATCGACATGCGGCACTTCGGCGTCGATACGCTGAAACTGCCGACGCTCGACCGGCTGCGGCGCGAGGCGGTTCAGTGGGGCCGGCTCAGCAGCGTGTTCGAAGGCGGCTATACGCTGCGCACCGAATTCGCCGTCATCAGCGGCCTGGTGCCCGACGATATTCATGTCGACGCCAGCTATCCCTATCTGCGCGCATCGCACTATGCCGACGTCGTCTGGCCCGGAAAGTTGAAGCGTGCCGGCTGGAATACCCACTTCATCCATCCTTATGACCGGACCTTCTTCCTCAGGCACAAGGCGATGCCGCAGCTCGGCTTCTCAAAGCTGACGATGCTCGACGGTTTCGACCATCGCCCAGAGCGAGACGGACCCTACGTCTCCGACGAGAAGCTCGCGGCGAAGGTGATCGACGCAAGCGAGAAGCTGCCCGAAGACGAAAGCGGCTTCATCTTCGTCGCATCCATGGCCAATCACGGCCCATGGGAGCCGGGCCGCGTCGGAGACCTCACCAATCCCGTCGACATCTATCTGGCCATCCTCGAGCAGTCCGATGCGGCGCTCAACACATTGAGCGAACACCTCGACAAGCTCGACCGTCCAGTCTGGCTCGTCTTCTACGGCGATCACGCACCGCTGCTCAAATCCTTCGCCGACCCCTTCCCGGATCCGCGCACCGACTATCTGATCGTGCCGCTCGCCAAGGCAAAGCGGTCGTCCCACAAGCCGGCCGAACCGAGCAGCGTCGAGGCCTGGAACCTGATCGAGGCGCTTCTCAACCACGCGAACCTGAGAAAGGATACGCTGCGCTAGCGGCGGTCTGCGGATGGAGAACGCTTCGACGACATCGGCCGGTGGGGCCGCACGGCCGAGACAGCGGGTCTTCCTGTTCCTGCAGGGCCCCTCCTCGCCGATCTTCCGCAAGATCGCCGACCGGCTCGAAGCCCTTGGCCACCGCTGTCTCAGGATCAACCTGAACGTCGGCGACCAGATCTTCTGGCGCCGCAAGGGAGGCTTCAACTATCGCGGTACGGCGGCCGCCTGGCCCGGCTATCTCGAGACATTCATCGCCACCCACGGCGTCACCGACATGCTGCTGCTTGGCGAAGAGCGGCCTTATCATCAGGCAGCGACTGCCGTCGCCCATCGCGCCGGCGTCAGTGTCGCGATTATCGAAATGGGCTATCTGCGGCCGGACTGGCTGACGCTCGAGCGCAACGGCATGTCGTCGAACTCCCATTTTCCGAACGACGCCGGTCAGATCCTTTCAGCAGCGTCAAACCTGCCGGAGCCGGACTGGCGCAAGCGCTACAGCCAGACGTTCCTCGCCGATGCGAGCTACGATCTGCTCTACAATCTGCCGAACGTCTTTTTCTGGTTCCTGTTTCCGCACTACCGCCGGCACGGGATTTTCCATCCGCTCGCCGAATATGCGGGCTGGGTGCGCCGGCTGCTCTCCGAGAAGCGGCGCAACGCGGAAGCGGTGGCGACCGTTGCGCAGCTCCTTTCAGACGATGCCCCCTACTTCGTCTATCCGCTTCAGCTCGAAACCGACTTTCAGCTCAGGGCGCATTCGCCCTTCCACAGCCAGAAGGATGCAATCGCTGACGCCCTGACCTCGTTCGGCGCCTTTGCCGCGCCGAATGCACGCCTGGTCTTCAAGGTGCATCCGCTCGACAACGACCTGATCCCGTGGCGCAGCTTCATCGAGCAGCGAGCAGCGGCGCTTGGCCTGAGCGGGCGCGTCTTCTACCTGGACGGCGGAAATCTCGATACGCTTGGCGAGGCGAGCGCCGGCATGGTCACGGTGAATTCGACGGCCGGATTGCACGCCCTGAAGCAAGGGCGGCCGGTCAAGGTGCTCGGCACTGCCGTCTTCGATATTGCCGGTCTGACCGACCAGCAGCCACTCGACGGTTTCTGGCAGGCGCCCCAGGCGCCGGAGCCTGAACTTAGTGTCGCAATGCTCCGCCTGCTTGCCGCGTCGATCCAGGTGCGCGGCAACCTTTATTCCCGCGCCGGAACCGATGCCGGCGCGGAAGCGATTGCCCGGCGGCTGAACGAAAGCAGCCTCAACGAACCTGGCGCCTTTATTGACCCCGCGCCGCGCCAAAGGCCTGCGAAACGCGCGCCTTCCGCTTCCCGCCAAGGGTAGCCGTTTTCACATCGCGGGGACCTAGCGCGGCGCGAGCGCTGCGGCGATTGCGGCGACCAGCATCAGGCCGGCCGCGGCCAAGGGCAGCGCGGAAAAACCAGCCCCGCCATAAACCACGCCGAAACCAAGCGTTCCCAAAAAGAGCGACAGATAAGTGACGCCGCTGTTCAGCCCCATGATCGCGCCACGCCTTGTGGGATCGAGCCCCGTCAGCCGCATGATCAGCACGTTGAGACCAAAATGGTTGGCAAGGCCCCAGAAAAAGACGACGACCAGCATGGCCGTGTAGGAGCTACTCACGGCGGCCATCGCCGCATAGACGCCGGCGACGACGAGAAAAATCAGAGGCAGCAACCTGCCAGCGCCGAAGCGGTCGATCAGCCGGTCGAGTAGTGCCGCCGCACCGAAGCCGAAGCCGTAGGAAACGGCCACGAGGCCATTGGCGCTGAGGGGCAACCCGAGCGCTGCGTGCAGGTGTTCGCCGATATAGGCATAAACGCCGTAGAAGGCGGCCATGAAGGCGGCACAGGCGATCAACAGCGGTCCGGCGCCACGCACGCCAAGCGCCGCGAGCGGCGACGTCGTCTTGCCGGCCAGACCTTCCCGCACCGGCGCGAGCCTGACGGCAGCGCAAGCAACCAGCGTGGCTACGGCAACGACGAAGTAAACGGCGCGCCATCCTCCGAAGTCAGCAATCGCTGCCGATAGCGGCACGCCGGCCACCATGCTGAGCGTCCAGCCGGTCAGCACCAGGCCGATCGTCTCGCTCTCCCGTCCGGCCGGCGCGATGACCGAGGCCAGCGTGTAGATCGACGGAAGCGCAATGCCGGTGGCGACGCCGACAACGAGTTGGGCGGCGACCAGGAACGCCAGCATGGGCGCAAGCGCGCTACCGGTGAGCCCGGCGGCCAGAAGCAACAGCGCGGCAGCCAGAATGCGATGGGGGCCGTACCGGTCGATGAAGCGGCCAAGGAAGATGGCGCTGACGGCCGTGCCCAGTCCGAAGGCGGCCGAAGCGACCATTACCGATGGAACATCCGTGCCGAGGCTCCGCGCCACCTCCGGCGCGATTGGTCCGAGCGCCAGCGAGTTGGAGCCGATGACGCCGATGCAGACGGTCAGGACATAGGCGAAGGGCGGGATGCGCGCCCTGTCGATCGAGGTCCTGTCGATCGAATCTGGCGAAATTTGTTGATTGATGTTCGTCATTCCTCCATTTTTGCAGAATGAAATTCAGCAACAAGAGGAATTCTCGGTATGGACCAAAATACAGATGACGTTCGGCGGAAGCGTCCGCCGGAGCGCGACCTCGACGCGATGGACCGAAAACTATTAGGCGTCCTCGTCGAGGACGCGACCACGAGCTATGCCGAGCTTGGCGAACGCGTCGGACTTTCGCCGCCGGCGGCCCATGAACGGGTGAAGCGGCTCCGGCGTTCGGGCGCGATCCGCCGCGTGTCGGCGCTCATCGATCCGGACGCGGTCGGAAAGACGCTGCTTGCCTTCGTCCATGTCGACACGACCGGCTGGGGCAAGACGCAGGCGCTGCTTGCGATCGAGGAATGCCCTGAAGTGGAAGAGATCCACTCGGTCGCCGGCGACACCTGCATGCTGCTCAAGGTGCGCACAGAAAGCACGCATGCGCTCGAAGGGCTTCTGGCGCGGCTCTACGACACGCCCGGCGTCAAGGCGACGCGCAGCTATGTGGTGCTTTCCACCTATCTGGAACGGACGGTGCAGCCGGGCACGACGAGCGACTGGCCCGCCGTGGTGAAGGGGTAGGCTGCTTTCGCCAGGCGGAGGGCCGCCTTGGCAGTCTCAGACGACGCCAGCGCGCAGCAGATCATGAATATGCAGGATGCTGACCGGCGCCCCGCCGTCGTCGACGACGAAGAGCACGGTCACCTTATGCTGCTGCATGAATTCCATGGCGCCGCTTGCAAGCACGTCGCCGCGGATCACGCGCGGATTGCGCGACATCACCGCCTCGACCGGTTGCAGCAGCAGGTCGCCGGACATGTGACGACGCAGGTCGCCGTCGGTGATCACGCCGGCCAGCTTGCCGCCATCGTCGATGATGCCGACGACACCGAAACCCTTGGACGACATCTCGATCAGCGCCTCGCTCATCGGGCGTCCGACGCTGAGAAGCGGCATCTGGGCGCCGTCATGCGCCAGCTCGCGAACAAGCCGCAACTGCGCGCCGAGCTTGCCGCCCGGATGAAAGGTCTTGAAATCCTCGGCCGAAAAGCCGCGCCGCTCCAAAAGCGCGATGGCGAGCGCGTCGCCGATGGCGAGTTGCAGCATGGCCGAGGTCGTCGGCGCGAGGCCGTGCGGACAGGCTTCCTGAACCTTCGGTAAGACGATCGGCACTTCGGAGTTGCGGGCAAGCACGCTGTCGCGGTTGGCGCAGATCGAGACGATCGGCACGTTGAAGCGCTTGGCATAGGTGAGCATGTTTGCAAGCTCGGCCGTCTCGCCCGACCAGGAGAGCAGGATCAGCACGTCCTGCGAGGTGACCATGCCGAGGTCGCCATGGCTCGCTTCGGTCGGGTGCACGAAATAGGCGGATGTTCCGGTCGATGCCAGCGTGGCTGCAATCTTGCGGCCGATATGGCCACTCTTGCCGACGCCGGAGACGACGACGCGCCCCTGGCTTTCGCCGATCAGTTCGACGGCTTCGACGACGCTGCGCGCAAAAACTTCGTCAGCGCCAAATTGGTCCGCCAGCGCCTTGATGCCGGCCATCGCGGTCGTCAGCGTCCGGCCGATCGACTCCAAAGCCGCAAGTGCAGTGCGGTCATCCGCCGATGCATGTCTCAAACCCATGATGACCCCAATTCTGCGAAGACTTAAGCAACAGGCACGAATTTGCCCGCCAGACCATTGACGGCAGATAAGCGCTTTTTCTTGGCAAACCAAGTCTTGGAAGCAGAGTTCGGGGGAAAACTGGCGTGAACCGCGGCGTTTTCGTCAGCCGGCGCGCTTTTCTTCCATTTCCAGCGGCATCGACTTGTCGGCCGCGAATTCTTCGAGCGTCATCGAATCAAGAATGGCGGCAACGGCATCACGGACCGTCGTCATCGATACCCGCACCTGACAGGTCTCGGGATCGTTACAATCTTCGCAGACCTCGTAGGCCGTGCGGCTCGCACAGCGGATCGGCGCAAGCGGCCCGTCCAGCGTGCGGATCACGTGACCGATACGGATTTCCGAAGCGGGCCGCGAGAGCGAGTAGCCGCCGCCGGGCCCCTTTTTCGAGCGCAGCATGCCGGCGTTGCGCAGCTCAAGCAGGATCGTGTCCAGGAACTTCTTCGGGATATTGTTGCGCTGCGCGATCTCGGTAATGAAGGCAGTTTCCCCCGGCTCCAGCCGAGCAAGATCGACCAAGGCCTTCAGTCCGTACTTTCCCTTCTTCGTCAGCATTCCGGCACGCTTTCCCTGCGGCGGCACCCCAGAAAACGGGAATCATCCGCGCAAATGCAAATATATATTGGCATAGCACAAGAAACGTACTGCCAACATATAATTATAGTGGGGAATTGACCGATGTCGCGGGCAATCGCGTGCGGCCGATGCGGCAAGATTTGCGGATGTCTTCGCGGTGGATGCGGGAGAAAAGCCGAAACCGGCTTTTCTCATCCGCTTCAAGTGCGGCTTCAGGCAGCGGCGCTGTGGTTCTGCCGCTTGGCCTGGACGGCCTGGTGGGCCAACAGCTGCCGGATTGCGGCGCGCGCTTCATCGGCCGAGCCGAAGCGCTTCGCGTCCAGGTCCCAGACGTGATACTTCACCGCCAGGAACTTGAAGCGATCTTCATCCGGGACAACAACGCCGACGGCTTCGCCGCCAAATTCGATAACCTGCTTGCTCATACAAATAACGCTCCATCCACGCTGTCGGCGCGGAAACTTTCAATTTCGGCAAAAGATAAAGTTCGAGGGGTTCGAAGGTCACATTCGGCAAAGATTGCGAATGAGCCATTTTTTCTCTGTTGCGCGACAAAGGAGACGCGTGCCGAAGAAGGCGGCGGTCGAGACGGTTTCGGACATGTCACACTCCTTTGGCTGGCCCGGCATCAGCAATGCCGGAGCGTTCGATGAACAACCGTGAGGCGGACTCCCCGCGTTCACGTAGTGGCAAACTAGAATAATCTACCAATTCCGTCAATTAAAAAGATGAAGACGCAGAAAAAATTTCTTCACCCTTTAAATTCAAGGGGCGATGTACGCAAAATCCATCCACCCGTTCCGGAACCGGAGACCTACGCTATTTAGGAAGCGAAGAATCAGTCTGCAAGGCACGGGTGGATAAAGACAGCACATTCGGACAAAAAAGGGGCGGCCCGTCGGGCCGCCCCTTCACGTTTTGTGTTCCAGTGCCGGATGTCAGGCAGCAGGCGTGCCCGCCTGCGGCGTGGTTGTGCCACCGCGGGATGCTTCGCGATCCTTCCACCAGCGATTGAGGAACAGCAGGATCGGGCCGCCGATATAGATCGACGAGGTCGTTGCCACGATCACGCCGAAGATCATCGGCCAGGCGAAGCTCTTGACGGCATCGCCGCCCCAGATCGCCATCGGCACCAGCGAGAAGGCCGTCGCCATCGAGGTGAAGATGCATCGCGCGATCACCTGGTTGATGCTCATGTCGATGAGATCCGAGAACGGCATCGACTTGTACTTCCTGAGGTTCTCGCGCATGCGGTCATAAACCACGACCTTGTCGTTGACCGAGTAGCCGATCATCGTCAGGAGCGCGGCGATGGCCGTCAGGTTGAAGTCGATGCCTGTCAACGCAAAGAAGCCGATCGTCTTGGTGATGTCGAGCAAGAGGACCGCGATCGCGCCGACGGCGAAGTGCCATTCGAAGCGGAACCAGATGTAAAGCAGGATCGCCACCATCGCGAGACCGACAGCGAGGAAGCCCGAACGGGCAAGCTCGGTGCTGACGGTCGGGCCGACGACTTCGGTGCGCTCGAAGCTCGCATCCGGGATCGTCTGGACGACGGCATCCTTGATGCGGTTGAGCGCTGCCGTCTGTTCCTGCTCGCCGCCCGGCTGGCGCTGGACGCGGATCAGGACCGATTTGTCCTGGCCGAATTCCTGCAGCGCCACTTCGCCGATGTTGAGCGCTTCGAGATTGTGGCGAAGCGTCGGAAGGTCGAGGGTGTTCTTCGAGGTGGTCTCGACCTGGATACCGCCGACGAAGTCGATGCCGTAGTTGAGGCCCGGCGTGAAGAACAGCACGACGGAGCTGACCGACAGGAAGGCGGACATGCCGATGGCGACGAAGCGGCCCTTCATGAAGGAGAAGGACGGAAGCTTCGGAACCTTGCCGAACAGCGACGGGATCTCGAGCTTCTTCATCTTCCGGCGAACGACGACCTCGCGCATCATCAGGCGCACGACGGTGATCGAGGTGAACATCGAGATGATGATGCCGAGCATCATGGTGACGGCAAATCCCTTGACCGGACCGGAGCCGAAGGCGAACAAGAGCACGGTGCCCGAAAGCGTCGTGACGTTACTATCGATGATGGTCGCGTAGGCCTTGTTAAAGCCGATATCGAGCGCCTTCATCGCACCGGCGCCCGCTTCCGTTTCTTCGCGGATGCGCGCGTTGATCAGGATGTTGGCGTCCACGGCCATACCGATGCCGAGAATGATACCGGCGATACCGGGCAGGGTCAGCGTCGAGCCGAGCATGGCGAGAAGCGCGATGGTCAGGATCGTGTGCAGCACCAGGCCGACATTGGCGATCATGCCCCAGGCGCCGTAGAGCACGACCATGAGGGTGACGACGAGCGCGAAGCCGGCAAGACCGGTGTAGATGCCCATGCGGATCGAGTCGGAACCGAGGTTCGGGCCGACGGAGCGTTCCTCGATAACGGTGAGCGGTGCCGGAAGCGCGCCGGAGCGCAGCAGCGCCGACAGAACGGTCGCTTCCTGTGCGGTGAAGTTGCCGCTGATCTGGCCGTTGCCGCCGATGATCGGCTCGCGGATAACAGGAGCCGTCAGGACCTTGCCGTCAAGAACGATCGCGAAGGGCCGGCCGACGGCAGCCTGGGTGATTTCCGCGAACTGGCGGGCACCGAGCGTGTCGAAGGTGAAGGACACGATCGGTTCGTTGGTGCGCTGGTCGAAGCCGGCCTTGGCATCGGCCAGGCGCTCGCCCGAAATCGCGACGCGGCTTTCGACCGCATATTTGTTGTTGTCGTGGGCGCCCGGCAGAATGTCGACGCCGCGCGGCGCCGGCTGGTTGGGATCCACGGTCTGGTCCACCATGTGGAAGCTCATCTGCGCGGTCGAGCCCAAGAGCTGGCGCAGTGCCGTCGGATCCTCGAGGCCCGGAAGCTGGACGAGAATGCGGTCGGAACCGACACGCTGGATCAGCGGCTCGGCAACGCCGACGGTGTCGACGCGCTGGCGGATGATCTCGAGGCTCTGTTCGACGGCCTTGGTGGTGCGGTCGGCAAGGCCGGCCTCTGTCATCGCGATGTTGATGCTGTCGCCGTTCTCGGTCACCTCGATATCGGAAGCCGCGCCGCCGAAACCAAGCGTGCCGACAGGGGCCGCCAGCTCTTTCAGCTTCGGCAGAACCTTTTCGCGGTCGGCCGGATCTTCGATCTTCACGGTAACGGTATCGCCGGCGATGCGGGCCGAGGAGGCCGAGATGCGCTCGGCGCGGAGCGCCCGGCGCGTATCGTCAAGCAGGGTTTCGAGCCGAGCTTTGCGAAGGCCGGCAGCATCGACTTCGAGCACGAGGTGCGAGCCGCCCTTGAGGTCGAGGCCGAGGGTTACCGGCTTGACCGGCAGCCAGCCTGCAAATTGTTCACGTTGTGCCGGCGTCAGCACGTTCGGAAGCGCCGCGATACATCCGAAGATGATCACGACGACATAGACGAGAATCGCCCATTTCGATGTACGCATGTTGTGGTTCCAGAAGAGCCTGCGCGGGCACGGGGCGCGTCGTCAGGGCTTGTTTCATAAAGGGCAGAGCTGCAGCCGAAGCCGCCAGCCAGCCAAAATCCGCGTTGTGGATCAGGCGCCGGGAGGCGCGCGAATATGGGGGCCAGGGTTCGAGGCCCCGCCAAGATACGCAGCGAACTCGCGGAAAATCCGCCCGTCCGACGAACGGGGAAGTTCGAGTTCGAGCGATGCCGGCAAGAGCGCCGGCAAGCCATCATCGGCCGCGGACTTGGCGTCCTTGCGCTCGGCCGTAAACCGAAGGTCTGAAAGCGGTGTCGCCCGCGAGAGTTGCCGGGCGGCGGGACGGTCAGTCGAACCGGTGTCGGTGACGTTGCCGGCCTGGGCACCGGAGGCCGAACGGGACGGGATGCTCTGTCCGACCGAGATGACCTGCATTGCGAAGGAGGCGCAGAACAGCCACAGCACAGCGAGAAGCCGGCCGGCCTGTATGTTCTTGCTGCCACCACCCATGCGGTCCATCGAGGACGCGGTCCCTTTCCCTGGCGATTGCACGCCAGCGAGACGAAAATTGAGCCCGAATGCCCGACCTTACCTAGAGAACGTGGCCGGAATCGAGCATGGGCGCCTTTAACACCATTCCGGGCCGGAAAAGTCAAATCCGGCCCGTTTCGTGGTTGTCGTTGCTCAGGCCGTGATGCCGCTCGTTCGCCGCTCGTGGATCTCGATAAGCGACGGTCCCTTGCGCTTCGCCGCCTCGGCGAGCGCCTGTGAGAGATCGGCGACGGAAGCAAGCCGCCGTCCCTCGACGCCATAGGCCTTCGCGGCCATCAGGAAGTCCGGCGCCGAAGGCTTGACGCCCTCCGGCGTAACGCCGGCATCGACCATGTAGCTTTCGATTTCCTGGTAGCCGTCATTGTTCCAGACGAGGAAGATGACCTGCGCCTGCGCATCGACGGCAGACCCGATTTCAGCGAGCGAAAACTGGAAGCCACCGTCGCCGACGAGACAGACGACCGGCCGAGACGGATCGGCGACGGCTGCACCGACGGCTGCTGGCGGCGCATAGCCCAGAGAACCGTAACCGGTCGCCGAATTGAACCAGCTACGCTGCCGCGGTGCATCACAGTAGAGGTTGCCGGCATAAACGGCCTGGGTCGAGTCGCCGACGACGGTGCAATCCGGCAGGGCCTTGTAGATGGTGTCTATGATGCCGATCTCGGCCCGCATCTTCGGCGTCAGTTCCTTCAGCGCCGCCCTCCGCGCCGTTTCGGCCCGTCCCGCGCCATCCTTCGCAGCATGACCGGGGAGCAAGGCGAGGATGCCCGCCGTCGCCGCCTTGGCGCCGGAGAGGATGGAGAGCGCCGCATGCGGCCCGCGCGCGAGCTGCGCCGCATCGATGTCGGTGCGGATCAGGTTGCGCAGGGCCGGAAAGCCGCCATCGGCATACATGTCGTAGTCGGTCTGGCCCATTTCGGTGCCGAGCGCCAGCACCAGGTCGGCCTCCTTTAGCAGCGACCGCACCGCCTTCAGGCTGGGGCTCGCAGGAACCCTCAAGGGACTGCCCGAGAACATGCCGCGAGCATTGACAGTGGTGACGACGGGCGCACCGATCTTTTCGGCAAGCTCCGCAACTTCCGCCTCCGCCGTCAGCGCGCCGCCGCCGCAGATGATGACCGGGCGCGAGGCGTCGGCGCAGAGGATCGCCGCGCGCTGCAGCGTCTCGCTGTCGGAGCGCGGCCGGGTGGCCGTTGCCGGCCGCAGCGCCTGCGGCGTGATCTTCGCCGACATCACGTCGGTCGGGATCTCGATATGCACCGGTCCCGGCCGACCGGAGACGAGCACCGAGAAGGCGCGGTCGACGACGAAAGGCAGGTCTTCTGGATTGAGGAGCGTGTGCGAATAGAGCGCCAGCGTCTTCATCATGCCGTGCTGGTCGGGCAGCTCGTGCAGCAGGCCGCGCCCATGGCCGAGCGAATCGCGGCGATTGACGCCTGAAATCACCAGCATCGGGATCGAATCCTGGCGCGCCTGCGCCATCGCCGTGATGGTGTTCGTGAGGCCGGGCCCGGTGATGACGAGGGCAACGCCCGGCTTGCCGCTGACGCGGGCATAGCCGTCGGCCATGAAGCCGGCGCCCTGTTCATGCCGTGGCGTCACGTGGCGGATCTTCGATGCAGCGAGGCCCCGGTAGAGCTCGACCGTGTGCACGCCGGGAATGCCGAAGACCACCTCGACGCCATTGGCCTCGAGCAGGTCGACCAGGACTTCTCCAACCGTTTTTTCCGTGGTCATGCGCGGCGTTCCTTGCGCAGGCTAGCCCGTTCGGCAAGGGCCTTGATGCGGCGGCAGGCCTCGTCGATGGCACCATCGGGCACGGTCAGGCTGACGCGCAGATAGTTCTGTGCTTCATCGCCAAAGGACGATCCGGGCATGACGGCAACCCCCTCTTCTTCAAGCAGCGCCCAGGCAAACGCATCGCCGTCGAGACCGGTTCCGGAAACATCGATCAAGATGAACATGCCGGCTTCCGGCGCGAACACCTCGATTCCGGGCGCCCCGGCAAGGCCGGCGACGATCTGCGCGGCGCGCGACTTATAGGACAAGCGCATCCGGCGCGCCGTATCGATGTCATGCGTCAGGGCATAGGCGGTCATGTCGGCGATGAAGGGCTGCGTGCCGAAAAGCATCGTTTCGGAGACCGGCAGCAGCCGCTCGGTGAACTCGACCGGGCCGACCGCCCAGCCGCTGCGGAAGCCGGGTGCGGCGTGCGATTTGGAGATCGACGAGACGACGATCGTGCGTTCGGCGAGATCCGAATTGTCGAAGGGCGAGGCAAAGACGGCGTCGAACACCAGCTCCTCATAGACCTCGTCGCAGACGATCCAGAGATCGTGACGGCGCGCGACCTCGCCGATCGCGGCAATTTCTTCCGCCGTCAGCACGGCGCCGGTCGGATTGTGTGGCGTATTCAGCAGCAGCACGCGGCTCTCCGGCGTGATCGCCGTTTCGAGATCTTCGGCCTGCATGTGGAAGCCGAATTCCGGCTTCAGCGGCACCAGCACCGGATGCGCGCCGGTCGAGCGGATCACACCTTCATAGGTCGCATAGAGCGGATCGCCGACGAGAACGGCATCGCCGGCCTCCGCCAACCCGAGAATCACGGCGAAGAGCGCCGTCTGCGTGCCGGGGAAGCAGAGCACGTTCTCGTTCGTCACATCGGCACGGCGACGACGGTATTTCTCCGCGACGGCCGCCACGACCGTCGGTTCACCGCGGCCGTTGGAATAGCGGTAACGCCCCGCATTCATCGCGCGCTGGCATTCATCGAGCAGGGCGCGGTCCGGCGGAAGATCCGGTTCGCCGATCGTCAGTTCGATGATGTCGGCACCACTCGCCTTCAATTGGCGGGCACGGATATGCAGCGACCATTTGCCCGAACCAAGATCGGCAAGATGTTCGGTGATGGACGCGTAGCGCATGGTGCTTTCTCCCGTTTTCATTGTTTTGCAGTTCCGAACTTAGTGCCGAGCAGCGCTTCGACCGAAGACACGGCGATGGCGACGAGCTCGCCTTCGCGAAAGAGATCGCCGGCAAGGCAGCCCTCGACCCAGAGGCCGTCGACCAACCCGTTGATGGCGATGGCGAAGGCCCGGCAGGTTTCGGCGTCGGCCGGCTTGCCTTTGGCCGCAAGAAAATCGGCGAGCAGTTCCTGCAGCGAATTGCGAAAGGCAAGATAGCCTTCGCGGTGGATCTCCGACAGCACCGGATCGACCCGGACCTGGCTGATGAAGGCCGCCCAGAGCGAGATGCTGCGGCTGTCGGCCACCGGCTCGGTGAGGTTGATGGCGATGAAATCCCGGAGCCGGGTTTCCGGATCGCCCTCGACCTTGCTCGCCTTTTCGGTGAGCGAGGCGATGACGGCGCGATAGGCCTCGGCAACCATCTGGTCCTTCGATTCGAAGTAGTGGCGCACCAGCCCGGCGGTCACGCCGGCGCGGATTGCGATCTGCCGAACGGTTGCGCCCTTCAGCCCGAATTCCGAGATGCAGTCGAGCGTCGCTTCGATCAATTCCTGGCGGCGCTCGCCTTCCGGCGCGCGGTGAAAACTGCGTCTGTTCATGCGGCACTCTGCTCTCGAACCGGCCCAAAATGCTGTTCAGGCGCGGTCGGCAAAGGCTTCGGCCAGAACGGCAGCATGGGCGGCTCCTTCGGGAAATCGAACGATCGGCGGGCGTCAAAAAATCGACGACGTCTATTATTATACGCTTGAACAATAGCGGCACAAGTGCAACCATGCCGGCCAACAAAAACCCGTGACAGGCCAAAGATGCCGCACGGAAGACGACAGGGGAACTGTTTCGATGCTGACAGCAAAAGCTCGCAGAGCCATGGGAGCGGCGCGCCGATGACGGATGCGGCCCAGGCAATCGCGGTCACTGACCTGCACAAGCGTTTCGGGCCATTGGAAGTGCTGAAGGGAGTTTCGCTCACAGCGAAGCAGGGCGACGTGATCGCCATCATCGGCGGCAGCGGTTCCGGCAAATCCACTTTCCTTCGCTGCATCAACCTCCTCGAACTCCCCTCCGCCGGTAGCGTCAGCGTGCATGGCGAAAAGATCCGGATGAAATCCGACGGTCGCGGCGGCCTGGTGCCGGAGGACCGCAAACAGGTCCAGCGCATCCGCAGCCAACTCGGCATGGTGTTCCAGAGCTTCAATCTCTGGCAGCACATGACCATCCTTGAAAACGTCATCGAAGCGCCGATCCATGTGCTCGGCAAGCCGAAGGCGGAAGCGGTCGCCACCGCCGAAACCCTGCTGAAACGCGTCGGCCTCTACGAGAAACGCGACGCCTACCCGGCCTTCCTTTCCGGCGGCCAGCAGCAACGCGCCGCGATCGCCCGGGCGCTTGCCATCCAGCCGCTCGTCATGCTCTTCGACGAGCCGACCTCGGCACTCGATCCCGAACTCGTCGGCGAAGTTCTCACTGTCATCGGGGACCTCGCGCGCGAAAAGCGCACGATGATCCTCGTCACCCACGAGATGAAGTTTGCGCGCGACGTCGCCAACCACATCGTCTTCCTCCACAACGGCGTGATCGAAGAACAGGGCCCGCCTGAGGCGATCTTCGGCGCACCGAAATCGGAAAGGCTCAAGAAGTTCATCAGTTCCATTCACTGAATTCCTGAATGCTAAACAACCAAAAAGGGGAACAGCATGAAGAAGGCATTGAAAGTCCTGGCCGTTGCGGCGGCGATCGCCGTGAGCGGCGGCGTCGCGGCGTCGGCGGAAGCGCTGAAGGTCGGCGTCGCAGCGGAGCCCTATCCGCCGTTCACAGCGCCTGACGCCAGCGGCAAATGGGAAGGCTGGGAAGTCGAGTTCATGAACGCAATGTGCGCCGAGGCCAAGCTCGAATGCGTGCTGACGCCGGTTGCCTGGGACGGCATCATTCCGGCACTGACGTCGAAGAAGATCGACATGATCATCAGTTCGATGTCGATCACCGACGAGCGCCTGAAGACCATCGATTTCTCCGACAAGTACTACAACACTCCGACCGGCATCATCGGCACCAAGGGCGTCGAGATGAACTCCTCGCCGGAAGGGCTGAAGGGCAAGACGCTCGGCGTCCAGGTCTCGACGGTCCACCAGGCCTATGCCGCAAAGCACTTCGCGCCGGCGGGCGTCGAGGTCAAGGAATATCAGACGCAGGACGAGGCCAACAACGACCTCGCCGCCGGCCGCCTCGATGCGGTGCAGGCGGATGCCATCGCGCTCAAGGCGTTTCTGGCGACCGACCAGGGCAAGGAATGCTGTGAATACAAGGGCGACGTTGCCGAAGACGTCGCCGTGATCGGCCCGGGTGTCGGCGTCGGCCTGCGCAAGGGCGAAACCGAGCTCAAGGACAAGATCAACGCCGCCATCAAGGCGATCCGCGACAACGGCACCTACGATACGTTCTCGAAGAAGTACTTCGACTTCGACATCTACGGCGGATAAGGCGCGATCGGCCGGCGATCGAACTGCCGCAGCGCTTGTCGCGTCTGACAAAGACCGCAGCGCTGTAGCGATCGCCGGCCGGCGCCATCGGAGCTCGACGACGCATGGCTGCGGATTCCCTCATCAATTGGGGCCTGCTCTCGCTTTCAGCACCCGGCTGGGGCGGCGTATTGCTGCAAGGCTTTTTCAATTCCATCCAGATCGCCGTCGGCGGCTTCACGCTCGGCCTGGCGCTCGGCATCGGCGGTGCATTCGGCAAGCTCTATGGCGGCCCGGTTCTGCGCGATCTGCTCGAAAGCTACACCACGGTCGTGCGTGCAGTGCCCGAGTTGGTGCTGATCCTCTTGCTCTATTATGCCGGCACCGACCTGCTCAATCAGGTTCTGGCGTTGTTTTCGGTTGGCCCGGTCGACATCAGCGGCCTGATGGCCGGCATCTTCGTCATCGGCGTCGTCCAGGGCGCCTATTCGACCGAAGTGTTGCGCGGCGCGATCAAGGCGGTGCCCGCCGGGCAGATCGAGGCGGCGCGCGCCTATGGCATGTCGCCGGCCATGGTTCTGCGCCGCATCACCCTGCCGGCGATGTTGCCCTATGCCATTCCCGGCCTCTCCAATCTCTGGTTGATCGCCACCAAGGACACGGCCCTTCTCGCCGTCGTCGGCTTCAGCGAGTTGACTCTGGTCACCCGCCAGGCGGCCGGCACGACCAAGGCCTATCTCCTGTTCTTCCTGGCGGCTGGCGCGCTCTACCTGGCGCTGACGCTCATCTCCAACGTCTTCATCGGCATGCTCGAACGCCATGCCCGACGCGGTTTTGCGGAGAGCCGATGACCGACGAAACCACCCACGCCGTTGCGTTTACGCCCGAAGACCTGCCGACGGCGAAGAGCTTCTTCCTGCCGCACCGCATCCTCATGATGCTGGTCTTTGCCGCCTTCGTCGTCGCCGTCGCCGTCTTCATGCGCTGGGACTGGCTGCCGCGCTACCTGCCACGGCTTGGCTGGGGCATCCTCGTCAGCCTGATGATGCTGTTCAGCACCGCCATCCTCGGCTTCCTGCTGGCGGTGCCGATCGGCCTCGTGCAGGTCACCGGCCCCTGGTTCCTGAAACTGCCGGCCAAGGTGTTTTGTACCGTGATCCGCGGCACGCCGCTGCTGTTGCAGCTCTGGCTGCTCTATTACGGTCTCGGCTCGCTGTTCCCGCAATTTCCGGCGATCCGCCAATCCTTCCTCTGGCCTTACCTGCGCGAAGCGTGGCCCTATGGCGTGGCGGCGTTGACCATTTCGTTTGCGGCCTACGAGGGCGAGGTCATGCGCGGCGCTTTTGCCGGCGTTCCGAACGGCGAGCTTGAGGCGGCGAAGGCCTATGGCATGGGCCGCTGGACGATGTTCCGCCGCATCTGGCTGCCGCGCGCCATCCATCGGGCTCTGCCAACGCTCAACGGCGAAACGGTGCTGCAGCTGAAATCGACGCCACTTGTCGCGACCGTGACTGTCGTCGACGTCTATGCGGTCATCTCCAAGGTGCGGCAGGAAACCTTCCTCACCTACGAGCCGCTGTTGCTGCTCGCACTCATCTACATGTGCCTCACCGGAATTCTAGTGGTGGCCTTCCGCACCTTCGAAAATCGCATCCCAACCCGCGGTGCCTGACATGAAGCTTTCCCCCTCGATCACCAACGCCATGCCGGAACTCGTCGCCATCCGCCACGACCTGCATGCCCATCCGGAACTCGGACTGGAGGAGACGCGCACTTCCGCCTTCATTGCGAAACACCTGGAAGGTCTCGGCTACGAGGTGACGACGGGACTTGCGAAAACCGGTGTCGTCGGCACGCTCAGGAACGGCAACGGCAAGCGCTCGATCGGCATCCGCGCCGACATCGATGCGCTGCCGATCCTGGAAGAAACCGGGCTGGACTATGCCAGCAAGACCTCGGGCCTCATGCATGCCTGCGGCCACGACGGCCACACGACGATGCTGCTGGGTGCTGCCCGCGCGCTTGCCGAGCGGCGCAATTTCGACGGCACCATCCACCTGATCTTCCAGCCGGCCGAGGAGAATTTCGGCGGCGCCAAGATCATGATGGACGAGGGCCTGTTCGATCAGTTTCCCTGCGACGCCGTGTTCGCGCTTCACAACGAGCCGGGTCTGCCTTTCGGCCAGTTCGCCCTTAGGGAGGGCCCGATCATGGCCGCCGTCGACGAGGCGCGCATCACCGTGCATGGACGCGGCGGGCATGGCGCGGAGCCGCAGGAAACAGCAGATCCCATCGTCTGCGGCGCCTCGATCGTCATGGCGCTGCAATCGATCGTCTCGCGCAACATCCATCCGATGGATCCGACTGTGGTCACCGTCGGCGCCTTCCATGCGGGCTCGGCCAGCAACATCATTCCCGAACGCGCCGAGATCGTCGTCGGTATCCGCTCCTTCGAGCCCGATGTGCGAGACGAACTCGAACGCCGCATCCGCATGATCGCCGAGGCGCAGGCGACGAGCTTCGGCATGCGCGCGACCGTCGACTACCAGCGCAGCTACGATGCGACGATCAACCACAAGGCCGAGACGGACTTCGTCCGCGATCTCGCGGTCCGCTTCGCCGGCGCCGACAAGGTGGTCGATCTCGCCCGCCCCTTCATGGGCAGCGAGGATTTCGCCTATATGCTGAAGGAGCGGCCGGGGACCTACTTCTTCCTCGGCTCGAAGGTCAGCGACGACGACAGGCCGCTGCATCACCCCGGCTACAACTTCAACGACGACCTGCTGCCGATCGGCGCGGCTTTCTGGACGGAGTTGGCCGAGGCCTATCTCGCGCGCCGCTGATATCCCGCTCACCTTTCGCCAATATGCCGCAGCGCAACATTGCCGCAGTGTGACAACGTGGCGGACGCGCTGTCATTGACGTTTGGCAAATTTGGCGCAGATTCAAGTGCATGCTGAAAAGCCGGTGCAACCCCAGGATTTGCCTCGGCCAGAGGCCAAGACAGGTTCCCTGATCGACGATCGGTCACCGGACAAATGATGCAGCAGCCAGAGCATTGCGGCCTACGCTTCCGTGAGGCGTCGCATCCGCGTGTCTGAAAGGATTGCGCCCGTGTTTGAGAGTTTCGATGCGACCCTGCTCGCTCGCTTCCAATTCGCCTTTACCGTTTCCTTCCACATCATCTTCCCCGCCTTTTCCATCGGGCTTGCGAGTTACCTCGCGGTGCTCGAAGGGTTGTGGCTGTGGAAGAAGGACGGGGTCTATCTCGAACTCTTCAATTTCTGGAAGACGATCTTTGCCGTCGCCTTCGGCATGGGCGTCGTTTCCGGCATCGTCATGTCCTATCAGTTCGGCACCAACTGGAGCGTCTTTTCCGACAAGGCCGGGCCGATCATCGGGCCGCTGATGGGCTACGAGGTGCTGACCGCCTTCTTCCTCGAAGCGGGCTTCCTCGGTGTCATGCTGTTCGGCCTCAACCGCGTCGGGCCGAAGCTGCATTTCTTGGCAACCGTCATGGTCGCCGTCGGCACGCTGATCTCGGCCACCTGGATCCTTTCGGCGAACTCGTGGATGCAGACGCCGGCCGGTTTCGCGATGAACGAGGCGGGCCAGTTCGTCCCGGTCGACTGGTGGGCGATCGTCTTCAACCCTTCCTTCCCCTATCGCCTCACCCACATGGTGCTGGCGGCCTATCTCACGACCGCCTTCGTCGTCGGCGCCTGCGGCGCCTGGCACCTCATCCGCAAGACGGCGCCGCGGCGGGCGCGAAAGATGTTTTCGATGGCCATGTGGATGGCGGCGATCGTCGCGCCGATCCAGATCTTCGCCGGCGACATGCATGGTCTCAACACGCTGGAGCACCAGCCGGCCAAGGTGATGGCGATGGAGGGGCACTACCAGAGCCATCCGGACGGCGCTCCGCTCATCCTCTTCGGCATTCCGAACTCGCCTGAAAAGCGCGTCGATTACGCGATCGAGATCCCGAAGCTTTCGAGCCTGATCCTGAAGCATGATCTGAACGCGCCGCTCGCCGGTCTCGATACGATCCCGGAAGAACTTCACCCGCCTGTTGGTATCGTGTTCTGGTCATTCCGGGTGATGGTCGGCATCGGCTTCGCCATGCTCGGCATCGGGCTCTGGTCGCTCTGGTGTCGCTATCGCGGCACGCTCGACAGCAATGTCTGGCTGCACCGTGCCGCGATCGCCATGGGGCCCGCCGGCTTCGTCGCCGTGCTCGCGGGCTGGGTCACGACCGAAGTCGGCCGTCAGCCCTATACCGTCTACGGCCATCTGCTGACGGCAAACTCGGTGGCGCCGATCGCGGCACCCGCGGTCGCCGCCTCGCTGATCGCCTTCATCATCGTCTATTTCTTCGTCTTCGGCGCCGGCACCTTCTACATCCTCCGGCTGATGGCGCGATTGCCGCGCGATCCGATGCCGGAGCTCGGCGAAGGACCGTTGCGCAGTTCCGGCATCATGCCGGGCCCCGCCATCCACAGCAGCCATGCGAACACCAAGGGAGGCCATCATGGAGTTTGATCTGCCGTTCATCTGGGCCGGCATCATCGCCTTTGCGGTGCTCGCCTATGTCATTCTCGACGGCTTCGACCTCGGTGTCGGTATCCTCTTCCCGTTCTTCCCCGAGAAGCACGACCGTGACGTCATGATGAATTCCGTCGCCCCGGTCTGGGACGGCAACGAGACCTGGCTGGTTCTTGGCGGCGGCGGCCTGATGGCGGTGTTTCCGCTGGCTTACGCCACCATCCTGCCCGCACTTTACGCGCCCATCATCGCCATGGTGATCGGCCTCATCTTCCGCGGCGTCGCCTTCGAGTATCGCTGGCGCACGCGGCGGGCCGAATATCTCTGGAACTGGGCCTTCTCCGGCGGCTCGATGCTGGCCGCCTTCGCGCAAGGGATCACGCTCGGCGCGCTCGTCCAGGGCATCCCGGTCGAGAACCGTGCCTATGTCGGCGGCTGGTGGGATTGGCTGACGCCGTTCTCGATCATGACCGGCATCGCCGTCGTCGTAGGCTATGCGCTGCTCGGCGCCACCTGGCTTGTGATGAAGACCCACGGCGACCTTGCCGACCGGGCCCGCGACCTCGCGCTCAAATGCTCCTTCGCCACCGTCGCCGCCATGGGCATCGTCAGCCTGTGGACGCCGTTCCTGGAGCCGCAGTATCTGGACCGCTGGTTCGGCTATCCGACGGCGATCTTCAGCGTCATCGTGCCGGCGCTCGTTCTCGGCTGCCTTTATGCGCTGATCACGGGTATCCGCAAGCGCCACGACAGCCGGCCGTTCATCGCCGCACTGGGCCTCTTCGTGCTCGGCTATGCCGGCATCGGCATCAGTTTCTACCCCTATATGGTGCCGCCATCGCTGACGATCTGGGACGCGGCCGCGCCTGAGGAAAGCCTCTCCTTCCTGCTTGCCGGCGCTTTGGTGCTGGTGCCGATCATTCTCGCCTACACCGCCTATTCCTACTGGGTGTTCCGCGGCAAGGTCGATCCGGAGGAGGGCTACCATTGACCAGCGAATCAGGAACCGGCCGCAAGCTTCTCTGGTTCGTCGGCCTCTGGTGCGCGGGGGTGGCGGCCGTCACCCTCGTCGGCCTTGCGATCAAGCTGATGATCGGAACGTAGTCGATCCATTGGAGCGGGATGCGGGCGGAAAACCGCAGACACATTTCCTCATCCCGTTCTAAAAAGCCTCGCTCAAGCTTGGCCGGCTAACTTCCCTTAACACGTCAGCAGGCGATCGCCGCAGACGGAGACAGGACCGCACCCTCCTCCCCTGCAAAGCGATCGCCTGCTGAGGTGACCACCTCAAGGGTCGCCGGCTGCGACCCTGTTGCCCCTTCCAAGATAGCTCGCCGTTTGTTAGCAGTGCGCCGCAGAAGCGCCCCGCTTGCTGAGAGCCGAGGGACGCTCGAACATCCTGGGCCCGCGCTTGGCCGCATCCAGGCAATTGGACGAGACAGATGCAGAAAACCCCCGCGCAATGCGAAACCATGGCCGACGTGCGTGCCGAGATCGACCGTCTCGACCAGGCGCTGATGGCGCTGTTTGCCGAGCGCTGGGGCTATATTGACCGCGCGGCCGAGATCAAGGCGCCGCTGAAACTGAAGGCCGACATTCCGGCGCGGGTGATGGAAGTGCGCGAGAATGCCCGCAAGAACGCTGCGCGCGTCAACCTCGATCCTGATTTTTACGAAGACATCTGGGCGCGGCTGATCGGCCACGCGATCGCTCATGAGCAGAAGCTGCTTGGCGAAACCGGCGACGAATAACCTCGCCGCCTCGCTCTTTCAATCTACGGCCGTCAGCGCCCGAGAATGTAACCCTGGAGACGGTCCGCCGCTTCCTTCACGTGGTCCGGATCGCGCAGGAAGCAGGCGCGCATGAACAGCGAGCCGCCGTCGCCGAACGCCGTTCCCGGCGCCAGGCCAACGCCGGTCTTGTCGACGATGTCGATCGCCGCCGCGCGCGAATCCGTGACGCCGTCGATCTTCAGGAACGCATAGAGCGCGCCGTCGGGTTTGAGCGTTTCCACCCGGTTGGTGGCGATCAGCGCGTCGCAGAAGACGTCCCGGTTCTTCGCCGCCTTGGCGACATTGGCATCGACGAAGGCGTCGCCCTCGTCGAGCGCCACGACGGCACCGCGCTGCATGAACTGGGCGACACCCGAGGTCGAATACTGCACCAGATTTTCGAGAACCTGGCCGATCGCGGGTGGAGCCACGATCCAGCCCACACGCCACCCGGTCATCGACCAGTTCTTCGAGAAGGAATTGACGAAAAGGATGCGGTCGCCTTCCTCCATCACGTCGAGGAAGGACGGCGCGCGGGCGCCGCCATAATAATAGAGCGCGTAGATCTCATCGGCGATGATCCAGAGCCCGTGCCTGCGCGCCAGCGTCAGGATCGCGGCCAGTTCGTCGCGGGTCGCGGTCCAGCCGGTCGGGTTCGACGGCGTGTTGATGAACAGCGCCTTGGTCTTCGGACCGATCGCCGCCTGCAGCCGATCGAGATCGAGTTGCCATTTGCCGTGTTCGAAACGAAGCTCCACCGAGACCGGGCGAACGCCGGAGAGATCGGCGGCGGCGGCAAAGTTCGGCCACGCCGGCGTCAGAAGCACCATCTCGTCGCCGGGCGAGGCGATCGCCTCGATCGAGAGCTTGATCGCCTGCATGCCGGAGCCGACGACGTAGAAATTCTCGGGCGAAAGCGACTTCTGAAAGCGCCTTTGATAGTAGCGCGACAGTGCCTCGCGCAGCGGCGGGATACCGCGCTGCCAGGTGTAGAAGGTCTCGCCGCCGGCAAGCGCATCGCGCGCAACGTCGCTGATGAAGGCAGGCGTCGGCAGGTCGCCTTCTCCGACCCACAGCGGGATCAGGCCATCGCGCCCGCGTGCATAGTTCACCACCTCGACGATGCCGCTTTCAGGTGCCGAAAGCGCACGGGGACTGATGGTGCTGAGGATGGTCATCGGCGGGCTCCGGATGCACGACGTTAAAGGCCGCGGCCTTTAGATCATCGTGAAAGATTCCAATGGACTAGAGCGCGTATCGACCGCTCCAGTTCGCCCGTTGCTTCTAGCCGCTTTCGCCAAGGCGATCACGCGACTTTATCTGACCGGTTTATCGATTTTTGTGATGTTTCGCGGCCCCGGCGAAGCCAGGGCCGCGAGGAAAGTCACGCGCGCTGCTTCAGCAGGTCGCGGATTTCACCGAGAAGCAGAATGTCTTCCGGCGGGGGCGCGGCCGGTGCTTCGTCCTTCTTCTTCTCCATCGAAGCGCGCATGCGATTCACCGCCTTG
Source organism: Ensifer sp. ENS03 (assembly GCF_014852035.1). Classification (NCBI taxonomy): domain Bacteria; kingdom Pseudomonadati; phylum Pseudomonadota; class Alphaproteobacteria; order Hyphomicrobiales; family Rhizobiaceae; genus Ensifer; species Ensifer sp. ENS03. The sequence goes on along the minus strand of NZ_JACVAV010000001.1, from coordinate 503,939 downwards.
ATCATCAGGAAGATGATCCAGGCAAGGATCAGGAAGTTGATGAGCACGGTGATGAAGTTGCCATAGGCAAAGACGGCACCCTGTTGACGGGCGGCGGCGAGAGACGTCGCCGTCACGTTCGCCGAGAGCGGCAGGAAATAATTGGAGAAATCGAAACCGCCGCCGGTCAGCGCACCGACGATTGGCATCACCAGGTCCTCGACGACCGACGTTACGATCTTGTTGAAGGCGGCGCCGATGATGACACCGACCGCGAGATCCATCACGTTCCCGCGGGCAATAAACTCCTTGAACTCATTCAGCATAAATCTCTCCGTATTATCCCCGTTTGAAAACGGCTGGCGGCGCTGTCCCGCGCTGCAAGCGTTTACGGAAACTAAACCAAAGCGGGCAGCGAGAAAACCTTTCTTTGCCTTTGGTCAATTGGCAGCGGATGGAGCAGGAACGGGAAGGCAGCCTGTGCTGTACACCGATTTCTCGTGTCGAGCCTTGAACTTAAGACTCATGCGGCAGGCAATTCTCAACCCGGCGGACTTGTCCTATGCTCCGCCCTGGAGGAATGAGGCATGCTTTCGGGTTCGGTCATCTTTGCCTCGGCCTTCGCCTATCTGCTGCTGCTGTTTGCAGTGGCTAGCTATGGCGACCGGCGGGCCAGGAGGAACAGCGCTGCGCTGAAGGGCAGACCGCTGGTCTATGCGCTGAGCCTTGCCATCTATTGCACCTCCTGGACCTATTTCGGCGGCATCGGCCTTGCTGCCGAACGCGGACTCGAGTTCACCGGCATCTATATCGGCCCGATCCTGATGTTCACGCTCGGCATGCCGCTGATCCGCAAGATCATCCGCCTTGCCAAAACCGAGAAGCTGACCTCCGTCGCCGACTTCATCGCCGCGCGTTACGGCAAGAACCCGGCGGTGGCCGCCATCGTCGCGCTGATCTCGCTGGTCGGCGCCATTCCCTATATCGCGCTGCAGCTGAAGGCGATTTCGAGCTCGGTCGCAGCGATGATCAACACCAGCGACTACGGCATCGGCGCCGGGCAGAGCTACGTCGATCTTCCCCTGCTCGTCACATTGTTTCTCGCCTGCTTCGCCATCGTCTTCGGCACGCGCCATACGGACGCAACGGAGCACCAGGACGGGCTGATCCTTGCGATCGCTATGGAATCGCTGGTCAAGCTGGTGGCGCTTGTCACCGCCGGCTTCTACATCGTCTTCGTCATCTTCAACGGACCGGCTCACCTGTGGTCGCTGGCGGCAGAGAGCCCCGCCGTGCAGTCGGCGCTCTCCTACGAGACCCCTATCGCCCGTTGGGTGCTGTTGATCGTCACGTCGGCTTTCGCGATCATCATGCTGCCCAGGCAGTTCCACGTGACGGTCGTCGAAAACCGCACCGAAGGCGAGCTTCGCACCGCCGGCATCCTCTTTCCGCTCTACCTGATCGGCATCAATCTCTTCGTGCTGCCGATCGCGATAGCCGGCATCCTCACCTTTTCCGGTTCCGGCGACGCGGATCTCTACCTGCTGACCTTGCCGCTCGCCAACGGCCTGCCGGTGCTGACGCTGATCACCTTCATCGGCGGTTTTTCGGCGGCGACCGCGATGGTGATCGTCGCATCCGTGGCGCTGTCGATCATGATCTCCAACGATATCGTCATGCCGGTGTTCCTGCGCCGCAACCTCAGCCAGCGCGGCGGCTTGCAGGAAAACCTCGCGGGAACGCTGCTCAACATTCGCCGTTCGGCGATCTTCGTGGTGTTGTTGCTCGGCTATGGCTACTACCGCTCCGCCGATATCAGCGCCGGCCTCGCCTCGCTCGGCCTTCTGTCTTTCGTCGCCATCTCGCAGATGGCGCCGGCGCTGCTCGGCGGCCTCATCTGGCGACAGGCCAATGCCCGCGGCGCGATCACCGGCATGGTCTCAGGCTTCCTCGTCTGGGCCTATCTGCTCTTCCTGCCGAGCCTCGGCGGACCCGACAATTCCCATGTGGCGACGACGATCTTAAGCTTCCTGTTGCCGTTCACCGACCTCTTCTCCGGCCCCAACGCCGATCCGCTGGTCAACGCGACGGCGCTCAGCCTGCTCGTCAACTGCGCCACCTATATCCTCGGATCGCTGACGCGCACACCGAAGCCGATCGAACGCTTCCAGGCCGGCGTGTTCATCACTCGGCGGTCGCGAACCGAAGGCGCCTTTCGCGGCCGCAAGACCAAGGTCACGGTGCGCGACCTCAAGGCGACGATCGCCCGTTACATGGGTGCTGAGCGCATGCAGCGCTCGTTCCATACGTACGAGCGCCAGACTGGCCGCTGGCTGGACGACAATGCGCCAGCCGACATGGCGGTGGTGCATTTCTCCGAGCAACTGCTCGGCAGCGCCATCGGCTCGTCCTCCGCCCGGCTGGTGCTTTCCCTGGCGCTGCAGCGCGGCGACGACACATCGTCCGAGACGGCCTGGCTGCTCGACCAGGCGAGTGAGGCGCTGCAATACAATCAGGATATGCTGCAGACTGCGCTCTCGCAGATGGACCAGGGCATCGCCGTCTTCGACAACGCCAACAACCTGATCATCTGGAACCGGCGCTTCCGCCAGCTTCTCGACCTGCCGGAGGCAGCCGGCCAGGTCGGCTTCCCGCTTGCCGATATCGTCTCGATCCTCACCAAGCGCGGCGATATTCGCAAGGATCAGGAAAAGGGGCTGATCGCCAACTTCCTGACGCTCGACAAACCCTTCCTGCTCGAACTCGGCAACGGCGAGCGCATCATCGAAGTGCGCACCAACGCCATGCCCGACAAAGGCATCGTCACCACCTATACCGACATCACCCAGCGCGTCGCCGCCGACATGGCGCTGAAGCAGGCGAACGAGACACTGGAACTGCGCGTGGCCGAGCGCACCGGCGAATTGACCCGGGTGAACCGGGAGCTCGCCGAGGCGCGCGCGGCCGCGGAAGAGGCCAATATCGGCAAGACGCGGTTCTTCGCCGCCGCCGGCCACGATATCCTGCAGCCGCTGAACGCCGCCCGCCTCTATTCCTCGTCGCTCGTCGAGCGGCTCGGCGAGTCCGACAACAGCACGCTGGTAGAAAACATCGATTCCTCGCTGGAATCGGTCGAGGCCATCCTTGGTGCCGTGCTCGACATATCGCGCCTCGACACCGGCGCCATGAAGGCGCGGATACAGTCCGTTCCGCTCAACGAGCTGCTCAGAAGGATAGAGACCGATTTCGCCCCGATGGCGCGGGCCAAGGATCTCGAACTCATTATCATGCCGACATCGCTCGTCGTGCGCAGCGATCCGAACCTGCTGCGCCGCGTCGTCCAGAACCTCGTCTCCAACGCGATCAAATACACCCTGGCCGGCAAGGTGCTCGTCGGGGTGCGCAGGCATGGCGCCATGGCGACGATCGAGGTGCTCGATTCCGGCATCGGCATTCCCCAGTCGAAGTTCCGCACCGTTTTCAAGGAATTCGCCCGGCTCGACGAAGGCGCCCGCACGGCGTCCGGTCTTGGGCTCGGCCTTTCGATCGTCGACCGCATCTCGCGCGTGCTCAACCATCCCGTCAGCCTGCAATCGACGCCCGGCAAGGGCACGGGCTTCAAGGTGACCCTGCCACTTGATGCCAGCGCCGGCGAACGGGTCGCTGTCCGTCCGGTGCCACAGAGCAAGGCAAGCGAGGCGCTGAACGGCCTGCGGGTGCTCTGCATCGACAACGAACCGCGGATCCTCGAGGGTATGCGGGTGCTGCTGTCAGGCTGGGGCTGTATCGTCAGTACGGCGGAATCGCTTTCTGCCTGTTCCGAATTCGGCATGCAGCCCGGCGAGAAGCCACACGCGGTCATCGCCGATTATCACCTCGACGACGGGACCGGCATCGAGGCGGTCGCCCGCATTCGGGCATCGACCGGCGAAGCGACGCCGGCGCTGCTCGTGACGGCCGACCGCTCGCCGGAAGTGCGCGCCGCGGCCGAACGCGACGGCATCGCGATCCAGAACAAGCCGGTGCGCCCGGCGGCGATGCGCGCCTGGCTGACGCAACTTTCGACGGCGGCACGAACGGCTGCGGAATGAACGGCTCCCACGTTGTGGTGCCGCCTGGGACGAGAGAAATCACAAAGCCAAGGCCGGCCGCATCAGGCGGCGGCGACGGTGCCGATCTTCGAAAGCTGGATGACCGCCTGGGTGCGGCTGTCGACATTGAGCTTTAGCAGGATCGCCGAGACATGCGCCTTGATCGTCGCCTCGGAGACGCCGAGTTCGTAGGCGATCTGCTTGTTGAGCAGGCCCTCGCCGAGCATGCTGAGCACGCGGGACTGTTGCGGCGTCAAGGTCTGCAGGCGCTGGAGCAGATCGGCGACCTCGGGTTCGTATTCCTGGGCCTGGTCGTAGCCCGCGGGAACGAAGACCTCGCCGGCCATCACCTTCTCGATCCCCTCGCGGATTTCCTCGATGCCGGCCGATTTCGAAAGAAAGCCGGACGCGCCGAGATCGAGCGCGCGATGGATCGTCGCCGGGTCGTCATGGGCGGAAACCACCATGACCGGCAGGCTCGGAAATTCGGCGCGAAGTGCGATCAGACCGGAAAGCCCGCTGACGCCGGGCATGGTCAGGTCGAGCAGCATGAGATCGGCGTCAGGGTTGTCGGCCGCCGCCTTGCGCGCGGCTGCGAAATCGCCGGCCTCGACGATGGCGGGCGCGCCGTCCACGCCGCTCAGTGCCTGGCGCATTGCGCCCCGAAACAGCGGATGGTCGTCCGCGATGATGATGGTCATGTCCGGTGTCATGCTGCTCCCTCCCAAGAGCCCGGGCTGAAATCTGCACGCCCCCACGCGCCGATCCGCATCCCGCATGGCCGATCCGGAAACTCAGGTCTTCTGCGGCTCCTGAGCGGGGTCGCTGCCTTCGAGATCCTTCACGATATCCATGAACCTACGCATCATTCTTTCCATGATGCCCATTGCCCGGTCAATCTCTTCCTCAGCCGGAAGGTCCTGTTTTGCGACACTTTCACCGGCTTTGGCCGCCTTTTCCAAAGCATCGACCCGCTTCGTCAGGAGGTCCAACTCCTGTTCAAAAGCGGCCCGCTCGTCGGCGGCCATGCGGCACACCAACTGGCCGTCCTTCTCCTGGCAGAGCGATACCTCGCCGGTCTGGGTATCGAGCCGGGCGATACCGGTGTCGGACTTCTGCATGCTGTAGCGTCCGGGGGACGGATCCTGCGCGCTGGCGCCGCCGGCCAGAGCCAATCCGGTACCGAACAGAAGTATGGCAGCAGCGTTTTTCATGACATCTTCTCCGTTACGATCCTTGTCGGAACATCACATGTGCGCGAACGAGAAGAGCGAAATCGGTCTTCACCGCCGATTATGCGCGAATCGTCGTCCTTCTGCGATGGACAATCGCCGATATTTACGGCAAGGCCACGACAGAAGATTACGGGGACAGACGGGCACCATGAGTTCCATCATCTACAAAATCGTTCCGGCATTGCTGTGGCAGGAAGCCAAGCGCAGCGGGCGCTTCGACGGCGCGCCGGTCGATCTCGCCGACGGTTACGTCCATTTTTCGACCGGTGAACAGGTGGTCGAGACGGCAGCGCGCTACTTCGAGGGACAGGAAGGCCTGCTTCTGGTCGCCGTCGACGGCGACGCACTTGGCGAAGAGCTGGTCTATGAACCCTCGCGCGGCGGCGCCCTCTTCCCACATCTCTATGCCCCCCTCTTCCTGTCGGCCGTTCTCTGGGAAAAGCCCCTGCCGCTCGGCGCCGACGGCGCGCATATCTTCCCGGAACTTGATGCATGAACCCGCTGACCAGCCTTGCCCGCCGCGGCCTTTTCCTCTTCGATCCGGAGGCCGCGCACGGCCTTTCGATTAAGGCGCTGAAGACCGGGCTCGTGCCGAACTGTCCCGCCAAGGCCGACAAGCGGCTTGCGCAGACAGTCGCTGGCATCGTTTTTCCGAACCCGATCGGCATGGCGGCCGGCTACGACAAGAATGCAGAGGTGCCGGAAGCACTTCTGAAGATCGGCTTCGGTTTCACCGAGATCGGCACCGTCACGCCGAAGCCGCAGGCAGGCAACGACAAGCCGCGCATTTTCCGCCTGGTCGAGGACGAAGCGGTGATCAATCGCCTCGGCTTCAACAATGAAGGCCATGGCGCAGCGCTGGCGCGGCTGAAGGCCTGTTCGCGCGATGCGCTGATCGGCGTCAATATCGGCGCCAACAAGGACAGCGCCGACCGCATCGCCGACTATGTCAGCGGCATCCATACGTTCTACTCGGTCGCCCGCTATTTCACCGCCAACATCTCCTCGCCGAACACGCCGGGTCTGCGCGACCTGCAGGCGCGCGAAAGTCTCGCCGCCCTGTTGTCGGCGGTGCTTGCCGCGCGCGACGAAGAGGCGCTGCGCAGCAATCGCCGTGTTCCCGTCTTCCTGAAGATCGCGCCCGATCTCACCGAAGAAGGCATGGACGATATCGCTGCCGAAGTGCTAGCACACAATCTCGACGGCCTGATCGTCTCCAACACGACGCTTTCGCGCGACGGCCTCAACGATCAGGCCCAAGCGAAGGAGTCCGGTGGCCTCTCGGGCAAGCCACTGTTTGAAAAGTCGACGGCGGTGCTTGCCCGCATGCGCAAGCGTGTCGGCCCGAAGCTGCCGATCATCGGCGTTGGCGGTGTCAGCTCGGCCGAAACCGCGGCCGAAAAGATCCGCGCCGGCGCCGATCTGGTTCAGCTCTATTCCTGCATGGTCTATGAGGGCCCTGCCCTGCCGGGCCGCATCGTACGTGGCCTCTCGGATCTCTGTGAGCGCGAGCGTCTCACCTCGATCCGCGATATCCGCGACAGCCGTCTCGACTACTGGGCCGGCAGGAACGTCTGACGCGCCTTCATCGGGATCCGCGACAAGAGGAACAGCCCGCGCATTAACAGGAACAGGTTGAGCCCCGCCCACAGGCCATGATTGCCGAAGGCGGGGACCAGCACGACGAGCGCTGCGGCATAACCGACAAAGGCCGCCAGCATCATGTTGCGCATCTCGCGCGACCATGTGGCGCCGATGAAGACGCCGTCCATCAAGAAGGCGAGCGCGCCGGTCATCGCCGTCACTGCCGCCCAGGGCAGATATTCGTAAGCCGCCGCGCGAACATCCGGGGCCGTCGTCAGAAGATCGATGAGCCTGCCGCCGAACAGCAGGAAGGCAACGGTCGTCACCAGTGCAAGCCCCAGCGACCAGGCCGCCGTCAGCCGCAGCGCACGGTCGAAGGCCGGGCGGTAACCGGCGCCGATCGAGCGGCCGATGAGCTGTTCCGCCGCATTGGCAAGGCCGTCGAGATAGTAGCCGGCAACGAGGAAGATTGTCATCAGCACCGCATTGGCGGCAAGCGTCACAGGCCCGAAGGCGGTGCCGATGCGGGTCATCAGCGTGAAGGCGGCCAGAAGCAGGAACGAGCGGATCATGATGTCGCGGTTGAGGCCGAAAAGCGGCTTCAGCCGCTCGCGATCGAAGATCTCGGCCCAGCTTGGCGCATCCTTGCGGTCGAAGCGACCATAGACGATGGCAAATCCGGCGAGAGACCCGATCACCTCGCCGGTAACGGTCGCCAGCGCCACTCCCATCACACCCCAGCCGAACACCAGGCCGAGCAGGATCGACAACACGATGTTGATGCCGTTGATCAGCGTCTGCAGCATCAGGCCGATGGTGCCTTCGCCGCGGCCGAGCACGAAGCCAAGGATGGCGTAGTTGGCAAGCGCCGCCGGTGCCGAAAGGATGCGACAGAGAAAGTAGGTGCTGGTGACATCAGCCACTTCAGGCTCCGGTCCCATCAGCCAGAGGCCGCCGGACAAAAGCACCGGCGAAACGAGCAGGCTGACCGTGCCGCATACGAGCGCAATGATCAGCGATCGCCAAAACACCGCCTGCTGCTCGCGCCGGTCGCCGCGGCCATAGGCCTGGGCAACCAGGCCCGTGGTCGCTGCCCGCAGGAAGTTGAAGCTGGTGAAGATCAGGTCGAACAGGATGGCGCCGACGGCAAGGCCCGCCAGCAAGGTTGCCTGCCCCATGCGGCCGACAACGGCGGTATCGACGAGGCCTAGCAAGGGCGTGGTCAGGAAGCCGAGCGTCATCGGCAGCGCAATCGCCAGGATCAGCCGATGGGTGACATGGAACGGGCCGGCAGCGTCGCTCGGCGAGGCGGAAGAGGCGGTCATCGAACGGTCCGGGCGTGGTAGGTGAGAGATGACCGTTTTAGGGAATGAGCATGGGGGGATGCAAGCGCGTCGTGCAGCTCGGCGAAAACGTCCCAATGCGGCAAGAGCCCCTCACCCTAGCCCTCTCCCCCGCAAGCGGGGAGAGAGGACGTGGCGAACGCAACGTCACCCCCGGCATCGATCGAAGGAAAGTCCGGGTATCAGTCACAGTGAATTGGAAGGGCGCGGCAAGCCTCCTTCTCCCCGCCTGCGGGGAGATTGTCCGGGCAGGGGGATGAGGGGCGCAGTTCCATACGAATGCGGACGCTATCAGCCCGAAAGTACCATCGCCCAGAACGGACGGTTGCCGGAGGCTGCGTTCTGCGCGACGGCAACGCCCAGGCCACGGTAATTGCCGAGCATGTTTTCGAGATGCTTGGGCGACCTGTACCAGGCGTCATAGGCGCGTTCGGCATCGTCCTGGCCCACGGCGATGTTTTCGGCGGCCGGAAGCGTCACGCCCTGGCCCTTCATGCGGTCGTAGAAACTGTCGTTCCAGCCGATCAGGTGCTGCATCTTGCCGGCCTTGGCCATGCGCGCCGCCTGGTTCATCGCAGCGACGGACGCCGCATGGTCGGCGACGAGCTCGGTCAGGCCCTTGCCCTTGCGCAGCTTGTTGACATAACCGAGGCTCGCTGCGGTCTGGTCGCTGCCGGTGCCGCTTTCGGGCGTCAGCACCTTGGACGTCGTGCAGCCGGCAAGTGCGCCGAGCGAGAGGATGGCGGTCGCACGCAGCAGGCCGCGGCGTTCGATCAGAAGAAGGCGGTCCTGCATCGTCAACGCCGAAAGTTCAGGACGCGCAGGATGACGAAGGCCGGCACGACGATCACGGCGCCGAGCAGCAGATAGTCGCCCACCCGACCAAGCGCTGCAAAGCCGGTGTACCAGAGGTCGAGCAGGAAGTTGCGGACGGCGAAGTAGATATCGGTCGGATACCAGCCGAACATCCTCATCACGAAGCCGACGAGGATCGACACCACGATGAGCTTGACCAGCACACGCAGCGGCGAGTCACCCAAGAATCTGTTCATTCCGTCCGACATCAGCGAACTTCTCCTGTTTGTCTTCACATAAGCCGCGATCGGCAGCGTCGCAAGTCACCGGCCCCGGCGGGCACGGCCCACGCTTCCGATCGCGCCAGATTCCGCTTGTATTTTGCGGCATCCGGCGTCAGAAGCGCTAATCGCAACCAACATCTCACATTGATGACGCTCAACCAGCTCTCCTCCGGCGACCTGATCGCCGACCGCCGCGCCGACTACGCAAAAATGCTTGCCGAGGGCGGCGAGCCCGCAAGTGCGGCCGAACTCATGGCGCAAGCGCTGGAACAGGCCCCCAACTGGGCAGCCGGCTGGTTTCGGCTCGCGGACTATGAAGAAAAATCTGGCCGGAAAGAGGCGGCGATCGAAGCGCTGAGGAAAACGCTGGCGCTCAGCCCCCAGGATATTTTCGGCGCCGGCCTGAAACTGGCCCTGCTTGGCGCTGCGGCCATGCCCGAACAGCCCCCGAGCCTCTATGTCGAGCGCCTCTTCGACGACTATGCCGACCGCTTCGACAAGGCCCTGGTGGAAAAGCTCGGCTACACCGTGCCGCAGAAGCTCGCAGCCCTCATTCAAAGTCATATCGGGCAAAGCCACACGGGAGGCCTCATCTTCGAGCATGTGACGGATCTCGGCTGCGGCACCGGCCTCTTTGGCGAGCGCATCCGGGATCAGGCACAGTTCCTCGAAGGTTTCGACATCTCCATCAACATGCTCGCCAAGGCCGAGGCGAAATCCACCTACGATCGGCTGGCCCGCGCCGATCTCTCTCTTTCGCCGGAGGTTTCCGGCATCTTCGGCAACTTCGCCACCGCCCGAGCCGATCTCGTCAGCGCCGCCGACGTGCTCATGTATCTCGGCAATCTCGACAGTGTCTTCGACATCACCACCCGCCTGCTCACCCCTCAGGGCCATTTTGCGTTCTCGGTAGAGGACGCCGGCGAGGGGGAGGAGTTCCTGCTGCGGCCGTCGCTGCGCTACGCTCACAGCGAGACCTATGTCCGCGGCCTCTGCGCAACGCATGGACTGAAGCTTGTGGCTATGGAGCACACGGTCATCCGCATGGATGCGGGAGAGCCAGTCTTCGGCATCCTGTTCCTGGCGCGCAAGCCTGCATAAAACGCAAGGCAGAGTCGCAAAAATAGGTCAGCATAACTGACATATTTTTCTTGATTGTTGTTGTGCATTGCAGCATTGCTCAAGCCATCGCAATCGAGGATTTGCCATGGCCCAGATCAGCAGCGTTTTCGGTCTCTGGAACACCAGCCCGACCCGGCACTCCGCCGTCGAGGACCTGCAGGGCATCTTTACCGGCAGCCTGATTGCGGCGCTCGGCCTCTATTTCCTCGCAAGCGCCGGCCTTTTGACCGGCAGCACGGCGGGCGTCGCCTTCCTTTTGCACTATGCTTTCGGAATCAATTTCGGCCTCGCCTTCTTCCTGCTCAACCTGCCGTTCTTCTACCTGTCGCTGAAGCGGCTGGGCCCGGCCTTCACGGTCAAAACCTTCATCGCCATTGGCGTGACCTCGTTCCTGACAGACATCCAGTCGCGCCTCTTCCAGATCGGCACGATCCAGCCGGCCTGGGCGGCCCTGCTCGGCGGACTTCTGCTCGGCTACGGCCTGCTTGCGCTCTACCGCCACCGCGCCAGCCTCGGCGGGGTCGGTATTCTCGGCATCTATCTGCAGGAGCGCTTCGGCATTCGCGCCGGCCTCGTACAGCTTGCGATCGACATGGTGGTGCTTGTCTTCGCCTTCGGCGTGACCTCGCCCACCGTCGTTGCCTGGTCGGTGCTCGGTGCCGTCGTCTTGAACCTGTTCGTGGCCATCAACCACCGCGCTGATCGTTACATCGCGCTCTAGAACGCCGTGCGTTCATCTGAACGCGGATGCTCTAGGATGCAGAGCAGCTAGCCCCGAAGCGGACCTCGGGGCTAGCTGGAAGTTCCTTACGCGATATCAGGCGGCCTTGACCGGCTGATCGACCGGATGCTGCGAGCGCAGGCCGACAGCGACACGGTTCCAGACATTGATGACGCCGATCGCCATGGTGATCTTGGTGATTTCAGCCTCGCTGAAGTGCGCGCGCAGCGGCTCGAAATCCGCGTCGGGTGCGCCGGTCTGGGCAAGGTTGGTCAGCGATTCCGTCCAAGCGAGCACGGCGCGCTCACGCGCGTCATAGATCGGCGATTCCCGCCAGGCGCAGATCAGGTGAATCCACTGCTCGCTCATACCGGTGTGGCGCGCCTCTTTCACATGCATGTCGATGCAATAGGCGCAGCCGTTGATCTGCGAGGCGCGCAGCTTGATCAGGTGGATCAGGCGCGGCTCCAGGCCGGATTCCTTGACGATGTAGCTGTCGAAGGCGGCCGCGGCCTTGTAGGCATCGGGAGCGGCTTGAACGAAGTTGAAACGCGGCTGCATGGACTTCTCCTTGAGCTTAACGGGTTGATGGGGGTCAGGCGCTGGCGGACGATTTGCGCTCGTTGATCGCCAGAAAGGCTTCGGTTCGCGCCCATACGCTGCCGTCATCCTTGGCGTTGAGGTCATCCAGGATGCTGGCGATGGTCACGCGCCTGAGTTCGGTGCGGTAGGCCTGCTCGGCTCTCAGCATCGCAACATTGATGGTGCAGGGCGCGGTCGGCTTGCAGGCATAGGGATTGGGACCGCGCAGCCGGATCTCGTTGCACCGGAACGCCGGCTCCGGGCCTTCGACCGCAATTACGATATCGAGCAAGGTAATCTTCTCCGGCGTCTTCGCGAGCCGGTAACCGCCCTTAGGACCCGGAACTGCCTCCAGCAGTCCGGCACCGGACATCGCCTGCAGGTGCTTCAAGAGATAGCTCGTAGAGACGCCATGGAACTCGGCAAGAGCGGCCGCCGACAGGGTGCTGCCGGGCTGAAGACAGCTCAGCATCGTCACGCTGTGAATGGCCTGCTCGACCCCGTCACCGAGTTTCATGGGCGGCTCCTTAATCGTGGATAATTTTTATCTATGATTAGACCGCGAGTCAATGCCTGTGATTGCACCCATCGGACAGGCTTCTCTTTTGGCGGATTTGATCTACCTTTGTTCTCCGTGAACAGGATCGATTCCAGAGAGCCGCAGGGCGATGCCCTGACCCTGCCCGCTCCCTTTCTGCGCTGGTTCGGCGAGAAGGGCTGGCGGCCGCGTGCGCACCAGCTGGAGCTGCTCGCCCGCGCCGAGGCCGGGGAAAGCACGCTGCTGATCGCGCCGACCGGCGCTGGCAAGACGCTCGCCGGCTTCCTGCCTTCGCTGGTCGATCTCACCCGGCGCGGCAAGATCCCGCCGGGCGCAGCCTTCGTCGGCATCCACACGCTCTACATCTCGCCTCTGAAGGCGCTCGCCGTCGATATCGAGCGCAACCTGATGAAACCGGTCGGCGAAATGGGACTGCCTGTGCGCGTCGAAAACCGTACGGGCGATACGCCGACCGCCAAGCGTCAGCGACAAAAACTCAATCCGCCCGACATTCTGCTGACGACGCCGGAGCAACTCGCGCTGCTGCTCGCCAACGGCGAGGCGCAACGCTTCTTCAAGGACCTGCGCTACGTCGTCTTTGACGAGCTGCATTCGCTCGTCACCTCCAAACGCGGCCATCTTCTCTCCCTCGGTCTGGCGCGGCTGCGCCGGCTGGCGCCCGGCCTGCAGACGATCGGCCTTTCGGCAACGGTCGCTGACCCGATGGATCTGCAGCGTTGGCTGGCGCCGCAAGAGCCGGACGCGCACAACCATGCCGGTCTCGTCCAGGTCCAGGGCGGGGCCAAGCCGCAGATCTCCATTCTGAAGACCGAGGAGCATGTGCCTTGGGCCGGGCACTCGGCACGCTACGCCATCGCCGATGTCTACGAAGCGATCAAGGAGCACGGCACCACCCTGCTCTTCGTCAACACCCGCAGCCAGGCGGAGCTGCTCTTCCAGGAGCTCTGGACGATCAACGACGACAACCTGCCGATCGCGCTGCATCACGGTTCGCTCGACGTCGCCCAGCGCCGCAAAGTCGAGGCGGCGATGGCCGAGAACCGCCTTCGGGCGGTCGTTGCGACCTCGACGCTCGACCTCGGCATCGACTGGGGCGATGTCGATCTCGTCGTGCATGTGGGCGCACCGAAGGGCGCGAGTCGCCTTGCCCAGCGCATCGGCCGCGCCAACCACCGCATGGACGAACCGTCGAAGGCGATCCTGGTGCCGGCCAACCGCTTCGAGGTGATGGAATGCCAGGCCGCACTCGACGCCAACTACATCGGCGCGCAGGACACGCCACCCGTCGGCAAGGGCGCTCTCGACGTGCTCGCCCAGCACGTGCTCGGCATGGCTTGCGCCGCGCCTTTCGATCCGCTCGCATTGTTCGATGAAATCACCACCGCCTCGCCTTATGCGACGCTCGCCTGGGAGACCTTCGAGCGCGTCATCGATTTCGTTGCGACCGGCGGCTATGCGCTGAAGACCTACGAGCGCTATGCCCGCATCCGCAAGACCAAGGACGGGCTCTATCGCGTCTCCAATCCGCTGGTGGCGCAACAGTACCGGCTGAACGTCGGCACCATCGTCGAATCGCCGATGCTGAACGTGCGTTTGGTCAAGCGCAACGCCCGCGGCTCGCTTGGCCGCGGCGGCATGCCGCTCGGCAAGGTCGAAGAGTACTTTCTCGAAATGCTGTCCCAGGGCGACACCTTCATGTTCTCCGGCAAGGTGCTGCGTTTCGAGGGCATCCGCGAAAACGAGTGCCTGGTCAGCCAGGCCTTTACCTTCGATCCCAAGGTGCCGAGCTATGCTGGCGGCAAGTTTCCGCTGTCGACCTATCTCGCCGAGCAGGTCCGCAGGATGCTTGCCGATCCAGCGCGCCGGGCAGCGCTGCCGGAACAGGTGCGCGACTGGCTGTCCTTGCAGAAGGACGTCTCGATGCTGCCGCGCGAAGACGAGCTTCTGATCGAGACCTTTCCGCGCGGCAGCCGCCATTACATGGTCATCTATGCCTTCGAAGGGCGGTTGGCGCACCAGACGCTCGGCATGCTGCTTACCCGCCGGCTCGATCGCGCCGGGCTGAAACCGCTCGGTTTCGTCGCCACCGATTACTCGCTGGCGGTCTGGGCGCTCGACGACCTCGGGGCCACCTTCGAGCTCAGGCGCGGCGCGCTTGCCGATCTCTTCGACGAGGACATGCTCGGCGACGACCTCGAAGCCTGGCTCAACGAATCCTTCCTGCTCAAACGGACCTTCCGCAACTGCGCCGTCATCGCCGGCCTCATCGACCAGCGCCATCCCGGCAAGGAAAAGACCGGCCGGCAGGTGACGGTCTCGGCAGACCTCATTTACGACGTATTGCACGCGCACGAGCCGGATCACCTGCTGCTCGAAGCGACCCGCAACGATGCGGCGACGGGGCTTTTGGACATCGCCCGCCTCGGGGATATGCTGAAGCGAATCAAGGGCCACATCACGCATCGACGGCTCGACCGGATCTCGCCGCTGGCGGTGCCCGTCATGCTGGAGATCGGCAAGGAAATGGTCCAGGGCGAAGCGCAGGACTTCCTGCTGTCGGAAGCCGCCGACGACCTGATCCACGAGGCGATGGGCGGTCTGGATGTGGATTGATAGGAAAATGGTTTCGAGAATGAGCAGTCTGTCGATGTCGGCGGGTTACCCCACTCTGGCCTGCCGGCCAGAGGGGGGTATTATCCTCGCAACACAATGTGCGAGACCGTGACCATGCACCGCCTCGCCCACGCCCTCTCGGCTCAGACGACTGCCCCCCTCCTCCATGCCCAGACAATCGTCAACGGCGTCATCGCGATCTGCGATCCGCTCGGTAGCCTCTACCTGCCGGAGACGGGCACGCTGGTCGTCTCCGACCTGCATCTGGAGAAAGGCTCCGCCTTTGCCCGCCGCGGCATGCTTTTGCCGCCTTACGATACGCTGGCGACGCTGCGTGTGCTTGAAGCGGCGATCGCGCGGCACGACCCGAAGTTCGTCATCAGCCTCGGCGACAACTTCCATGACCGCGTCGGTTCGGCGGCAATGCCCGATGATTTCCGCCACATGATTGCCGCCATGGCGCATGGGCGCGAATGGGTCTGGATCAACGGCAACCACGACCCGGACGGCGCTTTCGGGCTGCCGGGCGCGTCGATGGACGAACTTGGCCATGCGGGCCTGACCTTCCGGCACGAGCCGAAGCGCGGCGATGCCGTCGGCGAGATCGCCGGGCACCTGCATCCGGCAGCAACGGTGGTAAGACGGGAAAGAGCAGTGCGCCGCGCCTGTTTTGCGACCGATGGCACGCGCATGCTGATGCCAGCTTTCGGGGTCACCACTGGCGGGCTCGATCTCAGGCACCGGGCCATGACCGGCCTCTTCGACCGCAGCAAGCTTGTCGCCCATATGCTCGGGCGCGACCGGATCTATTCGGTTCGCTTTGCCAATCTCATCGCCTGAAGAGGGCGGGGAAAACGGCGCGGCTCTCCCGCGCCGGGGATCCGCCGGTAATCAGAAGGCGTTGAAGGTCAGCGTCGTCAGCGAGCGCGAGATGCCCGGCACCGTGGCAATGTTGTCGTTGATGAACTTGCCGATGTCCTGGCCTTCTTCGATATAGACCTTGATGATCAGGTCGTAATCGCCGCTCGTCGAATACATCTCCGAAACGATCTCCTTGCGGTAGATCTCGTCGGCAACCTCGTAGGTCTTGCCGGGAGCGCACTGCAACTGGACAAAAATCGGTTTCATCGAGCTTCCTCTGTTTTTTATTTGCCATGGCATGCGCTGATGAAACGCATTCGGCATGCCTTTCCATAGCGCTCCGGCGCGCAAAAGGAAACGTCGGCGAAGATCGCCCGTCACTATTCCTTGCGGAAGATCACGCTGGCGCCCCAGCCGGTGATGACGGCGAGCAGCACGGCCATGAGGCCATAGAGCAGCGGCTGCTGGTGTGCCGCCTGGGTGATGAACTGTTCCAGGCCGGTCTTGACGACACGCAGCGGCAGCGCCTTGGCGGCGACGAAGACGCCGTCACGGAAGAGATAGGCGCGAACCACATGTACGCCGTTCGGCACGTTGGCCGGCAAGCGCACCGAGGCCTTGAAGAGGCTGGAGCTGATGAACTGCACGCCGCCGGGATCGCGCTCGTAGACGCCGCTGGTCTCGCGGATGCGGCGGAAGGCGTTGCGGAATTCGCCGAGATTGCTGCCGTCACCCACGAAGCCGAGCGGCACCAGCCGCATGTGGTCGACGCCGATGCCCATGTTGCCCATCTCGCCGGGCGGCGCGATCGTCTCGATATCGCGCGTCGACGACAGCGAATAGGATTCAGGCACCAGCTCGAAGGTCATGGAGCTGGTGTTCACCCAGATGCCGAAGACGCGCTCCTTCTTACGCACCGTCGCGTTGTCCTTGGGCCCTTCGAGGCTGACGACGATGTTGTAGCGCCCCTGGGCCAGCAGGCCCTGATCGAAGCCGTCGACGGCGCCGAAGATCGTCAGGTCGGCGCCGCGGAAATCGGAAGTGATGGCGATCTCGTCGGTGGAGATGCCGATCTCCAGCTTCTCGGTGAAGTCGGCATTCTCGTCCTGGATGGCTGCCTGCGCCGGGGCGGCGAAAGCCAGAACAAGGAGAGCGAGAGCTGTGCGGGCGAGGCGGATCATCAGAAACCGAACCCCGCGGATACGACCGAATAGACGTCCTTCGGCGGAATGATGAGCTCGATTGCCAGACGGATGCCGACGGCAAGAACAAGCAAGGCCAGCAATGCGCGCAGCTGTTCGCCGCGCAGCTTCTGGCCGACGCGTACGCCGTATTGGGCACCGATGACACCGGCGATCATCAGTACGAAGGCGAGCACGATATCGACGGTGTAGTTGGTCGAAGCCTGGACGATGACCGTGTAGGCCGAAACGAAGATGATCTGGAACAGCGACGTGCCGACGACGACGTTGGTCGGGATGCGCAGGAGATAGATCATCGCCGGCACCATGATGAAGCCGCCGCCGACACCCATGACCGAGGTCAGGATGCCGATGCAGAAGCCGAGGGCGACAACCGGGATGACGCTCAGGTAGATCTTCGATTTCTTGAAGCGCATCTTCAAGGGCAGGCCATGCACCCAGTTGTGCTGGCCAGGGCGACGCAAGGTCGTCTGCTGGTTCTTGGCCGCCTTGCGCATGGCGACGACGCTCTCCCAAAGCATCAGGCCGCCAACGGTGCCGAGCAGCACGACGTAAAGCAGCGAGATCACCAGGTCGAGCTGGCCGAGGCGACGCAGCAGCGAGAACAGCCAGACGCCGACGGTCGCGCCGGCAAGACCACCGCATAAGAGCACCGTGCCGAGCTTGATGTCGATCGTGCCACGCCGGAAATGCGTGATCGCCCCCGAAATCGACGAGGCCACCACCTGGTTGGCACCGGTCGCTACCGCTACGACGGGAGGAATATTGTAGAAGATCAGGAGCGGGGTGATCAGGAACCCGCCACCGACGCCGAACATGCCGGACAGAAAGCCGACTGCGGCGCCCATACCGAGAATGATGAGTATGTTCACCGACAACTCTGCGATGGGCAGATAAATCGACACGCCGGGACCTCGATATGCCAACGGCCCGCGA
The DNA here is from genome assembly GCF_014852035.1 of Ensifer sp. ENS03. Taxonomy (NCBI): domain Bacteria; kingdom Pseudomonadati; phylum Pseudomonadota; class Alphaproteobacteria; order Hyphomicrobiales; family Rhizobiaceae; genus Ensifer; species Ensifer sp. ENS03. The sequence goes on along the minus strand of NZ_JACVAV010000001.1, from coordinate 486,032 downwards.
TGCGGGCGAACCAGTCAGTGTGGCAATCAAATCACCACGATTGAGGGAATATTCGAAGGGCCGGCACCTCTCCCGAGGGCGAGGCGGCCTCCGTCATGCACTCCTGCAGCGTTGCGCTTCCGCCAGGACGTGCCAAGGCCACGAATCGGACCTTGATTGCTGCATCGGTTCTTCCTTAGCCCGATTCCGATTAAGGAATTATGCAGCAGCCCGAGATTTCAACCTTTTCAGCCACATGGCGGATGGCTGCGCCACCCGCAACCCGTGTCGCCCGGCTCTGCGGCTTTATTACGGCGCAAGGCCCAAGGGTCAGGAATTGCGCTTCAGCAATTCCTTGACCAACTGCTCGGTGATTTCGCCCGTCGGCTCCTGGCCGACCGACTTCTGGAAGGCCTTGATGGCGGCGACGGTCTTCTTGCCCATCTGGCCATCCGGCTTGCCAGCGTCAAAGCCGTTGTTGTTGAGGATCGCCTGGATGTTGCGGACCGCCTTGCTCATGTCGACGCTGGCGGTCTTGTTGGCCGGGCCAACCCAGGCATCCGGAACGTCGACGCTGTTTGCCTTTGCGTCGACCGGCTCAGCCTTCCAGGCTTCCGCCTTGGCCTTGGCGCTTTCGAGCTGCTCCGGCTTCATCGCCTTGGCAACTTCGTCGCGCTTGGCGCCGGCATCGAGATCGCCTTCGCGGGCAGCCGCCGAGAACCACTTGTAGGATTCCGTCAGGTCCTGCGGCACGCCGTTGCCACGGGCATAGAGAACCGCAAGGTTGAACTGGCTGTCGCGGATGCCGAGCTCGGCCGCCTTCGCAAACCACTTCGTTGCCTCGTTGAAGTCAGGCGCGCCATCGCGGCCGCTTGCCAGCATCACCGCGAGGTTGTGCATGGCGCTGGCGTTGCCCTGGCCAGCGGAAGCGATATAGAGCGCCTTCGCCTTCGCCGCGTCGCGCGTCACGCCGGTGCCCTTCTCGTAAAGGGTCGCGAGGCGGTACTGTGCCGGCACGACACCGGCATCGGCGGCGCGCTGATACCATTTGGCGGCTTCAGCCATGTTTTCCTGAACACCACGGCCCTCGGTGAAGCGCACGGCGATTTCGTAGAAGGCGAGCGGGTCGCCGCCCTTGGCCGCGGTCACCAGCGCGACCGGACCGAAACCTTCCGGCAACACGACGTCGGTGGGCACAGCGGCAGCAGCTGTCGTCGCCGGGGTCATCTCGGCGCCATCGGCCGGCGCGCTGGCGAGCGAAGCGTTCGCCACCGGCGACGCTGCGGCCGGAGCCGGCTGGAACTCGGTGACCGGCGTCTTCGTTTCGGCGACCGGCGCAAGCATCGGCGCCTTGTCTTCGGGCGTTGCAAAGGTGGTCGTCGGCACGGTCGTTGCCGTCACCGCGATCGAGGCCTCGGGAGGCTTCACGGGCGTTTCGACAGAATCGAGCGGCGTCGCAACGGCCGTCTCAGACGCGGTAACCGGTGCTTCCTGCGCCGCGACGGTCGTGCCCTGCACCAGATGGTCGTCGGCGGCCTTGAACTCGGCTGCCTGCGGAGTGACCATCTGCTCGATGACCGCGACCGGTTCGACCGGCATCTCGTCCTTGTTCAGCATCGAGCTGACCAGCGGGTAGGACATGATCGCCAAAAGGACGGCGCCGACGGCCATGAGGATCGGCCGGCGATGGCGGGCGAAGGCGCCGCCGATGCCGGACGTCGCGGCCTTGTCGCCGGTCTTGTTGAGGGTGTCGGTCTCTTCGACGGCAAGCTGCGCGGCGCGGCGAGCGGCGGCGATGAAGTCCGATTTGTCGCCATCGGCCGGCTGGATGCCTGCCTTGTTCATCTGCCCGGCGCGCACGCGTTCCAGGATCTTCTTCACGTCAGGAACGCCGGAGCCCGGCTCGAGCAGCTGGTTTGCTTCTTCCGGAGCGAGCATTTCGGAGGGATCGATCGACGGGGTCGGCTCGACGAGCTTGCGTGCCTGTTCCGGTGCCGGTTCCGAGCGCTTGCCGGAAAAACGCCGGGTGAGGCCGGCGAGCAGGCCGGTGCGGGCGGCGGCAGCCGGCTCGCGCTCTTCTTCGAGCTCGACGGTCGAAATCTGCGCATCGTCGGCAAGGGCTGTTGCCGGTTCGTCGGGTTGAACCGCGACGGCCTGGTCCTCTGCCTGGAGGGCACGGACATTGCGCTGCAGGTCGTCGTAGCGATCATCAAGATCGCCGCCACCGAAGGGGTCGTGGAACTCCGGCTGTACGGCGCGCGGCATCTGAGCCGCTTCGCGCACCACCGCCATGGCAGGCTGCGCCGCCATTGCCGGCTCGCGGTTTTCGATGCGCTCCAGCTTGTCGGCAATGTGGACGAGCGTTTCGTGCAGCGCCTCGAAGGTGCGCGCGGTCCGCTCTTCGCTGGAGCGGCTCAAGTCCTCAAGCGTCCTCAAGTCTTCGGCGAGTGCCGAGATCGCTGCCAGATCGCCACCGGCGGAGGCCTGCGAAGGGCCGTTCTTGGAATAGGCTTCCATCACAGCTTCGGCGGCCTGGCGCGCGGCTTCCACGATGTACTCGTCGCTGGTCGAGAAATAGTCCTCGAGCGCGGTCATGCGGCTTTCGTAGTCGACGGGCATGGCGCTTTGGGCGACGTCCGCCCGCGGCTGGCTGACCAGCGTCGACAGGTTGGCAATCTGGGCTTCAAGGTTCTGAAGTGCCGCGCGGTCGTCGAACGGCGCGGCGTAGGTCTCTTCCAGACGCTGCGCAATACCGACCAGGCGATCTTCCAGCCGGTCGAAGCGCGGATCGGACGCGGGCTGGGCGCCATGGGTGTCAAGCTCGTCAATCCGGCGGGCGAGATAGTCCAGCCGCTCGGCGAGCGCGTCGTTGACGCTGCCCTGGTCGAGAGCTTCGATCTTGCGGGAAATGTCCGACAGGTAATCGTTGAGGTCTGACTGCGCGGTCCTGCTGCTGCGCTCCATCATCAGCGACAGCTGGTCCAGCCGCTCTTCCAAGCGGGCAGCCGCCTTTTCACCGGCGAGATCCTCGACCCGGACGGTCAAGGCTTCGAGGCGCGCACCGAGCCCACCGTCGTTCGGGCGCGACAGGCTGTCGATCTGGCGGGAGAGATCGCCAAGCCGGCTTTCCAGGCGATTGACAAAGCCGGAATCCAGTCCGGGCGTCGTGCGAGTGTTGGCCGCTATCGCGCGGCTGATTTCGTCGAGACGGCTGTCGAGATCGGCAAACTGCGAGACGAGGCGGCGATCGTCCGGCTGGATCTGGCGACCGAGCATTTCGATCGCCTGGGCGACGGCGATCAGCTTGTCTTCCAGCGCGTCGACGGCGGAGCTTCCCTGGAGCGAGCCGATCTGCGACTTGATTTCGTCCAGGCGATAGGCGAGCGCGACCAGTTCGTCGTCGCGGTTCTGATCAAAGGCGATCAACCGGTCTTCGACACCGCTCCAGCGGTTTTCCATCCGGCGCATGCTGTCTTCGCGCGCGAGACCGTCGATCATCGCGCGCAGGTCGTCAAAATCGCCGCGCAGCGCATCGGCCTGGGCGGGCGATGCCTGGCGGCCGAGATGCTGGATGCTGTCGGCAAGGCGCTGCATGTCGCCGCGCACGTCTTCGGCAAAGCTGTGATCCTGCGCCTGCGCCTTGATGCCGCGAATTTCGGAGCGCAGCGAATTCATCTCGCGCGTCAGGCCGTCAGTGATGTCGCGCTTCAGGTCCTGGCGCAAACCGACAAGCGCTTCGGCGATATCGTTGACCGCGGAGGCGGGCCGCGGAGGTTGGCTGTGAAGCGGTTGCTGGCGCGGCTCTTCGACGAAGCGCTCGGAGACGGGGCGTTCGGGGGCATAACGTTCCGGCTCGCGCTGCGGCATCCGGTCGCGAAGCGTCGGGCGCTCGCGCGAGGTGCTGAGGCTGCGCTGGCGCTGCATGATTTCGGCGACGGCATCGCGGGGCGAGGCCGTTTCCCGCACGGGTTCGCGGGCGGGCAGGCGCTCGGGCGGCCTTGGCGCCGGGTCGCGGGCCGTGCCGCTCATCAGGCCTTCGATCCGCGCCTCCAATCCTTCGATGGTGCGGTTCAAGGCGTCGAGCGACGGCCGCTCGCTATAGGACTGGCTGCCTGCGCGCTGAGGATTTGATCGCAATCCGCTCATGTTGTTCTTCGCCCCTGTCGTCGGCCATCTCGAAAGTCGTCACGGAAGAAAACTGCTTTCTTCACCCCTGTGGCGCTTCCGACGCGGGCAAAACTACAACGATGCGACGCCAGGACAGGTTGCAGCTTTGACCATCTCAACACGCACCTTTCACGAAACGTGGTAAACAAGCGGTTAACCTGCGGATGATTTTTTAACGATTTGGCAGGATCGTGCGAAGTTGAGGCGCCGCGGTGCCGCCGACCTCCCCCACACGCCACCAAACTGCACGACACGCAATTTTTGACGTTTACGCAAACGTCAAAATTTTGTAGCATCCGGCCAACGATGCGAGACCGCCCCGGAGCATCCCGCTGTCCCGTGGAAGCACGGGAGGGAGACGATGCCCTGGAATCAATGAGGATGGCGGCGCATCCGGCATCCTGCAACCGGGCGTCGACGACGAGAGACGGCAGCCCGAAGCACCAAAGGCGAGGAAAGAATGCCCATCTACAAGGCTCCGGTCGACGATACCCTCTTCATCCTGAACGACGTGCTCGGCATCGAGCGCTACAACAACCTGCCCGGATTTGCCGATGCGACGCCCGACATGATCGAAGCGATCGTCGGCGAAGCTGCCAAGCTTGCCGAAGAAGCCCTGTTTCCGGTCAACCTTTCCGGCGACCAGGAAGGCTGCAAGCGTCGCGACGACGGTTCGGTCAGCGTGCCGAAGGGCTTCAAGGAAGCCTTCGGCCTCTACCGCGAAGGCGGCTGGCTTGGCCTTGCCGTGCCAGAAGAATTCGGTGGCCAGGGCCTGCCCTATACGCTGCACACCGCCGTCGGCGAATACATGTCGTCGGCCAACATGGCACTGACCATGTATCCGGGCCTCACCCAGGGCGCGATCGCCGCGATCCTCGTGCATGGCACGGACGAGCAGAAGCAGGCCTACCTGCCGAAGATGGTTGCCGGCACCTGGACCGGAACGATGAATCTCACCGAGCCGCATTGCGGGACGGACCTCGGCCTCCTGCGCACGAAGGCAGTGCCCACCGGCAACGGCGCTTACAAGATCTCCGGCCAGAAGATCTTCATCTCTGCCGGCGAACACGACATGTCGGACAACATCATCCATCTGGTGCTCGCCCGCATTGAGGGCGCGCCCGAGGGTGTGAAGGGCATTTCACTGTTCATTGTACCGAAGTTCAAGCTTGATGCCGCCGGCGAGCCGGGCGAACGCAACGGTGTTTCTTGCGGCGCGATCGAACACAAGATGGGCATCCACGGCAACTCGACCTGCGTCATGAACTATGACGAGGCCGAAGGCTATCTCATCGGCACGGAGAACAAGGGCCTCAACGCCATGTTCGTGATGATGAACGAGGCGCGCCTCGGCGTCGGCCTGCAGGGCCTTTCGATTGCTGAAATCGCCTACCAGAATGCGGCCAACTACGCGCGCGACCGCATCCAGGGCCGTTCGCTCTCCGGCCCGAAGGCGCCGGACAAGAAGGCCGACCCGATCATCGTGCATCCGGACGTGCGCCGCACCCTGATGACGATCAGGGCCTTCAACGAAGCCGGCCGCGCCTTCACGCTCTGGACCGCGCTCAAGTCCGACATCGCCCACCGCTCCGACAATGATGCCGACCGCCAGACGGCCGACGACCTCCTCGGCCTGATGACGCCGATCCTGAAGGGCGTACTTACCGACAAGGGCTTCGACCATGCCGTCATGGCGCAGCAGATGTTCGGCGGTCATGGCTACATCGAAGAACACGGCATGAGCCAGTATGTCCGCGATGCCCGCATAGCGATGATCTATGAAGGCGCCAACGGCATCCAGGCGCTCGACCTCGTCGGCCGCAAGCTAGGCCTCAACGGCGGCCGCGCCGTCATGGCGCTGTTCAAGGAGATCGGCGATTTCTGCGAGGAAAACCGCAGCAACGAAAAGCTCGCCGCCTATACCAAGGCGCTGAAGAAAGGCCTCAACGACCTGCAGGCGGCCACCATGTGGTTCATGCAGAACGCGATGGCCAAGCCCGACAATGCCGGCGCCGGCTCGACCGACTACATGCACCTCTTCGGTCTCGTCGTCCTTGGCTACATGTGGGCGAAGATCGCCAAGACCGCCGAGGAAAAGCTTGCCTCTGGCGAAACGGCGCGCGCAGACTATCTGAAGAACAAGCTGATCACCGCGACCTTCTTCATGGAAAGGATCCTGCCGGAAACGGCCCTGCGCAAGGCCCGCATAGAAACCGGCGCCGACACGCTGATGGCGCTCGATGCGGCCGCTTTCTAATCCCGCCGCGGGTTCGATCTAAAATGTTTTGACGGGCAGCACCTGACGGTGCTGCCGAAAGGGAGATGAGACATGACGAAAGTCTTCGTTTACGACCACGTGCGCACACCGCGCGGCCGTGGCAAGAAGGACGGATCGCTGCACGAAGTGCCGTCCGTTCGCCTGGCAGCCAAGATGCTGGAAGCGGTGCGTGACCGCAACGACCTCGACACCTCGACCGTGGACGACATCATCATGGGTTGCGTCGATCCTGTGATGGACGCAGGCGCGGTGATCCCGAAGGCTGCCGCCTTCGAAGCCGGTTATTCGACCCGTGCGCCTGGCATGCAGATTTCACGCTTCTGCGCCTCCGGCCTCGACGCCGTCAACTTTGGCGCAGCCAAGATCGCCCAAGGCGCCGACGACATCGTGATTGCCGGCGGCGTTGAATCGATGTCGCGCGTCGGCCTCGGCATGTCGGGCGGCGCCTGGTTCATGGACCCCTCGGTCAACCTGCCGGCCTTCTTCATGCCGCAGGGCGTTTCGGCCGACCTGATCGCCACCAAGTACGGTTTTAGCCGCGACGACGTCGACGCCTATGCGGTCGAAAGCCAGAAGCGTGCGGCGCACGCCTGGGAACAGGGCTATTTCAAGAAGTCCGTCGTGCCCTTCAAGGACCAGAACGGCCTGACCATCCTCGACCGCGACGAGCACATGCGTCCGGGCACCGACATGCAGGCGCTCGCTTCGCTCAACCCGTCCTTCCAGATGCCGGGCGAAATGGGCGGCTTCGAAGCCGTCGGCATCCAGGCGCATCCTGAAATTGAGAAGATCAACTACGTGCACCACGCCGGCAACTCTTCCGGAATCGTCGACGGCGCTGCTGCCGTGTTGCTCGGCTCCAAGGCCGGCGGCGAAAGCATGGGCCTGAAGCCGCGCGCCCGCATCCGCGCCTTCGCCAACATCGGCTCCGACCCAGCACTGATGCTGACCGGCCCGGTCGACGTCACCGAGAAGCTTCTGAAGCGCGCCGACATGAAGCTGTCGGACATCGACCTCTTCGAGCTCAACGAAGCCTTCGCGGCCGTCGTGCTGCGCTACATGCAGGCCTTCGACATCCCGCACGACAAGATCAACGTCAACGGCGGCGCGATCGCCATGGGCCATCCGCTCGGCGCAACCGGCGCGATGATCCTCGGCACCGTGCTCGACGAACTGGAGCGCCGCGATCTCAACACCGCGCTCGTCACGCTCTGCATCGGCGCCGGCATGGGCACGGCCACGATCATCGAAAGGGTCTGACGATGGACGTGATGCGCCGCACCCTTCTCGGAGTGATGGGCCTGGGGCTGCTTGCAGCCGCGGGCTGCGTCTCCGACGAGGAGGAAGGCGGCGACAGCTTCACGCTCACCGGTGCGATCTCCAATGTCGCGAGCGGCCCGGTTCCGGCCGGCACCGTCACGATCCGGCTCGAAGAGCAGGGCGTGATGGACGTCGCCGCCAAGCTGATCGCCGAGACTTCGGTTGTCAGCGACGGCAAGGCCACCCGCGTGCCCTTCGTGCTGCAGGTGCCGAAGCCCGAACTCGACAAGACTGTCGACGCGGGCTTCACCATCCGCGTCGAGCGCGACGGCCGGCTGATCGCCACCAACACCAGCAAGCAACGTTACAGCGGCGGATCGAACGTCTCGCTGCAGATCGAACCCATTCTCTACTGAGGGGGAGAACCATGACGAATTACACCAATTTCAAGATCGAGACCGACGCTGACGGCATCGCGCTCGTCACCTGGGACATGCCTGAGAAGTCGATGAACGTCTTCACTCAGGAGGTGATGGAAGAGCTCAACGCCATCGTCGACCAGACCACGGCCGATGCCGCCGTCAAGGGCGTCGTCTTTACGTCCGGCAAGTCGAGCTTCTCCGGCGGCGCCGACCTTTCGATGATCAAGTCGATGTTCACCTTCCAGCAGGAAGAAAAGAAGAAGGATCCGGATAACGCCACCCAGAAGCTCTTCGACCTCGTTGGCCGCATGACCGGGCTCTTCCGCAAGCTCGAAACCTCGGGCAAGCCATGGGTATCGGCGATCAACGGCACCTGCATGGGCGGCGCCTTCGAGCTTTCGCTCGCCTGCCACGGCCGTGTCGCGTCGAATTCCAAATCGGTCAAGATCGCGCTGCCGGAAGTCAAGGTCGGCATCTTCCCGGGCGCCGGCGGCACCCAGCGCGTGCCGCGCCTGACCAATGCGCAGGACGCGCTGCAGATGATGACGACAGGCTCGTCGCTGACGGCAGCCCGCGCCAAGGCGCTTGGCCTGGTGCATGAAGTCGTCGATGCCGACAAGCTGGTCGACGCGGCCAAGGCGATGATCAAGAACGGCCTGAAGCCGGTCCAGCCGTGGGACGAAAAGGGCTACAAGGTTCCGGGCGGCGGCATCTGGACGCCGGCTTCGGCCCAGCTCTGGCCGGCCGCTTCCGGCATCCTGCGCCGCGAGACCTACGGCAACTATCCGGGCGCCGTCGCGATCCTGAAGTGCGTTTATGAAGGCCTGCAGGTACCGTTCGACACGGCGCTCAAGATCGAGCAGCGCTACTTCACCGAGATCCTTCAGACGACCGAAGCCTTCTCGATGATCCGCTCGCTGTTCGTCTCGATGCAGGAACTCGGCAAGGGCGCCCGCCGTCCGGCCGGCGTGCCGAAGTCCGAATTCAAGCATGTCGGCGTTGTCGGCGCCGGCTTCATGGGCGCCTCGATCGCCTATGTGACGGCTGCTGCTGGCATTGCGGTGACGCTGATCGACCGCGACATGGAAGCGGCCGAAAAGGGCAAGGCGCATTCGGAAGGCCTGGTCAAGGATTCGATCGGCAAGGGCCGCCTGACCAAGGAAGAGGGCGAGGCACTGCTTGCCCGTATCACCCCTTCGGCCGATTACAATGATCTGAAGACCGCAGGCCTCGTCGTCGAAGCGGTGTTCGAGGATCGCCAAGTCAAGAAGGACGTGATCGAGAAGGTGGAAGCGGTGATTGCCGAAGACGCGATCTTTGCCTCCAACACCTCGACGCTGCCAATCACCGGTCTTGCCAAGAACTCCAAGCGCCCGGGCCAGTTCATCGGCGTCCACTTCTTCTCACCGGTCGAGAAGATGATGCTGACGGAAGTGATCCTCGGCAAGGAGAGCGGCGACAGGGCGCTCGCCGTGGCACTCGACTATGTCGCGGCGATCAAGAAGACGCCGATCGTCGTCAACGACACCCGCGGCTTCTACGTCAACCGTTGCGTCTTCCGCTACATCCACGAAGCCTATGACATGCTGATCGAAGGCGTGCCGCCGGCGATGATCGAGAATGCCGCCAAGATGGCCGGCATGCCGGTCGGCCCGCTATCGCTCAACGACGAAGTGGCGATTGACCTCAGCCAGAAGATCCTCAAGGCCACCGTCGCCGACCTCGGCGAAAAGGCTGTCGATCCCAAGCACCTGGCGCTGATCAACAAGATGGTCGACGATCTCGACCGTCGCGGTCGCAAGAACGGCAAGGGCTTCTACGAGTATCCGGCCAAGCCCGCCAAGAAGTATCTGTGGCCGGAGCTGAAAACCCTCTATCCGCAGAAGGACGCAGACAAGATCGATGTCGAGGTGCTGAAGCAGCGGCTTCTCGCGACGATCGCGCTCGAAGCGGCCCGTACCATGGAAGAAGGCATCGTCACCGATCCGCGCGAAGCAGACGTCGGCTCGATCCTCGGTTTCGGCTTTGCTCCCTACACCGGCGGCACGCTCTCCTACATCGACGGCATGGGCGTGAAGGCCTTCGTCGAGATGTGCGAGACGCTCGCCAAGGATTATGGCAACCACTTCAAGCCGACGGCACTCCTCAAGGAAATGGCCGAACGCGGCGAGACCTTCTACGGCCGCTTCGACCCCTACGGCGAGAAGAAACAGGCGGCGTAAGGTTCGCTGAATAGCATTGGAAGCAGGCCCCCTCGAGGGCCTGTTTTCGTTTGAGCACGGCCTGCTCGAGGCCCTTGCCGGCTTAGCGCCCACCCGGCCGCCATCACTCTGTTACGGTTGTGGTGCTAGGCCTGCGCGGATTGAACCACACTCCATGACGAAGCCATGACCAAAGCCGCCCTCCGCCCCGCCGTCCCCGACGACGAACCCTATCTGCGCTGGCTGGAAGAAGCCTGCATGCGCAACTATGCGATCGCGCTTTGGGGCAGCTGGCGGCCGCGGCCGGCGGATGCGCTGATCCTTGGCGAGCATCGTATCGTCGTGTCGGACCGCGAAGATGTCGGCTGCGTTTCGGTGACGCGGCGCGAAGACCATCTCTGGGTCAACAAGCTCTATGTCGCGCCCAAACATCAGAAGCGTGGCCATGGCGCTTTCGCTCTGAGGCAGGTGCTTGCCGAGGCGGCATCGATCGGCCTGCCCTTGCGTCTGAGCGTGCTGACGACCAACCCGGCGGTTGCCTTCTATCGCCGTGAAGGTCTTGTGATCTACGAGGAAACTCCCGAGCGACGTTTCATGACGTCCGGCGTGCGTTAAGCTTATCAGCATCTTCTGATTGACGCTCTTCGCGCGCAGGCGCATCCTCCGCGAGGTCAGAGGGGGACACGCCATGAGCGAGCCTGATCTCTATCTTCTTGGGCGCGCCGGGCCCGAAGAAGAACGCCTGAAACGACAGATCGCCAATCTCGCCCCTGATTCCGACCAGCAGCTCGAACGGGTCGGAATCCGGCCGGGCGAACGCGTCGTCGATCTTGGCTGCGGCCCCGGTGGGGTTCTGCACCTACTTGGCAAACGCGTCGGGCCAAACGGATCGGTGCTCGGCATCGAACGCGATCCGAATTTTGTCGAACTCGCCCGCCGTTTCGTTGCCGGCCATGCACTCCCCCAGGTGGATGTGCGCGAGGGCGATGCCTATGCGACAGGCCTGCCGCGCCGTTCCTTCGACGGCGCTCATATGCGGCTGGTGCTCGTCAACGTGCCGCGGCCAGAGCTGATCGTGCTCGAAATGGTGTCATTGGTACGGCCGGGTGGCTGGATCGCGAGCTTCGAGGCCGATTTCCTCGGACATATCTGCGATCCGCCGCTTGCCGCCTGGGACCGGCTGCTTGCCGCCTATGTCGCCTATTCCGCCGCCAGAGGCATCGACCTCAATATCGGTCGCCGGCTGCATCGTCTGTTCCGGAACGCCGGTATCGAGGCGATATCCGTCGACGCGGTCGAGCATGTCTATCCGCCGGGTCACGACCGCCGGCCGATCCTTCGGGATTTCATCGACAATGTCCGCGGCGGGCTTGTCGCCGAAGGCTTCATCGGCCAGGCCGAGCTCGATGCCGATCTGGAAGCACTCGACCAGCATCTTGCCGACCCAAACGTGCTCGTGACCTCACACATGTTCTTCCGGCTGACCGGCCGTGTTCCCGAGGCGCTCGTCATCCAAGCATGACGACGATTTCCGTCCGTCCCGTATCTCTAAGCGGCGGCACCGGCGCGCCGATGCGCCAGTCGTTCGCCGACGATGATCAGCAGGCCAGCCGCAAAGATCAGCCCGGCGCCGGCAAAGACGTTCATGGCCGGAACGTCGCCCCAGATCAGGAAGCCGAGCCCGAAGGCCCAGACGAGCGAGGTATATTCGAACGGCGCGATCACCGAGATCGGTGCCCGGCGCATGCCCTCGAACAGCGCGTACTGGGCGATGCCGGCGATGACGCCGGTTCCGGCCATCAGCGCGACGTCGAAGAGCGCCGGCGGTGTCCAGAAAAAGCCGACGGCAAGCCCGGTCATGCCGATGAAAAAGACGTTGGAGATCGTCATCTGCACCAGGGTCGTTTCCTGAAGTGCCGTCTTGCGCAGCATGACAGTGCCGATCGCCCAGAAGACGGCGGCGATAAGCGCCAGGAACACCGGCAGCGACAGTTTCATGCCGGTGCCGAGCGGATCGCAGGCGATGAGCACGCCGACGAAACCGATGAACACGGCGAACCAGCGGATCGGCGGAACGTCCTCCTTCAGGATCGGTACAGCAAGCAGCGTCACGATGATCGGCGCGGCGTAGTAAAGGGTGGTCATCTCCGCCAGGCCGAGGTCGCGCGCCGCGTTGAAATAGGAAAGCCAGGCAGCGAGCAGCAAAAGATTGCGCACGAAGAGCGGTTTGATCACCGGCGACGAGATGGCGCTGCGCACCAGCTTGCCGCGACCGATCACAAGGCAGAGCAGGAGAATGGTGATGCTGCGGGTAAACAGGATCTGCCAGACCGAGTAGCCGACGACCAGCCATTTGACCGACGCATCCTGCAGCGAAAACAGGAAATAGGAAAACGTCGTCATGACGATGCCTGACAGGACGGTCTTGTTCATGGGAGCCTCGATCACGCCGGCGGGAGGAGAAGCGGCGGAGCCCGTCTGATAGCGCGGCCGCGACGGGCGCGGAAGGGGCATGTCGGGGCGGCGCTGTGGCGATTTCTTGGGGTGGCTTGCACCACGGATCGGACAGCAAGCTTGATGGAGATCAAGAACCGGCGCTTGCGCCGCTGCTAGAAGGCAGCGATAACGACCATGAAACTCGGGTCCCAACGACATGCAGCCGCTCGCCTTTGCCCTTGCCGCCCTCGTCCTGCTCGCGACGCCCGGTCCGACGAATACGCTGCTTTGGCTCTCCGGCGCATCGGCCGGGCTTCGCCGGTCGCTGCCGCTTTTGACCGGCGAGCTCGGCGGCTATCTCGCGGTGATCATTCCCGCCGTCGCGTTGCTCGCACCGTTCCTTGCCGCCCATCCGAACCTCGGCCTGGCGCTGAGGCTCATTGCCGCCTGCTGGGTTCTCTACCTCGCCTATGCGCTCTGGACGACCGATGCCGAGCGCAGCGAAGGTGTCGTCATCTCGGTCGGCCAAGTCTTCATCACGACGCTGCTCAATCCGAAAGCCCTGATCGTCGCCCTGGTGCTGTTGCCGCAGACAGGACTGGCAGCCGTCTGGCCCTGGATCGCCGGCTTCTCCCTGCTGGTCATCGCCGCCGGGTCGATCTGGATCGGGGCCGGCGCCCTGCTGGTGCAGATGTCCAACGGTCTTTCGGCTTCGCACCTGCCGCGCCGGATCGCCGCCGTCTGCCTCACGCTCTTCTCCGTCGGCATCGCCGGCAGCGCGATCGCCGCCATGCACTAGCAAAAATCCCGGAGGACCAGCACGTGTCCTCCGGGAATCGATCGCTATGCGCGGCCAAACGTTGTGCCTCAGGCAGCAACCGCCTCGCCGAGTTCCTTGGCCAACGCCCCCATCAACTCTTCCCAGCCTCCGCGGCGGTACTCGAGCTTGTCGAGCCCGTCGAGGAAGGCCACCTGTTCGGTAAAGACGAGGCGCGTTCCGGTGCCCGCAGGCTGGATATCGACCGTGGCGACGGAGGCAGAAATCCGCCTGTCGTTCTGCGTCATCGTATAGGCAAAGATGATCCGGCGGTTCTCGACGATATCGAGATAGACGGTATCGTCGTAATAGGTCGTCCCGTCGTCCACGCTGAAGCGACCGCTTTCGCGGCCGCCGACGCGGAAGTCGTGGGTGATCTGCGCCCCGGCTTCGACGTTGACGAACCAGCGCTCCTTTGCGGCTGGCTCCGAGAACGCCCTGAACACCTCAACCGGTGTCGCCTTGAAGTTGCGTTCAATGGTGAAGCTCGAATGTTCCACGGATCTGTCGATCATGTCCTGCCTCCTCTGGGTTGGAAATTGATGGCCTATACGCAACTGGTTTCGATTATGAACTGCTATAATTTTGAGATCAGTTGAACGTTAGTGTCAGTGATGCGATAATGCAAGCGGTTTTGAAGAGGTGCCAATGAAGGACGACATGCGCTCGGGTTGCCCGATCAATCTTTCGCTCGAAGTGTTCGGCGACAAATGGAGCCTGCTGATCATTCGCGACATGATCTTCGGCGGCAAACGGCACTTCCGGGAGCTGCTGCGATCGCAGGAGGGTATCTCATCGAATATCCTTGCGGATCGGCTGAAGATGCTGGTCGAACAGGGAATGCTGACGAAGCGCGACGACCCCACGCACAAGCAGAAGGCGATCTACAGCCTGACGGAAATGACGATTGCACTCGTGCCGATCATGGCCCAGCTCGGTGCCTGGGGACGGCGCTACCTGCCGGTCAGCGAAGAGCTCAGCATTCGCGCCGAACTCATGGAGAACGGCGGCCCTGCGCTCTGGGATCGCTTCATGAACGAGCTGCGGCACGACCATCTGGGGATGCCGCTCGATGGCCCGCCGCGGGTGCGCGCCACGCTCCAGGCCGCCTATGAAGAGGTGGTCGCCAGGAAGGCGCAGGAAAAGGCGACGGCCTGACGCTCGCCCGGCGGCCGGTTCAGAGCCCGATCGCCGAGAGCATGACGAAGGTGGCAAACAGCACGAAATGCGTCATGCCCTCGATGGCGTTGGTCTGGCCGTCATTGAGGTTGATCGCGGCAACGATCAGCGTGATCGTCACCATCACCGTCTGCACCGGCGACATCGCCATCAGGAACGGCTGGCCGGTATAGAGCGCGATCGCCTCCATCACCGGCACCGTCAGGATGACGGTCGAAAGCGAAGCGCCGAGCGCGATATTGACGACCGCCTGCATGCGATTTGCGAGAGCGGCGCGCATGGCGGTCATGATCTCCGGAGAGGCGGAAATCGCCGCGACGACGATGGCCGTGACAGCCGGCGGTGCACCGCTCCCTTTCAAGCCCGATGTCAGCAGCGACGACATCACTTCCGCCAGCACACCGATCAGCACGATGCCGAGGATCAGGATCACGATCGACGGCAACACCGGCTGGTCGGGGCCGCCCTCTCTCGCGCCCCCCTCGCCCTTCGCCTTCGGATAGCTGTAGCTGAAGAAGTAGCTGTGCACGCCCACCTGCATGCGCAGGAACAGGGCGTAGAGCGTGATCATCGCGCCGATGGTGAAGGCCGAGTAGAGATGCCATTTCGCCGCCGGCACGAATTCCGGCACGATCATAGAAATCCCCATCGCCGTCAGGATCATCACGCTGTAGGTGCGGGCGGAATCGTCATTATAGGGCTGTTCGCCGTGCTTCAGACCTCCGAGAAGGGCTGCGAGGCCCAGGATGCCGTTGATGTCGAGCATGACGGCCGCATAGATCGTGTCGCGCACCAGCGTCGGCGAGGTCTCGCTGGTCATCATGATCGCCAGAACGACGACTTCGACGAGCACCGCCGAGAGCGTGAGGATCATCGTGCCATAGGGATCGCCGACCTTGGATGCCAGAACCTCGGCGTGATGCGACACCCGCAGCGATGCAAGCACGATCGCAACCACCAGACCGGCCGCACCGAGAAGCGTTGCGAGGCGCCCCATCTCAAGCAGGCGATCTTCGAGCGCAAGCCCGGCGACCGCGGCAAGCATGGCGACGATCAGCAGGCGTTCCGCTTTCATGCGCATCAACAAAACGCCCTCCACCGAAAGCCTGTCCTGCCCATCACCGGAACTATAGGGGCCGCGTCCCGCAAATCAAATGACGGAAAGAGGACTATTTTCCTCCCGATTCTTTACCGCCCTGCAGCGTTTCGGTAGTGTGGCCGGGAACCAAAGCAGCAAGTGGCCGCCTGCCCGGCCTGGATCTCTCGTCATGTTGTCTCACGGCACGATCTGGCACGCTATCGACACCCTGGCCGAGCGCCACCAGCTCTCGCCGTCCGGCCTCGCGCGCCGTGCCGGCCTCGACCCGACCTCCTTCAACAAATCCAAACGTCGCTCCGCCGACGGGCGCGAGCGCTGGCCCTCGACAGAATCGATCGCCAAGGTGCTGGGGGCGACGGGCGCCACCATGGACCAGTTCACCAGCCTACTGCAGCCGGAGGGGGTCCCAGCGCCTTCCGAGCCGGTGGCCGCTGCCACGATCCCGCTGATCGGCTTTGCCCAGGCGGGTGCCGGCGGCTACTTCGACGATGGCGGCTTTCCCGCCGGTCAGGGCTGGGACGTCATCGACTTTCCGACGGATGCGGAAAAGCGCAGCGGCACCTATGCGCTCGGGGTCCAGGGAGACAGCATGCTGCCGCTCTACCGCGACGGCGACATCCTGATCGTCGACCCCGGCGCGCCGATCCGGCGTGGCGATCGGGTTGTGGTGAAGACGCAGGAGGGCGAGGTCATGGCAAAGGTGCTCACGCGCCAGACGCCGCGTGTGATCGAACTTCTATCGCTCAATCCCGAGCATCCGAACCGGAGCTTCGAGACCAGCCAGATCGAATGGATCGCCCGAATTATCTGGGCCAGCCAATAGGACGTCCTTCCTGATGCGGCAGCATTTCTACACCCTTGCCGGCGGCATCGCCGCAATCGCCCTTTTCACCGGCATCCTCTATGCGGGCGCTGTTGCCATCCGCGACCGTGAGACCGCCGCCACACCGGAACTCGTTCTCGAAACGCCCGACATGACAGATTTCGAGGCGACGCCGGATCAGGCCGACGACGAGGTCCCGCTCGATCCCGGCGGCGCGGCGACGACCAGCGAACAATCGCCCACGACGGAAAATGCGGCACGCGCCATCGAGCCACAGCAGTTCGGCCTGCCCGATACGGTCACCAGTGCGCCGCTCGAACGGGTGGAACCGCGTGCGCCGTTGTCGGAACCGAAGAAGGAAGCGAAGGCCGCCGGGCCGACCGTACTCTATCGCCCGGTCGCGGTCGCCGCCGGTGTGATCCAGTTCGACAAGCTGACGCTGCAGATCGACGGCATCGAGCCGGAACAAGCAGAGCGGACCTGCGAAAGCGCCGGCAAGAGCTGGCCCTGCGGCATCGTCGCGCGAACCGCCTTCAGAAACTTCCTGCGCGCACGTGCGGTCAGCTGCGATCTGCCCGAAGGAGATTCCGGCCCTTCGGCCACCGCCTCCTGCACGCTTGGCGGACAGGATCTTGCCACCTGGCTCGTCGACAATGGCTGGGCAACGCCGGTTCCCGGCTCGACCCTCGAAAAACGCGCCGACGCAGCACGCGAGGCGAAGCTCGGTTTTTACGGTGACGATCCGCGCGACCTCAGCCACACGCCGATGACATTCGACGATCCGACCCTCGGCATCGGAGTGGACGCTTCGCAGCCGGACTTGTAAATAGCCGCGACAATTCCCAGCTCTCGACCGGCTGCCGAAAGCGGCAGACGGCTCAACTCTTTGAAACGACGCAATTCCGGATCAGGAACCGTCCCATCCCTGGAATCGCTCTACCGCCGGAAAGCCCATGCAACCAAGCCTCAGCCACCACGAAGCTCTCATCTATGTCATGGTGATGATGTCGGCGGTCGACCGCGAGATGAGCGACGACGAGTTTGCCCGCATCGGCCGGCTGGTTCAGTTCCTGCCCGTGTTCGACGGCTTCGACGAGGACAGCCTCGTCCATATCGGCCATGAATGCTCGGCGCAGCTGGCGGCGCCCGAGGGGCTCGACATCATGCTCGAGATCGTGCGCGAAGCGCTGCCGGAGAAGTTCCACGAGACGGCCTATGCGCTCGCCGTCGAGATCGCGGCCGCCGACCAGCGCATCCGCAACGAAGAAATCCGCCTGCTGCAGTTGCTGCGCGACCGGCTTGGCCTCGACAAGCTGACCTGCGCCGCTATCGAGCGCGGCGCGCTCGCCCGCTTCCGCCGATAGGCCGGCCGGTGATCACGCCGAAAAGTTCTGGCGCCTAATAGATTCCGTTCGGGAAGTAGCGCAGGTAGATTTCCTCCAAGCGGCCGCTGCGCGACAGCGCCAGCAGCGCGTGATCGATCGCCTGGGTCAGGGCAGGCTCGGACTTGCGGTTCATGATTGTCAGGCCTTCACCGAGGAAGCGCTGCGAGAAGTAGGCGCCATCGACAAGCGTGCAGCAGCCGCCAGCAGCGCTACCCGAGATCCAGAAGGACAGCTGCATGCCGTCGGAAAACACCGCCGGCACATCGCCCTTCTGCAGAGCCGTCAGCATGGCCTCGCGGTCGGGATAGACCTTAGCCTCGATCTTCGGGAAAAACGCCTTGAACATCGCCTCATGCGTGGTTCCGGCGACGACACCGACCGGCTTCCCCTTGAGATCGCTCGGCGCCGAGACTGCGCCCGCCGCCTTGGTGTTGACGGCGAAGCGCGCCGGAAGCCGCATGAAGGCGCGGGAAAAGCCGAAGCGTTGGCGCAGTTCCGGACCGACGGCGATACCGGCGGCCACCGCCTCGCCCTGCCCCTCTTCCAGTGCCGGCAGCAGCTCCGCATAGGTCACGGCCTGGATCTGGCATTTGGCCTCGATGTCGAGCTCGCGGCAGATCTCGCGCACGAGATCGACATGAAATCCCGAAAGCTTGCCGGACTGGTCGATGAAGTTGAACGGCGGAAAGTCCACCGTCGTCAGGAAACGCAGGCGCGCCAGGCCCGTGAGGTCGGGCTTGGCGATGCGTTCGCGCGCGTCGAACAGCAGCGGCAGATCCTTAGCCTCGGCCGCAAGCGGCGTCGCGATCAAGGATACGCAAAGGGCGAAAAAGGAAAGAACTTTCATGGGCAGCGGCCGGCACGTCTCATGTGGCAGGGGCGGCCCTTGGAACCGCGGTGATTCATCGAGCGGTAAAGTAACCGGCCGCAGCGCAGCTGACCATAGGCCGCCACGAGAACGCGGTTACACAAGGAACGGGACGAGAAAGAATGGAGCGGGTGATCGGGATCGAACCGACGACATCCAGCTTGGGAAGCTGGCGTTCTACCGCTGAACTACACCCGCGGCGCCTGCGAAACTTCCCGAACCGGGGCGATCTGTCAAGCACCCTTGCGCGGGATCGCGTAAGGGGCGCTGCAAAATCCCCTACTCGGCGCGGAAATGCTTCGAGAGCTTCAGGCCCTGCGCCTGGTAGTTGGAGCCGACGCCGAGGCCATAGAGACCATCCGGCCGTTCCAGCATGTGTTCGTAGATCAGGCGGCCGACGATCTGGCCGTGTTCGAGGATGAACGGCACCTCGTGGCTGCGCACTTCGAGCACGGCTCGGCTGCCCGTGCCGCCGGCCGAGGCATGGCCGAAACCCGGATCGAAGAAGCCGGCATAATGCACGCGAAACTCGCCGACCAGCGGATCGAACGGCGTCATCTCGGCCGCATAAAGCGGTGGAACATGCACCGCCTCGCGCGAGACGAGAATGTAGAACTCATCCGGATCGAGGATCAGTTCGTCGCGGCCACGGCTGTAGAGTGGCTCCCAGAAATCGAAGATCGCGTGCTGCGCTTTCTTGTCGACGTCGATGACGGCGGTGTGATGCTTGCCGCGATAGCCGATCAGGCCTTCCGGCCCGGTGCCCTTCAGATCGATCGACAGCGCGATGCCGCCGCCGCTGACGTTCGGCTTGTCGCTCGCCACCAGCACGTCGCTCTCGTGCAGCGCCTGCAGTTCCTGCTCCGACAGGATAGACTGGCCCATGCGGAAGCGGATCTGCGACA
Source organism: Ensifer sp. ENS03 (assembly GCF_014852035.1). NCBI lineage: Bacteria > Pseudomonadati > Pseudomonadota > Alphaproteobacteria > Hyphomicrobiales > Rhizobiaceae > Ensifer > Ensifer sp. ENS03. The sequence continues at coordinate 466,213 of NZ_JACVAV010000001.1, read as the reverse complement.
GGCGCGAGCCGCGGCGCACGACGATCGGGAAGGTGCGCGGGCTGATTTCGAGATAGAGCGGACCGCTGTAGCCGGCCGGGATCTTGTCGAATTCCTGGGCGCGATCAGTGATGACGCGGGTGAAGATGTCGAGGCGACCGGTCGAGCTTTTCGGGTTGGCCGAGGCCGACATGCCCTCAGGCAGTTCCAGGCTTTCCATCAGCGGCACGATGTAGACGCAGCCCGTTTCCAGCACCGCGCCATCGGTCAGATCGACGACGTGCAGCTTCAGCCGGTCGAGCTTGTCGGCAACGAGGTGAGACGGGCCTGGCATGAAGCTTGCGCGGACGCGGAAAGCCTTCGAGCCTAGGCGCAGGTCGAGGCTTGCCGGCTGGATCTGATCGACATCCAGCGGCTTCTCGCTTTTGAGGCGTCCCGATTCTAACAGCGCGGCGATCGCGCGATCGGCCAAAATCCCAGTGTCGCGGCCCATTGCAGTCCTCTTTTCAGTTGCGAGACAAAACCAAACTCCGGGAATTGACGCAAGCGTACCCTGGCAGTATTGAAGCTTTATCCCGTGGTGATTTGGCCGGTCGGCTTGCAGCCACGTTAAACAAGTAGCTAAAAAGGCCGGGTGTCAAACCGGCCCTTCACGCGGCCGGTTTTTTTGTTTTTGAAAGTGACCGTCACATGAGCAAAAACTGGCGCCCCGCAACGCAACTGGTCCATGGCGGGACCACCCGTTCCCAGCACGGAGAGACCTCCGAGGCGATCTTCCTTACCCAGGGCTTTGTCTACGAGACGTCGGAAGCTGCGGAAGCTCGTTTCAAGGGCGAGACCGAAGGCTTCATCTACGCCCGCTACGGTAGCCCGACCAACGACATGTTTGAAAAGCGCATGTGCATGCTGGAAGGCGCCGAGGATGCGCGCGCCACGGCATCGGGCATGGCTGCCGTCACCGCCGCCATTCTCTGCCAGCTGAAGGCCGGCGACCACATCGTCGCCGCCCGCGCCCTCTTCGGCTCCTGCCGCTGGGTGGTCGAGACGCTGGCGCCGAAATACGGTATCGAGTGCACGCTGGTCGACGGACGCGACCTCGCCAACTGGGAAAAGGCGATCCAGAAGAACACCAAGGTCTTCTTCCTCGAAAGCCCGACCAACCCGACGCTCGAAGTCATCGACATTGCCGGCGTTGCCAAGCTCGCCAACCAGATCGGCGCCAAGGTCGTCGTCGATAACGTCTTTGCGACGCCGCTCTTCCAGAAGCCGCTGGAACTCGGCGCCCATATCGTCGTCTATTCCGCCACCAAGCATATCGACGGCCAGGGCCGTTGCCTCGGCGGTGTCGTGCTTTCCGACAAGGAATGGATCAACGAGCACCTGCACGACTACTTCCGCCACACCGGCCCGGCGATGTCGCCGTTCAACGCCTGGACGCTGCTGAAAGGTATCGAGACGCTGCCGCTACGCGTGCGTCAGCAGACGGAAACGGCCCGCCGCGTGGCCGACTTCCTGGCAGAACAGCCGCAGGTCGCCAAGGTCATCTATCCTGGCCGCAAGGATCATCCGCAGGCCGACATCATCGCCAAGCAGATGACCGGCGGATCGACGCTCGTCGCCTTCGAACTGAAGGGCGGCAAGGATGCAGCCTTCGCGCTGCAGAATGCGCTGGAGATCGTGCGCATCTCCAACAACCTCGGCGACAGCAAGAGCCTGATCACCCATCCGGGAACGACCACGCACAAGAACCTGACCGACGAGGCCCGCGAAGAGCTCGGCATTTCCGCCGGAACCGTGCGCTTCTCGGCCGGCATCGAGGACAGCGACGATGTGGTGGAAGATTTCGCCCGCGCGCTGAAGGCCGTGAAGGCCTGATTTTTACGAAGACACGGCCGCCGTGATCAACGGCGGCCGACGCCCCTTGCCGGCCGTCACGAGATGGTTTCCGGCGGCGGGGCGCCAAGGCGCCAGGCACGTTTCACCCGCTCGATCGCGTCAGCACGGCCATCCGTCCCATCATGGGATCGCACAATCTTGCCGTTATTCTTGACGAAACCATCTTGCTGTAGAATACCCTGAAAGACCTGAAGCAAGGTGATGCCCATGTATCGCGCTTTGACCCGCGACATAGAAGTTACGGTGGAGCCGTACTATCTCGAAGAGCAGTCGGATCCCGATGATGGCCGCTATGTCTGGGGCTATCGCATCGTCATCTCAAACCACTCGGACGCGTCGGTGCGGTTGATGACGCGCTACTGGCACATTACCGATGAGAACGGGCAAGTCGACGAGGTCAGCGGTCCGGGCGTCATCGGCGAGCAGCCGCTGCTCAATCCCGGCGATACCTATGAGTATTCGTCCGGATGCCCTCTGGATACGCCCTCAGGCGTCATGTTCGGCCACTACAGCATGGAATCGGAAGGCGGAGAGACCTTCAACGTTGCCATCCCCGCCTTCTCGCTCGATTCACCCGGGCTCGTGCGCACCCTGAACTGAAGCCAATCCGGAACAGCGCGTCCTTCGGACTAGCGTCGCTCTAAATCGCGGCCAGTCGGCCGGAGGCGCCCGCTACTGCGGGCGCACCTCGCTTGCTTCGAAGCGATAGGTCGTCGAGCAGAACTCGCAGGTCACCTTGACTTCGCCATCGTCGATGGTGCTTTCGAGGTCGTCCGTGCTCAGGTTGGACAACACCGACTGAAGCTTCTCGCGCGAGCAGCTGCAGCGGTCGTAGACCGCCTGCGGTTCGTAGACGCGGACGCCGCGCTCGTGGAACAGGCGATAGAGCAGCCGCTCGGTTCCGACCATCGGATCGGTCAACTCGTCCATGTCGATCGTTTCGACCATCACCTTGGCTTCGGCCCAGAGATCGTCGTCACCGAACGCGCTTTCACCATCATCACCATCACCGCCGGAAAGGTCGGGCTGGCGCATGCGTTCCGGCGCTTCCGGCAGGAACTGGGCGACCATGCCGCCGGCGCGCCAGCGATGGCGCGGCTTGCCGTTTTCGTCGCGATCGAGAAGCTCGGCCACGCCAAGGCGCACCTTGGTCGGGATCTGCTCCGACTGTCGGAAATAGACGCCGGCGATTTCTTCCAGCGTCGCTCCGTCGAGCGCAACGATCCCCTGGTAACGCTGGGTATGGGCGCCCTGGTCGATGGTGAAGGCGAGCACGCCCTTTCCGAGCAGCTCGTGCGAAAGGGTCCGGCCGTCCTTTTCGGCAGCGGCAAGCGCTTCCTGATCGTAGCGGGCATAGGCGCGCACGCGATCCGGCGTCGAGAAATCAGCGACCACCAGATCGACAGGGCCATCGCCCTGAGTCTGGACGATCAGCTTGCCTTCAAACTTCAGCGAGGTCCCGAGCAACACGGTGAGTACAACGGTTTCAGCAACCAGACGCGCGACCGGAAGCGGATAGTTGTGGCGCTCGAGGATTGCGTCCAGCATGGGGCCGAGCTGCACGGCGCGGCCGCGCACGTCGAGGCCTTCCACCTGGAAAGGCACGACGTGATCGTCACCGGCAAAGTCGAACTCACCAAGCCCTGGCGTCATGTCAGTCATGTCTTGCTCCTTGCCTTCAGCCACCAAGCTGCACCAGAGATATTGCTATCCCCGCGCAACGTGCTCGCTGTCTCAGTTGATCCCGCGATAAACGGATTGTCCACCAGGTATGTGCCGCCGCCATAGCAACGCACCACCTCGACGGTTGCGCGCTCACTACTTTCAGGAGCGCCCGTATGCCGCCTAAATCGTGTCGCACGTGGACAATGTCAAGTGCGGTGAACACGCCCCTATATGGCGCACGCTCGGCGGAGCGCACTGAAGCCTCTTCGCCGTCGCGCGCGACCGGGCAGCCGGCTCAGACGAGCCCCATGCACCAGGCAATGACCGACTTCTGTGCGTGCAGCCGGTTTTCCGCCTCGTCGAAGACCACCGACTGCGGGCCGTCGATCACCTCGTCGGTGACCTCTTCGCCGCGGTGCGCCGGCAAGCAGTGCATGAACAGCGCATCGGAGGCCGCACGCTTCATCAGCGCTTCATTGACCTGGTAGGGCTGGAAGACGTTGTGCCCGCGGGCGCGATGTTCCTGGTTCATCGAGATCCAGGTGTCGGTCACGACGCAATTGGCGTCGGCGACGGCCTGTTCGGCGTCATGACACAAAAGGACCTCGCCGCCATTGTTGCGCGCCCAGTTCAGGAACTTGTCCTGCGGCTCGGAACCGAGCGGCACGGCCATGTTCATGCGGTATCCGAAGCGGGCAGAACCTTCGATCAGCGAATGCAGCACGTTATTGCCGTCGCCGGTCCAGGCAATCGTCTTGCCCTTTACCGGACCGCGATGCTCCTCGAAGGTCAGGATATCGGCCATGATCTGGCAGGGGTGCGTATCGTCGGTCAGGCCGTTGATGACGGGGACCGTCGCATGCTCGGCCAGTTCCAGAAGGCGGCGATGGTCGGTGGTGCGGATCATGATGGCGTCGACGTAACGCGAGAGCACCTTGGCCGTGTCGCCGATCGTCTCGGCGCGGCCGAGCTGCATTTCGGTGCCCGACAGAAACAGGGTTTCGCCGCCGAGCTGGCGCATGCCGACATCGAAGGAAACGCGGGTGCGGGTGGAGGGCTTTTCGAAGATCATCGCCAGCATCTTGCCGGCGAGCGGCTTCTCGGCAGTTCCGGCCTTGGTCGCCGCCTTTCGGACGCGCGCATCGTCGATGATCGTCCGGAGGTCGGCGGCCGTCATGGCCGAAAGATCGAGAAAATGTCTGGTGCCTGCCATCGTACTCGGTTCCTGTCTGAAAAATCGGTCCCTGGTGCGGCACGCTATCGACGTGCCCGCACGGAGGTCATTCTAACGCCTTAGTCGGCCCTGGGTCGCTACCTTCAGGCCGCGGCGTTGCCGCTTGCCTTGCGAACCGCCTCGGCGGCGCGTTCGATACGTGCGAGCCCCTCGCGCGCCTCTTCCGCCGTCACGGTCAGCGGCGGCAGAAGACGCAGGACATTTTCGCCCGCCGGCACGGCCAGGAGCTTTTCGGCGCGGATTTCCTTCAGCAGATCGGCCGAAGGGCCCTTCACCTTGATGCCCAGCATCAAACCGTCGCCGCGGATGTCCTCGATGACATCAGGGAAACGGTCCTTGAGCGACGCAAGGCCCTGGCGGAAGACCAGCGCGACATCGCGCACATGCGTCAGGAATCCGTCGGCCAGAACGACGTCGAGCACGGCGTTGCCGACGGCCATGGCCAGCGGGTTGCCGCCATATGTGGAGCCATGCGTGCCCGCCACCATACCAGATGCGGCTTCCTCAGTCGCGAGGCAGGCGCCGAACGGGAAGCCACCGCCGATACCCTTGGCGACCGCCATGATATCCGGACGGATATCCGCCCATTCATGGGCAAACAGCTTGCCGGTACGGCCGACGCCGGTCTGGACCTCGTCGAGGATCAAGAGCAGGCCGAACTCGTCGCAGAGCGCGCGCAGTTCCTGCATGAACTCCTTGGTCGCCGGACGGATGCCGCCCTCGCCCTGGATCGGCTCGATCAGGATCGCTGCGGTTTCCTCGGTGATCGCATTCTTGACCGCGGCGATGTCGCCGAACGGAACCTGGTAGAAGCCCGGCGCCTTCGGCCCGAAACCTTCGATGTATTTCTGCTGACCACCGGCGGCGATCGTCGCGATCGTGCGGCCGTGGAAGGCGCCTTCGAAGGTGATGACGTGGAACTTCTCCGGGTGGCCCTTGGAGAAGTGGTAACGCCGTGCCGTCTTGATGGCGCATTCCAGCGCTTCCGCGCCCGAATTGGTGAAGAAGACCTTGTCGGCAAAGGTCACCGCCGTCAGCCGGCGGCCGAGGCTTTCCTGGCCCGCAATTTCATAAAGGTTGGACAGGTGCCAGACCTTGTCGGCCTGCGCCTTCAGCGCTTCGACCAGGTGCGGGTGCGCGTGGCCGAGCGAGTTCACGGCAACGCCGGCACCGAAATCGAGATAACGCGTGCCGTCTTCAGCGATCAGCCAGGCGCCCTCTCCTCGCTCGAAACGCAACGGCGCGCGCATGTAGGTATCGTAAAGCGGCGTGGTTGCAGTCATGCGAGGCTCTCCTTCACTCCAGATCGACATCGATCCCGCGCCTCACGCGGGCCGATAAAAATCAAAAATGCCGCCTTTCGGCGGCGCAGGCACTATTCCCATTTCGCGCTGCAATGTCAACAAAACCAAGCCTTGCAGCGCAACATGAAGGGTCGATTCCTGGCAGCAGAAAAATCGTCCGGGAGGGCTTGCAAAAATGCAACGCTGGCCGAGCAAGTTGGGGAAAACTACGAAATCGATTCGGCCTGATTCCCGGGACTCTTGCCACAGAGTCCAGCGGTCAGTACGTTAACATTCAATTACTAGACGCATGCGGCGGACCTAGTCACCAAAAGAGTTATCGCGTTTGCAACCCCGGGGTTTAGCCGGGGTGCGGTGAGGGATTCTGCCATCCCCAACGCTGAGAACGGAGAGTGCAGAAATGAACTGGACTGACGAGCGGGTGGAGAAACTGAAGAAGCTTTGGTCCGAGGGCCTGAGCGCAAGCCAGATCGCGGCACAGCTCGGCGGCGTCAGCCGTAACGCTGTCATCGGCAAGGTTCACCGCCTGAGCCTGCCAGGTCGCGCCAAGGCCGGTGGCAGCACCACGACGGCGGCCCGTCCGAAGCGCCCGACTTCGGCACCGCGCGCGCCGAACTACGCTTCGCGCGTTTCGACCCGCCCGGTTGCACGCGCGGCCGGCGCTGTCGTTCTCAAGGAAGAAATCGAAGTCGATCTCGTTGCCGAGCAGGATTTCAGCACCCGCACCGACGTTGTCGTGCCGATGTCGCGCCGCCTCGAGCTGACCCAGCTCACCGAGCGCACCTGCAAGTGGCCGATCGGCGACCCGCTGAAGGAAGAGTTTCACTTCTGCGGCAACGATTCCCCGGAAGCCTCGCCTTACTGCACCTTTCATGCGCGGCTGGCCTACCAGCCGTCGGGGGAGCGCCGCAGGGCTCGCTAAGAAGCTGGACCGCATTGATAAAGGAAGGGGCCGATCGGCCCCTTTTTTTGTTGGCGACGTTCAGACCGCTCAGCTTTCGAGCGAATAGCCGGCGCCGCGAACGGTGCGGATCACGTCGGGCATGTTCGAGAAGTTCAGAGCCTTGCGCAGACGACCGACATGCACGTCGACGGTTCGCTCGTCGACATAGATGTCATGCCCCCAGACGCCATCCAGAAGCTGCGAGCGAGAGAAGACGCGGCCCGGCGAGGACATGAGGAACTCCAGAAGACGGAACTCGGTCGGGCCGAGGCGCACCTCGCGGCTGCGGCGATGAACGCGGTGGGTCTCGCGGTCGAGTTCGATGTCGCCGCAGCGAAGCAGCGTCGAGAGCACCTCGGGCTTTGCCCGGCGCAGCATCGCCTTGACGCGCGCCATCAGCTCCGGCGTCGAGAAGGGCTTGACCACGTAGTCGTCGGCACCGGTCGCCAGACCCCGGACGCGCTCGCTTTCCTCGCCGCGCGCCGTCAGCATGATGATCGGCAGACGTTCGGTCTCCGGACGCTGGCGCAGCCGACGGCAAAGTTCAATGCCGGAAACACCGGGCAGCATCCAGTCGAGGATAAGCAGGTCGGGCAGCCGCTCCTGAAGCCGGATCTCCGCCTCGTCGCCCCGCAGGATCGTATCGACGTCGAAGCCCTCGGCTTCCAGATTGTAACGCAGCAGAACGCTCAGCGCCTCTTCGTCTTCGACTACGGCGATTTTTGGCAACATCAGGTAACGTCTCCTTACCGCGGGCGGCCTTTGGACTCATCGGCCCGGCCGGCGCTCAGACACTCTAAATCTGGAGCACATCCGCCGTTTTCAAAGGCGGGGCGAAAACCGCATGCTTCAGATACAGGAATTCGGGGCCGCGACCGAAGCCGCGACCGGATCAGATTTCAAAGGGCATGCATGCTTACGGCGCGCTTGGCGCTCAGTCGTTGACCGAGCCCAGCGTCGACGTGGTGTCATCCTTCGGACGCTCGCCTTCCGGCTGAGCACCCGTCGCCATGTAATAGATCGTCTCAGCGATATTGGTCGCGTGGTCGCCGATGCGCTCGATGTTCTTGGCGCAGAACAGAAGATGCGTGCAGGGCGTGATGTTGCGCGGATCTTCCATCATGTAGGTCAAGAGCTCGCGGAACAGCGAGGTGTAGATCGCGTCGATCTCCTCGTCACGCTCGCGGATGCTGTTGGCCTTTTCCGGCGAGCGCGAGGCGTAGACGTCGAGCACTTCCTTGAGCTGGACGAGAGCGAGCTCTGCCAGATGCTCGAGGCCACGGGCGAGCTTGCGCGGAATGCCGGAGCCGGCGACCGCGATCACGCGCTTGGCGGTGTTCTTGCCAAGGTCGCCGACGCGTTCCAGATCGGAGGCGATGCGGATCGACCCCATGATCTCACGCAGGTCGGCGGCGACCGGCTGACGCTTGGCGATCGTGACGATCGCCTTCTCACCGATCTGGCGCTCGGCGTCGTCGAGGACGGTGTCGTCCGAGATCACCTTCTGTGCGAGAGCCAGGTCGGAGTTGACCAGCGCGCGAACGGACTCGGCGACCATCTGTTCGGCGAGGCCGCCCATCTCCGAGATGCGGCGCGTCAGGTACTTCAGTTCTTCGTCATAGGCGGACATGATATGCATGGACATGATCGTCGATCCTTACGGGCGCTTTGCAGTTACTGTTGCAGCCTTATGCGGCCTCAGCCGAAGCGGCCCATGATGTAATCCTGGGTGCGCTGGTCATCCGGATTGGTGAACATCTTGTCTGTGTCGTTCTCCTCGACGAGATTGCCGAGGTGGAACATGGCGGTGCGCTGCGAAACGCGGGCGGCCTGCTGCATCGAGTGGGTCACGATGACGATCGTGAAGTTCGTGCGCAGCTCGTGGATGAGCTCTTCGACCTTGGCGGTCGCGATCGGATCGAGAGCCGAGCACGGCTCGTCCATGAGGATGACTTCCGGGCTCACGGCGACGGCACGTGCGATGCAGAGGCGCTGCTGCTGACCACCGGAAAGGCCGGTGCCGGGCTCCTGCAGACGGTCCTTTACCTCGTTCCACAGACCGGCCTTCTGCAGGCTGGTCTCGACCACTTCGTCAAAGTCGGCCTTGGTGCGGGCAAGTCCGTGAATCCGCGGACCGTAGGCGACGTTGTCGTAGATCGACTTCGGGAACGGGTTCGGCTTCTGGAAGACCATGCCGACGCGGGCGCGAAGCTCGACGACGTCGATCGTCGGGTCGTAGATGTCGTCCTCGTCGAGCGTGATCTTGCCGGTGACGCGGCAGTTCTCGATCGTGTCGTTCATGCGGTTCAGCGTGCGCAGGAAGGTCGACTTGCCGCAACCCGAAGGACCGATCAGCGCCGTGACCGTGTTCTCGCGGATGTTGAGGTTGACGTCGAAAAGCGCACGCTTCTCGCCGTAATAGACCGACACATCCTTGCCGATCATCTTGTAGGGCACGGTGTTCATTTTCTGATCCAGAGCCTTCTCGACTGCTGCTTCTGACATGATGTTCATAGTAATTACCTCACTACCAGCGGCGCTCAAAGCGACGTCGCAACAGAATGGCTCCAAGGTTCATGACGACCAGGAAGATGAGAAGAATGATGATTGCGCCGGAGGTGCGCTCGACGAAGGCGCGCTCCGCCTCGTTGGCCCACATGTAGATCTGCACCGGCAGTGCCGTCGACGGTTCCATCGGCGAACCGGGAAAATCGACGACGAAGGCGACCATGCCGATCAGGAGCAGCGGCGCGGTTTCACCAAGCGCGTGGGCAAGACCGATGATGGTGCCGGTCAGGATGCCCGGCATCGCCAGCGGCAGCACGTGGTGGAAGATGGTCTGCATCTTCGACGCACCGAGACCGAGGGCCGCCGAGCGGATCGACGGCGGGACCGCCTTCAACGCGGCACGGGTGGCGATGATGATCGTCGGCAGGGTCATCAACGTCAGCACGAAGCCGCCGACGACGGCTGCCGAGCGCGGCATGCCGGCGAAGTTGATGAAGACGGCGAGACCCAGGAGGCCGTAGACGATCGACGGAACGGCCGCGAGGTTGTTGATGTTGACCTCGATCAGGTCGGTCAGCCGGTTCTTCGGCGCAAACTCCTCGAGGTAGATCGAGGCGGCGACGCCGATCGGAAGCGACAGCACCAGCACGATCAGCATCATGTAGAGCGAGCCGAGGGCAGCGACGCCGACGCCTGCCGCTTCGGGACGGCTGGAGGCGCCGAAGGTGAAGATGCCGGTGTTGAAGCTCTTCTTCAGGATGCCGGCGCTCGCCAGCTCGTTCATCCAGGTGACCTGCTGGTCCTTGACCTTGCGCTTGCCCTCATCGACCGAGAGATCGATCTGGCCCTTGAAGGCGGAGTCGATGTTGGCCTCGGCCAGCAGCGTGACAGGAACCGTCTTGCCGATGATCGACGGGTCGGCGGCGACCATGTCGCGCAATAGCGTGCGGGAGCTCGCGGAAACCATGTCGGTCGCCTGCTTGACCTGCGGCCGCTTGGTGGCGTCGATGCCGAGCTGCTTGACGAGCGCGTCGCGCACCAACAGCGGATAGTTGGCGGTCATCAGCACCTTGCCGTCGGTCGCGCGTTCGCCTTTGGGGTCGATGACCTTTTCGGTGAATTCGATCGGCAGCGTAATCGTCGTCTGCTGGAATGCGGTGTAGCCGTTGGAAAAGACGGTCCACAGCAGCAATGCCAGGAAGAAGAGACCGGTGCTGATCGCGGCCATGCCGTAGAAGCGGAACCGGCGTTCGGCAGCATAGCGACGCTTGATGCCGATATCGCGCTTGGCGGATGCGGGACGGGCGGAGATCCGGACGGTCGGGGAAGCGATGTCGGTCATTCGTACTGTTCCCGGTATTTGCGCACGATGTAGAGCGCGTAAATGTTGAGGCCGAGCGTGATGACGAAGAGCGTGATGCCCAGTGCGAAGGCCACCAGCGTCTGCGGCGAGGTGAACTCGAGGTCACCAGTCAGCTGGTTGACGATCTTAACGGTCACCGTCGTCATCGGCTCGAAGGGATTGATCTGCATGCGGGCCGCCACACCGGCTGCCAGCACCACGATCATGGTCTCGCCGACGGCGCGCGAGGCGGTGAGCAGCAGCGCGCCGACGATTCCCGGGAGGGCTGCCGGAAGGATGACCTTCTTGACCGTCTCCGAGCGGGTGGCGCCAAGGCCGAGCGAGCCGTCACGAAGTGCCCGCGGCACCTGGGTGATGATGTCGTCCGACAGCGACGACACGAATGGGATCAGCATGATGCCCATGACGATGCCCGCCGTCAGAACGCTCTGTGCCTGGATGAAGTTCTGGTAGTTGCCGGTCATGAGACCGTTCATCTGGGCGGAGATGTCACGCAAGAACGGGCCAACGGTCACCAGCGCAAAGAAACCGTAGACGATGGTCGGGATGCCGGCGAGCACTTCGAGCAGCGGCTTTGCGGTCGAACGCAGGCGCGGGCTTGCATATTCCGCCATGTAGATCGCCGCGAAGAGGCCGATCGGCACCGCAAACAGCATGGCGACGAAGGCGATGTAGAGCGTGCCGGCAAGAAGCGGGATGAGGCCGAACTGGCCCGAAGCGCCGCCGCTGCCGGCAGCGGCAAACCGCGGATCCCATACCGTGCCGAAGAAGAACTCGAACGGCGAGACCATGGTGAAGAAGCGTCCGGCTTCCGACAGCATCGAGGCGACGATGCCGACCGTCGTCAGGATGGCGATGGAGGACGCGACGATCAGCGAGCCGAGAATGACCCGCTCGACCTGGTTGCGGGCGCGGAAGCGGGTCGCGACGTTGCGGATGGCGTAGACGCCGCCGGCAATCGCGATCAGCAGAACGGCGACCGTCATCAGCCAGCGGTTGGTCGCGGTCATCGCGTTGAAGTGCTTGGCGACGGTGACCATGTAGGGATCGCCTTCGCCAGCAAGGGCAACGCCCTTGGACGCGAGCGTCGCGCGAAGATTGGCGGAGCCGCTCTCAAGGGCTGCGAGTTCCTCGCCGCTCAGGCGCAGAAGGCCACCGGCAACGGATTTGACCTGACCGAGCGCGAGCTGCACGGCGGCAGGGCCCTGGCTCTGGACGGTATCCGGCAAGGCCGCGCGCGTGCTTCCGTCGATATACACGGGAGCGGCGAACAGCCAGGTGCCGAGAACGAGTGCGGCCGGAAGCATCGCCCAGATGGCGACGTAGCTACCGTGATAGCCCGGCAGTGAATGCAGGTTGGAGAGCTTGCCGCCGGACTGCGCCAGCGAACGGGCGCGGCCTGCAAAATAAGCAATGAAACCAATAACAATAATGAGCAAAAGAAGGAGCGAAGTACTCATCCGCACGTCTCCCCGGCATCGCCCGTCATGGGTGCCGGCAAATCGAATGAAGGCATGCCCCGGCGCGAAGACATCGCGCCGGGGCTTGTCATTATCAGAGCATGTTGCCGGCAGAGAAAGCCTTGCGGATTTCTTCGCGCTCAGCGTCCGGAGCGGCAACGAGGCCGTATTCGGCGAGCGGGCTTTCCGGGCCGATCATCTGGTCGTCGAGGAAGAACTCAACATATTCCTTGAGGCCCGGGATAACGCCGAGATGTGCCTTCTTGACGTAGAAGTACAGCGGGCGGGAAACCGGGTACTCGCCGGAAGCGATCGTTTCGGTCGACGGTACGATGCCGTTGACGGTCGCGACCTTCAGCTTGTCGGCATTGTTTTCGTAGAACGACAGGCCGAACACGCCGATGCCGTTCTTGTTGGCAGCGATACGGGCGAGCGTTTCGGTGTAGTCGCCGTCGATGTCGACAGCCAGGCCGTCCTTGCGGACTGCGACGCACTTGCTGTGCTGCTGCTTTTCATCGGCAACGGCAGCCTTGATCACGTCAACGGCGCCAGCGTTCTTGCAGCCTGCAGCGAGGATCTTCTCTTCGAAGACTTCGCGGGTGCCGTGCTTTTCGCCCGGGATGTAAGCGGCGATTTCGACGGCCGGCAGGGCGGCGTTGACTTCGGACCACTTCTTGTAGGGGTTGGCGACGATCTTGCCGTCGACGACGACTTCAGCAGCGAGCGCCTTGTAGAGGTCTTCCGGCTTCAGGGCGAGGTCGGCATTGCCGGCGTCGGTCGCAAAGACGATGCCGTCATAACCGATCTTCACTTCCTGGATTTCGGTGACGCCAGCGGCCTTGCAGGCCTCGACTTCGCTGTCCTTGATCTTGCGCGAGGAGTTGGCGATGTCGATGGTATCAGGGCCGACGCCCTTGCAGAATTCCTTCAGGCCAGCGGAGGAGCCGCCGGATTCGACCACCGGGGTCTTGAAGTCGGGGAACGTCTCGCCGAACGTCTCGGCGACGATTTTGGCGTAGGGAAGAACGGTCGAGGAGCCAGCGACCTGAACCTGATCGCGAGCGGCGGCTGCGCCGGCAAATGCGGCCGAAGCGACCAGCGCCGCGACAGTGAGTTTAAGAGCTTTCATAAAAGTTCTCCCGGAATGGGCTTGTGTTGGTGTGCGCCAAGCGTTGCAGCGCTCTTCGCCGTCTTATCGGCTGCCCCTAACTAGCTGCCGATGGCCACACCTTTTATGTCAGTTCGACGAAACATTTATGACAGCTCATGTCATTGAAAATGCTAATGAAAAATGAACACCCCCGGGTTTTCCCGCGCCAATATGTCAGAAGCGGACCGTAAAGGTCGTGCCTTTGCCGACCTCTGAATGGATGAGGAGCCGGGCACGATGCCGCGTGAGAATGTGCTTGGCGATGGCAAGGCCCAGGCCGGTGCCCTTCTTCGAGCGGCTGGCCTCGACATTGACCCGGTAAAACCGCTCGGTGATGCGCGGCACATGCTCGGCCGGAATGCCCGGGCCATAGTCCTTCACGACGACTTCGGCCTCGCCTCCCTCGCCGCCATGCAGGATTACGTCCACCTTCTTGCCTTCCTGGCCGTACTTGCACGCATTCTCGATCAGGTTCTCGAAGACCTCGATGAGTTCGTCGCGTTCGCCGCGGACGACCACGGGCTTGTCCGGCACCACGAGCGAGACGGTGACATCCAGATCCTTCGCCAGCGGCAGCAGGCTGTCGCGGACATGCCCGAGCAGCGGCGCCAGATCGACAGGGTCATCGGGGGCGATATGCGAGCGCAACTCCAGCCGCGACAGCGACAGCAGATCGTCGACAAGCCGGCTCATGCGCGTCGCCTGCTCGTGCATGATGCCGAAGAACTTTTCCTGCGCCTTCAGATCGTTGCGCGCCGGACCCTGGAGCGTCTCGATGAAGCCGCGCAAGGATGCCAGCGGCGTGCGCAGCTCGTGGCTGGCATTGGCGACGAAGTCCGAGCGCATGCGGTCGATGCGGCGCGCCTGAGAGATGTCGCGATAGGTCAACAGGAAGATCCGCTTGACCGGCCCGTCGCCCGGAATTTCAGCCGGAGCGACCCGCACCACATAAACGGCGTCGGACGGCAACTGCTCGTTATGCTCGATCTGGTTCGCCTTGCCGGTCGCCATCGTCTCGCGGACCATGTCGAGGATGCCGGGCGAACGCACCCTTGCTGCAAGATAGGTGTTTGGCGGGATGGTGCCAAAGGCCTTCTCGGCAGCGATGTTCTGGAACACCACCGTCTCGTCGGCGGCAATCACCAGAACCGGCATGTCGAGCGCGTTCAGCGCGGGCACCAGCGGGTCGCTCGCCGGGCCGGCAGCGACCACCGCCTTGGCCGGGCTCAGAATAACCGAGGTTGGCGCGCTACGGTTGAGCAACGCGGCGACGAGAACGATCCAGAAGGGCAGGACAATGAGGAAATGAATACCCGCGACGGTCGCAAGGATCGCCAGGAGCACGGTGAGCCCCAGCAGCCAGCGCTCTGCTTTCAGCCGCGGAACCAGGTTCCGCCAGAACGCCTTCGAACCGTCCACCTCGACATCCTCATGAATCACTTTCTTTTCCTCCCGGACCAAAATGGTCGAGGAATAGCGATCCTTCATGACATGATTTTCACGACCGGCTTGAATCCGCAACGCAATTATGGCCTCCTCCAACGAAATCGGGTCGCGAGCGCCTTGTATATCCGATGACAGGCGCAGGCCCGAAAGTTTGAAAACGCGCATGATCCTTCCGATGATCGAAGCCGGTTTTCGGGCCCGTGCGCCAAGCCGAAAGGGCGAACCGATGGCAGCGACGGATACGGCGGACAAGGCGGAGAACCGCGCGGTGGAACTCGAAATCGGCGGCAAGAGTCGCGTTTTCGACATCGACAATCCCGAGTTGCCGAAGTGGATCGACGACGCGGCATTTTCCTCCGACGACTACCCCTACAAGAAGAAGCTCGACGACGACGAATATCTGGAAACGCTGGAAAAGCTGCAGGTCGAACTGGTCAAGGTTCAGCTCTGGCAGCAGAAGACCGGCAAGCGCATGATGGCGTTGTTCGAGGGCCGGGACGCCGCCGGCAAGGGCGGTGCGATCCATGCGACTATGGACAACCTCAACCCTCGCTGGGCGCGTGTCGTCGCTCTGACCAAACCGACCGAAACCGAACGCGGGCAATGGTACTTCCAACGTTATGTCGCGACCATGCCGACGGCCGGCGAATTCGTGCTGTTCGACCGCTCCTGGTACAACCGCGCCGGCGTCGAACCGGTCATGGGCTTCTGCACGCCCGAAGAGCACAAGCAGTTCCTGAAGCAGGCTCCCCGCTTCGAGAAGATGATCGTGCATGAGGGCATCCAGTTCTTCAAATTCTGGATCAACATCGGCCGCGAGATGCAGCTGAAACGCTTCCACGATCGCCGCCACGACCCACTGAAGATCTGGAAGCTGTCGCCGATGGACATCGCGGCGCTCAACAAATGGGACGATTATACCGCCAAGCGCGACGAGATGCTGAAGGAGACCCACACGGATCATGCACCCTGGACGGTGGTACGCGGCAACGACAAGCGGCGAGCCCGGCTCAACCTGATCCGCCACATCCTTTCCTCGCTCGATTACGAGAGTAAGGACAAGGGCGCGATCGGCGAGGTCGATGACAAGATCATCGGATCCGGCCCCGGTTTCCTGAAATAGACGCCGGCCCTGTCAAAACCGATGACGCCGATGGGGCCGACAGGTTTTCCCGCCGCCCCACCTCGGAAAGCCTTGGCGACCGGCCTTATTGCCCCGGTAGGACGCGGATGGCGTAGAGGCTGAGGCTCTTGCCCTCACCGCTGATATCGCTGTTGATCACGATCTGGCCCGGCGAGCTCGGCGCCAGGCTACGGTCGAAGGTGATCTTGAACAGCATGTCGAGCCGCTCGTCATGCACGGTGAAGCGATGGCGCCCGCATTCGCCGAGCGAGGAGAAATTGCACTCGACCGCGAACTCCGTGGTCTTGCCCGGCTCGGCCTGCACGGTCAACGCCAGCGTCGACGTCTTGCCGGAGAGTTCCGCCAGGACCGCGGCCGGGATTTCGATGGTGATATCCCCTTCCGCGTCGGCGACCGCCGATGTCAGCTGCACGCGTCGCCCGCCTTCGTCGTCCACCGGCTCGACCTTTGCCTGCGCTCCGGGCGCGATCGCGCCGGTTTCCTTGGGCGTGAAGACCTCGACCCAATCGCCGGTAAAGCCCTGCTGCGCGCCGAGTGTCCGCAATCCCGCCGCGCCATCGAAGTCTTCCGACGCGACCGATGCCGGGGGATTGGCAACATTCGTGTCGCGCTCGGCGGCAGATTTCAGCAGGTCATTGGTCTGCACCCACCAGGCCGCGGCCCCTGCTGCGGCGGCAAGCGTGACGACGACCATGGTGAAGGACAGAAAGCGGCTGCGCTTGCGCCGGCGTTTGCGCGTATCTCCGCGGACCGTGGGCGCGATGCTCGCAGCTTCGCCAGCATCCGCCGTGCTCTCGGCGGCTGCACGCGTCGATACCACCGGACCGTCGCGATCGGCACGCAGACCACCGAGACCGCCATCGCTCGCCGCCTGGCGCGGCGCGTCGCCGGCAAAACCGGGTTCCCGACGACCGGCCGCCGGGGCCTGTGGCTGGCTCTGGGGCGGAGTCTGGGCTTGAGGTTGGGGTTGGGCCTGCGTCGGTGACCGGACTTGCGGCTCGACCCGTGGCTGTGCCGGCCCGCGCGCCCGCGCGGCATCATCGAGGCTGACCACCGGAGGTGCCGGTTGTCGCGTCCTCAGTGCCGCTCTCTCTTCCGTTTCGATCGCATGGATGACGGCTTCGAGCCGATGGCGCTGCTGGGCGATGACGTTGCCGTCCTCGATCCCCTGTTTCTGCAACCCGGTTTCGAGCGCCTGACGGGCAGATTGATAGATGCGCGCCCGCGTTTCCGCATTGGCGCGATCGGAGCGCTCAAGGGCATTTCTGATTGCAGTCTCAAGTCCGCTCACATCAAGTCCTTCTGTGTAGGCAGGGCTTTGGACCTGCCGGCGCGCCGCGGTTGACCACCGCTCTCGATCCAACCGCAAGGGCATAAGGGTTAAATCTGGAGGCACGCCGTTGGTTTTGTTAACAATTGCGTAACCGCTGCTGCCAGAATCCGCAAGTCCGGCGACGGGCGCGACCGGCCAAGGCCGGGGAAAACGCTTTGCTTCGCCGCGCCTGCGAGAAAAAGAGGCGGCGACATCACGGCCAAACCGCCCCCTTTGCAAGCGGCAAACTTGCTGCTATCTGTTTTGACGTTTACGCAAACGTCAAAAATTTGGCGCGCCTTACCGAGGGATGGAGAAACCGATGCCGCTTCCGCCAATTCTTTCCGGAACGACGAGACTGCCGGTTGTCGGCGCGCCCCTGTTCATCATTTCCAACCCGAAGCTGACGATCGCGCAGTGCAAGGCTGGCGTGATCGGCGCCTTCCCGGCGCTGAACGCCCGCCCGCAATCGCAGCTCGACGAATGGCTGGCCGAGATCACCGAGACGCTTGCCGACCACGACGCCAAGAATCCCGGCCGGCGGGCCGCTCCCTTTGCCGTCAACCAGATCGTGCACAAATCCAATGCGCGGCTCGAGCAGGATCTGATGCTCTGCATCAAATATAAGGTGCCGGTCGTCATCTCCTCGCTCGGCGCCGTGCCCGAGGTTAATGCCGCCATCCATTCTTATGGCGGCATCGTGCTTCACGACGTCATCAACAACCGTCACGCCAATTCGGCAATCCGCAAGGGCGCCGACGGCCTGATCGCGGTGGCCGCCGGCGCCGGCGGCCATGCTGGCACGCTTTCCCCGTTTGCGCTTGTCCAGGAAATCCGCTCCTGGTTCGACGGGCCGCTGCTTCTCTCGGGCGCGATCGCTACCGGCGGCGCCATTCTGGCGGCCCAGGCGATGGGCGCCGACATGGCCTATATCGGCTCACCCTTCATCGCGACGGAAGAGGCGCGCGCCAGCGACGCCTACAAGCAGATGATCGTCGACAGCAACGCCGCAGACATCGTCTACTCCAATTATTTCACCGGCATCCACGGCAACTACCTGAAGCCCTCGATCTCGGCCGCCGGCATGGATCCGGACAATCTGCCCGAGGCCGACCCGTCGAAAATGGACTTCGGCGCTGCGACCGACGGCGCCAAGGCCTGGAAGGACATCTGGGGATGCGGCCAAGGCATCGGCGCGGTCAAGGAAGTGACATCCGTCGCCCGCATGGTCGACCGGCTCGAGCGCGAATACGATGTAGCGCGCACCCGCCTCGGCCTGCACTCCGCACCCGCAGCGACAGCCAACAAGGAATTTTCAAGTTCTCGCAACTGATGGCTTGAAATCTCGGCGCTTTGCGTTTATCAGCGCCTCACATTCGTTCCGCGGGCTTCCGCGGAACTGCCTCCGGGCCGCTTTAGCTCAGTCGGTAGAGCACATCATTCGTAATGATGGGGTCACGTGTTCGAGTCACGTAAGCGGCACCATTCCTCCTTGAAAAGAAAAGCACGATCGCCAACGGCGAAAGTACCACTCTGTCGTCGGACAAACGATCGCCGAGATTGCCCTATCTCGCTCGGACTTTCCAGCCGTGCTGGGCATCAGACACGGTTCCAGGTGACTTCACGTCGTTCACCCATATCTCCAGTCCATTGGCGCCCGGTCGTTGGCGCTTTTGCGGAAACCACGGCCGGTTCGGGTCGACGGCAATCAGCATGCCTTCATCATTGCCGATCGCGGCAAAGCTGGACGAGGCTGGCCCGACCGTTCCGACACCGAACGTCCAGGCCGCCTCGGCCACCATGCCCTCGACATCATCGGAGGGAACGCCGACCTCGCTCAGGCAGGACAGGTCAGCGCCGCTGAACGGTCGCTTGTCCGCAGGATGGATCAGCCTGCGGCGGCCGATCAATTCGAGCACGGCATTGTCGGGGCCGTCGAAGTAGATCGACCTTGATTGCCAATCTCCTTCAAGGGCAAAGCACGCTTCTCCACCCGGCTCCTTTTGGAGCAATGTCCGCCCCTCCAACCAAGCGACGGCCATGTCAAAACGCGCAAAGGGGACGTTGAAGGCCAGGTGCACGCCGTGTGGCGCTCCCTCAGCGGCCGCGATCAGCTGGATTTCGCTCCAGCCCACCTGGATGGAGTTCCCGGCCGTCGGCAGTTCGAGGACATCGCGAAAGAAGGCAGCACTATTGGCGACGTCCGATGCCGGCAGAATTAATCTGGAGATGTGCATGAAGTCCGATCCGTCACATGGCAATTGGCTCTATCGGACAAGTTCATAAGACCTCAACTTAAGTTGAGGTCAAGACGCTTCCCTATCCTGGACCACGGAAAGCCGGATTTTCTGTTTCGAACCTCACCACAACGGGCCCAAACAGACAGGCCGAGCCTGATCGGGGTACGGCCTCCCCGACGAAGCGACGCTCGTCACAGCAGCAACAGCTTCTTCAGCACCGAAAACACTTCCTTGTAAGGCAGCCTTGTCGCGCCGGCGACGGCGAAGGGAATGAGAGCGGCGGCGGCGACCGGCACGACGGCGTCGCGGCTGATGAGCATGGTCGAAAGCTTCTTGGTCGCATCGAACAGTTTGCCGGGGTCGGCCACGTCGTCGTCGGGTTCCTCGGTCGCGTCGGCTGCCACGTTGCGGCCGAGCACCTTGCGCTCTGCTGCGCGCTGGAAGCGGGTCGCCTGCACGCCGAACATCAGCAGCCCGGTTTCCTTCAGCCGTGCCAGCGGCTTGGAAAAGGCCGACAACGGATAGGCGAAGAAGGCGATCACGATCGCCAGCCACCCGCTCATGATCATGCTGAACGTCGTCATCGACAGCGTCTCCTGCAGCAGGTGCTTCATGACCGCTGCCGCGATCGCCGCGCTCATGCCGAAGACGAAGAACATGTAGGCGTTCGGATATTGCGACAGAAAGCCGAGGCCACCCTTGCCATCGGGATGGGCGGCGACGAGGCGAAGCTCCAGTTGAGCGATCTTGCGCAAAAGTCGCGCCCAGACGAGGTGCCGCCATACGCCGCGCAGGAACAGGAAGACGAAGAGCGGTAGGCTGACGCAGATCGACCACCAGCCGGCGGCGGTAATCCTGTTGCCCTCGGCCGTATGCTCGACGGCCCAGAACGAGGCGTCTGTCGTATGGAAGTTCAGGAAGGAAAGCAGCGCCGCGACCGCGGCGAGTGCCAGGCAGACGGTTTCCGCCAGCCCGGAATCGCGTTGTTTCAGCGCGTTGGAAATCGCGCGCGCGGCTGATGGCATCGAGGTCGGAGCGATGAGCGGCGCGCGCGAAAACTGTCCGAGCTTGATGCGAAGGCCCCGCTCGACCTGCTGTTCGGCCAGCACGAAAGCGGCAATCGCGACGAAGAACTTTGCCCACACGCCCGGATCGGTCAGATAGGCGCCCTGGCTATGGTCGAGCGACAGGCTGTCGGGCAGGCCAAGCAGAAAGGGAACGCCCCAGGCAAGCGCGACGAAAAGCAAAGCCCGCTTTCCTGACTGCAGCGCGTTCGCACGCAACAGCTTCAGCCTTGCCTGCAGCTCGAAGAACGGGCCGCCATGGGACGCGAGGTACTCGGCGATCTTTCCCTGCCGAGCTGCCGGCGCGGCATCCGCCGCGTCGCCGCCGGATGCCTTGGCGCCTGGGTCCGCTCCGCTCATGGCGCTCAATCCTCCACGACCTGCCAGTTGTCGTTGGGATTGAACTGCCGGATCCCTTCAGCAACGCTCTCGGTCTTGTCGCCCAGATCGGCCTGGTAGACGGTGCCGTTGCGGTTGACGACGAAGGTGTGGACGCCCGTTGCGCCATACTTCACCGGCCAGGCGACCAGAGCGAAGCCCGCAATCATGTTGCCGTTGATGATGTAGTCGAACTTGCCGCCGGCGATGTTGTCGCCCTGGCTCGTCAGCACGCGGTAGCGATAACCGAAATAGCCCTTGCCGGCCTGGGCCCTGGCAAGCACTGCGCCATCGGCGAGCGCTTCACCCGCGGGGCTCTGTGGCTGGCCCTCGCCCGCGGGCCAGTAGAGCCCGTCGGTCTTGCCCTCGCCGCTGATCAGCTTCTGCGCGTATTCGAGCGCGCCGTCGCCGTCATGATCTTCCTGCGCATATTCCTCCTGCGCCTCGACATAGGCGCGGACCGTCGCGATCGTGTCGAGTTCGTTGCGGCCGACCAGGCGATTGGCGATCTCCTCGAGACCGGTATAGGTGTCGAAGGCCCATTTTCCGTCGTCGCCCTTGGCAATCGGGAACGGGAAGGGCCAGAGCACCTCGCCGATCTCCAGTACCTTTCGGTTTTCGACGTCCTGTACGGCCACCTTCTTCTTCACGCCCGCCTGGATATCGGCGTAGGCGTCCATCACCCCGTCGCTGGTCTTGGCCTTGGCGGCATCCAGCCCCACCAGGTTCGCGAGCTTGTCGAAATCGCCCGAACCAACGGCGGCCTTGAACGCATCGATTGCCTGTTCCGGTGTGTCGAACGCCGGCGGATCGCTTGCGGCCGCATAGTCGGAGAGCGGAGTGTGCGCCGCGGGATCCTGCGCAGGAGCGACCGTCGCCGAGCCGCTGGCGAGCACGGCGGCTGCAAAGGAAGACAGGAGCAGATTATGTACGCGCTTGGTCATTTTCGTTCTCCTCCCTTGAGTTACCGGTGCCGTCCGCCGCCGCCGCCACCACCACGCCTGATCTCACGGTGCGGCTGGCCACCGCCGCGCTGGCCGCCACCAAGCGCCTGGCGGCCGCGGTCCGACTGCATCTTGGTCACCCGTCCGCTCTGGACCTGACCAAGGGCGGATGGTTTTCCGCCACCGCCGCGATCGATCTTGCCGCCCGGCTTCGGCTTGGCGACCTGGCGATCGGCCCGGGCCGCCGGCTTGGCATTGCCGATCTTGTCGCCCTGAGGCCTCTGCTTGACCTGGTTGCCCGGTTTGCGGTCGCCAGGAGCTGCGTTGGTTCGCCCGAGATTTTCCCGCTGGCGCGCCTCGACCTTGCTCTTGCGGACATCGTCGACCGAGATCCGGCTACCGGATCTATTTGCCGCCGCGCCGATCTCGTTGGTGCGGGCCACCTTCGCCCGGTTGGCGATGTTGTTGCCTTTCGCGGACTTGAAGTCCCGCTCCATGGAGGTGCGATCGATCTTGGCGAACTGGTTCTTGTCGAAGCTGATCTTGCTGCGGTCGACATTTTTCCAGTCGACGTCGTTGAATTTCACCTTGCCGTTGATGTTGTTGAAGCAATTGTTGCAGTCGATATCGACATCGCCGCCGTTCCAGCGCCCGCCCCAGACGCCCCAGTCGTCCCAGTCGACGACCGCGGCAAAGGCAGCACCCGTGACCACGCCGGCAAAGAAGGTCGCCGTCGGATAGTAATAGTTCGGATAGGGCTCGGGATAATAGGCGATCGGGGCCGGCTGATAGCCCGGATCATAGAGCATCTGCGGCTCGTATTGGGGGACGTAGATTTTCTCCGGATTGGCGGCCTGGATCACGACGTTGTCGTTTTCCTGCTTCACCACCACCTTGTCGTCCGACTTGATGACGCCGTCGGCGACCGCCTTGTCGCGCAATTGCTGGATGGCGACGAGCACGTCCTTCTGCTGATAGGCGAGCGCGTCGCTGAGCGACTGGGTCCAGTCGAGGTCGTCGCTCATCATCTTGACGATCTGAGGATAATTCAGCAGCGAGACGATGCTGCCGTCCCAGCTGTCCTTCGGCTTCATGTCCTTCTTGGTCTGCGAAACCTCGAGGAAGCGCTCGGCCTCGACGATCTGCAGCGGGTAGAGCGAGGCAGAGGTCACGAGTGCGACGAGTTCGTCGGGGTAGAGCGCAATGCGCGCGACGAGGACCTCGAGCTCATCTTCGCTGAGCGGTTGCGGCGCCTTTTCGGTCGCCGCCTGGGCGGCGGCCTGCTCCTGCGCCAGCGCAGTGCCCACCGCAAACGAACCCGTCAGCAAGGCAAGCAACGCCACCGTTGGCGCACGCAAGGAACGAGGTCGGTCGAACATGGTCTCTCCTATCCAGGCACAACGATCAACAAACGAGCCCGGGAGATCCCCCGGCTTGGACGTCACGGCGCCGGCCATACGCGGCCGGCGGGGCAATCGCGAGAATTCCCATTCGCTGTCATCGACGTCCCCTTCCGCACGCTTGCGTGGAGAACCTGGTCGCTTGTCAGAAAGCCGAATGGGACAATCAGGAAGAGCGGCATGAGCACCGGCAGCCAGCTGGCCAGCTGCCGGTGAATTTTAGACATGAGAAACAGAACGCCCGGCAATTGCAACCGGAAAATGAGGACGTGCGTGCGCGCACGCCGTCTTTGCTTGCGCGAGAGCCGGGCCGAAGCCCGTGCCCGCCAGCCGCGAACGACCGGGATCAAGGGCGGTCGGCATTGGCTCCGAGCATCATTTCAGGCTGCCGTCGCCGCTTCGATCCGCGGTCTTGAAATCCGCCATCACCCGATCAAGAAACTCGTTCCGGCTGATCTTGCCGTCGCTGTTGGTATCCGTGGCGGCAAACTGCTGAGCGTTCAGCGCCTGCTTCGTCTCGTCGGACGTAAGATTTCCGTCCTTGTTCTTGTCGAGATTGTCGAAGGCGCCCGCCATGAAGGCCTCGTACTCGGACCGCTCGACCGCGCCGTCCTTGTCGCTGTCGAGCGCGCTCATCTGTCCCTGGTTCATCGTCGCAGCTTGCTGCGCGATCGCCGGTGTGATCTGGCCGAGCGCAAGCACGCTCATAAGAACGATTTTCTTCATTCTGCTCTGTTCCTCGATCAATAATAGCGGCATGTCAGCGCGTTGCCGGCAGCAGCGCCGAGTGTCGCTCCACCACCAACGGCCCATAGCTGACCGGTGCCTGAACCAATGGTCGAGCCGATCAGGCCGCCGACAATGGCCCCACCAACGGTTCCGGCAATGCAGCCGAATTCGTTGCCGGTCGAACCGCTCTTGGACATATAGGCCGATTGGCACCCCGATAAGGCTAGGGCGCCGGCAAGAACGATAGTTATGGTCTGCTTGCTCATCTTATCCTCCAATATGGCCGTCTGATTGCAATAGAGATCGGCGGAGGCGCCATTGAGTGGCGTCGGATGTAAATAAGCTTCCGAATATTCTCCCGGAATCAGGGGAGACTCTTCTGTTGGATCAGAAGCAGCTCGCGGATTAGACATGCAGTCTGGCAACAACAGGGCCTTGAACTGCCGGCGAATACTACGCCCGAGAACCCCCGATGACAACGGACAGCGTGATTTTGTAGAGCGCACGGCGCCGGCGCCCCTCCCCGCCGCCCTTTCGGCCTCTGGAATCGTCTACCGCGCGGCGACATCTCACCTTAGATTTTCTAGGGTCTCCCTCGAAATATCGTCATTTGTGCCGTCGGGCCGGGCGGTCTAGCTCTTTGCCGTCCCGTTGGGCACTTCTTGCAGGGTCTCCATGGCCTGGCGGGACATGGGCCGGCAAAGCGCCAGCTCGGACCCGACACAGCATCTCCGACCGTGGCCGGCGACCCTCCCACACCGCGCCACCGACAGCATACCTATCGAGAGAGAACACATCGAATGGATAGAATGGCGACAATTAAATTAGGTCTTTCTACTGCAATCCTTGCGACCCTGGCGTCCAGCGCCTTTGCCGAAGGTGGCGAGCGGGCGCAGATTGCCGCTGCCGTGGACAAGGCGATCCGCCCTATCATGCGCGAACACAAGGTGCCGGGCATGGCCGTCGCCGTCACCGTTGAAGGCCGGCACTACTTCCTGAACTACGGCGTCGCTTCCAAGGAAACGAACGCACCGGTTACCGAGAATACGCTGTTTGAACTGGGCTCGATCAGCAAGGCCTTCGCCGCGACACTGGCGTCCTATGCGCAGGTCACCGGCAAGCTCTCCTTCGACGATCATCCCGGCAAGTACATCCCGGCCTTTGCGGGCACGCCGATCGACAAGGCGACCCTCCTGCATCTTGCCACCTATACGGCTGGCGGACTGCCGTTGCAGTTTCCCGATGCGGTCAAGAGCGACGCCGACATGGTCGGCTATTTCAGCACATGGAAACCGGAGGCCAAGCCCGGCAAGAAGCGTCGCTATTCCAACCCGAGCATCGGCCTCTTCGGCCACACCGCGGCTTTAGCGATGGGCGGCAGCTTCAGCGCGGTTCTCGAACGCGAGATCTTTCCCAAGCTCGGCCTGAAGCACAGCTATGTCCGCGTTCCCGATAGCCAGATGGGCAGCTACGCCTGGGGCTACGGCAAGGCCGACAAGCCAATTCGCGTCACTGCCGGTACGTTCGACGCGGAGGCCTATGGCGTAAAGTCATCGGCGATAGACATGATCCGCTTCGTCGAAACCAACATCCAGCCTGAACTTCTCGACGGCGCGATCCGCAAGGCGGTCGAAGGCACCCATGTCGGATATTTCGACAGCGGCAAGATGGTGCAGGGGCTGGGCTGGGAACAATACCCCTACCCCGTTTCGCTGGAGCGGCTGCTCGACGGCAATTCGCGCGACATGGCCCTGAAAAGCAACCCGGTCAAGGCATTGGATACCCCGAAGCGCCCCGATGGCTCGACGCTCTACAACAAGACCGGCTCCACCAACGGCTTCGGCGGCTATGTCGCCTTCGTACCGGAGAAGAAGATCGGAATCGTGCTGCTTGCCAACCGCAACTACCCGAACCCCGAGAGGATCAAGGCTGCCCACGCGATCCTGAAGTCGCTGGAAGCGGCGGCGAAGTAACGGCAGATCGCCCGCGTCGGTTTCGTGTCGCGGCAAGCCCGCGACACGGGAAACGACATCCATCAACAACTCTGTAGCGAATCTTCAATCAGCGCCTGCTTGCATATTGACGCCGAGTATTGTCATCTGCATTTCGCGAAAGCGCGATCAGATGCAGTCGAGTTCAGGCGTATGTGGGGATGCCGATGTTCGAATGGGTGGGAGTTCAGGGTTCGTTACATCGGGGAGGCGCAGGCAGGGGGCGGACAATGTTCGTGCTTGCGGCGCTGACGCTGCTTGCCAGCTGCGGCGGCCATGCCAAGGGTGTGATGGCGCCCGTCGCACTCACCACTCCGGTCCCGGGCGCATCCACCGTCGACATGCTTGTCGCAACCACGCGCGAACCCTCCGGCGATCCGGCAACGCTCTTTTCCGGCGAGCGCGACGCCAATACTTTCCTTACCGACGTCGCGGTTTCGATCCCGCCGGAAACGGCACGCAAGTCGGGCACGGTGCAATGGCCGCGCAAGCTGCCGCCGGATCCGGCCAAGGAATTCGCCGTCACGCGGGTGAACGAGCTCAAGTCGCTCGATGAAGCCAAGTCCTGGTTCCTGCAGCACGATGTCGGCGGCAATGCCTTCGTCTTCGTGCACGGCTTCAACAATCGCTACGAGGATTCGGTCTACCGGCTGGCGCAGATCGTGCATGACTCGGAGGTCCAGGCAACGCCGGTTCTCTTCACCTGGCCTTCGCGCGCCAACGTGTTCGACTACAACTACGACAAGGAAAGCACGAACTATTCGCGCACGGCGCTCGAAGACATTCTGAAAAAGCTATCCGACGCGCCGAAGGTCAAAAGCATAACCATCCTCGCCCATTCCATGGGTACCTGGCTGACGATGGAATCGCTCCGGCAGATGGGCATCCGCGACGGCAACGTGCCGTCCAAGATCGAGAACGTCATCCTCGCCTCGCCCGATATCGATCTCGATGTCTTCGCCAAGCAGTTTGTCGAGATGGGCAAGAAACGGCCGAAGTTCACCATCTTCGTTTCGCAGGACGACCGCGCCTTGGCGCTTTCGAGCTTCATCTCGGGCGACGTTTCACGCCTTGGCGCAATCGACCCGTCGGCAGAGCCTTATCGCACTCAGCTTGAAAGGGCCGGCATCACTGCCATCGATTTGACAAAGGTTAAGTCTGAGGACGGCCTGCACCACGGAAAGTTTGCGGAAAGCCCCGAGATCGTCCAGCTCATCGGCACGCGGCTCGCCACGGGGCAGACGCTCACAGATTCCGATATCTCGGTTGGAACCGGCATTGCCGCGGTCGTCGCCGGCACGGCGAGAAACGTCGGCAACGTCGCGGCCGTGACGGTCTCGGCGCCTGTGTCGATCCTCGAAAACCCGCAGCCGGCGAAAAAGAAGAAGGTGGTCGTCGGAGACACGCTGGCGACCGACATGCCGACGCCGGTGAAGATAAAGTAAGGGCTTGGCGGCAGCCTGTCGTCAGCCCTCGTCGCCGACGAAGCGATAGCCGACGCCCGGCTCCGTACGGATGATCTGCGGATCGGCCGGATCGCGCTCGATCTTGCCGCGCAGCTGGCCGATGAAGACGCGCAGATAATGCAGGTCTTCGCCGTGCGCGACGCCCCAGACCGAGGTAAGCAGCGTCTTGTGGGTGACGACACGGCCGGCGTGATGCGCCAGCATCACCAGGAGGTCGTATTCCTTTGGCGTCAGCCGGACGGGCTCGCCGTCCTTCGTCACCACCCGCTTGATCGTGTCGATTGCCACGCCATCGGCGGAAAGCTGCGTCTGGCCACCTTCCATCTGCACCCGGTGGCGAAGGGCCGCACGAATGCGGGCCGTTAGTTCGCCGATACCGAAGGGCTTTTCGATGTAGTCGTCGGCGCCGAGATCGAGTGCTGCGATCTTTTCGCTTTCCCGGTCGCGGGCCGACAGGATGATGATCGGCACCTGCGACCAGCCGCGCAGGTTGGCGATGACCTCCTTGCCATCCATATCTGGCAGGCCGAGATCGAGGATGACGACATCCGGCGCCATCGTCGCTGCCGCCTTCAGCGCCTCGGCGCCGGTCATCGCCTCACGAACGTCATAGCCGGCAGCACTCAGCGCGGGTTTCAGGAAACGCTGGATCTGGGGTTCGTCGTCGACGACGAGGATACGCTCCACGCTCATGCACGGTCCTTTTCGGAGATTTCAGCCTTGGCGGCGGGAAAGCGCATGGAAATGCGCGTGCCGCGGCGGCGAAGCGCCGGGCTTTCCGCCTTGATCTGCCCGCCCATCGCCTCGACGAAGCCCTTGGCGATCGACAGTCCCAGCCCCGTTCCCGGCGTACGGCCATCCGCCTTGCCGCGGCGGAAGAATTTCTCGAAGACCTGCTCGAGGTCCCGCGGCGGAATACCCTTGCCGAGGTCGGTCACTGACAGCACGATCTCGTTGCCGTCGGTACGGGCATAGATGCTGATCGGCTCTTCGCCGCCATATTTGTTGGCATTGTCCAGCAGGTTGAAGAGCACCTGGCCAAGCAGCACGCTGTCGCCGCGCATCAGGGGCAAGTCAGGGGCGATGCTGGTTTCGATCTCGCGCTCGGGAAAATATTTGCGAGCGCGATCGACCGCCGCCCGCACCACGTCGGCGACATCGACCCAATCGCGCTTGGCGTTGACGGTGCCGGCCTCGATGCGGGTCATGTCGAGCAGGTTGGCGACAAAGCGCGTCAGCCGACCGCCCTCCTCCTCGATCGACTGCAACAGGTCGTCGCGGCTTTCCGGCGGCATGCGATCACCGAGCTGGCGCAAGCTGGTGACGGCACCGGTGATGGTCGCAAGCGGGGTTCTCAGATCGTGCGAAATGGATGACAGAAGGGCAGCGCGGAAGCGCTCGCCTTCGAGCTTTGCGGCCTGGTCGAGGCTTTCGCGTGACAGGCGGGCGCGGTCGACGGCGATCGCCGTCTGGTCGAGGATCGCTGCCAGCGCCCGCTCCTCGTTGATCTCCAGTGGCTTGTCGGCCTGGACGAAGCCGCAGACGCCGACGACGCCGTGCGGGCTCGTCAGCGGCCGGAAATGGAAAGGGCTGTTCGGCAGGGTTCCCGTGCCGTTGCCGGCCGGCTCGCGTTTGTCCATCGCCCAACGCGCCGCCATGATGTCGGTGACGTCGAGCTCGGTGTCCGGCGGCCAGGCGGCTTTCAGCTGCAGGTCTCCGTCCTCAGGCAGAAGCAGCGCTGAACTGCGTTTCAGCGTCGACTGCATCTGCGTCACCGCCGCCCAGAGCACGTCGTCGGCCTTGGCGGTGCCTGAAAGTTTGCGCGAAAAATCATAGAGCGCCTGAGTCGCGGCGGCGCGCTGGCGGGCGGTCTTTGCCTGCTCCCGTACCCGCGATGCCAGGCTGCCGGCAAGGGCTGCGGCAGCGAGGAAGACGACGAGCGCAAAAACCTCGTGCGGCTCGGCGATGGTGAAGGTGCCGGTCGGTTTGATGAAGAAGAAGTTATAGGCGAGCACCGAAAAAAGTGCTGCCGCGATTGCCGCGATGTGACCGGCATAGGTCGCCGAGGCCAGCACCGCGAGCAGATAAAGCAACGAGATGTTGGGCAGGACGACGAAACGGCCAAGCAGCAGGCCGACGGCGGTCGAGACGACGACCGACCCGGCGGCGATGCCGATCGCGCGCCCACTTCCCGGCGGCAGCGTCCGTTTCATCTTCGTTCGCCGTTTGACGGGCACCGTCTCGCGATCGGTCACAAGGTGAATGCCGATGCCGGACACGCGCTCGGCCAAGGCGTCGGGAAGCGACTGGCGAAACAGCCGCATCGGGAACGGCTGGCGGCGCGCGCCGATGACGATCTGCGTCGCGTGTTCCCGGCGCGCGAGCTTCAGGATTTCCTCGACGAAGTCGTTGCCGATAATACGGCGCGTCTCGGCGCCGAGCTGTTCGGCAAGACGGAAGGTTTCGTCGAGCCGGCGCACGTCTTCGCCATCGCCGCTCTCGCGGTCGGCGCGCTCGATGAAGACGACGATCCAGGGGGCATTCAATCCTTCGGCGAGCCGGCTTGCCGTGCGCACGACCTTTTCGGACAACGGGTCCGAACCAATGCAGACGAGCAGCCGCTCGCCGCTTGCCCAGATGCCTTCGATGGCGTTCTGCTTGAGATAGTCGACCATCTGGTCGTCGACCCGGTCAGCTGTCCGCCTGAGCGCCAGTTCGCGCAGTGCCGTCAGGTTGCCGAGGCGGAAGAAGCGGTCGACGGCGCGCTGTGCGCTGTCGGGCAGATAAACCTTGCCCTCCTTCAGCCGCTCGATGAGCTCGGCCGGCGACAGATCCACAAGTAGTACGTCATCAGCGCGCTTCAATACGGTATCCGGCACCCGTTCGCGCACGGGTACACCGGTGATCTGGGCGACGATATCCGAGAGGCTTTCGAGGTGCTGGATGTTGAGCGCCGTCCAGACATCGATGCCGGCGGCGATCAGTTCCTCAACATCCTGATAGCGCTTGGGGTGCCGGCTTTCGGCCGGATTGCTGTGGGCCAGTTCGTCGACGACGATGATCCGGGGACGCCGCGCGAGGGCCGCATCCAGGTCGAACTCGGAAAGCATTCGGCCGCGATGGTTCACATCGCGGCGCGGCAGTATCTCCAATCCGTCAATGAGCGCAGCGGTCTCGCTGCGCCCGTGCGTCTCGACCAGCCCGACGACGATATCGACACCGTCATCCTTCAGCCGGCGGGCCCGCGACAACATCGCATAGGTCTTGCCGACGCCGGGAGCGGCGCCGAGGAATACGGTCAGTTTTCCCCGGCGGTCCTGCGCGGCAAGCGCCAGCAGTGCGTCTGGGTCCGGGCGACCTTTGGCGTCGCGTTCACTGTCGGGCATGCATTGTCTCAGGCGTGATCGATTCTAATAGCTTAGAGCGGGATGCGGGCGGAATACCGCAAGCACTTTTCCTCATCCCGCTCTAGGTTCGAGGCGCATCAAGGGCCAGGTTGAGTTCTAGCACATTGACGCGCGGCTCGCCTACGACCCCGAACAGCCGATCCTCCGTCGCCTTGGCGACCAGGGCGGCGACATCCGCTTGGCTCAAGCCCCGCGCCTTGGCGACGCGGGCGACCTGGGCTTCGGCGAAGGCCGGCGTGATATGCGGGTCGAGCCCGGAACCTGACGTGGTTGCCGCGTCCGCAGGAATTTCTCCCGCAAGGCCGGCAGCTTTCAGGCGCTCGACATCGGCTGCGACACGATCCCTGAGCTTGACCGAGGTGGTACCGAGGTTGGAGCCGCTCGAAGCCCCCGCGTTATAGGCGTCCGGACCGGTCGCGGAGGGCCGCGGCCAGAAGTATTTGTCGGAAGTAAAGTTCTGGCCGATGAGGGCGGAACCGATGAGGGTACCGTCCTTCTCGATGAGGCTGCCATTTGCCTGCGCGGGCATCAGCACCTGCGACGCGCCGGTGATTGCAAAGGGATAGGCAAGGCCGGTGATCGCGGTCAGGAGCACGATCATGACGATGGCGGGGCGAAGTTGGTTCAGCATGGTTACACCAGATTGAGTGCGTTGACGGCGAGGTCGACGAGCTTGATGCCGGCAAAGGGCAGGACAATGCCGCCGAGGCCGTAGACAGCCAAGTTACGGCGCAGAAGGGCTGCCGCACCGACGGGCCGGTACTTGACGCCCTTCAGCGCCAGCGGGATCAAGGCGACGATGATGAGCGCGTTAAAGATCACCGCCGAGAGGATCGCCGATTGCGGCGAGGCGAGGCCCATGACGTTGAGCGCGGCAAGGGCCGGATAGGTGGTAATGAACAGCGCCGGGATGATGGCGAAGTACTTGGCCACGTCGTTGGCGATCGAAAACGTCGTCAGCGACCCGCGGGTCATCAGCAGCTGCTTGCCGATCTCGACGATCTCGATCAGCTTCGTCGGACTGGAATCGAGGTCCACCATGTTGGCGGCCTCGCGGGCGGCCTGGGTCCCCGTCTGCATGGCGATGCCGACATCGGCCTGGGCGAGTGCCGGCGCGTCGTTGGTGCCGTCGCCGCACATCGCGATCAGGCGGCCGCCCTGCTGCTCCTTGCGGATATAGCCAAGCTTGTCCTCCGGGGTCGCTTCGGCAAGGAAGTCGTCGACGCCGGCTTCGGACGCGATGGCGGCAGCGGTCACCGGGTTGTCGCCGGTGACCATCACCGTGCGGATGCCCATGGCACGAAGAGCGGCGAAGCGCTCCTTTATGCCGGGCTTCACCACATCCTTCAGATGGATGACGCCGAGCAGGCGCGGACCGTCGGCAACCGCAAGCGGCGTGCCGCCGGTGCGGGCCACCTGGTCGACGGCGCGGCGAAACTCGTTCGGCACGTTCTCGTCGCGGATACCGGTGAACTTCAGGACCGAGTCGACGGCACCCTTGCGCAGCCGGCGGCCGCCGAAGTCGACGCCCGAAAGCCTCGTTTCCGCAGCGAAGGGAATGACCGCGTCGATCCGGGTCGCGCCGGCCCGGCTTGCGCCGCCGCCGACGGCGAGCGCCAGGACCTCGCCCTTGTCGGACGCGGGCAGCGACACATCCGGCGTCTGGCGGCCAAATTCACCGGTGGCAAGCGCCGCGATCGAGCGGCCCTCAGGCGTTTCGTCGGCAAGGCTTGCAAGCAGTGCGGCATCGGCAAGCTCGGCCTCGGTAACGCCGGGCACCGGCATGAAGTCGGCCGCCATGCGGTTGCCGAAGGTGATGGTGCCTGTCTTGTCGAGCAGCAGCGTATCGACGTCGCCAGCAGCCTCGACAGCGCGGCCGGAGGTGGCGATGACGTTGAAGCGCACCAGACGGTCCATGCCGGCGATGCCGATGGCTGAAAGCAGGCCACCGATCGTGGTCGGAATCAGGGTGACGAGCAGGGCTGCGAGCACGGTGACCGAGAGCACGGTACCGGAATAGCCGGCGAGCCCCCAGAGCGTGACGACGGCCACCAGGAAGATCAGCGTCAGGCCCGAAAGCAGGATCGACAGGGCGATCTCGTTCGGGGTTTTCTGGCGCTGCGCGCCCTCGATCAGCGCGATCATGCGGTCGACGAAAGTGTCGCCGGGTGCCACGCCGACGCGGATCTTGATCCAGTCGGACAGCACCTGCGTGCCGCCTGTGACAGCCGAGCGGTCGCCACCGGATTCACGGATGACGGGCGCCGATTCACCGGTGATGGCGCTCTCGTTGACAGAGGCGACACCCTCGACGACTTCGCCATCGCCGGGGATCAGTTCGCCAGCCTCGACGAGCACGAGGTCGCCGACCTTCAGCGATGTCGCCGGGATCGTCTGGGTCTCGCGGCCTTCGTCGGCAACGAGCTTGCGCGCCGTCAGTTCGGACTTGGTGCGGCGCAGGCTGTCGGCCTGGGCCTTGCCGCGGCCTTCGGCGACGGCTTCGGCAAAGGTGGCAAAAAGCACCGTGAACCACAGCCAGGCGGCGATCTGACCGGAGAACAGCGGGCTGCCTGTGCCGGTGGCGATGTCGCGCACGAAGAGACCAGTGACCACTGCTGCGACCACTTCGGTGACGAAGATCACCGGATTGCGCACGAGCTGGCGCGGGTCGAGCTTGATGAACGCCGCCTTGATCGCCGGCAGCAGGATCGCCGGGTCCAGAAGACTGGGTGCGATAGGTTTGGAAGACATGTGTCGAATTCCTTTAGAAGGTCTGACCGGCAAGCATCGAGAGATGCTCGACGATGGGACCGAGCGCGAGCGCCGGGAAGAATTGCAGCCCGCCGAGAATGAGGATGATGCCGACAAGCAGGCCGACGAAGAGCGGCGTGTCGGTCGGGAAGGTACCCTTGGACGCCGGCACGCGGGTCTTCACCGCGATCGAACCGGCGATCGCCATGACCGGAACCGCATAGGCGAAGCGGCCGAGCAGCATCGCGAACCCGAGCGTCGTGTTGTACCAGGGTGTGTTGCCGGTGAGCCCGCCGAAAGCCGAGCCGTTGTTGCCGGCCGCCGACGTGAAGGCATAGAGGATTTCGGACAGGCCGTGCGGGCCCGCCGTGCCGATGCTTGCGACGGCAAAAGGCAGCATCGCGGAGACGGCGGCAAAGCCGAGGATCGTCACCGGCAGAATGAGGACGGCGAACATCGCGTATTTCATCTCACGGGATTCGATCTTCTTGCCGAGCAGTTCCGGCGTGCGGCCGACCATCAGGCCGGCAACGAAGACGGCGAGGATCGCAAAGACCACCATGCCATAGAGGCCGGAGCCGACGCCGCCCGGCAGGACTTCGCCAAGCTGCATCAGGAACATCGGCACGAGACCGCCGAGGCCCGTCAGCGAGCCGTGCATACCGTTGACGCCGCCATCCGACAGACCGGTGGTGACAGCCGCATAGAGCGCCGTCATCGCCTGGCCGAAGCGGACTTCCTTGCCTTCCATGTTGCCCTGGGCGGCATCGAGACCAAGGGCGGTCAGGATCGGGTTGCCGTGGGCTTCCGCCCAGTAGACGACCGCAACGCCTGAGATCAGCAGGATCGCGGTGACGGCGATGAAGGCCCAACCCTGGCGGCGGTTACCGACCATCTGGCCAAACGTGTAGACGAGCGCCGCGGAGATCGACAGCATGGCGAAAATGTTGAGATAGTTGGAGAAGGCCGTCGGGTTCTCGAAGGGATGGGCGGCATTGACGTTGAAGAAGCCACCGCCATTGGTGCCGAGCTGCTTGATCGCTTCCTGACTGGCGACAGGGCCGAGCGAGATCGTCTGCTTGGCGCCTTCGAGCGTGGTTGCCGACAGATCGGCGTGGAAGGTCTGCGGCAAGCCGGTCCAGACCATGGCAAGGGCCATGACGACGGCGATCGGCAGCAACACGTAAAGCGTCGAACGGGTGAGATCGACCCAGAAGTTGCCGACGGTCGAGGCGTTCGAGCGGGCGAAGGCGCGGGTGACGGCAAGCGCCATGGCGATGCCGGTCGCGGCGGAGACGAAGTTATGCACCGTCAGGCCGGCCATCTGGCTGAAATGGCTGAGCGTGGTTTCGCCACCGTAGTTCTGCCAGTTGGTGTTGGTGACGAAGCTGACCGCCGTGTTGAAGGCGAGATCGGACGGCATGCCCGAGAAGCCCTGCGGGTTCATCGGCAGGTAGGCCTGCAGCCGGAGGATCGCATAGAGCGAGACAAAGCCGGCGAGGCTGAAGGCGAGCATCGACATCGTGTAGGCGAGCCAGCCCTGTTCCTTCTTCGGATCGACACCGGCCGCAAGATAAAGGCCGCGCTCGACGGGACCGAGGACGGGTGAAAAAACGTTGCGTTCACCGGAGAAGACCCGCACCATATAAAGCCCCAGCGGCTTGATGACGATCAGGACGGCGATGAAGAGGAGGCTGATCTGCAGCCACCCGATGATAGACATGAGATTACTCCGCTAAGGGCGGCCGGACGGCGCAAAGGCGCCCGGCTGATGCGAACGGCCAACGGGTTCGATCCCCGTCAACCGGGTCAGAACCGTTCCGGGCGAACGAGGGTGACGACGAGGTAGGCCGCAAGACCGATGGCGACGGCAAGACCGAGCAGGGCTTCGAACATGACGCCCTCCTAAAGCCGGCTCAGCGCGCGCGCATAAAGCGCGAACACGACAAAGCCGCCGATTCCGGCGGCAAGAAAAAGAACATCGGACATGCAAATTCTCCGGACTGTTGAAGTCCGGATCTTGCGCCCGCAGCGGGTCAATTATCGATTGCGATGGTCGGAAGGAGGCATAAGGAAAAGATAAAGACGCCCGCAAAGATCCGTTCGGGAGCGCGGGAGGCGACCTTCATAGGCGCAGGACCAGTCCGGTATCGGCCTATCTGCCACAAGCTGAAGAGATCCCGAGGCCGCCCGTATGCGACCGCCGGTTCGGCAAAAGAGCACCTAGCCCTTGATAATCTCGTTCACGCTCGTTTCGGTGGGCGTGGTGGCTTCGCGCATCCATTCGCGCCAGATCGCAACGAGCAGCGCCATCAGCACCGGACCGACGAAGAGGCCGAGGAAACCCATGGTCTTCACGCCGCCCACGAGGCCGAAGAAGGTCGGCAGGAAGGGAAGCTTGATCGGGCCGCCGACGAGGCGCGGACGCAGCGTCTTGTCGACGATGAAGAGTTCGGTCGTGCCCCAGGTGAACAGCGCCAGGCCGTGAATGGGCGAACCGCTGGCGACGAGATAGACCGAGACCAGCGTGAAGCAGAGCGGCGCGCCACCGGGGATCAGCGCCATCAGGCCGGTGATGATGCCGAGCGTGACCGGCGACGGCACGCCGGCAAGCCAATAGGCGACGCCAAGCACGATGCCTTCGCCGATGGCGATGATGCCCATGCCGGTGACCGTCGAGCTGATCGTCAGCGGCACGACGCGCGACAGCCGTTCCCAGCGCATCGGGAAGATACGCTCGCCGAGCTTGTCGAGTTGGCCGGAGAAGGACTGCCCATCGCGATAGACGAAGAACAGCGTGATCAGCATGAACAGCAGCGTCAGGAAGGCATGGAACGTCGAGGCACCGACGACCAGAACGCCGCGGTAGATATTGCCGATGTTGGAGCCGCTGACGAGCTGGACCAGTTCGCCGAGCGCGCCCGGATGGCCGATATGCTTGACCCATTGCTCGCCAAGCCAGACACCGGCGATCGGAATGCTCGACAGCCATGCGGGCACGACGGCACCGTTGGCATTGGTCTCGACGGCCCAGACGACCCAGTCGCGCACTTCGTCGACCGCATAGACGGCGGCAATCGAGATCGGCACGACGATGAAGGAGATGACGCAGACGATCGCGATGGTGGCGGCAAGCGTCCGGTTGCCGTTCACACCGGCGAGCAGCCGGCGATAGATCGGCCAGCTGGCAAACCCGATGACGACAGCGGCCAGAACCGGAACGACGAAACCATGGAAGAAATAGACGCCGGCGAGCAGAACGAAGACCAGCATCCAGCGGGCAGCGGTCATGGGGCCGACAAGGGCATGGCGCGAAATGGCAGTGTGCCCGAGGAGCCGTGGCTCCACGGCGAAATTCTCTCGTTCGCGATTACCCAATTGCACCAATGATCCTCCGTCTTCCGACGAGCTTACAGCAAACCCGCGGCCTTGCCAGCCACTCTGACACCGCGCGCCGCCCCTTTGCCCCTGCTTTACGGTAGTTTCAGGGCCGTGGCCGACGCTAGCGGCCGGACATGACAGAAAAATTTAGGAGGGTTCAAGAGCCCCCGGCTTTCTTTCGATAAAGCCGGTCATTCCGCCGCAGGTTTTGCAGCCATACGCGCAGGCTGTGCGCGATCGACGAAGACTGAGGCGAGAAAGATACCGAAGCCGGCAACGCCGAGAACGGCACCGACGAGACCGGTGGAGGTCCAGCCATAACCCGCAGCGATCGAAACGCCGCCGAGCCAGGCGCCTAGCGCATTGGCGAGATTGAAGGCGGAGTGGCTAAGGGCAGCAGCCAGCGTCTGGGCCTCGCCGGCGACATCCATCAGCCGGGTCTGCACGCCCGGGACGACGGCAAAGCCACCGCCGATGAAGAGCACGTTGACGATGGCGATCCACGGATTGCCCATGGTGAAATAGAAAAGCACATAGGCGAAGATGTTGAAGACGATGGCGATACCGATCGCCGGCATCAGCGCCCAGTCGGCAAGCCGCGCCCCGACGATGTTGCCGAGGATCATGCCGGCACCGAAGACCGAAAGCATGATCGGCACATTACCAAGCGAAACACCTGCGACTTCGGTCAGCGCCGGTGTGATGTAGCTGAAGACGGCGAACATGCCGCCACAGCCGATGGCGCAGATGCCGAGCATCAGCCAGACCTGCAGCTTGCCGAGCGCACCCAGCTCGCGAAGCGGCGTCGCCTTCGGGTTGCCCTTGTCCCGCGGTACGTGGGCGAAGGTGAGCGCCATGGTCAGGAGGCTGATGGCGCCGACGATGGCAAACGCGGAGCGCCAGCCGAGCGCCTGGCCGAACCAGGCGACGAGCGGCGTGCCGAAGAGAGTGGCGATGGTCAGTCCCATCATCACCCGGCCGACGGCGCGGGCCCGCTGGTTCGGCGCGGCAAGGCCGGCCGCCACCAGGGCAGCCACGCCGAAATAGGCGCCATGCGGCAGACCGGCGAAGAAGCGCGCGGCAATCAGCGTGTAGAAATCCGGAGCGATGGCGCTCGCGAAGTTGCCGACGGCAAAAACCAGCATCAGGACCAAAAGCACCCGGAAGCGCGAGAAGCGGGCGGCAAGCACCGCGATCAGCGGCGCACCGACGACGACGCCGAGCGCATAGGCGCTGATGACCGCACCAGCCTGGGGCACCGATACCGATACGTCTTCGGCGACTTGCGGCAGGAGACCCATGATCGCAAACTCGCCGGTACCGATCCCGAAGCCGCCGACGGCGAGCGCCACTTCGGCGGCAGAAACACGGGCGCGGCGCGGATCGACGGCAGAGGAGAAGGCTTCGTCACACATGGGCTCACTCATGGGCAATGGCCAGTGTCGCCGTGCCCTGCGGCCGGAGAAAAATCTGGGGGATATGTCGGCGGATGTTGGATTGGACCAACAGGGATATGCTGCAATGCAATACAGGCTTTTCCTGCGGCAGGCAAAGCTTTTGCGGTTCTCGTCATACTTTTTCGCAAGGCTCGCAGAAGCCTGTTAACCGTAAGCTCAGTTGACGTTTACGTCAAAGTTATATAATTCCGAATCTCAGCTTGAAGAGGTGTCGCAAAAGCATCATCCTCATCGGCGTGAGAGGATCGGGAGGGATTTTCTCAGGCCGCATCAGGCCAGCCTGTGGCGACCAGAGGGAGAGAGGTCATGGCGGAAGTCAGCGCACAACAGACGGGTATCAGCCCAGGCAAGATCTGGCTGAAATCCTATCCACCCGGAATAGCCGCCGAAATTGGCCCCCTGCCCTACAAGTCGATCGGCGAATTCTTCGACCACGCCGTTGCCCGCTATTCGAGCCGTCCGGCCTTCACCTGCATGGGCAAGACGCTGACCTTTGCCGACCTCAACGCCCAGTCGGCCAGGATCGGCGCCTGGCTGCAATCGATCGGCCTTGCCAAGGGCGACCGCGTCGCGGTGATGATGCCGAACATCCTCCAGAACCCCGTGATCGTCTACGGCATCCTCAGGGCCGGCTTTACCGTCGTCAACGTCAACCCGCTCTACACGCCGCGCGAACTGCAGCACCAGCTCACCGATTCCGGCGCCAAGGCGATCTTCGTTCTGGAAAACTTCGCGCACACGGTGCAGCAAGTGGTCGACAAGACCTCGGTCAAGCACGTCGTTGTCGCGACCATGGGCGACATGCTGGGCCTGAAGGGTGCGATCGTCAATCTGGTGGTCCGCCGCGTCAAGAAACTCGTTCCCGCGTGGTCGATTCCCGGCCACCTCTCGTTCAAGGACGTTCTTTCCAAGGGCGCCCGAGCCAAGCTGACGAAGCCCAACATCGCCGCGAGCGACGTCGCCTTCCTGCAATATACCGGCGGGACTACGGGCGTCTCGAAGGGCGCGACGCTGACCCATTCGAACCTCTTGTCGAACATGGCGCAGATGGAAATCTGGTTCCAGACGGCGTTCCGCTCGCGCACCCGGCCGGACAAGCTCGTCTTCATGTGCGCGCTGCCGCTCTACCATATCTTCGCGCTGACCGTGAATTCGCTGATGGGCCTTGCCACCGGCGGCAACAACATCCTGATCCCCAATCCCCGCGACATCCCGGGCTTCGTCAAGGAACTCGGCAAGCACAACACCAATATCTTCCCGGGCCTCAACACGCTGTTCAACGCGCTGATGAACAATGCGGAGTTCCAGAAGCTCGATTTCTCGTCGCTGATGTTGACCTTCGGCGGCGGCATGGCGATCCAGCGCCCGGTCGCCGAACGCTGGAAGCAGATGACCGGCTGCTCGATCGCCGAAGGTTACGGCCTGTCGGAGACCTCGCCGGTGGCAACAGCCAACATCCTCGACGCGACCGAGTTCACCGGCACGATCGGCATGCCCATCCCATCCACCGATGTCGAGATCCGCGACGACCAGGGCAATACGCTGGCGATCGGCGAAGTCGGCGAGATCTGCATCCGCGGGCCGCAGGTGATGGCCGGCTACTGGCAGCGGCCGGACGAGACCGCCAAGGCGATCTCGCCGGATGGCTTCTTCCGCTCGGGCGACATCGGTTTCATGAACGCCGACGGCCTCGTCAAGATCGTCGACCGCAAGAAGGACATGATCCTGGTCTCCGGTTTCAACGTTTTCCCGAACGAGATCGAGGAAGTGGCGATGACCCATCCGGGCATCCTCGAATGCGCGGCGATCGGCATTCCGGACGAGCATTCCGGCGAAGCGGTCAAGCTCTTCGTCGTCAAGAGGGATGCAGCACTGACGGAGGAAGAGGTCAAGCGCCACTGCGCCGCCAACCTCACCAACTACAAGCGTCCGCGTTTCGTCGAATTCCGCACCGAACTGCCGAAGACCAATGTCGGCAAGATCCTGCGCAAGGATCTGCGCGGATAAACTACTCCGAAATTCAAACGATTTAAAAAATCCTGAAAACCGCCGCCTCGGCGGTTTTCCAGTCTTGATTTGGTCCACTTAAAGCGAATAGCTACGCAGGCGATTGTCCGACACCCCTGTCCGACCAAGGAGCCCCGCGATGAAAGCGCTTGTCGACCAACTCAAAGCCACCGCCGCTCAAACCAACGCAACCGATATCCGCGCGGCCTTCGCCGCCGACGCAGAACGTTTCGCGCGTTTCAGCACCACGCTCGGCGACCTGCTGCTCGACTATTCGAAATGCGCCGTCAACGACAAGGTGCTGGACGGACTGGAGGCGCTCGCCAAGGCCGCCAAGGTCGAGGAGAAGCGGGACGCCATGTTCCGCGGCGACATCATCAACATCACCGAGGAGCGCGCCGTGCTGCACACGGCGCTGCGCAACCGCGGCAACCGCCCGATCCTCGTCGACGGCAAGGACGTGATGCCCGACGTCAACGGCGTGCTTGCCGCCATGGGCGCCTTTGCCGACGGCATCCGCTCGGGCGCGCTGAAAGGTGCGACCGGCAAGAAGATCACCGACGTCGTCAACATCGGCATCGGCGGCTCGGACCTCGGTCCTGTCATGGCGACGTTGGCGCTTGCGCCCTTCCACGACGGCCCGCGCCTGCACTTCGTTTCCAACATCGATGGCGCCCATATCGCCGATACGCTGAAGCTGATCGATCCGGAAACCTCGCTCTTCATCATCGCCTCGAAGACCTTCACCACCATCGAGACGATGACCAACGCGGCGACCGCCCGCGCCTTCATCGCCGGCAAGCTCGGCGAGGCCGCCGTCGGCCATCACTTCGCAGCCGTTTCGACCGCGCTCGACAAGGTCGCCGCCTTCGGCATCGACCAGGCCCGCGTCTTCGGCTTCTGGGATTGGGTCGGCGGGCGTTACTCGATCTGGTCGGCGATCGGCCTGCCGCTGATGATCGCCGTCGGCAAAGAGAATTTCGGCCGCTTCCTCGATGGCGGCCACGCCATAGACGAACACTTCCGCACCGCGCCGATCCGTCAGAACATACCGGTCCTGCTCGGCCTTCTCGGCTTCTACCATCGCAACGTGCTCGGCTACCCGTCGCGGGCGATCCTGCCCTATGACCAGCGCCTGTCGCGCTTCCCCGCCTATCTGCAGCAGCTCGATATGGAATCGAACGGCAAGGCGGTGACGCTTGAGAGCACGCCGGTCGAATACTCGACCGGCCCGGTCGTCTGGGGCGAGCCCGGCACCAACGGCCAGCACGCCTTCTACCAGCTGATCCACCAGGGCACGGACGTCATTCCCGCCGAGTTCATGATCGCCGCCAACGGCCACGAGAAGAACCTGCGTCACCAGCACGAGCTGCTGATCGCCAATTGCCTGGCCCAGTCGGAAGCGCTGATGAAGGGCCGCACGCTCGCGGAAGCCAAGGCGCAGCTGACCGCCAAGGGTATGGCCGATTCCAAGGCCGACAAGATTGCGCCGCACCGCGTCTTCACCGGCAATCGCCCGTCGCTGACGATCGTCTATGACCAGCTCGATGCCTTCGCGCTCGGCCGCCTGATCGCGCTTTACGAGCACCGCGTCTTCGTCGAGGGCGCGCTCTTCAACATCAATTCCTTCGACCAGTGGGGCGTCGAGCTCGGCAAGGAGCTGGCGACCGGCCTGCTTCCCGTCGTCGAAGGTAAGGAAAGCGCCGAAGGTCACGATTCGTCGACGGCGGGTCTGGTGGCAGCCTTGCTGAAAGCCGCCCATTAAACAAATCCGCTCGGTTCTCCCCGGAACCGCACCACTGAAGACGATAGAGGCCTGAGGCGCTTGTCGCGCCTCGGGCCTCGTGATTTTGCACAACCCGGCAACGTCTTGGCGCCGGGTTTCAGCACCTCCATCAGATCGAGCTTCAACAGCAGCGGAAAATAGTCCGTGTCCGACCCCATCTGCATCCAGGCATTGACCATGACCTTTCGGCCTGACGGGAAGGCGCCACGTCAGCAACGTCCGGAGAACCGGCCGACAGGCTGCCGCGGTTAGGCTCGCCCCGTTTCGAGCGTGCGATCTTTTCCTGCAACAGCCGCAAGCGCGCAGCGTCCGCTTCGGCGGGAGCCAGGAGATAGAGCGTTTCTCCCAGTGGCACGCGGCTCGCGAGCGCCACAGCCGGCACACCGCCCGCGTTGACGTCGAGCGCGTAGCTCTGGCTTTCCGCAGGCGGGCTCCCCTTCTGCCAGGAAAGCTCCAGGGGTCGCATCCAACATCACAATTGACGGCAATTATTTATTGTTTTACGATAAAAATACAAGTGAAACGATAAGGGACTTTGTATGACGAACTCCGCCGAGAGGCTGCGCAAGCTCAGCCGCTTCATGAAGCTCATGATCATATTGTGCGGAGCGTTGTTCTGTTCGGCGGTCGTCTACACGCATTGGCAGATCTTCTTCGACCGGCAAGGCTTCGAACAGGGCGTTCGCGACATCGTCTTCCCTCGGGTCGAGATCATCACTCTGTCCTATCGAGCCATCGGGACCGTCGCCTTTCTGACTGCGATCAACAACGCGCTCGTCATTGCCGGCCTCGCATTCGCCTGGCAGCTTTTCGACAGCTTCCAGCGCGGCGAGATCCTGTCCGGCCGCAATGGCGTGCTGTTGCGGCGGGTGGGACTGACCGCCCTTTTCGGCTCGCTGTGCATGACCGTCAGCAATGGGATCGGCATCCTCGCTGTCACCTATGACAACCCGGGCACCACGGGACATGCGGTGATGTTCGACATCAATGGCGGCACGATGATCGTGCTTCTGATGGCCGGGCTCGTCGTCGGCCTCGGCCATGTCATGGTCATCGCATCGGGGGTCGAGGCGGAGAACAGGAGCTTCGTCTAGCGCATGCCGATTGTCGTCAATCTCGATGTGATGCTGGCGAAACGCAAGGTTCGTTCACGAGATCTTGCCGAACAGGTGGGGATCACCGAGCAGAACATCTCGCTGCTGAAATCCAGAAAAGTGAAGGGCGTGCGCTTCGACACGCTGGAAAAGATCTGCGCAGCACTCGACTGCCAGCCGGGCGATATCCTGGAATACCGCCCGGACCCGGACTAACGATCAAAGACCGATTTCATGCTTCCACGGCGGGTTGGCGCCTGCGCGCGAGACCGTGACGGCCGCCGCCTTGGCGCCGAGCGCCAGCGCGTTGCGAACGGCGGTTTCAGTGAGGCCGGCGACATCGGCCTTGCTCAGGAGACCGGCGAGCTTCAGCGATGCCAGCACGCCGGCATCGAAAGTGTCGCCGGCACCGACCGTATCGACCACGGTCACGCGCTCACCGGCAACCTCGACCTTGTGGCGGGCGGTATAACCGACGGCGCCATCGGCGCCCTTGGTAATCAGCACCAGCTTGGGGCCGCGCCTCAGCCAATCGGCGGCGAGATCGTCGTGGCTGCCCTCCATGCCGAACCAGGCAAGATCCTCGTCGGAGAACTTGATGATATCGGACATCGCCGCCATGCGGTTCATGCGGGCGAGATGCGCTTCCCGGTCCTTGATGAAACCGGGGCGGATATTCGGATCGAAAGAAATGACCCGTTTTTCATGCTCGCGCGTCATCAATGCTTCGTAGGTCGAGCCGCAGGGCTCGGGGATCAGGCTGATCGCGCCAAAATGCAGTGCCTCACAGAAATCGCCGAGCGTTGGCAGGTGCTCGCGGGTAATCATGCGGCCGGCAGTGTTTTCATCGAAGAAGGCGTAGCTGGCATGG
Source organism: Ensifer sp. ENS03 (assembly GCF_014852035.1). Lineage (NCBI taxonomy): Bacteria > Pseudomonadati > Pseudomonadota > Alphaproteobacteria > Hyphomicrobiales > Rhizobiaceae > Ensifer > Ensifer sp. ENS03. Next base: position 421,843 of record NZ_JACVAV010000001.1, on the reverse strand, counting down.
CCGTTGACCAGCTTGACGAAGGCAAGCGTCGTGTGCAGCGAGAGCGTCGCGCAGGGGCCGAAATCGACATTCGCCGCCTTCAGCGTGTCGCGCAGGATATCGCCGAACATGTCGTCGGAGAGACCCGTGAAAAAGCCGGTCTGGATGCCGAGGCGGCCAAGGGCGATCGCCGTGTTGAAAATCGCGCCGCCGGCATAGGGCGCAAAGGCACTCTCGCCCGCGGTCGTGTCCCGCGGCAGCATGTCGATCAGCGCTTCTCCGCAGCATACGATCATCGGCTTATCCTCCTCGACAGATTTTCAATCGATTTAAAAATTATGACTGAAGACGCTACGAGGCCCCGGCAGAACCGGGGCCTCGCCAGAGATTACGCCAAGGCGCTGACGCCGCCGTTGCGGCCCGACCAGGCGAGCGGCGCGTTGAGGAAGGCCTCGACCTCACCGAGCGTCTTTTCGTCGAACAGCTTCTGCTCGCGGGCGACCGCAAGCACGTTGCGCCATGTGGCGATCCAGTGCAGGTCGACGCCCTTGCCTTTCATCTCGCCGACCGCTTCCGGGAAGATGTCGTAGTAGAAGAGCGCAATGCCGTGGTCGACGATGCCACCGGCTGCGCGGATCGCGTCGATGAACTTGAACATCGAGCCACCAGCCGTCGTCAGGTCCTCAATGACGAGAACGCGGGCGCCTTCCGGCATATGGCCTTCGATCTGGGCGTTGCGGCCGTGGCCCTTGGGCGCCTTGCGCACATAGATCATCGGCAGACCGAGACGTTCGGCAAGCATGGCGGCGAAGGGAATGCCGGCGGTTTCGCCGCCTGCAACCACGTCGAACTTCTCAAAACCGGCTTCGCGCAGGATCGACGCTGCAGCAAAATCCATCACCGCCGAACGGATGCGCGGATAGGAAATCAGCTTGCGGCAGTCGATATAGACGGGGCTCGCCATGCCGGACGACAGCTTGTAGGGCTTGTCGGCGCTGAAATGCACGGCCTTGATCTCCCAGAGCATCTTGGCGACCAGCTCGGCCATGACGGCCTTGTCGGTGAACGCGTTGGAAAACATCAAACTCTCCTTCAAAACTTCAAGCGATCAAACGACGGCCCAGTGCAGCGGGAACATCGGATCGAAAACGGTGACCGGACCGGCACCGGTCTCGATCTTCTTGGGATAGGTGACAGCCTCTGCCTGTTTCCTGAGCGTGATCGTTTCCTCGTTCACCGGCAGCCCGTACCAGGCGGGACCGTTCAGCGAGGCGAAAGTTTCGAGCTTGTCGAGCGCGCCCTCCTCTTCGAACACATGCGCCAGGCAGCTCATGGTGTTGATCGAGGTGTAGATGCCGGCGCAGCCGCAGGCGCATTCCTTCAGCGGATCGACGTGCGGTGCGGAGTCCGTGCCGAGGAAGAAGCGCTTGTCGCCGGAGACGGCAGCCGCGCGCAATGCCAGGCGGTGGTTCTCGCGCTTGGCGACCGGCAGGCAGTAATAGTGTGGCTTGATCCCACCGACGAGAATGGCGTTGCGGTTGATGATCAGGTGATGGGTGGTGATCGAACCCGCAAGGTTCGCCTTCGACGCCTTGATGTAGTCGATGCCGTCCTTGGTGGTGACGTGCTCCATCGTCACCTTCAGTTCCGGCAGGCGCTTGCGCAAGGGATCGAGCACGGTCTCGATGAACACGGCCTCGCGGTCGAAGATGTCGACATCAGAGCTGGTGACTTCGCCATGCACGCAGAGCGGCAGGCCGATCTTTGCCATGCGCTCCAGCACCGGCATCGCCTCGTCGATGTTGCGCACGCCGCTGTGCGAGTTGGTCGTCGCACCTGCCGGGTAGAGCTTGACCGCCTTGACGAGACCGCTCTTGTGGCCGGCTTCGACGTCGTCGGGATTGGTGCCTGCGGTCAGGTAGAGCGTCATCAGCGGCTCGAACCGGTCCCCGGCCGGAATCGCCGAGACGATACGTTCGCGATAGGCGGAGGCGTCTGCGGTCGTGACGACAGGCGGCACCAGGTTGGGCATGATGATCGCGCGGGCGAAATGGCGGCTGGTATCGGCGATAACGCCCTTCAGCATGTCGCCGTCGCGCAAATGAAGGTGCCAATCATCCGGGCGGCGGATAACGAGGTCTTGCATGGTCAGCGTTCTCCTAGGTCAGAGCAGGCGCAGACGGAAAACCGCAGCCCCGGGCTCGCGCCCGATCCGCGCGCGCAGCTTTGCGAGCCGGCGGGTACGCGGGTGGCGGGCGGTTTCTCATGTGGTGGAACCGCGTCTCGATATCACCAATGCGCCCGCAAACACAATCCGCAATCCGACCATCGCTCAGAAATCCGCAAGCACCAGATCCGCCGCCCGCTGATGGTCGACCACACGATGCGCGTTCGGGATGTCGTTACCGAGAGCCTTGCGCTTCGCCGCCTCCTCGTCATAGCCGTGATCGGACCAGCGCTGCAAAAGCCGCCGCTCCAGTTCTGCCACGCCGGGATTGATGAAGATCGAGAAATCGAAGGCGCCTTCGAGCCTGTCCCACGGCGCCTCGTCGAGCAGCAGGTAGTTGCCCTCGACCAGGATGATGCGGGTCGCGGGCGCAACGATCCTGGCAGAGGCGATCGCGATCTCGCGCGAGCGGTCGAAGACCGGAACCAGCACCTCGCCGTCATTGGCGCGCACCGCGGCGACCGTCGAAAGAAAAGCCCTGACGTCGAACGTCTCCGGCGACCCCTTCCGTGGGAGGAGACCTTTTTCCTCAAGAACGGCATTGTCCATGTGGAAGCCGTCCATCGGCAGAACCGCCGCCCTTTCGCCGCCGGCAACCAGGGTTTCGGCCAGCGCCTCGGCCAGCGTCGACTTCCCGGCACCGGGCGGCCCGGCGATGGCGACGACGAAGCGGGCGGCACCGGCCGCCCGTTTCAGGATTTCGTTTGCAATCGGCTCGACATTCATGCCGCAAGCGCCTCGCGCGGCGGCTCCTTCGCCCCGGTCATGAAGGCAACCGCATCCGACATCGTATGCTCCTTCGGATTGATGACGCAGAGACGCTTGCCGAGACGGTGAACGTGGATGCGGTCGGCCACCTCGAACACATGCGGCATGTTGTGCGAGATCAAGACGATCGGCAGGCCGCGCGAGCGCACGTCGAGGATCAGCTCCAGCACCCGCCGGCTTTCCTTGACGCCGAGTGCCGCCGTCGGCTCGTCCATGATCACCACCTTGGAGCCGAAGGCCGCGGCCCGGGCCACGGCAACACCCTGGCGCTGGCCGCCCGAGAGCGTTTCCACCGCCTGGTTGATGTTCTGGATCGTCATCAGCCCGAGCTCGGACAGTTTCGCCCGCGCCCGCTTTTCCATTTCCGCGCGATCGAGAGTGCGGAAGAGCTTGCCCATGATGCCAGGTTTGCGGATTTCGCGGCCGAGGAACATGTTGTCGGCGATCGACAGCGCCGGCGACAGCGCCAGGTTCTGATAGACCGTTTCGATGCCGGCCGTTCGCGCTTCCATCGGCGAACGGAAGTTGATCAGTTGGCCCTCAAGCCGGATCTCGCCCTCATCCGGCGTGATGGCGCCGGAGATCGCCTTGATCATCGAGGACTTGCCGGCACCGTTGTCGCCGATCACGGCGAGGATCTCGCCGGGATAGAGATCGAAATCGGCATGATCGAGGGCGGTGACGCGACCGTAACGCTTGACCAGGCCGCGCGCGGTGAGAATGGGTTCCTGAGCCATCAGCCTGCTACCTTTCTGATCCATTGGTCGATTGCGACGGCGGTGATGATCAAGACGCCGGTGAGGAAGACTTTCCACTGCGGATCGGCGCCGAGCATGTTGAGCCCCATGGAGACGACGCCGACGATCATCGCGCCGATCAGTGTGCCGAGGATCGACCCGCGGCCGCCGAAGAGCGAGATGCCGCCGATGACAGCTGCGGTGATGGCCTGCAGATTGTAGTCGGTGACGGCGGCGGACGGCGAGATCGAGCCATTGCGGCCGATCGAGACCCAGGCGGCAAGTGCCGCGATCAGGCCGGCAAGCGTATAGGCACTCAGGAGCACGCGGCTGGTGCGGATACCCGAGAGCTTCGCCGCTTCCGGATCGTCGCCAACGGCATAGAGGTGGCGGCCCCAGGCGGTGTGGTTCAGCGCATACCAGAGGCCGAAGACCAGCACGACCATCATCACCACGCCGAGCGTGAAGACGGCGGAGCCCACCTTGAAGCTGACGCCGAAGAGGTGGAGCATCTGGGTGACGGCCGTCACGTCGGCCTCGCGGATCGTCGCGTTGGCCGAATAGATGAAGTTCGTCGACATGATGACATACCAGGTGCCGAGCGTGACGATGAACGGCGGAAGCTTGACCCTGGAGACGAGGAAGCCGTTGAGGAAGCCGCAGGCGCCGCCGACGACGAAGCCGATGAAGATCGCGATCGGTGCCGGAAGGCCGTAGGTGACGGCGCAATTGCCCATGATCACAGCCGACAGCACCATGATGACACCGATCGAAAGATCGATGCCGGCGGTCAGGATCACCAGCGTCTGTGCGGCACCAAGAATGCCGACGATGGCGATCTGCTGAAGGATCAGGGTCAGGGTGTAGGACGAGAAGAACTTACCCCCGATGGCGATGCCGAAGATCAGGATCGCTGCAATGAGCACGATGAACGGCACGGCGGCCGGCGTCGAATGCAGGAAATGCTGGATCTTCTGGACCGCTGTCTTGTCATGCGTATCGAACGACGCGACCTGCGTCGAACTGTTGACCAGGACTTTCTCGAATTCCTGGGATGGCTGCGCGGCTGTGTTGGGCTCGCCCATGGACCTTCCTCCCGTGAACCCCACTCCCAAGGGGTTGCGATGGTGTCGTGCACAGCCCGCCCACAATGACGCGGGCAATAGCACTCTTTAAAAGCTGCGCGGTTTTCGTCGCCTTGTCAAAGACATCGGCGCTTACGCGAAGGGCGGCCGGGGCCGCCCTTCCGTTGCCTTTGCATGGTGACGGTAGAAGGCGGGCAATCAGCCCCAGCACTTCTCCGTGCCGACCTTGGTATCGATCGATTCGACGCCGGCTGCCGGCTTGTCGGTGACGAGCGAGACGCCGGTATCGAAGAAGTCCTTGCCTTCCGTCGGCTTCGGCTTCTCACCGGTATCGGCGAACTTCTTGATCGCCTCGATGCCGAGAGCCGCCATCATCAGCGGGTACTGCTGCGAGGTTGCGCCGATGACACCTTCGGCGACCGACTTGACGCCCGGGCAACCGCCGTCGACCGAAACGATCAGCACGTCCTTTTCCTTGCCGACGGCCTTCAGCGCCTGATAAGCGCCGACGGCGGCCGGCTCGTTGATGGTGTGGATGACGTTGATATCAGGATCCTTCTGCAGAAGGTTCTCCATCGCCTTGCGGCCGCCTTCCTCGTTGCCGTTGGTGACGTCGTGGCCGACGATGCGCGGATCGTCCTCGTCGCCGATCTTGTTCGGATCCTTCGTGTCAATGCCGAAGCCCATCATGAAGCCCTGGTCACGCAGAACGTCGACTGTCGGCTGCGACGGCGTCAGGTCGAGGAAGCCGATCTTGGCGGTCTTGGCACCATCACCCATGGTGGCTGCGGCCCATTGGCCGATCAGCTTGCCGGCGAGCAGGTTGTCGGTGGCAAAGGTCGCATCGGCGGCGGTTGCCGGATCGAGCGGCGTGTCGAGCGCGATCACGAGCAGACCGGCTTCCTGCGCCTTCTTGACCTGATCGACGATCGCCTTGGTGTCGGAGGCGGCGATCAGGATGCCTTTGGCACCGTCTGCAATGCAGGATTCGACCGCAGCCACCTGGCTGTCATGGTCGCCGTCGATCTTGCCGGCATAGGACTTCAGCGTCACGCCGAGTTCCTTGGCCTTGGCAGTCGCGCCCTCTTTCATCTTGACGAAGAAGGGATTGGTGTCGGTCTTGGTAATCAGGCAGGCGCCGACATCGGCGGCTTGCGCGGGCATGGCGAAGACAACGCCAAGCGACAGCGCGCCAAAAGCAGCGGAAAGAACAGTCTTCTTCATGAAATCCTCCCAAGGATTGAAAATCGTGCCGGCGGACCGGCCCTGGCTACACCACCGCAGCATTCTCCTCCGCTGCAACCGGCGCTTCCGAGACAAAAACAAACACTAAATTTCCGGGGTGTCAATAAATAAATCAAATTGAATTATTATTTCGATGTGGCATTGTTGGGATGACAGCGCTCCACCGGAGGATTGGCGCGCCAACCAAATTGACAGAGCCGCGACAAGTGGAAACAAGAGACCTGCGCCAAGCGGGCGGCAGAACGGGATGAGGAACTATGCAGGCGGTTTGCGCCCGCATCCCGCTCACATAATCCAATGCCAACGGGAGGAGACGGTGGCATGTCACTGACAGACGGCCCCGACCGGGGACCGACGCAACCTGAAGTCATCGACCCGAGCGGCGGCGCCAACCAGACGCGCGTGCGCGCCTATAACGAACGGCTGGTCATGTCGCTGGTCCGGCGCCACGGCGGCCTCTCCAAGGCCGACATCGCCCGGCGCTCCGGCCTGTCGGCGCAGACCGTTTCGGTGATCATGCGGGCGCTCGAAAGCGACGGCCTTCTGGTCAAAGGCGATCCCGTCAGAGGCAAGGTCGGCCAGCCCTCGACGCCGATGCGGCTCAATCCGGATGCGGTCTATTCCTTTGGCGTCAAGATCGGCCGGCGCAGCGCCGATCTGGTGCTGATGGATTTCGTCGGCAACATCCGGCTGCATCTGCACCACGTGCATCCCTATCCGTTGCCCGGCGATCTCGTCGATTTCATCATTTCCGGCATGGCGAAGCTCGAACAGCAGCTTGGCCCCGACCAGCGCAAGCGCATCGCCGGCATCGGCATCGCCACCCCTTTCGAGCTCTGGAACTGGGCCGAAGAAGTGGGCGCGCCGCGCGAAGAGATGAACAGGTGGCGCGACGTCGACCTGCAGGCGGCGATCGCTGCCCGTACCACCTATCCGGTGTTTCTGCAGAACGATGGCACCAGCGCCTGCGGTGCCGAGCTCGCCTTCGGCGTCGGCGCCAGCTATCCGGATTTCGTCTATTTCTATATCGGCTCGTTCATCGGCGGCGGTGTTGTGCTGAACTCCGCACTCTTCTCCGGGCGAACAGGAACGGCTGGCGCCGTCGGTCCGCTGCCGGTCTCGGGCAAGGACGGCAAGACCATCCAGCTGCTCAAGATCGCCTCGGTCTTCGTGCTCGAAAACCTCTTGCGCGAACGCGGCATCGATCCGCGGCCGCTCTGGTACTCGGCCGACGACTGGATCGACTTCGGCGAACCGCTCGACATCTGGATCGACGACTGCGGCGCAGCCCTCGCCCAGGCCGTCGTCTCCGCCGTTTCGATCGTCGACTTCTCGGCCGTCGTCATCGACGGCGGCTTCCCGCCCTGGGTGCGGGCTCGGCTGCTTTCCGCCACGCGCAAAGCGCTCTACGACCTCGACCTTCAGGGTGTAACCATTCCCGAACTGGTGGAAGGCATGGTCGGCAGCCATGCGCGCGCCATCGGCGGCGCGAGCCTGCCGCTCTTTTCCCGCTACCTGCTCGACACCAATGTCCTCTTCAAGGAGCTCGGCTGATGCTGAAAGGCCTAAACCCGATCCTCAGTCCCGAACTGCTCGCAACGCTGCGAGCGATGGGCCACGGCGACGAGATCGCGCTGGTGGATGGCAACTACCCCGGCCAGGAACATGCGCGCCGTCTCATCCGGCTCGACGGGCACCCGCTGATCCCCGTGCTCGACGCTATCTTGAGCGTCTTGCCGATCGACGATTTTGTGCCCGAGGCGATCTTCCGGGCCACTGTCAAACAGGACAAGGACACGCTCGACCCGGTCCACCAAGAGATCGTCGCGTGCTGCGGCAAGCACGAACCGAACCGCCGCGTTGTGCCTCTGCTCGGCGCCGATTTCTATCCGCGCGTCAGGGCCGCCCACACGCTGGTCCAGACGAGCGAGCCACGGCTTTACGGCAACGTCATCCTGCGCAAGGGCGTGATTTATCCCTGAGACTTCGCACACAACGAAAAAAGCCCGCCGGCGAACCGGCGGGCCTTGCATTTCATCAAGTGAAATCCGTGCCTCAGGCGCCGCGCTTGTCGATCGACAGCGCGCCCGGGCCAAAGGCGGCGAGCACGAGGAAGCCACCGGCGACCGAGATGTTCTTCATCATCATCAGGCTGTTGAAGACGCTCAGCAGGCCGTTGGCTTCCGGCGGGAAGGTCGGAATGTTGATCGCACCGCTATGGAAGACGAAGGCGGTCACGAGCGTGAAGGCCGCCAGCAGGTAGGCCGCAATCTTCGTCTGGAAACCGACGAGAACGGCAAGACCGGCAACCAGTTCGAAGGCGCCGGCGAGATAGGCAAGCAGCGTCGGCGCGGGCCAGCCGGCACCGGTGATCATTCCGGCGGTCGCCGACGGATCGGTGAGCTTGCCGAAACCGGCCGTGATAAACATGATCGAAAGCAGGATGCGTCCGACGAGGACGACAACATTCTGAGACATGGAAGACTCCTGTGAGAAACGGTTCGTTGGCAACAGAAGTATCAGTATTTTCAAAATCATCTAGCCGTTGCGCGGGCGACAGATCGTTCACAAAAATGAAACGCCGATGACGCATCGTCAACCTTCTATCGGCCACTTCTCGACGCAGGACTGCAAGGCAATGCGGAACTACAACGACGGCGCCTCGTTCTTTTATGTTGCAACGACGGAGCGGCTGGGCGAAGAATTTCGGCGCGGCAGGGGACGCCGCGCGGGGGAATGTCATGAACGAAATCAACAGGAGCCCGGCATTCTGGCGCTCGTTTCCGATCTTTGAAGAATTCGACAAGGACGCTATCGCCGAACTTGCCAATATCGCGACCTATCGGAAATGGCCGGCCGGCACCGTGATCTTCCAGCGCGGAGACGAAGGCAATTACATGATTGTCGTCATCTCCGGGCGCATCAAGCTGTCGCTGATCACGCCGCAGGGCCGCGAACTGATGCTGCGCCAGCACGAAGCCGGCGCGATCTTCGGCGAGATGGCGGTGCTCGACGGTCAGACCCGTTCGGCCGATGCGACCGCCACGACCGCCTCCGAGGGCTATGTAATCGGCAAGAAGGCCTTTCTCGACATCGTCACCAATCGACGGGAGGCGGCCGAAGCGGTCATCCGCTTTCTCTGCGCCCAGCTTCGCGACACGACGGAGCGGCTGGAAACCATCGCGCTTTACGACCTCAACGCCCGGGTGGCGCGCTTCTTCCTCGCGACCCTCCGGCAGATCCACGGCAACGAATTGCCGGAAAGTGCCAATCTCAGGCTGACCATGAGCCAGACGGACATCGCCGGCGTGCTCGGCGCCAGCCGACCCAAGGTCAACCGCGCCATCCAGTGGCTTGAGGAGAGCGGTGCGATCAAGCGCAACGAAGGCATCATCGCCTGCAAGGTCGGTCGCCTGCAGAGCATCGCTGACCCCGAGGAGGACTAGACCGCATGGTCGTTGAGCCACGCCGGCGTTTGCGTTTCACGCCGCTCGCCGGCGGTTGCCTCACGAGCCTGCTTGCGGCCATAGCACTCTATCTCTACGCCGGACCGCTGTTCGAAACCCAGCGCGAGTTGTTCTTCGACAGTCTGACGCAATGGGTTCCGGCCCCCCAGTCGCCCGACCTCGTCGTCGTCGACATCGACCGGCAGGCCCACCAGTCGCGCCCTTCGGGTGAATGGGACCGGACAGCGACCGCCGAGCTTCTGTCGCGACTTGCGACCGCGGGCGCCAAGGTGATTGCAGTCGATTTCGTCTTCAGCGCCGATTGCGACCCCAGCTCCGACGGCAACCCGGCGCTTGCCGCGGCACTTTCGAAGACCGCCGTCGTTCTCGGTTTTCTCGTCGCCGATACGGTGCAGGAGCGGCCGCGTCCCGTGCCGCCGCTGGCGCTCAGCCGCCCCTTCACCGCGCCCGAACTGTGGTTTCTCGACGGCGCGGAAACGTCATGCCGGGCCTTCATGGATCAGGCGAGTGCGGCGGCGGCCTCGTTTCTCGTCGGCGACGAGGATGCGCGCATACGCCGGGTTCAGGCCTATGCCATCCTCGGCAACGACGCCTATCCGACGCTGGCGATCGAAGCGGCCCGGCAGATGCGGGGCGGCGGCACGCCCATCCTCGGCGGCCAGCCGGCCTGGATACGCATCGACGGGCAAACGATCTTGCTCGACGACACCGGAAGCCTGCGTTTCGTCGCAAGTCCCCAGGAACGGCTCAGCGAACGTACGGTTTCGGCGGCCGACGTCTTGTCCGGCAAGGCTTTGCCCGAGCGCTTCGCCGGCAAACTCGTGCTGATCGGCAGCAGCCTGCCAAGCCTCGGAGGCCTCAGACCGAGCGCCTCGATGCCGCTCGAACCCTCGGTGCAGATCCACGCCGACATCGCCAACGCGATCATGACCGGCTTCCTGCCGCAGCGCGACGGCCGATTGCCGCTTGCCGAAGCCGTGGCCGCACTTGTCGCCGGCCTCGGCATCGCCTTTGCCGCCACCCGCCTGCGGCCGCTGACATCGGCGCCGCTCGGCCTTTGCACCGTCGCCGCCGCGGTCGCTGCATCTGCCGTCGTCTACGATGCCAGCGGCTGGCTCATCGATGCCGTCGGCTTCTCGGTCGCGCTTATTGCCGTCCTCGCGGTGACCAGCGTCCTGCAATTTGCCCAGGTCCGGCGCGCGGAAGCGACGGCCCGGCAGAAGTTTTCGCAATATCTGCCGCAGTCGGTGGTCGCCCGCTACATCGACAATCCCGGACTTGCCCGCATGGCTGGCGAGGAGCGCCAGGTGACCGCGCTCTTTACCGACATCGAGAGCTTTTCCACCCTGTCGCAGAGGCTCAAGCCGCGGGAGCTCATCGCCTTGCTCGACATCTATTTTGCCGAAGTCAACGCGCTGGTGGCCGACCATGGCGGCATGGTCGACAAGGTGGTGGGCGATGCGGTGCACGCGTTCTTCAACGCCCCGGAGGATCTGGCTGATCATGTCGACAGGGCCATCGATTGCGCCAAGGCGATCCATGCGCTGACGGAAGAGATGCGCAGGCGTCCGCAGTTCGCCTCCAACGGTTTCGGCCGGACGCGGATCGGGATCGAGACCGGACCGGCCGTCGTCGGCGAGGTCGGCGCCGGCGGCAAGCTCGACTACACGGCCCACGGCGATGCGATCAATCTGGCGGCACGCCTTCAGGAGGCAAACAAGTTTCTCGGCACGGCGATCTGCGTCGGGCCCGCTGCCGCTCAGGAAAGCAAAAGGCCGCTTCGCCCGCTTGGCAGCCACGAGATCCGCGGGTTCTCGACGATGGAACTGTTCACGGTCGCCGACTGAGGCGGCGCGCCGTCTGCTCCCGCCGCTTCGGATAATGTCGGCGTCAGCTCAGCGCGTCAGGCCGACGCTGGCATAGGCCTCCTTGATGCGCGCCTCGCCCCAGTTGGCGGGCTCGCTCGGGGCGTCCCCGCGATGATGAAACTCCACCCCCTGCCCCGCAGCGACGATCTTGGTTACGCCGCCGCGCGCGACCGAAACGCTTCCATGTTCGACGAAGACGGCAAAGGCGGCCCGGCTCGGACCACAGAAGAACTTGGTGCCGCGCACGCCGATCATGCCGAAGGCCGTGCGGACGGCGACATCGACCTTCGGCAGCCCCTCAGGCCGGTCGAAGACCATGCGACCCGTTCCAAGCTCGAGCGTGCCGCCCTGCCCGGCAATGAAGCTATCGACGAGCAGTTCGGTTTCGGCGCCCAGAAGCACGCGCGTATCCGTGCCCAGATTCAAGGTTGCAAAACTCTCGGCGTTCGTGTGCACGCGGTCGTTCTCGAACAGCTGACCGCCGACTGCGAGTGGCTTATCCTTTTTTGCCTGCCTCAGCCGGACATCGCCGCGGATCTCCGTTGCCTCGCCAAGGGCTGAGCCTGCCCAGGCGGGCGTAGCACCACCGCCGACCGCCGTCAGCAACAGACCGCCGACGACGACGCGCCGGCTCACCAGCATCTTGCGCATCGACGCTGCCAGATCTTCCATCGCTTATCTCCCGTATCGCTGCCGCCTTGCGAGGATAGCCCCGGCGCTCCCGGATGCAAGCGGGCGCAGGGCCGGCCCGCAGCAGTCCCTCGCCACTTCGCCCGAGCTTTCGTTGCCGGGCTGTTCCCGCCGGAACAGCCGTCTCCAACGAGCAGGGATAAGTTCACCGTCAAGAGAAGGGAGAGCTTCATGGAAAATCGCAGCGCATCCGGCACCCGCATCATCAACGCCGTATTCCTGGCTGTCGTCAGCTTGCTGGCGGTTGCTGCGATCGCACTTCCTTCAGCCCGCGCCGCCGAGCTTTCCGCAGCCGACGTCTGCGACCGCGAGGCAGGCAGCATTTTCGACCTGCAACGCAATATGGTCTTCCCGGCCGTTGCCACTGAGGACATCAAGATCGGCGTCGCGCTGTCGGCCTGCCGCGAGGCCTATAACCAGAAGAGTGGCGCCCGCACCGAGTTTCAGCTGGCCCGCGTTCTCGACAAGGCCGGCCAGAAGATCCAGTCGCAACGCATTCTCGGCGAAGCCGCCGAACATGGCCACGCGCTGGCCATGACCAACTATGCCGTTCTCGTCGGCGAAGAAGGCGATACCGCCACCGAATTCGCGCTGAACCAGAAGGCCGCGGCCGCCGGCAACATTCTCGCCGCCTACAATCTCGGCGTCTCCTATCGCGACGGCATGGGAACCTCGGTCAACGGCGAACTCGCGATCGCATGGTTCGAGCGGGCATCCCTCGCCGGCGACGACGTCGCCGCCTTCAATCTCGCGGTCATCCTGGATGAAGGAAAGCTGGTCGCTGAGGACAACGCGAAGGCCGCCAAGTTCTACCGGCTTGCCGCCGACAGGGGCAATGTCGATGCCATGGTCAATCTCGGCCTGATGCTCGAGAACGGCGAAGGCATCAACAAGGACATCCCCGCGGCACGGGAAATCTTCCGCAAGGCCGCCAATGAAGGCGATGCGTTTGCCGGCCAGAAGCTCGCCGCACTCAGCGTCAGCGATGGGTTTGAGACAGCCATGCTCCCCAAGGCAAGCCGCATCAAGTAATCGAACACGCCTCCCAAGGGCCACGCGGGTCGGAGATCCCATGATCTTCGGCCCGCGTTTTCGTTTAGAACACCCCCTAAGAACGCGGCCGACTAGCGGATTTCGCCTGCCTGCGGCCCCCAGGTATCGGTGAGCGCGAAGCCATCGGCCAGCGGATCGAACGGGTCGAGCGCCACCTGGTGCAGACCGAAGGTCCAGCCGCGACCGGCAATGGTCGGGATGATCGCCTCGCGACCGGCAACAGTGGTGACCCCTTCGAGGCCCACTTCGAATTCCGAACCGATGATCGAGCGGGACTTCAGGACGTCACCGACCTTGACCTTGCCGCGCGCATGCAGCGTCGCAAGGTTGGCGGAGCTGCCCGTGCCGCAAGGCGAGCGGTCGACGCGGCCCGGCCACATCGTGGTGCAGGTGCGGATCGTGCCGTCAGCCTCGACATCGCGGAACATCACATAGGCGACGCCCTTGATCTCCGGGATTTCCGGATGAACGACGGGGATGGTGCGGTTGACGATGTCCTTCAGGATCATGCCGGCTTCGACGATCTCGCGGGCGTTCGCCTTGTCGATCGTGGTACCGATCTGGCCGACATCGACCAGGGCGTAGAAGATGCCGCCGTAGCAGAGATCGAGCTTGATCTTGCCCCACTTCGGCGTGTCGACCTCGACGTCGAGCTCATGCACGAAGGACGGCACCATCGTCAGCTTCACCTTTTCGCAGCGGCCGTCGCGGCAGGTGGCGGTCGCCTTGACGAGGCCGGAGGCAGTGTCGAGCATGACGACGGTCTCGGGTTCCTTCATCTCTATGATGCCGGATTCCAAAAGCGCGGTCGTGACGCAGATCGAGTTCGAGCCGGACATGGCATGGGCCTGGTCGGCCTGCAGGATGATGAAGCCGGCATCGGCTTCCGGCCGCTTCGGCGGCACCAGAAGGTTGACCGACCCGATCGAGCCGGAGCGCGGCTCCAGGCACAGGAACCGGCGCAGGCTGTCATCGACCGTGTTGATGTGGTTGAGCTGCTCGGCGATCGAGTTGCCCGGGATCTTCGGCACGCCGCCGATCGCGACCTTGCCGATTTCACCCTCGCAATGAACATCCAGCAACTGGATCGTGCGCTTCCACCGCATGCCGTTTCTCCAACGCGTTTGCCATAGCCTTAGCGGCGACCATGGCTGATATATCAGATGCGCCTGCATTACCGCTTTCCGCGGGCGCCCGCAAGAAAAACCGCGGGCCGCAGTTCGTCTGTCGAGCCCAAAGATGCGGCTTGACGCACGCCCGTCGGCGCGACAGCTTGGGCCAATCGGACGCAACCCTCTGGAACTCCATGACAAAGCTGATCATCTTCACCGACCTGCATATGGTGCCTGAGGGTACGACAATCATCGGCCTTGACCCCCATCAGCGGCTGGCCAACGGCATCGCGCATGTCAACCGCTACCATGCGGACGCAGACCGGGTGGTCTTCATGGGCGACCTCACCCACTACGCGGACCGCGCGTCCTACGAGCGCCTGAAGCGGCTGATCGATCAGCTTACGCCGCCGGTCGCCATCACCATCGGCAATCATGACCGGCGCGAGGTGTTCCGCGACGTCTTTGCCGATGCCGAGACCGACGAGAACGGCTTCGTGCAGCAGGCGATCGATTTTGCCGATTGCCGCGTCCTCCTGCTCGATACGCTGTTTGCCCCGCCCTATGATTATCCGACCAGCCATGCCGGCGTACTTTGCGCCAAGCGTCTCGCCTGGCTCGACCGGCAGTTGGCCGATGCCGGCGACCGGCCGGTGCTCATCTTCATGCATCACCCGCCGCACAGGACCGGCTTTAGTGGCATGGACATGATCCGGCTCGCCAACGAGGCGGAGTTTTATGATCTCGTCAAACGGCACGGCAATGTCCGGCACATCTTCGCCGGCCATGTGCACCGCACGATCAGCGGTTCTTCCCGCGGCATTCCCTTCTCGGTCTTCAAGAGCCCGGTGCACCAGCAGCCGATGCCCTTCGATGCACCGGACGCGTCGCTGTCAGTCGACGAACCGGCGGCCTATGGCATCGCTGTCGTGACCGCCGATGGCGTGCTGGTGCATACGGAGGACTACGAGATCGCTCGCCGGGATGCCGCCATCGCGTAAGGCCATTTCGAACGCACGGCCTTCATGCTAGTTTGACGGCATGACCGAACCCGTATCCCTCGACGAAAGCTTCGATTGCCAGAGCTGCGGCGCCTGCTGCGCCTATTCGGCCGACTGGCCGCGTTTCTCGCTGGAGACGGACGAGGAGCTCGACCTGATCCCGGCGGAGTATGTGTCCGCCGATCTCGGCGGCATGCGTTGCGAGGACGATCGCTGCTTGGCGCTCAACGGCAAGCTCGGCGACCATGTCGGCTGCAAGATCTACGCGATCCGGCCGATCGTCTGTCGCACCTGCATGCCGGGCGATGACGAGTGCCTGATGGCCCGCGAGAAGCATTTCGGCAAGGCCGCATAACACCGGATCATCCGGCGATATTGCGAACATTCCGCATCCTCTGCGGCGCCGCGCACGCGGGACGGTGAAACATTCCGCTAAAGATCAAATTTGCCGGATGGATGTACGGCGAAAGGAAGCGTATTTTCCGCCCACGATCGAGGGCGCGCCGCGCCTTCAAAACCGCTTCCCGGAGGATAGCGCT
This sequence comes from Ensifer sp. ENS03, assembly GCF_014852035.1. Lineage (NCBI taxonomy): Bacteria > Pseudomonadati > Pseudomonadota > Alphaproteobacteria > Hyphomicrobiales > Rhizobiaceae > Ensifer > Ensifer sp. ENS03. The sequence continues at coordinate 406,072 of NZ_JACVAV010000001.1, read as the reverse complement.
CGATGAGCCAGACACCGCTTCACAAGACCACTGCAGAGACCGGCGCGCCTCAGGCTCCGTTTGCCGAGTTCGCCCCGCCAGTCCGACCGCAGAGCACGCTGCGCCAGGCGATCACCGCCGCCTACCGCAGGCCGGAAACGGAAGCGCTGCCGGCACTGGTCGAAGCCGCAACGCTCGACGCCACCACCCGTGCGGCCGCCGCCAAGACGGCGCGCAAGCTGATCGAGGCACTACGCGCCAAGCACAAGGGTTCGGGCGTCGAAGGCCTCGTGCAGGAATATTCGCTCTCCAGCCAGGAAGGCGTGGCGCTGATGTGCCTGGCCGAAGCGCTGCTGCGCATTCCGGACACCGCAACCCGTGACGCGCTGATCCGCGACAAGATCGCCGACGGCGACTGGAAGTCGCATATCGGCGGTGGCCGCTCGCTGTTCGTCAACGCCGCCACCTGGGGTCTCGTCGTCACCGGCAAGCTGACCTCAACCGTCAACGACCGCAGCCTTTCCGCCGCGCTCACCCGCCTGATCGCCCGCTGCGGCGAGCCGGTCATCCGCCGCGGCGTCGACATGGCAATGCGCATGATGGGCGAACAGTTCGTCACCGGCGAAACCATCGACGAGGCGCTGCGCCGTTCGCGCGCACTCGAGCAGAAGGGCTTCCGCTATTCCTACGACATGCTCGGCGAAGCGGCGACGACGGCTGCCGACGCGGAGCGTTACTACCGTGACTACGAGCAGGCGATCCATGCCATCGGCAAGGCATCGGCCGGCCGCGGCATTTATGAAGGCCCCGGCATCTCGATCAAGCTTTCGGCGCTGCACCCGCGCTACGCCCGTTCGCAGGCGTCGCGTGTCATGGAAGAGCTTCTGCCGAAGGTGAAGGCGCTCGCCGTTATCGCCAAGAAATACGACATCGGCCTCAACATCGACGCCGAGGAAGCCGACCGTCTCGAACTTTCGCTCGACCTGCTCGAAGAACTCTGCCTCGACAAGGATCTCGCCGGCTGGGCCGGCATGGGCTTCGTCGTCCAGGCCTATGGCAAGCGCTGCCCCTACGTGCTCGACTTCATCATCGACCTTGCGCGCCGCGCCGGCCGCCGCGTCATGGTGCGCCTCGTCAAGGGCGCCTACTGGGACGCCGAGATCAAGCGCGCGCAGCTCGACGGTCTCGAAGACTTCCCGGTCTATACCCGCAAGATCTACACCGACGTCTCCTACATCGCCTGCGCCAAGAAGCTGCTGGCTGCAACCGACGTGATCTTCCCGCAGTTCGCGACCCACAACGCCCAGTCGCTGGCGACCATCTACGAAATGGCCGGCAAGGACTTCAAGGTCGGCAAGTACGAGTTCCAGTGCCTGCACGGCATGGGCGAGCCGCTCTATGACGAAGTGGTCGGCAAGGGCAATCTCGACCGTCCCTGCCGGATCTACGCACCGGTCGGCACCCATGAGACGCTGCTGGCTTACCTCGTTCGCCGCCTGCTCGAAAACGGTGCGAACTCCTCCTTCGTCAACCGCATCGCCGACCCGAAGGTCTCGGTCGACGAACTGATTGCCGATCCGGTCGAGATCGTGCGCGCGATGCCGGTCGTTGGCGCACCGCACGACCAGATCGCGCTGCCCGACAACCTCTTCGGCGACACGCGCCGCAACTCCGCCGGTCTCGACCTTTCGAACGAAGCCGGCCTGACCTCGCTGACCGCAGCGCTCCAGGCAAGTGCGACGGTTAACTGGAAGGCCGTTCCGCAGCTGGCAACGGGGCCCGCCTCCGGCGAAACCCGCGCCGTCGTCAACCCCGGCGACCACCGCGACGTGGTCGGCTCGGTCACCGAGGCATCGGAAGCCGACGCCCGCCAGGCAGCGACGCTTGCCGCCAAGGCCGCCGCGAGCTGGGCCGCCGTCTCGCCCGCCGAGCGCGCCGCCTGCCTTACCCGCGCTGCCGACCTGATGCAGGCGCGCATGCCGACCCTGCTTGGCCTCATCGCCCGCGAAGCCGGCAAGTCGCTGCCGAACGCCATTGCCGAAGTGCGCGAAGCGATCGACTTCCTACGCTACTACGCCGAACAGACGCGTCGCACGCTCGGCCCGGCTCACAAGGCGCTTGGTCCCATCGTCTGCATCAGCCCATGGAACTTCCCGCTGGCGATCTTCGCCGGCCAAATTGCCGCCGCGCTCGTCGCCGGCAACCCGGTGCTGGCGAAGCCCGCTGAAGAAACCCCGCTGATCGCCGCCGAAGGCGTGCGCATTCTGCACGAGGCCGGCATTCCCGCCGACGCGCTGCAGCTGCTCCCCGGCGACGGCCGCATCGGTGCGGCGCTCGTTGCCGCGCCTGAGATCGCCGGCGTGATGTTCACCGGCTCGACCGAAGTCGCCCGCCTGATCCAGGCGCAGCTTGCCGATCGACTGTCGCCGGCCGGCCGGCCGATCCCGCTGATTGCCGAAACCGGCGGCCAGAACGCCATGATCGTCGACAGCTCGGCACTTGCCGAACAGGTCGTCGGCGACGTCATCGCCTCGGCCTTCGACAGCGCCGGCCAGCGCTGCTCGGCGCTGCGTGTTCTTTGCCTGCAGGAAGACGTTGCCGACCGCACGCTTTCGATGCTGAAGGGTGCTCTGCATGAGCTCAAGATCGGCCGCACCGACCGGCTCTCGGTCGATGTCGGCCCTGTTATCACCGCTGAGGCCAAGGGCATCATCGAGAAGCACATCGATGCCATGCGCGGCCTCGGCCGCAAGGTCGAGCAGATCGGCCTTGCTTCCGGCACCGAACAGGGCACCTTCGTGCCGCCGACGATCATCGAGCTCGACAAGCTCTCGGACCTCAAGCGCGAGGTCTTCGGTCCGGTTCTGCACGTCATCCGCTACCGCCGCGACGATCTCGACCGGTTGATCGACGACATCAACGCCACCGGCTACGGCCTCACCTTCGGTCTGCACACGCGCCTCGACGAGACCATCGCCCACGTCACCTCGCGGGTGAAGGCGGGCAACCTCTACGTCAACCGCAACGTAATCGGCGCCGTCGTCGGCGTTCAGCCCTTCGGCGGACGTGGCCTCTCCGGCACCGGCCCGAAGGCTGGCGGCCCGCTCTATCTCGGCCGCCTCGTCGCCACCGCCCCGGTCCCGCCGCAGCACAGCTCGGTTCACACCGATCCTGTTCTGCTCGACTTTGCCAAGTGGCTCGACGGCAAGGGTAAAAAGGCGGAAGCCGAAGCCGCCCGCACCGCCGGCAGCAACTCGGCCCTCGGGCTTCACTCGGAACTTCCGGGCCCGGTCGGCGAGCGCAACCTCTATGCGCTGCATCCGCGTGGCCGCGTGCTGCTGGTTCCGACCACCGAAACCGGCCTCTACCACCAGCTGGGTGCCGCCCTTGCGACCGGCAACACCGTCGTCGTCGACGCGGCTTCCGGTCTGCATGCTTCGCTGAAGGATCTGCCGGCGAGCATCGCCGCACGCCTTTCCTGGTCGAAGGATTGGGCCGCCGACGGTCCGTTCGCAGGCGCGCTCGTCGAAGGTGACGGCGCCCGCGTGCGCGAAGTCAGCAAGACGATCGCCGGCCTTCCCGGCCCGCTCGTTCTCGTCCAGGCGGCTTCGAGCGAAGAGATCGTCAAGAACCCCGACGCCTATTGCCTGAACTGGCTGCTCGAGGAGGTCTCGACCTCGATCAACACGGCAGCGGCCGGCGGCAATGCCAGCCTGATGGCGATCGGCTGATCGGTTCCATATCTTGCGAAGCGCCCTCTCCCGTCGTGGGAGAGGGCTAAACTGACTGACATTTCACCAATAGGGCGTCCTCGCCCCTGCACTCGTTCCGGGACAACGGCGAAGTGTGTGCGGTCTCCATCGTGACCGCATCTACCAGAGCACAAGCTGCATCCACCGTGGCGCCGCCCCCAACAATCCGTTATCAGCGTCTGAGAAACGGAAGCAGCCATGTTCACCCTCAAGCGCATCGAAACGGCAAACCAGGACGTCAAGAAGAGCCGGTTTCTGGCCTTTGCCGCGCCCATTGCCGATGAGCAGGCGGCAAAAGACTTCCTCGCCTCCCACTCCGACCCCACCGCCAACCACAATTGCTGGGCTTGGCGCATCGGCCAGGCCTATCGCTTCAGCGACGACGGCGAGCCGAGCGGCACGGCCGGGAAACCGATCCTCGCGGCCATAGACGGCCAGGAGCTCGACCGCGTCGCGGTCGTGGTCACCCGCTGGTTCGGCGGCATACTGCTCGGCAGCGGCGGCCTGGTGCGCGCCTATGGCGGCACGGCGGCGCTGTGCCTCAGGGCGGCGGAAAAGATCGAGATGATCGAGACCGTGCGCGCCACCGTCGCCCTCGACTTTTCCGACATGGCGCTGATCAAGGCGCGGCTTCTCGCGCGCGATGTGGCGATCATCAATGAGAGCTTCACCGACAAGGGGCCCGTGCTGACGGTGGAGGTTCGCAAGGACGAGGCGGAGGCGATCCTCGCCATGGTCGTTGACCTCAGCCGCGGCAAGGCCGTGGTTTCGCTGGACGACTAGCCTCTGTCTCTTAGGTCCGAGAAACCCCATGACGCAGCACCGACCGTAACGAACGGGTCAATGCCGAAAAATGTGCGCGGTATCCTGCGCCACGTCCCGCGCTAATTTACTCGATCCGAACAGTCATATTAGAAGCGCCCCAGCCAGCGTATGATCCGCGACGCACAAACAGGAGACAGCACGATGAAGACGAGAGTTCTTGGCAAGACCGGCGCAACCATATCCGAAATCGGCTTCGGCGCCTGGCAAATTGGCGGCTCCTGGGGCGATGTCAGCGAGGCAGACGGCAAGCGCGCGCTCAATGCCGCGCTCGATGCTGGCGTCACCTTCGTTGACACCGCCGATGTCTATGGCGACGGCCGCTCCGAAAAGATCATTGCAGCGGTGTTGAAGGAGCGCGGGGGCGACAAGCCCTTCGTCGCAACCAAAGCCGGCCGCCGGCTGAGCCCGCATGTTACCGAAGGCTATACTGGCGAAAACATCGAGGCCTTCATTGACCGCAGCCTTTCAAATCTCGGCGTCGAGACGCTCGATCTGGTGCAGCTACATTGCCCGCCGACCGAGGTCTACTATAGGCCGGAACTGTTCGGCGCGCTCGACCGGCTCGTTGCCAAGGGCAAGATCCGCCACTATGGCGTCTCAGTCGAAAAAGTAGAGGAAGCGCTGAAGGCGATCGGATATCCCGGCGTTGCGAGCGTGCAGATCATCTACAACATCTTCCGCCAGCGTCCGCACGAGCTGTTCTTCGCGGAAGCGCAGAAAAAGAATGTTGGCGTCATCGTGCGCGTGCCGCTCGCCTCGGGGCTGCTTTCCGGCAAGATCAGCAAGGATACCGCATTCGCAGCCGACGACCACCGCAACTTCAACCGCCATGGCGAAGCCTTCGATGTCGGCGAGACTTTTGCCGGTGTGCCGTTCGAGGCGGCGCTGGAAGCCGTCGAGCAGCTTCGCCCGCTGGTGCCCGAGGGCGTGCCGATGGCGCAGTTTGCGCTCCGCTGGATCCTCGAGCAGCAGGCGGTCTCCGTGGTGATCCCGGGCGCCCGCAATGAGGCTCAGGCGCAATCCAACGCCGCTGCCAGCGCGCTTGCCGCCATCGACGACGAGACCAAGGCGGCGATTGCCGCGGTTTACGCGCGGCTGGTGAAGGTTCATGTTCATGATCGCTGGTAACTGACGCCTCACCGACGGGGCGACCAAGGGGGCAGCGACATGAGCGATCCCTTCGATCTGCAGCGGTTCGTCACCGCACAGGACCGCGTCTATGCCGCGGTCCTCGATGAACTCGCGCACGGCCAAAAGCGAACGCACTGGATGTGGTTCGTCTTTCCGCAGCTTGCTGGCCTTGGCCATTCGGCAATGGCAGAGCGCTATGCGATATCCGGGCTCGGCGAAGCGTCGGCCTATCTCGCCCATCCGGTGCTCGGCCCCAGGCTGCGCGAATGCACCGAGCGGACCAATGCGGTTACGGGCAGATCGGCCCACGACATTTTCTCCAGCCCCGATGACATGAAGTTCCGGTCATCGATGACCCTGTTTGCCGAGGTCGAGAAAGACGGGGGGCCGTTCGGAGCGGCGCTTGCGCGCTATTTCGCGGGAGAGAAGGATCGGCGCACTATGGAAATCCTGGCGCAACGGCATTGATGCCGGCGTTCAAGCGCTCAAGATGCGCGTTTCGGCGACCGTCAGAGGTTGGGCGTCGAATGGATCAGGAAGAACAGGATCATGAAGGCACAAACCGAAAGGCCAGCAACAATCACCAGCAGTTCTTTCATCATATAGCGATACATCGGCACCTCCTTTCTTCAGCGGCCCCTTCCTCCTTCATATAGGAAGCCGAGGGACCGATTTTCACACTTCGGCGTCAAAAGATCGTGAACCCGCCCGCGCTTTCGTGATCGGATTCTTGATCGTTGCAGCCCGGCTCATTGCCGCCGCGACACCGCGCGCGAGCAGTGTAAATCATTATATACTAACATATATTATTGTCTCCTAATCCTTTCGAGGGTCAGCGTTGCCGGAGCTCCCGCTGACGCGCGCGAAACAAGCGGCACGACAGCCATTGACGAATGGTAGATTGCCTTCTAAATCTACACCCAACGTCAGCTTTAGATAGGTGCCGGATTGTCGTCGCTCATGCAAATTGGGGAACTGTCGGAACGGGCCGGCGTCAGCCACCGCACGATCCATTACTACGAGCGGCTGGGCCTGGTGAAGCCGGCCGAGCGCGAAGGGGCCGGCTACCGATACTATGACGAGACCGCCGCGAAACGACTGGAGAAGATCGCGGCGCTGAAACGTCTCGGTCTCAGCCTCGACGAGATCGCCGCTGTCATCGACCTCTATTTCGAGGATGCAAGCGGCATCCGGGGCAAGGAGCGCGTGCTGGAAATCCTGCAAGCCCAACTCGACAAGACGAACGCCCAACTCGACGAACTCTCTGCATTCAAACGGGACCTCGAAAACAACATCGCCCGCATGCACGGGCTGATCTCCGAGGCGCGGCAAAAGTAAGCGCGGCACCAATTGGATTTGGCATATGCTTAATCTACACTTGACGTCAGGTTACGCTAATAGGTTCACTTGCCCTACTGGCTCGGCCCGCGCCGACTCCGCTTCCGTTGTCGGCAGCGTCAGCTTCTTGAGCGCTCTCCTTGGCGATCCGCGATCGCAGGGCTCGATCTCATGACCACCTTCCGCCCCCCCAAACCAGACAAAAGGAGCTCTGGACATGCCGCATAGATGCCCTCTCGCGGTCCTTGCCGCCCTCGGCCTTGTCGCCGTCACGGCAACCGCAAACATGGCCCTGGCAGAGACTAAGGCAACGCCAGCCGCGACCGGCAGCGCCCACCCCACAGCCGCCACCATCGGCGCCTTCATGCCCGCCGGTTACCGCGAGGCGGGCCGCCGAACCGCCGTCGTCGATGGTGAAGCTGCGGAACTCGTCCGCTACGAGCGCGCCGACGGACGCAACGCCGCCCTCGGCGGCGAGCACTTCAGCACTGTCATCGCCGACGACGGCCGCCTCAAGGGTTTTGCCCGGATCGATCTGGACCTAGTCCGCCACCCGTTGCCGACACGCGAGGAAGCGCAGGCAATCGCCATGGACTTCCTGCGTAAAGCGGCGCCGGACCTTCTGCCGGGAATGAGGATCAGCTGGATCGACCCGCATGACGAGCCGCTACGGGTTGCCCGCAAGGGACGCACCGAGGACCTGACCCTCACGGGCATGAAGGTCAAGATGCGCAACCAGGCCGACGGCCTCTGGATGTGGGTCATCGTCGGCGCGGACCGCAAGGTCATGGTCTTCGAGCGCGACATTCACTGGATCAGCTTTCCCGGACGCCGCGGAACGGAAAAGTGGCTTCACGATGCCTGGCTCGTCGAGAAGGGCTACAGCCTGGGCCAGTCCTGATCGGTCTACCGGATTGAGGGAACGCGAGCCCTCAGGGCCGCTGACTGCTCGATTCGGATCCAGTGAAGGAGCGGCACCGCGATTTACCAGCCGCAAGCCTGGCCCGCGGAACGCTGCAAACGAAGACACTTGAAGGATGTGAGAGGCGCGTCGCGAAACGCAAGGTCGCGACGCGCGACCCAAGTGGCGATCCGGAAGAACCGGATCTAGACATCATCTATGTCTTTGAAAAGAATGGCGCACCCGAAGAGATTCGAACTCCTGACCCCCAGATTCGTAGTCTGGTGCTCTATCCAGCTGAGCTACGGGTGCTTTTGCCTGAAGCGGTCGAACCGCTTGCGTGAGCGGTTCTCTAAAGGGTCCTTTCGGGGATTGCAAGCGCCGTTCTGTAAAAAATTTCATTTTTACGACGGCACGCCCGCTTTGCTGTGGACCGAGGCAACCGCGCCGGCGCTGAACCCGCTGGAAAGTAAGGGGTGCCGCCGCAGGACCTGGCTGCGAAAAATAATTGAAGGGTGCCACCTCCGCCGCCCATGCGCCAGACGAGCCGCGCGCGGTGGTCGGTCAGACCCCGCCCAAATATGGAATCACCAACGGCTCCGGCTCGACACTCAAGAGGGTGAATGTGCGGCGCTAATGGCGGAACTTCGAACGGAAGGCGTCGAGCGGCACCGGCCGGTCGGGCAGCTCGATGCGAAACAGCGTGCCCGGCGTCGGCTTTTCGACGAGCGCGATCGTGCCGCCATGGGCCAACACCAGTTCGCGCGCGATCGCCAGCCCAAGCCCCGTGCCTCCGGAGCGCGCCGAGCCGCGGAAAGCGGCGAACAGGTTTTCCCGCGCCTTGGGCGGCATGCCGGGCCCGGTATCATCCACGGAAATGGTGACGACGCTGCCGATGCGCATGGCGGAAACGGCAACGGTGCGTGGGCGGCCATCCTCCGGCTCGTGATTGGTCAGCGCCTGCACGGCGTTGCGGCAGATGTTGTGCACCACCCGGAAGAGCTGCTCGCTGTCGGCGTCGACCTCGAGGTCGTCCTGCATCTGGATCTGGAAATCGATGCCGGATTGCGGATCGATCGCCAGCAATTCGGCGACATCGGAGACCAGCGGTTTCAGCGCAACGAAGCGTCGATGCGGCTCGGCCTCGGTCGTGCGACCGTAGGACAGGACCTCGCGGGTGTAGCCGACGGCGCGGTCGATGGTGCGCAGCAGGGTCGGCGCGAAGCGCTTGACCACCGGGTCGTCCACGTCGGCCAGGCGGTCGGAAATCAACTGCGCCGAGGACAGGATGTTGCGCATGTCGTGGTTGATCTTCGACACGGCGAGCCCGAGTTCGGCCAGGCTCTTCTGCTGCTTCAGCGTCTTTTGCAGCTCGCGCTGCATGCTGGCGAGATGCTGCCCGGCGACGGCGAGTTCGTCGTGCCCCTGCGGCGGCACGAGCACGCGGGCCGGATCGGCCGGATCGTTGGAAAACTCCTGCATGTTGGCCGTCATGCGCCGGATCGGCGCAATCAGCATGCGGTTGATGGCCAGGAAGATCAGCGCCGCGGTGATCAGCGAAATGATCAGCGACAGGACAAAGACGTTGCGCGAGTAGACGAGCATGGCCTTGCGCAGGCTCGCATCCTTCATCAGGAGCTCGATCGTCGCATCGCTTTCGCCGAGCGGCCCATAGACGCGGATCACGCGGTCGCCGCCGAAGAGCAGCGTATCGAAAGCATCGCGGATGGCTGCGACGGCTGTGGAATTGGCGACGTCGTACTCGCCCTGGATCTCAAGCGGCATGTCGGTGAGCGCGATCATGCGCGAGGCGTCTTTGCGCCGGATGACGATCGCCTTCGTGCCGGTCGCCATCAGCGTGTCCTTCTGGACGCTGCGCGGCAGTTCGACATTCTGCAGACCATCGACGACGACGGCAGCAGCGGCTGCCGTATTCAGCCGATCCTCGAGCCAGCGAATGCGCATGGTGGCAACCGACGGCGCGAAGATCAGCACTTCCGCCAGCATGACGAAGACAATGGTCAAGAGCAGCAGCTTGCCGGATAGGCCGCGGAAAAACCCGGCACTGGTTCTCAATGCCTCGCCTGCCATCGCCGGACGTGTTTCTTCCGCCATGCCTTACAAACTTTCCTGCCCGTCAACCAAAACGCCTGGGACCCCGTATGAACATCCGGGCCATGGGGCATCGCGCCTGGGGCGCATAATAGGAGATGGCCACCGTTTTTCCAATCGCAGACGGACCTTAGAGGGTGCGGCATAGGCGCGGCTGTCTCTTCGTCTCGTGCCGTCGATCATGACAAAGGATCGCGTCCCGCCCATTTTTCTCCCCTTGCATCGCCGAAGCAAATTTCGGCGCGCCGCCGCCTCGGCTCGACCTACCTGCACAGAATTGGCATCGGTGTAAGTCACCCAGGGAACAGTTCGAGTGGCGGTCCTTGCCGACGACAAGGACAGCCGTGCGGCCTGATCGAGGGCAAGCCTGGAAGGCTCACGAAACAGAAAGCCCGCGGCACCTTATGGCACCGCGGGCTCCAATCACTTGGCGAGGCAATTCGCCGATCAGAACTCTTCCCAATCGTCCTTGGCAACCGCCGCAGCGGAGCCGCCGCCGCCAAACGCGCGGGCGACGTTGCCCATCATGCGCCGGGCGGGCGATGCGACCGGCTGGGCCGTCTCCCGAGCCACGGCGATCGGCCGGGCGGCAACATTGTCGACCTTGAAGTAGGCGATCAGGCTCGCGAGATTGTTGGCTTCGCCGGAGAGCTTGTGGGTTGCGGCATTCGCCTCTTCCACCATGGCGGCGTTCTGCTGGGTCACCTGGTCCATCTGGTTGACGGCAGTGCTGACTTCGCTGAGGCCCGTCGACTGTTCGCGCGCGGCCGTCGCGATCGAGTGGATGTGGTCGTTGATTTTCAGGACCCGTTCCTCGATCTCGCCAAGTGCCGAACCGGTCTCCTGTACCAGGCGGACGCCGGTTGCCACTTCGCTGCCCGACTTCGAGATCAGCGACTTGATGTCCTTGGCGGCACTTGCGGCACGCTGGGCGAGCTCACGCACTTCCTGCGCGACGACCGCGAAGCCCTTGCCCGCATCGCCGGCACGGGCTGCCTCGACGCCGGCGTTCAGCGCCAGCAGGTTGGTCTGGAAGGCGATTTCGTCGATCACGTTGGTGATCTGACCGATTTCGCTCGAGGCCTGCTCGATGCGGCCCATGGCGTCGACGGCGTTGCGCACGACGGCCGCCGACTGCGCGGCACTGTGCTTGGCTTCGTTGACCATGACGGTCGCTTCCTGCGCCCGCTCGGTGGAGCTCTTGACCGCAACCGTGATCTGGTCGAGCGCTGCAGACGTTTCCTCAAGGGCTGCGGCCTGCTGCTCCGTCCGCTTCGACAGATCGTCGGCGGCCGAACGCAGCTCGGACGAATTGCCGTTGATCGAGTCGGTGGTCACACGGACCTCGCGCAGCGTCTTTTGCAGCGTGGAAAGGGTTTCGTTGACGTTCTTCTGCAGCTCGGCGAAGGCACCCTGATAATGGCCGTTCATGCTCTGGGTCAGGTCGCCGGCCGCAAGGCTCGCAATCACCCGGCGGGTTTCGGCGATGCCGGCATCGACGCTGCCGACCAGCTCGTTGACGCTGCCAGCAAAGCGGTTGAGGTCGTCGTTCTCGTAGTCCTTGCCGATGCGCTTGGTGAAATCACCGGCGGCAGCGGCCGCAACAACGACGCCGATGCTCGACTGCAGGTCGGCGCTCTTTTCACGCAGTACCGCTTCCTGCGCGTTGAGGTCGCGTACGGCCAGGCCGTTCTGCTTGAAGACCTGAACGGCTTCTGCCATTTCGCCAATCTCGTCCTTGCGGCCCACGAAGGGCACGTCCGCGGTGAGATCGCCGCCAGCCAGTTGCTTCATCTTGCCGGTCAACTCGAGGATCGGACGGCTCAAATGGTTCGTGGCGATGTAGAAGGCCGCTCCAATGCCGGCGATGAGGCCAAGGCCGGCGATAGCAAGAATCGTGATGATCACGCTGCGCTCGAAGGTGGCAACGTCAGCCGTCACGACTTCAAGCGTCTTCAGGTTGATGTCGACGACGCCGTCGATCTGCTCCTGGAACGCCTTGCGGTTGGCGCGATTGGCGTCGGTATTGCCCTGCTCGTTGCCAGCCTGCGGTGAAACTTCTTCGCCAAGCCGCGCCGTCTCGACGCGGAAGGTCCTGAATTCCGCGGCACGGGCGACCAGCGTGTCGAAGGACGCTTTGGTGTCGGCGGGGATCAGCGGGCGCCAATCGGCGAGCAGCGTGTCGATCTTGTCGAGATTCTTGCGAATGCCCTCGGCAAAGGGCTTGGCCTTCTCGATGGTCGGGGCGGCATAGATGCCACGCGATTCCATGACGACCGCGGTCACCAGACGATTGAGGCGTTCCGCGTAGAAGGCGCGCTTCGCCACGTTCTCGTACTGGTGAAACTTTTCGTTGTATTTACTGACAGCAACCAGCGACATGCCGGTCACCGCAACCGCCAGCACGCTCATGATGCCGACGATTAGATTGATCTTACCGCGTATTTTCATCCCGACCTCCACGGAGTGACGAGAGCTTCCGATTATCGGACATGCCGCCGCCCCATATGCACCGGAGAGACCCTAAAATAGGCGTGGTTAATAAAGCTCGTCGCCCTCGACCGGCATTCTGGGGAGATCCAGTTAGGGCTCCATTTACCAATCTCGGCTAGTTGGCCTTCCTTTTCGCGGCCCGACGGATCGCCTTTGGCGGGTGCGCCGGCGCTTTTTGCGGTGCTGTCGCCACTGAATCGCCGCCCGCAATTGACTTTCCGGGAAAATTCCCCTTATAAGCCGCGCACGTCCGGTCAAGCCCTCCTGCCCGAAATGGCGGAGCCATGTCCGATAACGTAAACGCTCCTTGCTACACGCAAACCCAAGAAGGGCCGCACACCGCGGTATTAAATAAATGAAGCGTACCTACCAACCGTCCAAGCTTGTCCGCAAGCGTCGCCACGGCTTCCGTTCGCGCATGGCTACCAAGGGTGGCCAGAAGGTCCTCTCGGCCCGCCGGGCCCGTGGCCGCAAGCGTCTTTCGGCTTAAGCCGAAGTTGCCCGAAACCAGTGTCCGGGCACATGACGTCAGATAAAGACAAAACGACTGTCGGGCGGCTGAAAAGCCGTCCGCAGTTTTTGGCCGTTCGGGCAGGAGAAGGCCGCAGAGGCCCGTTGTTTCTCCTCGAAGTGCTCGACCGCAACGATCCGGAAGGCGAAGCCCGCGTCGGCTTCACCGTCACCAAGAAACACGGCAATGCCGTCGAGCGAAACCGGATGCGCCGACGCCTGAAAGAGGCGGTGCGGCTTTCCGCCGGGTTTGCAATGAAACCCGGACACGACTATGTGATTGTCGCCCGACGCGAACTCCTGAATGCTCCCTTCGACGCCTTGACCCGGGGCCTTCACGAGCGCATCGAAAACAAGCCGAAACAGAAGCGGCCGCCGGCCGGTTCCAGGAAACTATGATGGAAAAAAACCGCAACTATTTCGTGGCGATTGGCCTGTCCGTGCTGATCCTCATTGCCTGGCAGTTCCTTTACGTCAATCCGAAGATGGAAAAGGAACGCATCGCTGCGGAAGCGCTGCAGGCCCAGCAGGCGCAATCGCAGTCGGCAACGCCGACTCAAGCGACGCCGGGCCAGGCTCTGCCGGGCGGCGGCGCGATCCCGGGCGCCGGTGAAAACCGCGACCAGGCGATTGCCAAATCGGCCCGCGTTGCGATCGACACGCCGGCGCTTTCCGGCTCCATCAACCTGACCGGTGCCCGCTTCGACGACCTGAAGCTCAAGGAATACCGCGAGACGGTCGATCCGAAGAGCCCGGTCATCACCCTCTTCAGCCCGGCCGAAACGGTCGACGGCTACTTTGCCGAAATCGGCTATGTCGGCAGCGACGCAACCGGCACCGTGCCCGGCCCGCAGACCGTCTGGACGCTTTCGGGCGGCGACAAGCTGACCGCGGCGACCCCGGTGACGCTGACCTTCACCAACGAGAAGGGCATCACCTTCAACCGCACCATCTCGGTTGACGAACATTACATGTTCCAGGTGGTCGACAGCATCAAGAACGGTGCAGCCGAGCCGCTCAGCCTTTCCTCCTACGGCCGCGTGACCCGCTTCAACAAGCCGACGACGCCGAGCGTCTACGTGCTTCATGAAGGCTTCATCGGCGTGCTCGGCGAGCATGGCTTGCAGGAACTGAAGTACGGCAAGATCGAGGACGAAAAGTCGGTCGAGCCGGGCAAGGCAACCGGCGGCTGGCTCGGCATTACTGACAAGTACTGGGCAGCAGCGATCGTTCCGCCGCAGGCAACCCCCTACGACACGCGCTTCACGCACTTCACCGACGGTCGCGCGCGCTACCAGAGCGACTACATGAGCGACGCGATCACGGTCGCGCCCGGTCAGTCCTCGGAAATCAAGAACCTCGTCTTTGCCGGCGCCAAGGAAGTTCCTGTCGTCGACAACTATGAAGTGGCCTACTCGATCCCCAACTTCGACAAGCTGATCGACTGGGGCTGGTTCTACTTCATCACCAAGCCGATGTTCAAAATGATGGATTTCTTCTTCCGTCTGTTCGGCAACTTCGGCATCGCGATCCTGATCACCACGATCGTCGTCAAGGGTCTGTTCTTCCCGCTTGCCAACAAGCAGTACGCATCGATGGCGAACATGAAGAAGGTTCAGCCGAAGATGGAGGAACTGAAGAAGAAGTTCGGCGACGACCGCATGGGGCTGCAGCAGGCGATGATGCAGCTCTACAAGGAAGAGAAGATCAACCCGCTCGCCGGCTGCTGGCCGATCCTCATCCAGATCCCGGTGTTCTTCGCGCTCTACAAGGTGATCTACATCACCATCGAGATGCGCCACGCGCCGTTCTTCGGTTGGATCCACGACCTTTCGGCGCCCGATCCGACGACGATCGTCAACCTCTTCGGCCTCTTGCCGTTCGACGGTCCGGCCTTCCTGCACCTCGGCGTCTGGCCGCTGATCATGGGCGTTACCATGTTCGTGCAGATGCGCATGAACCCGACGCCGCCGGATCCGACCCAGGCGATGCTGTTCACCTGGATGCCCGTGGTCTTCACCTTCATGCTGGCCTCCTTCCCGGCCGGTCTCGTGATCTACTGGGCCTGGAACAACACGCTTTCGGTGCTGCAGCAGTCGATCATCATGAAGCGCCAGGGCGTGAAGATCGAGCTCTTCGACAATCTCAAGGGCCTGTTCTCGAAGAAGCCCAAACCGGCGGAATGACGCCAGCCGGTAGCACAATCGCAGAGCCCCGGACTTCGGTCCGGGGCTTTTTTTGTTTCCACGCCGCGGCGCGACACGCGGATGGCGTTGACGCGGACGTGCGGTCCGGGCATCTGGCGTTATTGAAATCAGCGCGCCCCTGCTCCAGGACAATTTGTCATGACCGATCCGTCGGCCACCTCCGCCCCGTTCGCCGCCAGCGAGAAGCTTGGCGCCCTGCTCGTCTTCGGCTCGGCCTTCTTCTGGAGCTTTGGCGGCGCGATTGCGCGGTTCCTGCACATTTCCGACAGCTGGACGATCGTCTTCTGGCGCTGCCTGTTTGCCGGCCTGTTCCTGCTCGCCTTCATGCTGGTGCGTGACGGACCGCGCGGCACGGTGGCGCTGTTCAAGGGCATGGGCTGGCCGGGCATCGCCGTCGGGCTCTGTTTCACCATCGCCTCGACCTCCTTCATCATTGCGATCTCCTACACGACGATCGCCAATGTCGTTCTGCTCGGCGCCGGGGTGCCGCTGTTTGCGGCGCTGATGAGCTGGGTGCTGTTTCGCGAGCGGGTCTCGCGCTTCACCTGGGGCGCGATCACCGCCGTCATCTTCGGCGTCGGGATCATGGTCTCGGAAAGCCTGACGGGAACAATGTCACCGGTCGGCGATGCGCTGGCGCTGCTGATCCCCGTCGTCTTCGCGCTGGCAACCGTCATTACCCGCCGATACCCGCATGTGCGCATGACGCCGGCGACCTGCTTCGGCTGCTTTGCCGCAAGCGGCATTGCCGCCAGTCAGTCCTCGGGCCTGGCGGTGACTGGAGGCGAGCTCGCGCTGCTCTTCGTCTTCGGCGCCTTCAACCTCGGGCTTGGCATGGCGCTCTTCGTGACCGGTGCCCGGCTGGTGCCCTCGGCGCTGGCCGCGCTGCTCGGGACGGCGGAAACGGTGCTGGGGCCGCTCTGGGTCGCGATCATCCATGGCGAGGTGCCGAGCAGCCGGACGATCGTCGGCGGCACCTTCATTCTCCTGGCGCTGCTGGCCTACCTGCTCAACGAATTCCGGCGGACGCAAACCATCCCCACACGGCCGGTCCGCACGCCGACGCCTTGACATCCACGGCCAAAACCTTGAAGCCAAGGACTTTCTCGATGAAGGACCGACCGCCGATGGCCGATACCAGACCCAAAGACGACAAGCCGTTGTTCGGCCGGCCGTGGATTTTCATTCGCGGCGTCCCCGCCATGAAATTCCTGCCGCCGGAAGGACCGGCCGAGATTGCCTTTGCCGGTCGCTCGAACGTCGGCAAGTCGTCGTTGATCAACGCCCTGGTCGGCCACAAGGGTCTGGCAAGAACCTCCAACACCCCGGGCCGCACGCAGGAACTCAACTACTTCGTACCGGATGGATTTTCCGGCGAGGCCGACGACCTGCCGCCGATGGCGCTCGTCGACATGCCCGGCTACGGCTATGCCCAGGCGCCGAAGGAACAGGTCGATGCCTGGACAAAACTGGTCTTCGACTACCTGCGCGGCCGCTCGACGCTGAAGCGCGTCTATGTGCTGATCGACAGCCGCCACGGCATCAAGAAGAACGACGACGAGGTGCTCGACCTGCTCGACAAGGCAGCCGTCTCCTATCAGCTCGTGCTGACCAAGACCGACAAGATCAAGGCCGCCGGCGTGCCGCGGCTGATCGCCGAGACGCTCGAAAAGATCAAGAAGCATCCCGCCGCCTTCCCGGAAGTCCTTGCGACCTCCTCGGAGAAGGGCGAAGGGCTCGACGAGCTGCGGGCGGCAATCGGCATCGCGATCGCGCGCTAAAGGGGGCTTCAGGGCGTCCGGCATCGCGCTGCAAGCACCCGCCCATGCGAAATCGATGTCTTTGATCTCTGTCACTACCCCGACATGCAATCCGCTCTATCTCTGCGTTGCGTCCAGAACGGTGGCGCGGCCAGAGATAGGAGTGAGACATGTCCGATTTGATCGTTGTCGGGTTCGATTCCCCCGAGGAGGCTGACAGGGTTCTGGTCCGGCTCGCCGGGCTGAAGAAGGAATATCTGATCGACCTCGAGGATGCGGTGGTCGTCGTGCGCGACACCGAAGGCAAGGTCCACCTCAAGCAGAGCCTCAACCTGACCGCCGTCGGCGCCACCTCGGGCCTGCTCTCCGGCTCGCTCTGGGGCGGCCTGGTCGGCCTCCTGTTCCTCAATCCGCTGGCAGGCTTTGCAATCGGCGGTGCGCTCGGCGCGGGTGCCGGCGCCCTCTCGGGCTCGCTCAGCGACTACGGTATCGACGACGAATTCATCAAGTCGCTCGGCAACACCATCCCGAACAATTCCTCCGCTCTGTTCATCCTGGTGCGCAAGGTTCAGCCGGAAAAGGTTCTCGCCGAATTCCCCGACCTGCGCGGCCGCGTGCTGAAAACGTCGCTTTCGCCCGAACAGGAGCAGAAGCTGCAGGCAGCGCTCTCCGGCACAACACCGGCTGCACCGCCCGCCGGCGCCTAATCGTCCGGCTGGCTTATCGAGACAGCACGAAGGCGAGCGCCAGGCCATTGATGCAATGGCGCTTGCCGGTCGGTGGCGGGCCATCGTCGAAGATGTGACCGAGATGGCCGCCGCAACGGCGGCAATGGCATTCCGTACGGGTCATGAGCAGCGAATTGTCTTCCCGTGTCGCCACGGCATTGGGGAGCGATTGCCAGAAGCTCGGCCAGCCCGTGCCACTGTCATACTTCGCCTCGGACGAATAGAGCGGCAATGCACAACCGGCGCATTGGAAGGTGCCCTTGCGCTTCTCGTGGTTAAGCGCGCTTGTAAAGGGACGCTCCGTGTCCTCGTGCCGAAGGATCCGGTACTGGTCGTCGGTGAGGGCTGCCCGCCATTCGGCATCAGATTTGACGACCTCGAAGGGCTCCATTCCCGCTGCCCATGCAAGCGGCGTGAGCCCGCGCAACGCGAATGCTGCGGCCAATGCCGTGCCTGCCATCAGGAAGACGCGCCGGCTGATCATGCTAACCTCCCACTTGGCCTAAAGCGCGTCACGATCATTCGCGCGGTGCGCTGTAAGTTGTCGATTTGTCGGATGTCGCGATAGACGATACCGCCCGGACACACCCGCTGCAAAACAATGCCGTTCAAAGCATCGTGACGCGGTGAAAGGCCATCGGTCATACGACCGATGGCAAGCGCCAGGCCGCCGGCAGCGACCCGGCGCCGCCGAACTCAGCCTTTCGGCAGGAGCACCTTGTCGATCACATGGATGACGCCGTTCGACTGCTTGACGTCGGCGATCGTTACCGTCGCCGTACCGCCGGTTTCATCGGTCAGCATCAGCTTGCCGCCGTCTTCCCTGGCTTTCAGCACACAGCCGCCGACCGTTTTGACGTCATGCTCGCCGCCGTCCTTCTTGATCATCTCGGCAATCGCCGCCGACATCGCGTCGGCGGCAACGACATGGCAGGTCAGGACCTTGGCGAGCTTGTCCTTGTTCTCCGGCTTCAGAAGCGTGTCGACGGTACCGGCCGGCAGTGTGTCAAAGGCGGCATTCGTCGGCGCAAACACCGTGAACGGCCCCTTGCCCTCCAGCGTCTTCACCAGCCCGGCCGCCTTTACGTCCGCGACCAGCGTGGTGTGATCCTTGGAATTAACGGCGTTCTCGACGATGTTTTTCTCCGCATACATCGGCGCGCCGCCGACCATCGGATTTTCGGCATGGGCGACGAAGGCACTTGCTGCGAGGACGGACGCTGCTGCGACCAAGCGGATGGCAGACGTGAACATCTTCTCTTCCTTCCTGTTGAGGGAGGCGGCGCATGGGCCGCCCGCCGAAGCTGCCGTTCCCTGCGGGGGAACAAGACAAGCAACGGAAGGACGAGAGAAAGAGTTTCAGGAATTTTCAGGAAAGTTGTCGATTGATAAATAAGGGTATTTATCGAGATTACGCGCTCAGAGGTTTCGCGCCTTGCCGAGCGCGATGATCGGTCCGGTGGCCACGCCGGTCGGCGAACCGCCGAGCGGCTCGACGCTGACGGCAAGAACCGAGCCGGCGGAGATCCGCGAGCGGAAGGTCGACGGCACGGCGATTTCGCCCTCCCCGGTCTGCGGCAGGACACCGAGCGAGATTGCCGGATTGCTGCCGTTGATCAGCCAAAGTTCGAGGGATTTCTGTTCCGCCTGGCTGGCGGCCACCGGCGTTACCTGCAAGCGGCCCGATGCCCGGTCGAAGCGGGCGACGAGATCGATGGCGCTGCCTTTCCCCGAGAGTTCGGCAACAAGCGAGGCACCGGTCGACCGCGTCTCGAACAGGCCGGCCATGGAGGCGCCCATCACCAGCAGCGCGGCGAACGAGGCAAGCGCCAGTCCTCGCCAGAGCGCCAGCGAGTGCCAGAGCCCGCGGGACCGTACAGGTTCCGACCGCAACGTATCGAAAAGCTGCCGTTCGATCGCGGAGAACGTCCTGGGTGGGGGCACCACCGGATCATAGGCGTCGTCGAAGGAGGAAAGGTTGCTCTGCCAGCGGTCGACCATGGCGGCAAAGTTGCGATCGGAAGCAAGCCGGGCCTCGACCTTGCGGCGATCGTCGGCAGACAACACGCCGAGCACATACTCGCCCGCGATCACCTCGTCGCGGCGAAAGTCCCGGCCCTCTGGGGTTGGTGTCGTCATCGCTCCATACACTCTCGCAACTTCAGGAGACTGCGCCTCAACCAAGTCCGCATAGTGTTCAGCGGCACCGCGAAGACGTCAGCCAGTTCCTGGTAGCTCAGGCCCTCGACGTAGGCGCGCCGTACCGCTTCCGCGCGGTCTTCTTCAAGCTCCTCCATGCACGCGTCGATCCGCCTGCCTTCTGCTCTCACGACTGCCAACTTTTCCGGATCGGCAGCAGGATCAGCCAAATCGTAGGCTTCGTCAATCACATTGGCAGCCGGTTTGCGCGCCCGGATGAAGTCGATGGCCTGATTACGCGCTATTGCCGCCAGCCAGGAACCCGCAGCCGCCTGTCCTTGCGAAAACCGGCCGGCCCGCTGCCAAATCTTGACGTAGATTTCCTGCAGCGCTTCTTCCGCCTCGCCCCGATTGCCAAGAATACGCAGGCAGATGCCGAAGAGTTTCGGACTGGTCTGCCGATACAGTTCGGCGAAGGCGTCGCGATCGCCGAGCGAAACGCGGCCAAGCAGGCCGGCTATATCCTCATCGATCATAGAACCCGCCCCGAAGCCTCATCTCTCCAGAGATAGGGCGCAGTTCACTTTGAACCAGCCGTATCGTCATTCGGCCTTTATGTTGCTCTCCGATCATTCCATCGATCCGGAACTTGCGCTAAACAGCAGCCGGTATTTTTCGAGGGTCCGCCATGTCCGCCAATGAAAGTGAAATCCAGGCACGCCTGCTCACCCAGGCCCTGCCCTACATGCAGCGCTACGAGAACAAGACGATCGTCGTCAAATATGGCGGCCACGCCATGGGTAACAGCGAGCTCGGTCGCGCTTTTGCAAGCGACATCGCGCTTTTGAAGCAGTCGGGCGTCAACCCGATCGTCGTGCATGGCGGCGGCCCGCAGATCGGCGCCATGCTGACGAAGATGGGCATCGAATCGAAGTTCGAAGGCGGCCTGCGCGTCACCGACGAAAAGACGGTCGAGATCGTCGAGATGGTGCTCGCCGGCTCGATCAACAAGGAGATCGTCGCGCTCATCAACCAGACGGGTGAATGGGCGATCGGCCTTTGCGGCAAGGACGGCAACATGGTCTTCGCCGAAAAGGCACGCAAGACCGTCAAGGATCCGGATAGCAATATCGAGCGCGTGCTCGATCTCGGTTTCGTCGGCGAAGTGGTCGAAGTCGACCGCACGCTGATCGACCTGCTCGCCCGCTCGGAAATGATCCCGGTCATCGCGCCGGTCGCGCCCGGCCGTGACGGCCACACCTACAACATCAACGCCGACACCTTCGCCGGCGCCATCGCCGGTGCGCTGAACGCCACGCGCCTGCTGTTCCTGACGGACGTTCCCGGCGTGCTCGACAAGCAGGGCAACCTGATCAAGGAACTCTCAGTATCCCAGGCCCGCGCGCTGATCGCCGACGGCACGATTTCCGGCGGGATGATCCCGAAGGTCGAGACCTGCATCGACGCAATCAAGGCGGGCGTTCAGGGCGTCGTCATCCTCAACGGCAAGACGGCCCATTCGGTGCTGCTCGAAATCTTCACCGAGCGCGGCGCCGGCACGCTGATCGTGCCCTGATCGGACTGAACTCGTTCGCAACCAACAAGAAAGCGGGAGAAGGCCTCGGCCCTCTCCCGCTTTTCGTTTTAGCGGGCGAAATCCGATCAGCCGTTGTAAACCTCGGTCGCCGCGGCTTTCAATTCTTCCATCATCACGCG
Source organism: Ensifer sp. ENS03 (assembly GCF_014852035.1). Lineage (NCBI taxonomy): Bacteria > Pseudomonadati > Pseudomonadota > Alphaproteobacteria > Hyphomicrobiales > Rhizobiaceae > Ensifer > Ensifer sp. ENS03. The sequence goes on along the minus strand of NZ_JACVAV010000001.1, from coordinate 384,481 downwards.
GTATGGGCCCGGGCCGTAGCTGACGCGTGACACGCCGGCGCGGGCGAGCGTCTTCAGGTCGGGTGCGGCCGGGCGCATCATGATGTTGACGGGCAGGATCGAGGCGGCGCAGACCTTGGCGATCAGCGCCTCGTCCACCAGCCACGGTACGAAGAAGCCGCTGGCGCCCGCTTCGGCATAGGCCTTGCCGCGGGCGATCGCCTCGTCGACGAGGCCGGCATGCCGGCTCTCGTCACCCTCCTGCAGGAAGAGATCGGTGCGGGCATTGATGAACAGGGGGATGCCGCGCCGGTCAGCCATCTCGCGGATGGCGCGGATGCGCTCCGCCTGCTTTTCGACCGGGTGCACGCCGCCCTTGCCGACGATCTGGTCCTCGAAGTTGATGCCGATGGCGCCGACGTCGAGGATGCGCGAGACATTGGCGGCACCGGTCGCCGCGTCGTCGGAGTAGGCGCCTTCGAAATCGATGCTGACGGGCAGGTCGGTGCTCGCCACGATCAGGCGTGCGATATCGGCAAGCCAGGCCAGAGGCACCTTCTCGCCGTCCCCGAAGCCGTGGGCGGCCGCCACCGACCAGCTTCCGGTCGCAAGCGCCTTGGCACCGGCCTCTGCCACGGCCTTGGCGCTGCCGGCGTCCCAGATGTTGTAGAGCACTACCGGGTCACCCTTCTTATGCAGGGCGGCGAAGGCGAGCGCCTTTTCCTTCTGGTTCATTGTGTTTCCTCCACCAACAGGCTGACTGGTTTCATTTTCGCCTCGTGCCGAAGCAGCCACTGTTTCCGCCAGAGCCCGCCACCGTAACCGGTCAATGAACCATCCGCGCCGATGCAACGGTGGCACGGAATGACGATGGCGATCCGGTTGGAACCGTTGGCCTTGGCGACCGCACGTGCGGACTGGATCGTAGCGACCTCGCGGGCAATGTCACCATAGGAACGTGTCCCGCCGGCGGGAATCTTCACGAGCTTCGCCCAGACGTTGCGCTCGAAGGGCGTTCCCCCGGGCGCAAGCGGAGTTTGAAATCCGCCCGCCTCGCCGGCGAAATAGCTCTTCAACTCGCCTTCGATCTGATCGATCGGCGCCGTCCGGCCGGGGACGATCGCCGAGCGCGTCGCGCGCTTCAACGCCTCCAGCTCCGTCGGCAGCGCCTTGCGTTCGTGGAACTCCAGCAAATGGAGGTGCGTCGCATCGGCAACCGCGACCATCGGCCCGATCGGCGTTTCGATCCAGTCGGACGAGAGCAGCACCCTCCCCTGGGCTGCCGCCGGCGCATCGCCGAGCAGGCGCTGGAAGGCTGCGCGAAACCCGCTCGGCGACTCGTAGCCGGCCTCGAGCTGGGCGTCGATCACCCGACCACCGTCGGCGAGCTGGCGGGCGGCGAGCCCAAGGCGACGATGGCGCGCGAGATCGAGGAAGGTGATGCCGAGCGCGCGCTTGAAGGCACGCCGGACGGTCGAGGGATCAAGCCCGCGGCGCACGATGTCGTCCTCGCTCCAACGGCGCTCCGGTGCTGCTTCCAGCGCCTGCAGAAGCTCCTGGACGAGCGGATCCTTGGCGCCGAACGTGGCAAGCGGCCGGCAGCGCTGGCAGGGACGGAAACCCGTCTCCAGGCAGGTGCCGATCGAGCCGACGAAGATCGTGTTTTCCCGCTTCGGCTTGCGGGCCGGGCAGGACAGGCGGCAGAAGACGCCTGTTGTCTTGACGCAGACGAAGGCCGAACCTTCGTATTCGCTGCTGCGAGCCATCAAGGCGTCGTAGAGCGTTTCATCGGAGGGAAGATCGAACAACATGCCGCGGTTCTAGCATGACCACGGCTCGGGAGACGCCGGTTTTCGGGCGTCTATTTTTCAGATCAGCACCAGCATGACGACACCGAGCACGATCAGCAGGCAACCCAATAGCTCCAGTCTGTTGATCCATTCGCGGAAGATGAAAAAGGACGAGGCGAAGGTGAAGAGCATTTCCACCTGGGCGACGACCTTGACGACGGCCGCCTGCTGCAGGGTCATCGCCATGAACCAGCCGAAGGAGGCAGACGCGCCGACGAAACCGACGACAAAGGCCGGCTTCCAGGCAGCCGCGATGCGCGGCAGCTCGTCGCGTTCGCGCAGCACGATCCAGATCAGCATGACCACGGTCTGCAAGAGGATGACGAAGCCGAGCGTGAAGCTTGCCTGCATCATGTAGTCGGGTGCTGGCAGGCTCGGCGCCAGAGCCAGCGACGCCGAACGGTAGGCGACGGCCGAAAGGCCGAAGAAGGTGCCGGACAGCAAGCCGATGCCGGCCGTGCGCGAGAATACCGAGGTCACCAGCGTGCGCGCACTCAGGGTCGTGCGCGCCACCGAAATCAGCATCACGCCGACGACCGAGATGGCGATTGCCACCAGCGTGCCCTCGCTCGCCTTTTCGCCGAGGAAAATCAGGCCGAAAAGCGCTGCCTGCGCCGGTTCCGTGCGCGAATAGGCGGTGCCGACGGCGAAGTTGCGGAAGGAGAAGAGATGGACGAGCAGGAAGGTTGCGGCGATCTGCGCCAGCCCCCCGATCACTGCCCAGAGGAAAAAAGTGCCGTTCGGCACCGGAAGCGGACGGCCCACCACCTGCCAGAGCACAACGAGATAGAGGAAGGCGAACGGCAGGCCGAAGCCGAAGCGCACGAAGGTCGCGCCCGTCGTGCCCATGACGCCTTTCAAGTGTTTCTGCATTGCGGAGCGGACGTTCTGAAGGAAGGCCGCGGCGATGGTGATGAGGACCCAGGTTTCCATCGTTTCGAGCTAGCATGCAGGCCGGCTCGTTGCCAAGGACCACCTAACGGACCGGTTGCTAGTCCGCCCTTTCCCGCGCCTCTGCGAGCTCCGTGCCCTCGCTGATCGTGATCCGGGGCGCCTCGTCCTCGAAGGTCTTTACCCGCTGATCGTAGTTCGGCGCGAGCGTTCCGAGCACACGGTCCCAGAAGGAGAAATAGTTGGCGTAATTGTATCTGAAGCCCGAATGGTGCTGATCATGAAACGTCGTGCACAGCAGCGGAGACGGGTAGCGCGCGGTGGAGGCGGCAAAATACTCGAAGCCGCAATGGCCGATCATGCCGTTGAAATGTTCGAACAGCCGATGGGCGATGAGCACCAGCGGCGGAAACGGCACGACGAAAACGACGACGGCCGAAAAGCTCTGAAGCAGGAAGTTGTCGAAGACGTCCTCGGAATAGGTGCTCCAGATCGTCGGCGCCACGCTTTTATGATGCAGGGCATGCAGCGGATAGAGCCACTTGGTGTGCAGCAGCCGGTGCATGAAATAGAACCAGGCATCGTAGAGGATCATGCTGAGCACGAAGAGCGGCAGGGCGTTCCACCAGGTAAGCGTCCAGGGCGCCGGCGCCCAGCCCTTCTGCTGGGCGTAGAGTCCGATCGTCAGCGGCAGGCAGGCGCTGAACATCGATTTGAGGCTCTGGCGGATCTCGGCGCTGCGGCGCTTGTCGGAACCGCGTCCCTTCTGGATCTTTCGCTCGGGATTGCGCTCGTTGAGCCATGTGATGCCATAGCCAAGCGCGAAATAGGTAACGACGGTGAACGTGTAAAATCCGAACAGAAAGAGCAGATAGAATACTTCGTTCGACATTGGCATCCGCATCCCCGAGCCAAAAACCGCGCGAGCCGGAAGATGCCACGCACAACCGCCAATTCAAAGCGCTAATCTATGCGACAGCATTACGCCCGGCCCCGCATCGCCATTTTCCCGTTTGCCGCCACGGTCGGTCGTGTCATAAGGCGGTCATGAAAAAGCTCGCCCGCCTGCCGACCCGCTCCGAGTTCGCCCATGTCACCGACTGGGTCTTCGACCTCGACAACACGCTCTATCCCCACCACGTCAACCTGTTTGCGCAGATCGACCGCAACATGACGGCCTATGTGGCGAAGCTTTTGTCGCTCGATCCGGCCGACGCCAAGAAGCTGCAGAAGGACTATTACCGCGACCATGGCACGACGCTCAAAGGCCTGATGGTCCATCACGGCATCGACCCGAACGAGTTCCTCGAGCAGGCCCATGCGATCGACTATTCGATCGTTCCGGCCGACCCGGCGCTCGGCGAAGCGATCAAGTCGCTTCCCGGCCGCAAGTTCATCTTCACCAATGGCAGCGTTGCCCATGCGCAGATGACGGCCCGGGCGCTCGGGATCCTCGACCATTTCGACGACATCTTCGATATCGTCGCCGCCGACTTCGTGCCGAAGCCCGCGGGCGAGACCTATGACAAGTTCATGAGCCTGCACCGGGTCGATACCCGCAATGCCGTGATGTTCGAGGACCTGCCGCGCAATCTCCTCGTGCCGAAGGCGCTGGGCATGAAGACGGTGCTGCTGGTGCCGCAGAACCTCGAATACACCTTTGCGGAATCGTGGGAAAAGTCGAACGACACCGACGAGCAGATCGACTACGTGACGGAAGACCTCACCGGCTTCCTGCGGAGCCTCCTCACAGATCTCTAGAGTGGCGCTGGCGGACGCCGCAAAGACGGCGTCCCGCCCGCTGCGACACAATTCTGCCGCCGAAAAACCCCTTTTCGGCCAATGACTTAAATTACCAAAGTTTAACTGGCGTCGGCTGCACCCGCGTCTATCCTTGCGATCAGAAACAACCGATCGAAAGGACGCATGATGCCGAACAAGACCCTGATCCTCGGCGTGGCTGCACTCTCCGTCGCCGTCACCGGAATGGCCTCCCCCTCCTTTGCTGCCCGCGAAAAGATGACGCCCGAGCAGCGCGGCCAGCGCATGATAGAGCGCCTCGACACCAACAAGGACCAGAAGGTTTCGCTCACCGAGTTCCAGGCGCGGATCTCCGACAACTTCAAAACCTTCGATACCAATGGCGACGGGCAGATCAGCGCCGAAGAAATGAAGGTCAAGCGCGAGGCCTTCCGTGAGGCGCGCAAGACCTGGAAGGAAGCCAAGGCCAAGACCGGCACGGAGCGCGAGACCGCCCTTGCCAAGCTGAGGGAAGCCCGCCCGGCCATGCTGCCTGGGCTGCGCCCGAAGGCCTTCAAGCGTGTCGATGCCGACGGCAACGGTTCCTTGAGCGCCAGCGAAGTTTCAAGCGCCGCGGAAGCCATGTTCAAGCGGCGCGACAAGAATGGCGACGGCGTCATAGACGCGGCCGACTTCACCAAAAAGATCTGACGGGAGCTCTTCTCTCTCCCCACCGCCCGGTGGAAAGGCTCCTGCCTAGCCCATAGCCCCTTGCTCCCCCAGCGAGGGGCTATGCGCTTTTTTTGGACCGCTGCGATCAGCGGCGGCCGTTTGCCATCGGAACGGACTTCGGGTCGACCGTTTCATAGAAGCGGGAAATGATATCCCAGGCTTCATCGGCCGTTTCGACGAACTGGACCAGATCGACGTCGTTCGGCGCGATCGTGCCGAATTCGGCAAGCGCCTCGAAATTGACGATCGAGCGCCAGAATTTTTCCCCGAAGAGAATGAGCGGAACCAGCGCAAGACGCCCGGTCTGCATCAGCGTCATCGTCTCGAAGAGCTCGTCCAGCGTACCGAAGCCGCCCGGGAAAACGGTGACGGCCTTGGCGCGCAACAGGAAGTGCATCTTGCGGATGGCGAAATAGTGGAAGTTGAACGACAGTTCGGGCGTCACGTAGCGATTGGGCGCCTGCTCGTGCGGCAGCACGATGTTGAGGCCGATCGACGGCGCGCCGACATCATCGGCGCCGCGATTGCCGGCTTCCATCACGCCCGGCCCACCGCCGGTGACGACGACATATTCCTTGTAGTGCAGCTTGGCCGAATGCTCGGAGCAGAGCCGCGCGAACTTGCGTGCTTCCTCGTAATAGACCGAGGCGGCTTCGAGGTTCTTGCGCTGCGTCTCGTTCTTCGCCGCCCAGGCGTCGCCGCCGGGCTCAGGAATGCGAGCGCCGCCGAACATGACGACGGTGGAGTTGATGCCGCGCTCTTCCAGCATCATTTCGGTCTTCAGGAGTTCGAGCTGCAGCCGGATCGGGCGCAGTTCCTCGCGGCAGAGAAAATCGTCGTCGATATAGGCGAGGCGATAGGAAGGCGAAGCCGATTGCGGCGTGACCGGAACGGTCTGTGCGCGTTGCCGGCTCTGCGAGCTGTCGGCCAGCGGATCCCAGACCCCATCTTTGCGGCGCAGAGCGCGCTTCTTCATGCGTGCCATATTCTCGTCTTTCCCGTCGCGTTCCGGACAATCGGCATCTCGTCCAGACGCGTCCTATCCTCAATCCTCGGTCATGAAGGTCGCAAGCGCATCAGCGCGCTGCGGCGGCCTTTGCGTATCCCGAACGGGTACGCGGCGCTGTAGTGCCGTGTTCGCCTCAGTTTGCCAAGCCCCGGCCACTCCAGGGACCTGAAAAGCCCTTCAACTTTTCAGGATCACGTCGTGCAGCCACCGCCGCTCAGGACGTGTCAAGGTCGCTGCAGCAGCTAGATCTGCTGCATAATTTTGTCCTTAAATCGATTCCGATTTTCGGATTTATGCAGTAGAGCTTTCGCAGGATAACCGCCGAACTTTAAGGAATTCCGATGACGAACCACGACCTCGCCTCCCTGTCGCAGACGATCGAAGCCGCCTTTGAAGACCGCGACTCCGTCAACACCGGAACGCGCGGCGCGGTGCGCGATGCCGTCGAGACGGCGCTGAACCTGCTCGACAGCGGCAAGGTCCGCGTCGCACAGCGCGGCGAAGACGGTAACTGGACGGTCAATCAGTGGCTGAAGAAGGCCGTACTGCTCTCCTTCCGCCTCAACCCGATGGAAATCGTCAAGGGTGGCCCGGGCCAGTCGGTCTGGTGGGACAAGGTGCCCTCGAAGTTCGACGGCTGGAGCGTCAACGAGTTCGAGAAGGCCGGCTTCCGCGCCGTTCCGAACTGCGTCGTGCGCCGTTCGGCCTACATCGCCCCCAACGCCATCCTGATGCCCTCCTTCGTCAATCTCGGCGCCTATGTCGGCGAAGGCACGATGGTCGATACCTGGGCAACGGTCGGCTCCTGCGCCCAGATCGGCAAGAACGTGCACCTTTCGGGCGGCGTCGGCATCGGCGGCGTGCTGGAGCCGATGCAGGCCGGCCCGACGATCATTGAAGACAACTGCTTCATCGGCGCCCGCTCGGAAGTCGTCGAAGGCTGCATCGTGCGCGAAGGCTCGGTCCTCGGCATGGGCGTCTTCATCGGCAAGTCGACCAAGATCGTCGACCGCGCCACCGGCGAAGTGACCTATGGCGAAGTGCCGCCCTACTCGGTCGTCGTCGCAGGTTCGATGCCCTCGGGCTCGACCATGGGCAACGGCCAGCCGGCGCCGAACCTCTATTGCGCCGTCATCGTCAAGCGCGTCGACGAAAAGACCCGCTCGAAGACCGGCATCAACGAACTGCTTCGGGACTGATCGCGATGACACCGGAGGGGCCGCAGCCGAGCATGACCTGGCTGTTCTTCAGCCCCTCCGGTCGCATCGGCCGCCTGCCCTTCTTTCTCTCCTGGCTGTTCTGGTTCCTGATCGGCGGTTTCATGGTCGCCCGGATGGTTGCCAACGAGGGCAATGAGACGGTGCTGGCGCTCTGGACGCTGGCATTCGTCGTCTCGAGCCTCGTCTCGCTGCCCTCCATCGCCATGCTGGCGATCAAGCGCCTGCACGATATCGGCTATCCCGGCCTGCTTTCCCTCACTCTGTTTATCCCGGTCTTGAGCCCGGTCGTCTTCATCGCCCTTTGCCTCTGGCCGGGCGATCAGGGGCCCAACGAGTTCGGCGCGCGCAGCGACGAACCCGGCCCTTGAACCCTTCGCCCCTGTACAAGAACCGCGTGAGCGCGTATGTAGCGCGCCATGACAGGCCCGCGACGTGTTGGCCGCGGCAATTGGCGCCGAGACGATCCATTCGTCCTGGGCTCTACGACCGATATCCGAAAGACAAGATATGACTGAATTCGAAGGGATCGCGCCTGCGATCGCCGAGGCGTTGGCAAAACGCGGTTACAACGAATTGACGCCGGTTCAACAGGCGATGCGCGATCCGGAACTCGCCGGGCGCGACGCCCTGGTTTCGGCGCAGACCGGTTCCGGCAAGACGGTCGCCTTCGGCCTGGCGCTGGCGCCGACGCTGCTTGGCGACGAACGCCGCTTCGGGCCTGCCGGTGCCCCCCTGGCGCTCGCCATCGCACCGACGCGCGAACTGGCGCTTCAGGTCAAGCGCGAGCTTGAGTGGCTCTACGGTGAGACCGGCGCGACGATCGCCTCGTGTGTCGGCGGCATGGACATGCGCACCGAGAAGCGCACGCTGGAACGCGGCGCCCACATCGTCGTCGGCACGCCCGGTCGCCTTTGCGACCACATTCGCCGCAACTCGCTCGACATTTCTTCGCTGCGCGCCATCGTTCTCGACGAAGCCGACGAAATGCTCGACCTCGGCTTCCGCGAAGACCTCGAATTCATTCTCGAAGAGTCCCCGGACGATCGCCGCACCCTGATGTTCTCGGCGACCGTGCCGAAGTCGATCGCAACGCTTGCCAAGAACTACCAGCGCGACGCCGTACGCATCAGCACCGCTTCCGAACAGAAGCAGCATGTCGACATCGAATACCGCGCGCTCACCGTTGCGCCGAACGATCGCGAAAACGCGATCATCAACGTGCTGCGCTTTTACGAAGCGCGCAACGCCATCGTGTTCTGCTCGACCCGCGCCGCGGTCAACCATCTGACCGCCCGCTTCAATAACCGCGGCTTCTCGGTGGTGGCGCTTTCGGGCGAGCTCAGCCAGAACGAACGCACCCACGCCCTTCAGGCCATGCGCGACGGCCGCGCCCGCGTCTGCATTGCGACCGACGTTGCCGCCCGCGGCATCGACCTACCGGGCCTGGAACTGGTCATTCACGCCGATCTGCCAACCAACTCCGAGACGCTGCTTCACCGCAGCGGCCGCACCGGACGCGCCGGTCAGAAGGGCGTCAGCGCCCTTATCGTGCCGGTCAACCAGCGCCGCAAGGCTGAGCGCCTGCTCGACGGCGGCCGGATTACCGCGACCTGGGCACGCCCGCCGTCGGCCGACGAGGTCAGCCAACGTGACGACGAGCGCCTGCTTGCCGATACGAGCTTTGCCGAGCCGATCCGCGAGGACGAACAGGCGATCGTGGCAGCACTTATCGAGCGCCACGGTGCCGAGCAGATGGCCGCCGCCTTCGTACGCCAGTTCCGTTCCGGACGGTCCGCTCCGGAAGACCTGATCGAAGTCGCTGTCGGCGCCAAGCCGCGCCGCGACGAACGCGCACCGCGCGATGATCGTGCACCGCGCGAGGACTTCGGCGCCGAGCGCGCCGACTTCAGCGACGGCAGCTGGTTCTCGCTGTCCGTCGGCCGCAAGCAGAGTGCGGAGCCGCGTTGGCTTATCCCGATGCTCTGCCGTCACGGCAAGCTGACCAAGCGCGACATCGGCGCGATCCGCATGCAGCAGGAAGAGACCTTCGTCGAGATGACCGCCGAAGGCGCCGAACGCTTCCTGTCGGCGATCGGCAAAGACAAGATGCTGGAGAAGGGCATCCGCGTGAAGCCGCTCGCCGGTGCGCCGGATCTGTCGCAGCAGCGCCAGGAAAAACCGAGTTTCTCGAGGGACAAGCCGAACTTCTCCAAGGATAAGCCGGGCTTTGCCAAGAAGCGCCCCTATTCCGACGACGCCGCTCGCAATGACGACCGCGGCGACTTCAAGCCGAAGCGCAAGTTCGAAAAGAAGGCCGCCTATAGCGATGGGCCCGCCCATACCGAGGACAGGCCGCCGGCGAAGGGCGCCGAAAAGCCCTGGGGCAACAAGAAGAAGGGCAAGACGGACGCTGGCAAGGACGGCGGCTTCAAGCCCAAAACCAAGCCGAAGGGCAACGCCAAGAACCGCCAGGGCTGAGCCCGGCGACGGCAACCCAAAAGCCAATCAACAAGGCGCTGCGATCCGATCGCGGCGCCTTTTTTTGTTATTCCGAGGACCGGGGAGCGAGCGGTCCCGGCACTCCGCCCGGACGCTCAGCGCAACGTGGATCATGCATGGCACCGAGCCAGCGCGCGTGACGGTCAGGCAGCGTCGAGCTGCGACTGGGCGACAATCTTGACCACCCAGTCGGCAAAGACGCGCAGCCGGCTGCTCAGGTGCCGGTTCGGCGGATAGACGAGATAGATCGGCATGGGCTCGACTTCCCAATCCTCCAGCACCGGCCGCATGGCGCCGGTCTCGAGGTCCTCGCGCACCATGAAACGCGGCGCCTGAATGACGCCGAGGCCGGCTCGCGCCGCCGCGAGATAGGTGGTGGCTTCATTCGCCGCCACGGCATAGCGGCCGTTTACCTCGATCTCCTCGTTGCCGCGCTTGAAGTAGAACGGCAACTGCTGCCCGGTCTGCGGCCGGAAGTAGCCGACGACGTAGCAGTTCTTCGAGAGATCCGACGGATGCTGCGGGATCGCGTGGCGCGAGAGGTAATCGGGCGCTGCGCAGGCGACGAAGCTCATCTCGGTGATGCGGCGCGCGATCAGGGACTGGTCGGTGAGCGCACCGACGCGAATGGCGCAATCGACATTCTCGGCCACGTAGTCCACCGTCCTGTCCGAGACCCCGAGGTCTATCTGGATGTCGGGATAACGCTTGTGAAACTCCGGTAGCGCGGGGATCACGATCAGGTTGGCAATCGCGCTTGCCATCTCCACCCTGAGCCGTCCCTTCGGCAAGGTCTGGGCGCTCGAAAGACTGCCGTCGAGTTCGTCGAGGTCGGTCAAAAGGCGGGCAGCGCGTTCGTAATAGAGCGCGCCATCGGGCGTTACCAGCACCCGGCGGGTGGTGCGGTTCAGAAGTTTTGTGCGCAGGTGCGCCTCCAATCCCTGGATGAGATTGGTCAATGTCGCCTTGGGCATATTCAGCGAAGCGGAAGCGCGGGTGAAATTTCCGGTTTCGACGACCCGGAGAAAGGCGCGCATGGCCGTGAGCTGGTCCATTTTCAAGAGCCGTAATTGTTCGAGAATACGAATAGTGTAATCAGATTGAAAAGACTATTCCAGACAGAAGACAATGCTATTCTCCTATCGTGGCGTGTTGTCGCCACATGTGGGTTTGGCTCGGGCCGAAGGCAAGAGAGATGGGCGAACAGTTCAAAGTGGAGACGATGCAGACGGGCCAAGGCTCGTGCACCGCACGCGTCTACCGCGGCGAGACCCTGCTCAATCCGCCGCCGATCGTACTGCACCTGCATGGCGGCTCCTTCGTCGGCGGAACGATCGCTGCCGGCGAGCGCGTTGCCGAGGCACTCGCGGCAGCCGGAGCGGTGGTGATATCTCCGGAATATTCCGCGGCCTGCCTCAATCCCTTTCCTGCGGCCCTCGATGTCGCCTATGCCATGCTGTCGTCGATGCGCGCGCGCTGCCCGCAGTTCGCACACAAGAAGTCGTCGCTGTTCGTGGCCGGCGAAGAGGCTGGCGGCAATGTCGCCGCCGGGGCCGCGCTGATGGCGCGAGACCAGTATCTGACCGATCTCAAGGGCCAGATCCTGCTGTCGCCGATGCTGGATCCGTGCCTGGCAACGGCATCGTTCCGTCAATACTGTCCCCAGTCCTCGGCGCAATCGATCGCCGACGGCTGGCAGCGCTATCTCGGCCAGAACGGTGGCTTCACCCACCCTTACGCCGCGCCGGCCCACTGTACGCGGCTCGCCGGCCTCGTGCCTTCGCTGATCGTGACCAGCGAAGAGTGTCCGATGCGCGACGAGGCTGAAGCCTATGCCGAGCGCCTGCGCAAGGCGGGCGTGGCGGTCGAATCCCACGTGCTGCCCGGACGCGCCGGATGGTTGCCGCAGAACGCAGGCACCGGCGAAAGCTGGTCGGCACAGCAGAAGGAAATTACCGGCATCTTCGCCCGCTTCTTCCAGAAGGCGGGGGCAAAGCCGGCGGAAATGACGGTGCGTTAGGCGGGGCCGCTCAGAGGCTCATTCCCCGATCTGGCATCGAACGCAAAGCGCCGGCTCCCAACCGGCAAGGAGAGAAAAGATGACATCGACAGTGACCCGCCGGGCCCTCTGGGGCGCCGGCCTGAGTATCCTTTTGTCTGTCGGCGGCGGCGCCGCCGTCATGTTCGGCCTGCCGCAGCATTTCGAGGCCGATGCCGCGACCGATGCGTCCGCCGCTCCTCCGCCGGCCGTGCCGGTCTCGGTGGCGCGGGCGCAGTCCAAGCGCATCACCACCTGGGAGGAATTCTCCGGACGCCTTGAAGCGATCGAGCGTGTCGAGGTGCGCCCGCGCGTCGGCGGCGCCATCCTGAAAGCCCACTTCCGCGAAGGTGCGCTGGTCAAGCAAGGTGACCTCCTGGTGACGATCGATCCCGAGCCCTATGCCGCAGCCGTCGAGCGGGCAAAGGCCCAGGTCGAGGCTGCCGAAGCGCGTGTTTCGCTCGCCAAGATCGAGCTCGAGCGCGGCCGCAAGCTGGTGACTACCAGCGCCGTGCCGCAGAGCAGCGTCGACCAGCGCGCCAGCGCCTATGACGAAGCTCAGGCGGAGGTGCGCTCGGCCAAGGCGGCGCTGCGCACGGCCGAACTCGATCTGCAATACACCGAGGTCCGTGCGCCGATCTCCGGCCGCGTCGGCCGGCTCGACGTCACCGCCGGCAACCTCGTTGCTGCCGGTTCCGCCTCGCCTGTGCTGACAACGCTCGTCTCGGTCGATCCAATCTATGCGAGCTTCAACGCCAGCGAAGAAGTGGTCACCACCGCTCTCGCCCGGCTCGCAGCATCGGCCGGCGGCAACGCGATCGAGCGCCTGCCGGTCCAGGTCGGCACCGCCGCCGACGAGGGCACGCCGATCTTGGGCCATATCCAGCTCATCAACAACGAGGTGGATGCGGCAACCGGCACGATCCGGGTACGCGCGGCGCTTGAAAACGCCGACGGCAGGCTGATCCCCGGACAGTTCGTCCGCATCCGCATCGGCGAGCCGGACCCCGAGGAAAAGCTTGTGATCAGCGACCGCGCCATCGGCTCCGACCAGGACAAGAAATTCGTCTTCGTCGTCGGCACCGACAACAAGGTCGAGTATCGCCAGGTGAAGCTGGGGCCGAATTCCGACGGTCTGCGCATCGTCGAAAGCGGCCTGAAGTCCGGCGAGAACATCGTCGTCAACGGCCTGCAGCGGGTTCGCCCCGGCGTCGTCGTGGCGCCGCAGCAGGTCGAGGAAACGACCGCCTCTATCGCCAAGTAATCCCGGCGCCTCTTCGCCCGGTGTGAAGAGGCTCCAGCCAAGGCATCACTCTGCAGACATGGCCGCGCGGCGCGTTTTTTCGCCGCGCCCGCCGGAGGTCTGCCCGAACGCATCCCAAGGGGGATACCATGAACTTCTCACGCTTCTTCGTCGACCGCCCGGTCTTCGCGGGCGTATTATCGGTCCTGATCTTCGTGGCCGGCCTGATCGGCATGACCGGTCTGCCGATCTCCGAATATCCCGAAGTCGTCCCGCCGCAGATCGTCGTGCGCGCGCAATATCCGGGCGCAAACCCGGCCGTCATCGCCGAAACGGTGGCGACACCGCTTGAAGAACAGATCAACGGCGTCGAAGACATGCTCTACATGCAGAGCCAGGCGACCGCCGATGGCCTCATGACGCTGACCGTCACCTTCGCGCTCGGCACCGATCCGGACCAGGCGCAGCAGCTCGTGCAAAACCGCGTCTCGCAGGCCGAGCCGCGGCTGCCCGAGGAGGTGCGCCGCCTCGGCGTCACCACCGTCAAGAGCTCGCCCGACCTGACCATGGTCGTGCACCTGCTTTCGCCCAACGGCCAGTACGACATCAACTATCTGCGCAACTACGGTGTGCTCAACGTCAAGGACCGGCTGGCCCGCATCGAAGGTGTCGGCCAGGTGCAGATCTTCGGCGGCGGCGACTATTCGATGCGCATCTGGATCGACCCGCAGAAGGCAGCCGAGCGCGGCCTTGCCGCAGGCGATATCGCCAACGCGGTGCGCGGCCAGAACGTCCAGGCGGCGGCAGGCGTCATCGGCGCCTCGCCTTCCGTCCCGGGTCTCGATCTGCAGCTTTCGGTCAACGCGCAGGGCCGTCTGCAGACGCCTGAGGATTTCGAGAACATCGTCGTCAAATCCGGCGCCCAGGGCGAAGTGACTCGGTTGGGCGATGTCGCCCGCGTCGAAATGGGCGCGTCCGAGTACTCGTTGCGCTCGTTGCTAGACAACAAGCCGGCCGTCGGCATGGCGGTCTTCCAGGCACCTGGATCGAACGCGATCCAGATTTCGGACGACGTCCGCAAGGCCATGGCCGAGATGAAGCTCACCATGCCTGAAGGCGTCGACTACGGCATCGTCTACGACACGACACAGTTCGTGCGCGCCTCGATCGAATCCGTGGTCGACACGCTGCTCGAGGCGATCGCGCTGGTCGTGCTCGTCGTCATCATCTTCCTGCAGACCTGGCGCGCCTCGATCATCCCGCTCGTCGCCGTTCCGGTCTCGATCGTCGGCACCTTCGCCGTCATGTATGTCTTCGGCTTCTCGATCAACGCGCTCAGCCTCTTCGGCCTCGTGCTTGCGATCGGCATCGTCGTCGACGACGCGATCGTCGTGGTGGAAAACGTCGAACGCAACATCGAGCAGGGACTGTCGCCGGTCCAGGCGACCTACCGCGCCATGCAGGAAGTCTCGGGTCCGATCATCGCGATCGCGCTGGTGCTCGTCGCGGTGTTCGTGCCGCTCGCCTTCATCACCGGCCTCACCGGCCAGTTCTATCGCCAGTTCGCGTTGACGATCGCCATCTCGACCGTGATCTCGGCGCTCAACTCGCTGACGCTCTCCCCGGCGCTGGCTGCCCTTCTCTTGAAGGACCACCACGCGCCGAAGGACTGGTTGACGCGGGTGATGGACAGGCTTTTCGGCTGGTTCTTCCGCGGCTTCAACCGCTTCTTCGGGGCAAGCTCGGAAGCCTATGGCCGCGGCGTGGGTCGCATCCTGACGCGCAAGTCGCTGATCATGGTGGTCTATGTCGTGCTTCTCGGCGTCACCTTCACGCTGTTTCGCGCGGTCCCCGGCGGCTTCGTACCGGCGCAGGACAAGCAGTACCTGATCGGCTTTGCCCAGCTTCCGGACGCAGCCACGCTCGACCGCTCGGAAGATGTGATCAAGCGGATGAGCGAAATTGCGCTCAAGCACCCGGGCGTCGAAAACGCCATCGCCTTCCCGGGCCTGTCGATCAACGGCTTCACCAACTCGTCGAACTCCGGCATCGTCTTCGTCGCGCTCAAGCCCTTCGAGGAACGCAAGACGCCTGAACTGTCCGGCGGCGCGATCGCCATGCAGCTCAACCAGGAATTCGGCGTCATCCAGGATGCTTTCATCGCCATGTTCCCGCCGCCGCCCGTCCAGGGTCTCGGAACGACCGGCGGCTTCAAGCTGCAGCTCGAGGACAAGAACGGCCTCGGTTACCAGGCGCTCGACGAGGCGACCAAGGCCTTCCTCGCCAAGGCCTACCAGGCACCGGAGCTGGCCGGTCTCTATTCGAGCTACCAGATCAACGTGCCGCAGCTCTATGCCGACCTTGACCGCGTGAAGGCACGCCAGCTCGGCGTGGCCGTCACCGACGTCTTCGAGACGCTGCAGATCTACCTCGGCTCGCTCTACGTCAACGACTTCAACGCCTTCGGCCGCACATACAGCGTGCGCGTCCAGGCGGATGCGAACTACCGCAGCCATGCCGACGACATCGGCAAGCTGAAGGTGCGTTCGCAATCCGGCGAGATGATCCCGCTGTCGGCGCTTCTCAAGGTCGAGCAAACGGTCGGCGCCGAACGGGCGATCCGCTACAACGGCTTCCTGTCGGCCGACATCAACGGCGGCCCGGCACCGGGTTTCTCGTCCGGCCAGGCGCAGGAAGCCATCGAACGCATCGCCGCTGAAACCCTGCCTCCGGGCATCGGCTACGAATGGACGGACCTGACCTACCAGCAGATCCTGGCTGGCAACTCCGGCATCCTGGTCTTCCCGCTGGCGCTGTTGCTCGTCTACCTCGTGCTTGCGGCCCAGTATGAGAGCCTGACGCTGCCGATCGCCATCATCCTGATCGTGCCGATGGGCATCATGGCGGCACTCGTCGGTGTCTGGCTGACCGGAGGCGACAACAACGTCTTCACCCAGATCGGTCTGATCGTCTTGGTCGGGCTATCGGCGAAGAACGCCATCCTCATCGTCGAGTTCGCCCGCGAACTGGAACTGTCGGGCAGCACGCCGGTCAAGGCGGCGATCGAAGCGAGCCGGCTGCGTCTGCGCCCGATCCTGATGACCTCGATGGCCTTCATCATGGGCGTGGTGCCGCTTGTCATGTCGACCGGCGCCGGCGCGGAAATGCGCTCGGCCATGGGTATCGCGGTCTTTGCCGGCATGATCGGCGTCACCGCCTTCGGCATCTTCATGACGCCGGTGTTCTACGTGCTGATCCGCAAACTCGCTGGCGAGCGGCCTCTGAAGCACGCGGGAGCCCATATCGAGGCGCCGCATCTCGCACCCGGAGAATAAGCCCTTCTCCATTCCCTTCGCGATCTTCAGGCGGGCCGGATCCTTCCGGCCCGTTGAAGCTGCGGCGCTGCGCCTCCGCCCAGGCGCGGCGCCGTTCTGCGTTCGACGTCACAGTTCCCGTCTCGCGTGCCCCATCCTGCGTGACAGTTCGCTGGCGATCGGATAAACCAGCAGCCTCCATTCCCAAGGCCCTTCGTGGCCATGCAGACGGCATAACGTTAGATGACCTCCACCGATCCGATCGCCAATCTCGCCACCCTCATTCGTTGCCCCTCGGTCACCCCGGCCGAAGGCGGCGCGCTTGCAGCCCTTGAAGCCATGCTGAAGCCGCTCGGCTTCGCGGTCGACCGCGTGATGGCCAAGGAGGCTGGCACGCCCGACATCGAGAACCTTTATGCGCGGCTTGGAACCGAAGGCCCGCATCTGATGTTTGCCGGGCATACGGATGTCGTTCCCGTCGGCGACGAGGCCGCCTGGAGCCACGGTCCGTTTTCGGCCGACATTGCCGGCGGCGAGATGTATGGCCGCGGCGCCGTCGACATGAAGGGTGGCATCGCCTGCTTCGTCGCGGCAATCGCCCGCCATGTCGAAAAGCATGGCGCCCCGAAGGGCTCGGTCTCCTTCCTCATCACCGGCGACGAAGAGGGACCAGCGATCAATGGCACCACCAAGCTCTTGCAATGGGCGGCCGACAAGGGCGAGCGCTGGGATGCGTGCCTGGTCGGCGAACCGACCAACCCGGAGAGCCTTGGCGACATGATCAAGATCGGCCGGCGCGGCTCGCTTTCCGGGCGCATCACCGTTCACGGCGTGCAGGGCCATGCGGCCTATCCTCATCTCGCCGACAGCCCGGTGCGCGGCATCCTGCAGCTGACGCAGGCGCTGATGGACCCACCCTTCGACAACGGCACCGAGAGCTTTCAGCCCTCCAATCTCGAAGTGACGACGATCGATGTCGGCAACAGTGCCGTCAACGTCATTCCGGCCAAGGCGACGGCCGCCTTCAACATCCGCTTCAACGACACATGGACCGCCGAAAGCCTGATGGCCGAGATCATCGCCCGGCTCGACCGTGCCGCGGCAAGCGGTAGCCTGCGTCCGGACCGCGCCCCCGTTCGCTACGAAATCGTCTGGGCCGAGCGCCCGAGCCACGTGTTTCTCACACGCAACAACGCGCTGATCGATTCGCTCTCCGGCGCGGTCGAAGCCGTGACGGGGCGCCAGCCGAAGCTGTCGACGACCGGCGGAACCTCGGATGCGCGCTTCATCAAGGACTATTGCCCGGTGGTCGAGTTCGGCCTCGTCGGCCAGACCATGCACATGGTCGACGAACGGGTCGCCGTCGCCGATCTCGAGACCCTGACCAATATCTATGAAACCTTCATCGCCCGCTGGTTCGGCCATGCCGCTGCTTGATGAGGTGCTTGCCTATATCCGGGGGCTCTGGCTCCTGGCGCAGGGTAACGAAGAAGGCTTCCGCTGGCTCGATTTCAGCGAGAGTGGCCTCTGGCGCTCGTTCACGTCCATGCTCTGGTGCCTGCCGGCGATCGCCGTCACCTGGGCGTCCTGGCGGCTCTACTACCTCTCGGTCATGCCTGATGGCACCACGATCGGCATCGGCTTCATCTTCAAGCTGCTCGTCGTCGATCTCGTCAGCTGGCTCTTGCCGCTGGTGCTGATCGCCATTCTCTCGCGCCCACTCGGATTTGCCGGAGCGGTGGTACCGATCGTCGTTACCACAAACTGGCTCTCGGTTCCGCTCTCCTACGCCATGGCGGTGCCGGCGGCGATCCGTGTCGTCATTCCCGGGAGCCAGGGGCTGACGAGCTTCATCTGGTTGACGCTGCTCGTCATCAGCGTTGCGGTGCTCTTCCGGCTCTTGCGCATGGTGACCGGCAACCAGACGCTGCTTGCCTCGGCGCTGACGGCGCTGTTCCTGTTGCCGTCGATGATGATCGGCGATCTCTTGCAGCGCTTCTTCGGTCTGATCCCGACAAGCTAGGACTTCGGGATCAGTAGTCCACCTGAAGGAAATAAAGCCCATCGGGCGGCGCCACGGGGCCGCAGGCCTTGCGGTTGCGGGCCTCGAGCGCTGCCTGCAGATCATCCGGCGTCCACTTGCCCTCGCCCACCAGCTTCAGCGAGCCGGCGAAGGAGCGGATCTGGTTGTGCAGGAAGCTCTGCGCCGTTGCGCGGATCTCTATAACGCCGGCGACAAGCGCGACGTCCAGCCGATCGAGCGTGCGCACCGGGCTCGCCGCCTGGCAATGGGCGGAGCGGAATGTGGTGAAGTCATGATGCCCGACGAGGCGCTGGGCGCCTGCATGCATGGCTTCATGGTCGAGTGGCTTCGGCACCCACCAGGCGCGCCGGGCTTCAAGCGCCAGCGGCGCGGGCCGCGAGATAATGCGGTAGAGGTAGTGGCGGCGCAGCGCCGAGAAACGCGCGTCGAATTCCTCGGACACTTCCTCGGCCCCGAGGATCGCCACCCGCTCGCCCGCAAGCCCCAGATGGGCATTTAGCGCGTTGCGCAGCGTATAGGGCTTCCACGGACGCGTGAGATCCGCATGCATGACCTGGCCACTGGCGTGCACACCGGAATCGGTGCGGCCGGCGCCGCGGATCGACACGGTCTCTCCGGTCAGCGACAGGATCGCCTTTTCGATCGCCCCTTGCACGGACTCTCCGTTGTCCTGCCGCTGCCAGCCGACATAGTCCGAGCCGTCATATTCGACGGTCAGCTTGAACCGCGGCATCAGCCGACCCTCGTGCCGGGCGCAACCGGCGTTCCGCGCAGGAAGTCGGCCGCACCCAACGCCTTGCCGCCGGCGCGCTGCAGGCGGGTGAGCCGAACGGCGCCCTCGGCGCAGGCAATCGTCAGATTATCGTCGAGCACCGTGCCGGCCTCGGCCTCGCCGGAAGCGGGCTCCGAGTTCAGAACCTTGATGCGCTCCGGCCTGCCGGCGATCTCAAGTTCGAACCAGGCGCCCGGAAATGGCGACAGGCCGCGGATATGGTCGTGGACCTCGCGGGCGGGACGGGCGAAATCGATGCGGGTTTCCGTTTTGCTGATCTTCTGGGCGTAGACGACGCCGTCCTCGGCCTGGACCGTCAGCGGCAGATCGTCGGCCTCGAGTTTTGCCATCGCTTCTCGCATCAGACTGGCGCCGACCTGCATCAGGCGATCGTGCAATTCTCCCCCGGTCATCGTCTCGCCGATCTGAACCGTCTTGGTGAGGGCGACCGGGCCGGTATCGAGCCCCTTTTCCATCTTCATCACCATCATGCCGGTCTCATGATCGCCGGCCATGATCGCGCGCTGGATTGGGGCTGCACCGCGCCAGCGCGGCAGCAGCGAGGCGTGGCCGTTGTAGCAGCCGAGCTTGGTGCCGGTGAGGATGGCCTCGGGCAGAAGCAGGCCATAGGCGACGACGACGGCGACGTCGGCGTCGAAATCACGGAAGGTCTGGCGGTCCGCCTCGTCCTTGAAGTTGACCGGCGTCAGCACCGGAATGCCCAGAAGCTCGGCCGCCTGATGCACCGGCGATTTCTGCAGATCGAGCCCGCGGCGGCCACCCGGCCGCGGTGGCTGGGTGTAGACGGCGACGATCTGATGACCGGCCTCGGCAAGTGCCGCCAGTGTCGGCACCGAAAATTCCGGTGTGCCCATGAAGATGATGCGAAGCGACAAGGCGGTAACTCCGTCCTTTCAGATCACTTCATGCGGGGAAACGGCGAAATGATCTCATTCTCTAAAAACAGGACAATTCCAGGAAAGCCGTTTCACGCTCTTCCTGGAATGTTCAATGGGTTCCCGCCTTCAAAATTTCGCGTGATCTTCCGCGATCGAAGGCTCAGATCGCCTTTGCGCCGCGCGTCTTGGCAGCCTTGGTGAACTTGCGGATCACCATGTCGCGCTTGAGCTTGGAGATGTGGTCGATGAACAAAACGCCGTTCAGGTGGTCGATCTCGTGCTGCAGGCAGGTGGCGAGCAGGCCTTCGGCCTCGATCGTCTGTTCCTTGCCGTCGCGGTCGAGGTGCTTGACGGTGATGACGGCGGGGCGCTCGACCTCGGCGTAGTAGTCCGGAATCGACAGGCAGCCTTCCTCGTAAACCGAATAGGTGTCGGACGAAGCGACGATCTCGGGGTTGATGAAGACAAGCGGCGTCTTCTCGTCGCCCTCTTTCGAAACGTCGAGCACTAGCATGCGCCTGGCGACGCCGACCTGGATCGCGGCAAGGCCGATGCCGGGGGCATCGTACATGGTTTCGAGCATGTCATCGGCCAGACGGCGGACGTCCGCGTCGACGGTTTCGATCGGCGTTGAAACCTGGCGAAGCACAGGATCGGGAAGGATGATAAGCGGCTTGATGGTCATGATGCTCCCATAGCCGATCTTTCCATCGACGCGCAAGGAAATTGCCTTGCCACCTGCGGCACCCGCTCGTCCCTCGTCGGGCGTTAACCGCCGCGCACATATGTTCTTGTTTTGATCTACACTTCGCGAGAGAATCTGTTAGGTTTGGCGCATGGAACCCGCGCCCCTTCCCTTCGCCCAACCGTTGTTTTTCATCGGCACCCTGCCGATTACCCTGGGCCATCTGGCGATTGCCGCCGGCCTTGTGCTGGCTGTTGCCGGCCTGATGGCGCTCTCGCGCCGGCGCAATCCCCGCGACGACGAGCGGCAGGAACAGATGGCAATGCTGCTGGCAGCACAGACGGAGATGCAAGGGCGGGTCGCGGCCATGGCCGAGGTGTTCGGCGCCCGGCAGGCGGAGCTCAACCAGACGCTCAGCCAGCGCATCGACGGCATGACCCATCGCATCGGCGCCTCGATCAGCGAGCAGACCAAGGCGACACACGAGAACCTGCGCCGGCTGCAGGAGCGCCTCGCGGTCATCGACACGGCCCAGAACAACATCCAGTCGCTCGCCAAGGACATGGCCGGACTTCAGGCGATTCTATCGAACAAGCAGACGCGCGGCGCCTTCGGCCAGTCGCGCATGGAAGCGATTATCGCCGACGGGCTGCCGATGGGTGCCTTCGAATTTCAGGCGACGCTGTCGAACGGGGTGCGGCCCGACTGCACCATCCGCATGCCGAACGGCCAGCCGCCGCTGGTCATCGACGCCAAATTTCCGCTCGAAGCCTGGAACGCGATGCGGGATGCTCCGACCCCGGAGCGGCGCCAGCAGATCGCCCAACTCTTTCGCCGCGACATGGAAACGCACGTGCGCGACATCGCCGGCAAGTACCTGATCCCAGGTGAAACGCAGGACACCGCCTTCCTCTTCGTACCCTCGGAATCGATCTTTGCGGAGATCCACGAGCATTTCGAAGCGATCGTGCAAAAGGCGCATCGCCAGCGGATCGTCATCGTCTCGCCCTCCCTGCTGCTGTTGTCGATCCAGGTGATCCAGGCGATCCTCAAGGATGCGCGCATGCGCGAGCAGGCGCACCTGATCCAGGGCGAAGTCGCGCGGCTGATGGAGGATCTCGGCCGTCTCGACGAGCGCGTGCGCAAGCTGCAGGGCCATTTCGCCATGAGCCAGAAGGATGTCGAGGACATCCTCGTTTCCTCCAGCAAGCTCACCCGCCGCGGGGCCAAGATCGAGGCCCTAGAGCTGCAAGCGGAAGGCGGCACACGGGACGCGGACGAACCACGTGCCGCGGTCGACAATCGGGTCGGGCAATTGCGCCTGCGGGTGGTTGACGAGGACTGAGGCTGTCGGGCACTCTCCGGCCCAATTCGCAAAGCCGACAGGATAGTTTCACATGATTACTGTTTTTGGGTCCATCAACATGGATCTGATCGCCACCACCGCGCGCCTTCCGAAGCCCGGCGAAACCGTCGCCGGCACCAGCTTCTCGACCGCCGCCGGCGGCAAGGGCGCAAACCAGGCGCTGGCCGCACGGCGTGCCGGCGCGACGGTGCAGATGGCAGGCGCGGTAGGAAAGGACAGCTTTGCCGACGGCGCGCTCGAACTGTTGAAGGGTGCGGGCGCCGACCTGTCGTTGACCAAGACGGTCAGCGAGCCGACCGGCACCGCCCATATCCTCGTCGGCGGTGACGGCGAAAATGTCATCGTCGTCGTCGCCAGCGCCAATGCGACGGTCGATGAAGCCGATGCGGTGAAGGCCGTCGACGGCATGAAGCCCAGCGATACCTTGATGCTGCAGCTCGAAATTCCGGCCGCTTCGGTCGAGAAGGCGCTCACCGCCGCCAAACAGAAGGGCGTGCGTTCGGTCATCAACATCGCGCCGCTGACACCGGACGCAGCCCGCCTCGGCCGCATGGCCGATATCGTCATTGCCAACGAAACCGAATTCGAACTGCTGGCCGGCAAGAGCGGTATCGGCAGCACTGCGCGCGAAGAAGCGATGAAGGCGCTGCACGCGGAGACCGGCCAGACGGTCATCGTCACGCTTGGCGCCGAAGGCGTGGTGGCCGTACATGAGGGCGAGATCCAGCGCGCCAAGGGCCTGAAGATCGAGCCGGTCGATACCGTCGGCGCCGGCGACACCTTCTGCGGATATCTGGCAGCCAGCCTCGATGCCGGCATCGCCTTCCCCGACGCTCTGCGCCGCGCCGCAGTCGCCGGCTCCCTCGCCTGCCTGAAGAGCGGCGCCCAGCCCTCGATCCCGCTCGCTGCGGACGTGGCGTCGCGTCTCTAAATCCTGCGCCAGAAAGCACGCACTTGAGACGGGCGAAGTCGCCCGTCTCATTTTTCCCAGGCCCTTGCCCGCATAGATTTCACACTCCCGACGGCCGCTTGCGCAATCCGGACAGCCGATGTCGCGGACATAAAACTTTGCGTGCAATTTTATGCAAGCGATGCGTAAAACAGCGTCCGTGTTGGCCCTATCTTAAGAATCTCCAGTCTATTCAGGACCGTGAGAAAACCGGCCGAAGCGCCTGGTCGCCTCCAACATGCCGGTCGGCATCTGACGCTCCATGATGGAGTTCACCCCCATTGCGAAATGCGTCCACCGCAGGTGAAAACCTGCGAACCTCCCAGCACGTGAGGATTTCATGTTCAAGTTCCAAGCCAAATCGCTGGCGACCAAACTGATCGCGGTGACAGGCGGCACGATCGCACTTGTCCTGCTTGCCTCGAATTTCGTTCTCATATCCCAGACCCAGGACCGCGTCGAAACGCTGGTCCTCGAACAGGCAGGCGGCGAAGCCCGCGCGATTGCCTCCGACATTGCCGGCGACATCGGCGAGCTTGCAAGTGCTGCCCGCTCGATGGCGGGCATCCTCGGCCGCGCACATGCCGAAAAGTCGCTGGAGCGCACCGGGGTGATCAACATCCTCAGGGCAAACCTCGAGCAGAACCCGTTTGCCTTCGGCAGCTGGTTCGCGGAAGAACCCAAGGCTTTCGATGGTCGCCAGGAAGACCTCGTCAACAACAAGGAACTGGGCGGTAACGACAAGGGCATCTTCACGCCCTACTGGTCGAAGAGCCGCACCAACGAAATCCAGTACTCCACTTTCGGCGCTGACTATGCGGCCGAGTGGTACAAACTCGCTGCAAAAAGCGGCAAGGGTGCAATCACCCAGCCCTACACCGCGCAGGACACCGACGTTCCGACCGCGATGAGTTCGATCGCCTACCCGGTCATGTCCGGCGGCAAGCTTCTCGGCGTCACCGGCGTCGACATTTCGCTCGCCTCGCTCGGCGATGGCCTCTCGAAGCTGAAGCCCTTCGACACCGGCCGCGTCTACCTGCTGTCGCAGACCGGCAAATGGCTGGTCGCGCCGATCCCGGACCTTCTGCTCAAGGAGTATGACGGCGAAGGCAACGAGGTCGTCAAGAACGCGCTCGCCTCCGGCAAGCCGGGCATCATCTCCAACCTCTCCTATGACGGCAACGAGCCCTTCGACCGTCTCGTCTATCCGTTCACTCTCTCGGGCGTGAACACCAGCTGGGTCGTGCTCGTCGACGTGCCGCGTACCGCGATCAATGCGCCGGTCAAGGATCAGACCTACATGATGATCGTCGGCGGCCTCGTCGTGCTCGGCGCTGTGTTGCTCGGTCTCTATCTCGCGGTTCGTGGTTTCGTGCAGAAGCCGCTGGCAAGCCTCGTCAAGGACGTGAACGACCTCAGCCACGGTGACTACACCAAGGCGATCGCCGGCCAGGATCGTTCCGACGAAACCGGTGAAGTCGCCAAGGCGCTCGAAGGCTTCCGCCATCAGCTTGCCGACACCAAGCGCCTCGAAGGCGAAGCCCGCCATGAGCGCGAACAGGCCGAGCGCGAACGCGGCCGCTCGGAAACCGAGCGTGCAGAATCGAGCGCGCTTCAGCGCGACATCGTCGCCCGCCTCGGCAAGGGTCTCTCGCATCTGTCGTCCGGCGATCTCGCATTCCGCATCACCGACGATTTCCCGGGCGAATACGCGCAGCTCAAGCGTGACTTCAACGCGGCGATGGAAAGCCTCGAAGAGACGATCCGCACCGTCAACCATTCGGTCGTCAACATCGGCAACGGCACCAGCGAAATCAGCAGCGCCGCCAACGACCTGTCGCACCGGACCGAACAGCAGGCTGCAAGCCTGGAAGAGACAGCAGCGGCTCTTGACGAGCTGACCTCGCAGGTCAACGCCAGCGCCGAAAACGCCAAGGTCGCCGCCAAATCGGTGGATGTGGCCAGCAGCGATGCCGGACAGTCGGGCGAAGTGGTGCAGAAGGCGATTGCCGCGATGAAGGGCATCGAGCAGTCCTCGCACGAAGTCAGCCGCATCATCGGCGTCATCGACGAAATCGCCTTCCAGACCAACCTTCTGGCGCTGAACGCCGGTGTCGAAGCAGCGCGTGCAGGTGAGGCCGGCAAGGGTTTTGCCGTCGTCGCCCAGGAAGTGCGCGAACTCGCCCAGCGCTCTGCCAATGCCGCCAAGGAGATCAAGACATTGATCAACACCTCGGCCGGCCAGGTGCGCGAAGGTGTTGATCTCGTCGGCAAGGCCGGTGGCGCGCTCGAAAAGATCGCCGAGCAGGTCGTGCAGATCAACGGCCTCATCCGCCAGATCTCCAGCTCCGCTTCGGAACAGGCCGTCGGCCTGAAGGAGATCAACTCTGCCGTCAACCAGATGGACCAGGTAACCCAGCAGAACGCCGCGATGGTCGAGGAAACGACCGCGGCCGGCATGGCGCTCAACGAAGAAGCCCGAACGCTCAACACGCTCGTGGCCCGCTTCCGGGTCGCGCAGGCGACCGCATCGGCCCAACCGTCCTCGGCGGCTATGCTGCGTGGCACGGCCGAGCGCATGCGCGCGGCCGAACGCCCCGCTCCGGTCCCGGCCCCCGCCCGCGAGGCGCGGCCCGCTCCGGCGGCGAACCCATCGCGAAGCAATTACTCGGCTTCGACGCAGCGGGTGCTGACCCAGACCTCCGGCGCCAACGCGCTTGCCCAGGACAACTGGGAAGAGTTCTGATCAACGGAACGACAAAAGAAAACGGCGCCTCTCGGGGCGCCGTTTTTGTTTGGACTACGATGATTGAGCCGAGGCTCAGATGCGAGCCAGCCGCTCGGTCAAAAGGTCGAAGAAGCCCTGGTCGTCGACGAAGCGCATGACCTTGGCGTTGTGCGGCCGGCCGGTGACCTGCCACCAGTCGACGACGGTCATGCCGGCCGTCAGCTCCGACTTGGTCTCGATCTCGACGTTGCAATCGCGGCCGGTGAAAAGCTCGGGGCGCAACAGATAGGCAATGACCGTCGGATCGTGCAGCGGGCCGCCATCGGTGCCGTACTTCTCGATATCGAAGCGCTCGAAGAATTCGAGCATCTCGGCCATGGCGATCGCCGGGCGGCTGCCGATGTCGCGGATCTTCTGGACGCGCGCCTTGTGGGTCAGCACCCGGTGGGTGACATCGAGCGGCATCATCACGATCGGAATGCCCGAACGGAAGACGATGTCGGCTGCCTCGGGATCGACGTAGACGTTGAATTCGGCGGCGGGCGTGATGTTGCCGCCTTCGAAGAAGCCGCCACCCATCATCACCAGTTCCTTGACCCGCTGCGCAATGTCAGGCGCCTTCTGCAGGGCCAGCGCGATGTTGGTGAGCGGGCCGAGCGTGCAGAGCGTCACGGTGCCCTCTGGCTCCTTTCGCAACGTCTCGACGATGAAGTCGACCGCATGCTGCTCCTCGAGCTTCATTGTCGGCTCGGTAAGCTCTGGGCCGTCGAGGCCGGTCTTGCCGTGCACGTGCTCGGCGGTCACCAGCGGGCGAGCAATCGGCTTGTCGGCGCCCGAGAACACCCGAACCTTCGGCCGGTCGCAGAGCTCGCACAGGATGCGCGCATTGCGGGCCGTCAGTGCCAGCGGCACGTTGCCGGCGACCGCGGTGATGCCGAGCAGGTCGATCTCTTCCGGACTGCCGAAGGCGAGCATGATGGCGGCGGCATCGTCCTGCCCGGGGTCGGTGTCTATGATTATCTTTCTCGGCACGGGCACTTTCTCGTCCTCCCTGGACCACGTTGTTCGGCGCGATCGATACGTTGCATTGGGCCGGACGGGAGTAAACGCCCTGGCGTTCCTTTGTCCCATTCCCGGATTCTGCGAGAGCGGACTATGATTTGCGTGCACGCCGGAGGCAAGCGGCTTGCACTCATTGCGCACAGCTACCATATTGCGGAAAGGATGCTGCAAGGCAGGTCCGAACAACGGTCGCTTGATCTCGCAAGGACTTGAAGAATGAGCCGTATTACCCCTTTTACGAGCCCGCTTCTGCTGGGTTTCGATACGATGGAAAAGACCCTTGAGCGGATCGCCAAGGGCAACGACGGATACCCACCCTACAACATAGAACGCGTTCGCGGCGATGCCTCGACCGACGAACCGGAACGGTTGCGCATCACGCTCGCCGTGGCAGGCTTTTCCGAAGAAGACCTCGAAGTCACCACCGAAGAGAACCAGCTCGTCATCCGCGGCCGGCAGATCGACAACGGCGACCGCGATTACCTGCACCGCGGCATTGCGGCACGCCAGTTTCAACGCACTTTCGTGCTCGCCGACGGCATGAAGGTTCTGGGCGCGGAACTGCGCAACGGCCTGCTCTCCGTCGACCTCGTTCGTCCCGAACCGGTTCGTATGGTAAAGAAAATTAACATTTCAGTCCCAGAGTAGGATAACCGGCGGGATTCTCCCCTCACCGGCGACCACGGAGTGTCACCATGGGACTGAAAGACATCAGCTCGTCGCTGTCGAAGAACGACCTCGCACATCTCGGCGAAGGCGAAATCGGCTACATCCGGAAAATGCGCTCGGAAGAAGTCTCGCGCTGCTTCCCGGAAGCGCCGGAGATGGGACCGGGTATCGATCTCTGGGCGCTCTTCGGTGCCGACGGTACGCCGATCCTTCTGACAGACAACCGTTCCAGCACCTTCTTCAAGGCGGCCGAGGACGATCTGAAGACGGTCACCCTGCACTGACAGGCTGCCGTCGGTGGAGACGGCAATCGGACGTTTGAATGGAAGCCGTCGCTCTCGAGAGCGACGCAAGCGCGAGCGGAAAACCGCTTCGCACCTTTCCTGGAATTGATCTGCTAGTCCGCAAGTCCGGACAGAAAACCGCTTCGCACTTTTCCTGGAATTGATCCTCCAGTCCGCAATTCCGGACGGAAAACCGCTTCGCACTTTTCCTGGAATTGATCTTCCAGTCCGCAATTCCGGACGGAAAACCGCTTCGCACTTTTCCTGGAATTGCTTTAGACGCGCCGGAAGGTGAGATAGGCGGAGCTTCGCCCTTCCCTGCGTGCCTTGGCCTCGTAGCGCGTGCTCGGCCATCCCTCATAGGGCGTCAGCCAATCGGAAGCCGCCTCTGCCGTCCACTCGAAGGCTGCGTGATCGCGGCAGTGCAACAGCGTCCAGTTGACATAGGTATCGATATCCGAGGCGAAGCAGAACACGCCGCCGGGCTTCAGTACGCGGGCGAAGCGATCGAGATTGACCTTGGAGACGAAACGGCGCTTCCAGTGTTTGCGCTTCGGCCACGGGTCCGGATAGAGCAGGTCGATCTGGTCGATCGACGCGGCCGGCAGCCAATCGAGGACCTGGGTGGCGTCGTCGTCATAGAGCCTGACGTTGCTGGCGCCGCGCTCCTCGATATGACCGACGAGCTTGGCCATGGAATTGACGAAGGGTTCGACGCCGATGAAGCCGGTCGACGGCGCTTCGGCCGCACGGTGGATCAGGTGCTCGCCGCCGCCGAAACCGATTTCGAGGCGCATGCGATCCACGCCCTGCGGATAGAGGGTCTTCAGGTCCGCCGGAGGCGGGCTCGAAAGGTCGAGCTTCAGTGTCGGCAACACGGTTTCCAGATGCGCCGCCTGCCGCTCGCGCAACGGCTTGCCCTTGCGGCGGCCGAAAAAGGCCTCGGTTGCTCTGGCGCGGCGCGGTTCGGTCATGTCGTCTTTCCCTTGGTCATACCGATCTGGATCAGGCCAACCCAAAATCAAAATGAACGAAGCGGGCGCTCCTTGTCGGAGCGCCCGCCTTGATTTTTGCAAACGCCTGATAGCAGGACGTTTCGCTATCTTCAATGCGCGGCGTGACGCCGCGCCCCATCGCCTGTTAGGCGGCAGCGCGGCCGTTGACGGCGCCGCTCTGCTCGATCGCAGCCTTCAGCGGCTTCACGAGGTCGAGCTTCTCCCAGGAGAAGGAACCGTCGCGGCCAGCCTTGCGGCCGAAGTGGCCATAGGCCGACGTCTTGGCATAGATCGGCTTGTTGAGGTCGAGATGACGGCGGATGCCGGTCGGCGACAGGTCCATCGTCTTGCGGATCGCATCCTCGACCTGGTCTTCCGAAACCTTGCCGGTGCCGTGTAGGTCGACATAGATCGACAGCGGCTGGGCGACGCCGATGGCGTAGGACAGCTGGATCGTGCAACGGTCGGACAGGCCGGCGGCAACGACGTTCTTTGCCAGGTAACGGGCAGCATAGGCGGCCGAACGGTCGACCTTGGTCGTGTCCTTGCCCGAGAAGGCGCCGCCGCCGTGCGGTGCGGCACCGCCATA
The DNA here is from genome assembly GCF_014852035.1 of Ensifer sp. ENS03. Taxonomy (NCBI): domain Bacteria; kingdom Pseudomonadati; phylum Pseudomonadota; class Alphaproteobacteria; order Hyphomicrobiales; family Rhizobiaceae; genus Ensifer; species Ensifer sp. ENS03. Next base: position 354,924 of record NZ_JACVAV010000001.1, on the reverse strand, counting down.
GGTGTCGACGATGATCTTGCGGCCGGTGAGGCCAGCATCGCCATCCGGGCCGCCGATGACGAACTTGCCGGTCGGGTTGATGTACCAGGTGCAGTCGTCGGCGATCTTCAGATCGTCGAGGGCTTCGCGGATATAGGGCTCGACAACCGAGCGAACCTTGACCGAATCCCAGGTGTCATCGAGGTGCTGCGTCGACAGAACGATCGAGGTGACTTCCGCCGGCTTGCCGTCGACGTAGCGTACGGTGACCTGGCTCTTGGCGTCAGGGCCGAGCTTGGCGACTTCGCCCTCGCCCTTCTTGCGGGCAGCGGCGAGTAGGTTGAGGATGCGGTGCGAATAGTAGATCGGCGCCGGCATCAGCTCGGCGGTCTCGCGGCAGGCGTAGCCGAACATGATGCCCTGGTCGCCGGCACCTTCTTCGCCCTGCTTGTCGGCAGCGCTGTCGACGCCCTGAGCGATGTGAGCAGACTGGAAGTGCAGGAGCACGTCGATCTTCGCCGTCTTCCAGTGGAAGCCGTCCTGCTCATAGCCGATCTCGCGGATCGCCTTGCGGGCGGCGGACTTGAACTTCGAGGGGTTGATGACGTCGTTGCCGTCCTTGTCCTTCTTCAGAAGGCTCGGCGGCAGGCGCACTTCGCCGGCAATCACGACACGGTTGGTGGTCGCCAGCGTCTCGCAGGCGATACGCACTCCCCAGGGATCGACACCGGTCTTGGCCGCTTCGCGGTAGACCAGGTCCACGATCTCGTCGGAGATACGGTCACACACCTTGTCCGGATGACCTTCGGCTACGGATTCACTCGTGAACAGGTAGTTTGCACGCATGCGGGAAGTCCCCTCAATGAAGAAAAAGCGCTGGCACGGTGTTAGTGGTTTTGCGACCGAAAAACAAGCACACAACGACATAAATATATCTTTATATCGCCATTGCGGCCAATCACTTTGGTGCACCGGAGGGAAAGGTGCGCAAGAAAAAAGCGGCACAAATGGCCGCTTTGTTTTTCAAGTCCCGACGGGGAACGTTGGAACTATTCGCTTTCTGCTTCCGCAGCGAGTGCCTTGACGAGATCGACGAGCCGACGGCGAACCTTCGGGTCGGTGATCTTGACGAAAGCGCGGTTGAGCTGCAGCCCCTCGGAGGACGACAGGAAATCGACGACGTAGTTCGAGCTGGAAGCTTCTGCCATGCCGGACTGACCGGCAGCGTTATCGCCCGGGGCATCTTCGAAGAAGAAGGAAACCGGAACGTTCAGGATGCCTGAAATGTTCTGCAACCGGCTGGCGCCGACGCGGTTCGTGCCCTTCTCGTACTTCTGGATCTGCTGGAAAGTGATCCCCAGACTTTCGCCGAGCTTCTCTTGGCTCATGCCAAGCATCGTACGGCGAAGACGAATCCGACTTCCGACATGAATGTCGATCGGGTTCGGCTTCTTCTTGTTTTCGATCATATCTGCGTTCCCAAACACGCTGTTTCGTTTATCCATCGCCCAGCATGAGACCTACGCTCACCGAAGCGACCGCCAGGGTGATAAGGACAGAGCCAGCACAACAAGGACGATGGTGCGGACCACTATGCAATTTTAGGGGTTTTAGGTCAATTCTTCCTAATATTAAAACCAACACGCGAAAACACTGCAACCAGAAGGAGGAAGATCGCACCCAGCCAGAAAACGCGGCTTCGCATAGCGTCGTCCAACGGGGTAGGCATCCTTCCCGGCAGAAGTGTGTCGACCACTCCCCTATAATTGTAGGATAATCCTACCATTAAAACCCCACGTGCATCAACAATTGCTGATATACCGCTGTTTGCCGCTCGGACAAGGGGGGTGCCGGTTTCAACGGCCCTTAATTGTGCCTGATGGAAATGCTGGCGCGGGCCTGGCGTATCTCCGAACCAGGCGTCGTTGGTAACATTGAGAAGCACATCGGCCCGGCGCGCGGCCCCATCGATCTCGTCCGGGAAGATCGCCTCGTAGCAAACGAGCGGATACAGCGTGCGGCCGCTGGGCAGCGTCAGCAGCGAACGGTTCTTGGCCGCTGTGAAGCCACCGGGCATCGACGCGGCGACCGAACTCAGGCCCCAGGAAGACAACAGATCCTCGAAGGGAAGATATTCGCCGAAAGGCACCAGATGCACCTTGTCGGCAGCGCCGATGATCTGGCCCCGACCGTCGATCATGTAGATCGAGTTGTAGTAGCGGGGCGGCAGACCGGCGCCGGCATCCTCTACGCGCACCGCGCCGGCAATCAGGATCTGGTCGTCATCAAGCACCTCGGCGATACGCGCCAGTGCGTCCGGATTGTCGGTGAGGATGAAAGGGATCGACGTCTCGGGCCAGACGACGATATCCGGCCGCTTGCCGTCTTTCTCCGGAGCCACGGCGGTCAAAGCCAGATGCTCCTCGAACACCGCGGCACGCTCGCCGTCATCGAGCTTCTTTGCCTGGTCGATCACCGGCTGGACGAGGCGCACGGTCAGCGGCGGCTCGGGCGAGGCCGGCGCCGGCTGCGCCAGGCGGTAGAAGCCGAAGCCCACATGGCCGGCAAAAAGCACGACGGCGACCGTGAGCCCGATCCGGCTCCCGCGGCCCGTCGCGATCAGGGCGGGAGCGGCAAAGACGAAGACGGCGAGCATGTTGACGGTCGCGAGATTGATGACGCTTGCCGACTGCATCATCAGCGGCATCGGCATGGCCGCATAGCCGATCGCATTCCAGGGAAAGCCGGTAAAGAGGAAGCTGCGCAGCCATTCGGCAAGCCCGAAGCCCAGGGCGAGTGCGGCGATGCGCCCGACGCCGTCGGACCAGAAAAGGCGGGCGATCAGCGTCGCCAGCGCATAGAACAGCGCGAGAAAGGCCGGCAGGCCGACGACGGCGAGCGGCAGCGCCCAGGCGAACTCATCGGCCTCGACGAGCAGCGCATTCCCGAGCCACCAGAGACCACCGAGGAAGTAGCCGAAGCCGAACCACCAGCCGACAACCGCAGCCGGCCAGAGCCGGCGGATGAAGCCACCGTCCGGACTTCCGGTCGCACCGTCGAGCAGCCAGACGAGAATCGGGAAAGCGACGAAAGCAAAGGCGAAGATGCCGAAGGGCGGCTGGGCCAGAACCGCGAGCAACCCCGCGAAGAAAGCAAGCAAAGCCCGGGGGAACCCGGAAAGTAGCATCACTCTGCCAGCCAATCTTGCCATACAGCCTCCAGTCGATCCCGCAGCCTGCCACGGCGAAGGAGCGAAACAACACCCGAATCAATCGGGGCCAGTCTTCCAAAAAACCGGCTGCTTGTCCCCTTTCGGGGCTGGATTAGGGGGCGAGACGACGGTTCCGGCCCTTGGTCGGTGTTTACGACACAGCCTCGGGAGACGTCACAGGTGGGGGAGGACTTCCCGCGCGCGCAGAAACGCGCGGGAACCGGACAATTATTGTTCGTCGGCCGCTGCCTCGGGCGCGGCTGCACCGTTGGCGCGATTGAGCGCACCGGCCTCCGCAATCGTCTCGCCTTCCGGTCGCAGGACGCGGCGGCGGGCGGGCGGGCGCTTGCGCATGATGCGGACGCGCTTCACGCGGCGCGGGTCGGCGTCGAGGATCTGGAACTCGAAGCCCGGGATCGCCTGAACGACCTCGCCGCGTACGGGAATGCGGCCCAGTGAAGCGAAGATCAGGCCGCCGAGGGTGTCGACGTCTTCGAGCTGTTCGCGCACGTCGAAGTCGGGACCGATCGCCGCGGCGATCTCTTCCAGCTCGACACGAGCGTCGGCGATAAAGACATCGTCCGAAGTGCGCGCGAACATGACTTCGTCATCGTCGTGCTCATCCTCGATGTCGCCGACGACCATCTCGACGATGTCTTCGAGCGAGACGAGGCCATCGGTTCCGCCATATTCGTCGATGACAAGCGCCATCTGGATACGGGCCGCCTGCATGCGCTGCATCAAGTCGGAGGCCAGCATAGAGGGCGGCACGAAGAGAAGCTGGCGGACGATGCCCGCCTCTTCCAACGACTTGCCGAGATCGACACGTGAAAGGTCGAAACTTGCCTTGGGCGAGCGCGGCGTCTTTTCGGACGCAGCCGTCGTCGACGCCTGGGCCTTGCCGTTACGCCGGCGATTGCGGGCCTGTTTGGTGACGTAGGACAGCAGGTCGCGAATGTGGACCATGCCGCGAGGGTCATCGAGCCCGTCGCTATAGACCGGCATGCGCGAGCGGCCGGATTCCTCGAAGATCACCATCAGCTCGCCGATGGTGATGCTCTGATCGACCGCCTCGATGTCGGCGCGCGGGACCATGACGTCCTCGACCCGGACCTCGCGGAAGCGCAGGATGTTGTTGAGCATCGCCCGCTCGCCGGGCGAAAAGACCGTGTTGCTGTCGGCATCGGTCTGCAGCGCGTCAGCAAGATCCTCGCGCAGGCTCGATGGACTTGCGCCGCGCAAAAGGCGCGCGGCCCGGCTCCAGAAGGTGGAAGTGGATTTCGTGCCCTCGTGTCGAGTGGCGGTGCTACTACTGCCCGCCTCCGCCTCTCCGGAGGCATCTGCCTCCTCGGTCGCCAGCGCGACAGGCTGTGTTTTATAATCGCTCATCGGTCCAAACTGTTAATCCGGGGTACGATCCCCGTAGGGGTCAGATAAGCCAAGACGCGCCAAAATGCGAGTCTCCAGGCTTTCCATTCTTTCGGCTTCATCATCTTCCATATGATCATAGCCGAAAAGATGCAGGAATCCATGCACGAGAAGATGCGTCAGATGCTGATCGAAGGACTTCTCGAGCTCCACCGCCTCGCGCTCGAGGGTTTCGCGGGCAACGATGATGTCGCCGAGCATCGGTCCGGGCATCGATCCGGGCGTCACGGGAAAGGCCGGGAAGGACAGAACGTTGGTCGGCTTGTCCTGGTTGCGCCACTCGGCGTTGATCGCGCGCATGGAGGCATCGTCGGTGAAGACGAGCGAGAGCTCCGGCGGCATCTTCGGCAACGGCTGCTTTTCTTCGCTTGCGAGAAAGGCTGCCGCCGCTTCGAGCACGGGCGACGAGAAGGCGAGCAACGCCTCTTCGTCCGGCCAGTTGCCCTCTTCCACGCTGATCTGGATATCCAAAGCCGTCATGATCGCAGCGACCGCCTGTTAGCGGTCGCCCTGCTCGCTTTCGTCGTGCACGGCCGTATGGGATTCGTAGGCCTTGACGATGCGCGCCACCATCGGATGGCGAACGACATCGACATCCTTGAAGCGGACGACCGAGACGCCCTCGACCCCTCTCAGGATCTGCAGGGCCTCGACCAGGCCCGATTTAACGCCGCGCGGCAGGTCCACCTGGCTCGGATCGCCGGTGACGATCATCCGGCCGTTTTCGCCAAGACGGGTCAGGAACATCTTCATCTGCATCGATGTGGTGTTCTGTGCCTCGTCGAGGATGACGGCAGCATTGGCGAGCGTACGGCCGCGCATGAAGGCGAGCGGCGCGATTTCAATGACCCCGGCGGTGATCGCGCGTTCGACCTTGTCGCCCGGCATCATGTCATAGAGCGCGTCGTAGAGCGGCCGAAGATAGGGATCGACCTTCTCCTTCATGTCGCCCGGCAGGAAGCCCAGGCGCTCGCCCGCCTCGACGGCAGGGCGAGAGAGCACGATACGATCGACGGCGCCGCGCTCAAGCAGCTGTGCGGCGTGGGCGACGGCAAGATAGGTCTTGCCGGTACCCGCGGGGCCTACGCCGAAGACGAGCTCGGACCGCTCGAGCGCTCGGATATAGGCATCCTGCGTTGGCGTACGCGCGGCGATCGTCTTCTTGCGCGTCGAAATCTGCGCCATTGTCAATTTGGCTTTACGCTCCATGGTCGGCAATTGTAGCTGATCGTCGGCGGCAACCGCCATACGGATCGCACCCTCGACATCAGACGTATCGATCGACGCGCCGCCCTGCAACCGCCCGTAGAGATAATCGAGAGCACGGCGGGCCTGGTTGGTGGCGACGACGTCACCCGAGATCGCGACGGAATTGCCGCGCGGCCGAGCGTCGATGCGCAGGCGCTCTTCGAGAAGCTTCAAGTTCTGATCGAACTGGCCGAAGAGCTCGCTGGCGAACCGATTGTTCTCGAAGGTCAGCACGAAGTGATTGGCGTCTGTCGCAGTTGTTTTCGACTGGCGCGTGGATGAAGAGATCAATTCGTGTCCGTTCAAGCGGTTCAGGCTCCTTGTTTTCGGTCCTTACCCGATCATCTCCGCAAACAGGCTGTTCGGCCCGGCCTTGATGATTCGCACCTTGATAATGTCACCGATTTGCGATGCTTTTGCATCAACATTCACCGGCTGCAGCCACGGCGAACGCCCGACGAGCTGGCCGGGCATGCGCCCTTCCTTCTCCAAAAGCAGGTCGATTTCGCGGCCGACACAGGACTCGGCAAAGGCGCGCTGCTGGGAAAACAGCAAAGCCTGCAATTTTTCCAAGCGCTTGGCTTTCACGTCCTCGGGAACCTGGTCGCCGAGCTCGGCGCCCGGCGTGCCGGGACGGGTCGAGTATTTGAATGAAAATGCCTGTGCATAACCCACGGCTTCGACGAGGCGCATGGTGTCCTCGAAGTCTTCATCGGTCTCGCCGGGGAAGCCAACGATGAAATCGCCCGACAATGCGAGGTCCGGCTGGACGGCGCGGATGCGCGCGATCAGCGCCAGATATTCCGCCGCCGTATGCCTGCGGTTCATCGCCTTCAGAATACGGTCGGAGCCGGACTGCACCGGCAGGTGCAGGTAGGGCATCAGCTTTACCATCGAGCGATGCGCCTCGATCAGGCTGTCGTCCATGTCGCGCGGGTGGCTGGTGGTGTAACGCAGCCGGGCAAGACCCTCGATCTCGCCAAGACGCGAAAGCAGGTCGCCAAGGCCCCATTCGCGGCCATCGGGCCCGACGCCGTGCCAGGCGTTGACGTTCTGACCGAGCAGGGTGATCTCGCGCACGCCGCCCTCGACCAGCTTTTCCGCCTCCGAGACGATCTGGGCGACGGGGCGGGAAACCTCGGAGCCGCGCGTATAGGGCACGACACAGAAGGTGCAGAACTTGTCGCAACCTTCCTGAACCGTCAGGAAGGCGGTGACGCCGCGCATGCGGGTCTTCGCCCTGTCGGGTGCCGGCAGGTGCTCGAACTTGTCTTCGACGGCATACTCCGTCTGCACGACACGCTCGCCGCTGCGGGCGCGCTTCAGCGCCTCAGGCAGCCGGTGATAGGTGGTCGGGCCGATCACCAGGTCGACGGCCGGTGCGCGCCGCAGGATCTCGTTGCCTTCGGCCTGCGCGACGCAGCCGGCAACGCCGATCACCATCTCGCGGCCTTCCTTGGCCCTTTCCTTCTTCAGATCGCGCAGGCGGCCGAGTTCGGAATACACCTTTTCTGCCGCCTTCTCGCGAATGTGACAGGTGTTGAGCAGGACGAAGTCTGCGTCTTCCAGCACATCGGTCGAGACGTAGCCGTCGCGCGACAGTGCGTCCGTCATGCGGTCGGAATCGTAGACGTTCATCTGGCAGCCGTAGGTCTTGACGAAGACCTTGCGGGCCGGGGCGCGCTCGTCGCCCGTGGCGGGCGTCGTCGACAGAAGGGCGGTTTCCTGGGTCATGCCGGGTTCTTTAGTGCAAAGCGGTCGGAAGTTGAAGTATTTTCGGCGCGGCGGTCCTTGCCCGGGGGCGTTTCAAGCCCGCCCGCGCAGACGATCCGACAGCATGCTGCGGATGCGCTGCTCGACCGTACGGCTCACCTCCTTGCGATTGGTATGGCGGTCGTAGTCGATGGCCTCACCAAAATCGACGTCGACCTCGATCGCGCCCTCACGCAGGATGCCGAGCAAATGCGGCACCAGTTCGGTGTCGCCCGGCCAGGCGGCGATCGGCCGGTTGAAGCGGCCCATCGGCATGCCATGGATACCAGTATAGGAAATCGCGACCGGCTGCACATGCACGAGACCGGTCGGCGAATGCGGCACGGCGGAAGCGGCAGCCCCGAAAAGCGAGGTCTTGATCTCCAGCAGACGGTTGCCGTCGGAGGTCGTTCCCTCGGGAAAGAGCACGACGATTTCACCGGCTGCCATGCGCTCGCCGATTTCGCTCACCTGCTTGCCGGTCGAGCGCTTCTGCTCGCGCTCGACGAAGATCGACGCCTGCAGCCGGGCAAGCACGCCGAAGACCGGCCAGCCCTTCACCTCGGACTTGGCGACGAAGACGACGTCGGCAACCGAGGAGAGCACCAGAATGTCCTTCCAGGAGGCGTGGTTGGCGCAGATCAAAAGCGGCCGACGGCGATCCGCCATGCCATGAACGCGCACCTTTATGCCGAGAAGGTAACAGGCGAGCCGGTGCCAATATCGCGGCAGACGGCGCCGGGGTTTCAGATCAAGCCAGAGGCAGACGACCTGAATCGGCATCAGCACGAGCGAAACCAGCGCCAGAAGCGCTGCGAAGATCGCGATCCGTAGCCAATTGACCATCCGGGAAGAGTTTTCCTGCGCGAGACCTTGAGAATCGCGATGATCTGGAGCCGAACCGCGGCGCGATCATCGTGACCTGTTCCGATAGGGTAATGCGGGATGCGGGCGGAAGACCGCCTTGGCCTTCCTCATCCCGCCCCTGTCCGTGTCGGGACTAGCGAAGATCGAGCCGCATGACAAGCGCGGCGGTCCGCTGGCCGGCCTTGTCCTGGTAATAGGCGCGGCGTTCGCCGACCTTGTTGAAGCCGAGCTTACGGTAAAGCCCAATTGCGGGCTGGTTGGTCTCGTCGACTTCGAGGAACAGGGCCTCGGAGCCCTTGACCAGCGCCTCGCGCATCGCCGCCTGCATCAACCGCCAGCCGAGACCGGAGCGCGCATAACGCGGCTCGACGCCGATCGTCAGGATTTCCGCCTCGCCGGCAACCGCACGCGACAGGACAAACCCACCGAAGGCCGGGCGAAAGCTGCCATTGGTCTGCCGGGCGACAAAGCCGAACACCGTCTCCTGCACCAGAAGCGCATGGATTTCGCCATCGCTCCACGGGGACGCGAAACGCTGACGGTGCAGCGCCGCCGCGGCAATCAGGTCCGCCTCCTCCAAGGGGAAGATGTCGAACTCGGTGCGGCGGGTGAAGTAATCGGTGAAGCTCATCTCGGTCTATGCTCGGGCAATCGCGAAGCCCGCCTGCGGCTTGGCGTCGGGGCCTCGGAGATATAACGGACGCGGCTTGGCCGAGGCTGGATCGGCAGCGGCACCAAGTTTGGCGACGGCGGCGACATCGATGAGTTCCGAAGGCTTGAGCGGTAGATCGGCAGCGACGAGATGCGCGCCGGAGCCGCCTATGACGCCGTCGAAACCGGCAAATCGTTCGCGCGCACTTCCGACGGAGAGTGCTTCGGGCTCACCCGTGGCGCTACCGGTCGCATCGAAAGCCTGGAGATAGACCTCGTCCCGCTTGGCGTCGATGGCGACAAGGACGGGCTTTCCGGCGGCCGTCCGGCGCAGCCCCTCGGCCACGACCGCAAGTGTCGAGACGCCGACGGCGGGTTTGCCGAGCGCAAGCGCCAGGCCGCGAGCGGCCGCTACGCCGACGCGAATGCCGGTGAAGGATCCCGGGCCGACAGTGACGGCGATGCGGTCGATAGCGTCAAGCGACCGGCCGGACGCCGCCAATGCCTCGTCGACGAACTCCATCAGCCGCTCGGCGTGTCCCTTGCCGAGATCGGCCCCGGAACGCCCGAGCACGGCTTCCGTTTCGCTGTCATAGACGGCAACGGAGCAACCGGAACCGGACGTGTCGAGCGCAAGTACAATCATTTCAACGCAGGATCTTTCAGACGCCACAAGCCGCAAAGCCGATCGGGCTTTGCGGCAAAATCGATACGCGAAACCGGCGCGCCGGACAGGCGCGCGCTATATCAGACGGCCTCGACGGCCTCCACCTCGGGAACGAAGTGGCGCAGCAGGTTCTGCACGCCATGCTTCAGCGTCGCGGTGGACGACGGGCAACCGGAGCAGGCGCCCTTCATGTTGAGGAACACAGTCCCATCCTTGAAGCCGCGGAAGGTGATGTCACCGCCATCCTGGGCGACGGCCGGACGTACGCGGGTTTCCAACAGTTCCTTGATCGTGGCGACGATCGTTTCGTCACCCTCGTCGAAGAACTCGTCTTCCTCGTCGGACTGCTCGGCGCGGCCGCTGCCAGCCATGATCGCCTGGCCCGACATGAAGTGCTCCATGATCGAACCGAGGATCGCCGGCTTCAGGTGCTGCCATTCCTGGCCTTCCTTGCTGACGGTAATGAAATCGTAGCCGAAATAGACGCCGGTGACGCCGGGGATCGAAAACAGCCGTGCCGCGAGCGGCGAGCCGGCGCGTGCTTCTTCCTCGTCGCGGAACTCGGCCGTGCCGTTTTCCAGGACGACCTTGCCCGGCAAAAACTTCAGCGTCGCCGGATTCGGCGTGGCTTCGGTCTGAATGAACATGTCTGTCTCCGTTTCGCCGGAGCGGCATCCGCCCAGCTTTTTAGAATAATTCAAAAGAATATAGGAGCATGGCCGTCTAGTCGCAAGAGCACATAGCGACGCAGGTCAGCTGAGCGCGTCGATCTCCTCATCCGTCAGGGCATCCGGGATGACCGTGACGGGGATCGGAAAGGCCGCGGCCTTGCCGGCAATGGACGACACCAGCGGACCGGGGCCTTCTTTCGCCGAGCCGGCCGCGAGAACCAGAATGGCGATGTCGCGATCTTCTTCGATCGCCGCGTGGATCTGCTCCGTGGCCGTGCCCTCGCGGATGACGACCTCGGGCTCGATGCCGATCCGCTCGCGGACCGATTGGGACACCTTGGCGAGCGTCGCCTCGGCCTCCTCGCGTGCTTCCGCACGCATGATTTCCTCGACCCCCAGCCATTGCTGGAAGTCGCCGTCGGCGATCACATAGAGCAGGACGAGGCCACCATTGGAATTCTTGGCGCGCATGCCCGCATAGTGCACGGCGCGCCCGCATTCCGGGGTATCGTCTATCACCGCCATGAATTTGCGGCGGTGTCCTTCAAGTCGAGAGAGTCGGGTCGAGACCATAGGGTGAACAATACATCCCGCGCGAGCCGCCGCAAGGTCTGATTTTTGCGTTTCGGACGAGGGCACGGAAAAGTGCCCGAGGCTTTCCGGTCGAGGTTCACTTCGGCTAGCGAAGTCCGACCATCAAAATGAAACTGGGTCCGGGAGCGCCCCGGACCCAGTCAATTTACTGCAGGAAGCCGATGATTTCCCGCACTTCGCGCATCGTCTTCTCCGCCCGGGCCCGCGCCCGCTCGCCGCCATCCCTAAGGATCGCGTCGATATGGGCGGTGTCGCCCATCAGGCGGCGCATCTCGGCCGTGATCGGCGAGAGAACCTCGACCGCAAGGTCGACCAGCGCCGGCTTGAAGACCGAGAACTGCTGCCCACCGAATTCGGCGAGCACCTGCTCCTTGGTCTTGTCCGACAGCGCCGCGTAGATACCGACGAGGTTGTCCGCCTCGGGGCGACCCTTCAGACCGTCCACTTCGCTCGGAAGCGCGTCCGGATCGGTCTTGGCCTTGCGGATCTTCTTCGAGATCGTCTCTGCGTCGTCCATCAGGTTGACGCGCGAGAGATCGGAGGGATCCGACTTCGACATCTTCTTGGTGCCGTCACGCAGCGACATGACGCGCGGCGTAGCGCCACCGATCAGCGGCTCGACCGGCGGGAAGTAGGCATGGATCGGCTCTTCGCCGACAACCATGTCGACACCGTAACCAGCGCTGCGAATATGCTCCATGAAGTCGATGTTGAACTTCTGGGCGATATCACGCGTCAGCTCCAGGTGCTGCTTCTGGTCGTCGCCGACGGGAACATGGGTGGCGCGATAGACGAGAATGTCAGCCGCCATCAGACTCGGATAGGCCAGCAGGCCGAGCGACGCATTCTCGCGGTCCTTGCCGGCCTTGTCCTTGAACTGCGTCATGCGGTTCATCCAGCCGATGCGGGCGACGCAATTGAAGATCCAGGCGAGTTCCGCGTGCTGCGGCACGGCCGACTGGTTGAAGACAATATGCTTGTTCGGATCGATGCCCGAAGCGATGAAGGCGGCGGCGATCGAGCGGATCTGCCCCTTCAGGTCCTCATGCACGAGCTGCGCGGTGATCGAGTGCAGGTCGACGACGCAATAGATGCAATCGTTGTCTTCCTGCAGCGCCACGAACTTGCGGATCGCGCCGAGATAATTGCCGAGATGGAGATTGCCCGTCGGCTGAACGCCGGAGAATACGAGCGGCTTGAATTCGTTCATGTCGTCCTCAATAGGCTGGTGGAGGGCCCCAGGGCCGGCTGGCCCATGTTGCTAACGGCATGGCTTATGCACGGGTGGCGGGAGGCAATCAAGAGGTCGAGACCTGTAGGTTCACGCCGCCGGTTGCAAGAGATCCCAATGGTTGCCGAACGGGTCGCTGAACACGACTACGGTGCCATAGGGCTCATGGCGCGGCGCCTCCAGAAAGACGACGCCTGCGGCCAGCATCGCCGCATGGTCGCGGGAAAAATCGTCGGTGAACAGTAAGAAGCCGACCCGCCCGCCGGTCTGGTTGCCGATCGCCGCCTGCTGGCGCTCGCCGTCAGCCTTGGCAAGCAGCAGCGCCGTTTCGACGGCCCCCTTGGGACGGACGACGACCCAGCGCTTGGTGGCGTCGAGAACGGTGTCCTCCACGAGATCAAAACCGAGCTTGCCGCAATAGAAGGCGATGCCGGCGTCATAATCCGGCACGACCAGGGCAATGCGTGCGATCGTCTGGCGCATCAGTCACCCGCCTCCGGCGTTGCCGCAGGCTCCGCAGGCGCTTTCGCGCCCCGCTTGATGTTGCGGCGGATCATGCCGAGGCTCGCGCCGCCGAGGCCGAAGGCGAGCCCGAAGTAGATCACCATGGCGACTGCGACCAGGCCCGTCAGCGTCGTTGTCCGCGTCAGCAGGGACGCGGCGGAGGACAGTTCGAAAGCGAACCAGCCGACAGCGTAATACAGCGCCGCCGCCATGCCCGCCGCCGCGAGGACGAGACGCGGGATACGGGTCAGAAGCGGGATGTCCCTGCCCCAATGGCCGCGCCAGACAAGCGTTGCGAAAAGCAGCACGGCATTCACCCAGCCGGCAACGATCTCGGCGGTGGCGATGCCGCTCGCCCCAAGCCGTGGGAACAGGGTGAGCGCCAGGGACACGTTCACGACGACGGAAATCGCGGCGAAGATCATCGGCGTGCGCGTGTCTTCGCGTGCGAAAAAGCCGGGAATGAAGGCCTTGATCAGCACGAAAGCCGGCAGGCCGAGGCCGTAAATTGCCAGGATATGACCGACGATGATGGTCGATTCCGGCAAAAACTTGCCGCGCTCGAACAGCAACCGGACGATCGGCTCGGACATGACGAGCAAAGCGGCGGCGGCCGGCAGCGTCAGGAACAGCGTGAACTCGACCGAGCGGTTCTGCAGGTTCGAGGCCTCGTTGACATTGCCCGAACGCAGCGCGCGGGCGAGTTCCGGCAGAAGCACGGTTGCGACGGCAATGCCGACGACGCCGAGCGGAAGCTGATAGATACGGTCGGCATAGACGAGCGACGACACCGCACCTTCCTGGGCAGACGCAATGTTGGTGTTGATCAGGAGGTTGATCTGGGTGATGCCGCCGGTGATCGCCGCCGGCAGCGCCAGTACGAGCAGGCGCTTCACGTTGGCGGTCATCTTCGGGCGACGAAGGCCGATCTTGATGCCGGCATCGCGCACGGCGATCCAGACGATCGCAAGCTGGACGAGGCCGGCGGCCATGACGCCCCAGGAAAGGCCGTAGCCGACCGCGATCGGATCCTGACCCGCATACCACGCATAGCCGAGCACGCCGATGAGGATGAAATTGAGGAAGACCGGCGCGATGGCCGCCGCGAAATAGCGGTGCAGCGAATTCAGCATGCCCGCCATCATCGCCGCCAGCGACATACAGGCGAGATAGGGGAACATGATCGCCGCAAAGACGATGGTGCTTCCGAGTTTTTCCGGGTCGTCGGCAAAGCCGGGCGCGATCAGGTTGCTGACGATGAAGGGCATCGTCAGTTCCATCGCGATCGTCAGGAACAGGAGCACGGTGAAGAGGACGCCAAAGACCTCCTCGGAGAAACGCCGCGCGCCATCCATGCCGTTCGCCTCGATTTCCCGGGCAAAGAGCGGCACGAAAGCGGAATTGAAGGCGCCCTCGGCAAACAACCGGCGGAAGGTGTTGGGCAGACGGAAGGCGGTGTTGAAGGCGTCGGCAACCGGGCCGGTGCCAAGCGCTGCCGCCATGAAGGTTTCGCGGATGAAGCCGAACAGGCGGCTTCCGAGTGTCGCGCCGCCGACGGTTGCAAATTTCTTGACCAGACTCATGTTTCGGCTTTTGTCGTTCTTTGAGCGGAGGAAACGCCCGGGGGCGGCGCGATGATGCCCGAGGGCATGCGGTCGCGCGCCTCGTCCCCCTCCCCGGCCATGACGGCCTTGAGGCGGGCGGCAATGTTCATCTGACGGTTTTCACTCGTCACCTTCTGGCCGACGAGATCGGTGACGTAGAAGGTGTCGATCACCTTTTCACCGAAGGTGGTGATGTGGGCCGAGGCGATGTCGAGCGAAAGATCGGACAGCACCGCGGTGATCTCGGACAAGAGGCCCGGACGGTCGAGGCCTTCGACTTCGATCACGGTGAACTTGTTCGACAGCGTGTTGCTGATCGTCACTTCCGGCGTCACCGTGAAAGCCTTGGTGCGCTTCTTCACCTTGGTGCGGCTGGCAATGACTTCCGGCAGCCGCTTGCGGCCCGAAAGCACGTCCTCGATCAGCTTGCCGATGCTCGCTGCCCGGCGCATCTCGTCCTCGTCGACGGCGAACTCGCGGTTGACGAGGATGGTATCGAGCGCACGGCCGTCCGAGGTCGTGAAGATCTGCGCGTCGACGATGTTTGCGCCGGCGGCCGCACAGGCACCGGCAATCACCGTCAAAAGCCGCGGATGGTCGGGCGAAAGCACGGTGATTTCGGTGATCGCGTGGAACTGGTGGGTGCGCACCATCGTCGCCAGCGCCTTGCCGGCAGCATCCGCCTCGCGGATGAAGCGCGCATGCCGGATCTGGTCCTCCAGCGCCACCGTCAGGAGATAGGGCTGGTAGTGCAGGCGCACATAATCCTCGCGCTCCTTCTCGGACCAATCGGTCAGCGCCTCGCCGAGCATGACGGCGGCATGGGCCGCACGCTCCTTGCGCGACAACTCGGAGAATCCGCCCGACAGCAACAGCTCGGTCTCGTAGTAGAGCGTGCGCAGCAGCTGCCCTTTCCAGCCGTTCCACACACCCGGGCCGACGGCGCGGATGTCGCAGACGGTCAGGACGAGCAGCATTTTCAACCGGTCGAGTGACTGTACCCGCTCGGCGAAGTCGACGATCGTCTTGCGGTCGTTGAGGTCGCGCGTCTGGGCGACCATCGACATCAGCAGATGCTCCTCGATCAACCAGGCGACGAGTTCCGTCTGCTTCGGCGACAGCCCGAAGCGCGGGCAGAGCTTGCGTGCCACCTTGGCGCCCGCGGTCGAGTGATCCTCCGGCCGGCCCTTGGCGATGTCGTGCAGCAGCACGGCGACATAGAGCGCCTCGCGCTCCTCGATCCCCGGCATCAGCTTGGCGACGAGCGGATGGGCCTCCTCCTCGATGCCTCCTTCGATGCGCGACAGCACGTCGACGGTGCGCAGCAGATGCTCGTCGACCGTATAGTGATGATACATGTTGAACTGCATCATCGAGACGATCTTGCCGAAATCCGGAATGAAGCGGCCGAGCACGCCGGCTTCGTTCATGCGCCGGAGGATCAGCTCCGGCTTGCGGCGGGACGTGAGGATCGACAGGAAGAGGCGGTTCGCCTCCTCGTTTTCGCGCAGCGCCGGCTTGATCAGGCTCAGCGACCGCGTGACCTGGCGCAGTGCCGCCGGGTGGAATTCCAGCCCGTTGATATCGGCGATGTGGAAGAAGCGCAGCAGATTGACCGGATCGCGCTTGAAGACGTCGGGGCTTGCAAGCGCAATGCGACCGCCATCGTCGACGAAATCGAGCGTGCCGGCAATCTTGCGGCTACGATGGGTGAAGCGGCCGATGAGCCCGGAAATGCCGGGCGCGTCCTTGGCCTGCTGGTCTTCGAGTGCTGCGCAGAAGATACGGGTGAGATCGCCGACGTCCTTTGCCACCAGGAAGAAGTGCTTCATGAAGCGTTCGACGGCCGAAAGGCCCGGATGGTCGTGATAGCCGAGTGCCTCGGCGATCTCGCGCTGGATATCGAAAGAGAGCCGTTCCTCGGATTTTCCGGTGAGGAAATGCATGTGGCAGCGCACCGCCCAGAGGAAGTCCTCGGCCTTCTGGAAGAGCTGGTACTCCTGCCGCGAAAGCACGCCGAGCTTGACGAGGTCGGCGGTGTCCTTCAGCCGGTAGAAGTATTTGGCGATCCAGAACAGCGTGTGCAGGTCGCGAAGCCCGCCCTTGCCTTCCTTGACATTGGGCTCGACGAGGTAGCGCGTGTCGCCCGCCTTGCGGTGGCGCTCGTCGCGCTCGGCCAGCTTGGCGGCGATGAAATCCGGGCCGGTGTTGCGCACGATCTCATGATCGAAGCGCGTTTCAAGCTCGGCGCACAAGGTCTCGGAGCCGCAGATATAGCGCGTCTCGAGGATGGCCGTGCGGATCGTCATGTCGGCGCGCGACAGCCGGATGCACTCGTCGATGGTACGGGTGGCGTGGCCGACCTTGAAGCCCAGATCCCACAGGATATAGAGCATGAACTCGATCGCCGGCTCCGCCCAGACGGCCTTCTTGACCGGTAGCAGGAACAGAAGATCGATGTCTGAACCCGGCGCCAGCGTGCCGCGGCCATAGCCGCCGACCGCCGTCACGGCGATCCGGGACGCGGGCGGCGCATTGGCAGCGTCGAAGATCTCGTTCAGCACGAAATCATGCAGCACTGTGATCAGTTGATCCTGCAGCCAGGAAATACGTTCGGCGCAGAGAATGCCGGCACCATCGGCGTTGAACAGCTCGCGGGCCTTCGCCCGGCCGGCGACATTTGCCTGCTTGAAAGCCGCCAGCAATGCCTGACGCATCGGGTCGCGCTGTTCGGCGTGGGCCGAGGCGATGAAGTCGCATTTTGCCCGGAGCGCTGCGACGTCCAGGATTTCGGGAAAGAAGGTTTCGTGTCTGCCCATGAAGTGCCGAGGGGCGTCCTGTCCGACTGGTTGCGTGGTCGTTCGCTGTCAAGCGCTCCTACATGATCCTTGCGACCGAGGCCGAATAAAGACCACACAACAATTCGAGCGCCGCGCCCGCAAAAGCGTGCGGCGCTGTATAGCCTTTTTACAGACGGCTTGCACAGGAAAAAGGCGCAGCGCCGCTCCGGCCAACGGGTGATAGAGTGCGAGCGGAAAACCGCACGCACGTCCTGTCATCCCGCCTTGGCGGCGCTCAGTTCCTTCTTCAGCGCATAGAGCGCATCGAGCGCCTCGCGCGGCGTCATGTCGTCGGGGTTCAGCGCCTTCAGCGCCTCGTCGATCTTGGAGTTTCCGGCGGGCTTCACCTCTTCACGACGGATCGCCACCTGGAACAGCGGCAGATCGTCGATCAGTTGGCTCGCCGGGTTCTTGCGATCGGCGTCCTCGAGCTTGGCGAGCACGTCCTTGGCGCGAGCCACGACCGAGGCCGGCAGGCCAGCGAGACGCGCGACCTGAATGCCATAGGAGCGGTCGGCGGCGCCCGGACCGACCTCATGCAGGAAGATCACATCGCCGTGCCATTCCTTGACGCGCATCGTCGCGTTCGAGAGACGGCCGAGTTTTTCCGAGAGCACGGTCAGTTCATGGAAGTGGGTGGCAAAGAGGCCGCGGCAGCGGTTCGCCTCATGCAGGTGCTCGACTGCCGCCCAGGCGATTGACAGGCCGTCGAAGGTGGCGGTGCCACGACCGATCTCGTCGAGGATCACCAGCGAGCGGTCGGTCGCCTGGTTGAGGATCGCCGCGGTCTCGACCATCTCGACCATGAAGGTCGAGCGACCGCGCGCCAGATCGTCGGAGGCGCCGACGCGGGAGAAGAGCCGGTCGACGATGCCGATATGGGCGCTCGCGGCAGGAACGAAGGTGCCCATCTGCGCCATGATCGCGATCAGCGCGTTCTGGCGCAGGAAGGTCGATTTACCGCCCATGTTGGGACCGGTGAGCAGCCAGATCGCGCCACCCTCCTCGCCCTCAGGCGGAGAGAGATCGCAGCCATTGGCGACGAAGGCATTCGATGCCTGGCGCTTCAGCGCCTGCTCGACCACCGGATGTCGGCCGCCGTCGATGGCAAACATGCGCGAGCGGTCAACGGTGGGGCGGGCATAGGCCTGCTCCTCGGCAAGGACCGCAAGCCCGACCGAGACGTCGAGGGTCGCAAGCGCGAACGCTGCCGCCTTCAGCACCTCGGCCGCGGCAACGACCTCCGCCGTCATCTGGTCGAAGGCTGCGAGCTCGATCGACAGCGCCCGGTCGGCGGCGTTGGCGATCTTGCTTTCAAGCTCGGCCAGTTCCGTCGTGGTGAAGCGCATCGCGTTCGCCATCGTTTGGCGATGGATGAAACGGGCGCGACCGGCGTCGGTGTCGGTCATCGAGCCGGCATTGCCCGCCGTCACCTCGATGAAGTAGCCGAGCACGTTGTTGTGCTTGATCTTCAGCGACTTGATGCCGGTCTCTTCGGAATATTGCAGCTGCAGCCCGGCGATCACCCGGCGCGACTGGTCGCGCAGGCCCCGGACCTCATCGAGCTCGGCATTGGCGCCTTCGCAGACGAAACCGCCGTCGCGCTTCAGAAGCGGCAGCTCGTCGCCAAGCGTCGCATCGAGCAGGCCGAGCAGGCCTGCGGGAAGCGCATCGATTGCGGCGCGCGCCTCCTTCAGTTCGTCCGAGAGCGTTCCTGCGGCCATCAGCCGTGAAATGGACGCGGACGCATGCAAGCCGGCCTGAATTGCGCCGAGATCGCGGGGGCCACCACGGCCGAGCGCCAGCCGCGACAGGGCGCGCGGCATATCCGGCGCGCGACGTAGCGCATCGCGCAGGTCGCCGGCAAAGGACGGCTGGTCCGCCAGGATCTCGATGGAATCGAGACGCTCATTGATACGGTCCGGGTCGGTCAGCGGCGACATCAGCCGCTCGGCAAGAAGGCGGGCGCCGCCGCTTGTCACCGTGCGGTCGAGCGCCTTCAGCAGCGTGCCCTCGCGCGCGCCGGACAGCGTCTTCACCAGTTCGAGATTGCCGCGGGTCGCCGGATCGATGAACAAGGTCGAGGCGGCACTTTCGCGCTCCGGCGTGCCGAGTGCCGGGCGTTCGGCAAGCTGGGTCTTCTCGACATAGGAGATCGCCGCGGAAGCGGCTGCGAGTTCCGCACGGGAAAACGTGCCGAAGCCATCAAGCGTCTTGACGCCGAAGTAGCGGCTGATGCGCCCTTCCGCCGTGGCGCTGTCGAACAAGACCGCCGGCTGCGGCACGGCAACGCGGCCGAGCACGTCGAAGACGGGCCTTAGTTCCGGGTCGTGAAACACGGTGTCTGCAAGGATCAGTTCGCGCGGCTCGATACGCAGGATGTCCGCAAGCAGCCGGCTCTCGGCTGTCTCGGCGAGGCGGAAGATGCCGGTCGAAATGTCGATCCAGGCGAGCGCGTAGGCAGGCTCGGACCCGCTCTTGATGCGCGCCAGCGCCATCAGATAGTTGGTCTCGGACGGCGAAAGCAGTTTCTCTTCGGTGATCGTGCCCGGAGTGACCAAGCGCACGACGTCGCGGCGCACCACCGACTTGCTGCCGCGCTTCTTCGCTTCCGCCGGGTCTTCCACCTGCTCGCAGACGGCGACGCGAAAGCCGAGACCGATCAGTTTCTGCAGGTAATCGTCGGCCGCATGTACCGGCACGCCACACATCGGAATTTCCTGACCCATGTGCTGGCCGCGCTTGGTGAGCGTGATGCCGAGCGCGCGCGAGGCTTCGACCGCGTCCTGGAAGAACAGCTCATAGAAGTCGCCCATGCGGTAGAACAGCAGCGAATCCGGGTTGTTCGCTTTGATCTCGATGAACTGTTCCATCATCGGCGTCGCCGTGGAACGGCTTTCCTCGCTCGCCAATTCGGCTGCGGATAAAACCTCCCCCGCGCGGGTCGAATAGTCTGTCACGAAATTCATGATTGTCCCGAAAAAAGAGATGGCACACTATCGCCAAGGAATTATAGACGACAACCATAAAGAGGCGCGCCGCAAGGCTCGCCCACAGGAGGATTGAGGAAACATGCCGGCCACCGACAAGACCGATCGCACCATGACGAGCGTCACCGCGCAGGAAGCGCTCGATTTTCACTCGCAGGGTCGTCCCGGAAAGCTGGAGATTTCTCCCACCAAGGCGATGGCCACCCAGCGCGACCTGTCGCTTGCCTATTCTCCGGGCGTCGCAGTCCCCGTGAAGGCGATCGCCGAGGACCCCAACACCGCCTATGACTACACGACGCGCGGCAACATGGTGGCCGTGATCTCGAACGGCACGGCCATTCTCGGCCTCGGCAACCTCGGCGCACTTGCGTCAAAGCCTGTCATGGAAGGCAAGGCCGTGCTGTTCAAGCGCTTTGCCGACGTCGATTCCATCGACCTTGAAGTCGATACCGAAAACGTCGACGAGTTCATCAACTGCGTGCGTTTCCTCGGGCCCTCTTTCGGCGGCATCAATCTTGAAGACATCAAGGCGCCGGACTGTTTCATCATCGAGCAGAAGCTGCGCGAGGTCATGGACATCCCGGTGTTCCACGACGACCAGCACGGCACGGCGATCATCGCCGCAGCCGGCCTCATCAACGCGCTGGCCTTGACCGGCCGCGACTTCAAGACGACGAAGCTCGTCTGCAACGGTGCGGGTGCGGCGGCAATCGCCTGCATCGAGCTCATCAAGTCGATGGGTTTTGCCTCTGACAACATCATCCTCTGCGACACCAAGGGCGTGATCTTCGAGGGCCGCACCGAGGGCATGAACCAGTGGAAGTCGGCGCATGCGGTCAAGACCGACCGCCGCACGCTCGCCGAAGCGCTCGACGGCGCCGACGTGGTCTTCGGCCTCTCGGCCAAGGGCGCCCTTTCGGAAGACATGGTGCGCTCGATGGCGCCGCGGCCGATCATCTTCGCCATGGCCAACCCGGATCCGGAAATCACGCCGGAAGAAGTCGCCCGCATCCGCGACGACGCGATCGTCGCCACCGGCCGTTCTGACTATCCGAACCAGGTCAACAACGTGCTCGGCTTCCCCTATATCTTCCGTGGCGCGCTAGACGTGCGCGCGACGACCATCAACGACGAGATGAAGATCGCAGCGGCTGAAGCGCTGGCGAGCCTTGCCAAGGAAGACGTTCCTGACGATGTCGCCGCAGCCTACCAGGGCAACCGTCCGCGTTTCGGTCCGCAATACATCATCCCGGTCCCCTTCGATCCGCGGCTGATTTCGGCGATCCCGATGGCGGTCGCGAAGGCGGCGATGGAAAGCGGCGTCGCCCGCAAACCGATCACCGACCTCGAAGCCTATGGCCGCCAACTCTCCGCCCGCCGCGACCCGATCGCCTCGACGCTGCAGCGCATCTACGAGCGCGTCCGGCGCCAGCCGAAGCGCATCGTCTTTGCAGAGGGCGAAGAGGTGCAGGTCATGCGTTCTGCAATCGCCTATGCCAACCAGCAGCTTGGCACCGCCATCCTGCTCGGCCGCGAGGAGCGCATGCGCGAGACGGCAGAGCGCGAGGGCATCGACCTCGACCGCCCCGGCATCCAGATCGTCAATGCGCGGCTTTCCAAGCGCGTCGGCGCCTATACGGACTATCTCTATGCCCGCCTGCAGCGGAAGGGCTTCCTCTTCCGCGACGCCCAGCGCCTGATCAACAACGACCGCAACCACTTCGCCGCCTGCATGGTGGCGCTCGGTGATGCCGACGGCATGGTGACGGGCCTGACCCGCAACTATTCGACGGCGCTCGAAGACGTGCGTCGCTGCATCGACCCGAAGCCCGGCCATCGCGTCATTGGCGTCTCGATCGCGCTTTGCCGCGGCCGCACGGTGCTCGTCGCCGACACGGCGGTTCACGACATGCCCTCTTCGGAGGAGCTTGCCGATATTGCCGAGGAAGCAGCCGGCCTCGCCAAGCGGCTTGGCTACGTGCCGCGCGTGGCAATGCTTGCCTATTCCACCTTCGGCCATCCCCAGGGCGAACGCTCTGAGCGGGTGCGCGAAGCGGTCAATATCCTCGACAAGCGCCGCGTCGATTTCGAATATGACGGCGAGATGGCCGCCGACGTGGCGCTCAATGCTCGCGTCATGGAGCAATACCCGTTCTGCCGCCTCTCGGGCACGGCGAACGTGCTCGTGATGCCGGCGTTCCACTCGGCATCGATTTCGACCAAGATGCTGCAGGAACTCGGCGGCTCGACGGTGATCGGCCCGCTGCTCGTCGGCTTTGACAAGTCGATCCAGATCGTCTCGATGTCGGCCAAGGATTCCGACATCGTCAACATGGCGGCGATCGCGGCCTACAACGCCGGCATGTAGGACCGGCATTGCCGGTCCGGCGGCTGCTTCATTCTGGTGCAGCCGCCTTCATTCGGGTCAACGCGCGACCCCGATTGGTAGCAATTCGATACAACTATAAAGAAGAAAAGCCCGCTTTCCGAAAAGGAGGCGGGCTTAATAACAGGCAATGCATTTATGTTTAAGGTAATGAAAGACGGAGTCTTGGGAACCCTATACCTGTCGACCCCCGGAAGATCGGCAGTTTCTCCATTTATTTTCTCTATTCGTTCGTCATGAAATTAGAGAAGAACATGACAATACATGTCTCTCTTTCGACCTTGGAAGTCAAATCCATCATTAATAATTGGTTAACCTCACCGGGACCCGGTCAGGAGGCGGCGCCACCGAAACGTCCGGCATCTGCGCCGTAGTAGTTGAGGTAGCGGCCCGAAATATTGCTGATCGGCAAAACGATCAGAACGTCGGTGGTGCGGAACGCATGATCGACCACGGCGCCATCGCCGACCATCGCGCCGAGGCGCATATAGCCCTTGATCAACGGCGGCAGAGCGGCGAGCGCCTTCTTGGCATTGATCGCCTCGGCCGGCATCAAATCCATCGTCCGGTGCAGCTCGGGCCGTGCGCTGACGGCCCAGTCGTCGCGGGCGCGGATGTTGTGGTGCAGGAAGGACAGCGCCAGCGCATGCTCGGCCGGAACGACACCCGGGAACGAACCGCAGCCGAACATCGCGTCCATGCCGTATTTGAGCGCGTAGGCCCAGTTGCCCTGCCACAGGAGTTCGACCGTGCGCTTGGTCCGGTAGTCCGGCAGGACGCAGGAGCGGCCGAGCTCCATGAAGCGCTTGGTCGGATGACGGGCGAGAAGCGCGTCGATCGCGAATTCGGAAGACGAGTAAAAGCCGCCGGAGCGCTCAGCCACATCCTGGCGCAGCAACCGGTATGTCCCGACGATCTGATCTTCGGCGTCGCCTTCGATCGAGGTGTCGAGAACCAGCAGGTGGTCGCAGATCGCGTCCCAGCTGTCGACGTCGCGCTTGCGCCGATCGGCCTCGGGGCCGACCTGCGCCTTCATCTCCTCGACGAAAACCTTGTAGCGCACGGCCTGGGCAGCATCGATTTCCGATGCCGTGCGGGCAAGGCGCGTCTCAAGATTGGCGATCCGGCCAAGCACGTCGGTCGTCGGGACGGCAGCTTTCGTGCCGATGCAAGCCTGAGAAGTGTCAACCACGTTCGCTGAATCCAGTAGCTCGATGGCCATCCGCGTTATCCCGAATCAAATCTGTCTGCGGGGGCTTAGACCACGTTTCTGCAACAACATAGTGACATGAAAGTTGCGTACAACCCCCGCCGCCCGATCAATACCGTAACCATCGCAAGAGTTACCGTTTGCGCAGCAGACGCGCGATCTCCGAGGTCAGCACCTGCGGGTCGGCCGGCTTCGCCAACACCACATCGGCGCCGGCGGCAAGCAGGCGGTCGCGCATATCCTCGCGGATATCGGAAGTCAGCACGATGACCGGCAACCTTGGCAAGGAGCGTATTGCCTCGTCATTACGGATGTGCCGCATCATGGAAAGCCCGTCGCCACCCGGCATATTGAGGTCGGTGACGAGAAGCTCCGGCAAGGCGTTTCCGGCAGGGGCTCGCAGCGTCTCGGCGACCCCCGCGAAGTCGCTGACGAGCTGCACCGCGTGTCCCGAACGCTGCAACAGCGTGCGGATGATCAACGCATTGATCGGATCGTCCTCGGCCAGCAGGATGCCGTGTCCCGGCTGGCGGACGGGTTCAACGGCGGGCTCCTCGCGCAGGACCGGCCTGTTGTCGTTGATCGCGTCGCGTTTTTCGATGCCCTTCAGGCGCCCGAGCAGCACTTCGATCAGCGACTTTTCGCGCAAGGGCCGGATCAGCCAGGCCTCGTAGCCATCCATCTGGTTGACGGGGTGACTGTTGCGCTCCTCCGGATTGATCAGATAGGTACGGCGAACCTCCAGCCGGCCGATGGCCGGCTGGAGTGCGAGGAGCTGCTCGTACTGCTGCGCATGCCGGTGGTCGACGATCACGTCGGTGAGCGGTGCGCCACCTGCCTGCACATCGGCAAGAACATGCTGGGCTGCGGCAAGCGTCGTTGCGCGGTGACAGCGCCCGGCAAGCGTGGCGATGGTTGCCGCCAGCGCCGCCGAGGCCGGGCCATCGGGAGCCATGACCAGCACATGCGACCCGGCGAGGGTGGAGCGGCGCTCCGACGCAATCGCCTCGACTTCGGCAAGCGGCAAGCAGATTTCAAAGCGGCTGCCGCGGCCGGGCGCGCTTGCGGCCGTGAGACTGCCGCCGCAGGCCTGCATGATGCGCCTCGATATCGCGAGGCCGAGCCCTGTGCCCTTGGCGCGTTGCTCGTCGTTGCCGGCCTGCTCGAACTCCTCGAAGATGCGCTTCAGGTCGTCGGGCGACATGCCCGGCCCCGTATCGTCGATACGGATCCGCACGCAATCCTCGATCGTGTCGGCGCTGACGAAGACCCCGCCGACTTCCGTGAATTTGACCGCGTTGCCGATGACGTTGAAAAGCACCTGGCGCAGACGCGCCGCATCGAAGGCCATCAGCGCGGGCACGTCGACGGAAACGGTGGCGCCGATCTCGATGCCCTTCTCGTGGGCGCGATTGGAGAGCATTTCCACGACGCTCTCGATCACGCCGCGCGGATCCTGGCGGCTGGGGCGAAACTGGAAGCGGCCGGCTGAAAGCGACGAGAAGTCGATCAGGTCTTCGACGAGCTGGACCAGAGCGTGGCCGGATTGCTGCATGCCGGCGAGATAGTTCTGCTGCTCGCTCGACAGGCGGGTCTGGCCGAGCAGATGGCTCATGCCGAGAATGCCCGAAAGCGGCGTACGGATCTCGTGGCTGACGGTGGCGAGCAGCCGCGACTTTGCCTGGCTCGCCTCCTCGGCCCGCCGGCGCGCCGCCTCACGCTCGCGCGCGGCCCGCGCTTCCTCGGTGACATCGCGCGCAATGCTGTGACGCATGAGCTTGCCGCTCGCCGGATCGCGGGCGATCACGTCATGCCAATCGAAAAGGCGGACGCCTTCGGCCGCGGCGATGCGCACGAGGTAATGATTGGGCGCAGCCTTCGGCTCGAAGCTCAGCCCAAGGGCGCCGCAGGCCATGCCCCGGACATCCGACCGGCCGCAGACCTGATGGAAGACAGCGTTGGCGTGGACGATCTTTCCGTCCATGCCGCGCATGATCGCAAGGTCACCCAGCGCATCGTGAATGGTCGAAAGCAGCGCCGAGGTTTCGGAGCGGTGCCAATCCTGGTCCCGCTCCACCTCATCGGAAACCGGCACGCTATCAAACGCGCGGATGGCTTCGACGGCGAGCAAAAGCGCACCGACCACGCCGGCCGCGGCAATCGCCGCGGCGAACAGGTGGAAGCCGGCAGTCATGCCGACGACGAGGACAAGGCCGGAAGCGACCAGGCCGAGCAGCGCCAGGGATACGTAACTAAGCGCAGAGCGCGCGCCGGAAGCCGGCTGCGCCGACACCTGACGGGACGCCGGCCCATCGAGCGGGAGCGCCGAAACCGACGCAGCCTTACCCGCCCGGGCGTCTCTCCCGAAGCCGGTTTCGATCCGCTCTGGCAGTCGTGACGGTTCGCTCATGCGTTCCGGCTAACACGACAGGCGTTCCGAATGGCTTCAAGGCTTCGATAAAATCTTAGCGATCCGCTTTTTTCGCGTGCAGTAGTTCGTCAAGAATGATCGCGCCGGCGCCGATGGTGATGAAGGTATCGGCCAGATTGAAGACGGCGAAAGACCACGTCTCCGTATAGAACAGGATGTAGTCGATGACGTAGCCGAAGAGCAGCCGGTCGACGAGGTTTCCGAGCGCGCCGGCGATGATCAGCGCATAGCCGAAATGGGCGAAGAACCGATCCTTCGGCGTGCGCTTCCACAGCCAGAGCACAAAGGCGCAGACGGTGAGCCGCATGCCGACGATGAACCAGCCCTCCATGCCTGACAGCATCGAGAAGGCGACGCCGTAGTTGTAGGTGCGGTAGAGCGCCAGCATCGGTACGACATGGACCGCCTGATTGAAGGGCAGGTAAAGCTCGACCAGATACTTGATCACTTGGTCGGCGATGAGCGCGAAGACGATGAAGACCGCGATCGGCAGCGGCCGCGAAAACAGCACCTGCTTCTCGCTCATGCGCGGGCATCCAGGGTCAGAAGGTGGCGGCGCGCCTCGAACAGCATGATGCCGGTGGCAATCGCCAGATTGAGCGAGTCGGCGCGGCCGGCCTGCGGGATGCGGGCAAGCGCACCGGCTTCTCGAGCGAGTTCCTCCGGCAGACCCGACTGCTCGTTGCCCATCAGAAGCACGACCGGCTTGGTCTTGTAGTCAATGGTGCGATAGTCGACAGCGCCGGCGAGATGGGTCGCGACGACCTTCACGCCGGCGGATTTCTGCCAGCGGATGAAGTCCTCGACGCTGGCGCGCGCCACAGGCATGGCAAAGACCGAGCCCATGGTCGCACGCACGGTTTCGAGCGAAAACGGATCGGTGGTCTCGCCGACGAGAATGACGCCGGAAGCGCCGGCGGCATCGGCGGTGCGGATGACGGTGCCGAGGTTGCCGGGATCGCGGACGCGGTCGAGCGCCACATAGGTTTCGCCCAGCTGCGGCTTCAGGTCCTTCAGCGACTGGTAACGCTGCTCGAAGATGCCGACGACCATCTGAGGATTGTCGCGCCGCGTGATCGTCGACAGCACTTTCTCGCTGACTTCCAGCACCAGGCCGCCCTTGGCGAAGGTCTTTGCCGCCACCTGCTCCACGTGCGGCTTGCCCTTGGCCGCCTTGGCATAGATCAGCGTCTTGATCTTCCAGCCAAGGTCGAGCGCGTCGATCACCAGCTTCAGGCCCTCGGCCATGAAGGAGCGCGTCTCGTCGCGGTGCTTCTTCTGCGTCAGCGCGCGGATGTCCTTGATGATCGGGTTGGTGAGGCTCGTGACCTCCTTCACCTGACCGACACGACCGGTGCCGTGTTCGCTTCTGTCGTTCGTCATTGCGGTACCCAGCGGCTGAAGAGTGAGGTCGAAAGCGCCCTGCCCGGCTCGCGGCCGTCAAGCCCGCCCTCGCGGATGATGAGCTCGCCCGACTCCACCCGGCCGCCGTGGCCGCGCATCGTCTCGCGCATCAGTTCATGGATCGAGTAGAAGCTCGCCCGGATCGAATAGGCCGTCAGCACCAGGCCGCGCGCCTCCGGCGACAGGATCTCGCGGCAGATGTCGAGCATCGCCGCCAGATGGTCGAAAAGCTGCCAGACCTCGCCGTTCGGCCCGCGGCCGAACTTCGGCGGGTCGGTCAGGATGATGTCGTAGCGGCTGCCGCGGCGCTCTTCGCGCTGGATGAACTTCATCGCATCGTCACAGATCCAGCGGATCGGCAGGTTTTCGGCCCGCGCCAGCTGCTGGTTTTCGCGCGCCCAGCCGATTGCCTTCTTGGAGGCGTCGACATGGGTGACCTCGGCGCCGGCCCTGGCGGCGATCAGCGAGGCGACGCCGGTGTAGCCGAAGAGGTTCAGCACCTTCAGCGGCCGCCCTGCCCTTTCCACCTGATCCTTCACCCAGCTCCAGTGCGCGAGCTGTTCCGGGAAGACGCCGACATGGCGGAACGAGGTGAAGCGTCCGTGGAAATCGGTGCCGAGCAGCTGCATCGGCCAGGTCTCGCCGAGCACGGCGCCAGGAAAGCGCCAGCGCCCCATGCCGTCTTCGTCGGTGTCGCCGGTGAAGATCGCGTCGGCTTTTTCCCAGACGCTATCGGGCAGGCTGCGCGGCCAGAGCGCCTGCGCCTCTGGGCGCACGATGCGGTAGGGACCGTATTGCTCAAGTTTTTCGCCGGCGCCGCTGTCGATCAGGTGATAGCCGGATGCGTCCGACGTTTCGAGAATGAGCGGTATGCGCTCGGCCGGCTTTTCGCCCGTTCGCCGCGCGATCACCCGCGCCGGCGTTTCCTGTGCAGGCGCATGCTTTGCTGGCTTCTCGCGCGTCTCCGCCGTCTGTGCTGCCGCCGGTCGCGCCGGCCGTTCCTTGAAGCCGCCGCCCTTCGGCGGTGCCGAACGTTTCTGATCGTAGCGGCCGCCGCCACGCGCTTCGGCACCACGGCCCTTGGCCGTCGTCACGGAGGCATTCTTCGACCGCCGGTCCTTTTCCTTCACGCTGAAATCCCTGGGCTTTGTTAGTGCATGGGCCGCCTGCCTGCGCAGTATCCGGGACGGGCCGGCGGACGCCATGAGGTTTGTCGCCGCAGCCTGAAGCCGCAGCATCTCTTGAAGCTGCAAATAGCATCGCTGATGCTCTTGGCAAAGCCGTTTCCGTTTTGCGAAGATAACGCGCAAGAACCCGCTGCGAATTTTCTTGGGCTGGAACCGGCTTCGCGACAAAATTCCGCGGCAGGTCTAGTGTGTCGAAGCGACATTTGCGCGTCGATATCGGGCGCGCGGCGTCGCATGGGGGGAGGAAAACGCATGGACATGACCGGCGAAGAGCGGATTGCGGCTGGGCGCGACGCGGTGTGGCGCGGCCTCAACGACCCGGAAATCCTCAAGCGATGCATTCCCGGGTGCCAGTCGCTGGAGATGACGTCGCCAACCGAGCTTGCGGCCGTGGTGAAGATCAAGATCGGCCCGGTCTCGGCCTCCTTCACCGGCAATGTCGTGCTCTCCAATCTCAATCCGCCGCAGAGCTATACGATCTCGGGCGAAGGAAAGGGCGGCATCGCCGGCTTTGCCAAGGGCGGCGCCGACGTCGCCTTAACAGAGGACGGTGACGAAACGGTGCTGCATTACGACGTCAAGGCGGAGATCGGTGGCAAGCTCGCGCAGCTCGGCTCGCGCCTGATCGACTCAACCGCCAAGAAACTGGCGCAGCAATTCTTCGCCGATTTTAGCGCCGCCGTCGGCGGTACGGCGGAAGCTGCCAGCTAAAGAGGCGACGCGGACCGAACGGGCGCCCCGTCTCGGTCTTCGCAGGCTTGTGAACTTCTGATCAGTTCTGCGGCGCTGCGAGCGTCGCCTGGGTTGCGAGCTTTTCCGCCTGGCTGCGGTGTTTCTCCGCCTCGCGGTGCCACTTCACTGCTTCGTTCGCCTCGTTGCGCGCGCGCCGCCGGTACTTGCCCTGGCTGAACCAGGTCGCGGCGGCACCGAGGATGACGCCGACGATGACCGCAAGGAACAGGAAGACGAAGAACGGCGCGCTCACGGAAAGCACGCTGTCTTCCGGCCGGAAGGGGTTCAGCGCCAGCGTTACGCTCTGGCGGTTGGCCACGCTCAGCACAATCAGGATGATAGCGACCGGCACGAGAACAACGATGTTGATCAGTTTCTTGAACATTCAATCGCTCCATCTCGCCGACGCCCGTGCGCTTTGCCGGACGCTTGCCGGCAACGGGCCTCGTTTAAAGGGGTCGTTAGGGGTCTCTGGCGACCGCCAAGGATGATCAATCCTCGTCTTCGCCGTTCATGCCCGGGTTGAGGCGCTCGCGCAGTTCCTTGCCGGTCTTGAAAAACGGCACCCATTTTTCCTCGACAAAAACGGAATCGCCGGTGCGCGGGTTGCGCCCGGACCGCGACGGCCGGTTCTTGACCGAGAAGGCGCCGAAGCCACGCAGTTCGACCCGGTTGCCTGCGGCGAGCGCGTCGGTGATCTCATCGAGGACCGCGTTGACGATATTTTCGACGTCGCGGTGGTAGAGATGCGGATTGCGAGCCGCAACAATCTGCACCAGTTCTGACTTGATCACTGTCGCCCCCTCAAATTCTTGTTTGTTTTGCTTTTTCGGTCTGCATTGTGATTTCCGCAAGGCGGTGCGCGGCATTTGCAAAATCACCGACATCGCTCGACGGCTCAGGCTGGGTATATGTCGCCTTGCTCATTGGCCATCAACCTGCCAAACCGAAACAAGACCGTCAAGAAACAACTTGTCGCCTGCAATTTTTTCGAGCCCGCTCATTGCCGGAAAAGCGTCATATCCCAACATCTTGATCCAGTTGCCGACCAGCGCGCCGAGGCCAAAAGGCAGGGTCTTGCGGGGGGCTTCCCAATCGACGATCGGCAGGTCCTTCGACACCTTTTTCTCCGTGAGGAAGGCGCGAATTTCGTCCTCGCCGCCGAGCTTGTCGACGAGCTTGGCCTTCAGCGCCTGGCGGCCAGTGAAAATGCGTCCGTCGGCGAGCAGCAACGCATCGGGACGCGGCAACTTGCGGCGGTCGGCAACCAGGTCGACGAACCAGGCGTAGCTGTCGTCAATCATCGACTGGATCATGGCCTTCGCCTCGTCGCTCGCCGGATGGAAGGGCGAAGGTTCCGCTTTCAGCGGCCGCGACTTGATCGATTCCAGGGAGACGCCGAGCTTGTCCATCAACTCCTTGACCTGCGGATACTGGAAGATGACGCCGATGGAGCCGGTGATCGAGCTCTCACCGGCAACGATCGTATCGCCGCCGAGCGCGATCATGTAGCCCGCCGAGGCGGCAAGCGTGCGCACGTCGGAAACGACCGGCTTCTTGGCCGCCACCTTGCGGATCGCCTTATAGATAACCTCGCCGCCATAGGTGGTGCCGCCCGGCGACGAAATGGTCACCACCAGTGCCTTGACGCTATCGTTGTCGGCAATCTTTTGCAGGCGCTCGAGCAGTTCGCGGTCATCCTGGATCAGGCCGGTGATGGCAACGCGCGCCACATGCTGCCTGTTGTGGCCGACGTCGTCGGCAGCCCCGGACCAGGCAAAGATCGCGAGCGCGACGAGGAGAAGCAGCCCCGCGACCACAAAGCGCCAGAAGCTCAACTTCCGGCGCAGGCTGCGGCGATCGGCGATGGCGAGTTCGTCCATGTGGGTTTCTCCCGATTTGTTGGCGCTGCTTCTGTCAGTTTCCGCGGGAACGTGCTATCTGCGCGCGAAGAGGCATATTCCATAGACGCGCTTGACCACGGTTGAAAGCCGCGGCTGGCGTTTTTGCGCTTCACCCGAGTTTTTTTGCGGCGCCATTGTGCGTCAGCAAAAAATATCCATATTTGCGACGACTTACACCAATGTATGTAAATGACCCCCACGTTGGGTCAGCGACAAAAGCAGTAGAACCGACAGGCCCTTCCATGTTGAACCACGCGCCAGCCCCGGGCATCTTTGCCGATACGGGTGCGAGCTCCGCCGACGCCTATGCGCTCGCCGCACGGCATTCCGCGCGCGTGCGCCGCCTGAAGATCATCCTGCCGATCATCGCCGGCGTCATTGCCGTCATTTTTGCCGCCGTGTCCTTCGTGCGCGCTTTCATGCCCGTCGACCTGCAGATCGAGACCGCGACGATCGAGGACGGCAAGATCGTCATGAAGAATCCGGCGATCTCCGGTCGCAACAAGCAGGGCATCAGCTACTCGATGAAGGCCCAGCGGGCGCTTCAGGATATCGCCAACCCCGACATCATCACGCTGCAGACGATCCACGCAGAAATGCCGATGAAGGATTCGATGATAGCGACCGTTGACGCGACCAACGGCATCTATGATCGCGGCGCCAACACGCTCGACATGAACGCCCCGTTCACCATTTCCGTCAATAATGGCATCAACGCCGACTTCCAGTCGGCCTATCTGGACATCAATGCCGGCGAGATGGAAACGAAGCAGCCCGTTGCGATCAGCATGAAGGGTGGTTCGATCATTGCGCAGACGCTGCGAATGACGGATAAGGGACGTATTGTAATTTTCGAGGGTATGGTGAGGGTCAACGTCGAGCCCGCCGCCATCCGCAAAAACGCGAAATAGGACCCGGTGCACTCCATGTCGGTCACAACCGCATCATTTTTCAAGATTTCCGCCAGCCTGGCCATTGCCGGAGCGGGCGCTTTGATTATTGCCTCCGGCGCTTTTGCGCAGGCCACGTCGAGCAAGATGAAGGGCCTTGAGCTGTCCAACGACAAGCCGATCCAGATCGAGAGCGACAAGCTCGAAATCAAGGACCCGGAAAGCAAGGCGATTTTCACCGGCAACGTCAAGGTCGTGCAGGGCACGACGACGCTGCAGGCCGGCAATATGGTCGTCTTCTACAAGTCCGGTGGCGGCTCGGTTTCGAGCGGCGACGCCGACATCGACCGTATCGAGGTCAGCGAGAAAGTATTCCTGAGCTCCGGCACGCAGCAGGCGACGGCCGATACCGGCTCGTTCGACATGACCAAGCAGGTCTTCGTTCTCAAGGGCGACAAGGTCGTCCTCTCCGAAGGCAAGAACGTCTTCGTCGGCTGCCAGCTCAACGTCCAGATGGAAACCGGTGAGGCCCAGCTCGAAGCCTGCGGCGGCCGCGTGCAGATTCAGCTCGACCCGAAGTCCCGCAAGACGAACTGACGTAGACCGCTCGTGCAACTTCCCTTCCTCCACAAGCGCAAACGGGTCCGCAAGCCGTCGGCGACCACTGCGGTCGCTTCCGGCCATGCGGTCGACAAGGCGCGCTATGACGGCACCCTGATTGCCCGCGGACTGACCAAGGCCTATCGCGAGCGTCGGGTCGTCAACGGCGTGTCGCTGGTGGTGCGGCGCGGCGAGGCCGTGGGCCTGCTCGGGCCAAACGGCGCCGGCAAGACCACCTGCTTCTACATGATCACCGGCCTCGTCCCCGTCGACGAGGGCTCGATCGAGATCAACGGCAACGACGTGACGACCATGCCGATGTACCGGCGTGCACGCCTCGGTGTCGGCTACCTGCCGCAGGAAGCGTCAATCTTCCGCGGGCTGACGGTCGAGGAGAACATCCGCGCCGTGCTCGAAGTTCACGACAAGAACCTGGAGCGGCGCGAAAGCAAGCTCAACGACCTGCTCGGCGAGTTCAACATCACGCATCTGCGCAAGTCGCCGGCGATCGCGCTTTCCGGCGGCGAACGCCGCCGTCTGGAAATCGCCCGTGCGCTTGCGACCGACCCCACCTTCATGCTGCTCGACGAGCCCTTTGCCGGCGTCGACCCGATCTCGGTCGCCGACATCCAGGCGCTTGTCCGGCACCTGACCTCGCGCGGCATCGGCGTGCTGATCACCGACCACAATGTCCGCGAGACGCTCGGCCTCATCGATCGCGCCTACATTATCCATGCCGGCGAAGTGCTGACGCATGGTCGCGCCAACGACATTGTCACCAATCCTGACGTGCGTCGGCTCTATCTCGGCGACAATTTCAGCCTCTGAGACCGCCTCGCGGGCGATTCCGCCCGCGAACGCGCTTGACCAAACCTTTCCGATAAGCAATTTTTGGGCCAATTAAGAAAAGGGCCCGACCGGCGACCGGAGAAGCACCGCGGCCCCTGGAGATTTCTCGGGAGTTTCGCGTCAGCATGGCCCTGTCCGCCAGCCTTCATCTGCGCCAGTCCCAGTCTCTGGTGATGACGCCACAGCTCATGCAGTCGATCCAGCTGCTGCAGATGACGCATCTTGAGCTCAACCAGTTCATCGCCCAGGAAGTCGAAAAGAACCCGCTGCTCGAATTTCAGGCAAATGACGATCAGGTCGCCCCGGAGCAGGGCGAGATGGCCGGCGGAGACGAGAGAGGCGGAAGCGACGACGGCGGCGGCCAGGCGGATCTCTATGACAGCGCCACGTCGCAAAGCGGCGAGCGGCTCGACGACCAGCTCGATGCCGATTTCGCCAATGTCTTCCAGGACGACACCACGCCGCAACGCGCCGATGCGCCGGAACTGCTTGGCCAGTGGAAATCGATGCCCGGCGGCGGCGAGGGCGAAGATTACGACCTCGACGATTTCGTCGCCGGCCGCAAGAGCCTGCGCGAAACGCTTCTGGAGCAATTGCCCTTCGCGCTGCCGGCTCCTTCCGATCGACTGATCGCGCAGCACCTCATCGACCAACTCGACGACGCCGGATACCTGCAGGCGGACCTCGGCGAGGTTGGCGAACGGCTGGGCGCCGCCCATGCCGATGTCCTCAGGGTGCTGCTGACGCTGCAGCAGTTCGATCCGCCCGGTGTATTTGCCCGCTCGCTCGGCGAGTGTCTGGCCATCCAGCTGCGCGCCCGCGACCGGCTCGATCCGGCAATGGAGGCGCTGCTTGCCAATCTCGAACTCCTGGCGCGGCGTGATTTCGCGACGCTGAAGAAGATCTGCGGCGTCGACGAGGAAGACCTGATCGACATGCTGGCGGAAATCCGCAAGCTCGACCCGAAGCCCGGCACCAGCTTCGAGACCAGCGTCAGCGAGGCGATCGTGCCCGATATCGTCGTGCGGGCAGCGCCCGACGGCTCATGGATGGTCGAACTCAATCCGGATGCGCTGCCGCGCGTTCTGGTCAATCAGGACTACTTCGCTTCGGTGTCACGCGGCACGCAGAAAAACAGCGCCGACCAGGCCTTCCTCAACGAATGCCTGCAAAATGCCAACTGGCTGACGCGCAGCCTCGACCAGCGCGCCCGCACGATCATGAAGGTCGCCACCGAGATCGTGCGCCAGCAGGACGCATTCCTCGTCAACGGCATCGGGCACCTCAGGCCGCTGAACCTCAAGACCGTCGCCGACGCCATCAAGATGCATGAATCGACCGTCAGCCGCGTCACCTCGAACAAGTACATGCTGACGCCGCGCGGGCTGTTTGAGCTCAAGTATTTCTTCACCGTCTCGATCGGCTCGGCCGAGGGTGGCGACAGCCATTCGGCGGAATCCGTGCGCCACAAGATCCGCACGCTGATCCACGAGGAGAGCACCGAGGCGGTGCTTTCTGACGACGACATCGTCGACGTCCTCAAGAAGGCCGGCATCGATATCGCGCGGCGCACGGTCGCCAAATACCGGGAAGCGATGAACATCCCCTCCTCCGTGCAGCGCCGGCGGGAGAAGCGCGCGCTCGCCAAGGCCGCCGGTTTCTGAGCACCGGAAGTTAAGGCGCATTAACTTTTTTGCGACCTTCGATTGACTCTCTCCGACACAGACGATATGAGCCCGCCGCAATTGCCGGGGACTGCTCACCCCGGAAGCCTCCGGTGCGACCGGTGGCTGCGACAGAGGCGCGCTCGCAAGTCTGAAAGGCTTGGATGACGGGACCGCTTGGAATAGACTGGCTGCGCAAATCACGAACGAGAGAGGAAACTCCATGAGTGTGCGTGTATCCGGTAAACAGATGGAAATCGGCGATTCGTTCCGCGCCCGCATTGGCGAGCAGATCGAGCAGGCCGTTACCAAATATTTCGACGGAGGATATTCAAGCCAGGTCACTGTGGAAAAATCCGGGCCGCGCTTCAGCGCCGACTGCAAGCTTCATCTCGATACGGGCGTGGTAATGCAGGCGAACGGCCAGGCGAACGATCCACAGGCTGCGTTTGACGCGGCGTCGGATCGCATCGAAAAGCGTCTGCGTCGCTACAAGCGCAAGCTGAAGGATCACCACAACGGCAACGGACAGAACGCTGCCGAGGTGGCTTACACAGTGATGGATTCGGTGCCGTTCGAGGACGACGAAGTTCCCGAGGATTATGCGCCGACCATCGTGGCTGAGAGCTCGAAACAATTAAGGACGATGTCTGTCGCAAGCGCCGTGATGGCGCTCGACATGACGGACGAACCCGTCCTGATGTTCCGCACTCCCGGCAAGGCCGAACTGAATATCGTCTACAGGCGCAACGATGGAAATATTGGCTGGATCGATGCTGCCAATATCAAAGCATGAGCGAAAAAAGAGGGATGCCGGCGTGCCGGCGTCCCTCTCCCGCAACTCAGCGGCCAGGCCGGAAATGTGACTTTTCTGTGCATGGGATCCGCCATGACAAAGATGGTTAGAGCCATTGCGACGCATTTGTGATGATGTTGTCCGGCTCTAACCGGCGAACGAGGACAAAAGAATGGCATTGGCAGGTCTACTGCATCAAAATGCGATCATCCCGGCCATGAGGGCCAACTCGAAAAAACAGCTCCTTCAGGAATTGGCGGCAAAAGCTTCTAAGATCACCGGGGTTCCCGAGCGTGAAATCTTCGACGTGATCCTGCAGCGCGAGCGCCTTGGTTCCACCGGCGTCGGCAACGGCATCGCCATTCCGCACGGCAAGCTCAACAATCTCCCCTCGATCATCGGCATTTTCGCGCGTCTCGACACGCCCGTCGATTTCGAGGCGCTCGACGACCAGCCGGTCGATCTCGTATTCCTGCTGCTCGCTCCGGAAGGCGCCGGCGCGGACCACCTCAAAGCCCTGTCGCGCATCGCCCGCGTGCTTCGCGACCAGGACATGGTCGCCAAGATCCGCTCGAGCGATTCCGCTAGCGCGATCTACACGCTGCTCGACGACGACGCGACCTCGCACGCGGCCTGAGCTTGAACAACGGGGCGCATCCGGCAGGATGCGCACAGTCGCCCGAAGCCTGCATCAGTAGAGCTGACGCCCGTTCAAATGATCAATGAAAATCCGGAACAGGGCACCCTGGCTCGAAATGCCGAGCCGGCGATAGATGTTCTTGCGGTGGATGCGAACCGTGCCCTCGGCGATGTTCATCACCTTGCCGATCGACAGGTTGCTGTGGCCCCTAAGGATGAGGCGCACGATGTTGCGCTGCTGCTTGGTCAGCCGATCTGAACACAGGCTTTCGAACGCCGCCTCCATCGCATCGTCGCCCTCCTCGGAGGGCGACGGCGCAATCGTCTGGCCCTGCTGGCGCCAGTTCGACCTGATGGCCTCGCGCACGATCGGCTCGTAGACGCGCAGCCTGGCCAGCTCCGTCTCGCTGAAAGGCTCGCCGCCGCGGCCGCGCATCAACGAGTAGGTCGCCTGCAGGCCGCCATCGAGCGGGATAACGAAGCCCACCTCCTCGACGAGAACGCCGGATTCCATCGACACGCAGGGATGCACTTCCGCCGACGACGAGAAGTCGGACAGGAAGAACTGGTCAGGCGCAAGCTCGCGCATTCGCCAGAGCCCTGCCGGCTGGCCGGCACAACAGGCGACGTAAAAGGGATCGAGCAGGTAGGCGCCGCCGAGATAGGCGGAGAGCGCATTTGCCGACACCTTGGCCGTATAGCCGTCATGCAGGACGATCGGCCTTGCATCGTAAGGATAGGCAAACGCGACCGAGAGATCGAAGCCGGTGACCGATCGGAGCATCCGATCGAGCGCTCGGCCGAAATCCTCCGTGCCGATCAGGCCAATCATCGCCGAGATATCGGCAGACTCGCTTGCGAGCATTCCCTTGTCATCCCCCAACCCTACGTATCCCCCATGGGATATCGACAGCCCCTCACTCGTCAACAATAATTCCAGGGGAGTGAGAAACCGGATCCGTCGCGGGTCGTCATCGGCGACCGCTGCGAAGGATGCGCCAAGGGGAGGATTGAGATGGCAGGCAGGCTTTCAGGCAAGGTGGCGCTGATCAGCGGTGGCGCGGGCGGCTGCGGTCTTGCCGCATCCGAACTTTTCGCGCGCGAAGGCGCCAAGGTCGGCATCGTCGATCTGCCGCGCAGCAAAGGCGAAGAGGTGGCCGCCTCGATCCGCGCCAACGGCGGCGAGGCGATTTTTGCCCCGGCCGACGTCTCGGTGTCGGCCGAGGTGACGTCCGCCGTCAAGGCGGTTGAAGCGGCCTTCGGCGCCATCACCGTGCTCTTCAACCACGCCGGCATCCTCGCCGTCGGTCCCTTCCTCGAAACGGAGGAGGACGAGTGGGACCGGCTGATGGCAGTCAATGTGCGCAGCATGTTCCTGATGACCAAGGCGGTACTGCCAGGCATGCTTGCGGCCGGCGGCGGCAGCATTGTCTGCACCTCGTCGATTTCGGCCGTGGCCGCAACGCCGATGGAGGTGCTCTATGACACCACCAAGGGCGCCTGCCACATGTTCGCGCGCGCCATCGCCGTGGAATTCCGCGACCGCGGAATCCGCTGCAACGCCGTCTGCCCGGGCTTCATCGCCACCGACCACGGCAAGCGCGAGCTCGTCGGGCTCAGCAAATACGGCGTCGACGTTTCGGAAGCGGCGATCGCCGCGCAGCAGGGCCGCATGTGCGATCCGAAGGAAGTGGCGAACGCGGCATTGTTTCTGGCGAGTGACGAGGCGAGCTTCATCAACGGCACGCATCTGTTCGTCGACAATTGCTTCACCGCGGTTTGAGGGAGGGGAAAATGCTTCAGGCAGGTGGCCACTGGCGCAACTGGGTCGGAAACCAATCATGCATCGTGCGCCATCGCGGCGCGCCGGAGAGTGAGGCGGCACTTGCCGAAATGGTGCGCGAGGCAACCGCGCAAGGGCTGAACGTTCGCTGCGCCGGTTCCGGACATTCCTTCACGCCAGTGGCGCTTACCAGCGGGCTACAGCTGACACTCTCGAGCATGCAGGGCGTCGTCAACATCGACAGCACCCGCAAGCGCGTGGCGGTCAAGGCCGGCACCACCATCAACCAGCTCGGCAAGGTGCTGAAGGAGAACGGCCTGTCGCTGATCAACCAGGGCGATATCGACAGCCAGGCGCTAGCCGGCGCGCTGACGACCGGCACACATGGCACCGGCGCCAGGCTCGGCAACATGGCCTCGCAGATCGTCGGCATGCGGCTGGTGCAGCCCGACGGCAGCATCCTCGTGGTCGACGAGACCACGCCGGATCTGCTGGAGGCGGCACGCGTCTCGGTCGGCATGCTCGGCGTGATCTCGGAGATCACATTACAGGCGATGGAAAGCTACAATCTGCATGAAAATCTCTGGCGCTGCACCTTCGACGAAATGATCGAACAGCACGACGAGCTTGCCGCCAAGCACCGCCATTTCGGTTTCTTCTGGTGCCCGGTTCCGGAGAGCCGCCACTGCTACTGCCTGCCGGACACGGCCTCGGTGTCGACCACGGACAAGACCTCCGACGTCTGCGAGATGAAGGTGATCGACATCACCGAGGAAGCGCCGATGGAGCGCGGGTTCGAGAAGATCGCCTATTCCTCGGAGATCTACCCGATCGAATACGTGCCGAACTTCCACGAGCTCGAATATGCGGTGCCTGTCGCCCACGGCAAGGAAGCGGTAAAGGCGGTGCGCAAGCTGATGCTGGAAAAGCACCCGACCTGCATCTACCCGATCGAGTATCGCTTCACCGCCGGCGACACCGGCTGGATCAGCCCCTTCTTCGAGCAGGATTCGATCACGCTTTCGATCTCGGGCGAACCGGGCACCGACTATTGGGAATATCTGAAGGACGTGGACACGATCCTCAGGCAGTACGGTTCGCGGCCGCACTGGGGCAAGCTGCATTTCCTCGGCGCCGAGGATGTGACGGCGCTCTACCCCCGAGCGGGCGATTTCCGGGCACTGAGGGCCAAGGTCGATCCCGAGGGACGTTTCCTCAACGATCACCTGCAGCAACTGTTCGGATAGCGCCGCCGAACGAACGCACACCGCTACGCTTAGCCCAAACAAGAACGCCGCGCGAAGTTCGCGCGGCGTTCTTGTTGAATTCTGATCAGCAGGATCAGGCGGTCGGCGCGTCGCCGTTTTCGCCAGCGACGACCTTGGGGCCGCCCTTGGAAACGCCGACCATGGCCGGGCGCAGGACGCGGTCGCCGATGGTGTAGCCGGCCTGGACGACCTGCAGCACCGTGTTGTTCGGCACATCCGCATTCGGGATTTCGAACATCGCCTGGTGGAAGTTCGGGTCGAACTTCTGGCCTTCCGGCTCCAGCTTCTTGACGCCGTGGCGCTCAAGCGCC
The DNA here is from genome assembly GCF_014852035.1 of Ensifer sp. ENS03. Classification (NCBI taxonomy): domain Bacteria; kingdom Pseudomonadati; phylum Pseudomonadota; class Alphaproteobacteria; order Hyphomicrobiales; family Rhizobiaceae; genus Ensifer; species Ensifer sp. ENS03. Next base: position 314,633 of record NZ_JACVAV010000001.1, on the reverse strand, counting down.
GAGAGCATCGAGCGCTCGGTCATCTCCACGCCTTCGATCAGCGTGTTGAGACCGGCCTCACCGGCTTCCTTGGCTTCCGCCGGAATGGCATCGAGTGCGCGGCGCAGGTTGTCAGATACCGCCAGCATGTCGCGGGCAAAGCCAGCGACGGAGTAGGACTTGGCATCCTTGACGTCGCGTTCGGTGCGACGGCGCAGGTTGTCCATTTCGGCGGCAAGCCGAAGGTACTTGTCGCGCAGCTCGGCGCTTTCGGCCCGGGCGAGTTCCAACGGATCGGGCTCGGCAACGGCTGCTGCCTCGGTAGCGTCCGGTGCGGCGTCGAATACCTCGTCGGTGGCCTCGGGTCCGTGCTTGTTCGTATCGTCGGTCATGACGTTCTCCGCAGTGTCGTCTCTATTGTCCTTCGCATTTCCACGCCGCAAGCGCGAGCCTGCGTTTCAGCAAAAATGCTTAGGGACTGGATTTGAAGCCGATATCGAGGTTTGGGGCCGAAAAATCAAGGGTTCAATCGCGCTCCTACAGCGCCGCACGTCTTATCAGACGCGCAAAGGTCGCTGTAGCACTTTGATTTGCTGCATGTCTTTGTCCTTCATCGAGATCGATCAATGAGACATGCAACGACTAAAAGCGCCCTTAGCGCGAAAGCCGCGACATCAGCTGCGCGGTATAATCGACCATCGGAACGATGCGCGAGTAGTTGAGCCGCGTCGGCCCGATGACGCCGACGGCGCCGACGATGCGGTCCTCGCCATCGCGATAGGGCGCGACGATCAACGACGAGCCGGAAAGCGAAAACAGCTTGTTTTCCGAGCCTATGAATATCCGCACCCCAGGGCCGCTTTCGGCGAGATCGAGCAGCTCGATCATGCTGTCCTTCTTTTCGAGATCGTCGAACAGCATTCTGAGCCGGTCGATGTCCTCGGCACCCTCGAGGCCTTCGAGCAGGTTGGCGCGGCCGCGCACGATCAGGCGCGCCGGCTTCTCGTCGCCCTCGTTGCCCGACCAGATGGCGAGACCGCGCTCGACAAGATCCTGCGACAGCGCGTCGAGCTCGCCGCGCACCGTCAATTTCACCTTTTCGAGCTGCGCCCGCACCTCGGCGATCGTCTGTCCGGCGAGATGGGCGTTGAGGAAGTTCGCCGCTTCCGTGAGCTGCGAACTGGTGACGCCGGCCGGCAGCTCGATGATGCGGTTTTCCACCTGGTCATGTTCGCCGACGAGCACGGCCAACGCCTTGGTCGGCGCCAGGCGGATGAACTCGACATGCTTCAGCACCGGATCGGCCTTGGCGGTGATGACGAGACCCGCGCCGCGCGACATGCCCGACAGCATCTGGCTCGCTTCGGTCAAAAGCGTATCGACCGGCTGGGTATGGTCGTCGCGCCGGACATGGCGGTCGATCGAGGCGCGATCTTCGGGCGATAGATTTCCGACTTGCATGAAGGCGTCGACGAAGAAGCGCAGGCCCGTCTGGGTCGGCAGGCGACCGGCGCTGACATGCGGCGAATAGATGAGGCCGAGATCTTCGAGATCGCTCATCACGTTGCGCACGGAGGCAGGCGACAGCGCCATTGGCAAAAGCCGCGACAGGTTGCGCGAGCCAAGCGGCTCGCCGCTCGTCAGATAGGTCTCCACGATGCGACGGAAGATTTCGCCCGAGCGCTCGTCGAGCGCCGCGGCGATTTCCTTTGCTCCGGGATTGCGCAGTACCATGTCACTCCACATATGCAGGCACATCCTGCCGTGGCCGGAATATAGTGTCCCTGCGGTCCGTTGGCAAAAGGGAAAAAACGGTCGAATGTCCGGCTTTCCACCGGATCCCTTTACCTCTGCCATGCTCTGCAGCGCCGCGCATCCTTGGACGCGCCAAAGGTCGCTGCAGCACCTTAAACTGCTGCATAATTTTGTCCCTAAATCGATTTCGATTTAGGGAATTATGCAGTAGAAGGCTCACGAGATACGATAGGAGTTGACGATGCGGCCATCCGGCAGAAAAACCGATCAAATGCGCAAGGTTTCTTTCGAGCGCAATTTTTCCAAGCATGCGGAAGGCTCCTGTCTGGTGCGGTTCGGCGACACGCATGTGCTGTGCACGGCAAGCCTTGAGGAAAAGGTTCCGGCCTGGCTGCGCAATGGCGGCAAGGGCTGGGTGACGGCGGAATACGGCATGCTGCCGCGCGCCACCGGCGAGCGCATGCGGCGCGAGGCAGCCAGCGGCAAGCAGAGCGGTCGCACCCAGGAAATCCAGCGGCTGATCGGCCGGTCGCTGCGCGCCGTGGTCGATCTGCCGGCTCTCGGCGAACGCCAGATCTCGATCGACTGCGACGTCATCCAGGCCGATGGCGGTACGCGCACTGCTTCGATCACCGGCGCCTGGATCGCGCTCCACGACTGCCTGAAGTGGATGGAAGCCCGCAACATGGTCAAGGTCGAGAAGGTCCTGAAGGATCACGTCGCCGCCATTTCCTGCGGCATCTTCGCCAACCAGTCGGTAATCGATCTCGATTACCTCGAAGATTCCGCTGCCGAGACCGACGCCAACTTCGTTATGACCGGCTCCGGCGGCATTGTCGAGATCCAGGGCACGGCCGAAGGCAAGCCGTTCTCGGAAGAGGAATTCGCGAGCCTGATGGGCCTTGCCAAGACCGGCATTGCCGAACTGGTCGCGCTGCAGAAGCAGGCGATCGCCGGCTGAGGAAGGAACGTCAAGATGGCCCCGGCGCTGGAAGGCATTCTCGAGACCGCCCTTTACGTGGGTGATCTCGATGCCGCCGAGGCCTTCTACGGTGGCATTCTCGGGCTCGCAAAGATCACGCGTGCCGGCAACCGCCACGTCTTCTATCGCTGCGGACCGGGCGTGCTTCTGATTTTCAATCCGGCCGAAACGCTGAAGCCGCCGATCCCGCACGGCACGAGCGGCCAGGGCCACATGTGCTTCCGGGTTTCCGCCGCAGCGCTGGACGCCTGGAAGGCGAAACTGGAAGCGGCGGGCATCGCGATCGAAGCGGACACCCGCTGGCCGAATGGGGCGCGGTCCTTCTATTTCCGCGACCCGGCCGGCAACAGCCTTGAATGTGCGGAACCGGGCCTCTGGTCCATCGACTGAACACGAAACGAGACACCATGCGCAAACTGGACAACAAGACGCTGATCGTCGCCAGCCACAACGCCGGCAAGATCCGCGAAATCCGCGATCTCATCGGCCCGCTCGGCTTCGAGGCGAAGTCGGCGGCCGACCTCAACTTCATCGAGCCCGACGAGACCGGCACCACTTTCGAGGAGAACGCCGCGATCAAGGCGCTCGCCTCGGCCAAGGCCTCCGGCCTGCCGGCACTTTCGGACGATTCTGGTCTCGCGATCGACGCGCTCGATGGAGCGCCCGGCGTCTATACGGCCAACTGGGCCGAGCGCGAAGATGGCAGCCGCGACTTCGCCATGGCCATGCAGAAGGTCGAAGATGCGCTGCAGGAGAAAGGCGCCAAAACGCCTTCCGAGCGCACCGCCCGTTTCGTCTCGGTTCTTTGCCTTGCCTGGCCGGACGGTCATGTCGAGCTCTTCCGCGGCGAGGTCGAAGGTTTCGTCGTCTGGCCGCCGCGCGGCGGCCAGGGCTTCGGCTACGATCCGGTGTTCCAGCCCAAGGGCTACGAGACCACCTTCGGCGAGATGAGCGCCGACGAGAAACACGGCTGGAAGCCGGGTGACGAAGAGGCTCTGTCGCACCGCGCCCGCGCCTTCAAGATCTTTGCCGAGACCTGCCTCGGAGCCTGATCTGAGCGGGATGAGGAAAAGTGCGTGCGGTTTTCCTCATCCCGCTCTCTACTGAAAGTGACCATGAGAGACGCAATAATGCAAACTGCCACGCTATCGGCGATCGGTGACGGCATGGACCCCGGTTTCGGGGTCTACGTGCATTGGCCGTTCTGCGCGGCCAAGTGCCCCTATTGCGACTTCAACAGCCATGTGCGCCACCAGCCGGTGGACCAGCCGCGTTTCGTTGCAGCTTTCCTTAAGGAAATGGAAGAGGTGCGCGAACTCTCCGGCCCGCGCACGGTCACCAGCGTGTTCATGGGCGGCGGCACGCCGTCCTTGATGGAGCCGTCGACGGTCGATGCCATCCTCCAGGGCATCGCTCGCCATTGGCATGTGCCCGACGGCATCGAAATCACCATGGAGGCGAACCCGTCGAGCGTCGAAGCGACGCGTTTCCACGGCTACCGCGCTGCCGGTGTCAATCGCGTCTCGCTCGGCGTCCAGGCGCTGAACGACCGCGATCTGAAGTTCCTCGGACGGCTGCACAATGTCGAGGACGCGCTGAAGGCGATCCGGCTGGCGCGCGAGATCTTCCCGCGCATGTCCTTCGACCTGATCTATGCCCGTCCGAACCAGACGGTCGAAGAATGGGAGCGTGAGCTGAAGGAAGCCGTCTCCTATGCGGTCGACCATCTGTCGCTCTACCAGCTGACGATCGAGGAGGGCACGCCCTTTTACGGCCTGCACAAGGCCGGCAAGCTGATCGTGCCTGATGGCGAGCAGTCGGCAGTGCTTTACGAGGCGACGCAGGACATTACCGCCGCCATCGGCATGCCGGCCTACGAAGTTTCAAACCACGCCCGCCCGGGTGCCGAGAGCCGGCACAACCTCACCTATTGGCGCTACGGCGACTATGCCGGCATCGGCCCGGGCGCCCACGGGCGCCTGGGCATCGGCAATGGCAAGATCGCGACCTCTACGGAGCGCAAGCCGGAGGAATGGCTGCGGCTCGTCGAGACCCATGGTCACGGCATGATCGAGCGGGAATCCCTCGATCTCGAAGCACAGTCCGACGAGTTGTTGCTGATGGGTCTGCGCCTCAAGGAAGGCGTCGACTTGGCGCGATGGCAGACGCTGTCCGGCCGCGACCCGGACCCGGAGCGCGAGCAGTTCCTGATCGATCACGGCTTCATCGAGCGGCTGGGCAATTCGCGTCTGCGCTGCACGCCGGCCGGCATGCTGATCCTCGACGCCGTGGTCGCTGATCTCGCCTGCCCCTGAGGGCAGGCGGTCTTCGCCGGCTACAGACTCAATCGAACGTTTCACCTGACAGCGGCGTGGCCTGCATCGACGGCCGGCCTTCGAATGCATCGAACCAGCGGGTCAGCCTCGGACGGTTGCGAAACGACGGCAGGTTGCGAAACGCCATCCAGGACAGTGCCGTCGCCAGCGCGATCTGCCCGATATCCACGTCTTCCTCGGGCGATAACGTCTGCTCCAGCCAATCGTAGGTCGCCTCGATCTTTTCTTCGTAGCCCTTGGCGAGTTCCGGATAGCGCAGATGTTCGGGGCGCCTCTCCCACTCCCAGCGCAAGCCGATCCCGGTCTGGGCAAGAACCTGCGCCACCGACTGCATGCGCAGCGCCCGCCATCGAGGTTCGCCGACCTCGGGGATCCGCTTGCGTCCCTCGTGCAGCGTATCGAGATAGGCGCAGATGACATCGCTGTCGAAGATCGGCTCTTCGCCCTCACGCAACAGCACCGGAACCTTGCCGAGCGGGTTTTCGGCATAGACCTCGTCGTTGCGCCGCGTTGGGCTCGTCTCGTGGTGGATGACTTTCAGCCGGTCGGCAAGGCCGATCTCGTGAGCAAAGACAAGCGCCTTGCGGGCGAAGGGAGAGTGGGTTTGATAGTAGAGGATCATGGCTGCCTCGCGGGATCTGGCGTGAATTCCTGTTCCCGTGAAGAGATATTGCATCGCAGCCGATAAAGGCGCTCTGTTTCTTCGGCCACGATGCAAGTTTGTTTCGTCTAGGCGGCTTTCATCGGATCGCCCTTCAGCCGGTTGAGCTCGATGCCCCTAGCCACCAGCCGGGCGACCTGAGCGTCGTCCACGTCATCGGTGGTGCGCAGGCGAATATAGGCCATGTCGCCCTTGCCGCCGCCCTTCTCCAGGCGTGCGTCGAAATCAAGCATCTCGGCGCCGCGCCAGAAACCGAAGGTCACGTAATCCTTTGCCCCCTTGAGCAGACAGACCGCGCCGCCGGCCTCATAGATGGGATGGCCCCATTTGACGACGTCATTGAGCGCGCCTGTGGCCAAGAGGGCACCATGCAGGCGCTTCGCCACGTCGGCCGGGACACCGGAGAGGCCGGCAATGTAGTCGTTGACTGTTTTGGTCATGGTCGTCTTTCGAGCGCTCCGTTTCTGTCAGTTGCTGAAGGGAATGAGGGCGCGCAGCCGCGGATCTCGAAGCCAGAGGCCGCCCCAGGCGATCACGCCGAGATAGAAGCCGAAAAGCAGATGGGTGAAGAGCGGGCTGCCGGCCCGCAGATGCGTCGCCATCGCCCCGCCGAGATAGCCGGTGAGCAGAATGGCGCCGAGGATCGAGGTGCGCGGGATCACATAGAGCACCGTGCACAACAATGTGAGAATGCCGAGCAGCCGCGCCAGACCCTGGTCGGCGGAATAGCCGAGCGCGACCATGGTTTCGGTGACGATAGCAAGCGGCACAAGCTTGATGACGGCATCGAAAATCAGGAAGGCAACTAGCACGCCGCTGAGGAAGCGGCCGAGGATGATCGACTTTGCCGTTGGGGCGGGCATAACGAGGCTGGTGGTCACTGATTTCTCTCCTTGGATTTCGTTCTCGGTCCAAGGACGAAAGCGCATGAGGGATCCCGACAGGCACCGTCAGATTTTTCTTTCGGAGATCTCGATACCAGGCGTTTCATCGAGCTTGTCGAGCTGCATGCGGATGTAAGCGCATTCGGCCGCGTTGGTCGCAAGCGCAATCGCATGGTCGAAGGCCACACGCGCCTCGCGGACCTTGCCGAGCTGCTTCAGGAGATGGCCGCTCAAGCCATGGAAATAGAAATAGCCGGAGAGCTTTTCCGCCAAGGGCGCGATCATCGCCAGCGCGACTTCCGGCCCCTGACGCTTCGAAACCGCCACTGCGCGATTGAGCGTGATCACCGGAGAGGGCTGCAGCCGCTCGAGCGCCTGGTAGAGCAGGTCGATCTGCGCCCAGTCGGTCTCATCCGCACGCTCGGCGCGGGCATGCAGCGCCGCGATCGCCGCCTGGATCTGGTAGGCGCCCGGTTGGCGGTACTGCATCGCCCTGTCGATCAGCGCCAAGGCCTCGTCGATCAGCGAGCGGTCCCACAGGCTGCGGTCCTGGTCATCAAGCAGGATGACGGCGCCATCGGCGTCGAAGCGGGCGCGCGCCCGCGAATGCTGGATCATCATGAGCGCCGTCAGCCCCTTGATCTCCGGCTCGGCCGGGAAAAGCTGAAGCAGCAGGCGTCCGAGCCGGATCGCCTCCTGGCACAGGTCGGCCGAGACGCTTTCCGGGCCGTTCATCGCCGAATAGCCCTCGTTGAAGACGAGGTAGATCATCGTGGCGACGGCGGCGAGCCGATCTGACCGGTCGGCCGCATCCGGGGTCTCGAAGGCAAGGCCGGCGGCCGCGACACGCGACTTGGCCCGCGTGATCCGCTGTTCCATCGCCGCCTCGCTGACGAGGAAGGCGCGGGCGATCTGCTTGACAGAAAGGCCCGAGACGATGCGCAGCGCCAGCGCGATCTGCTGCGTTGCCGGCAGCGCCGGATTGCTGCAGACGAACAGCAGGCGAAGAATGTCGTCGCGATAGTGGGAGCCGTCGAGCTGGTCGGCGAGCGCGCCCTCCTGATCCTCGAGGTCGGAAAGAATTTCCTCCGGCGGCAGCGCCGTCTCGCGGGACTGGCGGCGCACCTTGTCGATGCCGCTGTTGCGGCCGACGAAGATCAGCCAGGCGGCGGGGTCGCGCGGCGGGCCGCTCTTCGGCCAGGTCTTCAAAGCCCGGATACAGGCCTCCTGAAACGCTTCTTCGGCAGTGTCGAGGTTGCGGAAATAGCGCAACAGCGCGCCCACGGCCTGCGGCCGGGCCGAAACGAGAGCGAGGTCTATCCAGGCTGTGTCTGTCATGAAGCAAGCTCACTGGGTTTGTAGATGGCAAGAGGACGGATTTCATAGGAGCCGGCGGCCGGATTGGCAGAACTCAGATCACGGGCGAACTCGAGCGCATCATCGAGAGACGCACAGTCGATGACATAGAAACCGAGCAGTTGCTCTTTCGTTTCGGCAAACGGGCCATCGATTACGATCGTCTCGCTGTGACTGTGCCGGAGCGTCGTCGCCGCCGTCGTCGGCATCAAGCGCGCCACCGGCCCAAGCCGGCCTGCCTCCGCATATTTGCTCTGTACGGCCAACAGATCATGCATGACTTTTTCGTCCTGCTCCTTGGTCCAGGCGTTCGTGACATCTTCTTGATTGTAGCAAAACACGGCGTAAAGCATCGGAACTCCAGCTCCTGAAACAAAGACGGTGGCGGCAAGCAATAGCCGACAACCCGGATGAAAAAAACAGGGCCGGTGGTGCTTTCGCCCACCGGCCCGCAATGCGTGCAAATCAGAAATGCTCAAGCGTTGTCGCGGCACTCTAACTTGGTGTCGATGGCCGGTCGGGAAAAGAGGCGCAGAAGCCGCCCGTCGATCGCCGCCAGACCGGCCGCGATCAAGGTCATGCCCAGGAAGTGCTTGGGTTCCAGCGTTTCGCCGAGGAACAAAGCGCCAAGCAGGATGGCGCTGACCGGGATCAGGAAGGTCACCAGCATCAGGTTTGTGACACCGGCCGTTTCCAGGATGCGGAAGAACAGGACGTAAGCGAGCGCCGTGGAAATCAGCGCGATGCCGACGATCGCCGCCCAGACGTCGAAGCCGGGTATGGGAAGCGTCCAGGGATGATCGATCAGCAGCGACAGCGGGACCAGCATGATGCTTGCGGCCGAGACCTGACCGGTCGCAGTCACGATCGGCACCACGCCCATGCGCTTGAAGCGGCGGGCAAAGACACCGGCGAGCGCATAGGAGAGCGCTGCGCCGAGCACGGCGACCTGGGCAAGCAGGTTCGAACCGAGCCCACCGAGCGCTGCCGGGCCAATCATCATCGCAACCCCGAGGAAGCCGACGACGACGCCTGCAAACCGGTTGGCTGTCAGCTTCTCGTCATCGGTCCGGAGATGCGCGACGATCACGCCGAACAGCGGCGTGGTGGCGTTGAGGATCGAGGCAAGGCCGCTTGCGATATGCGTCTGCCCCCAGACGATCAGCGAGAAGGGGATGAGATTGTTGAGCAGCCCCATCCCGAAGAAAGCCAACCACACGCGCGGGTCGCGCGGCATCGACAGTCCCATCAGTCGAACGAAGGCGAGCAGCGCGAGCGCCGCGAGACTGACGCGGAGCGCCACGATCGTGACCGGAGGCAACGCCTTGACGGCGACGCCGATGAAGAAGAAGGAGCCGCCCCACAGAATGGAGAGCAGGATCAACATGCCCCATTCCCGGGCGCCCATGACCTTGGCCTGCGTTGCTTGTGTCATTGCCTTAACCCTCGTTTGTTTGTCAGGCTAAACCGTGATGGCATCGACCATCTTGACTTTGTGCCATTATTCTCAGGATATTGAGCTTCGAACAAACGATCATTTCTCGCCGCATGATTGAGTTTGGCTAAACCATGCAGACATACCTTCCTTCGCTTGCCTCGCTTCGCGCCTTCGAGGCCACCGCGCGACATCTAAGCGTTACCAAGGCCGCGCAAGAACTGAACGTGACGCCTGGCGCCGTCAGCCTGCAGGTGCGCGAACTGGAGCAGGCGTTAGCAGTGACGCTGTTTGAGCGCCGGCCGAGACAGTTGGCGCTGACGGAGGACGGCAGCACCTATTTCGCAACGCTCAGGCGCGCGTTCCGAATGATGCGCGAGGCGACCGAGGAACTGACGGCGCGCAAGCGTGCGCCGGTGCTGACGGTCAGCTGCACGCCCACCTTTGCCGCGCAATGGCTGGTGCCGCGCATCGGCGCCTTCGAGTTACAGGTACCCGGCATCGACGTGCGCATCAGCACCACCAATCGGCTGACCGACTTCAACAGCGATGGGGTCGACATCGCCATCCGTCATGGGCTTGGCCGCTATGACGGTCTTGTGAGCGAACGATTGATCGATGACGACCCGGTGCCGGTCCTTCACCCGGCACTACGCGCCAGGAACCCACTTGACATGCCGGGTGACCTTGCCGCGCATGTGCTCTTGCACGACGTCCATCGTCAGGATTGGAGGCTGTGGCTGGATGCGGCGCGCGCCGACGGGGTGGACGCCGGGCGAGGGCCGGTCTTCGTCAACAGCAACGGCGCGATCGAGGCGGCCAAGGCCGGCGACGGCGTTGCATTGGTGCGCCTGTCGCTGGTCACGCGCGAGCTTGCGGAGGGTGTGCTGGAAGCCCCCTTCCCTGAGGGCGTGATGACCGGGCTTGCCTACCATCTCGTCTACCCGCCGGCCGCACTCGACCGCCCGCCGGTCACGGCCTTTCGCGCCTGGATCATCGAACAGGCACGAGCCGAGCAGGGTGTGGGGAATGCGGCGACCAAGCGTCCGCCGCAGCCGGCACTGAAAGCGGTCCGGTAAAACAAAAGAGCCCGGGCGAACCCGGGCTTTTTTTGCGGCAATGCGCCTCGACTATTCGTTGATCAGGCGCTTCAGCAGCTCGATCTCATGGCTGAGCTTGGTGTCGCCCGAAATCAGCTCCTCGATCTTGCGCACGGCGTGCAGCACGGTCGTGTGGTCGCGTCCGCCGAAGCGACGGCCGATCTCCGGGAAGGAGCGCGGCGTCAGCGTCTTCGACAGATACATCGCGATCTGGCGCGGCTTGACGATGACACGGGTGCGGCGGTTGGAGACGAGCTCCTGGCGCGAGACGTTGTAGTGCTTGGCGACGACGCGCTGGATGTCCTCGATGCGCACGCGGCGGGGTTCGCCGGCGTTGACGAGGTGGCCGAGCAATTCATCGACGCGCTCGAGCGAGAGCTGCGGCTCGAAGGAGCGGCGGAACAGGAGCTGGTTGAAGGCACCTTCCAGTTCGCGGCCGCTGGCGGTCACGTTGCGTGCCACGTGGCTCAGGATTTCGCCAGGAATGTCGAGCGAACCGTCGTCCTGACGGGCCGTGTCCAGGCGGCGCTTCAGCATTTCCAGGCGCATGTCGTAGTCCGGGCCGTCCATCTCGATGGCGACGCCGCCCTGGAGACGCGAACGAACGCGGCTGTCGAGCGATTCCAGTTCCCACGGTGCGCGGTCGGCTGCGACGACGACCTGCTTGGCGGAATCGAGCAGCATGTTCAGCAGGTGGCAGAACTCATGCTGGATCGACTTGCCCTGAAGGAACTGCATGTCGTCGATGATCAGGAGATCGATGTTGCGCAGCGACTCCTTCAAGGACAGTGCGTCGTTGTCGCGGATCGCGGTGGCGAAACGCCACATGAAGTATTCGGCCGTCAGGTAGACGACGCGCGGCGCACGCGCGCTCTGCAGCGCCTGGATGGCAATCGCCTGCAGAAGGTGCGTCTTGCCGAGACCGACGCTTGAATGGATGAAGAGCGGGTTGAACCGCACCGCACCGGCGCCGGCTTCCGCAATCGTCCGGGCGGCGGCAAGCGCCACACGGTTCGAGGAACCCTCGACGAAGTTTTCGAAATTGTAGCGCTGGTCGAGCGGCGAGCCGAAGAGCGGCGCCTGGGTCGGCCTCTGCATGCTTGCGACAGTCGCCGCGGCAACGGTTGCCACCGGCTGGGCTGCGGCCGGACGGCGCGCGGGCTGAGCCGGAGCTGCTTCTGCCGCCTGCGGCAGCGCTTCTTCCTGGGTGGTCGGACGGGCGCCACGGGTTGCCGTGCGCACCAGGATCTCGATCTTCATGATCTCGCCGTCTTCCTGCTGGAAGATCGAGGTGATGAGGTCAAGATAACGGTTGTTGATCCAGGACTTCAGGAACGTGGTCGGCACCGAAAGGCGCACAACGCTCTTGGATACGGAATGGAGCTTCAGACGCCCAAACCAGCTTGCAAAGACATCCGGACCGACTTGAGCTTTGAGACGCGCACTTACCCGCTCGAACAGTGCGTCGTGCCTCATGTCGGTTTTTTCCCCCGCCGCCTGAGATAGATTGCTTCCGGCTTGAAATGCGTCTCCTTCTTTCTGAAGTGCGCCCGCCGTCACCAAATTCATCTGCATTTTGCCGCCTTCCAATTCATGTTCAGATGCCGTCATCGCTGCCGGCCTCATCTCTTATGTCCGTCGCCCGCGGCGCCCGTATGGGCCATGCCGCTTTCGCCGAACGTCACAGTCGCAGACGACGCCGGGCTCCTCATCTCCCGCCTCGCTGCGCGCTACGCGCACCCACCTGCCCTGCTGGGCCGGAGGATGTCCCCTCGCGCCTCTCGTCAACAATCCCTTCGACGCGCTCCCGCGCCGTACCGGATCCTCCTCCTCGTCAACAGCTCGTCGCACCCTCGTACGAAGCGATGAGCCGCGCGTTGGACCTTGGCCTCGCGTCGGGCGCCGCTTGCACCCTCCATCGAGGCCTCCTGCATCTTTCCTTTGTCGTAGCCGATCAAAGGGCAAGACAGGCAGCCGTCAAAGCGCCGCAGCGACCTCTAGGCGTCCGACCGGACGCAGGTGCTGCAGATGGCCGCCTCACAATCACAGGACGAAAGTTTCCCGTCCGGAGTGGTATGAACCATCCGGTTTTTTCACCTTCGACTTGTCTGATTGAACGACGCGGAGCCGCCCTGATACAAAGGACAGAAACATCGAAACCATTTCTTCGAAATGGCCTCTTTTGCTTCTTTTTACAGATGTGGTCCGTGTCCCCTGTGGAGGGCATTTAGGCAGGATCGATGGGCAAGATCAATCGCGATTTTTACGCAACCTTAAGCGCTGGCCGTTGACTCTCCGGCCGCCATTTGCTTGCCGCATTCCGAGTCCGAGAAGAATCCCTGTTGAATCAAGGGTTTTGATTTTTCGCTCTTTGCTTAGCTGGCGAAAAAGAAAAAAAATAAAAATTCGCTTGACTCAGAATGGGCCGAACGGACCCCCAGTCAGAGACATCCTTTTGATAAGGACCTCTCACAAGCCATTGAAATAATTATATAAATCTTGTCATCGCACTGACATAAGCCCAAGCCGCCAGATTAACCATCGCGATGACAGAAGTATGAATCCGAAAAGCCCGGCGCAAGGGCCGGGCTCTCGATTAACAGATTTTTCTTAGCCGGATTAGGCCGAAAGCGACTTTACGCGCTGTGCAAGACGCGAAACCTTGCGCGATGCAGTGTTGGCGTGCAGGACGCCCTTGGTGGCTGCGCGCATCAGCTCGGGCTGAGCTGCCTTGAGCGCTGCGGCTGCAACTGCCTGGTCGCCGGTTGCAATCGCTTCTTCAACCTTGCGGATGAAGTTGCGAACGCGCGAACGACGGGCCTTGTTCACTGCGGTGCGGCGTGCGATCTTGCGGGTCGCCTTTTTCGCCGAAGTTGTATTGGCCATTTGTGCCTCTCTTCGAAAACTGACATGAACTCCGCCCCTCGCCGTGCCGGGTCACTGCGACCTGTCATCAAAGCAATTCGGGAGTATTTCCGGAAAGCCCAGAATGGCGTTCCAAACTGAGGGCGGCGTATAGCGGGAAACCGCCGCCCCGTCAACGCGCAATTTCCAGAATCTGCGCGCCGTGCTCTGGGCTAGCGATGTTTGAACTCCGGTTTGCGCTTGGCAACGAAGGCGGCCATGCCTTCCTTCTGGTCTTCGGTCGCAAACAGCGAGTGGAAGAGCCGACGCTCGAAACGCAGGCCTTCGGCAAGCGTCAGCTCCAGCGAGCGGCTTACGGCCTCCTTGGCCATCATCACCGCGGGCAGCGAGAAGGAGGCGATCTTCTCGGCAGCAGTGAGCACTTCCTCCATCAATTTCTCCGGCGCCACCACACGCGAAACGAGTCCCGCGCGTTCGGCCTCGGCCGCATCCATCATCCGGCCGGTCAGCACCAGGTCCATGGCCTTCGCCTTGCCGACGGCGCGCGTCAGGCGCTGGGAGCCGCCCATGCCGGGAATGACGCCGAGGGTGATTTCCGGCTGGCCGAACTTCGCGGTCTCGGACGCAATGATGAAGTCGCACATCATCGCCAGCTCGCAGCCGCCGCCAAGCGCGTAGCCGGAAACGGCAGCGATCAAAGGCTTGCGAGCTGCCGCCACCTGGTCCCAGCCGCCGATGAAGTCGCCGAGATAGCTGTCGACGAAATCGAGCGCCTGCATCTCCTTGATGTCGGCACCGGCGGCAAAGGCCTTCTCCGAGCCGGCGAGGACCACGGCGCCGATCTCCTTGTCGGCGTCGAAGGCCTTCAGCGCCGCAGCAAGCTCGCGCATCACGGTCGAGTTCAGCGCATTCAGCGCCTGCGGACGATTGAGCGTCACCAGGCCGACGCGGCCGCGTGTTTCGACCAGCAGCGTTTCGTAGGTCATTTCTGTTTCCTCCGGATCATGCACCAGACCGCTCACGGACTGGCGTTCATTTCTGGCAGTGCGGGCAATAGAAGGTTGAGCGTCCCGCCTGCACGATGCGGGCGACCGTACCGTCGCAGCCGGGCGTGCGGCAAGCCTGTCCTTCGCGGTCATAGACGGAGAAGGAGTGCTGGAAGTAGCCGAGCGAGCCGTCGGCCTGGATATGGTCCTTCAGCGACGATCCTCCGGCGGCTATGGCTTCGGCGATGACCTCGCGGATCGCATCCGTCAGGCGCACGAGCCCCTCCTTCGGCTTGCCGCGCTTGTCGACGAGCGCGCCTGCCGGTTTCAGCGGCGACAGGTGCGAGCGCCAGAGCGCCTCGCAGACATAGATATTGCCGAGACCGGCGATGTTCTTCTGGTCAAGCAACGCCGCCTTCAGCGGTTGCGCCTTGCCGGAAAAGCGTGCGGCGAGATAGGCGGCATCGAGCACGTTTCCGGTCGGCTCCTCGCCGAGCGCGCGGAAATAGGCGTGGCTCGCCACCGTGTCGCGGCGAGCAAGGTCCATGAAGCCGAAGCGGCGCGGGTCGTTGTAGATCACCCGCACCGGGCCTTGCGCACCGTCGAGATGGAAGATGACGTGATCGTGCTTTTCATCCTTGCCGCGCGGATGGTGGAATTCGCCGGGCGTTGTTGCCGCCGGCCCCACCTCGATGCGGAAGGAACCGGACATGCCCAGATGGGCGATGATCACGTCACCGGCTTCCAGATCGATCATCAGATACTTGGCGCGGCGCGACAGCGAGACGATGCGCTGGCCGGCAACGGTCGAGGAGAAATTCTCCGGGAAGGGAAACCTCAGATCCGGCCGGCGCAATTCCGCATTCACGAGCAGCGCCCCTTCCATGGTCGGCGCCAGGCCGCGCTTGACGGTTTCGACCTCGGGCAACTCCGGCATGAATGCACTCCTTCGATCTCAGCCACCGGATGCGGTGGTTGGCATTTCCTTGGCGGCCTTCTTATCCTATAGGGGTGCGCTATGCCGCAGCCGCAGTCCCGCCCACGAGATAGCGTGTGACGGGCCTTTTCGCTATGGTGCCGGAAAAAATGGTTCAGGTGGAGTTCTTCGTATGACGGATCAGCGCGTATCGGCCGATGGCGGCATGGAAACATCTTTCGGTTTCCGCAACGTCGGCACGGGCGAGAAGCAGCCGCTCGTCAACGACGTCTTCCACAAGGTGGCCAAGCGTTACGACATCATGAACGACGTGATGTCGGCCGGCCTGCACCGCGCCTGGAAGGATGCGATGATTGCGGCCCTCAACCCGCCACGCCGCGAGGGCTACAGGACGCTCGACGTTGCCGGCGGCACCGGCGATATCGCCTTCCGCATCATCGAAGCCTCCGACCGCAAGGCGCATTCGACGGTGCTCGACATCAACGGCTCGATGCTGGCCGTCGGCGCCGAGCGGGCCGAGAAGAAGAAGCTCTCCGCCAATCTCGATTTCGTCGAGGCCAATGCCGAGGACCTGCCTTTCGAGGCCAATACCTTCGACGCCTATACGATTGCCTTCGGCATCCGCAACGTGCCGCGCATCGACGTGGCGCTGAAGGAGGCATACCGGGTGCTGAAGCGCGGCGGCCGGTTGCTGGTGCTGGAGTTCTCCGAAGTGGAGATGCCGCTGCTCGACCGCTTCTATGATGCTTGGTCGTTCAACGCGATCCCGAAGTTCGGCAAGCTGATCACCGGCGATGAAGCGCCCTACCAGTATCTGGTGGAATCGATCCGCAAGTTTCCGAACCAGAAGGACTTCGCGACGATGATCAAGGAAGCGGGCTTCTCGCGCGTCTCCTTCACCAATTACACCGGCGGCATCGCAGCGCTGCATTCCGGCTGGAAAATCTGATCCCGATGAGCACGCCTGGAGCATATATCCGCCTCGCGCGGATCGGCTGGGTTCTCGTGCGCGAAGGCGTCGTCTCGGCCGTCCCGACGGAGCACCTGCCACCCTTTGCCCGTTTCGCCCAGAAGGCGGCCGGACTTTTGGCGCGGCGCAGAGTGCCGGGAGAGGAGCGTAGCGACCGGCTGTCGCGCGCCGTCGCCCGGCTCGGCCCCTCCTATGTGAAGATCGGCCAGTTCCTCGCAACCCGCCCCGACGTCGTTGGCGCGGAGTTTGCCGCAGACCTGTCGCTGTTGCAGGACCGCATGGCGACCTTCCCGCAGAACGAGGCGAAGGCCGCGATCGAGGGATCACTCGGCCGGACGGTCGACGATCTCTATGCCGAGTTTTCCGAGCCGATGGCCGCGGCCTCGATCGCTCAGGTGCACCCGGCGATCGTGATGCGCGACAGCGGCCCTGAGAAGGTCGCGGTCAAGGTCATCCGTCCCGGCGTGCGGCAGCGCTTCGCCTCCGACATCGAGGCGATGTATCTCGTCAGCCATATGCAGGAGCGTTTCCTGCCCTACACCCGCCGGCTGAAGCCGGTCGAGGTGACCAAGACGCTGGAACAGACGACGAAGATCGAGATGGATCTTCGTCTGGAGGCGGCCGCCCTTTCCGAGCTTGGCGAGAACACCAAGGACGATTCCGGCTTCCGCGTGCCGAAGGTCGACTGGGAGCGGACCGGACGCGACGTCGTCACCATGGAGTGGATCGACGGCGTCAAGATGTCGGACATCGAGGGCTTGAAGGCCGCAGGCCACGACCTCAACCTTCTAGCCGAAGTGCTGATCCAGTCCTTCCTGCGCCACACGCTGCGCGACGGCTTCTTTCATGCCGACATGCATCAGGGCAATCTCTTCGTCGACGATGCCGGCCATATCGTCGCCGTCGACATGGGCATCGTCGGCCGCCTCGGCAAGAAGGAACGCCGGTTCCTGGCCGAGATCCTCTTCGGCTTCATCACCCGCGACTACCAGCGCGTGGCCGACGTGCATTTCGAGGCGGGCTATGTCCCTTCGCACCACGATGCTGCGAGTTTCGCCCAGGCGATCCGCGCGATCGGTGAGCCGATCCACGGCCAGCCGGCCGAAACCATTTCGATGGCGAAGCTGCTGACGCTGCTCTTCGAGGTCACTGAGCTCTTCGACATGCAGACGCGCCCCGAGCTTGTCATGCTGCAGAAGACAATGGTGGTCGTCGAAGGGGTCGCACGCACGCTCAATCCGCGCTTCAACATGTGGAAGGCCTCCGAGCCGGTCGTCGGCAAGTGGATCCGCGACAATCTCGGACCAAAGCGCATCGTCACCGATTTGCGCGACGGCCTGCATGCCGCACTCAGGCTGGCTGAAGCCGCGCCTGAGATCGCCGCCCGCACGGAGAAGTTTTCGAGCGAGATCATGGCGATGAGCGAAAACGGTCTGCGCTTCGACGCCGAGACCGCGCATGCGATCGGCAAGGCGGAAGCGAAACACACGCGCTCCGGCCGCATCGCGCTGTGGCTCATCGCCGCCACGCTTGTCTATATCGCCTGGCAGGTGACCTGATCCCGCCCGCGCCCGAACCGGCGCGGCGGACTTGTCTTTCTACCCACGCTTGCTATCCTTCCCGAATGGACAATCGCTCTATTCTCACCATGGTGCTTTGCACGCATACCCCAGGGGTGTGCGGGAGACCTGTTGCGCTGACTTAAGCGAAATGTCCCCCACCAACCCTGCCGAGGCGAGCAGGGTTGGGACCTGTTTCCTCGGAACCAAAGAGAGGAAACAATGACTGACGCAACCGACCCTTCAGATATCAACATCCGCGCGGCCCGCGTCGTCGATTTCGAAGCGATCGCGGCGCTGATGAGCCAGCCGGGCATCCGCTCGGGCACGCTGCGCCAGCCGTTCGCCACCCCGGAACAGACACGCAAGTGGTTGGAGAGCCTCTCGGACGACAGCGTCGTCATCGTCGCCGAGCGCGCCGACCGGATCCTCGGCATGGCCGGACTGCATCGCAGCAAGGGGCGCCGGCATCATTCCGCGGCCCTTGGGATCAGCGTCGACGACGACCATCGCGGCGAGGGCATCGGTAAGGCGCTGCTGACCGCTCTGATCGACGCCGCCGATAACTGGCTCGGCATCAGCCGCATCGAGCTTACGGTCTTTATCGACAACGAGCCCGCGATCGCACTCTACCGCAAGGCCGGCTTCGAGATGGAGGGTACGCACCGGGCCTATGCGCTGAGGAACGGTGTGCTGGCCGACGTGTTCGCGATGGCCCGCATTCGTGAACCTGCGGCGCCGAAGGCCGCTTGAAGGCCGCAACGGCCGGCAACCGGCACGGACTGTGGCCGGCCGATCGCGGTTCAGCGCAACCGCCGGCAGCATCCTGTTCCATCCGGAACTGCGAATATCTCGGCTTCATGCGACTTTCGTCTCATGGATGACGAAGGCTCATCCCAACCCATCCGGAGGAGAGATCATCATGCGCAAGTTCATCGTCGCAGCCGCTGTCGCCATTACCGCTGCCATCTCCTTTGCAGCACCGTCGCAGGCCGGTGGTATTTCGATCGGCTTCGGCAACGGCTACTACGGTCATGGCTGGAGCGGCCGTGTCGGCTACGTCGGCAGCTATTATGGCGGACCCTACTACTACGAGGACGAACCCTATTGTTTCCTGAAGACGGTGAAGCGCTACGACAGCTACGGCAACCGCTACTACAAGAAAATCCGCATCTGCCGCTAAGCGACAGAATGAGGGAGGGCGCTTGAGAGCCCGGCCGCGGTGCGGCCGGGCTTTTGCATTCCGACATCCACTGACGTCAAAACGATTCCGCTGCGAGAAAATCTGGTGTAGCTCGGATGCCAAGCCATTCTGAATTCCGCAATCGAGGAGGGTCGGTCATGGATCTTGGTATCGCTGGAAAACGCGCGCTGGTGCTCGGCGGCAGCAAGGGGCTGGGGCGTGGCATTGCCGAGGCTCTCGCCGGCGAAGGCGTCATCGTGGCGCTGACCGGCCGCGACGCGACATCGGCGGCCAAGGTGGCAGGCGACATCAGCCCTTCGGCGCGCGGCTACGCCCTCGACCTCTCGAAGCCCGAAAGCCTCGATGGCCTGCTGGACCAGCTCGAAGCCGATTTCGGCGCGATCGACATTCTGGTGCTGAATGGCGGCGGGCCGCCGCCCTCACCTGCCTCGGTCATCGAACCGGACTTCTGGCGGGCGCAATTCGAGACCATGGTGCTGGCCGGCATGCGCATCGCCGGCCGGCTGCTGCCCGGCATGCGGGAACGCCAGTTCGGGCGCATCATCGCCGTCGCCTCCACCAGTATCCGCGAACCGATCGTCGGGCTCACCGCGTCGAATGCGCTCAGAAGTGCGGTTGCCGGCTGGCTGAAGACGCTCGCCGGCGAGGTCGCTGCCGACGGCGTGACCGTGAACCTGCTTCTGCCCGGAAGGCTTGCCACAGACCGCACGCTCAGCTTCGACCGGATGGACGCCGAAAGCGAAGGGCTCGATATCGAGACGGTCGCAGCCCGCAGCCAACGCGACATCCCGATCGGCCGCTACGGCACGCCGGCGGAATTCGGGGCGGCCGCAGCCTTCCTCGCGGGCCGTCAGGCAAGCTACATCACCGGCGTGGCGCTGCCCATCGATGGCGGTCTCAGCCGCTCGATGCTCTGATACCGTTCTGGACATTTCCGCCGACGGCTTGGGGTGAGCTACGAAGGCGAGGTCATACCTCGTCCCGACTGTCATCGCCGATGAGCGCCGAGAGGTCTTCGGCCAACCGCGTGACCAGCGCGCCGGCCTCGGGCCGGTAATAGAGGGCGATCTCCATCGTCTCGATCATCGGCAGTCCTTGCTGCGGCCCCACCGTCCGGTGCCGGTCGTGGACGACGCGGGCCGGGAGCAGGCTGATGCCCAGCCCATCGGCGACCGCCGACTGAATGCTGGCGAGGCTGGAACTGGTATAACTCACGCGCCAGCGTCGCCCTGAGGCATCCAGTGCCGCCACCATGTCGTCGCGATAGAGGCCGCGCGGCGGAAAGACGACGAGCGGCAGAGGATCGAGCGCCAGAACAGGATGGGCGGCGCTGTCGATCCAGCACAGGCTTTCCTGCCACCGTTTCACCGCATCGCCCGTGCCGCGGCGCTGCTTGACGACGACGATATCGAGCTCGCCGCGATCATAGAGCGACCGCAGCTCGCGGCTGAGCCCGCTCGTCACTTCGAGCCTGACATTCTCGTGGCGGCGGGCAAAGGCCGCGAGTGTGCTGGTCGTGCGGCCGGCGGCAAAGTCCTCGGGCAGGCCGAGGCGCAGCGTCGCGGCAACCGATGCGCCCGAGAGAAGCTGCCGCACTTCCGCGTCCAGCGCCAGCATGCGCCGCGCATAGCCGATCAACTGCTCGCCCGCTTCCGTCAGGCGGACCTGGCGATGGCTGCGTTCGAGCAGCCGATGGCCGGCCTGCTCTTCCAGCCGCAGGACTTTCTGGCTGACGGTCGACTGGGTGGAATTGAGCCGGCCGGCCGCAGCGGTGAAACCGCCGCAATCGGCCACCGCCGCGAAGGCTTTCAGCAGATCCAGATCGAAAGGTTGAGCATTCATATTTCCACTTGATAGCATTCATACATTTAATTTCCAAATGAATGCGGCACTGCCTATGGTCGCACACGGGAGGGCCACGCCGGGCGCGGGAGAGGTTCGGCGGCGACGCGTGTCTTGCGCCCTTGAAAAGGTCACGGATCGGCTCAAGTAAGCACGAGATTGCGATGAGCAAGAGCGGCACGGATGGAGCCCTTTCAAGGTTTCCTCGTCCGCCCTTAACCGGAACCATTGCGTCGACCGGCCCATTCGGCCGGCCCGCATGATCGGAAAGAACAAATGCGACCAAGACTTTTCGGCTCGCTGATCGGCGCATCCCTTGCCGCCTTCAGCCTTGCACCTCAAACCGTGGGGGCCTCGATGCTTGAAAACCAGCTGATCTCCGCCGCCGAGACCGGCGATCCAGACAAGGTCAAGGCGCTGCTCAAGGAAGGCGCGAGCATCGAAGCGCGCGACGCCAGCGGTGCGACGGCGCTGCTCGCCGCCACCCATGAAAATCGCGTCGATGCGGCGCGTGCCCTGATCGAGGCCGGCGCCGACGTCAACGCCAAGGACAAGATCCAGGACAGCCCCTATCTTTATGCCGGCGCGCGTGGGCATCTCGACATCCTGAAGTTGACGCTTGCCAATGGCGCCGACCTCAAGAGCACCAACCGCTATGGCGGAACGGCGCTGATCCCGGCCGCAGAGCGCGGCCATGTCGAGACCGTCAAGACCTTGATCGAAGCCGGCATCGACGTCGATCACGTCAACCGCCTCGGCTGGACCGCGCTGCTCGAAGCCATCATCCTCGGCAGTGGCGGTGAAAAGCACATCGAGATCGTACGCCTGCTGATCAAGGCCGGCGCCGACGTGAACCTTGCCGATGGCGAGGGTGTCAGCCCGCTGACCCATGCCCGCCAGCGCGGCTATGGCAAGATCGAGAGGCTGCTGGCCGACGCCGGCGCACGCTAGAAAGAACTCTCATGACCCAGGAACAGACCTATCTGGCCGAGGCAGTAACGCTTGCCCGCCGCAACATCGAGAAAGGCGGACGCCCCTTCGGCGCCGTCGTCGTCAAGGATGGCGAGATCGTCGGTCGCGGCGTCAACGAGATGCTGTCATCCGGCGACCCTACCTCGCATGCGGAACTGAACGCGTTGCGTTCCGCCGCCCAAAACCTTCGTTCCCCGCGGCTCGAAGGCGCCGCCGTCTATGCCAGCGGCCAGCCCTGCCCGATGTGCCTGGCGGCCATGCGCATGGCCGGGATCAGCGAGATCGCCTATGCGAACTCGAATGCCGACGCCGAACCCTTTGGCCTCTCGACCGCAGCGATCTATGCGGAACTGGCAAAACCGCTCGCCGAGCAGGCCATGCGCTTCCGCCATGTGCCGGTCGACGATGCCGAAACGACACCGCTTTACGCCGCCTGGCAAGAGCGCCTGGCCAAGACTTGAGCCGTCGGGCCAACGCCCGGCCATCACGTTGCGAATAGCCCCGAGGCGGCCGACGGCCGCCTCGGGCTTTTCTGTTCATGCCGGGCCCCATTGGGGAATCGACGCCCCCTTGCCGAACACACGTGCCGGCTGTAATCGCATAGGCGTTTCTTCCTTTTGCGCCGCCCCATCCCTTAAGGAGACCGGGCGGTTTCCAGCCAGCAGGTGCCCGTGATGACTGCCTATTCCGAAAAAGCCGGCCGCTTCGTCGCGCTGCTTCTCATCGCGGGCTCCGGTGTGGTGACGATCGCCAAGGGCATGAGCCTGACCTTCCTTGCAATCCGCCTCCAGCGTGACTTCGGCCTCAACCCTGCCAGCATCGGCGCGTTGATCGGCGTGGGTCCGCTGCTCGGCGCGATCGTCAGCCCCTTCGCCGGCACGCTCTCCGATCGGATTGGCCGAAAAGGCGTGTTGACCGTCGCACTCTTCATGGCCGGACTGGCGCTGGCCGGGCTCGGACTGGCACAATCGATCGCCGCCTTCGCGCTGGCCCACATCGTTTCCGCCGTTGCCGCCGCCGTTTTTGAACCGGTCGCGCGCGCCTTGATGAGCGATGCGGCGCCTGAACATCTGCGCCTCAAGGTTTTCTCCTGGCGTTATCTCGCCATCAATGCCGGCTGGGCGATCGGGCCATTGATCGGCGTATGGGTCGGCGCTGCCTATGTGACGCTTTTCGTCATCGCGGGCGTCATCCACGCAGCCTTCGGTCTCGTACTCTTGCTCACGGTACCGGAGGCGAGCAGCAGGCAGGCTATCGAAACCGAACGAACGTCAGGGAGTGCCGGTGGCTGGCGCGGACTTGTCGCCGCCTTGCGTGACCGACGCCTGGTCTTCTTCGTCGTCGGCGGCACGCTGCTTCTCGCCGTTCACGGTCAGTGGTCCGTGACCCTGTCGCAGTATCTCAATACCGGCTTTGAGGACGGCGTCACGCTTTTTGCGCTGCTGGTTTCGACCAACGCGGTAACGGTGCTGGTCGCCAGCACGCCGGCCCGCTTCGTCATCGAACGGATCGGCGCCCTGCATGCGCTGTCGCTTGGCAGCCTGCTGTTCCTGATCGGCGAAATCGGCTTTGCCGCCTCGTCCGGAATGGAAATGCTCGTCGCCTCGATGATCCTTTTCACCATAGGCGAGGTGCTGGTCGTGCCGTCGGAATATGTGCTGGTCGATGGAATTTCCA
Source organism: Ensifer sp. ENS03 (assembly GCF_014852035.1). Classification (NCBI taxonomy): domain Bacteria; kingdom Pseudomonadati; phylum Pseudomonadota; class Alphaproteobacteria; order Hyphomicrobiales; family Rhizobiaceae; genus Ensifer; species Ensifer sp. ENS03. The sequence goes on along the minus strand of NZ_JACVAV010000001.1, from coordinate 291,133 downwards.
ACGCCGGCAACCGCGGCACCTATTTCGGTGCCCATTCGCTCTCGACGTTTGGAAACTTCCTCGGGCCGCTCACCGGCGGCCTTGCGCTTGGCGCCGTCGGCGGCGCCGGCATGTTCCTGCTGTTCGGGGCATTTGCGGCGGCAGGTGCGCTTCTGTTTGCGATCGGCCATTCCATGCCGCCGCCGCGTCCTGAGGCTGCGCGCACCACAGCGCTCGACGATGGCGCCGCCACGGGAGACCTGCTGCGGCTGGGGCAGTTCGCTTGAGACCGGTTATCCGCCGGTCGCGGGCGACGCGTTGATCTGCTCCTGTACCCGTTCGAGTGGCCCCGGCGCCAGTGCTGCCGGCGGCTGATACGGATTGGAGAAGGCGTAGATCAGGAACAGGATGATGCCGGTATAGGCGCCGAAGAGGCAGAGCAGCAGCAGGTTCCGCCTCCTCGGCGGATAGGCATAGTAGGCGAGCGCGATGAAGATCACGCCGGAGAGTGCCGCGAACCAGAAGATGCTGTCGATCGAGTCCGCGACGTTGCTTTCCCGCTTGGTTCGGCTCTGCGAAACGTCGTGCAGCCGCTCCAGCATCTGGCTGCGCAGGCTCTCCTGACGCTTGTCGGCCGGCACGAGGTTCAGCACATGCTGGTAGGCCTTGTCCCAGAACGCCCAGGCCTCATTTGAAAGACGGCCCTTGTCGGCCAATGACTGCCACTCGCCGTCGATCACCTGGGACACGTAGGCGGAGATCGCCTGCTGGATCGGTGCCTTGAAGCCTTCGCCGTAGCGCGCGGCATCATAGTAGATGTCGGCGATAGCGCCGGCTTCGGTCGCCATTTCGTATTTGAGCTGCTGGTACTCGACCATCTCCTGCGCGAACACGAGCGCAAGGATCAGGCCATGCAGTGCCGAGATCCGGAAGATGACCGAACTGGCCAGCTCCTTTTCATGGCCCTCGGCCTCGCCGCCCATGATCAGCCGCATCAGGAAGTACGCAGCAAGCGTCAGTGCGACCGTGCCACACACGAAGAGTGCACCGAGCAGCATCTCGACGATCATGTCCCCTCCACAGCCCATTCTCCTGCCGCGGGCCTTCGTCAATTCTGAGCCCACGACCGGCGAAAGACAACTGCACGCCCCGGACCAGGCCCTGGGCGGCTGTCTTGCGGCTGGCCGAAACGCTATGCTTGCAGCGCCATCCGCCCGTCTTGCCACCATTTCGACACTGCCAACGCCTACGCACCCCACCAAAACCGGAGTAATAACAAGATCATGAGTGCGCCAAGCGAACAGACAGTCCTCAAACAATCGATCGCGGCCACCGTGGTCGTCGGGGTGACGGGCGTTATCTTCGGTCTGCTATCGGGCTCGGTTTCCATCGTGTTCGACGGCGTCTTCTCGGCCGTCGACGCCTCCATGACCTTGCTTGCGCTTGGCGTGACGCAGCTTATCCCGAAACCGAGCAAGCGCTTCCAGATGGGCTTCTGGCACATCGAACCGATGGTGCTGCTCTTCAATGCCGGCCTTCTGACCCTGCTTTCCTTCTACGCGATGGTGAACGCCGTCGGCTCCATTCTGTCGGGCGGCAATCACCTCGCCTTCGATTGGGCGATCGCCTATGCCGCCGTCGTCGTGGTGATCTGCGCCTTCATGTTCTTCTATGTACGCCGGGCGAACCGGCCGATCGGCTCGGAGTTCCTGGCGCTCGACGTGCGCGCCTGGGCGATGTCCGGCGCGATTACCTCCGCCCTGCTCGTCGCCTTTGCGATCGCCGCCGCCTTGAAGGGAACGGCCTACGAGTACGTCACGCCCTATGTCGACCCGGCGATCCTGATCGTGCTGACGCTCTGCCTGATCCCGCTGCCGATCCGCACGGTCTTCCAGGCGCTTAAGGAGATCTTCCTCGTCGCACCCGCCGAGCTTGACGAGCGCGTGCGGCAGGCAGCGGCGAACGCCGTCACACGCCACGGCTTTGCCGATTACCGCACCTATGTCGCCAAGGTCGGGCGCTCCAAGACAATCGAGGTCTATATGATCGGAACGCCCGAAACCAAGGTCGGCACGCTCGCCGAACTCGACCGGATCCGCGCCGAGATCGGCGAGGAGATCGGTGATCCCGGCCATGACCGTTGGCTGACGATCGCCTTTACCGGCGACGCGCGCTGGGCGGAATAGTCCCGTCAGGAAAGTTCGATCCGCCTGGTGATGCCGATCGCCTCCAGGAAGGCCCGGTCGTGGCTGACGACGAGCAGCGCGCCGTCATAAGCCCTGAGCCCCGCCTCGACCGCCTCGATGGAATCGATATCCAGATGGTTGGTCGGCTCGTCGAGGATCAGGAGCTGCGGCGGATTGCGACCACCGAGCACGCAGGCCAGACCGGCGCGCAGTATCTGTCCCCCGCTGAGGCTCGAGACCATCTGAAGCGCAGCGTCGGCCCGGAACATGAAACGCGCGAGCGCTGCCCGGCAATCGTTCTCGCTGGCATCAGCGTTGAGGGCCCGAAAATTGTCGCGGATAGAGAGCGCGGGATCGAGCAGGCTTACCTTTTGGTCGAGCATGGCGTGATCGACGAGCAGGCGCACGCTGCCGGACCATGGCTGCAGATCACCCGTCAGCAGCGACAGCAGGGTCGTCTTGCCCGAACCGTTGCGGCCGGTAAGCGCAACGCGCTCCGGCCCGACGATCGAGAGCGACAGCCGGTCGACGACCGGCTTCCTCCGCTCATAGCCAACGCCGACGTTATCGACCTGCAGGACGCTGCGACCGGCAGGCAGTCCGGTCGGCGGCAGGCGAACAGTCAGCGGCTGCAGGATTTCGATGCGCTCGCGCGCTTCGACGAGATCGCCGACCGCCTGGTCCCGTCGCCGGTCCGCAAGGCGGGCATTGTCGCCGCCGGTCTTTTCGCTCCGCTCCTTCCTGGCGTCGAGCAAGAGCAGGGGTTCGTCGCCCTTGGCGCGCTTGCGGCGGCCGGCGGCATCCTTGCGCGCCTTGCGTTCGGCCGTCTCCTGGGTCTTGCGCTCGACCTCGGCCAGACGCCGCTCGGCATCGGCGAGATCGTGGCGAGCAGACGCCAGCTCGATCGCCTTGCGTTCACGATAGTGGCTCCAATTGCCGCCGTAGGTGGTGGCGCCGAGCGTTGTCAGTTCGACGATTGCGTCCATCTCTTCCAGGAGTTCGCGATCATGGCTGACGACGATGGCGCCGCCGCGCCAGCCCGCCATCAGCGCAGCGACGGCCGCCCGCCCCTCGCGGTCGAGATTGTTGGTGGGTTCGTCGAGCAGGATGAAGTCCGGCTCCTTGAAGACGAGCGCGGCAAGCTTCACGCGGGTCATCTGCCCGCCGGACAAGGCGGAAAGGCGTGTTTCCGCCGAAGCGTCCAGACCGACGCGCGCCAGCGCTTCCTCCATACGGGCCTCCAGCGTCCAGTCGGCGGAAGCCAGTTCGTCAAGGGTGGCGCGCCCCTCTTCTGCTTTCTGCAGAACCGCAAGCGCGTCGGTGACGCCGAAGAGACTGGCGACGGTCTCGTCGGCCGCGACCTGAACGGTCTGGCTGAGCATACCGAGGCTGCCGATGACACTGACCTTGCCGGCCTGCGGCGTCAGCGTTCCCTCGACCAGTCGCAGCAGGGTGGATTTTCCCACGCCGTTGCGACCGACAAGGCCGGTGCGAACGGGACCAAAGCTCAGGTCGAGATCGGAAAGGAGGCTTCGGCCCTCAGGCGTGGACCACGAAATACGGGAGAGTGAAATCGAAGCAGGCATGGATACGGTTTTCCCTGATGGCAAGACGGTTCGGCTTGGCGGTCAGGGTGAAATCCATCGATGCGTGTATCCTGTTCAAATTTCTATCGCGGTCATAGATAGCATCGAATGCGCCCGTTTCAAGGCAGGCCCTTCGATACAGACCTGCGGGGGCCAGGGGATCAGGCGAGGCTGCGCTGCACCTCGTCGTCGCCGAAGACGAGCCCGGAGGCCCGCACGCTCCGGTTTCGGCCGTGGTTCTTGGAGTCGAGAAGAGCGGCATCGGCCCGGGTCAGGAGCGTGGCTACAGGCCCATCGTCCGGCGCCGAGGCAACGCCGACCGAGACCGAAACCGTGCCCAGAATCCGGCCGCGATGCGACAGCGGCGTCGTGCCGATCCGCGTCCGCAGCCGCTCGGCAAGCTCGAAGCCCGCGGCTTCGCCGGCGTCGGGCATGAGCACGGTGAACTCCTCGCCGCCGAAACGGTAGGCACTGCCGGCATCGCCGACCGTGTCGACGATGATCTGCGCGACATACTGCATGACGACGTCGCCGGCATCGTGGCCGAACTCATCGTTGAAGCGCTTGAAGTGGTCGATGTCGATCATGAGGCAGCTGAGCGGCTTGCCGGCCTGCCCGCGCGGCTGCCGGTTCAGCGCCTCATCGAGGCAGCGCCGGTTGAGCAGGCCCGTCAACGCATCGCGGACGGCGAGATTGGTAAGCTTCTCGCGCAGCTGAAGATTGGCGACGGCGAGCCCGATATTTTCGGCGATCAGTTCGAGATAGAGGCGCGACGCCTCGACCGCGAACTCCTCCTCAGACCGTTCCTCGAAGTAGAGGAGCCCGATCGTGTCGCCCTGGGCCGTCAGCGGCACGCAGAGGCCGATCACGCCTTCATCGTCGAGGTGCTGGCAGGCGATGTCGCTGTGGCCACGGTTGCTCACATGCGGCCGGCCGCGGCGGAGCCCCCAGCAGGCGCTGGACGGAAACGTCGGCGCCGAATGCTGCGGATCGAGCCAGGTACCGACGCGCGACAGGAGCGTCCGGCTGTCGTTCAGCACATAGAGATGGCCGGCGAGGTTGGGAAAGACCTGCGGCGCGAAACGGGCGACGACCTCGGCCAGTTCGTCCTGGCTCTGGCAGGCCTGCAGCCGGTGCATCATCTGCAGGATGAGATCCTTGGTCTGCTGGTCCAGCCGCCGCTCCGCGTCCAGACGGTCCCGCTCCAGGCCGTTTTCGCGGAAGATATGGATCGCCTTGTTCATCTCGCCGATCTCGTCGCTGCGGCGATCGAGCGGGACTTCCACGGCGTAATCCTGCTCGGCAAGTCTTGTGACGATGCCGCTCATGCGGGTGAGCGGCATGGCGACGCGACGCTTGAGGATGAAATAGAGCACGCTCAGGAACAGGGCGGCGGTGATGCCGAGCATCGTCTTGGCGGCGGCCGCATACCAATCGCTGCGCTCCTGCGCCTCGTTGAGGGCCGCGCCGGTGCGGACGTTGGTCAGGTCCCTGAACCGCGCCACCGTCTCAAGAAGGGCGGTCTGCAGACGCTCGTGCTCGGGCCCAAAGAGCTTTTCCTGCGCGCCGGCGCGGTCACCCTTCTGATAGGCCTCGATGGCGGTAACCTCGACCTTGTCGAGCGCTTCCGCCTCGCGAACGATATCCTGCAAGGCGGCGATCTCCGCCGGCGTTGCGCCAAGATTGGTCGCGGTCTTGGTGGCCTCCTCGCGCCGGCGTTCTTCTTCCTCGGCGCGGTGGAAGGCTTCGAGATGGCGCTCGTCGCCGCGCATCACATAAAGACGTGCCTCGTCACTTCGCGTTTCAGCCCCGAGCGCAAGCTCTTCGCCGAGCGTGTCAAGCACCAGATGTTGCTCAACCGCCTGGCGTTCCTTGATCGCGCTGTCGGTCGACAGGATGAAAGCGGCACCGGAAAGCCCCGTCAGAAGGACGGTCACGCCATAGGCCCAGTTTGTGATCGCATTTATTCGCATGGAAGAAGCTTAGCCCCCGCGGATTGAGAGCGGATTAACCGCATTATCAGGCTTCGGCAACAGCCCCTGCCCCGGTTGACGCAAGCGGCGCGGCTTTTGTTCCGGCCCCTCCGGACACGTTGCGCCCGGCAGATCGCTCAAGTAGGTTCGACATCAAAGGCGTCGGTGAGGCCGATCGCCTGGACTATTCTGGTATCGCGTAGGCTCGGCAGCCCATGCCGGGCGAGAGGACGGCCGAAGGGCCGGGTGCAAATGACACTGTCGGGCAAGCGTATTCTCCTCATCATCTCCGGCGGCATCGCGGCCTATAAGAGCCTCGATCTCATCCGACGGCTCAGGGAGCGCGGTGCAAGCGTGCGGCCGGTCATGACGGCGGGCGCACAGGAGTTCGTGACGCCGCTTGCCGTCGGCGCGCTTTCGGCCTCGCATGTCTATCTCGACCTGTTTTCGCGCGAGGACGAGCAGGACGTCGGCCATATTCGGCTGGCGCGCGAATGCGATCTGATCGTCGTGGCACCCGCGACCGCCGACCTGATGGCGAAGATGGCGAACGGCCATGCGGACGATCTCGCCTCGACCATTCTGTTGGCAACGGACCGCCCTGTCCTGGTTGCGCCGGCGATGAACCCGAAAATGTGGGCGCATCCGGCGACGCGCCGCAACCGGGCGACGCTTGCGAGGGACGGCCTCCGCTTCATCGGCCCGGAAGCGGGCGAAATGGCCGAAAGCGGCGAGGCCGGCGAAGGCCGCATGAGTGAGCCGCTGGCGATCGTCGCGGCCGTTGAAGACCTGCTCTTAGGCGCGCCAAAACCGCTTGCCGGGCGCAGCGTCGTCGTCACCTCAGGGCCGACGCATGAGCCGATCGACCCGGTGCGCTACATTGCCAATCGCTCCTCCGGCAAGCAGGGCCATGCGATCGCCGCGGCGCTAGCAAAGCTCGGCGCCGACGTCACGCTGGTCTCCGGCCCGGTGACGATCCCGGATCCGGTTGGTGTGAAAGTCGTGCATGTGGAGCGGGCCGAAGAGATGCGCGATGCGGTGCTTGCCGCCCTTCCCGCCGATGTCGCCGTCATGGTCGCCGCCGTTGCCGACTGGCGGGTGGCGACGGCCGCCGGCAACAAGATCAAGAAGAAGCCGGGCGAGGCGCCGCCGCCGCTGCAGCTTGCTGAAAACCCCGATATCCTGAAGACGGTCGGCCACCATGCGAAGCGGCCAAAGCTCGTCATCGGCTTTGCCGCCGAGACCGAAAACGTCGCCGACAACGGCCGCGCCAAGCTCGAGCGAAAGGGCGCCGACTTCATCCTCGCCAACGACGTCTCGCCGGCAACCGGCATCATGGGCGGCGACCGCAATAAGGTGAAGCTGATCTCACATGCCGGCAATGACGACTGGCCAGAGATGGACAAGGACGCGGTGGCGGAGAAGCTGGCGGCGATGATTGCCGAGCAGCTGGCGCGCTAAACAATCGATCTCATGGCAAATGCCCCTCACCCGAACCCTCTCCCCGCAAGCGGGGCGAGGGGACGCGGCACACGCGATATCGCGTCCCGTTGGCTGCGGGCTTAGCTTCTCCCGTCTAACCTCGAGAACGATGATAATCGGTCGCTTTCTCGAAGAGCCAGTCGTGGACGAGCGAGCGCCACGCGTCCCTCCTCCCCACCTGCGGGGAGGAGGTGGCGGCAGCCGGATGAGGGGCGCGTCGTCCTCGTCGAAGCCGAAAGCGCCGCCGGCTCAGGCCATCTGGCGAGATCTGACCGGCGTGCCCTTGGTCGAAAACAGCCGAACATCGACTCCGTTTTCGCCGACGATGACCGCGGTGCCGTCGGGGATTTCGACCCAGGCACTGTCGTCGTCGTTGAGCGGCTCGGAGACGAGGCAATAGCCACCGCTCGGGCCCATCGGTGCGGCATAGAGCGTCGGCGCCTTCCAGTCGGAGGCGTAGCGCACGGCGTAGAGATCCTGGCCGTCGGAGAAAGCTGCGGTGAAGCGCACCAGCACCTGCCGCTCCAGATGCTCGGCAAGCTGTTCGATAAAGGCGAGCGCCTCGGCGATGGCGCCAAGCGGATCGCGGTCGAGCCCGAACTGCATGGCGAGAAGAAACAGGAGCTCCGAATCCGTCGTGCCGGTGCGCGCCGAATAGAGGTCATTGTCGAGCATGCTCTCCATCGGACGGCGCAGATGCTCGAAGTCGCCGATCTGGCCGTTGTGCATGAAGGACCAGCGGCCGAAGACGAAGGGATGACAGTTGTCGCGCCTGGTTCCGCCGCCGGTCGCGGCGCGCACATGGGCGAGGAAGAGCGGCGAGCGGATTTGCCGTGCGATGCTCTTCAAGTTGCAGTCGGACCAGGCCGGCAGGATATCGCGGTAGCGCCCCGGCTCGGGATGGTCGCCGTACCAGGCGATGCCGAAGCCGTCGCCGTTGGTGGCGGTCTTGGCCCGTGTCGCGCAATGGGACTGTTCGATCAGCGAGTGCGCCGGAGAGGTCACCAGTTCCTCGAGATACAGCGGCTCCCCGCGATAGGCTGCCCAGCGGCACATGCTGATTTCACTCCAGCTCCGCTCCGTTCACTGCGGAGCGATTCGTTAACCATGACGAAACGCCATGTTCCAACGGAACATGGTAAAAATGCGTTAACACATTCCCCCTTCGTCAAGGTGAAGCTAACCGGAACGCACAGTTTTGGCTGTTTCAAACGGCACAACGTCGGTATCGCCGTCGTGTTTCGAACAAACATTCCATATTGACAAAACTTGCAAAATTCATTTCATCTCAGACCAACACGGCAGCGCCGCCAGGGAGGAATTCAGCATGGGCAGCAAGCGCAAACTCGGCATCGGCCTGATCGGCACGGGCTTCATGGGCAAGGCCCATGCGCTCGGCTTCACCATTGCCGCGCGGGTCTTCGACCTGCCCTTCGAGCTCGATCTGGTTTCGGTCGCCGACGTGACCGTCGAGAGTGCCGAACGCGCCCGCGGTCAACTGGGCTTCCGCAAGGCGACCGCCGACTGGCGCGAGCTCTTGACCGATCCGGATATCGACATCATCGACATCACCACGCCGAACCTTTTGCACAAGGAGATGGCGCTTGCGGCGATCGCCCATGGCAAGCACGTCTATTGCGAAAAGCCGCTGGCGCCGACCGTTGCGGAATGCCGCGAGATGGTTGAGGCGGCCGAGAAGGCGGGCGTCGTGACCCAGGTCGGCTTCAACTATCTGAAGAACCCACTGATCTTCCTTGCCAAGGACATCATCGAAAGCGGCGAGATCGGCGAGATCCGCTCGATGCGCGGCATCCATGCGGAAGACTTCATGGCCGACGCGCAGGTTCCGTGGGGCTGGCGCCTGAACCCGGCCAGCGGCGGCGGTGCGCTTGCCGACATCGGCAGCCACATTATCGCCTCCATGCGCCACCTCGTCGGCCCGATCAAACAGGTGCTTGCCGAAACCATCATCCAGATCCCGGAACGCCCGGTGTCCGCTGGCTCCAGCGAAACCCGCGCCGTCGAGGTCGACGACATCACCCGCGCCTTCGTGCGCTTCGAAAACGGCGGCACCGGCAGCTTCGAGGCAAGCTGGATCGCGACCGGTCGCAAGATGCAGCACGATTTCGAGATCTACGGTTCGAAGGGCAGCATCGTCTTCACCCAGGAGCGGCTGAACGAAATCCGCCTCTACAAGACGGGCGATGATATCCGCACCCGCGGCTTCCGCACCATCTGGGCCGGACCGGAACATCCGCCCTATGGCGCGTTCTGCGTAGCGCCGGGCCACCAGATCGGCTTCAACGACCTGAAGGCCATCGAGGTGAAGGAGTTCCTCGACGCCATCGCCGGCGGCAAGTCTCCCTCGACCGATTTCCGCGAAGGCTACGAGGTGCAGAAGGTGCTTTCGGCGACCTATCAATCGGCCAAGACAAACGAATGGGTGCGGATCTAGGCGGCTTCGACGGCCGGCGTGTCGTAGGAAAACCATCTATTTTTGCACGCACGTCGGGACGCTAAACCGCTGCGCACTTTTGCTGGAAATGCCGCCCGTCTTGCTGCGCATTTCGGACGCAAAACCGCTGCGCACTTTTCCTGGACATGCTCTCTGTTTTGGTGCGCATTCCGGACGGAAATCCGCTTCGCACTTTTCCTGGACATGCTCCGAGAAAAATAGAATGCCTGTTCTATCCCGTTCCCGACTAATCGATTAGGGTGAGGCCGAAAGCCAGACTGACATCGAGGGAGACGAGCGAGACATGGCCATGCCGGAAACGACGACAGAGGTGCCGCAGGATTTCGAGGCGCTGAAGGCCGCCATTCTGGAACGCAAGGCGGAGCTGCCGAAACGGCTGCGCCAGGTTGCCGCCTATTCGCTCGACAATCCCGATGAAATCGCCTTCGGCACGGCAGCGAGCATCGCGACTTCCGCCGAAGTGCAGCCGTCGACGCTGGTGCGCTTCGCCCAGCATTTCGGCTTCGAGGGCTTTTCCAGCCTGCAGCAGATCTTTCGCGCCCGGCTGCGTGAGCGCACGCCCGGCTATGAGGACCGGCTGAAGGCGCTCAGCGCCAACGACCACAGCAAGCTCGAAAGCGGTTCGATCTTCAACGGCTTCGTCGCTGCCGCCCACCGCTCGCTCGACAACATCGCCTCCTCGGTGGATCCTGAAGCCTTCGAACGCGCCGTCGATATCCTCGCCAAGGCCGACACCGTCTACCTGATCGCCAAGCGCCGCTCCTATCCGATTTCCAGCTACATGGCCTATGCCTTCGGCAAGCTGAAGGTGAAATACCAGCTCGTCGGCACCGCCGCCGGCATCGACGAGGACATGCTGGCGATGGCGACGAAAAACGATGCCGCCTTTGCCGTCAGCTTCTCGCCCTACGCCTCCGAAAGTGCGGCCCAGGCGCGGCTTCTCGCCGAACGCAAGGTCCCCGTCGTGTCGCTGACGGACTCGGCCTTCTCGCCCTTGGCAGAATCCTCGAAGGTCTGGTTCGAACTGGTCGAGGCCGACCATGCCGGCTTCCGTTCTCTTTCCGCCAGCATGGCGTTTGCCATGGCGCTGACGGTCGCCATCGCCGAGAAGCGCCAGCGCCTCGCCGAGGGCGGCTAGGCAAAACGGAACAGATAGAATGAAAATTCCATATTGACGAAACGTCGGAATTTATGTTTCATACGGCCATCACCCACAGTACGGAAATGGTCGGGCCCGCCAAGGTGTCCGCGGGGAGGAAGCAGTGAGCCAGAACGTTTCGGCACAGGGAGCAAAGCCGCTCGACCTGATCACCATCGGCCGGGCCTCGGTCGATCTCTATGGCCAGCAGATCGGCACGCGGCTTGAAGATGTTTCGAGCTTTGCGAAGTCAGTGGGCGGCTGCCCCTGCAACATCTCTGTCGGCACCGCCCGCCTGGGCCTGAAGTCAGCGCTTCTCACCCGCGTCGGCGACGAACAGATGGGCCGCTTCATCCGCGAGCAGCTCACTCGCGAAGGCGTCGAGACCCGCGGCATCGTCACCGATCCGGAGCGGCTGACGGCGCTCGCGATCCTCGCCGTCGAAAACGACAAGACCTTCCCGCTGCTCTTCTATCGCGACAACTGCGCCGACAACGCGCTTTGCGAAGATGACGTTTCCGAGGAGTTCATCAGTTCCGCCCGCGCCGTGCTCGTCTCGGGAACGCATTTCTCCAAGCCGAACACCGACGCCGCCCAGCGTAAGGCGATCCGCATCGCCAAGGAAAACGGCGCGAAGGTCGTCTTCGACATCGACTACCGCCCGAACCTCTGGGGCCTTGCCGGCCATGACGCCGGCGAGAGCCGCTATATCGCGTCGGATCGCGTTTCGGCGCATCTGAAAACGGTACTTGCCGATTGCGACCTGATCGTCGGCACGGAAGAGGAAGTGCTGATCGCCTCGGGCGATAGTGACCTGCTCCAGGCGCTGAAGACGATCCGCTCGCTCTCCAAGGCGACGATTGTGCTCAAGCGCGGACCGATGGGCTGCATCGTCTATGACGGTCCGATCACCGACGACCTCGAAGACGGCATCGTCGGCAAGGGCTTTCCGATCGAGGTCTATAACGTGCTCGGCGCCGGCGACGCCTTCATGTCCGGCTTCCTGCGCGGCTGGCTCAAAAACGAGCCGCACGCGACGTCGGCTACCTGGGCCAATGCCTGCGGCGCCTTCGCCGTCTCGCGCCTGCTCTGTGCGCCTGAAATCCCGACCTGGACGGAACTGCAGTTCTTCCTGGAAAAGGGCAGCAACGAACGGGCCCTGCGCAAGGACGAGGCGATCAACCACGTTCACTGGGCAACCACACGTCGCCGCGATATCCCGCTTCTGATGGCGCTGGCGATCGACCATCGCAGCCAGCTCGAAGACATGGCCGCCGGCGACCAGGCATTGCTGGACCGCATTCCCGCCTTCAAGGTGCTGGCGGTGAAGGCCGCCGCACAGGTCGCGGCCGGCCGCTCCGGCTTCGGCATGCTGATCGACGACAAGTACGGCCGCGACGCGCTTTACGCCGCCGGCGCCCATCGCGATTTCTGGATCGGCAAACCGATCGAGCTTCCGGGCTCGCGGCCGCTGCAATTCGAATTCAGCCAGGATCTCGGCAGTCGCCTGATCGACTGGCCGGTCGACCACTGCATCAAGGTGCTCTCCTTCTACCACCCGGACGATCCGGCGGAGTTGAAAGCCCAGCAGGTGGCAAAGCTCCGCTCCGCCTTCGAAGCGGCGCGCAAGGTTGGCCGTGAGATCCTGATCGAGATCATTGCCGGCAAGCACGGCAAGCTCGACGACCAGACCATTCCGCGGGCACTGACCGAACTCTACGACGCCGGGCTCAAGCCGGACTGGTGGAAGCTCGAGCCGCAGGCGAGCCGCGGCGCCTGGGCAGCGATCGATGCCGTCATCGAGGCACGCGATCCGCTCTGCCGCGGCGTGGTGCTCTTGGGCCTCGAAGCGCCCTATGAGCAGCTGAAGGACGGCTTTGCAGCCGCCCGCACTTCGAAGACGGTCCGGGGCTTTGCCGTCGGCCGAACGATTTTCGCCGATGCCGGCCGGGCCTGGCTCGGCGGCACGATGAGCGACGACCAGGCGATCGCCGACATGGCCGGAAAATTCAAGGCCCTGGTCGATCTCTGGCTGCAACTGGGTGAAACAAAGGCGGCATAGGATCGACAGATATCAGTCGATAATGCCGGACAGGGCGGAACGGGACGATTCCGCCACGAGGAGGAAACAGATTATGAGCCAGAAGACCGTGCGCCTGACCATGGCCCAGGCCGTGGCGCGGTTCCTGACCCGCCAGATGACCGTCATCGAAGGCAAGAAGGTGCCTATCTTCGGCGGCGTCTTCGCCATCTTCGGCCATGGCAACGTCGCCGGCGTCGGCGAAGCGCTGCACGCGATCAAGGACACGCTGCCGACCTACCGCGCCCAGAACGAACAGGGCATGGCGAATGCGGCGATCGCCTTTGCCAAGGCGAGCTTCCGCCGCCGCTTCATGGCCTGCACCACCTCGATCGGCCCCGGCGCGCTCAACATGGTGACCTCGGCAGCACTCGCCCATGTCAACCGCCTGCCGGTCCTCTTCCTGCCCGGCGATGTGTTCGCCAACCGCCGCCCCGATCCGGTGTTGCAGCAGGTGGAAAGCTTCGACGACGGCACGATCTCGGCGAACGACTGCTTCCGCCCGGTCTCGCGCTACTTCGACCGCATCAGCCGGCCCGAACAGATCATCCCGGCGCTGCGCCGCGCCATGCAGGTGCTGACGGATCCGGCCGATTGCGGCCCGGTGACGCTGTCGCTCTGCCAGGATGTCCAGGCGGAAGCCTATGACTATCCGGAAAACTTCTTCGACGAGAAGGTCTGGGTGCCGCGCCGCGTCGAGCCGGATCTCGACGAACTGGCGACGGCGATCGCGGCGCTGAAGGAAGCAAAGAAGCCGATCATCATCGCCGGCGGCGGCGTGCTCTATTCCGAAGCGAGCAAGGAGCTCGGCGATTTCGCCGAACGCCACGGCATTCCCGTGGTCGAGACGCAGGCCGGCAAGTCGGCGCTGCCGCATTCGCATTCGCTCAACATGGGCTCGGTCGGCGTGACCGGCACCACCGCCTCCAACGCGCTTGCCGAGGATGCTGACGTGGTTCTCGCCGTCGGCTCGCGCCTGCAGGACTTCACGACCGGTTCCTGGGCGCTCTTCAAGAACGAGGGCCTGAAGATCATCGGCCTCAACGTTCAGCCTTTCGACGCCGGCAAACACAACGGCCTGCCGCTGATCGCAGACGCCCGCGCCGGTCTCAACCGCATCTCCGGCGGTCTTGGCGGCCACAAGGCCGATCCGAGCTGGACCGCGAAGGCCAGGGCCGGCAAGGCGGAATGGCTGGCGGCGGCCGACAAGGCGACGGCCACGACCAATGCGGCCCTTCCCTCCGACGCCCAGGTGATCGGCGCCGTGCAGCGCGCCCGCGGCGGCAAGAACACGACGCTCGTCTGCGCCGCCGGCGGTCTACCCGGTGAGTTGCACAAGCTCTGGCAGGCGGAAGAGCCCGGCGGCTACCACATGGAATACGGCTTCTCGACCATGGGTTACGAAGTAGCCGGCGGTCTCGGCGTCAAGCTCGCCAAGCCCGAGAGCGACGTGATCGTCATGGTCGGTGACGGCAGCTACATGATGCTGAATTCGGAGATCGCCTCTTCGATCATGCTTGGCGCCAAGTTCACGATCGTGCTGCTCGACAATGCCGGCTACGGCTGCATCAACCGGCTGCAGATGGGTACCGGTGGCGCCAACTTCAACAATCTCTTGAAGGACACCCATCACGTCGAACTGCCGCAGATCGACTTCGCGGCGCATGCCGGCGCGATGGGCGCCGTCACCCGCAAGGTCGCCTCGATCTCCGAGCTCGAAGCAGCGCTCAAGGAGACCGCGAGCGAGACGCGCACGACCGTGATCGTCATCGACACCGATCCGCTGATCACGACCGAGGCCGGCGGCCACTGGTGGGATGTCGCAGTGCCCGAGGTCTCGGGCCGCGCCCAGGTCAACGCGGCGCGCGAGGGTTATGAGAAGGCGCTCGCCGCACAGCGCTTCGGCTAAGATTGCCCTTTCGGCGCCCGCGTTTTCGCGCGGGCGCTTTTCCCGTTTATGCTCACAAAATATCCGCCTTCCGCGGATGGCATCAGAAAGTGAAAGACATGATCCGCTACGGAACTAACCCGATCGCCTGGAGCAACGACGACGATCATTCGATCGGCGCGCATTTGACGCTCGAGGACTGCCTGTCCGATTGCCAGAAGATCGGCTTCGACGGCATCGAGAAGGGCCACAAGATGCCGTCCGATCCGGAAGCACTGAAGCAGAAGCTCGGCTCCTACGATCTCGTCTTCGTCTCCGGCTGGCACTCGACCAACCTGCTCACCCATGACGTCGAGGCCGAGAAGAAGGCGATCCAGCCGCATCTCGATCTCCTGAAGGACAATGGCTGCAAGGTGGCAATCGTCTGCGAAACCTCGAACGCCATCCATGGCGACGACGGAAAGTCGGTCGCCAACGACAAGCCGGTGCTTCCGGCCGACCAGTGGAAGAAGTTCGGCGCCGACCTCGAAGCGATCGCGCAATATTGTGCCGACCAGGGCATCGACCTCGTCTACCATCACCACATGGGCACAATCGTCCAGACCGGTGAGGAAATCGATCTCCTGATGCAGAACACCGGCCCGGCGACCAAGTTGCTGCTCGACACCGGCCACGCCTGGTTCGGCGGTTCCGATCCGGCCAAGGTCGCGAAGAAATACATGCACCGCGTGCGCCACATCCATTGCAAGAACGTGCGTCCCGCTGTCCGCAAGGTCGTCGAGGGCGAAGGCCTCTCCTTCCTCGAAGGCGTGCGCCGTGGCGTCTTCACGGTTCCCGGCGACAGTGAAGGCGGCGTCGACTTCCTGCCCGTACTGAAGATCGCCGCCGAGCACGATTATTCCGGCTGGCTGGTGATCGAGGCGGAACAGGATTCGGCCGTGCGCAACCCTTTCGAATACCAGTCACTCGGGCTGAAGTCGCTGAAGGCTTTGGCCAAGGAAGCCGGGCTCGACAAGTAAGCCGTCACTTTCGGTCGCCGGACTTCGCGGGGCGTGCCCCTCATCCGCACGGTGAGGGAGGCCCTCATCCGGCTGCCGCCACCTTCTCCCCGCCGGCGGGGTGAAGGGATATGCCGCGCCCTCCGGTCCCTCGCGACGTAGAGGTGGGGAGCGCGACGCAAACTCCGAAAATCCCCTCTCCCCGTAAGCGGGGAGAGGGCTAGGGTGAGGGGCAGGCCAACCATTCGGCGCGGCTCCAGAAAAAGTATCAGGGAGATCGACATGTCCAAGCTGCTCGTCAAACCGAAGGCCAAATCGGGCCTCATGCAAAACGTGACGCCGGAGAGCGCCGGCTGGACCTATGTCGGCTTCGCGCTGGAACGGCTGAAAGCGGGCGAGACGACCGAGGGCGAGACCGGCGACAAGGAAATCTGCCTGGTGCTTGTGTCCGGCAAGGCGAAGGTCGCCGTCGACGGCGAAAGCCTCGGCGAGCTCGGCGAGCGCATGACCCCCTTCGAGGGCCAGCCCTATGCCGTCTACGTGCCGAAGGGCAGCCGCTGGCAAGCAACGGCCACCTCCGACCTCGACCTTGCCATCTGCTCGGCCCCGGGCGGCGACGGCTTCAAGGCGAAGGTGATCGCACCGGGCACCCATCCGCAGATGACCCGCGGCAAGGGTACCAACACCCGCTACGTCACCAACATCATGCCGGAAGATGACGGCTCGGCGCAGTCGCTGCTCGTCGTCGAGGTGATCACTCCCGGTGGCCATACTTCCTCCTACCCCCCGCACAAGCACGACCAGGACGACCTGCCGGCCGAGAGCTATCTGGAAGAGACCTATTACCACCGGCTGAACCCGCCCCAGGGCTTTGCGATGCAACGCGTCTATACCGACGATCGCTCGCTCGACGAGACCATGGCAGTCGAGGACGGCGACGTGACGCTGGTGCCGAGGGGCTATCATCCGGTCGCTGCCGTGCACGGCTACGACGTCTATTATCTCAACGTCATGGCCGGACCGAAGCGCATCTGGAAGTTCCACAACGCCCGCGAACACGAGTGGCTGTTTACCGGCGTGTAAGCGGCGGCGAACCAAACGGTGGCGCTCCACCGCTCTCCGTCCATGCCGAACGGCGGGGCGAGACGCTGCGATCCTTGAGCCCGATCGCCCAATGAGGCTTCGGGCGGATGAGAGCGGCATAGCCTTTCGCCCGGACCGCCCTAGCTTTCCCGCTTTCAGGGAGGGCTCCATGCATATCGACGGGCAATGCCACTGCGGCTTCGTCACCTACGAGGCGGAGATCGACCCGGCCGATGTCGGGATCTGCCATTGCACCGATTGCCAGCAACTGACGGGATCGGCCTACCGCGTCACCGCCGGCACGGAACGGGAGAACTTTCGGCTGACCGGCGGCGAACCGAAGCTCTATGTGAAGATCGGCGCAAACGGGCGGCAGCGGCTGCAGTTCTTCTGCCCGAACTGCGGCTCGCCGATCTATACGACCGGCACCGACGAGGACGCGCTGGAGGTTGGCATCCGGGTGGGAACGATCAACCAGCGCCGGCAGCTCAGACCGCGGTCGCAGATCTGGTGTTCCTCGGCGTTGCCCTGGATCGGCGACGTCAGGAAGCTGCCGGGCCGCGATCGCGACGAGGCGCCTCACGCTTAGCCATCTCGGCCTGAACCATCATGCGGCGACGAGCAGACGATCCTTGAGCGGCGCCCATGCTTCGCCGATCACGACCGATGCCGGCGTCGCCGTCATCTGCGATGGGCGCGCCTCCGGATTGACAGCAAGATAAGTCTTCACCAGATGATAGCCGATCGTGTAGCCGGCCCAGCGCGGCAGAGACCGATCGGTGCCAAAGAACCAGCCTGCGTGATCATAGGTCTCGGTCCAAAGCTCTCGTTCGGCGCGCTCCAACAAGCTTTCCCAATCCGCGGCGTTGAGCGCATGATTCCACACATGGCCGTCGCCGCCGTTGATCTCGGCATCGAAAGCATCGGCCAACCCCTCGCTGACCAGCGCTTCGCCGAGCTTGGAACCATAGCCGCAGGTCGCGTGGCGAAAGGAATGATGCAGTTCGTGCGTCAGCAATTTGCGCACTTCTCCCGCACTAAGGCTCGCCTCGAAATTCTCGTTGCCGGGATCGACCGTGAAGAAGACCAGCGCCCTGCGGTAGCAGGCGCCCGCAACACCGAGTTCGGGGATCGTCTCGCCCGCACGATACTCGACGAGGACATCGATGGGGGCGGCGCTGTCCGAGGCAGAAACCGCCGCGCCGACACGCTCGGCGGTTTCCCGCACGGCCTCCCGTATTCGTTCGTGCCACGGCGCCAGAGACCCGTCCGCTTCGAGAAAGTGAACACGAAGATCCAGCATTTCGACCATCTCCTATTGTCTCAGCCGCCTGGCACCGCAACGTAAGGATGCGGCCGGTGATTGCAACGCCGGAAAGATGAAAGTTTCTACGACCCACCGATGTCAGCCGGAGCAGGAGGCGTCATGAGGCGTCATTGCGATGGCCGGATGCGGCGCCGCGGTGTACAAGACAAAGCTGGAGAACGGAGCAGGCGCGCGGGATGGCAAAGGGCAAGATCAGGATGCTGCGCAGTGCCGCCGCGGGCATAGACGCTGTCGAGGCCGAAACGCGCCAGTCCTTCGCCCGCCACACGCACGATCAGTTCGGCATCGGTCTCATCTATGAGGGCGCGCAGAAGTCGCTCAGCGGCCGCGGCATGGTCGAAGCCGGCGCCGGCGACATGATCACCGTCAACCCCGGCGAGGTGCATGACGGAACGCCGATCGGTGATGCCGGCCGCGCCTGGCGCATGCTCTACTTCGATCCCTCGGTCATCGCGACTGCCGCCGAGGATATCAGCCAGGGCCGCGCGCATTCCGGCGAGTTCACTGCACCCGCGTTCCACGACCGGGAGGTCGCAGATCACTTTCGGGCACTGTTTGCGGCCATCACCGATCCGACGGCCATGGGCGACGCCATCCGGCACGAGGAGCAGCTCCTGTCGCTGCTTGCAGGCGTTCTTGCCACCGGCAGGCGACACCAGCGTGAACGGCCGGCAACAGTCGCGGCGGCCAAGACGATGATCGACGACGATCCGACGGCCGCGATCACGCTTGCCGATCTCGCCGCCGAAGCCGGGCTCAGCCGCTTTCAACTGGTGCGCAATTTCGCAAGTGCGGTCGGCCTGACGCCGCATGCCTATATCGTCCAGCGCCGCATCGATCTCGCCCGCCGCCTGATCGGCGGGGGCATGCCGCTGGCGGAGGCCGCGTTCGCGGCCGGCTTCGCCGACCAGAGCCACATGACCCGCGTCTTCGTCAGCAAATATGGCCTCTCGCCGGGCATCTATGCCGAGGCCAAAAAGTAACGCCCGCAATTCCGTTCAAGACCCGAGCCCTCCCCCGGAGCATTGCTGCACCGGCTGCGCAGCGACAAGCGCGGCGCAGCAACGGAGAACGGACATGTCGGGAAAATTTCAAGGCTATCTCTATCTGTCGCTGGCGATGATCCTCGTCGGTAGTACGGTGATCGCCAGCAAGATCATCGCGACGGGCCTGCCACCGTTCACGGCCACCGCGCTGCGCTTCGCCGTCGCCTTCCCGCTCTTCCTGCTGTTGATGTGGCTCACCAGGACGTCATGGCCGAAACTTAAAGGCCGCGACTGGCTTCTCCTCATCGCCCAGGCCGGCGCTGGCAGCGTCGGCTATACGACGCTTTTGATCGCCGGCCTCAGCCTGACCTCGGCAACCGATGCCGGCGTGGTGATCGGTACGCTGCCGGTGGTTTCCGCCGCCATCGCCATCCTTCTTCTCGGCGAGCGCCCGGACCGCAAAGTGCTTGCGGCGATCGCACTTGCCGCAGCCGGCGTGCTGACCATCGTCTTCAAGCCCGGCGAAGGCGGCACCCATCCGCCGCTCGGCATCGCCCTCATCTTTGGCGCCGTCATATGCGAAGGCCTGTTCATCCTTCTCAACAAGCGCGTCAAGACGGAGATCTCGCCGCTGGCTCTTTCGACGCTGATGGCCGGCCTCGGCTTCGCGGTCGCCATCATCCCTGCGCTCTTCGAGACGCATGCGACGGCCGAGATCGACAGGGGCGCAATCGTTGCGGTTCTCTACTACGCCCTCATCCCGACCGTTGCCGGCTTCCTGCTCTGGTATGCGGGATCGGCCAAAGTAAGCGGCACCGAGGCCTCCGTCTTCACGGCGCTGGCGCCCGTTTCAGCCGTCGCCTTCGCCTTTCTCCTGCTCGACGAGCCGGTCGGCGCCCCTCAATTGCTTGGGATCGGCTGCGTGCTCGCCGCCGTCCTCGGCCTGACCCTACCCCAGATCCTCGCCGGCCGAAGGACGGCACGCGCCTTTCCGGTCGCGGAGGTTTGAACCAGAATGAACGCATCCAATTCGAGGACTTCCATGCACTTCCAGCACGCAGACGACATCTGGCGCGATTTCCCGGAGCTGAGCGCCGGCGCGCTTTTCATCGATGGCATAAATGGCGGCGTCTCGGTCGAGGACCATGTTCGCCAGTTCCAGGCGAGCGCAAATGATCGTCTCGGCGCGGGTTCGGAAAGCGACCTGCCCGAGATCCAGGCGTGGCGCCGGACCTTTGCCAAGATGGGATTGAAGCCGACACAATACCGCTCGGCAGCCGAAGCCTTGCTCCGCCGCTTCCGCAAGGAAGGCGACCTGCCCTCGATCCATCCGCTGATCGATCTTTGCAACGCCGCTTCGCTCGCCTTCGCCATTCCGATCGCCGTCTTCGACCTCTCCCACGTCAGCGGTTTTCTGCACGTCCGCCGGGCGGCCGGCAGCGAACGCTATCTGACGTTCTCAGGAGAAACGGAGAGCCCCGAACCAGGCGAAGTGATCTTCGCCGATGCCGAGGGGCGGGCGCATGCCCGGCGCTGGACCAACCGGCAGAGCGGTCTTTCGGCCATCCGGCCGCAGACGACGCATGCGCTGATCGTGGCGGAAGCGCTGCACAAGACGGCATGCGAGGACACCGAACGCCTGCTCACGGCACTTTCGCAGGCAATCGAACAGACCTGGGGCGCTCGCCCGAGCATGGCCATGCTCGATCGTTCGTCGCCGCGTTTCGATTTTTCGGTTTAGGGATTTCGTTCGGAAAACGGCGCTTGGGCGCCGCGAGACCGGCCGATGCCTAGGCACCGGCCGGACACAGGACAATCAGGCCGCCTTGGCGACGTGATATTCCTTGATCGCGACCATCTTGATCGCCGGATAGCGCTCGGCTTCGTAGCGCAGCGAGAAGCTGTCCTGCGCCAGGAACACCGGGTCGCCGTCGAGATCGCGGGCGATGTCGCCGCGGCGCGCGGTGACGAACTTGTCGAGTTCGGCCGGCTGATCGGACGAAATCCAGCGGCAAACGGAAAAGCGCGACATTTCGAAGGAGACCGGCAGGCCGTATTCGGCGCTGAGGCGCTCCTTCAACACGTCGAGCTGCAGCGCGCCGACGACGCCGACGATCGCCGGCGAGCCGTCTTCCGGCGAGAAGAGCTGCACGACGCCTTCTTCCGCCATCTGCTGCAGCGCCTCTTTCAGCTTCTTCGCCTTCATCGCATCCTCGAGCCGCACGCGGCGCAGGATTTCCGGCGAGAAGTTCGGCACGCCCTGGAACACCAGCGGCTCACCCTCCGTCAGCGTGTCGCCGATACGGAGCGTGCCGTGGTTCGGGATGCCGACGACGTCGCCGGCGTAAGCCGTGTCGGCGAGCTGGCGCTGCGAGGCGAAGAAGAACTGCGGGGCGCTGAGGCCAAGCTGCTTGCCGGTGCGCGACAGGCGTGCCTTCATGCCGCGCTCGAGCTTGCCGGAGCAGACGCGGGCAAAGGCGATGCGGTCGCGATGGTTCGGGTCCATGTTGGCCTGGATCTTGAAGACGAAGGCCGTCATCTTGTCGTCGGTCGCATGCACCGTGCGGATATCCGCGACCTGGTCGCGCGGCGGCGGGGCGATGTCGCCAAGCGCATTGATGAGATCGCGCACACCGAAGTTGCGCAGCGCCGAGCCGAAAAAGACCGGGGTCAGGTGGCCTTCGAGGAAGGCCTTCTTGTCGAAGGGCTTGCAGGCCTCGATCGCCAGCATCAGCTCTTCGGTAAAGGCGTCGCGCTCGTTTTCCGGCAGGCGATGGGAGGCCATTTCCGGGCCGTTGACCTTGGTCGGGATTTCCTGCGTGTCCGAACCGCGCACGGTGTTGTCGGCGAGGTTGTAGGACCCGCAGAAAGTCTTCGAGCGGCCGATCGGCCAGGTCACCGGCGCGCAGTCGAGCGCCAGCTTCTCCTCGACCTCATCCAGGATCTCGAAGGGATCGCGGCTCTCGCGGTCCATCTTGTTGACGAAGGTGATGATCGGGATGTCGCGCATGCGGCAGACTTCGAAGAGCTTTAGCGTGCGCGGTTCGATACCCTTGGCGGCGTCGATGACCATGACGGCCGCATCCACCGCCGTCAGCGTGCGATAGGTGTCATCGGCGAAGTCTTCGTGACCGGGCGTATCAAGAATGTTGAAGACGTTGCCGCCATACTCGAAGGTCATCACCGAGGTGACGACCGAGATGCCGCGCTCGCGCTCGATCTTCATCCAGTCCGAACGGGTCTGGATGCGGTCCTTCTTGGCCTTGACCTCACCGGCGAGCTGGATGGCACCGCCGAACAGCAGCAACTTTTCCGTGAGCGTGGTCTTACCGGCGTCCGGGTGGGCGATAATCGCAAATGTGCGGCGGCGGGAGACCGCCTCGGCGAGAGTTTCAGCCATGTCGTAAAATCCTGTGAGTTGCCGCGTCCTTTACAGGCTCGGCCCCGATTATGCAATTGACCGAGGCGCCCGTGGCCCGGCTTATGCGGGCATGAGCACGCACACTTCCCTATCCCGCCCGACCCTCAACCTCGTTCGTCTGCCGCACGGCGAAGGCCTGGAGCTTCCGGCCTACGAGACCGCAGGCGCCGCCGGCATGGATTTGCGCGCGGGCGTCCCCGCCGATCGCCCGCTGATGCTCACCCCCGGCAAGCGCGCCCTCGTTCCGACCGGCTTCATTTTCGAAGTGCCCGCCGGCTACGAGGCGCAGATCCGCCCGCGCTCCGGCCTCGCCTTCAAGCACGGCATCACCTGCCTCAACACGCCCGGTACGATCGACAGCGACTATCGCGGTGAAGTGAAGGTGCTGCTCGTCAATCTCGGCGACGAGGAGTTCATCATCGAGCGCGGCATGCGCATCGCCCAGATGGTGATCGCACCGGTCACGCAGGTCACGGTTCGCGAGGCCGACGGCGCAAGCGAGACGGCACGCGGCGCCGGCGGCTTCGGCTCGACCGGCGTCTGATCGAGCGACGGCTACCGCTTCGCACTTTTCCCGGAATTGGCTTTTAGGCCGTAATCCCGAACGGAAAACCGCATCCCACTGTTCCTGGAATTGCTCCCACTTACGCAATCTCGGACGGAAAACCGCTATGCACTTTTCCTGGGATTGCTCTCGCATGCGCAATTCCGGACGGAAAACCGCTTCGCACTCTTCCTGGGATTGCTTTAAATCAAAGGCGGCAGGCGGCGCTTGACCGGTGTCGACTTGACAATCGAGGTGTTGGTCTGCGCCTTCTCGGCGATCCGGTCGAGGATCGTGTCGAGCTGCGCCATGTCACGCACGTAGAGCTTGGCGATGAAGCAGTCGTCGCCTGTAACCTTGTCGCATTCGACGAATTCCGGCGTTTCCTGGATCAGCCTCTCGACGATGTGCAGCATGCCCGGCATCGGCCGCACGCGGATGACCGCCTGCAGCGGGTAGCCGACTTTGGCGGGGTTGAGGGCGATGGTGAAACCGTCGAGGACACCGCGCTCTTCCAGCTTGCGGAGCCTATCCGCAGCGCTCGGCGAGGAGAGCCCAGCCTCCTGCGCGAGCTCCTTCAGCGACACCCGGGCATTGGCGGCCAGTATGTCGAGGATTCGTCGGTCAATCTCGTCCAGCATCACGACACCATAAGTCACAACAACAAACAGAACTTCGATAATTAGGCAATCTAGCACAATTGCCTTCGTTAATCTATGGGAAAGGCCATGAGCACCGGCTATTCTGCGATCACCAATAGGAGCAGAAATCATGAATACCGAGCTCAAACGCGGCAGCATCGAGATGACGGCAGCGATGCTGATATCCGGCACCATCGGCTGGTTCGTGCTGATGTCGGGGCAGCCGGTGACGAGCGTGGTGTTCTGGCGCTGCGTCTTCGGGGCCATAACGCTCGTTGCCATTGCCTGGGCGCTCGGACTTCTCGACCGTCGCCACTTCAGCCGACGGATGCTGCTGCTTTCGGTCATCGGCGGCATCGCGATCGTGGTCAACTGGCTGCTGCTTTTCGCCGCCTATTCCCACGCATCGATCTCGATCGCGACGATGGTCTACAACACCCAGCCCTTCATGCTCTTGGGCCTCGGCGCCGTGTTCCTCGGCGAAAAGATCACCGTCACCAAGATCTTCTGGCTCCTGGTGTCGTTTGCCGGCATGCTCGCGATCATTTCGGCCAAGCCTGGCCAAGGCTTCGCGCCTGAAGATTATCTGATCGGCGTGGCCCTTTCGATCGGCGCTGCCTTCTTCTACGCGATCGCGGCGATTGCGACCAAGCTGCTCAAGGGCACGCCGCCGCATCTGATTGCGCTGATCCAGGTGATCACCGGCACCGTGATGCTGGCACCGATGGCGCTTGCCGCACCCGCCCCGTCAGGTGCAACGCAATGGTCGATCGTCCTGACCCTCGGCGTCATCCACACCGGGCTGATGTATGTGATGCTCTACGGCGCGATCCAGCGGCTGCCGACGCACATGACCGGGGCGCTTTCCTTCATCTATCCGATTGCCGCCATTGTGGTGGACCGCCTCGCCTTCGGGCACCAGTTGCAGCCGATCCAGATCGCCGGCTCCGTCGCGATCCTCGTTGCCGCCGCCGGCATGACTCTCGGCTGGAAACTTCGCCTTCCCTCTTCTATCAAGAAGCGGGAACGCGAAGGGAGAACTGCATGATCACCTGCTACCTGAAATATACTATCGACCCCTACAAGGCGGCCGAGTTCGAACATTACGCCAAGCTCTGGATCCCGCTCGTCAATCGGCTGGGCGGCACGCATCACGGCTACTTCCTGCCGCATGAAGGGGCGAACAACATCGCCCTGGCTCTCTTCAGCTTTCCGACCCTTGCCGACTATGAAAACTACCGCCGGGAAATGGCCGCGGATCCGGAATGCCAGGACGCCTTCGCCTATGCCGAGAAGACGCGTTGCATCCTCAGCTACGAGCGCAGCTTCATGCGGCCGGTTTTCGAGTAAGCCAGCTCCGGAGTCGAGGGCGGCATCGGCAAGCGCGCGTTAGCGCCGCGCTTCCGAGGCCATGCTCAGCGCGAAGCCGAAGAGCGCCGTCCCCATCGCCCAGCGCTGCACCACCATGAACAACGGTCGCCCGGCAAGAAAAGCGGCGATGCCGCTGGCGGCGAGCGCGATCATGGCGTTGACGGTGACGCTGGTCGCGATCTGGATCGAGCCGAAGACCAGCGACTGGCCGAGCACGTTGCCGAGCTCCGGCCGAATGAACTGCGGCAGCAACGAGAGATAGAGCACCGCTACCTTGGGATTGAGCAGGCTGGTCAGGAAGCCCATGACGAACAGCTTCTTCGGCCCATCCTTCGGCAGGTTCTTGACCTGAAAGGGCGAGCGTCCACCGGGCCTGACCGCCTGCCAGGCGAGATAGAGAAGGTAGGCTGCACCGGCGATGCGAAGCGCATCATAGGCGAGCGGCACGGCCAGAAGCAGCGCTGTGATACCGAGTGCCGCCGAGACCATATAGACGACGAAGCCGAGCGCCACGCCGCCGAGCGAAATCAAGCCTGCGCCCGGCCCCTGGCTGATCGAGCGCGAGATCAGGTAGATCATGTTCGGGCCTGGCGTCAGCACCATGCCAAGGGCCAGGAGGGCAAAGCCGATCATATCCTTCAACTCGGGCATGGAGAGGCGCCTTTCGCTCGTTTTCGCCAAGCTCTACGCATTTCGCACCAGCGGACAACGCCAGACTTGTCACCCGGTCAATTTCTTCAGCGGACGCCCGCCGGTCGCTGTTCGGTGATTTCCTTTTTCAGTCGCTTGAGGTAGAAATCGGCATCATCTTCGGAAGGACGTTCCATGACGCTCGCGGCCCTCATCGCCTATAGCGGCGCGCTCTTCATCGCCGCGGCCATTCCAGGCCCCGGCGTGACGGCGCTGGTTGCGCGCGCGCTCGGCTCCGGTTTCCGCGAGACCTTCTTCATGGGCCTCGGCATCGCGCTCGGCGACATGAGCTATCTAACCGCGGTCATCCTCGGGCTGGCGCTGATTGCCCAGACCTTCACCACAGCCTTCCTGGTGGTGAAGTTTGCCGGCGTCCTCTACCTCGGCTACATCGCGTGGAAGCTGTGGAGCGCAGGGCTGCTGCCGGAGGACATCAAGGCGAAGCCGTCGACGAGTGCGGCCATGTCCTTTCTGTCCGGCCTGCTGATCACGCTCGGCAATCCGAAGACGATGCTGTTTTACGTGGCGCTCGTGCCGACGCTGATCGACATTCGGGCGATCGGACCCGGCGACTACGGCCTGCTCCTGACCGCCACCTTTCTGGTGCTCTTGAGCGTTCTCGTACCCTATATGCTGCTCGCATCGCGAGCGCGTCTGCTGCTCAAGCAACCGAAGGCCCTGAAAGCGCTGAACCGGGTTGCGGCCAGCGTGCTTGCCGGCACGGCGGCCTATATCGCGGTTCGCGCCAGCTGAAAAAACTTTTCCCGAACAACGACTTCGCCAGTGGTTTTTCCTTCGGCGGATCGCCGCGCGGTGTTTGTCGTTCTGGAATTGCGCGATCATTGTTCCTATTCTCATAGCTCGACAATTTACGCCCAAGGGAGAAACCCATGTCCGACACACGCAAGCCCGGCCGCGGCCGCGTCTACTCCTCGATCACGGAAACGATCGGCGACACGCCCATCGTGCGGCTGGACAAGCTTGCCAAGGAAAAGGGCGTCAAGGCGAACCTGCTCGCCAAGCTCGAATTCTTCAACCCGATCGCCTCGGTCAAGGACCGTATCGGTGTGGCGATGATCGAGAGCCTGGAAGCGCAGGGCAAGATTACGCCCGGCCGCACGACGCTGGTGGAGCCGACCTCCGGCAATACCGGCATCGCGCTCGCCTTCGTCGCGGCCGCCAAGGGCTACAAGCTGATCCTGACGATGCCGGAGACCATGTCGGTCGAGCGGCGCAAGATGCTGGCGCTGCTCGGCGCCGAGCTGGTGCTGACCGAGGGCGCCAAGGGCATGAAGGGCGCGATCGCCAAGGCGCAGGAACTGGTCGAGACACTGCCGGACGCCATCATCCCACAGCAGTTCGAAAACCCGGCCAACCCGGAAATTCACCGCAAGACGACGGCCGAAGAAATCTGGAACGACACGGACGGCGCTGTCGACATTTTCGTCTCCGGCATCGGCACCGGCGGCACGATTACCGGCGCCGGCCAGGTGCTGAAGGCGCGCAAGCCTTCGATCAAGGTAATCGCCGTCGAGCCGGAGGAATCTCCGGTTCTGTCCGGTGGCAATCCCGGGCCGCACAAGATCCAGGGCATCGGCGCAGGCTTTGCGCCGGCGATCCTCGACACCACGGTCTATGACGAGATCGTCACGGTCAACAGCGCGGAAGCGATCGAGGCCGCCCGCCTTGTCGCCAAGCTCGAAGGCGTGCCGGTCGGCATCTCCGCCGGTGCAGCTCTAACCGCGGCAATCGAGGTCGGCCAGCGCGAGGAAAATGCCGGCAAGACCATCGTCGTCATCATCCCGTCCTTTGCCGAACGCTACCTCTCGACGGTGCTGTTCGATGGCCTGGGCGGCTGATCAGGCTGGGATAACTTCTGATCGGAAAGGGCGCCCACGAGGCGCCCTTTTTTTTCCAGGCACGCCGCTATGCGGCGACGGGCAAGCGTTCCCCGGCGATCCGATAGGAAATCGCCTCGGCGAGATGGATTCGGCCGACCGTCGACGCACCATCGAGGTCCGCAAGCGTGCGCGCCACCTTCAGCACACGATGGTAGCCGCGGGCGGAAAATTTCATCTTTTCGGCGGCGTCCCGGAGAAGCTGCAGGCCGGCCGCATCGGGTGCTGCGATCTTCTCGATCAGCGAGGTCGACGCGCGGGCATTGCTGGTCAGGTCCGCGTGGCCGAGGACGGCAAAGCGGTCGATCTGCATGGCACGGGCGCGAGCGACGCGACGGGCCACAACCGCGCTGCTTTCGGCTGCGGCCGGCTTCAGGAGATCGGCGGCGCTGACGGCCGGCACGTCGATGCGGATATCGATGCGGTCCATCAGCGGACCAGAAATGCGCGCCTGATAGTCGGACATGCAGCGCGGTCCACGGGCGCAGCTGCGGCCGGGTTCGCCGGCCATGCCGCAGCGACAGGGGTTCATGGCCGCGACAAGCTGGATCGCGGCGGGATAGCTGACGCGGTGGTTGGCGCGGGCGATGATGCATTCGGCGGTTTCAAGCGGCTGGCGCAGCGCGTCGAGCACCTGCGGCGAGAATTCCGGAAACTCGTCGAGGAACAGTACGCCGTTGTGCGCAAGCGACGCTTCGCCAGGCTTGGCGCGCAAGCCGCCGCCGACCATGGCGGCCATCGTCGCGGAATGATGCGGCGTGCGGAACGGCCGCCGGTCCGAGAGCTTGCCGCCCGGAAGCTGCCCGGCGATCGAATGGATCATCGACACTTCGAGGAGCTCGGCCGGATTGAGCGGCGGCAGGATCGACGGCAGGCGGGCAGCGAGCATCGACTTGCCCGAGCCGGGCGGGCCGACCATCAGCAGATTGTGGTTGCCGGCGGCCGCCACTTCGAGCGCCCGCTTGGCGCTTTCCTGACCCTTGATATCGGCGAGATCGGGCAGGTTAGATGCGCCTGAGCGGATCGCGGCCTCGGGTCGCGAAAGCACCTGCGTACCGCGGAAATGGTTGGCGATTGCGATCAGGCTGCGGGGCGCCAGAATGTCGATCTCGGCCCCGGCCCAGGCCGCCTCGGGTCCGCTTTCGGCCGGGCAGATCAGCCCCTTGCCGAGCGCATTGGCACCGATCGCGGCGGGAAGCGCGCCGGCAACGGCAGCAATGGTGCCATCGAGATTGAGCTCACCGATCACCACATAAGGCGCCAACGCATCGCCCGGAATGGCGCCGAGGGCTGCCATCAGGCCGAGTGCGATCGCCAGGTCGAAGTGGCTGCCTTCCTTGGGAAGGTCAGCGGGCGCAAGATTGACGGTCACGCGCTTGGCCGGCAGCGCCAGACCTGAAGCATGAAGGGCGGCCTGCACCCGCTCGCGGCTTTCGGCGACGGCCTTGTCCGGCAGGCCGACGATCTGCATGCCGACCTTGCCCGGCGCGACCATCACCTGCACATCCACAGGCAGGCCCTCGATTCCCTGAAATGCGACCGTGCTGACGCGCGCGACCATGCTTGCCCCCTCGCCCAGGCAGCCCAGTTATCGGGCGCCACAACCGCCCAGGGTTGCAGGCAGAAGCCTTGCACGGATCACGCACAAAAACAAGAACAATAACGGAACATTTGAGGAGGCGCGGGTGTGTACCCGGGACGCTTCGGCAAACGGCCGCGGGCGGAAGCCCGCGGCAAGCGCCATCGACCCGAGATGGATCCTAGGCCGAGATCTTGATCAGGCGCGCTTGCGCTCGATCGCATCCCAGAGCAGGCTCGCGACATCGGCGCCGCCGAACTTCTTCACTTCGCGGATGCCGGTCGGCGATGTCACGTTGATCTCGGTCATGTAGTCGCCGATAACGTCGATGCCGACGAAGAGGAAGCCGCGCTCCTTCAGCGCCGGCGCGATGCGGGTGCAGATTTCCTTCTCACGCGCCGTCAGTTCGGTCGGCTCAGGCCGGCCGCCAGCATGCATGTTGGAGCGGGCGTCGTGGTCTGCCGGAACGCGGTTGATGGCGCCGACCGGCTCGCCGTCGACGAGCAGGATGCGCTTGTCGCCCTTGCGCACCGCCGGCAGGTATTCCTGGGCGATGAAGGGCTCGCGGAACATCTGGCCGAACATTTCGAGCAGAGAGGACATGTTGCGGTCGTCGCGGGTCGAGTGGAACACGCCGGCGCCGCCGTTGCCGTAGAGCGGCTTCAGGATGATGTCGCCCATTTCCTGGCGGAAGCTGGAGATCTCAGCGGGGTCGCGGGTGATCAGCGTCTTCGGCATCAGGTCGGCGAATTCGGTGACGAAGATCTTCTCCGGCGAATTGCGCACCCAGGCGGGATCATTGACGACCAGCGTCTTCGGATGCAGGCGTTCCAAAAGGTGCGTCGAGGTAATGTAGGCCATGTCGAAGGGCGGGTCCTGGCGCAGCAGGATGACGTCCATGGTCGAAAGATCCACGCGCTCGGCTTCGCCAAGCGTGAAGTGGTCGCCCTTGACGTCGCGCAGCGTCATCGGCTGCACGCTCGCATAGACCTTGCCGTCGCGCAGCGACAGCTTTTCCGGCGTATAGTGGAAGAGGCGATAGCCGCGCGACTGTGCCTCGAGGCTCATGGCGAAGGTGGAGTCACCCGCAATGTTGATGCCCGACACATGGTCCATCTGGACCCCGACATTGACGATTTTCGCCATCTACCCATTCCCTCATGGATCACGCTTAGCGTGATCGATTTCAAACCGCCGGAGCGAATGAGGACGGGAAAACCGCTGCCCTCTGCCGCACTGGCAAAGCCCTCGACATGTAGAATGCGGGCGGGCCTTAGGCAAGGAGAGGCGAGCCTATTCGAAGCCTTCGATCACGCAGGTGATGAGATCGTGATCCGAAAGCGGCCGGCCGGTTTCGTCAAGCGAAGGAATGATCGTGGTCTCGCCGATCTTCAGCCCGCGCGACAGGAACCAGTCGAGCTTCATCGCCCGCTCTGGCCGGCGGGTGATCAGGCTCGGCCGCGTGGTCATCACGTCGAGCGGCCCACCATGGCGGGTAAAGCCTCTGATGGCGCTCATGGCAAACAGCCCTTCGGCCTCGAAATCGCCGCCGGCATGGTTGCCGGTATTGAGATCGCCACCGATCATCACCGGCAGGCCGGGGAAAGTCTCGTCGAGTGCATCGATCAATTCCTTGACCTGGCGCTCTCGGTAGACGGCAGTCGTCGCACTCTCGAGATGGGTGGAGACGGCGACGAAGGGTCCGGCTTCCGTCTCGATGACGGCGCCGATCGCACAGCGCTCGCCAAGGCGCGGCTGCTCGCCATCGGTGAACCAGAGGCGTTCGCCCCATAGGCGCAACATGAAGGGCCGGGAGAACGGCACCGCAGCCATCAGCGCATTGCCATGGAACCCCTTGGCGTTGAATTCGTCCTCGCAGAATTCGCGCTCCGTATCGGAGCCGAGCCCCATCTCGATGAACTCGATGCCATACGCATAGTGCATGCCGAGTGTTTCGGCGACTTCGGCGGTCGGGTGACGCTGGCCGGTGCGGGCCATGCCGTTGTCCATCTCTGAAAGGAGGACGACCGGCGCGTTTGTCGCGGCGAGATGGGCGGCGCTTTCGGCCGGAAACAGGCAGCGCTCCAGGTTCCAGGCAGCAACGGTGAACGGGAAGGCGAGCGGCGTATCGGAGGCCGGTGTGCCGCCGACCTCGACGCTGTTCATCTCCGGCCGTGCGGCCATGGCTGCGTCATGGGCGGCAATGGTGCGCACGATCTCGGCAAAGCTGGCGCGGGTTTCAAGCGAAGGAACGGCAAGCTGCTCGACGGTCTTGGAGATCACGATGCGGTCTCCAGGCGTGGCGCTGCAACCGGCGCTTCATTGGCAAACGACGTGCCGCGCTCCAGCCGCTTGCCGGTCTCGGTCGAGAAGAAGTGCAGACGGTCGACGGCGATCGTCACTGCAAGATCACCCGAAAGTGGCGTCTCCGGAGACAGCGCGATGGTGAGCGCCTGGCTCTCGATGGTGCCGTGCACGAGCCGCTGCGCGCCCAGTTCCTCGACATAGTCGACCTGGAACAGCATGGCG
This sequence comes from Ensifer sp. ENS03, assembly GCF_014852035.1. Classification (NCBI taxonomy): domain Bacteria; kingdom Pseudomonadati; phylum Pseudomonadota; class Alphaproteobacteria; order Hyphomicrobiales; family Rhizobiaceae; genus Ensifer; species Ensifer sp. ENS03. The sequence goes on along the minus strand of NZ_JACVAV010000001.1, from coordinate 259,278 downwards.
TCCTCGCCGACGCCGGCGAGCTTGAGATCTTCGGCGCGAAGCCCAACCGTGACCGGGCCTTCGACCGGCGCACGGTCGCCAAGCGCGATCCTGTAGAGACCGATCTGCAGGTTGCCGCCTTCGATCTCACCCTTGATCAGGTTCATCGCCGGCGAGCCGATGAAGCTGGCGACGAAGGTTGAGGCCGGGCGGTGATAGACGTCGAGCGGACGGCCGATCTGTTCGATGCGACCGCCATTCAGCACCACCAGACGGTCGGCAAGGGTCATGGCCTCGAGCTGGTCGTGGGTGACGTAGAGCGAGGTCGTGCCGAGGCGCTTCTGCAGGCGTTTGATCTCGCCGCGCATGGAGACGCGCAGCTTGGCGTCGAGATTGGAGAGCGGCTCGTCGAAGAGGAAGGCCGCCGGCTTGCGCACGATTGCGCGGCCCATGGCGACCCGCTGGCGCTGGCCGCCCGAGAGCGCACGGGGCTTGCGGGTAAGATAGGGCTCGATCTCCAGCATGCGAGCGGCTTCGGCGACGCGGGCGTCGATCTCGGCCTTCGGCGTCTTGCGGTTCTTCAGGCCGTAAGCGAGGTTTTCGTAGACGGTCATGTGCGGATAGAGCGCGTAGTTCTGGAAGACCATGGCGATGTCGCGCTCGGCCGGATCGACCTCGTTGATGACGCGTGAGCCGATCGTCACCGTGCCCTTCGAAATCGTCTCCAGCCCCGCGACCATGCGCAGAAGCGTGGACTTGCCGCAGCCGGACGGGCCGACCAGCACGATGAATTCGCCGTCCTCGATATCGATCGAGACGGATTTCACCGCCTCGACATTGCCGTGATAGATCTTCGAGACCTCGGCGATGGTAATGGCCGCCATGGCTGCCTCCGTAAGATTGATGTCGTTTCAGGAGCGGGCGGGACTTTTGTCCCGCCACGACCCCGTTTACTTGTCGCTTTCCGTCAGGCCCTTGATGAACCAGCGCTGGAAGATCACGACGATCATGACCGGCGGCAGCATGGCGAGAATCGCCAGCGCAAAGGCCTCGTTATAGTCGGGGATGTTCGAGCCGACCCAGACGAGCAGGATCTGCTTAATGCCGCGCACCAGGGTGAAGAAGCCTTCGTCGGTGGTCATCAGTGTGGGCCAGAGATACTGGTTCCAGCCGTAGACGAACATGATGATGAAGATCGCCGCCATCATCGTGCGCGAGAGCGGCACCAGCACGTCGATGAAGAACTTGAAGGGTCCGGCGCCGTCGATGCGCGCGGCCTCCAGCAACTCGTCCGGCACCGACTTGAAGAACTGCCGGAAGTAGAAGGTGCCCGTCGCCGAGGCGAGAAGCGGCACGATCAGGCCGGTATAGGTGTTGGTCAGCTTCAGCGTGTTCATCACTTCATAGGAAGGAAGGATGCGCACTTCGAGTGGCAGAAGCAGGGTGGTGAAGATCACCCAGAAGAAGAAGGTCGCGAGCGGAAAGCGGAAATAGACGAGCGCATAGGCCGCCAGCATCGACAGCACGATCTTGCCGACGGCGAAACCCAGGCCGAGGATCATCGAGTTCAGCATCATGTTGAAGCCGGTGATCTTGCCGGTGAAGCCGCCCTCGCGCGTCAGTACCGTCTGGTAGGTCTCGACGAAATGGCCGCCCCAGCTGAGGCTGAGACCGTTGCGGTGAATGTCGGCCGCCTCGTGCGTCGAGGTCATGAAGGCGACGACGACGGGCGCCACCATGATGAAGACGCCAAAGAGCAGGATGATGTGGTCGAAAATCTTGGTGCGATACATCGGCCCCACCTCAGTTGTAATGCACGCGCCGCTCGATGAAGCGGAACTGGAAGATGGTGAGCACGAAGACGATCAGCATCAGGATCACTGACTGGGCCGAGGAGCCGCCGAGATCGTTGCCGCGGAAACCGTCCATGTAGACCTTGTAGACAAGGGTGATCGGGTTGTTGGCAGCCTTGTCCTTCACCATCACGTCGATGACGCCGAAGGTGTCGAACAGCGCATAGGTGACGTTAATGATCAGAAGGAAGAAGGCGGTCGGCGCGAGCAGCGGCAGGATCACCGTCCAGAAACGGCGGAACCCGGAGCGGCAGTCGATCGCCGCAGCTTCCCGCACCGAGACCGGAATGCCCTGGAGCCCTGAGAGGAAGAAGATGAAATTGTAGGGGATCTGTTTCCAGACCGAGACGACCACCATGGAAAAGGCGGTGTCGAAGTAGTTCAGACCAACCTTGATGTCCCAGCCGAACCAGCGCGCAAGCTCGACGATCGGGCCGATATGCTGGTCGAAGAACATCATGCCGATGAGGCCTGCGACCGGCGGGGCAATGGCATAGACCCAGATCAGCAGCGTCTTATAGGCGGCGTTGCCGCGGATGACGCCATCGGCCTTGACGGCAAGCAGCAGCCCGATCGACAGCGCAAAGAAGGTGACCAACGCCGTGAAAACGGCGGTGAAACGGGCAATGCCGAGATATTCGCCTGATTTCAGCACGTCGGTATAATTGGTCATCCCGACGAAGGTCGAGCCGAAACCGAAGGGGTCTTCAAGATAGAACGACGACTGGATCGCCTGAACCGACGGCCAGTAGAAGAAGATGAAGATGATCGCGAGCTGCGGCGCGAGGAAGAGGTATGGCAGGAACGGCGAGGAGAACTGCACGCGCTTTGCAGCGCTTTCGCCTCCGCTATTCGACTGGCCACCGAAAATCCGGAAGGCGCCGAAGCGACGCCCCCCGGTCTTTGTTCCGGTCCCTCCCCGCGCTGCGGGGAGGAGATCTGTCGCGGTCGACATCGAGATCAGCCGGCCGTCTTGGCGAAACGGGCGAGCAGCTCGTTGCCTTCCTTCTCGATCGTGTCGAACGCGTCCTTGACGGTTGTTTCGCCCGAGAAGATGCGGCCGTATTCGCGTTCCATGATTTCGCGGATCTGCGGGTAGAAGCCGAGGCGGTAGCCCTTCGACCAGTCGCCGGCCGGCAGCATCAGCTGCTTGATGCCGACTTCGGCAACCGGCTTTTCCTTGTAGTAACCATCCTTCTGGGCAAGCTCGTAGGCTGCCTTGGTGATGGCCACATAGCCGGTGGCCTTGTGGTAGAAGTACTGGATCTCAGGCGAGGTCAGGAACTGGAAGAAGTCGGCAACGCACTTGTTTTCTTCATCCGTCTTGCCGGACATGGCAAAGAGTGCCGCGCCGCCGATGAAGGAGTTGGTGCCGGCGCCCTTGATCGAGCCCCAATAGGGCAGGAAGGTTGCCGAGAACGGCATCTGCGCCGTCTTCTGCAGGCCGCCGAACGAACCCGACGAACCGATCCAGAACGCAGCCTTGCCTTCTTCGAAGACCTTCTGGTTGTCGTTCCAACCGGCGCCGTAGAAGGCGAAGTAGCCTTCATCCTTCCAGGCCTTCAGCTTGTCGAACATCATGACGAGGTTCGGGTCGGTGACCTTCAGCTCAGTGTCGACGACGGCGTCGTAACCGTTGTTGTTGGTGGCGAACTGGATGTTGTTGCGGGAGAAGAAGTTCTCCGTGAACTGCCAGGTGAGCTGCGACTGGACGAGCGGGATGTAACCGGCTTCCTTCAGCTTCGGGGCGACGGCCTCGAACTCTTCCCAGGTCTTCGGCGCTTCGACGCCGGCCTTCTTCAGGGCCTCGTCGTTGATGTACATGATCGGCGCGGAGGAATTGAACGGCATGCCGACGAACTTGCCTTCGCTGTCGGCGTAGAAGTAGCGCACGCCATCGATGAAGGCGTTGCGGTCGAAGTTGTGACCAGCCTTGATGATCAGGTCTTCGGCCGGGATGACCGCGCCCTTGGCGTTGATGATCGTGGCGGCACCGGCGTCGAAGACCTGCAGGATGTTCGGCTGTTCACCCGAGCGGAAAGCGGCGATACCGGAAGCGAGCGCTTCCTCGTAGGTGCCCTTGGAAACCGGGGTCAGCGCGCAGGCGCTCTGGGCTTCATTGAACTTCTTGGAAACTTCATTGATGACTTCGCCGTTGCGGCCGGCCATGCCGTGCCACCAGGTAATGTTGGTCGCGGCAAGCGACGAGGTCGCGGAAAATGCAAGGGTAAGGGCTGCGAGCGTAAACTTCTTGAACATGACTAATCCTCTCCACCGGGTTGCGGATGGCAGTGGACTAGTGACCTTCAATGACAGGCCCGTAACGCTTTTATGTCGGAACGATTACAAATTCGAGAATATGTTCCAATGAGGGGCACCCGCGGAACAACGCAATCATTTCCCTTCATTATGCGCCGATTCAGAACGCATCCGGCAGGTGCCGCGGCCAGCCCCAAGGGGTCACGGTGACGATGTCGTAGCGCACGGAAAGCCTGCTGAAATCCGGCTGTTTCGCCAGCCAGAGATCGCTCGCGGCACGGATACGCCTCTGCGCTGTCGCCGTCACGGCGAAGACGCCGTCTTCGGCCGAGCGACGGGCCTTGACCTCGACGCAGGCGATGAGATCGCCGCGCCTTGCGATGATGTCGATCTCGCCAAGCTTGGTGCGATGGCGCATGGCGACGATGCAGTAGCCCTTGAGCAGAAGGCAAAGCGCGGCACGGTATTCGGCGAGATGCCCTCGCTTCAGCGCCTTCAGCTTCCGCTTGTCGCCACTATCAGTCGTCATGGCGCTCCTTCAGTTGAAGCAGCCGGTCATAGAGTTCCTTGCGCGGCAGGCCCGTCTGGCGGGCGGCTTCGGTTGCCGCTTTGCCGGTTGGCATGTCGGCGACCAGGCTTTGCAGCAGCGCGTCGACGTCGGCCGCTTCCGGTTCGGGCGCGGCATCGGGGGGGCCGATGACGAGCACGATCTCGCCCTTGACCGGCCCCGCCTGTTCATAATGAACCGCAAGCTCGCCAAGCGTGCCGCGGCGAAATTCCTCGAAGGTCTTGGTCAATTCGCGGCAAACGGACGCCCGCCTGCCCTCCCCCAAAACGTCGGCCGCCGCCGCAACCGTCGCAGCGATCCGGTGCGGCGATTCGAAGAACAGGATCGTTGCCGGCACGGCGGCGAGTTCCCTGAGGCGATCGCGTTTCGCCTTGTCCTTGGTCGGCAGGAAACCGGCAAAGAGGAAAGCATCGTTCGGCAGGCCGGACCCGACGAGGGCTGCAAGCGGCGCCGAGGCGCCGGGAATCGGCACGACGCGATGTCCGGCCTCGATCGCAAGCTGCCCCAGGCGGTAGCCGGGGTCGGAGACCAGTGGCGTGCCGGCATCGGAGACGAGTGCCACCGAACGCCCTTCGGCGAGCGCTGCCAGCAGCCGCGGACCGGCCTCGTCGGCATTGTGCTCGTGGTAGGCGTAGGGCCGATTGGTGATGCCGTAGCGATCAAGCAGAACACGGGTGACCCGCGTGTCCTCACAGGCAAGCACATCGGCGCCGGCCAATGTTTCCAGCGCGCGCAGCGTGATATCGCCGAGATTGCCGATCGGGGTTGCCACCAGATAGAGCGCGGCATCAAGGGGGCGGGCCGGAACGCTCACATTGTGCAGCCGGTAGCTGCGCTCCCTCTGTCCGCCGGCCGGTTCCGCTGTCTTTTGCTTTTCCACCTGTAACGCCCTGATCGTGCTTGCCGATGTGTCTGTCCGGTCTTTATGAGTGAGCCACCATGGCAGAGCAAGGGCAAGACGACGGGCCCACGTGCCGCATCTGGGGACAGAAGCCCTCAAACCCCTTGCTTTCCGGGCGCTCTTTCTGCCATTTTGCCGGTCCACATCTATCCGGTCGGTCGGCCGGGGCACTCGCAGTTGACGCTCAGGCGGACGTTTCGCCCGCCGGGCAATGGTTGAAAGCGGCATCCCATGCGCATTACTCTCGAGCGATCCAACCTCCTGAAATCGCTGAACCACGTGCACCGCGTGGTGGAGCGGCGAAACACGATCCCGATCCTCTCGAACGTGCTCCTGCGTTCCGACGGCGCCAGCCTCGAAATGAAGGCGACCGACCTCGACCTCGAAATCACCGAGGCGACCCCGGCGCAGGTGGAGCAGGCGGGCGCGACCACCGTGCCAGCGCACCTGCTCTACGACATCGTGCGCAAGCTGCCCGACGGTTCGGAAGTGCTGCTCGCCACCAACGCCGAGGGCACGGCGATGACCGTCGCCTCGGGCCGTTCCAAGTTCTCGCTGCAGTGCCTGCCGCAATCCGACTTCCCGGATCTGACCGCCGGCAGCTTCTCGCATTCGTTCCGCCTCAAGGCGACCGACCTCAAGATGTTGATCGATCGCACCCAGTTCGCGATCTCGACCGAGGAAACCCGCTACTATCTCAACGGCATCTTCGTACACACGGTCGAAAGCAAGGGTGAGCTGAAACTGCGCGCCGTCGCAACCGACGGCCATCGCCTGGCGCGCGCCGACGTCGAGGCGCCATCCGGCTCCGAAGGCATGCCGGGCATCATCATCCCGCGCAAGACCGTCAGCGAATTGCAGAAGCTGCTCGACAACCCGGAACTCGTCGTCACCGTCGAAGTCTCGGACGCCAAGATCCGCCTGACGATCGGCTCGATCGTCATGACCTCGAAGCTGATCGACGGCACTTTCCCCGACTACCAGCGCGTCATCCCAGCCAACAACGACAAGGAACTGCGCGTCGATTGCCAGTCCTTCGCCCAGGCGGTCGATCGCGTATCGACGATCTCGTCGGAGCGCGGCCGCGCCGTCAAGTTGGCGCTGAACGAAGGCCAGATGACGCTGACGGTCAACAATCCCGATTCCGGCAGTGCTACGGAAGAATTGCCCGTCGGCTACGACCACGATCCGCTCGAAATCGGCTTCAACGCCAAGTACCTGCTCGACATCACTTCGCAGCTGACAGGCACCGATGCGATCTTCATGCTGGCAGACCCGGGCTCGCCGACGCTCGTCCGTGATCTGGCCGCTGAAGATGCGCTCTATGTGCTCATGCCGATGCGCGTGTAGCCGGGCCTGACGCGGCGCGAAATGCCAACCCGTCACGCCCGCGCGTGGCGGGTTTTTTGTTGGCCGCGGCATTTGCGGACTGTTGATAAGCGAACGCTTTCAGGCGCAGACAGACTTGTTTTTGCCGCAGATGGGGACACATTATGATCACCGCCGCCGCGGCCGGCCCGAATCACCGGGCGAGGAATTTTGAGCGGACGGCCTGTGCGAGGAGAGGACAGCGGTTTTGAGGGGTTCAATGAATTTGCGCGTGAAGGTGAAGGAACGGCTCGGACGGAAGTTCGACGAAGAGATTCGCTTTTTCAAGGGATGGATGAGCAATGCCAAGGCCGTCGGCGCGATCCTGCCGACCTCCTCCGTCACAGCGCGCCGAATGGCGAGCGTCATCAATCCGGCCTCAGGCCTTCCGGTTCTTGAGCTCGGCCCCGGCACAGGCGTCATCACCAAGGCGATCCTGGAACGTGGCCTTGAGCCGTCCAATCTCGTGTCGATCGAGTATTCGACCGATTTCTACAATCAGCTCAAGACCAACTTCAACGGCGTCAACTTCATCAACGGCGACGCCTTCGATCTGGAACACACGCTCGGCGAACTCAACGGCCAGACCTTCGACAGCGTCGTCTCTGCCGTGCCGCTTCTGAACTTCCCGATGCATCGCCGCGTCGAACTGATCGACGATCTGCTGTCGCGCATTCCGGTCGGCCGGCCGGTCGTGCAGATTTCCTATGGGCCTTTGTCGCCCGTCGTTGCCATGCCGGACCGCTACAGCATCCAGCATCTCGACTTCGTCGTGCGCAACATTCCACCGGCGCAGCTCTGGGTCTATCGCCGGGCGCACTGACGGGATGTTCGGCGTCTACGTCACCCATCCGCAGGTCCAGATCGATCCGGACGTGCCCGTCCCGCAATGGGGACTTTCCACTGTTGGCCGCGAACGCGCGGTCATCACCGCCCGATTGCCCTGGGCGCGTTCGCTCGGACGGATCGTTTCGAGCGACGAAACCAAGGCGATCGAGACGGCACAACTTTTGGCCGATGCGGCCGGCGTGACGGTCGAGGTCCACCACGACATGGGCGAGAACGATCGCTCGGCCACCGGCTTCCTGCCGCCGCCGGAATTCGAGAAGGCGGCCGACTGGTTCTTCGCCAATCCCACCGAAAGCTTCAAGGGCTGGGAGCGCGCGATCGATGCCCAGAGCCGCATCTCGAACGCGGCCTTTCGGATCCTCGGCGATCACGATCCGAAAATCCCGATTGCCTTCGTCGGCCATGGCGGCGTCGGCACACTTCTGAAATGCCGCCTTACCGGCGCGCCAATCTCGCGCGCCGCCGACCAGAAGGGTGGTGGCGGCGGCAATGTCTTCGCTTTCCGCCTTGCGGATCGGACTGTTGCATGCGACTGGACCCCGATGGAACACTGGCAGGGGATTAGACGATGACCGAAACCGCGCGCGACAGACTGATCGTAGGCCTCGACCTTCCGACGATTGCGGATGCCGAGAAGATCGTGTCGACGCTCGGCAACGACGTCTCCTTCTACAAGATCGGCTACCAGCTGGTCTTTGCCGGCGGCCTGGAATTCGCGCGCGACCTGGCCAAAAGCGGCAAGAACGTCTTCCTCGACATGAAGCTGCTCGACATCGACAACACGGTGGCCAAGGGCGTCGAGAACATCGCCAAGATGGGCATGTCGATGCTGACCCTGCACGCCTATCCGAAGGCGATGAAGGCGGCTGTCGAGGCTGCGAAAGGCTCCGACCTCTGCCTGCTCGGCGTCACCGTGCTCACCTCGATGGACGAGCAGGACGTGATCGATGCCGGCTATGAATACGATCCGCACACGCTGGTGCTGCGCCGGGCCGAACAGGCGCGCGCCGCCGGCATGGGCGGCATCGTCTGTTCAGCGGAAGAATCGGCGGCGGTACGCAAGATCATCGGGCCGGACATGGCACTCGTCACCCCGGGCATTCGCCCGGCCGGCGCGGACAAGGGCGACCAGAAGCGGGTGATGACGCCCTCCGAGGCGCTCAAGGCCGGATCCAGCCATCTCGTCGTCGCGCGCCCAATCGTCGCAGCCGCCGAGCCGCTTGCGGCTGCCCGCGCCATCCTTGCCGAAATGAACGGTGCGCTCGCCCGCTGATGCCGGGCGACACCCGTCGGACCAGCGCGCCCGGTCGATCCGCTTGACCTCGGCCCAAATTTGCCGGAAGTAACACTCCCGTCAGCCTTTCGTGCTGCAAGACGAGGAGCTCAATATGGCCAAGGGATACTGGATCGCACGGGTCGATGTCCGCGACCCCGAGCGCTACAAGGACTATGTAGCGGCCGCAAAGCCCGCCTTCGAGAAATACGGCGCCAATTTTCTGGCACGCGGCGGGCTGCATCATCGGTTGGAGGGTGGCGTTCGCGCCCGCAACGTCGTCATCGAATTTCCATCGCTGCAGGCAGCGATCGACTGTTATAACTCTCCCGAGTACCAGATTGCCGCCGCGATCCGCCAGGAAGTCGCCGACGCCGAGATGGTGGTCGTCGAAGGCGTCTGATCCCACCGCCCCCAACCTTCAGCAGGCTCTGCACGCAGGCGTCGATTGGCCTTCACCTCTCGCGGCTGTTGGGCTATGTAGCAATCAATTCTTTCCGATCCGATCAGGAGTGCACATCCCATGACCTTGTCCAACCTTCCGCCGCTGGTGACGATTTTCGGCGGATCCGGGTTCGTCGGCCGTCATGTGGTGCGCGCGCTCGCCAAACGCGGCTATCGCATCCGCGTCGCCGTTCGCCGGCCGGACCTTGCCGGTCATCTCCAACCGCTCGGCAATGTCGGCCAGATCTCCTTCGTTCAGGCGAACCTGCGCTACCGTAAATCGGTCGACCGCGCCGTTGAAGGCTCCGATCACGTCATCAACTGCGTCGGCGTGTTGTTCGAGAGCGGCCGCAACACCTTCGATGCGGTCCAGGATTTCGGCGCCCGTGCCGTGGCTGAAGCGGCCCGCGGCGTCGGCGCAACACTGACCCACATCTCCGCCATTGGCGCCGACGCTTCCTCTGCATCGAACTACGCCCGCAGCAAGGGCCGCGCCGAGGCCGCTATCCTTGAGACCAAGCCTGACGCGATCATCCTGCGTCCGTCGGTCGTCTTCGGTCCAGAGGACGGCTTCTTCAACAAATTCGCCAACATGGCCCGCTTCTCGCCGGTCCTCCCGCTGATCGGCGGCGGCGAGACGAAATTCCAGCCCGTCTACGTGACCGACGTCGCCGAAGCCGTGGCCCGCGCCGTCGACGGCAAGATCGCCAAAGGCCAGACCTACGAACTCGGCGGCCCTGACGTCTTGAGCTTCCGCGACTGTCTCGAGATCATGCTCAACACGATCGACCGCAAGCGCACGCTGGTCTCGCTGCCCTTCGGCGTCGCGTCTCTGATCGGCAGCGTTTCGTCGCTGATCCCCTTCGTCACGCCGCCGCTTACCGCCGACCAGGTGGTGTTGCTGAAATCCGACAATGTCGTCTCCGCAAAGGCCGTATCGGAAGGCCGCACGCTTTCCGGCATCGGCATCGACCCGACGATGCTGGAATCGATCCTGCCGACCTATCTGGTGCGCTACCGCCCGCAGGGCCAGTACACCCGCAGCGGCCGCGCCGCCTGATCGGCAGCAGCCCACCGATTTTTTTGAACGGCCGCCGGAACCACCGGCGGCCGTTTTCTGTTGTATTGCGGTAACAGCGTTGCAGTTCTGCCGCAGTCGGAAAAGCGATTGGCATTTACCGCAAATTCAACATGTCCTGATATTGATCATGTCATATCCACCAACTAAACACCGCCTCGCGCCCCCGATCCCAAGGCATGACGGCGGGCGGCGGCATCAATCTCGAAAGGCATAGCGTCCATGGGCAAGTCGATCGCAATCTTTTTTGCGTGTGCGGCACTGATCATTCTGGCTGGATCGTTCATGGCGCCGAACACGGTCGCCAGCAGCGGCAAGGATTGCGCACCGGCCTATGGCGTCGATCCGTGCACCACGGCATCGATCGACCTTTCCGGCCACTAAGGGCCGGCGCCTCGACGAGGCATCAAAAGTTATTGGCGGGGGCCAGTAGCCGCGTGCGTTTCACCATGAGACGCACGCGGCTTTGTTTTTAGGGCCTGACAACAGGTCAAAGAAAAAGGCGCGTCCGGGACGCGCCTTTTGTCATTCTGAGATCGTCGGTTCTGCTCAGCCAAGCAGCCACAGACCGATCAGGCCGGCGATCCCGACGATGATGCGCCAGATGGCGAAAGGCGTGAAACCGCGCCGCGAGACGAAGTCGAGCAATGAGCGCACGACGAAGATGCCGGCGACGAAGGCCGCAATGAAACCGACTGCAATCAGGGTAAAATCGTCAAAGGAGAGCGCATCGCGGTTCTTGTAGAGGTCCAGCGTAAAGGCGCCGACCATGGTCGGCATCGCCAGGAAGAACGAGAACTCGGCGGCCGAACGCTTGTCGGTGCCCATCAGCAGGGCGCCGGCGATCGTCGCGCCGGAACGGGACGTTCCGGGGATCATAGCCAGGCACTGGAACAGGCCGATCTTCAGCGCCAGCGACGGCGGGTAGTCCATCACGTCGGTATAGCGCGGCTTCAGCGGCAGATGGTCTATCGCATAAAGGATGACGCCGCCGACGATCAGTACGACGCAGATCAGGACAGGCGTCTCGAACAGCACCGTCTTGATAAAATCATGGGCAATGGCACCGATGACCGCCGCCGGCAGGAAGGCGAGCAGCACTGACACGACGAAGCGGCGCGCCTTGATGCTTGTCGGCAACGCCAGCGCGATCGACAGAAGCTTCTGGAAATAGACGAGCAGGATCGCCAGAATGGCGCCGAGCTGGATGAGGACGGCGAAGGTGTTGCCCGGCGACTTGAAGCCGAGGAAGTGGCCGGCGAGAAGGACGTGCGCCGTTGACGAGACGGGGATGAACTCCGTCAGGCCCTCGATCAGACCGAGGACAAGCGCACTGATGATCGATTGATCCGCCATATATGAGAATTTCCTGACAAGTTTTGGAGTGGGAGGAAAAGGCTGATTCGCTTGTGTTTGCCACCACAAATTTCTATAGCTCTAACACATGAGCCGTGGCCAGACGCTTGCGCCGCCACGCTGACGCCCCCAAGCCAAAGCCCTGAGAAGCCAGATCATCGATGCCGACACTGTATCATCACCCCATGTCCGCCGCTTCACGCTTCGTTCGCCTGATCCTTTCGGAATACGGCTACCAGACGGAATTGACGGACGAGCAGCCCTGGGAGAACCGGCGCGACTTCCTGGCTTTGAACCCGGCCGGAACGCTACCGGTCTATGTTGACGACAGTATGAGGGCGCTCTGTGGGGCGACGATCATCTCGGAATATCTCGACGAGACGAATGGCATCATGAAGCGGGATCGCCGCCTTCTGGCCGAGGATCCGTTCCAGCGCGCGGAAATCCGCCGGCTGGTCGAATGGTTCCTGCAGAAGATGGAAGCCGATGTGACGCGGCCGCTGGTGCGCGAGCGGATCTTCAAGCTGCAGATGACGCCGGACCAGGGCGGCGGCGCACCCGACAGCAAGGTCCTGCGGACCTCGCGCGCCAACATCCGCCAGCATATGAAGTATCTCTCCTGGCTCGCGGGCACGCGCACCTGGCTTGCCGGCGACCGGATTTCCTATGCCGATCTTGCCGCCGCCGCGACGGTGTCCGTGCTCGATTATCTCGGCGAAATCGACTGGTCGGACGCCCCGAGCGCCAAGGAGTGGTACCAGCGGCTGAAGTCCCGCCCCTCCTTCCGGCCGCTGCTTGCCGAGCGCGTGCGCGGCGTCACCCCCGTTCCGCACTATGCGGATCTCGACTTCTGAGGCGAATACCGTGCCCGGCATCGATGCCAAGGCAGACAGTGAGGAACGGCGCCGGCTGAAGCTGACGGCGTTCCTGAAGGCAGAGGCGGCAGACAAGGGCTTCGATCTCTGTCGCATCACCCGGCCGGATGCCATTCCGCAAGCACCGGCCCGGCTTCGAGACTTTCTCGACGAGAGCTTTCACGGCACGATGGACTGGCTCGAAGAGACAGCCGAGCGCCGTTCCGATCCGCGCACGCTCTGGAGCGAGGTGCGCTCCGTCGTCATGTTCGCGATGAACTACGGCCCGGAACACGATCCGCGTGGCATTCTTGAGCGGACCGATCGCGGTGCGATCTCGGTCTATGCCCAGAACCGCGACTACCACGACATCATCAAGGGCAAGCTCAAGGAAGTCGCGACCCGCTTTGCCGCGCGCGCTGGCGAGGACGTCAAGGTCTTCGTCGATACCGCCCCGGTGATGGAAAAGCCGCTGGCGGAGCAGTCCGGCCTCGGCTGGCAGGGCAAGCACACCAATCTGGTCAGCCGCGAATTCGGCTCCTGGCTTTTTCTCGGCAGCCTGTTCACGACGGCGGACCTCGCCTTCGACGAAGCCGAGCGCGACCATTGCGGCTCCTGCCGCGCCTGCCTCGATGCCTGTCCGACAGACGCTTTCCCGGCGCCCTACCGGATCGACGCGCGACGTTGCATCTCTTACCTCACGATCGAGCACAAGGGGCCGATCGATCCCGAATTCCGGCCGCTGATCGGCAACCGCATCTATGGCTGCGACGACTGTCTTGCCGCCTGCCCCTGGAACAAGTTCGCGCAGGCAGCCTCGGAAATGAAGCTCCGAGCACGCGACGATCTGAAGGCGCCGTCGCTCGAAACCCTGCTTGACCTCGATGATCCGAGCTTTCGCAGCCTGTTCTCAGGCTCACCGGTCAAGCGCATCGGTCGCGACCGGTTCGTGCGGAACGTGCTGATCGCCGCCGGCAATTCCGGCAGCCAGGCGCTGGTGCCCGCAGTCAAGGCCCGCGTCAACGACACCTCAGCCGTGGTGCGGGCGATGGCGGTCTGGGCGCTGTCACGATTGGTCGCGCCTGCGGCGCTTGCGGAATTTGCCGAACAATGCGAGCCAGAGACGGACGAAGACGTCCTCAACGAATGGCAGATCGCGGGAGTGAGCCGATGCATGTCCTGATCCTTGGCGCCGGTTACTCCGGTACGGCAATCGCAAAAGCGATGGCCCCAACGGCCACAAACGTTATCGGCACCACCAGGAGCGAGGAGAAGGCGGCAAAACTCGAAAGGGCCGGCATCCGCCCGGTGCTCTTCGACGGCGAGACGATCTCCGACGACCTAGCCGCCGCCCTCGGCAACGCAACTCATCTGATCCAGTCGATCGCGCCCGGTCGCGATGGCGATCCCATGTTCCGCACCACGAGCCCGGACCTCACGCAGATCGCACCGAACCTCAAATGGATCGGCTATCTCTCAACGGTCGGCGTCTATGGCGACCATGGCGGCGAATGGGTCACCGAGGACATGCTGCGCAAGCCGGTCTCGGCCCGCTCTGTCGAGCGCGTGGAAGCGGAGGACGCCTGGATCGCCTTCGGCAAGAACCAGGATATTCCGGTCGCGGTGCTCAGGCTCTCCGGCATCTACGGCCCCGGACGCAACGCCTTCTGCAATCTCGAAAACGGCACGGCACGGCGGCTGGTCAAGCCCGGCCAGGTGTTCAATCGAATCCGCGTCGAGGATATCGGCGACGCAGCGCTGTTCCTCGCCAACAATGGCACCAGCGGCGTCTTCAACATCACCGACAACGAGCCGGCGCCGCCACAGGACGTGGTCGCGGAGGCCGCCCGGCTGATGGGCGTCGAGCCGCCGCCGGAAACGCCTTTCGAGCAAGCCGAGCTGTCACCGATGGCCCGCACTTTCTATGGAGAAAACAAGCGGGTTTCGAATGCCCGCATGCGTGCAACCGGTTTTGAATTTGCCTTTCCGGATTATCGCGTCTCGCTTGCACAGCTTTGGCAGTCGGGCGCGTGGCGCGGACAGTGAAATGCAATACGGCACCCGCCAGATAGCATAACCCGTAATGCTTATAGAACGTCGATAGTCAGTCCGTCAGTAATGGCCAGGGCTGGGCCATCGCAATTGTGACATTCTTTGGATATTCGTTCGATACTTGGCTAATTTCATACAACCTGCGCGCTAGTAACGAATTTTCGACCATCCGGATTCCGGAAAATTGGTCCAATTCGAAATTTTTAATGAAATTTTTCGTTTACGGGCGGGTTCGGCTCGCGTGCGGAGGCTGGCGAACGCTCAACCCCTGATTCCAAAGAACTCCTGTCTGCGTTTAAACTATTTCAAACAATCTTCGTTTTTGAAATTTCGTCATTTTTTAATAAATCCTAATAGAGCGTAAATGGTTGAAGCACGTTTTTGCCATTTTTCGCCCCAATTAGCGGTTCCCAGAAGTTTTTAACCAAGTGTTTTGACCGAGGGGATCGCCAGTTTGACGCCAGCGAAGATCAAGACGGCTGCCGCTGCAGCGCTATTCACGGCCACTATCGGTCTCGTCTCCGTTTCCGATAGCCATGCAGCCGGCGCCGGCTGCGGCGGCGCATCCTGGTATGCGCTGAGCTCCAAGACCGCCTCCGGCGAGCGCATGAATGCCGCTCACCTGACGGCCGCCCATCGCAGCCTGAAATTCGGCACCAAGGTGCAGGTCACCAACAAGCGCAACGGCAAGAGCGTTATCGTTCGCATCAACGATCGTGGCCCGTTTATCCGCGGTCGCGTCATGGATCTTTCCAAGGCTGCAGCATCGCAGATCGGCATGGTCCGCTCCGGCACTGCCAGCGTCTGCTATCGCGTCGTCAATTCCTGATCTTGAAATACTGCTACCCGGCCTGCGGGCGGGTGGATCTACTTCGCTAAAGACCGTTCTCGGCGGTTAATCTTCTCCGCCGTCTTGCTCTTCGATGCCATCGCCGTTACCACGGCGAAAAAGGAGTTGATCGAAGATGCGTTTGGGCGGCAGGCTCGCTGGAGCCATTGAGGTTCTTGAGGATATCGAAAAGCGGAAGCGCCCGGTCGCCGACGCGCTCAAGGATTGGGGCCTTGCCCACCGTTTCGCCGGATCCGGCGATCGCTCGGCGATCGGCAACATCGTCTACGACGCCCTTCGCATGAAGCTCTCCCACGCCTACCTGATGGATAGCGACAGCGCCTCGGCCCTCGGCCACGCGGTGATGTACCGCCAGTGGGGCTTTTCGCCCGAGGCGCTTGCCGCCGAGCTCGATGGCGACAAGTTCGCGCCGGAGGCACCGGCCGAACAGCTTCAAGCCTTCAGGTCGCGCCGGATCGAGGACGCCCCGGCCCATGTGCAGGGCGACATCCCCGAATGGGTCCAGGCCTCCTTTGAAGAGAACTTTTCCGACGACTGGCTGGAAGAAGCCAAGGCGCTCGCCGGCCGGCCGACGCTGGACCTGCGCGCAAACACGCTGAAGGCGTCGCGCGCCAAGGTCCTGAAGGCACTGGAGCGTAGCGGTGCCGAGGCCGCAACGATCGCCCGTAATGGTATCCGCATTCCCGCCGGCGAAGGCGCCTCGCGCCTGCCGAACGTCACGGCCGAGCTTTCCTTCCAGAAGGGCTGGTTCGAGGTTCAGGACGAGGGCTCGCAGATCGTCGCCGATCTCGCCTATCCGCAGGAAGGCGAACAGGTGCTCGACTATTGCGCCGGCGGCGGCGGCAAGACACTCGCCATGTCGGCGGCGATGAACAACAAGGGCCAGGTGCACGCCTACGACACCGACCGCAAGCGGCTTGCCCCGATCATCGAGCGGCTGAAGCGCGCCGGCACGCGCAATGTCCAGGTGCATGAATCCACCGACAGCCTCGCGCCGCTTGCCGGCCGTTTCGACCGCGTGCTGGTCGATGCGCCCTGCACCGGCACCGGTACCTGGCGCCGTCGCCCGGACACCAAGTGGCGGCTGAACCAGAAGAACCTCGAAGAGCGCATCTCCCAGCAGGAAGAAGCGCTGGCAAGCGCTGCCCAGTTCGTCCGTCCCGGCGGCCATCTGATCTACGTCACCTGCTCGGTACTGCCTGAGGAAAACGAGGCGCAGGTCTACGGCTTCTGCGAAGACAATCCGGAATTCGAGATCCTGTCGGCCGCCGATATCTGGGCGACGCTGTTCGGCACCGACAAGCCGCAGCCCTGGTCGGCAGACATGAAGACGGTGACGCTGACACCCGCTTCCACCGGCACGGACGGCTTCTTCTTCTGCCTGATGCAACGCAAGGGTTAACGCCGTTTGACGATCGGCAAAAGACGCGCATCAGATTGAAAGCGTTCTAAACTATACACTTTGACACAAGTTTGCTTTTGGTTCATGAGAAGCGGGCTCGGCGGGGCCTTTTCTGATGGCTCGACGGCTGAACGACGCCATGTTTTGCGGCTCGTTCGACGGCGCCGGGGGACGCAACAGGAGAGGGTCATGACCAAGAAATTTTTCCGGGGCGCCGCGCTGGCGCTGATGACGGCGACCTCGGCGATGGCCCTGCAGCCGGCCCATGCCGCAACCGATGCCGCCGCCGTGGTGAAGCACTACACCGCCGTCGCCCACGCCAAGTTCGAAGACGCGCTGACGACCGCAGAAGCGCTCGACAAGGCCGTTGACGCGCTGATCGCGACGCCGAGCGAAGAAACGCTGAAGGCCGCGCGCGACGCCTGGAAGAAGGCCCGCAACCCCTACCAGGAAACCGAAGTCTACCGTTTCGGCAACGCGATCGTTGACGAGTGGGAAGGCAAGGTCAACGCCTGGCCGCTCGACGAAGGCCTGATCGACTATGTCGATCCGAGCTATGGCACCGAGAGCGACGAGAACGCGCTGTTCACCGCCAATGTCATCGCCAACAAGACGATCAAGATCGACGGCAAGGACGTCGACGCTTCCAACATCACGCCGGAATTCCTGGCGGGCACGCTGCAGGAAGCCGGCGGCATCGAAGCGAACGTCGCGACCGGCTACCACGCGATCGAGTTCCTGCTCTGGGGCCAGGACCTGAACGGGACCAAGGCCGGCGCCGGCAACCGCCCCTATACCGACTACGACACCAAGGCCTGCACCGGCGGAAATTGCGACCGCCGCGCCGCCTACCTGAAGGCTGCGACCGAGCTGCTCGTTTCCGACCTCAAGGAGATGGTCGCCAACTGGACGCCGGATGGTGCCGCGACCAAGGCGGTCGAAGCCGACCCGAAGGCTGGCCTCGTCGCCATCCTCACCGGCATGGGCTCGCTCTCCTATGGCGAACTGGCGGGCGAGCGCATGAAGCTCGGCCTGCTGCTGCACGATCCGGAAGAAGAGCATGACTGCTTCTCCGACAACACGCACAACTCGCACCTGCACGATGCGATCGGCATCCAGTCGGCCTATACCGGCGAATATACCCGCGTCGACGGCACGAAGATGACCGGCCCGTCGCTGTCCGAACTCGTCGCCGCCAAGGATGCGGCGCTCGACAAGGAAATGGCCGGCAACCTTTCGACCACGGTCGAGAAGATGCAGGCGATGGCCAAGCGCGCGGAAACGACCGAGGCCTACGACCAGATGATCGGCGAAGGCAATGCCGAGGGCAACGCCACCGTTCAGGCGGCGATCGACGGCCTGATCGCCCAGGCAAAGACCGTACAGCGCGTCATTGCGTCGCTGGATCTCGGCACTGTCGAGCTTGAAGGTTCCGACAGCCTGGATAATCCTAACGCCGTCTTCCAATAAGCTGAAAAGGCGGGCCGCATCGACAAAGACGCGGCCCGATCCTCCTGAGATGAAATCTGGCGCTTTCCGCCTTTGCGCGCTTGTTCTCGTTCAAGCGCTTTTCACGGCCCTGCCCGCCTTCGCCGGCGACGGCCTTTTGACCGAACGCTCCGACCTCAACGACAAGGACCGCCAGCGCGTCCAGGCGGTGACGCGGCCTGCGACCGATTTCTCCAAGGCAGAAACCTTCGAAGCAATGTCCGGCGGTGCCGCGACCTCGATCGCGCCCGTCAATGCCGACAGTTTTTCGCAATTCTCGGCCAATCTCACCTTCCAGGAGGAAGAGGGCTTCAAGCTCGGCAACGCGCTCTTTCGCAAGCTTTGGGTTTCCTCCCCCTCCTCCACACAGGCCTCCGACGGGCTCGGCCCACTCTACAACGCCCGAGCCTGCCAGAGCTGTCACCTGAAGGACGGACGCGGCCGGCCGCCGGAAGGTGCCGTCGATACAACCTCGATGTTCTTCCGCCTGGCGCGGCCGCCCCGCGACGACGAGGAGCGCCGGATGATTGCGGCGCACGAGGTGGTGAACTTCGGCGACGCTGTTTATGGCGCCCAGCTTCAGGATAGCGCCGTGCCCGGCCTTGCCGCCGAAGGCCATCTGAAGATCAGCTACACCGAGGAGCCCTTCACTTTCCCCGACGGCGAAACGGCCTCTCTGCGCCGACCAGGCTATTCGGTGGCCGATCTCGCCTATGGCCCGCTCGATCCGGAAACCACGCTCTCGCCGCGTGTGGCGCAGCCGATGATCGGCCTCGGCCTGATCGAGGCGATCCACGAGGCGGATATCCTCGCCCTTGCCGACCCCGACGATAGGGATGGCGACGGCATCAGCGGACGGCCGGCGCTGACGCGCGACGCCAGGACCGGCAAGCTCATGCTCGGGCGCTTCGGCTGGAAGGCGCAGAACGCCACCGTGCGGCAACAGAGCGCCGATGCCTTCGCCACCGACATCGGCATCTCTTCACCCGACGCCGACCGCCCGCATGGCGACTGCACCGCGGCCCAGGCAAAATGCCTGACCATGCCGACCGGCGAGCAGGCACGCCTTGGCCCCACAGAAGCGCCCGACCCGGTGCTCAACCTCGTGACCTTCTATTCGGAGAACCTGGCCGTGCCGGCGCGGCGCAAGGCGAGCTTTGCGGAGACACTGCGTGGCAAGAAGGTCTTCTACGAACTCGGCTGCACCAGTTGCCACACACCGAAATTCGTCACCCGCCGGGACGCGGCCAACAAGGCGCAGTCGTTCCAGCTGATCTGGCCCTATTCCGATTTCCTGCTGCACGACATGGGCGAGGGTCTTGCCGACGGACAGCAGGTGGGTGTGGCCACCGGCCGCGAGTGGCGCACGCCGCCGCTTTGGGGCATCGGCTTGACGAAGACCGTCAGTGGGCACACTTTCCTGCTCCACGACGGACGCGCCCGCAATTTCACCGAAGCGATCCTCTGGCACGGCGGCGAAGGGCAGAAGGCCCGTGACGCCTTTGCCGCCCTTGCCGCAAGCGATCGCCGCGATCTCCTTGCCTTCCTGGAGTCACTCTGATGCCCCGCACGCATACGCTTACTCTCGCTTTTGCCCTGACCTTGACGGCCGCTTTCCCGGCGGTGGCCCAGGAAGGAAGCGCGCTCTCGCCGCGCGTCGTCAACGAGGCGGCCGTGCCGGCGGTCATGGCCAAAGCCGTCGACGACTTCATCATCCCCGGCTATCGCAACCTCACGGAAAAGACCGCTGCCGCCACGCAGGCCACGGCCACGCTCTGCGCGGCGCCGTCGCAGGCGACGGTCGATGGCGCTCGCGTTGCCTTTTCCGAGATGGTCGGCGCCTGGTCGGCGATCGAGGTGGTGAGGCTTGGTCCGGCACTTGAGCAGAACCGCTTCGAGCGGTTCCTGTTCTACCCCGACCGCAAGAGCACGGGCCTGAAGCAGGTGCAGGCGATCGTTTCGAAGCACGATGAAAGCGCAACGGACGAAGCCAAACTCAAGGGCAAGAGCGTCGCCGCACAAGGGCTCGGCGCGCTCGAATACGTGCTCTATGGCACGGGCGCCGAGTCGCTTCTGAACAAGGACGGTGATTTCCGCTGCCGCTACGGCCTGGCGATCACCAAGAACCTCGACACGATCGCCAACGAGTTCCTGGCCGCATGGCAGAAGCCCGATGGCATTCAGGCGGCCTGGAAACATCCGGGCCCTGACAATCCCGAGTTCCGCGACAACCGCGAAGCGGCAACCGAACTGCTCGGCATTCTCGTCCATGGCGTCGAGACGGTGAAGGACCAGCGGCTGAAGCCGTTCTACGAGGGCAGGGACGACAAGGGACATCCGAAGCTCGCGATCTACTGGCGCTCCGGCAACACCATGGCGTCGATCGCCGCCAACGTGCGGGGCCTGAAGACACTGTTCGACGTTGCCGACATGCAGAGCCTTTTGCCGGAAGACAGCCGCTCGGTCGCGGGTTCCGCCGACTTCGTCTTCAAGTCGGTGATCGGCATGGCCGGCAACATCGACGGACCGATCGATCAGGCGCTCGAGGACAAGGACAAACGGGCCAAGCTCGCCTTCCTGTCGCTCAATACCAATGACCTTCTCGATCGGCTGAACAAGGATTTCGGCGGCGCGATCGGGCTTGGCGCGGGCTTCTCCTTTGCCGACGGCGACTAGGGCGGGATGAGGAATCGTGGGCGCGGTTTTCCGCCCGCATCCCGCTCAAGCGCCCAGTGTTGACAATCAAGGCTTTTGGGCGCAAAGCGCTTCCCGTGTCCGCTCTCGCGGGCACGTTTCACCACAAGGACCAACTCCCAATGAACCCCGACAGTCGAAGTCGAGCCTTCACGCTCACGGCCGTCCGGTCCTGATTGATCAGGGCTTCAGGCGGTCGGATGACTCGCCCTATGGAGCCCAATATGCTGCGCATCTACAAAAGCCAGAACAGCCACCTCGTGCTTGTCGACATGATCGACGGCATCGCCCTGCCGACGCCGGCAATCTGGTACGACCTCTACAATCCATCGGCCGAGGAAACGCGGCTCGTCGAAGGCCAGCTCGGCATCGAGATCCCGACCCGCGACGAGATGCAGGAGATCGAGCTTTCCGACCGCCTCTACCAGGAGGCCGGCGCCGAATTCATGACGATGACGGCCGCCGCCAAGCTCGACAGCGATTATCCGGTCAAGGTGCCGGTGACCTTCATTCTCAAGGGCACGACGCTGGTTACCGTGCGCCACGCGGACCCGAAGCCGTTCCAGAATTTTTCCAACCGCATCCAGAAGGCCAACGGCCAGATCTGCGAAAGCGGCGAACTGGTGATGCTCGGGCTGCTTGAGGCGATCATCGACCGTACGGCGGATGCGCTGGAGCGCGCCGGCAGCGAGGTCGACGGAATTTCGCGGGATGTGTTCCGCAAGACCAATGCCAGCGCCACGAAGAAGACGCGCGACCTGCAGTCGCTGATCGAGCAGATCGGCCAGAAGGGCGATCTTTTGACGGTCATCCGCGAAAGCCTGGTCAGTATCGGCCGGCTCGTCGCCTATCATGTGGCGCTCGAAGGCATGGGGCCGCGCAAGGCAGGCAAGGAAAGCCGGCAGCGGATCAAGCTGATCCAGCGGGACGCGACGTCGCTTGGTGATCACGCGCTGTTCCTGTCGAACAAGATCAATTTCCTGCTCGACGCGACGCTTGGCCTCATCAACCTCGAGCAGAACCAAATCATCAAGATCTTCTCGGTTGCCGCCGTCGTCTTCCTGCCGCCGACGCTGGTCGCCTCGATCTACGGCATGAACTTCGGGGTGATGCCGGAACTGCAATGGGAATTCGGCTACCCTGCGGCACTGATGCTGATGGTGATCTCGGCGATCGTGCCCTATTTCTACTTCAAGCGCCGGGGCTGGCTCTGAGCGCGCAACCTGCTGCATCGCAGCCCTGAGCGGGCACTCCGCCCAGGGCTTGCAAATTTCCATGACGAGCGAGGATGGCATGACAGCCGCCACGGGCCTGATCGACCGGCGCAGTTTCCTGAGGATGGCGGGCGCGGCCTGGGTGGCGAGCCTCGCGCCTGAGCGAGCCTTCGCCCTGACCAGGGCCGACGCCGTCTTTGCCTCGGCCTTCATGGCGCCGGACGGCAGCTATGGCGTCGCGACGCTCACGGAAGCGGGCGAGATCATCGACCGCACGGCGCTGCCGGCCCGTGCACACGGCATGGCCTATTCGCCCGTCAGCCGCCGCATCGTCGCCTTTGCCCGCAGGCCGGGCACCTATGCGATGATCCTTGCAACCGACGGCACGGCCGAGCCGATCGTGATCACCGCTGCCGACGGCCGGCATTTC
Organism: Ensifer sp. ENS03; assembly: GCF_014852035.1. Lineage (NCBI taxonomy): Bacteria > Pseudomonadati > Pseudomonadota > Alphaproteobacteria > Hyphomicrobiales > Rhizobiaceae > Ensifer > Ensifer sp. ENS03. Next base: position 236,366 of record NZ_JACVAV010000001.1, on the reverse strand, counting down.
TACGGCCATGGCTGCTTCTCGGCAGACGGCAAGCTGCTCTACGCCACCGAGAACGACTTTGCCGCCAATCGCGGCATGGTCGGCATCTATGACGGCAGCGACCACTTCACCCGCATCGGCGAATTCCCGACCTACGGCATCGGCCCACACGACATGACGCTGAGCGCCGACGGGAAACTGCTGGCGATTGCAAATGGCGGCATCGAGACCCATCCGGATTTTGGCCGCACCAAGCTCAATCTCGACCATATGGAGCCGAGCCTGACGCTGGTCGATACGCGAACCGGCGCGCTCGTACAGAAGCACGGTCTGCCGGATGATCTGAGCCGCCTGTCGACCCGGCATGTCGATATCGGTCCGAAGGGCGAGATCTGGTTCGCCTGCCAGTATGAGGGTGCGCGCAGCGACCTGCCGCCGCTCGTCGGCTCGTTTTCCCAGGGCGAAGACCTGAAGTTCCTGTCTCTGCCCGAGCGCACGACGGAAGCGCTGGCGAACTATGTCGGCGCCATCGCCGTCAACCGGAACGAGGGGCTGATCGGACTGACTTCGCCGAAGGGCGGCGTGGCGGTGATGCTCGATGCACGAACCGGTACCGTGCTGAAGGAAGAGCGCGTCGCCGATGCGGCGGGGGTCGCCAGAGCCGACCACGGCTTTGCCGTTTCCTCCTATGACGGCCACTTCAAGGCTAACAAGAGCCGAGTGGCCTGGGACCAGCACATCGTGCGGTTGGCTTAGGCCTAAGACGATCTCAGGCCGAAAAACGGCCGTCGCCGGAGAGTTTTGCCAGATCGTTCCAACGATAGGCGGTCTGGTCGTGGTTTTCGCCGCCGAGGCTCACCTGGCCCTGGCCAACGGCAATGGCGCCGAGATGCTCGTAGAAGCCCCGATTCGGGTTGCTGGAAAGCACCCAGGCAAAGAGCGACTTGCCGCCAAGCTCCCGGCAGTGACCGGCGACGCTGCGCACGAGTGCCGAGCCGATGCCCGCGCCCTGGAACTCTTTCAGGATGTAAAGCGCATAGAGCTCGCGGTCGAACCGCGGCGGCATCGAGCGCGCCTTGCCGTAATTGGCAAAGCCGATCACCTTGTTCGTGCTCACGTCAACCGCAACCAGATGGAAGACGTCGGCGATGCGCATGCGTCTTGCGTGGCGCAACGCCTGTTCCTCGATGCTCATGGCGTCGAGAAAGGCATCGGAAATCAGCCCGCGGAAGGTCGATCGCCAGGTTTCGACGATAACGGAGGCGATCATCATGATGTCGTCCGGGCCGGCCGGCCGGATGTCGATACGTCGGAAGGTCTTCATGGCAGCTCATATAGGTGGTGCATGATGGCTTCAAAACGGCGGCCCCGCTGGAAAGACGGAAAGTCTGTTCTATCTGGCGAGATCATGAACAGAACCATCGTATACGTAGTCTTCATCGTCGCCGTTCTCGGCCTCGGCCTTCTCATCGGCACCAACAACATCCCCGGCGAATGGTACCGGTCGCTGGCAAAGCCAGCCTTCAATCCACCGGACTGGATCTTCGCGCCGGTCTGGTCGATCCTCTACGTGATGATCGGCGTTGTCGGCGCCCGCATGTTTCTCGATCATCGGCGCAGCGCCGCCATGCGCCTGTGGCTGGCGCAGATGATCCTCAACTTCCTCTGGTCGCCACTGTTCTTCGGCATGCAGGATATAGCGTCGGCGCTGATCGTGATCATCGCGCTCGTGATCGCGGTTGCCGGCTTCGTCGTCGCAAGTTGGCAACGGGATCGCATTTCAGCCCTGCTGTTCCTTCCCTATCTCGCCTGGGTTGCGTTTGCGACGGCGCTCAACAGCGCGATTTTGCTCATGAATTGAACTTGTCCGACCTTCACGACCGTGCCACTGTCCCGCGGTCATAATGATGCCGCCCGACACAAAGGCCCATGGACTGATGGACGACCGTGATCCCCCCGATTTCCGAAAGCGCATTCGCGAGAGCTTCGCGCGGCAGGCGGCGATGCGCACGATCGGAGCCGAACTGACACTTGTCGAGCAAGGCACGGTCGAAATCGAGCTGCCCTTCGACGACAAGCTGACGCAGCAGCACGGCTTCCTGCATGCCGGCGTGATCTCCGCGGCGCTGGATTCAGCCGGCACCTATGCGGCCTATTCGGTGATTGACCCGGATGCCTCGATCCTGACGATCGAGTTCAAGGTCAACCTGCTTTCGCCCGGGCGCGGCGAACGCTTCCTCTTCCGCGGCGAGGTGACAAAGCCCGGATCGACGATCATCGTTTCCGACGGTCGCGGCTATGCGATCCGCTCCGACGGACCGGCAAAGCTGATCGCCTCGATGACCGGAACGATGATGGTTGTGCGCGGACGCGAAGGGATCGAAGGATGAGTTTTGCCGTCAAGGACGTTGCCGGACACAAGGTGCTCTACGTCATGGCCGTGGATGCCGAGTGCGGTCCGCACCTGAAAGGCCGGATCAAGCCGCTGATGACCGGCGTCGGGCCGGTCGAGGCGGCCGTCGTGTTGACGCGCACGCTTGCCGAACTCGCCGCCGAGCGGACCCTGCCCGATCTCGTCGTTTCGCTCGGCTCGGCGGGTGCCGCCACGCTCGAACAGACCGAAGTTTACCAGGCGGTTTCCGTCGGCTACCGCGACATGGATGCCTCGCCGCTCGGCTTCGAGAAGGGCGCAACGCCGTTTCTCGACCTTCCGGCCGTGGTGCCGCTGCCGCTGCGCATCCCCGGCGTTCCGGAAGCGCGGCTTTCGACCGGCGCCAACATCGTCTCGGGCGCTGCCTACGAGACGATCGACGCCGACATGGTCGAGATGGAGACCTTCGCGGTGCTGCGCGCCTGCCAGTCCTTCGGCATTCCTTTGATTGCGCTTCGCGGCATTTCCGACGGCAAGGCCGAACTGAAGCACGTCAACGACTGGACGGAGTATCTTCACGTCATCGACGAGAAGCTTGCAAGCGTGATCGACCGGTTGGAGAATGCGGTTTCGAGCGGCGTGATCCCGCTCTAGACCCCGATGGCTTCGGGTCTGGTCGACCCAAAGCCATAAACGTGATCGATGCTCACAAGTCAGAGCGGGATGCGGGCGGAAAACCGCACGCACTTTTCCTCATCCCGCTCCAAAACCCCGGAATTGTCCGGGTGCAATTGAATCGTTGCGTCGATGGCGGGCTTTCATTAAAGGCTCGCCATGATCAAGCTTGTTTGAAGGCACCCAATGACCCAGACAGCCCATCCCGACACCGTCCTTATCGTCGACTTCGGCAGCCAGGTAACGCAGCTCATCGCCCGGCGCGTGCGCGAATCCGGTGTCTATTGCGAAATCGTGCCGTTCCAGTCGGCCGAAGAAGGTTTTCAGCGGCTGAAGCCGAAGGCCGTCATCCTTTCCGGCAGCCCGGCCTCGACGCTCGATATCGGCTCGCCGCGTGCGCCCTCGGTGATCTTCGATTCCGGCCTGCCGGTGTTCGGCATCTGCTATGGCCAGCAAACCATCTGCGCCCAGCTCGGCGGCAAGGTCGAGAGCGGCCATCACCGTGAATTCGGCCGCGCCTTCCTGGAAGTCGAAAAGGAATGCGCGCTGTTCGACGGTCTCTGGTCCCTCGGCTCGCGCCACCAGGTCTGGATGTCGCATGGCGACCGCGTCACCGCGATCCCCGAAGGCTTCGAGGTCGTCGCGACCTCCGCCAACGCCCCCTTCGCCTTCATCGCCGACGAGAAGCGCAAGTACTACGCCGTGCAGTTCCATCCGGAAGTCGTGCACACGCCCGATGGCGCCAAGCTGATTTCCAACTTCGTGCACAAGATCGCCGGCATCAAGGGCGACTGGTCGATGTCGGCCTATCGTGCCAAGGCGGTCGAGGCGATCCGCCGTCAAGTCGGTGACAAGAAGGTGATCTGCGCGCTCTCGGGCGGCGTCGACAGCTCGGTTGCGGCACTGCTGATCCATGAAGCCGTTGGCGACCAGCTCACCTGCATCCTCGTCGACCACGGCCTGATGCGCAAGGACGAGGCGAAGAACGTCGTTGCGATGTTCGAGGAGCACTACAACCTCCACCTCCTGCACGTCGACGCTTCCGACCGGTTCATCGGCGAGTTGGAAGGCCAGAGCGATCCGGAAACCAAGCGCAAGATCATCGGCCGCCTGTTCATCGAGGTGTTCGAGGAAGAGGCAAAGAAGCTCGGCGGTGCGGACTTCCTCGCCCAAGGGACGCTCTATCCCGACGTGATCGAAAGCGTCTCGTTTGCCGGCGGCCCGTCGGTGACCATCAAGTCGCACCACAATGTCGGCGGCCTGCCGGAGCGCATGAACATGCAGCTCGTCGAGCCGCTGCGCGAACTCTTCAAGGACGAAGTGCGCGTGCTCGGCCGCGAACTCGGCTTGCCCGACAGCTTCATCGGCCGCCACCCCTTCCCGGGTCCGGGCCTTGCCATCCGTTGCCCGGGCGGCATCACCCGCGAGAAGCTCGAGATCCTGCGCGAAGCGGATGCGATCTATCTCGACGAAATCCGCAAGGCCGGCCTCTATGACGCCATCTGGCAGGCTTTCGCTGTGCTTCTGCCGGTGCAGACCGTCGGCGTCATGGGCGATGGCCGCACCTACGAGTTCGTCTGTGCACTTCGCGCCGTCACCTCGGTCGACGGCATGACGGCGGACTTCTACCACTACGACATGGAATTCCTCGGCCGCGCGGCGACGCGTATCATCAACGAGGTCCGCGGCATCAACCGCGTCGTCTACGACGTCACCTCGAAGCCGCCGGGCACGATCGAGTGGGAATAAACGCGCGGACGCATCTGCTGCGTCGGTGATAAAAAATGTTAAAGGGCGTGCTTCGGCGCGCCCTTTTTGCTTCCCGGCACAGTCGCGGCCCGGGTGCAGCGCTACTTCACCGCGTCGCGCATGCCATCGCGGAGTTTCCGCACCCGCTCGTTCAAATCGATCATTTCCGGCACCGTGAAGCCGGAGTTTTCCAGAAGCGCATCGGTCAGGCAGCCGGTCTTCACGTGGAGGCCGCGCCCTTTCGCGGTGAGGTGGACCTCGACCTGCCGCTCGTCGGTGACGCTGCGATGCCGACCCAGGAAGCCGGCAGCTTCGAGCCGCTTCACAGCCGGCGTGATCGTGCTCGATTCCAGACCCAGCCGATCGGCAATCGCCGAGATCGTCAACCCATCCCTCTCCCAAAGCGTGCTCAGGACGAGATACTGCGTGTAGGTCACACCGAGCGCATCGAGCATCGGCTTGTAGACGCGGTTGATGGCGATCGACGCCGAGTAGATCGAAAAACAGAGCTGGCTGTCGAGCGGCAGCGTTGTCGGTTCGTCAGGCATTCCAACCTCCTTGTGGCGCTTTGCGGCTTCTTCCGCGAAAATAGATATCGCGATAATTAATATCTTTACAAGAAACCGGAGTCGCCGTATATGATTGTTATCGCGATAATGAATGTCGCGAAAACAACTCAACGAAGGAGACCCGAAATGCTCAAGTCCCTCATCACCGCCGCCGCTTTCGCCCTCTCCGCAAGCGCGCTGACGCCGGCCCAGGCCGCCCCCGCCACCAAGAATGTCGTGCTCGTTCACGGCGCCTTTGCCGACGGCTCCGGCTGGCAGGGCGTCTACAACATCCTGAAGAAGGACGGCTATAACGTCACCATCGTGCAGAACCCGACCCTGACGCTTGCCGGCGATGTCGCGGCCACCAAGCGTGCGATCGCCGCTCAGGACGGCCCGATCGTGCTCGTCGGCCACTCCTATGGCGGTGTGGTCGTTTCGGAAGCCGGCACCGATGAGAAGGTGAAGTCTGTCGTCTACATCGCCGCCTTCGCGCCGGATAAGGGCGAGTCCGTTTCCTCGCTCATCGCCAACCCGCCGGCCGGCTCGCCCGTTCCGCCGATCCTGCCGCCGGTCGATGGTTTCCTCTCGCTCGACAAGGAAAAGTTCGCCGCCGCCTTCGCGGCCGATGTCGATCCTGAGATTGCCGCCTTCATGGCCGACTCCCAGGTCCCGTGGGGGGTCGAAGCGGCAGCCGGCGCCGTCACCGCTCCGGCCTGGAAGGAGAAGCCGAGCTTCTATCTGGTCGCGACCGACGACCACATGATCCCGCCGGCCGCCCAGCGCCAGATGGCAAAACGCGCCGGCTCCACCGTGGTCGAAACATCCGGCAGCCACGCCATCTACGTCTCGAAGCCGGAAGCGGTCGCCAAGCTGATCGAGCAGGCAGCGCAGGCGAGCGAATAAGCGATATCAACCGGCAACGAAGGCAATCCGGAAGATCCTGGTGGACGCCATTGCCGGCCCTGTTGCCGCCAGATCTTTGGTCAGAATTTCTGACCGCCCCATGCTCGATCGGCACCTCGATCGAACGGATCGCCCTTTCTATCTTCTGTCTCACCGGCGCTCAGGCCCAACGCCCGAGCCGGACTCAAACAGAAACGCACCTTTCGAAAGGGCATATCCATGGAAAATGTTCACGGAAAAGTCGTGGCCGTGACCGGCGCAAGCAGCGGCATCGGCGAAGCCGCTGCGAAGCTGCTGGCGGCTGCCGGAGCCAAGGTCGTGATTGGCGCACGCCGGTCCGACCGGCTGGAACGCATCGCCGGCGAAATCGCCGGCGCCGGCGGCGAGGTCCGCTTTCGCGTGCTCGACGTTACCGACCGCGGCGACGTCGCCGCCTTCGCCCGCTTTGCCCAGGCCGAATTCGGCCGCCTCGATGTCATCGTCAACAATGCCGGCGTGATGCCGCTGTCGCCGCTGGCAGCGGTCAAGGTCGACGAGTGGGACCGCATGGTCGACGTGAACATCAAGGGTGTGCTCTACGGTATCGCCGCGGCCCTGCCGATCATGAGCGCGCAAGGGGCCGGGCAGATCATCAACATCTCCTCGATCGGCGGCCATTCGGTGTCGCCGACGGCCGCCGTCTATTGCGCCACCAAGTTCGCAGTCCGGGCGATCTCGGACGGCCTGCGGCAGGAGACCGACCGCATCCGCGTTACCGTCATCTCGCCCGGAACGACGACCTCCGAACTCGCCGATACGATCAGCGATTTGACCGCACGAGAAACCATGAAGGAATGGCGGGCCGTCTGCATCAGTCCTGACGCCATCGCGTCGTCGATCGCCTACGCCATCGGACAGCCCGACGATGTCGACGTCAGCGAGATCATCGTGCGCCCGACGGCGAGCCCGCATTGAGGCAATGTGCTCCGGGGATCAAAGCGACTGAAGGCACGCCTCGAGCGTGCCTTTTCGTTCTGCAGCAGCATTCAAATCAATAGCATTGACTAATCAATTAGCATCCGCTATTTATTTATCCATGATGATCGAAACCGCTCCCATCACCGCCGTCATGCGCGCCCTTGCCGATCCGACCAGGCGCGCCGTGTTCGAGCGCATCACCAATGCCGACGAGATCACCGTCGTTGAACTGACGCGCGGCAGCGGCGTGACGCAGGGCGCGATTTCGCAGCACCTCAAGTCGCTGAAACAGGCGGGTCTCGTCGCCGAGCGTCCGGAGGGCCGCAACGTCTATTACCGCGCCGAGCCCGAGGGCCTGGCGCCGCTCGTCGACTGGATGAGCCACTACGGCACCTTCTGGCATGACCGCTTCGCCAATCTGCGCACCCTTCTCAAGGAGATCGATCCATGACCGACGCAGCAGCCTTGAAACTCGAGACCCAGGATATCGTCGTCGACGAGGTCTTTCCGCATACGCCCGAGACGATCTGGAGGACGCTGACCAACGGCGAATTGATGGGCCGATGGATCATGCCGCCGACCGGCTTCCAACCGGTGGAAGGCACCCATTTCACCTTCCGGACGACGCCCGCCGGCGCATGGGACGGGACCATCCGCTGCCAGGTGCTGGAGGTGCGCCCGCATGAGCGTTTCGTCTACTCCTGGAAAGGTGGCGACGAAGGCAACAGCGGCTATGGCTCGCGTCTCGATACGGTCGTCACCTGGACGCTGACGAAGGTCGACAACGGCACCCGCCTCCGGCTCGTTCATTCGGGCTTCGTCACGCCGAAGAACGACAGCGCCTATGCCAACATGAGCAATGGCTGGCCGAAGGTCCTGTCGCGGCTCGGCACCGTTACCGACGAACAGCATTGAAGCCCAGGCCGGATCGCCATAGCGATCCGGCTCCCCCCCGAAACAGGCAAAGTGATTGGTCGGCGTCGCCCTCGCAGCCACGCGAAAGGCTTTGCCGTGCCCGAGACTGGAGCGAATGTATGAGCAAGTCCTATATCGGCGGACGCGCCTGCGGTGCGATCCGCTACGAGATCTCAGGAGAACCGGTCTTCTCCAACGACTGCCAGTGCCGTGATTGCCAGCACGAAAGCGGGACCGGGCACGGATCGCATATGACGTTCCGCCGCGAGGGCGTGAAGCTCGAAGGTCAGGCCTCGCATTGGGACATGGTCGCCGACAGCGGCCATGTGAAGACGCGCGGCTTCTGCCCCAGTTGCGGCTCTCCGGTCTACATGACCTTCTCAGCCATGCCGGAGTTCTTCAGCGTTCGCGCTGCAAGCCTCGACGATCCCAGCCGTTACAGACCGCAAGCGGTGACCTACGCCGTGCGCGGCCTTGCCTGGGACCGTCTCGATCCGAATTTGCAGAAATTTGGCCGGATGCCGACGGAGTAGCGAAGCAACAGCCTCGGCCAACGGTGAAGTCTTCCATTCCCCGCCGGATGTCCTTGGCATTGTCAGCCGGCATCCCCATCTCCGGTCGAGACCACATGTCGTGGCGCGCGACCCGGGCGGCGGAGGGTACCATGTCGTCGAACCAATTCGCATTCGATCTCGGCTGTCCCCAGCCAGCGCCGGCAATCGACATCCTCTACTTCGCGCTACTTCCGGACGAGCCGGCTGCCACGAAGGCACTGGCGATTGCCGAAAGGGATTTCGCCGACCAGATGGCGGATGGCTTCATCTATCGGCCCGATCGCCTGCACGTCTCTGTCGACAAGCGCTGGCAGGGCCGCGGCTTGCCCGACTTCGCGGTTGCGGATGCGCTGCGGCAGGGTGACCGCGTCGACGTGCCAGCGGTCGAGATCCGCCTCGACAGGTTGGTCAGCAACGGCAATGGCCGCGACCGGCCGCGCGCCCTGACGACGCGCGACGCCGCGCCGGGCTTCAGCGCGCTGGTCCGGCAGATCGAGGCGCTCAAACGCCCGCTCATGGCAATCCCCCATATGACGCTCTACCGGAACGATCGGGTCGCGCCGGATCTCCGCGTTTCCGAACCGGTCTCCTGGGTGGCGCGCGAACTCGTTCTGATCCATGCCCGCAAGGGGGCGGGCTCTACGAAGATCCTCGCCCGCTGGTCGCTATTGCCGTCGCGCTGAAGTCCAGGCGGAAGGTAGCCGTACACCTTGGTGATGTGCCAGCCCGGCTCCGACGGGGAGCCCCCCTTACGCGGGCGGAATGAAGGGCTGGCTGATCGTCTGGAACACCGGAAGCGCTTCAAGCATGTCCGCATGCGCCTGCAGACGCGGATAGCGCCCCATCGCGACCAGATCGGGATGCACCTCCTTGAGGAAGCGCAACACGGCCGCAACGGCGATATCCACATGGCCGATGCGCTCGCAGAACCAGTAGGCGCCCGTGCTTTGCGCGCGGCTCGTTTCGAGCACTTGAAGCGTCTCTTCGATCTGGCGGCGGCAGCGGTCGACCCAGAGTGCCGAGACCGCCCCGTGCAACCGCTTCTCGTAGAACAGGCTGACGGCCTTGTCGCCGAGGCCCGTGGCGAGCGTCGCGATTCTCAGCGCCCCGTGGCGCGCCGGTTCCGTTCGCGGGAACAGGACCCGTTCGTCGGAAACGAGACTGTCTAGATAATCGAGAATGATATGGCTGTCGGTAAGCACCGTCCCATCGTCCAGAACCAGCGTCGGCACGCGCGTCAGCGGATTGTAGACCCGAAGCTCGTCGGCATTGCCGAAGGACGACCAGGGACGGTGTTCGAACGGGATGTCGTAAAGGCTGAGCGCGATGCCCACGCGTCGCACGAAGGGGGAGTCATATTGGCCGATCAGGATCATCTTGGTGTCTCCCACCTGTGCTGGATGCTTCACAGAACAATAGGCCTGCCGATCATGTCAAAGCCAGAGCGACGTCGGCGCAACCCGAAACCGCACCCTAGTTCTTAGCGACTTGCGGAGCGCCTTGGGAATGCCGATAAGCGCGACCAACGAACGATACGGGGAGGAGCCCATGGACGTTTCCGAAATCATCATCGCCGGCGATACGCCCGGTATCGAATGGCGCCTGCCGGTTTTCCGTTTCAAGGGCAGAACGGCCGCTGCACCGAAGACCTACATCCAGGCGGCGCTGCACGCCAACGAACTGCCGGGCACCGCACTTGCCCATTTCCTGCTGCAGCGGCTGCAGCAGGCGGAGAAAGACGGCGCCATCCTCGGCGACATCACCGTCGTGCCCCAGGCAAATCCGATCGGCACCGCGCAGTCGCATTTCGGCGAGTTGCAGGGCCGCTTCGACCTCGGCTCACGCACGAACTTCAACCGTGATTTTCCGCTGATCACGCTTGGCGACCGTGACCGGCTGATCGACGATCTCGACCGCTACTCGGCGACGGATCGGCTGAAACGGCAGCTGCTGCATATGGCGCTCGGCGCCGACCTGATGCTCGATCTTCATTGCGACGACGAGGCGCTGCAATACGCCTATATCGACGACGCCTTCTGGCCGGAAGCGGGCGACCTCGCCTCGGCGCTCGACATGGAGGCGGTCTTCCTTTCGGACGGCGAAAGCTCCGCCTTCGAGGAGGCTGTCGCCTATGCCTGGAAATACGAAACCGGGCAGAAGAAGGCACGCCTGCCGGGACGCCTCTCGGTGACGGTCGAGCTTCGCGGCACGCGCGACGTCTATCCGGAGCTTGCCCGCAAGGATGCCGAAGGGGTCTTCCGCTTCCTCGTCGCCCGCGGCGTCATTACCGGTGACGAAGAAACGATTGCACCCTTCGCTGGCATCATCGCACCGCTCGACAACATCGAGATGATCCGGGCCCCTGAGGCCGGCGCCATCCTGTTCCACCGGGAGATCGGCGAGAGCGTGAAGGCAGGCGATCTGCTCGCAACGATCCTTACGCGCCCCGGCCAGGCGGACGGCGCCCTCGAGGTGCGCGCGCCGCAGGACGGGCTGATTGTCACCCGCGTCTCGACCCGCCTTGCACGCCGGCGCTCGGACTTGATGAAGATCGCCTGCGCTGCGCCGTCGAGCGCCGGGCGCAAACCCGGGTCGCTTGAAGCCTAGGGCCTGGGATTGAATGTTCAAGCGGCCGTCACGCCCCCGTGGCGGCCGTCATCTTTGGGCTGTCGAGCAGAATGGTCGAGCGCAACGTCTTGATCTCGGCGATCTGCTCGAATTCGCTCCAGAGCAGGCGTTTGTAATCTGCGACGTCGCGCACCGCGATCTTCAGAAGAAAATCGAAATCGCCGGCGACCGTGTGGCATTCCACCACCTCCGGCATGCGCGACACCAGCTCGATGAAGCGCTGGCCGACCTTGCTTGCGGTGCGCTCCAGCGTCACCTCGACGAAGGCCTGGAAGCCGATGCCGGCTGCCTTCGGATCGACGACCACCGTCTGGCGGATGACGCCGGCCGCATAGAGCCGGGCAAGGCGGCGCGACAGCGGCGCCGGCGAGAGCCCGACTCTCGCCGCAAGCGCGTTGTTGCTGAGCGATGCATCCTCCACCAGAAGGCGGATGATCCGCCGGTCGATCTGATCCAGTTCCACCGCCATCTTCTCAACCATCATCGCCCCCAACGCTTCGATTTCGGCTTCAGGAAATATGCCGCAGCACGCAAATCAGCAAATGAATTGCAGAATTTTGCGCAAATGGCACGCTGTCGATATTGTCTCCGTGGCAAATATCGCATCGATTTTGCGCTTGCGCTGACTTAAGAAGAAAGCCGCAGGGCAGCCGGAGGAACGGCGGCCGGCAGGCTTTCTCGACCGATAACGCATCGCTGCCACTCAAGGGGGAATTTCCGGCATGTTCGACGCTCTGATCCGCCAACCCGATGATCCGTTGCTGGCCCTGATCGGGCTTTACCGCAAGGACGAGCGCCCCGGAAAGGTCGATCTCGGCGTCGGCGTCTACCGCGACGAAACCGGCCACACCCCGATCTTTCGCGCCGTCAAGGCAGCGGAGAAGCGCCTGCTCGAAACGCAGGACAGCAAGTCCTATGTCGGCCCCGAGGGCGATCTCGTCTTTATCGATCATCTCTGGACGCTGGTCGGTGGCGATACCATCGATCGCAGCCATATCGCCGGCGTGCAGACGCCGGGCGGTTCCGGCGCTCTCCGGCTCGCGGCCGACCTCATCCACCAGATGGGCGGCAAGCGCATCTGGATCGGGCTGCCGAGCTGGCCAAACCATGCCAGCATCTTCAAGACCGCTGGCCTTGAGCCCGCCGGTTACCCGTTCTTCGACGTGCCGACGCAGAGCGTGCTCTTCGACAACATGATAACGGCGCTCCAGAGCGCTGCTGCCGGCGACGCCGTGCTGCTGCATGCGAGCTGCCACAACCCGACGGGCGGCGTCATCACGCAAGCGCAGTGGATGGAGCTTGCCGCCGTCATCGCCGAGCGCGGCCTGCTGCCGCTCGTCGACCTTGCCTACCAGGGCTTCGGCCGCGGTCTCGACGAGGATGTCGCCGGTCTCCGCCACCTGATCGGCGTCGTTCCGGAAGCGCTGGTTGCCGTTTCCTGCTCCAAGTCCTTCGGGCTCTATCGCGAGCGCGCCGGCGCGATCTTCGCGGTGACGGCCTCCTCGTCTTCGGCCGATACGGTCCGCTCCAACCTCGCCGGCCTTGCCCGCACCAGCTACTCGATGCCGCCGGATCACGGTGCTGCAATCGTGCGGATGATCCTTTCCGACGCCGAGCTCAAGCGTGACTGGCAAGCAGAACTCGAAACCATGCGGCTGCGCATCACCAACATCCGCCGCGCGCTCGCCGAAGGCTTGCGCGATCGCTGGCAGGCGCTCGGCGCCGTCGCCGGCCAGGAAGGCATGTTCTCGCTGCTTCCGCTTGCCGAGGCCGACGTCATGCGGCTTCGGAACGAGCACGGCATCTACATGCCCGGTTCCGGCCGCATCAACATTGCCGGCCTGAAGACGGCGGAAGTCGACGGCGTCATCGCCAACTTCAAGAACCTCTGAGGACCATGATGGCCGAGCACAGCATCGACGCGACAGAAACCCCGACTGAACGCCATCGCCTCTACGAGGATGCGCTGGCGATCCTGACGGGCACGCTAATCATGTCGCTCGGCATCATCATCTACAGCAAGGCGATGCTGCTCACGGGCAGCACGTCGGGCCTGGCACTGCTTCTGCAATATGCGACCGGCGCCGAGTTCTGGCTGGTCTTTTCGCTCGTCAACCTGCCCTTCTACGTCCTGGCGGTCAAACGGCTCGGCTGGATGTTTGCGCTGCGCACCTTCATCGCCGTCAGCCTCGTCTCGCTGTTTTCTCGGCTGACGGCCGGCTGGGTGGAGATCGCCCGGCTTGACCCGATCTATGCGGCGGTTGTCGGCGGCGGGCTGATGGGCATGGGCCTGTTGATCCTCTTTCGCCATCGCACCGGGCTTGGCGGCATCAACATCGTCGCGATCTATCTCCAGGAAAGGTTCGGCGTCCGTGCCGGCTATTTCCAGCTGGCGGTCGATCTCACCATTCTGGCTGCCGCCTTCTTCGTGTTGCCGCCATCGAACCTGGTGCTCTCGGTGATCGGGGCCGCTGTCGTCAACATGACGCTGGCGATCAATCACAAGCCGGGACGCTACGCCGGCGTGACCTGACGCAAGGTCTCGGTCTTCCCTCCCGCGCATCGGGCGGCTATCACTCCTGCCACGCTTTGAAATTGCGCGATTCCCAGAGGCGCGGCCGTTCGGGAATTGCTCGCTGCGGCTGGAGCATGGGAATGACGGTTACGATTTACGGCATCAAGAACTGCGACACGATGAAGAAGGCCCGCACCTGGCTCGACGGCCGGGGCATCGCCTATCGCTTCCACGACTATAAGGCCGAGGCCATCGACCGCCCGCATCTCGAGCGCTGGTGCAAGGAGGCCGGATGGGAAACGGTGCTGAACCGCGCCGGCACGACCTTCCGCAAGCTCGACGAGGCCGACAGGCAGGACCTCGACGAACACAAGGCGATTACGCTGATGCTCGCCCAGCCCTCGATGATCAAGCGTCCGGTGCTCGAAGCGGACGGCAATCTGCTGATCGGCTTCAAGCCGGACCTCTACGAGGCCGTGCTCGCCAAAGCCTGACCCCCATTTGGAGCGACGACGATGTCGAAGACCACGCGCGCCACACAGATGCTTTCGAAGGCCGGCGTCACCTTCAGCGTGCATGCCTATGACTATGATCCCAATGCGGAGCGCGTCGGCCTGCAGGCGGCCGAGGCGCTCGGTGAGGATCCGAGCCGGGTGCTGAAGACGCTGATGGCTGAAGTCGACGGCAAGCCGGTCTGCTGCGTCGTTCCCTCCGATCGTGAGGTCAGCATGAAGAAGCTCGCCGCCGCCTTCGGCGGCAAGTCGGCGGCGATGATGAAGCCGGCGGATGCCGAGCGGCTGACCGGTTACCATGTCGGCGGCATCAGCCCGTTCGGCCAGAAAAAACAAGTGGCGACGGCAATCGAGGAGGCCGCACTTGCCGAAGTGCAGGTCTACATCAATGGCGGACAGCGCGGTCTGCAGGTGCGGCTTGCACCCCGCGACGCCCAGGCCGCGCTAAAGGCGATCGCCGCACCGCTCATCGCCTGAGGCACTGCCATCAAAATATCACAGATGCCTTATACGAGCCGCTGACGCGGGGACGAAATGTGCAATTTTTGCATGCACGCCCGCCTTCGAACGGCGTCGGGTCTCTCACATGACATTTGCAAGATTTCCCAGCGCGAAGCGTCTTTTGAAGCGCCTCGCCGTCGGCACGGCTGCGCTCGTCGCGGCCCTGGTCATCTACCTCGTCGGTCTTCAGTGGACCGGCAATTTCCATACGCTCGTGGCCGGTGAGGTCTACCGTTCGGCACAGCCGACGCCGGAGGCGATCGCCGCCTATTCCAAGGCCTACGGCATCCGCACCATTCTCAACCTGCGCGGCGAAAAGCCGGACGAGCGCTGGTATCGCGATGAGGTTGCCGCCGCCGAGCGCAACGGTATCCGGCTCATCAACTTCCCCATGTCCGCTTCGGCCGAGATCGACCGCAAGGAAACCGACGCGCTGATGGCGATCCTCAGGGACGCGGCAAAGCCGCTTCTGATCCACTGCAAGGCCGGCGCCGACCGCACCGGCCTCGTCTCGACGATCTACCTGCAGCAGATCGCAGGGGTCGACGAGGAAACGGCCGAGTGGCAGCTTTCGCCGCTCTATGGACACGTGGCCATTCCCTATCTCTCCGGCACCTTCGCCATGGACGAGACCTGGGAAGCGCTGGAGAAGTCGTTCGGGCTGAGCAGCTAAGCGACGACGGCGTCCTAGATTGACGCTCGCCCCGTCGAGGCCCCTCATCCGGCCTGCCGGCCACCTTCTCCCCGCAAGCGGGGCGAAGGAGACGCATGGTCCCGTTCGTCTCAGCAACGACGACCTCCCTCTCCTGTGACGGCTCCGGTCGGCGGCGCTACGAACAGCACGCCAGCACGCCCCCTCTCCCCATCTGCAGGAAGAGCGCTAAGGTGAGGGGTAACTTGCCTGGAAGGCGCTACCCGATCGTTCGCCGGTACCCTGTTTGAGAACTGACGTGCTCTACCTGAGCTTCGCCAGCAGCGCCGCGAGCTGCCGCGCCTCCGCTTCTGTCAGCCGGGCGCCGACATGGGCCTCTATCGAAGGCCCATAAGTCTGCCACATGCGCGCGCGCAGCGCCCTTCCGGCCTCGGTGACGACAACCCATTGGCCGCGACCGTCGGCGTCGAAGGCTTCGCGACGGACCAACCCCTCTTTGACCAGGCGATCGATCAGGCGCGACAAGTTATACTGCGCGAGCAAGGTGCGCGCCTCGATCTCGAAGGGCCGCAGCCGGCCGTCTTCGGCCTGAACCAGTTCCCACAACACGTCGTACCAGCCAAGCGGTGGCAGGCTGGCCCCCTTGAAATCGGCCTCGATCCGAGCAAGCACGCATTCCCGTGCGCGCATCAGGCCGATCCAGGCCGCGGTCGTTTCGGGGCCAGGGCCCTTCTCGTCGATTTTCGTCTGTTTGCTCATAGATGCAATTACATCGATCTTGAAAGTCGAAGCAAGCTCACATACATGCATATGCATCTACTTTACCTCAACCGGGAGATTGCCATGCTTACCCTCGTCAGCCACCATCTCTGCCCCTATGTGCAGCGTGCCTCGATCGCGCTCGACGAAAAAGGCGTTCGCTTCGAGCGGACCTATATCGACCTCAAGGCCAAGCCCGACTGGTTCCTGAAAATCTCGCCGCTCGGCAAGGTGCCGCTGTTGCAGGTGCCGCAGCAGAGCGGCGAAAAGGTACTGTTTGAAAGCTCCGTCATCGCCGAATATGTCGAGGAAAGCCAAGCCGGCCCGAAGCTTCACCCCGAAGACGCGCTGGAGCGCGCCCGTCATCGCGGCTGGATGGAATTCGGCTCGTCGATCCTTTCGGATCTCTGGGGCTTCGAGACTGCGAAGGACCGGGAAACCTACGAACAGAAACGCCAGGCGGTGGCCGGCAAACTTGTGACCATGGAAGCGGCACTTGGCGAAGGTCCCTACTTTGCCGGTACACAATTTTCGCTCGTCGATGCGGTCTTCGCACCGATCTTCCGTTACTTCGATCTCTTCGACACGCTTGCAGATCACGGCATTTTCGACGGACTCGATCGTGTCGGCGCCTGGCGCAAGGCGCTCGCCGAGCGGCCGAGCGTCAAGGCGGCCGTGACGCCGGATTACGGTGAGCGGCTGATGACCTTCCTCAGGGAGCACGACGCCTATCTGCTGCGCGCCGGACAGGCATAGCGAAGAGCGCGTGATCACGCCGTCCTTCAGTTTGGCGTGCGCCTGCTCTATGACAGGGCGCAAGCCATGCTGGAGGAGCGCCTTGTGACCGACATGATCTCGACCCTTACGGTTCTTGAGCCCTATCCCGGCGTCTATGCCTACTATGATGGGCGTGTTGCCGGAGTGCGGCTCTATTCGCAGGCGGCGAACTGGCTCGATGACGGCGCCTACGAACTCGGCGTCGCCTCCTATGCCATCGTCGACGGCGCGCAAGCGCTGGTCTACGACACGCATATCTCGCTCGATCACGCCCGGGCGATCCGCAACCATCTCGAAAGCCTTGGCGTCACCGCGATCCGCGTCGTGCTCAGCCATTGGCATAAGGACCATGTGGCCGGAAATGCGGTCTTTGCCGATTGCGAGATCATCGCCCTCAAGCTGACGGCAGCGAAACTTGAAGAAAACCGCGAGAAGATCGAAACGGCGACGCCGCCGATCCAGCCCCTCGTGATGCCGAACCGCCTGTTCGACGAGACGCTTGCACTGACCGTCGGCGCACGCCGGGTCGAACTGCATCACTTCGCCATCCATAGCGCCGACGGCAACGTGATCTGGCTGCCCGAGGAGAAGTTGCTGCTGGCGGGCGATACGCTTGAGGATACGACGACCTTCATCAGCGAGGCTGATCAGACGGCGACGCACATCGCGGAACTCAAGCGCCTGCGGCAATGGCCGATTGCTCGGATTCTACCCGCCCATGGCGACCGCGAACGCATCGCCAGCGGCGGCTACGGACCGAAACTGATCGATGCCAATCGCGGCTATCTCGAGCGGCTGACCCGCGCGATCGCGACCGGTTCTGCCATCGGCACACTCAAGGAATTCGCCGCCGAGGATATCGCCTCCAGCGCGATCCTCTATTTCGCGCCTTATGAGGCTGTGCACAGGAGCAATGTCGAGCGGGTGCGTGCGGCCCTCGGCGCGCGCTGATTGCACGAAACCTCCCGGGCTCAGCCTTCATTTTCGCCGCAAAGCGCTCTAAGTCTTCTTCTTCCGATTTCAGAAAGACAGGTAGATCATGACCTTTCCCGCCAATACGCCCGATCCGATCGACCCGGTGAAACTCGACAAGCTCGCGGAAGTCGCGATCCAGGTCGGCCTGCAGCTTCAGCGCGGTCAGGACCTTGTCATGACTGCGCCGGTCGCGGCGATGCCGCTTGTTCGCCTGATCACCAAGCACGCCTACAAGGCCGGTGCAGGCCTCGTGACGACTCTCTATTCGGACGAGGACACGACGCTTTCGCGTTATGCCTATGCACCGGACGAGAGCTTCGACCGGGCAAGCGACTGGCTGTTCAAGGGCATGGCCGAAGCTTTCGCCGGTGGTGCAGCGCGGCTCGCAATCTCCGGCGACAACCCGATGATGCTTTCGGCGCAGGATCCGGCCAAGGTGGCGCGGGCCAACAAGGCAAATTCCATTGCCTATAAGCCGGCGCTCGAAAAGATCTCGAACTTCGACATCAACTGGAACATCGTTTCATACCCGAACCCGTCCTGGGCGAAGCTCGTCTTCCCGAACGACCCGGAAGAGGTTGCCGTCGAGAAGCTCGCCAACGCCATTTTCGCCGCCTCGCGCGTCGATGTCGCCGATCCGGTGGCCGCCTGGAAGGAGCACAACGCCAACCTCGCCCGGCGCTCGGCCTGGCTGAACGGCGAACGCTTTGCCGCGCTGCACTTTACCGGCCCGGGCACCGATCTGACCGTCGGGCTTGCCGATGGCCATCTCTGGTGCGGCGGCGCATCGGAGGCCAAGAATGGCGTCACCTGCAACCCGAACATCCCGACCGAGGAAGTGTTTACGACGCCGCATGCGCTGCGTGTCGAAGGCCATGTCTCCTCGACCAAGCCGCTGTCGCACCAGGGCACGCTGATCGACAACATCCAGGTACGTTTCGAGGGCGGCCGGATCGTCGAGGCCAAGGCATCGCGCGGCGAGGAAGTACTGAACAAGGTGCTCGACACCGACGAGGGGGCGCGCCGGCTCGGCGAAGTGGCTCTGGTGCCGCATTCCTCGCCAATCTCGGCCAGCGGCGTCCTGTTCTACAACACGCTGTTTGACGAAAACGCCTCGTGCCACATCGCGCTCGGCCAGTGCTATTCCGGCTGCTTCATCGACGACACCAAGCTTACGCCGGAACAGATCCGCGCCCAGGGCGGCAATTCGAGCCTGATCCACATCGACTGGATGATCGGTTCGGGCCAGGTCGACATCGACGGCGTGCGCGCCGACGGTAGCCGCGTCCCGGTCATGCGAAAGGGTGAATGGGCCTGATCACGGCCCCTCCCCGGTCTCGTCCGACCTGAAAGGCTTGTGGCCGCCGCAACACATGCGGCGGCCTTTTCTATTGGGGAAACGCCCCTTCAGCCGTTGGCAGCCCGCTTCAGACGCGGCATCTCCGCCGATTGGTAGAGGGACAGCACGTGGCCATCGGGATCGGCGAATTCTGCCGACCAGCCGCCGGGCGCATGGCTCACCGGCGTGACGATGGTGGTTCCCTTTTCAGCGAGGCCCGCGACCACATCGTCGATGCCGCCCTCGGCGAGATCGAACACGACGATAGGTGTGTTGCCCGGCTTGCTCTCCACGACGAAGAAGATCAACTCGACCTCGTCTTCTATCTTCGCCATCAGCCAGGAGCCGGCTTCGTCGTCCTCCATGCGCTTGACGTTGAGACCCAGAACATCACGGTAGAAGGCTTCCGTGCGGGTGAGATCCGAGACGAAGTAGCAGATGGCCCCGATACGTGGTTTCGACAACATTGGTTGCTTCCCTTGTGTTTGTTACTCCGGCTTGTTGCCGCCGGTTGCCGTTTCGTGAGACGCGCGCGGCGAAAAATTGATCGCGAAGAGATGGCCGTCCGGATCGTGGCTGGCAAAGGCGGCGCGGCCGCCGCGGGTGACCGGCAGGAGGGCCTGACGAATACGGCCGCTTTCGAGCGGATAGCGAAGTCCGGTCAGTTCCAGATTGATCTCGACATGGCCGGCATCGCGCCAGGCCCGGCGCAGCATCAGGATGCGCTGGCGCAGCGCTTCATCGGAAATGCCGAGGAGATGACGGATTTCGAGGCGATTGTGGCCGCCGATCGCCAGCAGCATCACGATCCTGAGGCTCGGGGAAAGCGTGACGGCGAACGCCAGCGGATCGCCAGAGCGCCGCTCTTCCACTTCGGGAACGTCCGCTTGCAGCTCGCGGCGCAAACGGCGAGCAGCGGTGCGCGCCTGCATCGCTGCGAGCTTGCGGAGAACACCGCAGAACCAGGCGCGATCGCCGCCGGTTGGAAAACGCCCTGCCTTGAGCGCGACGATCAGCGCCTCATGCAGCAAATCCTCCGCTTCGGCCGCACGGCGGCTTTGCCGCCTCGCGAAACGGAGGAGATCGGAATAGTGCGCTGGCGTCAGATGCTCGGTCATCAGGGCGTGCGCTTCTTTGAGGATTGACGTTGCCGGCAATGTGAAGCGCATGCGCTGCGGTTGCAAGCCCTGCTTTCAGGCGCGCGCCGGTCGCACCTTCGGGGCGAGTTGCGCGCGCTGGCTGAGCCAGACGCTGACGAAGACGACGAGGATGCCGAGCGCCTGCACCGGCGTCAGTTGCTCGCCGAGCACGCCCCAGCCGAGCAGGATGGCAACGACCGGGCTCAGGAAACCGAGCGGCGAGACGGCAGAAGGTTCGAGGCGCGACAGGCCGCGGAACCAGAGCAGATAGGTGAAGGCGGCGCCGATCAGGCCGAGATAGGCGACACCGAGGACGTTGGCGGTGGTCAGCGACGGCAGCGACGGCTCGAAGAACAGCGCCACCGGCACGAGCATGAGGCCACCGGCCGCCAATTGCCAGGCAGTGAAGGTGAGCGGCGGAACCGGCGGCGCCCAGTGGCGGCTCAGCACCGTGCCGAAGGCCATGGAGACGGCTCCGGCGAGACCAGCGAGCACCCCGAGCGGATCGAGCGCGGCGCCCGGCGTCAACACCAGCAGGGCGACGCCGGCAATGCCCGCAAGGCCGGCAACCACGCTGAGCAGGCGGATCGGCGAGCCCAGGAAGACGCGCGACAACAGGATGACGATCAGCGGCTGAACGGCACCGACGGTTGCGGCGACGCCGCCTGGCAGCCTGTAAGCGGAAACGAACAGCATGGCCCAGAAGAAGGAGAAGTTGAGCGCGCCGAGCACGAAGGTCCGCGGCCACCAGATACCGTCCGGCAGGCGCCGCACAATCAGGAGCAGGAGCAATCCCGCCGGCAGGGCCCGCAGCATGGCAACCGTTAACGGATAGCCAGACGGCAGGAACTCTGTGGTGACGAGATAGGTGCTGCCCCAGATGGCCGGTGCCAGCGCGGTCAAGGCAAAGTCGACGGTGCGGTTCGAAGTCATATCTTTACCTCAAGAATCTCTATATCAAGATAAAATGACGATAACGCGGTTTATCTCTAAGTCAAGATACTCTATGCTGAGATAAATGCATGGAGGTTTTGATGGATCGCGTCGACAGGATTTTGGCCCAATGGCACCGGGAGCGGCCGGACCTCGATGTTTCGGCCATGGGCCTGCTTGGCCGGCTCTCGCGGGTTTCGACACATATCGCCCGGGAAATCGAAAAGTCGTTTTCCGAGCGCGGATTGAATGCGTCGAGCTTCGACGTGCTCGCGACGCTTCGTCGGTCCGGACCGCCCTATCGGCTTTCGCCCGGAGAACTTCTGGATACGACCATGGTCAGCTCCGGCACCATGACCAACCGCATCGACCAGCTTGAAAAGGCCGGGCTCGTCGAACGGATCGCCAATCCCGAGGACAGGCGGGGGGTGATCATCGCCTTGACGGACGAGGGCTTGCGCCGTGTCGACGAGGCCGCGACCGCGCATGTGGCCAACCAGCATCGCGTCGTTTCCGCGCTGTCGCCCGAGGAACGCGTAGTGCTCAACGCACTGCTGCGCAAATATCTTGCGACCTTCGAGTAGCCGCGATCACAAACTGGAGGCAAGCCGACGGACACGCTGCAGATGCGCCTTGCGCTTGGCGTCGGTCGCCCGGTCCATGTCGTGCAGCGCGAGCATGCGGAAGTTCAGTCCCTTGGCGCAGAAGGCGGCGATGCCGCGCTTCAAAAGCCGCTTCACCGGATTGCCCATGTAGAGATGCACCACCCACCAGGGCGAGCCGGTCGTCGTCAGCGCCCAGAAGAGCTTGATATTGTGGAGCCGCGGGATGATGCGGCCGCCGGCCGGGTCGTTGTCGAAGGCGATGCCCGGCGCAAAGACGCGATCGAAGAAGCCCTTCAGGATCGCCGGAAAATTGAACCACCATTGCGGGAAGACGAGCACCAGCCCATCGGCCGCCTGCAGCCGGCCGATCCAATCTGCCGCGCCTGACCGATCATAGGTGTCGGTGAAGTAACTGCCGCGCTCGGCGACGCTGAGGCGCGGATCGAAATCCTCGCGATAGAGATCGAGCAAGTCGACCGAATGTCCCCTCGCCTCCAAGGCGGCGCGCGCTTCACGCGCCACGTTCGCGGCAAAACTGTCTTCGAGCGGGTGGGCAAGCACGAGCAGGATGCGCATGCGGTGTTCCTAACATATCGATCTGGAATCAAGATCCGTCGCCGGGAAAATGAGCTTAAAAATCAACCGAATACAATGCCGTTTTTCGCGACCGTCAGGCCGCGCCGAGGAGGCAGTCATGCGAGCCGACACGCTCGCTCCCTAGACCGCCAGCAGCCGCCTTCTTCAGAACGGGGATTTGCCCGATCCTGCCCGGGCTTCCAGCGCCAGTGTGTCGAAGACGGAGGGCGAGCGGCGCACTGACCAGGCGGAAATCAATTGCGCGGCGGCGTCATCGGCGGCCTGTCCCGGACCAAGCTCCAGATCGTAACACTGTCCGACGTGAATGCGGTGAAAATCATCTGCGGCGCTGCCGATCGGCCGGTCGGCGCGAAGCCGTTCGCGCCGGATGAGTTCGTCGCGTTCACAATGAAGCGCGACAAAAAACACATCGAACGGCTGAAGCATCACCGCGAGCTCAGACGCCCAGCCGGGCTCTTCGAGAATGTGCTCCAGCAGGAGATTGTTGCCGGCTGACGCATAGGCGACCAGCGAGCGGTGAAAACCGTCGAAGAAACGCGCCCGGTGTTCCTTCCAACGAAAATCGCCGCGGCGGAACCTTTCCATTGGCACCGTCCCCGAATCGCGAAGATGGTCGATCGAAACATGCCAGAACGGCGCGCCGATCTGCGCCTGGACCGCCCGCGCCAGCGTCGATTTCCCGCTGCTGGAAGCGCCGTGGATGAAGATAATCTTGGCTCGCTCGACCATGCCGGGCTCCGTCACTTTCTTGCGAACGCTGGCGTTATGTCGTCGGCATGACAGCGTGATGACGCGCTAGAACAGGTTGCCCTGCTTCGGCGGGTCTCCCGCCGGGTCTGCGGGCTTCGGCTGCTTCTTGCGGGGCGCCGTCGGCGGAGAACCTGGCTCGCCCTCCCCGTCGCCGGCAATCGCCGACACGCGACCGTCGGCAAATTCCAGGCTGAGCGTCATGCCGACCGAGACGGACGCAGCCTGGCGCACCGGCCCGCCTTCGGCATCGCGCACCAGCGCAAAACCGCGCTGCAGGACGTTGCGATAGGAAAGCGACTGCAGGATGCGATCCTGGGCGACGATGACGCTGCGCAGGCGTCGCACGTCTGCGCGCACGGCCGCATCGGACCGGGCAGCAAGCCCGGCGACGCGATCGGATGCCCGATGAATCTGGCCGATGAGGCGCGAGGGCAAGGCGCGTAGCGCAGCGTCGGCCGCAGAAACCCGCGCCTCGCCGCGATGTACTTGCCGCTCGACGATGCGGTCGGCCTTGTTCATGGCGTCGACCACGCGCTGGCGACGCTCGGAAAGCTTGCCCTTGAGAAGATCGGCACGCAGCTCGGCAGACACGCGTTCGAACTGACGGCGCTTGTTGGCCGTGTTCATCGTGAGCCCGCGCCCGAGCCCGAGTGCAGCCTCGTCGAAACGGCGGCGCGGCAGCGCCAGCAACTGGTCGAGCGACGGCAGCGCCCGCGCCAGAGACCGCACCGCCTGGCGGCGATTGTCCATCTGGCGTCCAACAGCCGACTTGAGGCGTGCCGACAGGCCGGAGAGACCGGCTTCGAGATCGGCCCTGACCGGCACCGCCATTTCCGCTGCACCCGTCGGCGTCGGCGCGCGCTGGTCGGCGGCATAGTCGATCAGCGTCCAGTCCGTCTCGTGGCCGACGGCCGAAATCAGCGGGATCCCGGAGGCGGCGGCGGCGCGCACGACGGCCTCATCGTTGAAGCCCCAGAGGTCTTCGAGGCTGCCGCCGCCACGCGCGACGATCAGGACATCCGGCCGCGCAATCGGCCCGCCGGGCTCGATCGCGTTGAAACCGCGGATCGCCGCTGCAACCTCGTCACCCGAGCCATCGCCCTGCACGCGAACCGGCCAGACGACGACATGGACGGGAAAGCGGTCGGCGATGCGGTGCAGGATGTCGCGGATGACGGCACCGGTCGGCGACGTCACGACACCGATCACCTTGGGCATATAGGGCAGCTGCCGCTTGCGATTGGCGTCGAAGAGCCCTTCGGCGGCGAGCTTGCGCTTGCGCTCTTCGAGCAGCGCCATCAGTGCGCCGGCGCCGGCCGGTTCCATCGTCTCGATGACGATCTGATACTTCGACGAGCCCGGGAAGGTCGTGACCTTGCCGGTCGCGATCACCTCCATGCCCTCTTCCGGACGGAAGCGCAGGCGCGAGAAGGTACCCTTCCAGATGACTGCATCGATGCGCGCCCGATCGTCCTTGAGCGCGAAATAGGCGTGGCCCGACGAATGAGGGCCGCGATAGCCGGAGATTTCGCCGCGCACGCGCACCTGGTCGAAGGCCTGTTCGACCGTTCGCTTGATCGAGCCCGAAAGCTCGGACACCGAGTATTCGGTGAGGTTGCTCGGAGAATCGCTGTCGAAGAAAGAGGCCATCGCCTCTTTTACCGCACCCTTCGCCGAAGGCCAGCACATCCCTCACGCTTTCCACGCGCCAGGGGCGTGGCGCTCAAGGCGCAAGCGTATAGAGCCGGATGGGCGAGCCTTTCGAAACCGGCAGGGGCGACAGGAATGCCGGCACGCGCCCGGCGGCGAGATCCGCATAGAGACCACGCGGAGCGCGGGCAGCTATGACCTGCGTTTGAGCGTCAACGGCGCAAAAGGCGAGCACCGGCTGCCCGAGCTGGTGCAACAGGACGGCGGCGGCTCCAGGCTCGGCCAGGCCGATCTTCAGTTCGCGGAGCATGCCGGCGGCATTGCGATGATAGGGCGCGCTGAGCACGCGGTGTTCGGTGCGGCGAAGCAGCGTCGCGCCGATATCCGACGGTCCGACGACCAGCGACGGCGCCAGCCGCCCAATATCGGCAAGGGCGGCGTCGGTCAGGCACGCCTCGCCGTTCGTGACCGCTGCTTCCGCGGCAGCAAACCCGCTGATCCCCTTTTCCGCAAGCGTTCCGGCAACGGCCCACATCGCCGGAACGGAAACGAGCAGTGCTCCGACATAGAGGAGGGAGGCGCGGGCGCCAGCCGTTCCGCCGCTCGACCGCGCACGCAGGTCGGTAAGCAGCAGGGCCATCGGCACGATGGCGAGCAGGTTGGAAAATGCCATGCCGCGGACCTGGACGAGGGCGATCGCCAGGCTCGAAAGCACCAAGGCAAGGAGCACCAGATGGAGATCGATCCGATCGCGACGCAAGATGCGCCAGAGGCAGATGGCCGAGGCAAACGCGCCGGTGAAATAGTAGGCGCCGATATTGGTTGGCTCCTGCACAGCGATCAGCGTGACGGAACGGGCTTCGGAGATATGGTCGAGCCAGAGCTCGATGAGCAGCGGATCGAGACCGGCCAGTGGATTGCCGAGGCATTGCGGCGCCACCGACAGGGCGACCGCGGCAACGACGAGACCGCAGAGAGCGAGCGCGCCGAAGCGCAGCGCTGGCGCGCGGTGGCTGACAGTGGCGGCGGCGAGCGCGAGGAGGACGCCTCCCGTCAGCGACAGCGAATAGAAGGCGATCGAGAGATTGTCGCAAGTCGCGGCGAAATAGAGGCGCGGCGGCACGGTCGAAAAGAAGATGACGCTGAGGCCGGCTGCCAGCGACAGGCCGAAGGCGACGGTCGAACGCGAGGCCGTCTGGCCGGCCCAGAGCCACTGGCAGGCAACGATTGCGCAGACGACCGCCACGAGTGGCGTGGTTTCGGCACCTACGGCGATCGCGAGTGCGGCCGCCGCTCCCGCAAGCGCATAGTTTAGGGCACGATACCGTCGATCGACGAGCATCGCCGCCATGACCGCGGCCAGCACCAGTTGCACATTGTGGTGATCGATGCCCCCCCCGAGGAAACGGTTCGAGGTGGCGATGAAGATCGCGGTCAGCCCCAAGCAGAAATGCATGGCGACCGTGCCGCCGGCACGGCGTCCGGCGAGCCCCATCGCCGCAAGCAGCCCGACCGCGAGCGCCATCGGCCAGATCGCAAGCGCCAGGACTTCCGCCTGCTCCACGCCGACAAAAGGCCGAAAAATCAACATGAGCCCGGCGATCGGCAGATCGATCAGGCGCGACCAGTGCATCAGCGTTCCGCCCTCGAGCCCCAGGCGGGGCTGGGTGAGGTCGAACCAGCTCTGTCCGGCGAGGAGGTCGCGCACCTCGACCAGGCGCATGGCATCGTCATTGTCGCGGCCGAGATAATCCGGCGCCCGCATGAACTGGGTGACGAGGAAAAGAACCGTGGGCACGCCATAGGCGAGCACCATCCCAAGGAGGCTCGACGAGAGCCGCCGCTGCCTGGGCGTAGCCGCCATTTCCGGTAGTGCCGCCATTCCGCTCGACATAGGTTCCCGCCCTCTAGATCGCGTGGATCTTACGTCCCTGCGATCAAGAAAGCGTAAAGCGCGCGGCGGCGAGGCCGGTCGCTTCGACCGGCCCGCGCGGCGCACCTTGGCGTCTTGTTAACACCCTGATCCTATGATGGCGCGATCCAACAGCAACCGAGCCACCTTGATGTTCGACCGCTTCAACATCGCCGTTCTCCTGCCTTGCTACAACGAAGCATCGACCATCGGACAGGTGGTCGAGGGTTTCCAGACGGCACTGCCGACGGCGCGAATTTACGTCTACGACAACAACTCGACCGACGGCACGGCGTTGAAGGCGATGCTTGCCGGCGCGACCGTCGTACGTGAACGCCGGCAGGGCAAGGGGCACGTGGTGCGCCGCATGCTCGCCGATATCGACGCCGACATCTATGTCATGGCCGACGGCGACAGCACCTATTGCCCGACCGATGCGGAAGACCTGATCCGCACCTTGATCACCGAGCGCGCCGACATGGTCGTCGGCACGCGGCGCGGCGTTCACGACGATGCCGGCAGGCAGGGTCACGCCTTCGGCAACAGGCTTTTCAACATTCTGTACCGGGAAATTTTCGGCACCGATTTCAACGACATCTTCTCCGGCTACCGCGTGCTCTCGCGCCGCTTCGCCAAGAGCTTCCCGGCGATTTCCAACGGCTTTGAAATCGAAACGGAGATGTCCGTCCATGCCTCGCGTCTCAAACTGCCGGTCGCGGAGCTTGAACTGGACTATGGCCGGCGCCCGGAAGGTTCCCATTCCAAGCTGTCGACATACAAGGATGGCGCCAAGATCCTCTGGACCTTCGCCATGCTCATGAAAGAAACGCGGCCCTTCACGTTCTTCGGCGTGATCGCCATGGCGTTCTTTGCGACGAGCATCGGCTTCATGATGCCTGTCTTGCTCGAATATTTCGCCACAGGCCTCGTGCCGCGCATGCCGACCTGGGTCCTCGCGCTGGCCATGCTGATGATGTCGATCATCATGTTCACCGCAGGCCTGATCCTCGATTCGGTCTCGCGCGCCCGCACCGAGCAGCTCCGGCTGCACTACATCGCGACACCGGTACGGGCCGCGCCGCTGGAGAAGGTCGATAGCGGCGTCGCCCTGCCCCGGGGCGAGGACCAGGAAGCCGGCTTGCAGTCGGCACCACGCATTGTGCGGGAGCGCCGCGGATGAACCGGGAAACGACCAACCGCATACGCTTCCTGATCGAAGACGTCATTCCGCCGATCCTCAGGGATTCGCGCCTGTTCAAGGGCATGGCGAGCCTCGCCTGGGGCAAGCACATCGCCCACCTCGCCGACTTTCGCGCACGGGCGCCGTTCCTGTCGGCGAACGAGTACGAGGACCTCTACCGGCAGCACCCGAGAGTGCACGAGGGAACCGACAATTCCGAAGCCTGCGTGCGCAAGATCGCGGCAAGCGTCGTCGGCGACAGCGTCTGCGACGTCGGTTGCGGCACCGGCGTTCTGTTGAAGCGTATCCGGGAAGCCAAGCCCGACCTTAAACGCCTCGCCGGTGTCGACTTCGCCATCGACGATGCGGCCCGGATCGAAGGCATCGAATATCACGCCGCGATGATCGAGGACCTGCCCTTTGCGGACGGTGAATTCGACACGGTCGTCTGCACGCATGTGATCGAGCACATTCTCGACTACCGCAAAGCGATCGCCGAGCTTCGCCGGGTCACCCGCCGGCGCCTGATCATCGTCGTGCCGCGCGAGCGCGAGTACCGCTACACCTTCAATCCGCACTTCAATTTCTTTCCCTATACCCACTCCTTCCTGCGGGCGATGCATCCCGTTCCGGCCGAGCACACATGCGTCGATATCGGCCGCGATATCTTCTATTGCGAAGACAGAACTGCCGCGGCGGAGTGAGGCATGGCGATGAACCTCAATCTCACGCCCACCGTCTGGTTCGGGCTGTTCTTCACGCCGGTGCTGATCTCGGCCGGGCAGATCCTCTTCAAGCTGACAAGCGCGAAGACCGGGAATGCCAGTGCCCAGGGGCTCCTGGCTCTGGCCCTCAGCCCCACCCTGCTGATTGCGCTCGCCGTCTATGGCATCGGCACGATCATCTGGATCTTCACGATCAAGTCGGTGCCACTGACGATCGCCTATTCCTTCATGGCGCTTACCTTCTGCATCGTGCCGCTGCTTGCCGCCGTTTTTCTCGGCGAGGCGGTGACGCTGCGCTACGCCTTCGGCGCCGCGCTGATCATCAGCGGCATGATCATCATCAATTCCTAAGGGGATAAGCGGGCCTCATGATCGTCACCGCATCCTTCGCCCTCGGCATTGCCGTATGCGGCCTCAAATCCGCCCGCGCCTGCCTGTTTGCCGGTACGGGGTTGCTGGCGCTTGCCGGCGCAAGCGGCGACTGGATCCAGGCGGCGGCAGCGATCGGCGCTTACAACATGGGCGTCGCGCTGATGATTTGCGGCGCGATTGCCATCGGCCTGGAGCGCGACCGATAGCCGATCATCCCTTGCGTTCGAAAAACGCCCTGGTCTCCTCGTCGGCCGGAAAGAAGGATTCGATCAGCACCCCCTCGACCAGCGCATCCTGGGTCGAGCCGAAGGTCTGAAGCGTGGTGATGAAGCTTAAGCGCAAGCCGCCGATGTCGAGCTCGATCGGCAGCACCGGCAACCGGTCAGTGTCCGGATGGTTTTCGGTCGCACGCGCCACGGCCGGATTGGACGCCGCTTTTTCCAGGCGCTTGCCGAGGCGGCTGCGGGGACCCTGCAGCCAGGCTTCGGTTCTGACCCGCTGCACCAGATCGGCGGCCGCGGCCTCCCAGTTGACGACCAGCTTGCGCACATTGTCGTTACCGAGAAACGTGTCAAGAAAGTTCTCGCCGGGCTGGAACGGAATGTCGGCGGCAACCGCGAGGCTCGCCAGCGCCGGATTAACGACCAGCAGCGTATACTCGTGATCGAGCACCAGCCCCGGATAGGGATCGTGGCGCGCCAGGATCAGCCTGATGGCATTGGCAACGACCGGCGGCATGGCGTCCAGCCCGGAGGCGGGCCGCGTCGCCATGCGCGGTCGATAGCCGGCTGCCGAAAACAACGTGCCCTGGTCGCGGGCGGGGACTTCCAGCACGGAGGCCAGCCGCAGGATCATGCCCTCCGACGGTTTCGAGCGGCCGGTTTCGAGAAAGGACAGGTGGCGCGCCGAGATGCCGGCGGCAACCGCAAGATCAAGCTGGCTCATGCGGCGGTGCCCGCGCCATTCCTTCAGATGTTCACCAAACTGCATGGATCGTGATTCTCCGTTCTGCCGGAGAGTGGCGCGCGCCGGTCGTAAAATCCATTACCTCAGAGGTAATTGGTTTGATGACACCGAACCGGCAGTCTCCGGTCATCGACAAACCGATGGAGCCGACGATGAACCTCTCGAACCGCAGCCTGCTCAACAAGACCTTCCTTGCCGACGGCGTCTACTCTCTTGCCGTCGGCGCCGTGCTGATCCTTTTTGCCGCCCCGCTTGCTTCGCTCTTCAGCCCCGCCGCGACAGCGCCGATGATGAAGATCCTCGGCGTCGGGTTGGTATTTTGGGGGATCTTCCACCTTGCCGCGGCGCGCAACGGCGGGCCGGTCGCAGCAGCGGCACGCGTCAGCATCGCTGGCGACATCCTTTGGCAGGTGGCAAGCGTAGCACTGCTGGTCGCGGCTTACCCGTTCCTCACTGTCGCGGGTATCGGCTTCATCGTCATCGGCCTGATCACGGTCGCCGACTTTCTGATCTTCAAGCTGCGCGGCCTTGCGCGGGAACAGGCAGCGATTGCCTGACGGGATGATCGCTGGAGATGAAGAGGAACGGGCCTGCCGGCAAAACCAGCGGGCCCTTTCCGTTGATCAGATGGTCTCCCAACCGTCCTTGGCGCTGGCGCGGTAGATCGCGTCGATGAATTTCTGATTGAGGCGGGAGTTTTCCAGCGTCACCACTTCCTCGTCCTCGCCCTTGGCCGCGCGGGCGAAAGCCTCCGCCTGGAGCTTGTACTGGCGCGCGTCCTGGAAGCGGAAAAGCTGGGATTGGGCGTGGTTCTGGTTCGTCAACTCCACTTCCTCGCGGCCATAGCGGTCAGCGTTGAAGGGCGACTTCACCTCAATGAAGCCCTTGTCGCCATGGAAGACCATGACCTGGCGGGCCGCCAACTGGGTGGAGATGTAGAAGCTCAGCTCGAAGTCGCCGAAATCGGCGCGCACGCTCGAATAGATATCCGTGCCGAATTCCGGATCGCGATCGGTGTTTGCCTGAACGCGCACCGGCTCCTTGGCCGTGACGAAGCGGGTGGTGATCGTCGGGTATACGCCGATATCCGGCAGGCCGCCGCCACCGAGCGCCGGGATGTTGCGCATGTTGTTGGGGTCGCGGTTGAAATAGGTGAAGGCGCCCTGGACGTGGCGGAGCCGGCCGATCGCGCCTTCGGCGATCAGGGAGCGGACCTTTCGCCAGACCGGGCTATAGGTGACCATGAAGGCTTCGGCGATTACGACGCCGTTGCGGTCACGTGCGGCGATGAGCTGGTCGATCTCAGAGGCGCGCAGGGCAATCGGCTTTTCGCAAAGCACATGCTTGCCGGCATTGGCGGCCTTGACCGACCACTCCACATGTTGCGCCGTCGGCAGCGGAATGTAGACCGCATCGATGACATCGGAAGCGAGCATCTCTTCGTAGGAACCGAAGGCGTGCGGCGCGGAGAAGCGATCGGCCATTGCCCGGGCCTTGGCGAAGTCGCGGCTGGCGACAGCCGAGACGACGGCATTTTCCGCATCCTGAATGGCCGGCACGACGAGGTCGCGGCCGATCCTGGCCGTGGACAGAATTCCGAAACGTAACATGACAAGGCTCCCTGATTTGGTGGCAGAGACTAGCGCCGAGGTACGTACCTAGCAAGCGGCAGTGAGCGGTTTGGCGAAGAAGTACGACGTGCAGAAAATTGCCGAAAGGCGGGTGACAATGTCAGCTTTTCTGCCCTATCTTTCCTTCGCAATCCTCCCGATCGCAACATGCCCTCATCCAGTCCAATGGAGCGAAACCATGGAAAAACTGAGACTTGGCCGCACCGACCTGACAATCGCGCCCCTCGTCTTCGGCGGCAATGTCTTCGGCTGGACCGCCGACGAGAAGACCTCTTTCGCGCTGCTCGACGCCTTTTTCGATGCCGGCTTCAATGCCATCGACACCGCCGATGTCTATTCCTCCTGGGCGCCCGGCAATCAGGGCGGCGAGTCCGAAACGATCATCGGCAAGTGGCTGAAACAGTCGGGCCGGTCGCGCGACAAGGCCGTCATCGTCACCAAGGTCGGCTCGGAGCTCGGCCCCGACCGCAAGGGGCTTTCGCGCCGCTGGATCCTGCAGGCGGTCGAAGATTCGCTGAAGCGGCTACAGACCGACCATATCGATCTTTATCTCTCGCACTGGCCAGACCCCGACACGCCTTACGAGGAGACGCTTGCGGCCTATGACCAGCTGCTGTCCGAAGGCAAGGTGCGGGCGATCGGCGCCTCCAACCTGAACTCGCTGCAACTGCGCGAGGCGCTCGACGTGTCCGCCAACCAGGGCCTGCCCCGCTATCAGGTGCTGCAGCCGGAATATAATCTCTACGACCGCGACGCATTCGAAGGACCGCTGCGCGACCTCTGCATCGCCGAGGAGATCGGCGTCATCAGCTATTTCGGGCTGGCGAGGGGCTTCCTTTCGGGGAAATACCGCACCCACAAGGACCTCGAAGGCTCCGTGCGCGGCAGCGGAGTCGAGAAATATCTCGACGGACGCGGCATGCGCATCCTTGGCGTTCTCGACGACATCGCGGCCGACACGGGCGCGACCCAGGCGGAAATCGCGCTCGCCTGGATCCGGACACGCAAGGGCGTCACAGCGCCGATCGCCAGCGCCACCAGCCTTGAGCAATTGCAAAGCCTCATTCGCTCCGCGGAACTCAAGTTGTCGGACGAGGCGGTGCAAAAACTCAACGACGTCGGTGAGTGACGGGAGCAAAAACCACACAATGGCATTGACGATACGCGCCGCGACTGGCGGCGACGAGGCGGACTGGCGCCGCCTCTGGGCTGGCTATGTCGCCTTTTCCGGCACCGATCTCGCCGAAGACATCATCGACCTCACCTGGAAGAGGCTTATGGATCCCGCCGCACCGCTCTTTGCGCGGCTGGCGATGCTCGACGGACAGGTGGTCGGCTTTGCGATCTGCCAGGAGCAGCTCGCCACCTTCTTTCGCCGGCCGATCTGCTACATCGAGGATCTCTATGTCGATCCTGCAGCGCGCGGCCAGGGCGTGGCGCGGGCGATGATCGACGATCTCATTGCGCATTGCCAGGAGAAGGGCTGGGACCGGCTCTACTGGTACACCGAGGCCGACAATGCCACGGCGCGGCGGCTCTATGACCGCTACTCCGGCACCGACGAGCACGTGCGCTACAAGGTGAATATCGGCGCGGCCCTCAAATCCGGAAACCCGGCATAGGCCTCGGCGTGGCGGCCGGCCTGGTTCTCCATGCCGGCCTTGGTCAGGACACCGCGCGGCTCGACGAAGCTCATGATCCGGCGCGCCGGCCGCTCGTGCCACTGGATGTTGAAAGCCCATAGCTTTGGGAAAAAGCAGAGCGAGGCGTAGGGCAGATGGTCGTGGATCCACCAGGCGATCGACTGCCAGTCGCCGATCTCGCCGCGTCGATCCCAGACCCAGGGAATGACGATGCAGGCGGTGGCGCCGATGCACCCGTCGGCATCGCGCATGTCCCAGATGTGGTCGGCGGCAGAGGCCGCATTGGTCGAGCAGTTGAGCCCATTGGCATTGCCGAAGCCGTTGACGGCGCGGTTGCGGTAGCCCGAGCGGATGACGAGGCGGCCGAAGGTCGCTTCCAGCGGTTCCAGCAGTTCCTCGCAGAGACGGCGCCCGGCCTCGATCGCCAGATCCGGATCATCGGGAATGTTCGGGATACGGTAGAAGTCGGCGATTTCCGAATGCAGGAAATCGCGAAAGAAGAAGTTTCGAGAAAGCCGCACCCGGCCGAGATCTTCAAGACCCTTCATCGAACCGGGCTTTTTCATAGGCCTTCCTCTCATCAATACACGAAACCAATGGCATTCCAGATCCGGGCCCGTCCCGCCACCCGATTTTGCGCCGGCTGCTATCCGCTGTGCCGGAAGAAGTCGATGAAAGCGCGCAGTGCCGGCCGCATCTGCCGGCGGCTCGGATAGTAGAGATAGGGGCCGGCATAGGGCGCACACCAGTCCTCCATGACGCGCACCAGCTTCCCTTCGGCAATCGCGGTCTCGACCCGTGAGAGGAAGAGATAGGCGAGACCGGCGCCGCCCATTGTCGCCTTGATGATCGGCCGGTCCTCGCCAAGGATCAGCGGTCCCTCGACCGATACCGTCAATTCCTCGCCATGCTTCTCGAATTCCCAGCGATAGAGGGTGCCGTTGGAGAAGCGCCGGCGGATGCAGCGATGCTGCGCGAGGTCGCGCGGGTGCTGCGGCCGGCCATAGCGTTGGAAATATTCGGGAGACGCGACGACGGCGCTTTCCAGCTCCGGGCCGACCTTCACCGCGATCATGTCGGCCTCCAGGCTCTCGCCGAGCCGGATGCCGGCGTCGAAACCTTCTTCGACGATATCGGTGAAGCCGTCCTCGTTGGCGATTTCGAGCACGATCTCGGGATACCGATCCAGGAAGGCGCCCAGGCGCGGCGCCAGGATCAGATCGGCAGCGAACCGCGGTGCGGTGATGCGCAGATTGCCGGCCGGGCGCTCGCGGGCGTCGGCGGCTGCCTCCAGTGCATGGGCGATCTCGTCGAGCGCCGGCGCCAACCGTTCGAGCAGCCGGTGCCCCTCCTCCGTCGGGGCGACGCTGCGGGTGGTACGGGCCAGCAGACGAATGCCGAGGCTCGCCTCGAGGCTGCCGATGGCGTGGCTGACGGCCGAAGGTGCGACACCCAGTTCGCGCGCGGCACCACGAAAGCTGCCGTGGGCGGCGACGGCGGCCAATACGGCGAGTTGGGAGAGCTGTGTTCTGTTCATTGATCGAAATAATAGAACAGCCCGTGAGAATTGACAGTGATTTTCAGCTGCCCCATCGAGCCCTATTCTTCACATGTCGCCAGCGTCAGGACGAAGCGAGGAGCTCGTCTGGCGATGAGACAGAGGAACCCGTCGCGCCGCCACAAAAGGGCGTGGGCGGCGGTGCCACCCACCATTTCATGCCTCGGAAGATAGACGTGCGCTCCCAACGCGCTAGCTCCGACGCATGGCA
This sequence comes from Ensifer sp. ENS03, assembly GCF_014852035.1. Classification (NCBI taxonomy): domain Bacteria; kingdom Pseudomonadati; phylum Pseudomonadota; class Alphaproteobacteria; order Hyphomicrobiales; family Rhizobiaceae; genus Ensifer; species Ensifer sp. ENS03. The sequence continues at coordinate 201,182 of NZ_JACVAV010000001.1, read as the reverse complement.
GCCATAAAGGACACGACATGAAGACCCGCAAACTCGGAAGTGAGCTTACCGTCTCCACCATCGGCCTTGGATGCATGGGCATGAGTTTCGCCTATGGCGCTGCGGACGAAGCGGAATCGATCCGCACGCTGCAGCGCGCCGTCGATCTCGGCGTCACCTTCTTCGACACGGCCGAAGTCTATGGTCCCTTCGAGAACGAAAAACTCGTCGGCAAGGCGCTCGGCCCGGTGCGTGACAAGGTGGTCATCGCCACCAAGTTCGGCTTCCGCATCGAGACCGGCGTGCCGAGCGTCCAGGCGATCAGGGGCGTCGACGGCCGGCCGGAGCATGCGAAGGCGGTAGCGGAAGCCTCGCTCAAGCGGCTCGGCACAGATGTCATCGATCTCTACTACCAGCACCGCGTCGACCCTGACGTACCGATCGAGGACACCGTCGGCGCCATGGCCGAGCTGGTGCGCGAGGGCAAGGTGCGCGCGCTCGGCCTTTCGGAAGCGAGTGCCGCCACCATCCGCCGCGCCCACAAGGTTTATCCGATCGCCGCGGTGCAGAGCGAGTATTCGCTGTGGACGCGCGATCCGGAAGAAGACGTGCTTGCCACTTGCCGCGAACTCGGCATCGGTTTCGTGCCATACAGCCCGCTTGGACGCGGCATGCTGACCGGCGCGATCCGCAAAGCCGAGGATCTGGAAGCCGACGATTTTCGCCGCTCGCTGCCGCGGTTCCAGGCGGAGAACTTCGACGCCAACGTCCGACTGGTCGAGACGCTGCAGGCGCTGGCCGAGGAGAAGGGCGTGACCGCCGCCCAGCTGGCGCTCGCCTGGGTCATCAACCAAGGCGATTTCATCGTGCCGATCCCGGGTGCCCGCAAGCTCGACCATCTGGAGCAGAACGCCGCCGCTGCGGAAATCCGGCTCACGGTCGAAGAAACCACCCGGCTGTCCGACGCACTCTCGCCGACCCTGGTCGCAGGAAAACGCTACACCGACGCCTCGCTGGCACTCACCAATCGTTGAGCCAAAATTTCTCTCCGCTCTCGCAGCGGAGAGAATGCCCATCGAAATTCCCGCTGAACGCACTACCTCTGAGCAACAAGCAACTGGGGAGGAGCGGGATGTCCGACGAGCAGGCGATCAGTGCAGTGGTGCACCTCTATGTGGACGGCATGGCATTTGCCAACGAAGGGGCGCTGCGCAAGGCGTTCCATCCCGATGCGGCGATCATCGGCAACTACCAGGGCGCGCTCGAATGGATGACGCGTGACGGCTTCATCAAGGCGATCCTCGATACCGGTGCGGCACCACCCGGAACACAGCCGGAAATGGACGTGCAGATGATCGACATCACCGGCGACGCCGCCACGGTGAAGGTCATCGACAGCTTCGCCGGAGCGCGCTTCTCCGATTACCTGTCGCTGGTGAAGATCGACGGCCGTTGGCTGATCGTCAACAAGATCTATCACCTGCACGCGCAATGACGGACGGCGGACCCGAGGCCAGATCGGCCAGCCGGCTGCTTGCCATCGACCATGTGCAGCTTGCGATACCGGAAGGCGGCGAAGACTTGGCGCGCGGCTTCTATGGCGGGTTGCTCGGGCTGACGGAGGTCGTCAAGCCCGCCAATCTGCTTGGCCGTGGCGGCTGCTGGTTCGAGCGGGGCAGCATCCGCCTGCACCTCGGCATCGACCAGGATTTCGTGCCGGCGCGCAAGGCCCATCCGGCCTTTTTGGTCGACGATCTCGAGCGGATGATCCTCAGGCTCGAAGCCGGCGGCGTGACGACCGCCGAGGACGAGCCGCTTGCCGGCTACCGCAGATGTTATGTCAACGACCCGTTCGGCAACCGCATCGAGCTGATGCAGCGCGCGCAATAGGCCGCAACGAAAAGGGCCGCTGCGGTGCAGCGGCCCTTTCGGTATCCGTTTTTGTCGAACGGATCAGGCGCGCAGTACGCCGCCGGTCGTCTTCGTCACATTGGCGACGATCTTGGCGGTGAGCGCCTCGAAATCCTCGTCGGTGAGCGTACGCTCGACCGGCTGGATGGTCACCTCGATGGCGATCGACTTCTTGCCTTCGCCGAGCGATGCACCCTCGAAGACGTCGAAGACGCTGACGCCGGTCACCAGCTTGCGGTCGGCACCCGAAGCGGCGCGCAGGATTGCGCCGGCTTCCACCGCCTTGTCGACAACGAAGGCGAAGTCGCGCTTGACCGCCTGGAACGGCGAAAGATCGAGCGCCGGCTTGGTGCGGGTCGCCTTCTTCTTCGGCTCCGGCATGGCATCGACATAGATCTCGAAGCCGCAGAGTGCGCCGGAGACGTCGAGCGCTTCCAGCGTCTTCGGATGGAACTCGCCGAAGGTGCCGAGAATGATCTTCGGGCCGAGCTTGATCGTGCCGGAGCGGCCCGGATGATACCAAGCGGGACCGCCCGGTTCGAACTGGACGTTGCCCATCGGCACGCCGCAGGCTTCGAGCACGGCAATCGCGTCGGCCTTGGCGTCGAACACGTCGACCGGCTTGCCGCCGCCCTTGGCGGCGTTCGACCAGAGACGACCTGCACCGTTCAAGGAAGCCGTGCCGCGACGAATGCCGCCGGCTACGCGGCGCTGCGCGTCCGCCGTATCGCCTTCATAGGTGCCGGAGACTTCGAAGATCGCGACGTCGCCGAAACCCTTGTCGGCATTGCGCTGGGCAGCCGTCAAAAGGCCCGGCAGCAGCGACGGGCGCATGTCCGACATGTCGGAGGCAATCGGGTTCGCAAGCTTCAGTGTCGGTGCGCCGCCGCCAAAGAGCTTTGCCTGCTCTTCGGAGATGAACGACCAGGTAACGGCTTCGAGCATGCCGCGGCTGGCAAGCGCGCGCTTGGCAAGGCGCGTGCGGATCTGCAGCGTCGTCAGGATCTTGCCGTTGACGGTACCATGGCTCGGCAAGGGGGCTGCGACGATGTTGTCGACGCCGTGGATGCGCATGACCTCTTCGACGAGATCGGCCTTGCCGTCGACATCGGGACGCCAGGAAGGAACCGACACCTTGAAGCGGTCGCCAGAACCTTCCACGCCGAAGCCGAGCTTTTTCAGGATCGAGACGCTTTCCTCGGAGGAAACCTCAAGGCCCGTCAGGCGCTTCACTTCGGAAACCGGGAAGTCGACGATCTTCGGCTCATGGCCGGCATAACCGACCACTTCCGCCTTGGCGGCGGTGCCACCGCAAAGCTCGAGCACCAGTTCGGTGGTGCGCTCGAGACCGGGCACCATATATTCCGGGTCGACGCCACGCTCGAAGCGGTAGCGCGCATCGGTGATGATGCCGAGCGTGCGGCCGGTCTTGGCGATGTTCATCGGGTCCCAGAGAGCCGATTCGATCAGGACGTCGGTGGTGTTCTCGTCGCAGCCGGAATGTTCGCCGCCCATGACGCCGCCGATCGACTCGATCGCCTTTTCGTCGGCGATGACCACGTTGTTGGGACCGAGCTTATATTCGCGCTGGTCAAGCGCCAGCACCGTCTCGCCGTCCTTGGCGCGGCGGACCGTCAGGTTGCCCTCGACCTTGGCGGCGTCGAAGACGTGCATCGGCCGGCCCTGGTCGAAGGTCATGTAGTTGGTGATGTCGACCAGCGCGTTGATCGGGCGGAGGCCAATCGCCAGCAGGCGCTGCTGCATCCACTTCGGCGACGGGCCGTTTTTGACGCCGCGCACCAGGCGCAGCGAGAAGCCCGGGCAGAGATGCCTGTCTTCGCCGAGATCGAGCGTCAGCTTGGTGGGCGTGTCGCCTTCCACCTTGAAGGCCGGCGCCTTGCGCGCCTTCAAGGTGCCGAGGCCGGAAGCGGCGAGGTCACGGGCAATGCCGTAGACGCTGGTGCAGTCCGGCCGGTTCGGCGTCAGGTTGATCTCGATCATCGGATCGTCGAGGCCGGCATAGGTCGCATAGCTCGTGCCAACGGGTGCGTCGGCCGGAAGGTCGATGATGCCGTTGTGGTCCTCGGAGATCTGCAGTTCCTTTTCCGAGCACATCATGCCGCGGCTTTCGACGCCACGGATGGTGCCGACGGCGAGCGTCACGTCGATGCCGGGAACATAGGTACCGGGGGCTGCAAAGGCGCCGATAAGGCCGGCGCGCGCATTCGGTGCGCCGCAGACGACCTGGATCGGAGCGCCGGCGCCGGTGTCGACCATCAGTACCCGCAGCTTGTCGGCGTTCGGATGCTGCTCGGCCGAAACGACCTTGGCGATGACGAAGGGCTTGAAGGCGGCCTTGTCGTCGACGTCTTCCACTTCGAGCCCGATCATCGTCAGGCGCGCGCAGATGTCTTCCAGCGAAGCGTCGGTTTCAAGGTGGTCCTTGAGCCAGGAAAGCGTGAATTTCATGATTTCACCTGTGTCCTAAATATCTACGCGCGATCAGGCCGAGAGACCGCCGAACAGCGTCGGCATGTCCAGCGGGCGGAAGCCGTAATGGGTCATCCAGCGAACGTCGGCGTTGAAGAAGTCGCGCAGGTCCGGCATGCCGTATTTCAGCATGGCGATGCGATCGAGGCCCATGCCCCAGGCGAAGCCCTGGTACTCGTCCGGATCGAGCCCGCCCGAGCGCAGCACGTTCGGGTGCACCATGCCGCAGCCGAGGATCTCCATCCAGTCGGTGCCCTCGCCGAATTTCACGATCGGGCCGGAGCGGTCGCACTGGATGTCGACCTCGAAGGACGGCTCGGTGAAGGGGAAGAAGGACGGGCGGAAGCGCATCGTCACCTGGTCCACCTCGAAGAAGGCCTTGCAGAATTCTTCCAGCACCCAGCGCATATTGGCGACGTTGGCCGCCTTGTCGATGACCAGGCCTTCGACCTGATGGAACATCGGCGAGTGGGTCGCGTCCGAATCCTGGCGGTAGGTCTTGCCGGGGATGATGATGCGGATCGGCGGCTTCTGCGCTTCCATCGTGCGGATCTGCACCGGCGAGGTGTGCGTGCGCAGCACCTTGCGATCGCCGTTCTCATCCGGGTTGAAGAAGAACGTATCGTGCATCTCGCGGGCCGGATGACCTTCGGGGAAGTTCAGCGCCGTGAAGTTGTAGTAATCGGTCTCGATGTCCGGACCTTCGGCGATCGAGAAGCCCATGTCGCCGAAGATCGCGGTGATCTCGTCGACGATCTGGCTGATCGGGTGGATGCGGCCGCGCTCGGCCGGCGAGGAGCGGACCGGCAGGCTGATATCGACAGTCTCGCGCGCCAGGCGCTCGGCGATCGCCTGGTCCTTCAGCGCCGACTTGCGGGCGGCGATCGCTTCGGCGACCGTGTTCTTCAGCGCGTTGATCTGCGCGCCGCGGGTCTGGCGCTCTTCCGGCGTCATGGTGCCGAGCGTCTTCAGGAGCTCGGAGATCGAGCCCTTCTTGCCGAGCGCGTTGACGCGCACCGCCTCGATCGATCCTTCGTCGCCGGCGGCGTCGATGTCCGCCAGGAGTGTCCGTTCCAGTGTTTCCAGTTCGCTCATTCTGTCCTGCCTCGATGCGGGAATGGGTTCGGTTCTATATCGGTTCTTGTCTTCAGGAATGTGATCGCGTTGCACCCGCCAGATAGTCCGTCGCAGCGATGAAACGGATGATATCGTTGCCCTTGCGGAAGCGCAGGACGAAGCGCGCCAGCGGCAGGAAGCGGATGAAGAGCGGCATGATTTCGGTGAGCGCCCGGCTGGCTTCCGCCGGCGCTGCGCGCCTCCAGGCGGCAAAGGCCGCGGCCGGGGTTTCCGGCTGCACGGCCCGGCTCGCCACCTGCAGGAACAGGAGCCAGAGGTCGCGCGCCTGGGCGGTCGCCAGCGGCATGACGCTCGCAGGCACCTCCTCGAAATCAAGGAAGCCGAATTCGCCGTTGTCGATGATGAAATCGCGCGGATGCGGACGTCCGTGGCAGAGACCTGCGCGGTGCAGGCGCCCGAGTTCCGCAGCGCAGCGCACCAGCAGCTGATCGTGCGCGGCGGCGTCGCTGTTGCGCAGCGGCCCCATATGCTTGCTGACCGGCAGACCAAGATGGGAGAGAACCAGCACCTTCGGCCCACGGTAGACGACCTCGGGCGTCATGAAACCGGCCGCGGAGAAGGTCGCGATCTGGCGAACTTCGCGCTCGATCATGCCCTCGACGTCGAGAAGCGGGGACGGCAACAGTACCGGAAGGCCACAGACCCGCGCGACGAAGGCTTGCGTGCGCAGCCAAAGACGAGGGCCCTGACGACGATAGCGCTTGATCCAGACCATACGATCCTTGAGCTCGCAGCGCTCAACGCGCTCCCGACCGGCTGCAAGCGCTGCCAGCAGAGACGTCATATCGTCGTCATCAAGCTCCGGGACCGCGCATGGTCCCCTTCGATCGTGGTACACTTTCGTCCCGTAAAACAAGAAAAACCCGCGCCAGCCCTGCCAGCGCGGGTTTCCCAACTAATTTCAAAAACGATTTTGGGAAAACGCTGGCTTAACGAACAGCGCTTTCAAACTCGTTTGCCGTGCCGGCTTCCTTGAGATAGGCGAGCGCCTTCTTGGAAGCTTCGACGAGGGCGCCGAATGCTGCCGGCTCATGGATAGCCATGTCGGACAGGACCTTGCGGTCGACTTCGATGCCAGCCTTGTTCAGGCCGTCGATGAAGCGGCCGTAGGTCAGGCCGAATTCGCGGACGGCAGCGTTGATACGCTGGATCCAGAGAGCGCGGAAGTTGCGCTTGTTGACCTTGCGGTCGCGGTAAGCGAACTGCTTCGAACGGTCAACCGCTGCCTTGGCGGCGCGGATGGTGTTCTTGCGACGGCCATAGAAGCCCTTGGCTGCCTTGAGCGTCTTCTTGTGCTTGGCGTGAGCGGTTACGCCGCGTTTTACACGTGCCATGTCATGATCTCCTTAACGTGTCCAATATGCCTGAAAGTCTTAGAGACCGTTGGGCAGGTAGTTCTTGATGACCTTCTTGCCATCAGGCTCCGCGAGAACCATGGTTCCACGTGCGTCGCGGATGAACTTGTTGGAACGCTTGATCATGCCGTGGCGCTTGCCAGCAGCTGCTGCACGAACCTTGCCGGTCGCGGTGATCTTGAACCGCTTCTTGGCAGACGATTTCGTCTTCATCTTGGGCATTTTGCTACTCCATATGTTCTTAAGAATCGAAACGGACAGACGAGGTCCATTTCCAGCGTTAAGAACGGCCACGGCATGCCCTGCCGGACCGTTCGGACGGGGGCTTATAACCGCACATCCCGAAAAGCGCAACTGGGGAATCGAAAGAGCGGGCTGCAAGCGGCGATCCAGTGCCTTCGCCGCCTGCGCATGCCGCCTTTTTTTTGCGACGACGCATTGCGCCTCAGGTCGGATCGCGCGGGCGCCGGCTGCCGCCGCCGACGTCGAAGATCAGTGCGACCTCGAGACCGCCCAGGGCCGACTGCCCGAGCGACATGGTCGCGCCATAGGCCTCCGCTATATCGGCGCTGATCGCAAGCCCCAGGCCATTGCCGGAGGCGTGGCCCGGCGCTGCATTGGCACTATGCCCCCCGCGGCGCATCGCCTGCTCGCGGTCGCCCTCGGCAACCCCCGGCCCATCGTCACCGACCGTGATCCGCACGCGCCCGTCGACCACCTCGGCCGATAGGCGGATCCGTGCCCGCGCCCATTTGGCGGCATTGTCGAGCAGATTGCCGAGACATTCGGCAAGGTCGGCCGGATCGACGTCGAGTGAAATCGACGGATCGATGTCGACCTCCCAGACGACGTCGCGCTCCGCGGTCACGGGACGCAGGACGCTGACCAGCTTGTTGCCGAGATCGGCGAGTAAGGTCGTTGCCATGCGCTCGACGCCCATGCGGGCCGCCTGAAGCTGGCGGTCGGCGCGCTGGCGTACGAGGTCGACCTGTTCGAGCGCGATGTCGCGCTGGTGTTTCGGCAGGCTTTCGGCGAGTTGCGCCAGCACCGTCAGCGGCGTCTTCAGCCCGTGGGCGAGGTCGCTGGCGCGCGCCCGGGCCTGCGCCAGCGCCGTCGCGCGCTCCGCAAGCAGAAGATTGATTTCGCTGACGAGCGGCTGCATCTCACTTGGCCCGGCCAGGCCAAAATCCTTCTCCTCGCCGGACCGGACGCGGGCGGCTCGTTCCCGCAGCCGCACCAGCGGCAGAAGGCCGAGGGCACCCTGCAGGAATGCGGCGCCGGCAAGCACGACGGCCGTCGCCAGCAGCATCAGCCGGATACGGCCGTGAAAGGCGGAGAGAGCGTCATCAAGTTCGCTGCGCGCAAAGCCGGCAGTAACCGCGAAGCGCTTGGCATCCGCGCCTTCGCCAAGCGTCAGGGCCTGGCGGTAGACAAGGATCGGCGCGCCGTCCGGCCCCTCCGCTTCGAGGAAGCCCAGGTGGTGCGGCGCCGACGGTCGCTCGGCATCGATCACCGTGTCCCACAGGGAGCGCGAACGCAAAGGAGTGCCGCCGTCGCGGTCGAGCTGCCAGTAGCGGCCGCCGGCCGGCAGGCTCAGGCGCGGATCGGCCGGCGCGCGCGGCAGCACCAATTCACCGTTGCGCACCCGCACCTGGGCGGCAACCGTATCGACGAGCGTTGCCATTTCGGCGCGGTAGCGCCCGGCAACGTAGTCGGTAAAAAGCCGGCTCAAGGAGAGCCAGACCACCAGCAGAACCAGGCAGATGGCGACCGATGCGCCGATTGCCAGCCTCAGCCGCAACGAGCGAATCATGCGCCACCGTCCGGCAGGACATAGCCAAATCCACGCCGCGTTTCGATCGCACCGCTCTCCGTCTTCTTGCGCAGACGGGCAATCATCGCTTCCACCGCATTCTTGGCGGCATCGTCGTCGCGGCCCTGAACGTGGCTTGCCAGCTCGAGCGGCGTGACAACCTGCCCCTTGCGCTCCACGAACAGTGCAAGCATGCGGTATTCGAGCGGGCTGAGGTCGAGCGGCAGCCCGTCGAAGGTCACCCGGCGCCCCGCCTCGTCGAGGGTGAAGCGTCCGGCAGCACGCACCGACCCAACACGCGGACCGGCGCGCCGCAGAAGGGCGCGCAGCCGCGCCAGAAGCTCCTCGGCCCGAAAGGGTTTCGGCAGATAGTCGTCCGCCCCGGCATCGAAACCGTCGACGCGCTCCATCCAGGAGCCGCGCGCCGTCAGAACCAGAACCGGCGTCTCCAGCCCCGCCTGCCGCCAACGCTTCAGGATCGACAGCCCGTCCATGCCCGGCAGGCCGAGATCGAGGATGACCAGGGCGTAGTTACCGCTCTCCCCTTGCTCCCAGACATCCGGGCCATGGGTGAGCGTATCGACGCCGTAGCCTTCCGCCTCCAGCCGGCTTGCCACATGGGCCGCGATGTTGGGATCGTCCTCCGCCAGAAGAATCCGCATGTCGTTCCTCTAGAACCCGAAAATGTTCACGAACTTGCCGGTTCGAGCATTGATGCGCAGGTTGCGGATCGTGCCCTGCTCGTCGCGGGTGCGGAGCCGGTAAATCTCGCTGCTACCCGATCGCTTGAGATCGACCGCAATGACCTGGCCGTATCTGTCTTCGTCGACCAGCCGGAGAACCTCCTTCAGCGGCAGGATGTCGCCCTTTTCGACGCCGTCGCGCGCCCGCTCCTGATCGCTCCGACGGATACCGCCGGCACCATCCGGCCCGAGGTCTTCGTCGTCATCATCATCATCGTCTTCGTCGTCATCGTCGTCATCGTCGTTGCCGTGCCCGCCGCCGCCATGCGAGCCACCGTCATCATCGTCGTCGTCATCCTTGGCGAGAGCCGCCATGCCGCCGGGCTGCGGCGCGAGCGAAAGCAGGAGCGAGCAGCAGAAGAGCGCGATCAGGTCTCGTCGTGTCATCGCCATGGCTTCATCCTGTCGCAACTGCTCCTCAGCGTCGGGTCCTTCCAAATGCGCTTGCGCAAGCATCCGCCAGGTGGTTCGTCTGCGGCGACGCCGCGGGCATCGTTCGGGGCGAGCCTATGCCAGCCTTGACGAGAACGCCAGCGACGCGCATGCCCCCGGCGCCATTTCGGGCACAGGGGGCATGCGCTTGCCGGGTCGGGCCGCCGGGCGGGCTGGTGACGGCCGACCATCGCTCCGGCGCATGGTGTGGGGCGAATGCGCCGGGCAAATTGTGACCTGATCAGAATGCCGGCCGGATGGAGACGCTGCCGACCGGTCCCGGATTGCGGCGGATATCGCTGTCGTGCGGCTCGACCGTCACGACGCGAACGCCATGTTCGTATTCCACCTCGACCTCGAGCACCCGGCCGAGATTGTCGACGGCAACCAGCGAACCATTGCGCAGGCCCCGGAGATTTTCGTCGGTCACCCGCAGTTCAATCTCATGATCATCTCGGGCATCATCGAAGTCGTCGTCGATGTCGTCGAAGCGGTCATCATCATCGTCGTCGCGATGACCGGGGCCGCGATCATCGTCATCGTCTCGATCGTTGTGACGACCGTCGTCCCGATCGTCGTCGCGGTCGTCATTGCCGCCACCACGACCGCCGTTATCGTCGCCGTCATCGTCGGCGAGCGCCATGGTCGAGAAGGGATGCGACGCTCCGGTGGCAACGAGGGAAGCGCCAATCGGCGCCGAAACGAGGCCGCAGACGGCGACCGTAGAAACGAGCAAGGCCTTGCGCAGTACTGAAGTCATGATCTCGGCTCCTTCTCCCGATGCGATGCGGAGAGAATGGCACGGGACGCCTGACAGCTCGCTGAGGGCGATTGTCAGCATTCTGTCAGCAAAGCCCGAAGGATCCCGCAAACGAAAAAAGCCGCCCGGAGGCGGCTTTCGTCATCTCGACGGATGGGCGGCACGCGCTTAGCGCGGCGCGAGAACCATCATCATCTGGCGGCCTTCGAGCTTCGGCTCGGCTTCCACCTTGGCAATCGCCTGGGTGTCGTCCTTGACCTGCAGCAGAAGCTTCATGCCGAGTTCCTGGTGGGCCATTTCGCGACCGCGGAACTTCAGCGTGACCTTGACCTTGTCGCCGTCCTCGAAGAACCGGTTCATCGCCCGCATCTTCACGTCATAATCGTGCGTGTCGATGTTGGGACGCATCTTGATTTCTTTGATTTCGACGATCTTCTGCTTCTTGCGCGCTTCGGCCGCCTTCTTCTGGTTGGCGAACTTCAGCTTGCCAAGATCGAGGATCTTGCACACCGGCGGTTCGGAGTTCGGCGCGATTTCCACCAGATCAAGACCGGCTTCCTCCGCCATACGGAGCGCCTGGTCGATCGGGACGGCGCCGATGTTCTGGCCTTCGGCGTCGATAAGCTGAACCCGGGGCACCCGGATTTCCTTGTTTGAGCGCGGCCCCTCCTTGACGGGGGCGTCCGCTTTGAACGGTCTGCGAATGGTCGTACTCTCCTCGAGCTATTTCGAAAAATGTTGTTTAATTCGTTCGCCGGCGCGATCCCAAACGAAGCGCCTGAATCTGTCACCGACGGCAATGTGTGAATTGCGACGGGAGAGTCAATAGCACGGCTTGCAAGGAAAATCACCACCTGTCGATAGCAAGACGAATCTGTTTTAGAAAGAAAATCGCCAGCGAAACGGGCCCTTGGAGAGAATTTGCATGCAGAATACGCCAGCCGAGACGGAAATCAGCTTCATCGAGGTCGGCGCAGCGGAGGCCGCGCGCAAGATCGCGATGCGCGTGCGGCACGCCGACAAGCCGACGGATGGACAGCCGACGCTGGTCTGGCTCGGCGGCTACCGCTCGGACATGACCGGCACCAAGGCGGTCGAAGTCGAGCGCTATGCCATGGAACGGGGGGCTAGCTGCGTGCGCTTCGATTATTCCGGCCATGGCTCCTCCGGCGGCGCCTTCACCGACGGCACGATCTCGCGCTGGCTGGAAGAAAGCCTCGCCGTCATCGATCAGGCGGCACCGGGGCGCGTGGTGCTGATCGGTTCGTCGATGGGCGGCTGGATTGCCTTGCGGGTCATCCAGGAGCTCAGGCGCCGGGACGACGGAAACCGGCTCGCCGGTCTCGTGCTGATCGCGCCGGCACCCGACTTTACCGCCGAACTGATCGAGCCCAACCTGACGGGTTCCGAGCGGGCCTCGCTTTTAGAACGCGGCTATTTCGAGGAGCCTTCCGAATACAGCCCCGAGCCGAACATCTTTACCCGCGCGCTCATCGAGGACGGGCGGGCCAACCGGGTGCTCGACGGCACGATCTCCACCGGCTGCCCGGTGCACATCCTGCAGGGCATGCGCGACCCCGATGTCCCCTACTCCCACGCCCTGCGGCTGATGGAGCACCTACCCGCCGACGACGTCGTCATGACGCTCATTCGCGATGGCGACCATCGCCTCTCGCGTGAAGAAGACATTGCTAAAATGAAACAGGCGATCGGCACGATGCTCGCCTGAGCCCATGCCGGAGTAGCCCTTCCTTTTCGACCGAACCTCAAGGACAAAACCCGTCCCGTGCCGCAGATCCCCTGCGGCGCAACGGTTCGCGTGCACCCCGCTCCGGTTTTAACCATAAAGTCCGATGCCCCGATTCCGGAGATTGACTCCGCAGCCCCGACGTTATTAACTCTTTATTAACGATTAGAGCAGCGCCGGGGACGAACCTAAACAAGCTGCCTTCAACTCAGGATTGCGCGAATGCGTCCGGACAAAGAGCGTCCGGCATACCGCGCCGCAGGGGACTTGTATGGCGTCTTGGACTGGGGTTAAGGGAAGTATCGCGGCGTTCTGCGCACTTTTCATTTCAGCAAACACGGCAATCCCCGCACAGGCGGGATCGCCTCCCTGGATGCAGACCGGCTCCGCGACCTCGCAGCCGATCGGCCACTACGAATTCTGCCAGAAGTACAAGAGCGAGTGCAACGTACGCTCCAAGGGAACCGTCGCTGCGCGCGTGACCGAACGAGGCTGGGCAACGATCCGGCAGGTGAACGCGGCGGTCAACCGCGAGATCACGCCGATGACCGACCTGGAACTGCACGGCCGGGACGAAGTCTGGTCCTATCCGGACGGCGCCGGCGACTGCGAAGACTTCGTGCTCGAAAAGCGCAAGCGCCTGATGAGCAGGGGCTTCTCGGCAAGCGACCTGTTGATCACCGTGGTGCGCAAGCCTGACGGCGAAGGCCATGCGGTTCTGACCGTTCGCACCTCGCAGGGCGACTTCATCCTCGATAACCTCGAAAACGGCGTCAAGCTCTGGACCAACACGCCCTACCGCTACCTGAAGCGCCAGGCGTCGAACCACAGCGGCCGCTGGGTCACCATCCAGAACGGCGCGGAAGTCCTCGTTGGCTCGGTCGGCAACTGACCTCAAGACAACACGAAGAGTTTCAAAAAAGGGCCGGTCGAACCGGCCCTTTTTTAGTATCTGCCGCTCGCCCGTCAGGCGTTGCCGATCAGGATGCCGGCCGCGAGCACCAGACCGCCGCCGAGCACCACCTGGAAAGCGGCCCTGAGGAACGGCGTTTCCATGTAGCGGTTCTGGATGAAGGCGATCGCCCAAAGCTCGACGAAGACGATTACCGCTGCAGTCGCGGTCGCCGTCCAGAAATGCGGGATCAGATAGGGCAGCGCATGGCCGAGACCGCCGAGCGCGGTCATGATCCCGGAGGCAAGGCCGCGCTTGATCGGTGAGCCGCGACCGGAAAGCTTGCCGTCATCATGGGCGGCTTCGGTGAAGCCCATGGAGATGCCGGCGCCGACGGAGGCCGAGAGACCGACAAGGAAGGTCTGCCAGGTATCCTGGGTGGCGAAGGCAGCGGCGAAGATCGGGGCCAGCGTCGAGACCGAGCCGTCCATCAGGCCGGCGAGACCGGGCTGAACGTAAGTGAGAATGAACTGGCGGCGCGCGGTCTGGTCCTCCTCGGCGCGCACGTCCTCAGGCGTATGCTCTTCGCCAAGCCGACGGGCGAGCGATTCATGCGACTTTTCGGCGATCGCGAGATCGCCGAGCAGTTTGCGGGTGGCGGCATCCTGGGTTCTGGTGGCGGCCTCGACATAGAAGCGGTGCGCCGCCTCCTCCATCGCTTCGGCCTCCTCGCGTGCCTTTTCGATCGGCATTTCGGCAATCAGCCAGTCAGGCTTGCGCTCGGGGAAGTCGCGCACATGTTCGCGCCGGATCAGCGGGATGCGGTTGCCGAAGCGCTGGACGTGCAGATCGATCAACCATTGCCTGTGGTGGCTTTCCTCCTCCGCCATCTCCTCGAACACTTTTGCCGAGTGGGGATACTGTGCTCGAAGCGCATCGGCATAGGCGAGATAGATGCGCCCGTCGTCCTCCTCGGAGGAGATGGCGAGCGCCAGGATTTCCTGTTCGCTGAGAGACAAAAACGGGCGTTTGGAACGGGAGAAGAGACGGGAAAACATTGGGAGAAAACCTTCTTTAGAATAGTTCTAAAATAGAAACGCGGGATCGCACCGTCAAGCCCAAAGCTATGCAATCATGTAACAATCGCTCGACAGAGTGTCGCGGCTCGGCCACCATGCCCGCCAGTTTCGAATCCCCATCCCCTCCCCGGAGCGATCGCCTCGATGAGGACCATCTATCCACTTTCCGAAAGCAAGGACACGCTGCTCGATCGTGCCGGCGCCAGGCTCGCCGCACGCCTGCAGGCGCAGACGTCGGGCTACGAGCCCTACACGCCATCCGATCAGGAAACGCTGGCGCGCACGCTGCGCCCGGGCGACATTCTCCTGATCGAAGGCAACCAGAAGGTTTCGGCAGCGATCAAGTATCTGACGCAATCGACCTGGTCGCATGCCGCCTTCTTTGCCGGTGACCAGATGCCGCTGACGCTCGATCAGGCGACACTGCCCGTCATCGAGCGGCCGCAACTGATCGAGGTAAACATCGGCGAGGGCTGCGTTGCCGTGCCGTTGAAGAAATACGCCTCGTTCAACACCCGCATCTGCCGGCCTATCGCGCTGACGCCGGATGATCGCACAGCACTCGTCGGCTTCATGATCTCGAGGCTCGGGATGAAATACGACCTGAAGAACATTTTGGACATGCTGCGCTATTTCATGCCGACGCCGCCGGTTCCGGTGCGCTGGCGGCGGCGCCTGCTTGCCTTCGGTTCCGGCGACCCGACGCGCGCGATCTGCTCGACGCTGATTGCGGCCGCCTTCGAGCAGATCCGCTATCCGATCCTGCCCGAGGTTACCCGCGCGCCCGGACGGGCGTCCGCGACCTCGACCTATTCACGCGAGGAGATCCTGCATATCCGCCATCATTCGCTCTACACGCCCAGGGATTTCGACCTCTCGCCGTTCTTCGCGATCGTCAAGCCGACGCTGGAGTTCGGCTTCGACTACAAGCGATTACGCTGGCAAGGTGACGGAGAACACCCGTTCAAAGGTTGAGAGCGAGCGCCTGTTCGCGGGCCATGTAATCGCGCTGGCGGTCGGTGATGTAGTCGCGAACGATCGGCGCCGCATCACGCGAGCGCGACAGCTGCATGTGGAAGACAAGCTGGCTGCCGGTGCGGAACATCATCTCGGCACTGATCAGATAGAACTCCCACATGCGGGCAAAGCGCTCGTCGTATAGCGCGATCACCTTGTCGCGGTTCGCGTCGAAGCGCGCGCCCCAATGGGCAAGCGTCGTCGCGTAGTGCACCCGCAGGAATTCGAGATCGCTGACCCAGAGGCTGTTGCGCTCGACGACCTCGAAGACCTCCGACAGTGCCGGCGAATAGGCGCCCGGGAAGATGTACTTGCGAAGCCACGAGCTCGCCATGCCGGGCGGGCTCATGTGGCCGATCGAATGCAGCACCGCCAGGCCGTCGTCCGGCATCAGCGCGTTCAGCTTCTTGAAGAACTCGTCATAGTGATGGACGCCGACATGTTCGAACATCCCGACCGAGACGATGCGGTCGAACGGCCCCTGCACATCGCGATAGTCCTTGAGCTCGAAGCGCACCCGGTCCGACAGGCCCGCCTTGCGCGCCCGTTCGGTGGCAAGCGCCTGCTGCTCCTTGGAAAGCGTGACGCCGAGCACCTGAACATCCGCCAGCTGCGCCAAGTACATCGCGAGATCGCCCCAGCCGCAGCCAATATCCAGCACCTTCATGCCGGGCTCCAGGCAAAGCTTGGAGGCAAGCAACCTCAGCTTGTTGCGCTGCGCCGTCTCGAGCGTCTCGTTGGGCTCGCGGAAGTAGGCGCAGGAGTAGAGCATGTTCTCGTCGAGGAACAGCTTGTAGAACTCGTTGCCGAGATCGTAGTGATGCGCGACGTTCTGCTGGGCCTTGCCCTTGGGGTTGGCCTGCTGACGCTTGCGGAAACGCATTTTTACCGCGCGCAGCAACTTCTGGATCGGGTAGGAGCCGAGCGACAGGCGGTTGATCGAAAACAGCGTCAGGAAATCGCGGAGGGTGGAGCCCTCCTCGAAGCGCATGGTGCCGTCCATATAGGCTTCGCCGGCGGCCAGTTCGGCATTGAAGACGAGGCTGCGATAAAGCTTCTTGTCGGTGAGACGCATCGTCACTTCCGGTCCTGGCGTCCCGGAATAAACGTGCCTCTTGCCATCGGCATCGATCACCGTCAGGCGACCCTTGCGAATGAACGACTTCATCATATGCGACAATGGGAACATGCAGGCCCTCTCGTGACACGTCGTATCGGCGCCGCATCCTAGCACCCGTTTTTCGAAATGCGCCCCTTAAATTTCTGGTTGCTCATGCGGCCTGCCCGAAACGAAAACGGGGACGGCAACCTTCGCTGCCGTCCCCGTCCAAATTGACCTGGTCGATGCCTCAGTCCTTGGCGCGCTCGACGTAGGAGCCGTCTTCCGTCGCGATGATGACGCGGGTGCCGGCCTGGATATGCGGCGGAACCAGCGTGCGGACGCCGTTCGACAGAATGGCCGGCTTGTAGGACGACGAAGCCGTCTGGCCCTTGACGACCGGCTCGGTCTCGGTGATTTCGAGCGTCACGTGGCGCGGCAGGTCGATGGCGATCGCCAGGCCTTCGTGGATCGAAAGAATGACGGCCATGCCTTCCTGCAGGTAGGCCTTGAGATCGCCGATGTCCTCGGTGGTCATGACCAGCTGGTCATAGCTTTCCGGGTTCATGAAGTGGAAGCCTTCGGCGTCTTCATAAAGGAAGGTGTGCTCGCGGTCTTCGACGAAGGCGCGCTCGACCTGTTCGGTCGTGCGGTAGCGTTCGGAGACCTTCACGCCGTCGGAAATGCGGCGCATGTCGACCTGGGTGACCGGCGTGCCCTTGCCCGGGTGGAAGTTCTGGGCGGTAAGCACGACATAGAGCTTGCCGTCGACGTCGAGAACGTTGCCCTTACGGACAGATGAAGCGATGACCTTGACCATTAGTCTTCCTTGTAACAGAGGTATGCGCGACACCGCGGGCCGGAAACACGGGCCCTGAAGGACGCGGAAAGAAGGATTTCGCGCCGCCACTACCCTAATTTCGCGCAAATAGCCAGCCTGAGCCGGTATCTGCACGAAGAAAGCCTGGACTGAACCGATCATGTCGCATGCCTCACCCTGGTGGACACCCGATGTCCATGCCGACCGGCGCCCGTTTCTTCTCGGCCGCAACCGGATCCAATCGGTATTGCGCCGGTTCTTCGAGACACGCGACTTCATCGAGGTCGATACCGCGACCCTGCAGGTCTCGCCCGGCAACGAGGCGCACCTGCATGCCTTCGCGACCGAGGCGCTCAACCACGACGGAACCGGCCATCCGCTCTATCTGCACACCTCGCCGGAATTTGCCTGCAAGAAGCTGCTGGCCGCCGGCGAAGAGCGCATCGCCTGCTTTGCCCATGTCTACCGCAACCGCGAGCGCGGGCCGCTTCATCACCCCGAGTTCACCATGCTCGAATGGTACCGCGCCGGCGAAAGCTACGAGGCGTTGATGCGCGACTGCGCCGAGATCCTGGCGCTTGCGGCGGAAACCACCGGCACCAAGCAGTTCATTTTCCAGGGGCAGGACTGCGATCCCTTCGCCGCTCCGGAGCGCCTCAGCGTGGCGGACGCCTTCGAGCGCTTTGCCGGCATCGACCTGCTGGCATCGATCGCCGCCAATGGCGAGACCGACCGCGACCATCTGGCTGCCACGATGGCCGCAGCCGGCCTTCGGGTCGCCCATGACGACACCTGGGCCGATCTTTTCAGCCGGGTGCTCGTCGAAAAGGTCGAGCCGCACCTCGGCTTCGGCCGCGCGACGATCCTCGACGAATATCCGACGGCCGAGGCGGCACTGGCGCGTCCTGCCGCACGCGACCCTCGCGTTGCCGAACGCTTCGAGCTCTATGCCTGCGGCGTTGAGCTTGCCAATGCCTTCGGCGAGCTGACGGATGCGCCGGAACAACGGCGTCGCTTCGAGATGGAGATGGCGGAGAAGGCCCGCGTCTATGGCGAGACCTATC
Organism: Ensifer sp. ENS03; assembly: GCF_014852035.1. Classification (NCBI taxonomy): domain Bacteria; kingdom Pseudomonadati; phylum Pseudomonadota; class Alphaproteobacteria; order Hyphomicrobiales; family Rhizobiaceae; genus Ensifer; species Ensifer sp. ENS03. Next base: position 182,844 of record NZ_JACVAV010000001.1, on the reverse strand, counting down.
CGCTCGACGAGGATTTTCTTGCAGCACTTGCCTTCATGCCCGAGGCAAGCGGCATCGCGCTCGGCTTCGACCGGCTGGTGATGCTCGCAACCGGAGCCTCACGCATCGACCAGGTGCTCTGGGCGCCAGTGGCGGAGACACGAGCGTGAACGCGCACCGCCCGATCAAGACCGCACGCGAACTGGTCGAAACAGGCCTCATCGACAGCGCCAAGGAGGCGGCGGTTGCCGCCGTTGCCGAGCGTTATGCCGTTGCGATCAGCCCCGCCATCACCGGTCTCATCGATCCCAACGACCCCAATGACCCGATTGCCCGGCAGTTCGTGCCGGATGCCGCCGAGTTGACCCTGCTGCCCGAAGAGCGCGAGGACCCGATCGGCGACAAGCCGCACAGTCCCGTGACCGGCATCGTCCACCGTTATCCCGACCGGGTGCTCCTGAAGGCCGTGCATGTCTGCCCGGTCTATTGCCGCTTCTGCTTCCGCCGCGAAATGGTCGGGCCCCAGGGGCTCGGCACGCTGACGCCAGCCGAACTCGATGCCGCGATCGCCTACATCGCCGAACACAAGGAAATCTGGGAGGTGATCCTCACCGGCGGCGATCCGCTGGTACTGTCCCCGCGGCGGCTCGCCGAACTCATGGAACGGCTGAAGCCGATCCCGCATGTGAAGATCGTCCGCTTCCACACCCGCGTGCCCGTGGTCGAGCCGGCACGCATCGACGCCGACCTGATCGCTGCACTCAAAGCCAGCGGCAAGGCGACCTATGTGGCGCTGCATGCCAACCACCCGCGCGAGCTGACGGACGAGGCGCGTGCCGCCTCTGCCCGCCTGATCGATGCCGGCATCGTCCTGATCAGCCAATCGGTGCTCTTGAGGGGCGTCAACGACGATGCCGAGGTGCTTGCCAGCCTGATGCGCGCCTTCGTCGAAACGCGGATCAAGCCCTACTACCTGCACCACCCGGATCTCGCCCCCGGCACCAGCCATTTTCGCCTGACGATCGAGGAAGGCCAGGCGCTGGTTGCCGCCCTGCGCGGCCGCGTCTCCGGCCTCTGCCAGCCGACCTATATCCTCGACATTCCCGGCGGGCACGGCAAGGCGGTGATCAGCGCTGCCTCGATCGCGGACGAGGGCGGCGGCTGCTACACCGTCACGGATTTTCGCGGCGGCGAGCACAGCTATCCACCGAAAGCCTGATGCACGGCGAGAAATCGCGACTCTCCAAATTATTGAAACTTCTTCAAAATAATCAGCTCATGCATTTTTCTTCGCGTCCTGCGAGAAAAATCATCGTGCCCGCGTCACAGCTGTCCGGCGTCGATCGTCAATTGGTCATAAGCAACACGACAACGATGGAGTTGAGACCATGACCGATACCAAGGCCGTCCGCTACGAACAGGAAATCTCCGATGTGCTCGGCGCGCTCGCCGACGTGCACAAGACCATGGACCTGCACGGGCTCGACCGCACGATCCACAATCTCGTGCAGCTGCGCGCCTCACAGATCAACCGCTGCGGCTTCTGCGTGAAGATGCACACCAAGGAATCCCGCACCGAGGGCGAGAGCAACGAGCGGCTCGACCGCATCATCGTCTGGGACCAGGTCAGTGAGTTCACGCCGCGCGAGAAGGCAGCGCTTGCCTGGACCGAAGCTCTGACCGAACTCGAGCCGCGCACCGACTTTGCGCCGCTTCGCGCCGAGCTGCGCCAGCATTTCAGCGAAAAGGAGATCAGCGTCATCACCGCGACGGTGGCGATGATCAACCTTTGGAACCGCATCCAGATCTCGAGGCACTGACATGAACGACCGGCAGCACATGCAGATCTTCGAGGAGGCGCGCCCGCGCCTTCTCGGCCTTGCCTACCGCATCCTCGGCTCGCGTGCCGATGCGGAAGATGCGGTGCAGGACACGTTCCTGAAATGGCAGGAGGTCGACCGGACAACGGTCGAAACGCCGGCGGCGTGGCTGACGACCGCCTGCACGCGGCGCTGCCTCGACCTCCTGAAGGCGGCGCACCGCAAGCGCATCGATTATGTCGGTGCATGGCTGCCGGAGCCGATCCATACGGCGAGCGATGACAATGCCGAGGAGAAGCTGGCGCTGACATCCTCACTGACGACGGCCTTCCTGCTGATGCTCGAACGGCTCACACCGAAGGAGCGCGCCGCCTATCTGCTGCACGAGATCTTCGGCCAGCCCTATGAGGAAGTGGCCGAAACGCTCGACATGCAGGAAACCGCCGCCCGCAAGCTGGTGTCGCGCGCCAAGACCAATATCGGGCTCGAAAAAGCCCGGCACCAGACGCCGCGTGAGCGACAGGACGAACTGCTTTCGGCCTTCCACCAGGCAATCCACGGCGGCAATATCGCTAGCCTCTCGGCCCTGCTTTCGGCCGATGTGAAGCTGACGGCCGACGGCGGCGGCAAGGTGGCGACCGTGCTCGGAGTGCTCTCGGGCAAGGAGACGGTGCTCGCCTTTATCATCGATCGGCTTACCGAATACTGGTCGCATTACGTCTGGGAAATCGGCGACATCAATGGCGGCCGCGGCATCGTGCTTCGGGACGAAGCGAAAAACGAGATCGCGGCAACCGTCGCCTTCGGCTATGACGGCGACGGAAACGTCAACGACATCTTCATCATGCGCAACCCGGACAAGCTCACGCATTTCGGCGAGGCTGCGCTCCACTGATACTGGCGGCATCGCCCTTGCAAACGTGATCCTCCCCACCGGCCAGGCCGGTCGCACGTTTTCGGCAATACCGCTGCATGAGGTACTGACATGCTCGAAAAAACATCCGCAGCCCACCAGGAAACCGGCTGGCGCGCGCTTTTGACCGGCGGGAACGCCGTGCATTCGCTGGTGCTCAGCGGCGGCGTCGCGCTGCACGCGCTCAACATCTACGTCGTGACGACGATCATGCCGTCGATCGTGCGCGAGATCGGCGGGCTCGAATATTACGCCTGGAGCACGACCGTCTTCGTCGCCGCCTCGATCCTCGGCGCGGCCCTGTCGGCCCGGCTGCTTGGTGCCGTCGGCGCCGGCGGCGCTTATGCGATCGGTGCGCTGGTCTTCGGGCTGGGCACACTCCTCTGCGCTGCGGCCCCCTCGATGGCGATGCTGCTCGCCGGCCGCGCGATCCAGGGTTTCGGCGGCGGGCTGCTCTATGCGCTTGCCTATGGCGTGATCCGTGAGGTCTTCCGGCCAGAGCTCTGGACCCGCGCCATCGGCCTGATTTCGGCCACCTGGGGTACGGCGACGCTGGTCGGTCCGGCGATCGGCGGTATGTTCGCGGAGTTTTCCACCTGGCGCGTCGCCTTCTGGTCGCTCTTGCCGCTGACGGCGCTGCTGGCAACCCTCGCCTTCTCGACCTTGCCGCGCAAGGCTGCCGGCGAAGGCGCACGCACGCCGCTTCCCTTGGTGCAACTGGCGCTGCTCGTCGCCATCGTGCTTGCGCTTTCCATCGCCAGCACGCTGAACACGGCGGTGGAGCAGGTAGGCTGCGTCGGCGCGGCGATCCTCATGTTCCTGGCACTGCTCGTCGTCGAGAAACGGGCGACAGGCAAGCTGCTCCCCTCCGGCAGTTTCACCCCGACCTCCCCGCTGGCAGCCCTTTATGCTACGATCACCCTGCTGATGGTCGGCCTGCAGCCGGAAATCTATGTGCCGTACCTCCTGCAGGAGCTGCACGGATTGTCGCCGCTGGTAGCCGGCTACATTGCGGCGCTGATGTCGATCGGCTGGACCGCCGGGTCGATGACAAGCGCCCACTGGCATGGGGAAAGGGCAAAGCAGACGATCTTTGCCGGCCCGGTCTTCGGCTTTGTCGGCCTGGCGCTGATTGCGCTGTTCATGCCGATGGCAGGATCGGAATTCATGGTGATCGCCGCGCCGCTCAGCCTCGGCATCATGGCGGTCGGCTTCGGCATGGGCTTTGCCTGGCCGCACATCGTGACGGCCGTCTATGAATTTGCGCCGGAAGGCGAAGCGGAGAAGGCGTCGAGTTCGATTACCACGGTCCAGCTCTTCGCCGCAGCACTCGGCGCGGCGCTGGCCGGGCTTACCGCCAATCTCGCCGGCATCGAAACGCCGTCGACGGAAGGCGTGGCGATGGCGACACGCTGGCTCTTCTGGCTGTTTGCGCTGATGCCGGCGCTGGCCGTTCTGACAGCCGGACGAGTCTGGCGGGCGCGCCGAACGGCGAAATAGGCGCCTTTGCGGGCCTTCCCCGGGGTAGAGGGCCTGCAAAATGCAAGCTGTGCGGCGGGGTGCATCACGCCCTTGGGAGGAGAGGATGGAAGCCGAGGAGATCGGCCTTCACGGCGTACGGGAGACCTTGCTGGTCACGCTCCAGGCCAAAGCCGCAGAGAGCGCGTTCCCGGATTCCCTGCTCAACGATCACTTTGCCGCCGATCTCATGCGGCGGCTCGCCGGCAGGCCGAAACCGCCCGATGCCGGCCACGACATGACGATCGGCATTGCCGTGCGCGCCCATATGCTCGACCGCTGGGCGCGCGCCTTTATCGGGCGCCACCCGGACGCAATCGTGCTCAACCTCGGCTGCGGTCTCGACACACGTATATTGCGGCTCGATCCGCCGGCATCCGTCGGCTGGTTCGATGTCGACTTTCCCGATGTGATCGCCTTGCGGCGACAGCTTTTCCCGGCGCGCGCCGGCTGCACGACGATCGCCTCCTCGATAACGGAGCGTGAGTGGATCGACCTCGTTCCGGCGGACCGCCCGGCGATCGTCGTCGCCGAAGGCGTGTTTCCCTATCTCTCAGAACACGAGGTCCGCGACGTCTTGCGACGGCTGACCTCCTGTCTTGCCGGCGGGGAAATCGTCTTCGACGCCTACAGCCATCTCGGTATCGAGCTTTTGCGGCTGAGCCCATCGCTGCGGGCAACGGGGGCGGAGCTTCGCTGGGGGCTGGAAAACGCGCAAACGCTGGAACGCGACGTGCCCGGGTTGACGTTGCTCGACGAGATCAGCGAGTATGATTCAGGCCAGGTCGCACGCCTGTCGCCGATGGCGCGGATAGCGGCGCATGTCGTCAGCGCCCTGCCGATGCTGCGCCGGATGGGCCGCCTGTTGCGCTACCGTTTCTAGCCCGGCAAGGCATGAAAAGGGCCGCGCCTTGCGGCGCAGCCCCTTCGATTGCAAGCGGTCGCTTTCGGCCGATCAGGCCTTGATCGGCGCGATCGAGATTTCGACGCGGCGGTTCTGCGCGCGGCCGGCTTCGCTTCCGTTGGACGCGATCGGACGCTCCTTGCCGTAGCCCATGGCCGACATGCGGCGCTGGTCGACGCCCTGGCCCGCCAGGTAGTTGGCGACCGAAGCGGCACGGCGCTCGGAGAGGCCCTGGTTGTAGGAGGCGCTGCCGGTCGCGTCGGTGTGGCCATCGACGTCGATCATCGTCTTGTTGAACTTGCGCAGCACGATCGCCACCGAGTTCAGCGTGTCGTAGAAGGCCGGGATCACCTGGTCGCGGTCGGTCGCGAACGTGATGTTGGACGGCATGTTGAGGATGATGCGGTCGCCGGCGCGGGTGACCGATACGCCGGTGCCCTGCAACTGGGCGCGCAGCTCGGCTTCCTGGTTGTCCATGTAGTTGCCGATCAGGCCGCCGCCGAGACCGCCGATTGCGGCGCCGACGAGTGCGGAGTCACGCCGTCCTGCGGCACTGCCGCCAACCAGCAGACCGGTCGCCGCGCCGAGGCCTGCGCCGATCAGCGCGCCACCGGCCGTGTTCGACATCTTCTGCTCGCCCGTATAGGGATCGGTGGTGGTGCATCCCGAAAGATAGATGGCCGCGACAGCCAGAATGGCGCATTTCTTGATCATGGAATCAGTTGTCCCCATTGGTGCTCGAAGTTGCTTCATACTAGCGATTGCGGCAGGAAGATGAAGAGGCGTCCCATTCACGCCACGGTTTGCCGGCAAATCCCGCTTCGCCAGCGGCCGGCGTGGCCGTCAGGGCACACAATAACCGATCCTTCACACGCTCTTGATAGGACGGGCACCAAAGAAAAGAGAGGCAAGCTCCAATGGCAATCGAGTTCGGCGACACGCAACGCAGTCTCAGCGACACGCTCAACGGCATGATTGCCTCGATCCGCGGCGAGACGATCACGCTACGCGAGCTGATGACGGAAATCGGCGAACAGGGCTTCCTGCTGCTGTGTGCCCTGCTGACTCTGCCGTTCCTGCTGCCGGTGTCGATCCCCGGCGTCAGCACCGTCTTCGGCGCAGCGATCATCCTGATTTCCGTATCGGTCACGCTCAATCGCCTGCCGTGGATGCCGCAGCGCATTCTCGATCGCCGGATCGAGACCGAGAAGCTGGTGCCGACGCTGCAGAAAGGCGCGAATCTCGTTTCCAAGCTGGATCGTTACGTCCGTCCGCGTCTCGGTTTCCTGACGCAGGGCGCGCTGATGAACCGCTTCAACGGCCTGATGATCATGGCCGGCGGCATTCTCCTGATGTTCCCGCTCGGCCTGATCCCGCTGTCGAACACGCTGCCGGGGATCGCGATCCTCTTACTCTCGCTCGGTATCATTCAGCGCGACGGACTGATGGTGGCCGGGGGCTATCTCTTCCTGATCGCGACCACGGTCTACTTCACCGTGCTTGCCTATATGGCCTTTGCCGCCGGTCAGGGCCTGTCGTCGTTCTTCGTCTCCTGACACATATTCACATCAGGCGTGTGGATCGGCCCGGCCAACTGCCGGGCCTTTTCGTTCTGACCATCTGTGGCACGCAATTCCGGACCGAAACCGCTGTACACGTTTCCTGGAATTGCTCTAGGCAGCCAGACCGCCGAAAGCCCGGTAGCTGGCAAAGTCGGTGCGGATGCCGAGCATCTTCATCAGCGCCTCGCGATCGAGGCCGAGCTGGCGGTCGAACTCGACAAGCGCGGCTGCGACCTTCGGCGCGACGTCAGCATTGGCGAATTCGATCATGGTGATGAAGTCAAACTGGCCAGGACCGGCGTGCTGCTCCAGGAACAGGTCCTTCACATATCCATCCTGCTTGCGGATGACGGCCAGCGTCTTGTCGACCAGCTCGACGAACTGCGGCCGCGCTTCCGCCGGCACGGTGTATTTGTTGATGCGGTAAAGCGGCGCCACGCTATTTGATTGACTGCTCATAGCTCTTTTCCTCTCATCTCTTTTTGAACGAGAGCAGTCGTACGACCTCAAGTATAGTTGAGGTCAATAGTGGCAAAACGCTTTTCCGATGACGGAATCCTAGCCGGAAATACCTCTCAGCACGTTGGCGACGTTGAGGCCGATTTCCGGCACGCCGTAGCCCCCCTCCATGCAGACGACGACCGGCAGGCCGGTGCGCCGCAACGCCTCGCCCATGCGCAGATAGTCTTCGGACTTCAGCTGGAAGAACGAGATCGGGTCGCGCTCGAAGGTATCGACGCCGAGCGAGACGACCAGGGCTTCGGCACCGAAGGCCTCGATGCGCGAGAGCGCGTCGGCCATGGCGCCCGACCAGGCATCAAACAGGGTGCCCCGCGGCAGCGGATAGTTTTTCGTCGTGCCGAGCCCGGCACCGGCACCCTCCTCGTCGGCAAAGCCGAGGAAATGCGGGAAGGCCTCGACCGGGTCGCCATGCAGCGAGGCGAAGTAAACGTCGCCGCGTTCGTAGAAAATATCCTGGGTGCCGTTGCCATGGTGGAAATCGACATCGAGCACGGCGACCTTCTGGGCACCATAGTCCCTTAGGCGCTGGGCGGCGCAGGCAGCATTGTTGATGAAGGAATAGCCGCCATAGAGATCGATCGCCGCATGATGGCCGGGCGGGCGGCAGAGCGCGAAGGCGGCACGGCTCCCGGTGTGGATGTGGTCGGCCGCCGAGATGGCGCAATCCATCGCCGCGCGGGCGGCGGCGTAGGTACCCTCAGTGATCGCCGTTTCCGCGGCGAAGGAATAGTAACCGAGCGCGCCGTCGATATCCCTCGGCGGATGCTGGCGCATGCGCCGCGCCGGGAAGCAGGCCGGGATCGCCTCCCCCCTGTAGCCATCAGCGACCCAGCGCGACCAGGCGGTCTCGAGGAAGTCGAGGTAATCGGGCGCGTGCAGCTTGAGAGCGACATCGAGACCGTGACGCTCGGGTGCCACGACATCAAGGAAACCCGCTTCCTTCACCGCCGCCAGGATCCATTCGGCGCGGAACGGCGCCTCGAAAGGCGGCACGAGTTCGCCGCCGAAAAGTTCGGTCTTGGCGTCGCGGAGCTTGTGGTCTTCGGAGTAGTAGATGCGCATGGGGGTATCCTGAAGGGGCAACAGATGGGTGCCGGTACCCTACCCGCGGTTTCAGGCTTGGCAAGTTGCCCCTCATCCGGCCTGCCGGCCACCTTCTCCCCGCAAGCGGGGCGACGGAGACGCGCGGCACCCGCTCGCCTCGACAACAGCACCTCTGAAGGGCCAAAGCTCCGCTCGGCAGCGTCGCTAAGGGCACGCCCCTCTCCGCGCCTGCGGGGAGAGGGTTAGGGTGAGGGGCGATTGCGCCGATCGAAGACCATTCGCTAGGCCGCAATCCGCTTGTAGAAGAATGTCGTGGCGCAGAGGCCGCCTTCCGGCCACATCGCATAGTCGGGGATGACGCCGACGCGCTCCCAGCCCAGGCGCGGATAGATCGCCTCGGCCTCGCTGCCGGTCGCGGTGTCGAGCACCAGCAGCGTCTTGCCGCGGGCTGCCGCCTCGCGCTCGACCGCGTCCATCAGCCGGCGTGCCAGCCCTTTGCCGCGGGCGTCGCGATGCACCAGCAGCTTCTTCAGATCGCCGCGGTGCGGCTGGTTCGGCATCTGCGCGACACCGACCTGCACGGTGCCGAGGATGCGGCCTGCAACCTCGGCCACCATCAGCAACGTCTCGCCGCCCGCAACCGCCTCGGCGACGCCGCGCCAGTAGGCAAGCGCGCTCTCGGGCGGATAGGGCTGCATGAAGCCGACCGAGGCGCCACCCTCGACGCAATCGGACAGCACCTCGGCGAGCGCAGGGATGGCGGCCAGCGCTTCATTCGCAGACAGCAGGCGGATCTGAATATCGGACATGGTCAAACCTTGGTGCGGCAGAGGATGACGGCGTAGTGAGCCGGCTCATCGTGGGGGTTGTAAAAGATGTGTCCCGCCTCCAGCCCCATGAACAGGCAATCGCCTGGCTCGAGCGAATGGAAGCCGGATTCGGTCGTCATTTCGAGCCGCCCGGAAAAGAGCCAGAGGTGCTGGGTAATGCCGCGATCGGAGGGTTGCCTCTCGAAGACGACACGGGCACCGGGCGGAAACTCGACCTCGACGATATCGATCGGCGAGCCAAGACCATCCGGCGAGACGGAGCGGCGCAGATAGCCGGATTCCGGATCGCGCCAGAGCCGCTGGTCGGCGCGCCTGGCAAGTGGTGAAGCTCCCTCGGCGTCAAAGGCAAAGAGCGCTGAAAGCGTGGTTGAGAGCGCGCTGCAGAGCTTGGCAAGAAGCTGAGCGGTCGGGCTCGCCTCGCCGCGCTCGATGCGCGAAATCATCGCCCGGCTGACACCGGAACTTGCAGCAAGCTCGTCGAGCGTCAGGTTCTGTTGCGTCCGCAGCGTGCGAATGCGCTCGCCGATGGCATGTTCGAGGGGATCGGTGACGTTTTCCATTATTTGAGATTGCATTTCTCATATAGTGGAGTCAAGACTGCGAAAGACCGAAAATACAGGCATGCGATGCCGCTTTGGCGACAGCGCAACAAGGGTATTTCGGCTAAGGTGGCAGCTTCGGGCACAGAAACGAGAAAAGCTTTCACTTCAATACTTTAGACAGCCCTCATCCATCGCGCCAGCGCACCCGCACGGGCGGCCTCATCGACAGGTTGGACATGACAAAGCAGCCCTCCTCGCTGACCTCGATCGCCAGTATCGTCGCCTCGATGACGGCGGTGGCGATCGGCAACGGCATGATGCTCGCCTATGTGCCCTTCGCGCTGACGCGCTCGGACGCGCCGGACTGGGTGCCGGGTGCTGCGGTCACGATGATCGCCTTCGGCGGGCTGATCGGCTGCGTCATCGCCGGACCGATGATCCGTCGTGTCGGCCATGCGCGCGCCTTCTCCTGCTCGATGGCGCTCGTCATCCTCTCGGCGCTGACGATCGCGCTCGGCATGCATCCGCTCTTGTGGGTACTGGCCCGCGGGCTTTATGGCGCGTCCGGCAACACCAATTTCATCATCGCCCAAAGCTGGCTCAACCATGCGAGCGAAAACCACTGGCGCGGCAAGGCGATGGCGCTGTTCTACATGGCCTATGTCATCGGGCTCGGCACCGGCGCCTGGCTGTTCGGACAGATCCCGGCCGACGGCAACCTGCCGCCGCTCGTCACCATCTTCTTCACAGCGCTCGCGCTCTTGCCGATCGGGCTGACGCGGCTGCCGACGCCACCGCCGCCGGCCAAAGTGAGCATCGACATCCCGATGGTCTGGCGCAATTCCCCCGTCGCCTTCATCGGCGTGCTTGCCGCCGGCGGCCTTTCGATGGTGGTGCAGGGCTTCACACCGATCTATGCGGCCGCCAACAATGTCAGTCAGAGCGACGTCGCCAATCTGATGTTCGTCATGCAATTCGGCCTCATCGCCATCCAGTATCCGATGGGAACATTGTCGGACCGGATCGACCGGCGCCTGGTGTTGATCGGCACGTGCCTATTGATCCTTGCTGCCGGCTTCTTCGCGCTTTCGGCGTCGTTCAGCAATCTGCTCCTTCTGATGCTGGTCTTCGCGCTCTTTGCCGGCGCAGTCGAGACCGTCTATTCGATCGCCAATGCGCATGCCAACGACCGCACGGATCCCGCCGATTTCGTGCCGCTTGCCAGCACCATGCTGGTCGCCTGGTCGATTGCTGCGACCGTCGTGCCGATGCTGGTGACGCTGCTGACACCGGTGTTCGGGCAGCGCACGTTCATCTATGCGGCGATGGCCGTTGCCGCGCTTTATGCCTTCTTCGTGCTGCTCAGGTTGCGCAAACGTGATGAGGTGCCGGCGGCCGAGCGCGAGAGCTTCGAGATCAGGAGCGCGCAGGTGCCTAATGCCGGTGCGCTCGTCGATGCGGAAGCGGGGGCCGAATAGGCCGATTTATAGTGAACGAAGCCTTCATTTCCCGCTTTGCGCCGGTTGAAGGCACTGCTATATGCGGCCCATGAGCACAACATCTTCGAAGACGCCCCTTTCGCATATCCGCAACTTCTCGATCGTGGCCCACATCGACCACGGCAAGTCGACGCTTGCTGACCGGCTGATCCAGTCCACCGGTGGCCTCGCCGAGCGCGAGATGTCCGAGCAGGTGCTCGACAGCATGGATATCGAGCGTGAGCGCGGCATCACCATCAAGGCCCAGACGGTGCGCCTGCACTACAAGGCCAATGATGGCGAAACCTATGTGCTGAACCTGATCGACACCCCCGGCCACGTCGACTTCGCCTACGAAGTCTCGCGCTCGCTTTCGGCCTGCGAAGGCTCGCTGCTTGTCGTCGACGCGTCGCAGGGCGTGGAAGCCCAGACGCTCGCCAACGTCTACCAGGCGATCGACAACAACCACGAGCTCGTCACCGTGCTCAACAAGATCGACCTGCCGGCGGCCGAACCGGACCGCATCAAGGAGCAGATCGAGGAAGTGATCGGCATCGACGCTTCGGACGCGGTGCTGATCTCGGCGAAGACCGGCCTCGGTATTCCTGATGTCCTCGAAGCCATCGTCACCAAGCTGCCGGCGCCGAAGAGCGACGGCGGCGATGCGGCGCCCTTGAAGGCGCTGCTCGTCGACAGCTGGTACGACACCTATCTCGGCGTCATGGTTCTCGTGCGCATCATCGACGGCACGCTCAAGAAGGGCATGACCATCCGCATGATGGGCACCGACGCCAAGTACACGATCGAACGTGTCGGCGTGCTGACCCCGAAGATGGTTGCGATGGATGCGCTCGGCCCCGGCGAGATCGGTTTCATCACCGCCTCGATCAAGGAAGTGGCCGACACCCGCGTCGGCGATACTATCACCGAGGACAAGCGCCCGACCGCAACCGCGCTGCCGGGCTTCAAGCCGGCACAGCCGGTGGTCTTCTGCGGCCTGTTCCCGGTCGATGCTGCCGACTTCGAGGACCTGCGCTCGGCGATGGGCAAGCTGCGCCTCAACGACGCCTCGTTCTCGTTCGAGATGGAATCCTCGGCAGCACTCGGCTTCGGCTTCCGTTGCGGCTTCCTCGGTCTGCTGCACCTCGAAATCATCCAGGAGCGTCTCGAGCGCGAGTTCGACCTCGACCTGATCGCGACGGCCCCGTCGGTCGTCTACAAGCTGTTCATGACGGACGGCTCGGAACGCGAGTTGCACAACCCGGCCGATATGCCCGACGTCGTCAAGATCGCAGAAATCCACGAGCCGTGGATCCGCGCGACGATCCTGACGCCCGACGACTATCTCGGCGGCATCCTCAAACTCTGTCAGGACCGCCGCGGCATCCAGATCGAGCTGACCTATGTCGGCACCCGCGCGATGCTGACCTACGACCTGCCGCTCAACGAAGTCGTGTTCGATTTCTACGACCGCCTGAAGTCGATCTCCAAGGGTTATGCCTCGTTCGACTACCAGATCACCGAGCACAAGGAAGGCAACCTTGTGAAGATGTCGATCCTCGTCAACGGCGAGCCGGTCGATGCGCTGTCGATGATGGTGCACCGGATGGCAGCCGAAAAGCGCGGCCGCGAAATGTGCGAAAAGCTCAAGGAGCTGATCCCGAAGCACATGTTCAAGATCCCGATCCAAGCGGCGATCGGCGGCAACGTCATTGCCCGCGAAACCATCTCGGCGCTGCGCAAGGACGTGACCGCCAAGTGCTACGGCGGCGACGCCACCCGCAAGCGCAAGCTGCTCGAAAAGCAGAAGGCCGGCAAGAAGCGCATGCGCCAGTTCGGCAAGGTCGAGATCCCGCAGGAAGCCTTCATCGCCGCCCTCAAGATGGGCGACGAGTAAGCGGCAGCGCCGCATGTTTCAACGTTTGAAAGGGCGGCCCTCGGGTCGCCCTTTTTGGTTTGTGAAGGTGAGGCGATGCTGGAGCAGCAGGATTGGTCGCACGCAGGCGTGGTTTCCCGCACGGCGTCTCACAGTGACCTCTCACGACGGTTACTCCGGCAGCTTCTTCGGCAGCCAGAGCCAGGCGATGATGCCCAATGCGAGCAGCGACAGGGCGCCGATGCCGGTCGCGATGTGAAGACCGGTGAGGAAGGCTTCCTTGGCCTGCAGCACCGTTTCAGAAGCAAGGCCCGGCTGATCGAGGGTTTCGTTCAGCGTGCCGGCCACGCCGGGGCCGAGCAGCCGGAAGCTGAGTGCCGCCAGTGAACCCAGAAGCGTGATACCGAGCGCATTTCCGAGTTCGTTGCTGGTCTCGGCGATCGAGCCCGCGGCACCGGCGCGTTCGGCAGGCACGGCCGACACGGCGATCTCGGCGACGAGGCTGAAGGAGAGGCCGTAGCCGATGCCCGCAACCACCGTCGAGGCGATGAGGGCTGCCACGCCCGCCTCGGTGCCCGTGAAGAGCAGCAGAAAGAGGCCGGCTGCAATCAGGAAATGCGTCGCGACAAGTGCCGTCTTGCGCCCGACCGCATCGACGATGCGCGCCGTCCCGACGCAGGTCGCCATCAGCACGACGGCGCCGGGCAAGGTCAAAACTGCTGCGGTAAAAACATCGAAGCCCAGGACCGATTGCAGATAGATGCCCGAGAGGTAACCGACGGCGGACCAGACGACCAGCGGCAGGAGGCCGGTGAGAATGGCGATGGAAAAGATGCGGTCCCGGAACAGGCCGAGGTCGAGCAGCGGATAGGCGATCCGCGTTTGCCTGCGAAGAAACAACGCGATGGCGAGGACGCCGACGATCCCGGCAAGCGTCTGCAGCGGTGTGAAGCCGTAGGCGGCCGCGGTCTTCAGCGAATAGGTGGTGAGCAGGATACCGGCAAAGGACAGGACAAGGCTTGGCAGGTCAATGCGGCCATAGGGCGTGGAGCGCACCTCGCGAAGCAGAATGGGTGCGGCGACCAGGAAGCCGAGCACGACGGGAACGTTGATCAGGAACACCACGCCCCACTCGAGCCGCTGCAACAGGATGCCGCCGATAACCGGACCGATGGCGAAGCCGGCTGCAAAGGTGGCGGCGAAGATGCCGATCGCCTGCGCCCGCAGTCGCGGATCCGGAAACAGCGCGCTGACGATTGCCAGCCCCGAGGGCAGCAATGTCGCGCCGCCGAGCCCCATGAGCGCCCGGGAAGCAATCAACGCCATGGGCGACTGCGCATAGGCCGCACCGAGCGATCCTGCACCGAAGATCCCCGCGCCGATCATGATCAGCTTCAACCGCCCGTAGCGATCGCCGATATTGCCGAAGGCAATCAGCAGCGAACCGACGACGAAACCGTAGATATCGAGGATCCAGAGCGCCTGGTCGGCGGTGGGCAAGAGAGCCGAGGTCACGCGCGGCATGGCGAGATAGAGGATGGAGCCATCCATGGCCACGATGAGGACCAGTGGCAGCACGGCGATGAGGCCGAGCCATGCGCTTCGGCCTTGGGAGTGAGGGAGTGAGACGTCAGTCATTGGGCACGAATCCTTTGCAAACGGCACGCGTCGGCATGCCGCTTCGGCCGCCGCCCGTCAGGCAGGCGGATGGTTGCGGTTGGGAGATATCTTCTATATACTTAAGGTAAGTTACTTTTGGTATATAGTTATGTCAAGCACCATGGAAAGAGACACGGTCACCGCCAAACGCGTTCGCCTCACCCGCGAGCAGCGGCTACGCCAGCTGCTGGACGTCGCCTGGAGGCTCGTTCGCGAGGAAGGGACCGATGTGCTGACGCTGCCGCGCCTGGCCGAGGAAGCGGCCGTCGCCAAGCCGGTCGTCTATGATCATTTCGGAACACGCAACGGACTGCTCGCCGCGCTCTACCAGGATTTTGATTTGCGCCAGACGGTGGTGATGGACGCTGCCATTGCCGCGAGCGACCCAACGCTGGAAGCGACAGTCAGGACGATTGCCGCCTCCTATGTCGACTGCGTGCTCACGCAGGGTCGCGAGATGCCCGGCGTGCTGGCGGCCCTCGCCGGCTCGCCCGAGCTTGCGGCCATCAAACGGGACTATCAGCTGGTCTATATCGAAAAGTGCCGAAAGGTGCTGGGCCCGTTCATCGGGCAGAGGGGCATCGCACAGGCCGGTTTCTGGGCAATGCTCGGCGCAGCCGATGGCTTGTCCCACGCTGCAGCGACGAGCGAAATCACCGCCGACGAGGCTCAGGACGAGCTTTACGAGACGATCATTGCCATGGTGAACAGAAGCTGCCGTTAGAGCGGCACGCTTTCAAGAGATGCCCTTTGCGAGCGTCGGCGCTCTTTTATCGCCGACGCCTCTCGCCAAGGCGTGGGGCCGATCTCCGCAAGACCGATCCAGCCTATGATGTCAGCTGCCTCCCCGGACTGAACTTCGGGCCCGGGGATGAAGACCGGGAGGGTGGCGCTGCCAGAGCGGCAGTGCTCGCCTCATCCGTCCTCAAGCACGTACCGCTTCGAAATGCGATCCACCAACTGCCCGTCCTTCAGCGGCACCGCCTTGTCGACCTTGTAGTCGACGAAACCCATCTTGCCGTAATAGGTGAGCCCGCTGACATTGTCCGCACGGATGGTGGCGTTGAGGGCTTTCAGGCCAATCGAGCGGGCGAAGTCGCAGGTGGCCTTAAAGAGCGCCGTGCCGGCGCCGGGCACCTTGTTGTCGGGGCGCGAGAACGTGCCGATGTCGGCCCAATCCTGCGGTATGCCGTCCCAGCGGTCCAGCGCCTGGAAGGCGCAAGGCTCACCCGCATCGTCCTCGGCGACGAAGCAGCTGACGAAGCCCGGGCCGGCGAGATAGTGCGCCACGAAGCTCTCAGGCGTGAACGGCGTCTGATGGGCCGTGGTGCCACCGATCGCGATGATCTCGTTGAGGAAAGCGCACAACACAGGTGCATCTTCTGGCCGCGCCGGGCGCACGTGGATCGTCTTCATCTCATTCGTCATCGAAAATTGTCCTTCTCCAATCGTCTTACATCGACGCGCGGCGGAGCGGCCGCGCCGGGTTGCCGGCGACCACGGCGCCGGCCGCCACGTCCTTCGTCACCACCGAGCCCGCACCGACGATCGCGCCATCCCCGATCGTGACACCGCCGAGAATGATCGCGCCGCCGCCGATCCAGACATCGGCACCAATCGTCACCGGCTTGGCGACTTCGAGGCCTTGGCCGCGAAGCACGGCATCCCTGTGGTGCTCGGCGCAATAGATCTGCACGTTCGGCCCCAGCATCGTTCCCGCCCCGATCGCCACGCGGCCGCTGTCGAGGATCGTGCAGCCGGCATTGAGATAGACGCGGGCGCCAAGGTGGATGTTGATGCCGTAGGAGCAATGGAATGGCGCCTCGATGAAGACGTCGTCAGCGACCGCACCGAACAGCACCCGCAGCGCCGGCGCCATGTTTCCACGCTCGGTCGGCGCCATGGCGTTGTGCTGATGGACAGCATTGCGTGCCGTCATCCGAAGCGCCTCGAGTTCGTCGACGAGGCAGGTGTACCATTCTCCGGCTGCCATCTTGTCGCGTTCGCTGGCTGTCACGCTTTTGCTTTCGCTTCCGCGGCTTCGCGCCGTGCCAGGCTTTCCGGCGGCCACATCGTCTTCATGTCGTAATAAATCTCGAAAGCCGGTGCGCCGCCCTCGAGCGACAGCCAAGCAACCTTGGAGCGGGTGAAGATATGCGCATCCGGCGGGAAGTCCGACGGGCGGTCAAGGCTTGCGATCCGGACGAAGGAAAGCCAGCCGCGCCGGCCGTAGTCGCTCCAGAGGGCCGTCTGGCATTCGGCACAGCGGTAGACATCATGCGGACGGCCGCTGTCCGTCGGAAGCGTCACGACGACCGGCTCGCCCTCAATGAGTTCGATGTTGTCGCGCTCGATCACGCCGTTGACGACGAAGGCGCTACCGACCTGGCGCTGGCAATCGCTGCAATGGCAGCAGTTGACGAACATCGGCGCCGCCTTCAGCCGATAGCGGATCCGGCCGCAGAAGCAGCCGCCGTTTAGTGCCTCGCTCATCCGGTAACCTCCTCCAACGCCGGTCCCTCATTCACCGCGCCGCCCTGATGGCGAACGATCGTCGCGACCCAGGCGCGAGCAAGAGACAGGCCCGCGGCATCCGCCTGGCGGCCGTGGCGCGCGGCGTGTTCGCGATAGCGGGCAAGCCAGGTCGGATCGAGCCGCTTGATGGTGTCCGGGAAAGCGCGGTTCCAGTCTTCGACCAGGTGTGTGTCGGCCTCGAAGTGGAATTGGGTGCCGTAGGCGGCGCGGCCGACGCGGAAGGCCTGATGTCGGGTGACGGCGTTTTCGGCGAGATGGACAGCCCCCTCGGGCAGCGTGAAAGTATCTCCGTGCCACTGGAAGATCGGGAAGCTCTCACCGACGCTGGAAAGGACCGGGTCCTCGGCGCCTTCGCCGCGCACCTGCACCTCGCACCAACCGAACTCCTTGGCCTCGCCCAGCAGGTTCCGGCCCCCATAGGCGCGGGCGAGAAGCTGGCTGCCGAGGCAGATGCCGAGCACGGAACGGCCGCTGTCACCGAAGCGGCGCATCAGCGCGGCAAGATCAGGCAGATAGGGATAGGCGGCATCGTCGAGCGCGCTCTGCTCGCCGCCAAGCACCACCAGTGCGTCGTATCCTTCCGGTGTTTCAGGAACGGCCTCGCCGAGATAGGCGCGGCGGATCTCGATCTCGGCCTTTGCCTCGCGAAGCGCCGTGCCGACTTGGCCGAGCTCGGTCTTCGCCATGTTTTCAACCACCAGCACCCGCATCATCGCATTCCCTTCGCATCGACCGTGGAGATTGACCACGAGCGCGGCCACTGTTCAAGAGGTCGCATAGCGATGCGATGATGCGGACGGGTTCATGCGGGCCTTGACTTCGTGAGCGAACTTTCCGACCCTTGGGGCATGATGATGCCGACGATTTCTTCTCATTGCTGCTTCCGGGTGTGCCCGATCGCAGGAACCTGACCCCAGCCCGGACGCTTGCGCTCTCCGGGTCAGGGGAGCCTTTCGCGTCGGCAGAAGAAATTTCCGAGCGCGGCTGAACGAGCGCCTAATCTCCAGAAAACCTATTCGATTGCGCCCTGTCGTGCGCTTCGATTGAACGTGTCAGGTCCCATCATGGCGGCAACCCGCAAGAAACTTCCCCCGATCATCATCAATGCCGAAGACCACAAGCGGCTGACGGCGCTCGCCTCCTCCGCGCTCGAGCGCGTGCCTGATGTGGCCGAGGCACTGCTCTTTGAACTCGACCGCGCCCGGGTCGGCGCGCCCGACGCGCTGCCCGCCGACAGCGTGCAGATGGGCTCCACCGTCGCCTTCGAGGCGGACAATGGTTTTGCCAAGCAGGTGACGCTCGTCTATCCCGGCGAGGCCGATATCGAGGCCGGCCGCATCTCTGTGCTGACCCCTGTCGGCGCGGCGCTGATCGGGCTCTCCGTCGGCCAGTCGATCGACTGGCAGGACCGGTCGGGCAAGGTCCACCGGATGACCATTCGCAGCGTGACGGCGAAGGAAAGCGCCTGAGAGGTCGCGACGGCGAAAGCCTCACCAGCTGCAAGACGAAAACGGGGAGGCCGGTTTTCACCGCCTCCCCGTTTTTCTAAGCGTCGTTCATTCGATCAGAACTGCTTGCCGAGCTTGGCGTCGACAGACTGGCTGTTGGCGCCGCGGATGGCGAAGAAGAACAGGATCGCTGCCCAGAGGATCGACTTCTCTGCGCCGAAGAGGCCCTCACCCTGCACGATGCCATGGAAGTAGACGGTGACGAGCAGAACGATCATGCCGGCAAAGGCAGCCGGGCGCGTCAACAAACCGATCGCGATCAAAATGCCGCCGAAGAATTCGGTCGCGGCGAGCAGCGGCGACCAGAAGACGCCGGGATAGAAGCCGAGGCCCTCGACCATGCCGATCGCGCCGAAGGGATTGGTGATCTTGCCAAAACCGTGAACCGCAAGCAGAGCGCCGGCGAGCACACGCAACAGCGTTTCGGCGGATGTATTGAGCGGCAGATAGATCTTTTCCAGCGCCGGCAGGATGGCGCGCGGGCGGGAACTGGAAACGGTGACGTCGGTCATTAAGGGGCCTCTCCGGCGGTTGGGTGCGACAATTTGTGCAATGCCGCATTGTCTCGCCGCGACGACCGCGCAAAGCAAGCTATCCGCCGATAAAAACATGACTAAATTGGTTGACAATCGTGTGAGCGCAGCGTGAGCATGAGCCCCCGGAACGCAGTTGTTTCCAACTGAGGCGACCGCTATGGTCGCCGCCCGAAGCACATCCGAGACACCCGATGGACCAGAAGCCGCGCATCACCATCCTTTACTGCACCCAGTGCAACTGGCTGCTTCGCGCCGGCTGGATGGCGCAGGAACTGCTGCAGACGTTCGGGCAGTCGCTCGGCGAAGTGGCGCTCATTCCCGGCACCGGCGGCAATTTCGAGATCCGCGTCGATGACGCGCTCATCTGGGAGCGCAAGCGGGACGGCGGTTTCCCCGGGCCGAAGGAACTGAAGCAGCGCATCCGCGACATCATCGAGCCGGAGCGCGATCTCGGTCATACGGACAGGAGCTGATCCTGGATTTCGGAATTCTTGCCGGCGTCTTTTCCGCGGCCTTCCTGTCGGCGACGTTGCTTTTCGGCATGTCGGAAGCTGCGATCGTGGCCGCCGCCCTGCACGGCGAAACGAGCCGCCCTGCCCTCTTCATCGCCGCGACATCAGGCAACGTGCTCGGCGCCGTCGTCAATTTTGCGCTCGGGCGTTTTCTGATCCGCTTCGAGGGGCGCCGGTGGTTTCCGGTTTCGCCCACCAATCGGCAAAAGGCAGAGGCGCTCTTTGCCCGCTACGGCCAGCCGGTGCTGCTTCTTTCCTGGCTGCCGGTCATCGGCGACCCACTGACGCTGGTCGCCGGATTGCTGCGCATGAAGCTGCCGCTGTTCCTGCTGTTCGTCACCATCGGCAAGGCCGCACGTTATGCGGTCGTCCTTTACCTGACGCCATAACAGCCCCGCGCAACTCAGCTGTGCGCGAAGATATCCGTCTCGTCCCAGCCAAGCAGGTCAAGCTTGGAGCGCGTCGGCAGGAAGGCGAAGCAGGCTTCGGCATGCTCGATGCGACCGTCGCGGATGAGGCGCGCCGTCAGCTTGTCGCGCAGCGCATGCAGGTGCAGCACGTCGGAGGCGGCATATTCGAGCTGCGCCTGCGACAGGGTCTCTGCTGCCCAGTCGGACGACTGCTGCTGCTTGGAAATGTCGACGTCGAGCATTTCCTTGAGGTTGTCCTTGAGGCCGTGGCGATCGGTGTAAGTGCGGGTCAGCCGCGAGGCGATCTTGGTGCAGAAGACCGGCGTCGTCGTCACCCCGAAGGTATGGAAGAGGACGGCAATATCGAAGCGGCCGAAATGGAAGATCTTCTGACGGGCCGGATCGGCAAGCATGGCGACGAGGTTCGGCGCTTGCTTCTGGCCGGCTGCGATGCGGATCACGTCGGCCGTACCGTCGCCCGGAGACAGCTGCACCACGCAAAGGCGATCACGGCGGGGGATGAGGCCGAGCGTTTCCGTGTCGATCGCGATTGCGCCTCGATAACGGTCGGCGTCGGCTGCGGAGATATCGCCTTCATGGAACCGTATTGCATTCGCCATCGAAAATCCCCAGATCAAACGAAGTGGTGTGGCCTATAGCGCAAGTTTGGCGTCGGCGATACCGTTGTCACGTTCCGCCCGCCGGCTGCCCTTTGAAAGTCCTGACGATGACGTCTTTTCAACCCGCCCTCGCTCTCTCCACGCTCGCGCTGGCGATCGGGCTGACGGCCATGCCGGCACCGGCGCAGACCTATCGGGACCTGCCGGGCGTGCGCCAGATGGATCCGTTGAATGGTGGTGGCGACCAAACCGTATGCGAGCAGACCTTTGTCGACCGAAACTATCCGTTCGAATCGTCGGCCCGCGGCGGCCCCATCTACGACACGATCTACAACTGCCGCCGTGGCGACGGGCCGGTCTTCCAGGGCAGCGACCTGCCGCCTTCGCTCTATCGGCAGAAGCGTGGTCTCGGCTACTAAGCAAAAACACGACAAGCAATCCTCGTGCGAAGACAGCATCGGGACCGCCACGCCGCTTGGCAAGCGGCGGAACTGTTCCTAGCCTCACGGCCAGAGCATGGGCGTCCTCCGTCTCAGCGCCGCGCAAAGGTCACGGTAGCGCTTTGAGGTGCTGCATGTTTTTATCCTTCGATCGACCCGATCAAAGGAAACCTGCAGTGGGAGGAACCATGCCCGACAACCGGCCGCTTGCCATCAGTGCACCCGCACCACGCACGCTCGATCTCATCTTCACACCGGAAACCCTCAAGGACCTGCATCGCCGCTACCGCATCGTCGAAGCGGACCCGGAGGATATCGCCGGCCTTGGCGACGACGTGCTCGGCAACGCCCACTACATCATCGGCCAGCCCCCGCTCGACCACGCCACCCTCAGGCGCATGAGCCAGCTGAAGGCGATCCTCAACGTCGAAAGCAACCTGATCAACAACATGCCCTATGAGGTGCTGTTCGAGCGCGGCATCCATGTGGTGACCACCGGGCAGGTCTTTGCCGAGCCGGTGGCGGAACTCGGCCTCGCCATGGCGCTCAACATCGCCCGCGGCGTCGTCGACGCCGACCTTTCCTTCCGTGAAGGCCGCGAACTCTGGGGTGGCGATGGCAACCGTTCGGCGCGCCTGCTTTCCGGCTCCGAGATCGGCATCATCGGCTTCGGCGATCTCGGCAAGGCCCTGAACCGCGTGCTCTCCGGCTTCCGGGCGAAAATCCGCGTCTTCGACCCCTGGATGCCGGCCTCGATCCTGCGGGACAATGGCGTTGAACCGGCATCGCTCGAGACCGTGCTGGGCGAAAGCGACTTCGTCTTCGTCGTTGCTTCCGTTACCAGCGAGAACGAAGGCTTCCTTGGCGAGAAGGCGTTTGCCCGCATGCGTCCGGGTGCTGCCTTCATTCTCCTCAGTCGCGCCGGCGTCGTCGATTTCGAGGCGCTGATGGCCGCGGTCGCAAGCGGCCATATCGTGGCGGCGAGCGACGTCTTTCCGGAGGAACCCCTGCCCCTCGACCATCCCGTTCGCCGCCTGCCGGGCTTCCTGCGTTCGGCGCACCGCGCCGGCGCGCTCGACAGCGCCTTCAAGAAAATGGGCGACATGGTGCTCGAAGACATGGACCTGATGGATCGCGGCCTGCCACCGATGCGCTGCAAGCGTGCCGAGCGCGAAACCGTCGCGCGCATGCGCTCGAAGCCGGTAACGGTGAACTGAGACATTTTTCGCTGCGGATCTCGGCGGGATCGTGCATCCCGCCGATTAACGTGTTTTATGGGATTCGCATTTAACTTTTCTTGCACATGCGATCAACCTTGCACGTTAAGGTCGTCGCCGAGGCATCGTTACGGATCAGAGAAACGCGATGGTAGACACGGCGCCCGGCGCTCGACAAGGCAAAGCACGCGATGGCTGGAACAGTTCGCTGCGATCGCTGTTCAGCCTCGTCATGGTCGCCATGCTGATCGTCGTTTCCGCGACGCTTGTCGGGCTCGACTACCATCGCTCGCGCAACGCCGCGATCGCTGATGCCGAGGCCAACATGCGCGGCTTCATGAACCGCCTTGTCGACCGGCTGGGCGTGCTCTCGGGCGACACTTCCGCCCTCGTCAATCTCGTCTCCTCCGTCGCCAATTCCTTCCTCGTGCCCCCGCCTGAACGCATGAACGACAAGGTGGCGGTGCTTCGTGAAGGCATCACCCGCTCGCCGCACATCGATGGGGTCTATGTCGGCTATCCCAACGGCGCCTTCTTTCAGGTCGTCGACCTCAAGCAGGTTGCCTGGCGCATGGCGCTCGACGCGCCCCGTGGCGCCGCCATTGCGGTGCGCTCGATGGAAAGGGACTCAAACGGCAAGCCGCTCCAGCGCGTTCTCTTCGTCGACAAGGACGGCACGCAATTCTCCGAACGGCGGCTACCGCCATCGAGCTTCGACCCGCGCACGCGGCCCTGGTATCGCGCGGCCGTCAACGGCAAGGCCGCGGTCTCGACCGGCCCTTATGAAAGCGCCACCACCGAAACACTGGGCATGACCATCTCGCAGGCGCATCGCGGCAATCCGCAGATCGTCATCGGCGCCGATGTCGTGCTCGATACGATCACCGACTTCCTCGCCCGCGAACGGCTGACTGCTGGTTCGGTGTCCTTCATCCTCGATGCCGTCGGCCGGCCGATCATCCATTCCGACCGGGTGATGATGCGACGCATCATGGCTGCCAAGGACAAGGACGCCCCGATCGTGCAGGCCGACAGCGACCCGCTGATCCAGAGCATCCGCCAACATCCACCAGCGCCCGGCAAGGCCGACTTCGTCCAGGTCGGGGACCGCACCTACCTTGTCATGGTAACGCCGCTCGAATCCGCGCTGCTTCTCTCCGGCAACCGCGCCGTGGTGGCCGCACCGCTCGACGAATTGATGGCGGACGCCAACAAGACGCTCGTTCAGGGGCTGGCGATTTCCGGGGCCGTGGTAGCCTTGGCGGTACTCGCCTCGCTGGTGCTGGCGCATCTGATTACCAAGGGGCTCAACCAGCTGACCGCCAGCGCCAACCGGCTGCAGGACCTCGACTTCACCACCCCGATCGATGTTTCCTCGCATGTCAGCGAAATCTCGACCCTCGGCGGCGCCATGAACCGGGCCCGCGATGCAATCTTCACCTTTGCGCTCTATGTGCCGAAGGAACTGGTGCGCAAGGGCATCGAATCCGGCCATTTCAGCGGCCGCTCCGCCTGGCGTCAGGAAGTCACCGCGCTCTTCACCGACATCTACGATTTCACCACGCTCAGCGAACGGCATTCGCCCGAGGAGGTGGTGGCGATGCTGTCGGAGTATTTCGATATCTTCAGCGAGACGGTCGGCGAGCACGACGGCACGATCATCCAGTTCCTCGGCGATTCGGTCTTTGCCATGTGGAACGCCCCGGCACCGGACGACAAACACGCCGAGAATGCCTGTCGGTGCGCGCTCGCGGTCCAGCAGCGCCTCAGCATCTTCAACGAAGCACAGCGCAAGAAAGGACTGCCGGAGTTCCGCACACGCTTCGGCATTCACACCGGCACCGCCGTCGTCGGCAATGTCGGCGCCAAGGAGCGGCTGCAATATACCGCCATGGGCGACACGGTGAACGTCGCCTCGCGCCTCGAGGGCATGAACAAGAACTACGGCACGATGATCATGGCGAGCGGCGCGGTCGTTGCCCATACGGGTGGCACGATCCGCTTCCGGCCGCTCGGCACAGCGCAGGCCAAGGGCCGAGCCTCGGCCCTGGAGATTTACGAAGTGCTGGGCGCGGAGCCGAAAGAGCCGGAAGCCCTCGATGACGGCCCGAAGACACACGACAATTTGTCGGCCGGCTCCGAAAGCCGCGAATAGACGTCAGGAGCCGAGGCGGCGGTTCTGCCGGGTGACCCAGCGAATGCCGCCGACCACGGCGAAGGCGAGCAGTGGCCAGACGGCCCAGAAGACGCCGCGCCAGGTCAAGAGATTGATGGTGAGAAGCACCAATCCCGAGAGCACCAGTATGCCGATGCTGCGGTCCACCCACGGGTTGGTCTTGATCCAGGCAAGGCCGGCAAGGATGGCGAGGCCAAGCAGCGGCCAGACGGACCAGAAGGTTCCGTTCCAGGTCAACAGGTTGAGAGCGACCAAGCCAGCGGCAACGATGTAGAGAACCGGGAGCGATCCGCTCCTGATTGCCGCAATCACGCCCACCGGCTCCGGACGCGGCTTGGCCGCCTCGGCAGCGGCTGCTTCAGCACGGCGGCCGAAGGTCTCTGCGGCAAAGGTCGGACGGGGATCGTCCGCGCCGATGCGCACAGCATAGCTCGGCACACCGCCATCGATGTTCTTGACCTCAAGAGGCCCCAGAAAATCGAAACCGACGGCGACCTTGTTGCGCACCTGGTCGTACACGGTGTTGGAGATGACGATGCCGCCAGCCGGCGCGGACGCCTGCAGCCTGGCTGCAACATTGACGCCGTCGCCGTAGAGATCGTCGCCCTCGGCGATCACGTCGCCGAGATTGATGCCGATGCGAAACAGCATCTGCTCGTCGGCCGCGCATTTCTCGTTGCAGCCGGCGAGTTCGTTCTGCACGTCGATCGCGGTTCGCAGCGCTTCCACGACGCTCGGAAACTCGGCGATCAGTCCATCACCCCAGGTGTTGACGACACGGCCCTCATGCGCCTCGATGAGCCTTCCCATCGCATCGCGATGGCGCTTCAACGTGGCGAGCGTGCCCTCCTCGTCGGCGCGCATCAGCCGCGTGTAGTCCTGGACGTCCGCGGAGAATATGGTCGTCAGCTTGCGACGTGTCTCAGACATCGCTTCGTCCTTCTCAAAGCCGCCGCCCCGGCGGACGATAACATGGGGACGGCCCTCACGCGGAAAGCCTGCCCTTCATAGCCGATAGAATATCAATGTTGCCGGCCCAAGCTTCAAGGCGCACCACGCGAAAATATCCTGGGCATGCAACCATTCTGGTCGAAGATTGAGGCTCGGAAGGCAGGAAATCGCCACGGAATCCGGCCAAACGCCAGAAACGAAAAAACCCCGGCGAACCGGGGTTTTTCAGAACCAAATCAAAGATTTGGTTTGGGAATTTGGTGCCCAGAAGAGGACTCGAACCTCCACACCCTTTCGAGTACCAGCACCTGAAGCTGGCGCGTCTACCAATTCCGCCATCTGGGCGACGAGCGGGTGTGTAAAAGGCTCGAGTCGAAGTGTCAACAGGCTTTTTGAAGTTTTCGTGTCGGAGGACAAAAAACTCAGTTCGAGGCGGTTTTTGCCCAATGCCGGATTGTGGATAGACCGCTCGACAGCAGTCGCTCGGCCGCCTCGGCCGTGTCCGCCTCGACATAGCAACGCATCTCCGGTGCATTTCCGGAGGG
Organism: Ensifer sp. ENS03; assembly: GCF_014852035.1. NCBI lineage: Bacteria > Pseudomonadati > Pseudomonadota > Alphaproteobacteria > Hyphomicrobiales > Rhizobiaceae > Ensifer > Ensifer sp. ENS03. Next base: position 156,747 of record NZ_JACVAV010000001.1, on the reverse strand, counting down.
GCGGAAATGAATGATGCGACCGTCGTCAAGCGTCACCCGCAGCCCGTCGATATCGCTGACGGCGACCGGCCGACCGATCGGCGCCAGGAATGCCGCGAGATTTTCGTCGCCGCCGCGCAAATAGGCCATCAGGCGGGCGCTGGTTTCGACCGGGAAGTTTTCGAGCCGGTCGCTGAGCGCCACGGGAAGCCGATAGGAGGCGGCCAGCACCGACAGCGAGAGTTTGGCCTCTGCCGCCGCAGCCAGTGCGGCGACGATCGGCAGGACGCAGTCGCGAGTGGGCAGCGGCTGGAGGGTTGCGCCGTTGACGACGAAGGGGCTGGCCGCCAGCGTGCCGCCATTGGCCTCGAAGCCGGCGACCTTGGTCGACCCCTCGTCCAGGGCCTCCTGCATTCCGGCGATCACGAAGGGCGACCCGACGCGGGTGCGCAGCACGGAGAGCCCTTCCCTGCGCTCCAGGCCCGAATTCGAGGTGACCGGCGTGACGGCAAGCGTAGCACCGAGGAAGCCGCAGGCAATCAGCCCGAGGAGATCGCCGCGCAGCGGCAAGCCGTTCTCGTCCGCGACCAGCGGCCGGTCGCCGTCGCCGTCCGCCGATACAATCGCATCGAGCCGGTGTTCGCGGGCCCATTCCTGAAGGCGTTCGATCGTGTCGGTGGACACCGCTTCGGTATCGACGGGGATAAAGTGTTCCGAACGTCCAAGGGCGACGACCTCGGCGCCAAAGAAGGCGATCAGATCGGCGAGAAGATCCCGCGCGACGGTGCTGTGCTGGTAGACGCCGACCTTGAGGCCGGCGAGCGCGCCGGCGGGCAACAACTGCCGGTTTCGCTGGATGAAGAGCATGGCTGCGCGGGACGCATGGTCCTCACCAATCCCCTGATTGGCGACCGGCTCGATCTGCCCGGCGATTTCATCGGCAATCCGGCTGATGGCGACCTCATCTTCCTTGTCGATCTCGCCGTCCGGCCGATAAAACTTGATGCCGTTTCGATCAGCCGGGATATGGGAGCCGGTGATCATCAGACCAGCGGCTCCGCATTCGCGGCCATAGAGCGCAAGCGCCGGCGTCGGCACCGTGCCACAATCGAAGACGCGCAGTCCTTCGCGCGCGAGTGCCGAGGCACAGACTGCCGCGATTTCCGGGCTCGAATCGCGAAAGTCGCGGGCGATCACGATCGGGTCACCCGGCTGGCTGCGCCCGGACGTCAGAAGATAGCGCGCAAACGCGGTCGCGTAGCGGGCCGAAGGCTCACCCTTCAGTTCCTCTGAAAGGCCACGCAGGCCGCTGGTACCAAACTTCAACTGCATCGCATTCTCCGCTGCCCAGTTTCGGGGAAAACAGGGCAAATATTACAGTGACGCGCGGCACGGACCGGCGCATTCTGGACATGACAACGCACGGACGGAAATCCGGTGGCTCTCCGCCACGCGCTCCTTGCCCGTTGCCATGAATAAACCAAGAAAAGAAAACGTAATACAGGCAGGGACACAACCGGAAGGCAGTGCTTTCCGAAAGCGAGGACAAAATGACGGGATTTCGCAATTTCGTTATCGGCTGCAGCTTGGCCGCCGCCTCCCTGATCACCCCCGTCGGACCTGTGCAGGCGATGCCGCTTCAGGCGCCCGACCTTCAGATCAAGGCACAAGGCGACGTCCAGAATGTGCAGTATTACCACCGCCGTTACGGCGGATATAGCGGATACGGCTGGCGAGGCGGTTGGGGAGGCCCCTATTACAGACGCGGATGGGGTAGCCCCTACTATGGCGGCTCCGGCCTGACCCTCTACTTCGGCTCGGGCGGCTACTACGGTGGCGGTTACTATGGCGGCGGATACTACCCCCGCTACGGCTACTATCCCCGCTACGGCTACAATCGCGGCTATTATCCCCGCCGTTACTACGGCGGCAACTACTACTATCGCGATCGGTATGTCGGTGGCGGCAACGCCCATGTCAGCTGGTGCCTGTCGCGCTACCGTTCCTACAATCCGGCAACCAACCGGTTCTTGAGCTACGGCGGCGCTTACAAGGTCTGCTATTCGCCCTATCGCTAGAGCGCGGCGCGTCCGCATGAACGCACGAGAAACGCTCTAGCGCCCTGATTGGGGCGCGGCCTGGCCGTACCGCCTGCGCACCTTCTCTCCGACCCGCATTAGCGGGAGCTGGAAGTTTTGCGCGCCATCACCGGCGCTTGCGTGCCCCAACATCTCGGCAGCGCCAGTTAAACCGGCATTAACTGCAAGAGCCTACCGTTTCAAAACGATCCACTGTGCTGCCAGGATGAATCATGCTGCTTCCGACCCAGCAATCTGCCGCCACCGCGACGACCAATCTGGTCGGCTCGATCCTCAAGGACATCGAAAAACGGCAGACGGAGGAAGAAGAAAAGGCCAAGGGTACAAAGGACGACCGGCTCCTGAGGGCGCAGGTCGAGCCCGATGGCGCTCAAAAGGCCGCCAACGAGAAGATCAACGGCTACTTCTTCGATCATGCTCGCAACGACGCCAACAACAACCGCGCCGTGCTCATCCGTGAGGTCGGAAAATTTTTCGACATCGAGCGCGAAACATTCAGGTCCGATTCCGCCTTTGCAAGGGAAATCGAGAACCAGCTGAAGCAGCTGGAATCGCCCGCAATTGCGAAAATCGAGGAAGAACTGGGGCTCGACAAGCTCGGACTATCGCTTACGGAGCTGGTCGAGGCGCTCAAGAACCCCGGCGGCCCGGAAAACGACGCACTGAAGGTTGCGCTCGGCGAAACGAGTGACAAGGGACCTCAAAGCGCTGCACAAGCCGCAAATGCCGTCGACCGCCTGAAGAGCGCGACGGAGCCTGCGTCGACCGAGGAAGCCCAGCTCAACAGCCTGCGCGGTGACCCGACGCGCAGAACCGACAAGCTGTCGCTCGACGAAGAGGAGCAGCATCTGCGGGCGCTCCACCTCAAGGACGAGATGGAAGATATCGCCGACCAACGCACGGCAGCCGACCCCTTTTTGCGCTTCGACGACAACGGCCTCTATAGGCTCGCTGCGCTAAGCCTCTGACGGCGTTCGGCGCACGATGCCGAGCCGCGCCATGACCTCCTTGGGTATGCCATAGCGGCGAACCACATCGCGGCTGTCACGCAGGCCGCAAATCTCCCGCTGAATGAGGAAGGCCCATACGGCATCGGCCGCCTCGTCGAGCACCCGCTCGCGTAGATCCCTCGCCACATCTCCCTTCAATGCCGCAAGCGCTGCAAGCGCCTTTTCGACCTTGAGGCCATGCCGGCCAAGCGCATCGGCGCGCTCGGACATCAATTCGTATTCGAGCACGTTGAAGGCGCCGGCCGTCGAGAAGTTCGGGCCTAGGGCTTTTGGGGGACGGACTGTCATCCGAAACTCCTGGCACAGACACCATTCGAGCCTGCAGAGCGGCTCCCTTAAAGATAGGCCTTGCAGACCCGTCCGCAAGCCGGGCTGCGACATGCAGGGCGCCGAAACATGGTTAAGAATTCATAAACCTCTTTGCCCTAACCTCGAACCATCATGCCGATTCTCCTATCCGCGGCCGAGCCGCGGCTGTCTGGCCATTCGCCACGACGCGCATGAGGCGCCAACCCGCAAGTCATGAACAGAAAGTCGCGCGCAAGCCGAAAAATCGGACCGCGCCCGAGCGCGTTTCGTCGTTCCACGACGAATGGTCAAACCGAGGTCAAGCGAGATGGAGACCAGAATGCTGATACCCATCCAGGCGGCTCGAACCGCGGCCCCCACGGAAGAGACGAGCGCAAGGACGCTGCAGCCTGCAGCACCATTGACCGCCAGCCAGCGTGGCGAAGCCATACAGAAGATCCTCGATGCGCTGACGCGGCATCTTTCCGGTCGTGAGATCCTTTCGAAGGACGCGCTGGTGCGGCTGATGGAGGATCTGGCGCGCATCCTGAAGTTCCCGCCACTCCCGCAGGAGGGCGGCCGCGATTTCGTCCGGCGGTTGGTGGCCTTCCTCGAATCGATGCCGACGTCCGACCGGCTGCTTCTGGAGCGTCAGCTTGGCGGGCGCAATCTTTCAATCCGCGTCGGCCTGCTAGCGGACCTGCCGGCGATCCGCAACGGCACGAGCGCGCCGGGCGGCACCGCGACACCCATGCCGGCGCAGGCGCGCGACGTCATCCTGCGCAACCCCTCGCTCCAGCCGGCGCTGCCGTTCAGCCAGACCGCGGCACGCACGCCGCTCGGTGGTGAAGTCGCACTTCTACAGGCTGTGCTGCGCAAGACCTTTGGCGTCGGCAACGATGTGACCGAGCCGCAGGGCGAGGATCTGGACGCGGCCGGAACCGAAGCGCCATCAAAGAGCGGAAGCGAAAAGCCCACGGAGCGGGGCGACGCGCGCGCGAATGCCGCGAAGAGCGCTTCATCGGGCGACACGCCGATCGGGAGCGCGGCCTCGCTGCTTGCGGGCGAAGGCGAGATCGCGGAAGCGGCATCGCTGTCTGGCCCCATCGCCGAGGCCGAGCAGGACCTGCAATCCGGCGAAGTCGGACACGGCGAGACGGAAGCGCCCGTCGGAGACAGTGCCGCAACACCGCTTGAAGCGCATGGCGCCGATGAAATGGAGGCTGCCGACACGATCGAAGGCGAGGATCCCGACGGCACCTACGGCCCGCTGCCCGATGCCGACGAAGAAGACGGCCACAGGACCACCGCTGCCGGGCGCAACGATCCGGAGGTGCGCTCGGCACGGGTGCTCTCCGAGGCCATCAAGACGCTCATCCGCGACAGCGTGGCCTTGCCTGCCGGCGCGGCCGATGGCGATCCGGGATCGGCGGCGCAGCAGACGGACGAGCCGGCTACGCAGCCCCAGCCCGCCGCCAAGGAAGCTGGCATGCGCATCGCTGATGCCGCCGCCCGCCAGCGCGCCGTAACGGACGCCGGCACGACCTTGCCGTCGCTGCTCGACGATCGCTCCGAGGAGACCGCTGCACCACCGCGCGGACCCACGGACATTCGCCCGCAACGCGCCACGGACGAGCAGACGGTGCAGCAGATGATCGCCAGGCTGGTGGAAAACGGCCTGCCGCGCGAGGCCATCCCCTTCGCCATGATCCCCTATCCAGTGGCCGCCGGCGAGGTGGAAGGCGAAGACCATTCGCGCGGCATGCCCGGAGGCTCGGGCGAAGATGCAGCGGGTGAGGAAGAAACGGCACAAGAGGGAGGCGACGGAAATCCGGACGACGGAGAGCCGACCGGCGAAGCCATGCCGGAGGGCGAGGCACCGGAAACGCCCGACGCCTACGATCTTTACCGCAGGCTCGGCGGTCTCGGCTAAAACGCCGGTTCAGCCTTAAGCTCGGGCCTAGCTCCATCCAGAGCTGGGGGCCGATTTCACAATTCGGACTTGGTCAGAAAGAAAAACCCGCGGAGATCGCTCTCCGCGGGTTTTCCATTTCAAACGTCAGGCAACGATTATTCGTTGTTCTGGCGGTTCTTCAGAGCAGCGCCGAGGATGTCGCCGAGCGAAGCGCCCGAGTCGGACGAACCGAACTGAGCAACGGCTTCCTTCTCTTCAGCGATTTCCAGAGCCTTGATCGACAGCTGGATCTTGCGGTCCTTCTTGGAGAAGTTGGTGACGCGAGCGTCGACAACCTGACCAACCGAGAAACGCTCCGGACGCTGTTCGTCACGATCACGCGACAGGTCAGCGCGGCGGATGAACGAGGTGATGTCTTCGTGGTTGACGAGCTTCACTTCGATGCCGCCATCGTTGATCGCGATGATCTCGGCCGAAACAACGGCGTTCTTGCGCAGTTCGCCCGAAGCAGCGGCGTCGCCGACTGCATCCTTGCCGAGCTGCTTGATGCCGAGCGAGATGCGCTCCTTCTCGACGTCGACGTCAAGAACAACAGCGCGAACGACGTCGCCCTTGTTGAACTCTTCGATGACCTGCTCGCCCGGACGGTTCCAGTCGAGGTCGGAAAGGTGAACCATGCCGTCAACGTCGCCGTCGAGGCCGATGAACAGGCCGAATTCGGTCTTGTTCTTGACTTCGCCTTCGACTTCGGTGCCAGCCGGATGGCTATGCGCGAATGCCTGCCACGGGTTCTCGAGCGTCTGCTTGAGGCCGAGCGAGATACGACGCTTGGTCGGATCGACTTCGAGAACGACAACGTCGACTTCCTGGCTCGTCGACAGGATCTTGCCGGGGTGTACGTTCTTCTTGGTCCAGGACATTTCGGAGATGTGGATCAGGCCTTCGATGCCCGGCTCCAGCTCGACGAACGCACCGTAGTCGGTGATGTTCGTGACGGTACCGGAGATCTTCTTGCCGACCGGGTACTTCGCACCGATGCCATCCCACGGATCCGACTCGAGCTGCTTCATGCCGAGCGAGATGCGGTGGGTTTCCTGGTTGATGCGGATGATCTGAACCTTGACCTGCTGGCCGATGTTCAGGATCTCCGACGGATGGTTCACGCGGCGCCATGCCATGTCGGTGACATGGAGCAGACCGTCGATGCCGCCGAGGTCGACGAACGCACCGTAGTCGGTGATGTTCTTGACGACGCCTTCGACAACCTGGCCTTCTTCAAGGTTCTGAACGATTTCAGAACGCTGCTCGGCGCGGGACTCTTCAAGAACCGTACGACGCGATACGACGATGTTGCCGCGGCGCTTGTCCATCTTGAGGATTTCGAAGGGCTGCGGGTTGTGCATCAGCGGGGTGACGTCGCGGATCGGACGGATGTCGACCTGCGAGCGCGGAAGGAAGGCAACGGCGCCGTCGAGATCGACGGTGAAGCCACCCTTGACCTGGTTGAAGATGATGCCTTCGACGCGTTCGCCGGCTTCGAACTTCACTTCCAGGCGCATCCAGCTTTCTTCGCGGCGAGCCTTTTCGCGCGACAGAACAGCTTCGCCGAGCGCGTTTTCGATGCGCTCAACGTAGACTTCGACTTCGTCGCCGACCTTGAGCGAGCCGTCCTTCGCCTTCGCGCCGAATTCCTTCAGAGCGATGCGGCCTTCGACCTTCAGACCGACGTCGACAACGGCGACGTCCTTTTCGATGGCCGTGACAATGCCCTTGGCAACATAGCCTTCGGCGAGATCGGTCTTCGCGAAGGATTCTTCGAGAAGCGCTGCGAAATCGTCACGGGTTGGGTTGGTAGCAGACATGGAATCTCCTGCATGCATCTCACGGGGGAGACGCATATGCGCCGGGGGCTGGTGTTGAACAGGCCTGAACCCAGTCCGCCCCATCGAAGGGACAATCCGGCGCGTGGACGGAATTTCAGGCTTATGCAAGAAGAGCGATCCTGACAGTGTCGGGGATGGGCTCTTCTTCAGATCTTCTTGATCAGGGCCGCATCGATCAAAGACTTCGCGGCCTGAAACGCCGCCTCTATACTCATTTCAGACGTATCAAGCAAGTGCGCGTCGTCGGCCGGGCGCAAAGGACTGTCGGCGCGGCCCATATCACGCTCGTCGCGCTTCTTCACATCCTCGAAAATCGCCTGGTAGTCGGCCGGCTGACCATTGCCGATGATCTCGTCATAGCGACGTTTCGCCCGGACTTCCGGTGACGCCGTGACGTAGAGCTTCACCGGCGCATCCGGGCAGACGACCGTGCCGATGTCGCGGCCGTCGAGCACCGTGCCGGGCTCGCGCAGCGAAAAAACCTGCTGCGCCTCGACCAGCGCCCGGCGCACGGCCGGCATGACCGCGATCTTCGAGGCTGCGTCGCCGATCGCGTGGGCGGAAAGCACCGAGCGATCGAGCCCGGCCAGTTCAACCTCGCGCGCCACCTTCTCGGCGACCGCCTCGTCGTCGAGCGGCAAGCCGCCATCGAGCAGCGCCTTGGCGGTGGCGCGGTAGGTGAGGCCGGTATCGAGATGATGGAAGCCGTATTGCTCGGCGATGCGGCGCGAGAGCGTGCCCTTGCCGGCTGCGGCCGGTCCGTCGATAGCGATGGTGAACGTCATTTTCCAACCTGCATATGTATATGGTCGTCGTGCCTGGCGGCCCGGCAACCCTGAAACCGAATGGACTCCGCTTCGACGCCAAGTCTCTGCGCCAGATGCGGCTCCACGAAAATCTTCTCGATGCCGAAACCGCTCCCCTCGGCCGAGAGCCAGCGGAGCGCCTCTGCGGTCCGGCCTTCTTCCAGCGGCAAGGGCCGCCACAGCGATTGCAAGAAGTCCAAGTCCCAGCGCAAGGTCAAGAGGTCTTCGCGATCCCGGCATGGGAGAATGCTGTCGGGTCCCGGCTGCTCGAAGGCAAAATAGCCGATCGGCGAGCGGGTCGCCTTATCCTTATAGTTGCCCTCGGCATCCTGATAGAAGAACGCGACATCGAGCTTCCGACCGTCCGAATGGGACAAATGCGGGACGAGCGGAAAACCGTCGAAGAACGGAAAGTTGGCGTCGAGCGCCAAGGTGGTCGTTCCGGGGAATACCTGATCCATGTGGCGTGACAGGGCAGCGGCCGCTTCCTTCAGTTCCGGAACGACATATTGGCGGTTCAAGACACAGAAGAGCGGCGACTGCATTTTCAGCCGCGACGTGCCGTCGTCGAAACAGGGCAGAGGAACGCGGCTGAAGATCGGCGCGATGGTATAGCTGCGCGCGGTCCCTGCGGCATAGAGGCCGAGAAAGAACGCAAGAAATACGGCAACGCCGGCTCTCCTTCGACGCAGGAGCCCAAGAGTGACGATCCAGACGGCGCCACCGATCTGCGTCAGCAACGTCAGAACAACCACGACCGCGAGTGTCAGCAGCCATCTCATTGTTACCGCCGGAATCGTGGGTCTCACGCGATCCTCGCGCCGAGGCTGGTCATGAGGTCCATGAATTCAGGAAAGCTTGTCGCGACCATCGACACGTCGTCGACGGTGACCGGATGTTCGGATGCAAGCCCGAAAATAAGGAAGCTCATGGCAATGCGGTGATCGAGATGGGTGTTTACGGTCGCGCCGGCAGCGCTTCCGAGCCCCTTACCGTCGCGACGGCCGCGCACGACCAGCGACGAGGCGCCCTCCTCGCAATCGACGCCATTGCGCTTCAGGCCCGCGGCGATGGCGGCGAGGCGATCGGACTCCTTCACACGCAGTTCGTCGAGCCCGGCCATGACGGTATTCCCCTCGGCGAAGGCGGCGGCGATGGCGAGAGCCGGGTACTCGTCGATCAGCGAGGCGGCGCGCTCTTCGGGAACGGTGACACCGCTGAGTTCCGAGTGCCGTACGCGCAGATCCGCCACGTCCTCCCCGCCAACCTGTCTGCTGCCGATCACCTCGATATCCCCTCCCATCTCCTTAAGCGTCAGGATCAGGCCCGTGCGCGTCGGGTTCATCAGCACGTTGGTGATCGTGATGTCCGAGCCTGGGACGATCAGGGCTGCGACCAGCGGGAAAGCCGCGGACGAGGGATCGCCGGGCACGTCGATCTCCTGGCCGGTAAGCTTGCCGCGACCGTCAAGGCGGATCGTACGGACGCCGCTGACGTCGGTCTCGACAGAGAGCGCGGCGCCAAATGCCTCCAGCATCCGTTCCGTATGATCGCGCGTCATGACCGGTTCGATGACAGTGGTGATGCCGGGCGCGTTGAGACCGGCAAGCAGGACCGCCGACTTCACCTGTGCGGAGGCGACGGGCACGCGATAGGTGATCGGGGCAGGCGTCTTCGGTCCGCGTAGGGTCACCGGCAGGCGATCGCCTGCGGCGGCCCTCACCTGCGTGCCCATTTCACGCAAGGGCTCGAGAACCCGCGCCATCGGCCGGCGGCTGAGCGAAGCATCGCCAAGGAATGTCGTTTCGAAGTCGTAGACGCCCGCCAACCCCATCGCCAGACGGCAGCCTGTGCCAGCATTGCCGAAATCGAGCGGCGCTTCCGGCGCAAGCAGTGCACCGTTGCCGACACCATCGACGATAAAGGTATCGGCCTCCTTACGAATGCGGGCCCCCATCGCCTGCATCGCGCGGCCGGTGGCCAGCACGTCCGCGCCTTGTAGCAGGCCGGTAATGCGCGTCTCGCCGCTAGCAAGCCCGCCCAGCATCAGCGCCCGGTGCGAGATCGACTTGTCGCCGGGGATGCGGATCGAGCCGCGCAGATCGGCGGACTTTCGGGCAGTGGCGGGTCTCGGGCCCGATCCATGAGACATGCGGCATCCTCTGGCCCGAAAGGGCGTTCTCACCGAAGGGCACAACCGCGCCCGCACCGCGGCACTCCTATCACACCCTCGCTGCGTGTTTCCATAAATTGCGGCCGCTCGAGGAGCGCCACAAGGGGCGGGCAAGAGCCGGAAAGCCAGCAACGCCGGGGCTTTGGCGATTTGTCTTTGACAGATGCGGCCAAGACGATTATGGGGACCGGCTAATCATCATAAGCTTGATACCCTTTCCACCCGCCGGCTTTCCGGCAAGCGCCGGCTCGGCCGGCCATTCAAGAGGCTTTGACTGTGGCAAAACCGGAACTTGGAACAAAGCGCATCGACCCGGAAACGGGGCGCAAATTCTACGATCTGAACAGTGATCCGATCGTTTCGCCTTACACCGGCAAGTCCTATCCGCTGTCCTTCTTCGAAGAAACCTCGGTCGCCAAGGTGCTCGAGAAGGAAGAAGAAGAAGAGGTAACGGAAGTCGACGCAGAGAACACCGAAGTCGAACTCGTTTCGCTCGAGGATGCCGATGATGAGGCAGCGGGCGGCGACGACCTGCCGGATCTCGGCGACGACGACGTCGAAATCGACGGCGACGACGATGACGACACCTTCCTGCAGACCGACGACGAAGACGATGACGACGACATGAGCGACCTCATCGGCGTGTCGGACGACGAAGAAGACGTCTAAGCGCTTCAAATGACAAAGAAATGCTCCCGTCCTCGGCCAAAGTGGCCCGGACGGGAGAAAAACGGCCCGGACAATAAATAAATCCACAGGCCACGCATTTTTCGGCTTGCCATCCTCAAAAAGGGGAAGTAATAAGCCGCCACTCGCCGAGCACAACAGCTCGACGAACTTCCCGGACCGGCCTAGCCGGAACCCGATATGGGGCTATAGCTCAGCTGGGAGAGCGCTTGCATGGCATGCAAGAGGTCAGCGGTTCGATCCCGCTTAGCTCCACCAAAACCTTCCTTCGATTGATCAGTACCCAGTCCTCAGGGACCTTCGTTCGCGGCCATTTCGTCCAGCGAATCCAGGATCATCGTCAGCAACCGGATGATGTCGGCGGATTCGAGCAGAGCATTGCGGATTTCGCGCTCGGACCGTTTGGGTATGGAACCGGCAATATCCAGAAGGATGTTGGTCACGTCCGGCGCTTCGGTGTTCGGTTCCATGCCCGTCTGCTCGCGCATGCAGCGGATCAGCGCCACTGCGCCTTCAAGCAAACGCTGTGCCTGCACCGGGGTGAGGTCATGGACCTCGTTGGCGGCACGAAACAGCTGCGATCGGAAGCCGGCTATCGTGGTCATCTCGCAGATGATACTCCTTTCGGCTTCAAATGAAAGTGGTGGCCGGGGCCGCCCACGCAACGTTCGGATGAACATGATGCATGCGTTACCTTGCGCGAACGCGAACAGCCGTTTCGCGCGCAACATCCGGCCGCGCGCCATGCATTCATGATTTGTTAAGCAGCGGAACGCAGAAGCTGGTGCCATGTTTCTGATCTCGAAAATCTTCTGGCTCATTGTGCAGCCGCTGTCGTTCTCGCTGCTCGCCGTCATCGCCGGGCTGCTTGCGACGGCCATCGGCTGGCGACGCATCGGCGCCGTTCTCGGCAGCCTGGGCGCGCTGGTTCTTTTCGTCAGCCTGTTCACCACCGTTGGCCCCTATGCCCTGCAAGCGCTTGAGGATCGATTTGTGCGCCCGACGCCGCCGACAGCGCTTTCCTGCATCATTGTGCTCGGCGGGGCCTTCGAAAACGAAGTCATGGCAAGCCGCGGCGGCACGGAGCTCAACCAGGCAGCAGACCGCTTCATCGAGACAGCGAGCCTCGCCAAGCGCTATCCCGAAGCACGAATCCTCGTCTCCGGCGGCGATGGCTCGATCAGCGGCGCCTACGAGGGCGATGCGCTGGCCTCGAAGGCGTTCTTCGACATCTTCGGCATTGCGGCCGATCGGGTGATCCGCGAGGAAGATTCGCGCACCACCTTCGAGAACGCGCGCTACACCAAGGATCTTCTGGCGGCAAACGGGCTGACGCAATGTGCGCTCGTCACCTCGGCGTATCACATGCCGCGCTCCGTCGGGCTGTTCCGCGCCAACGACATCGACGTCCAGCCCTGGCCGACCGACTACCGCACCAGCGGCAAGGTGCGGCTTGGCTTCGATTTCACCCAGCCCTCACTGAACGCGCAGCTGACAACGACGGCCGCCAAGGAATGGACCGGGCTCGTCGCCTATTACCTGCTCGGCCGCTCCCAGACGGTGTTGCCGCGCTAGACGACCATGACACGCCCCAGTGCAGCAAATGGCAGCGCGCCTCCTGACTTCATCCCGACGGTGCGCTAATGATCTGCGGGAGCCAATCGGGCTGAAACGGAGCGCCCATGCCGATCCTCGAAATCCTCGACTATGCCGGTGTGGCCGTGTTTGCCGCAACCGGGGCGCTGTCGGCCTCGCGCAAGCAACTCGACATCATCGGCTATCTGTTCCTGGCCTCGGTCACCGGCATCGGCGGCGGCACGATGCGTGACGTCGTGCTCGGCGCAACGCCCGTTTTCTGGGTCACCAATCCGACCTATCTTCTGGTCTGCGCGACGGTCGCCGTTCTCCTGTTCTTCACCGCCCATCTCTTCGATTCCCGCTACCGGGTCCTCGTCTGGCTCGATGCGATCGGGCTGTCGGCCTATTGCGTGATGGGTGCGGCGAAAGGTTATGCAGCGACGGGGTCGCCGAGCGTCGCGCTCGTTACCGGCATGCTGACGGCGACGTTCGGCGGCGTACTTCGCGATCTGCTGGCCGGAGAACCCTCGGTGCTGCTGCGGCCGGAAGTCTATGTGACGGCAGCACTGATCGGTGCCAGTGCCTACGTGCTGGCGACGATGGTGGGACTACCACTTGTGGCCGCCTCAACGCTAGGCGTGGCCTCGGCCTTTGCCGTGCGTGCCGGTGCGCTCAAGTTCGGATGGACGCTGCCGACCGGCAAGGCGCTGCCGGGCCGCGATCCGGACGACGTGATGTGAGCCTTTCGCACGTGCGTGCCTATGACAGGCGGCGGACAGCGCCGGTATCGTAGTTGATGCGATGTCGGCCGCCACCCGGGCGGCTTCAGCGAAAGGGATACAGCATGCGTTTCTTCAGCAACAAGCTTGCCGCACTCGCCCTTCTTTGCATGGCCTCGCCGGCATTTGCCGCCACGACCGTCAAGGTCATCGAAGGTGGTGAAGCGGGCGGCCCGATGACACTGACACTCGACCAGTCGACGATAAAGGCCGGAGAGACTGTCTTCCTGGTGCACAACGACGCCATGACGGAAGAGCACGAGATGGTGCTGGTGAAGCTGAAATCAGCCGACCAGAAGATCAATCTCATCGCGGCCAAGCATCGGGTCGACGAAAAGCAGCTCAAGAGCCTCGGCGAGGTTTCCGAGCTGAAGCCCGGAGCCGACGGCCAGCTGAAAGCCAAGCTCGCGCCGGGCAGCTACGTGCTCCTTTGCAACATCAAAGGACACTACGAGGCCGGCATGCGCGCCAATCTGACGGTGACGGAATAGCGGCGATCGATCGCCATCGCGGCCACCATGACGGTGGCCGCCGGATCAGCGGTCGTTTTTACGGCGCAGACGAATGACCACGTCGACATGGGCGATCTCCATGCCCTCGGGCGGTTCCGGCAGATTGTCGATGTGGATGTTGCTGACCGGAATATCGAGAACCTCGTTCTGGCCCTCGACGAAGAAGTGATGATGGTCCGACACGTTGGTGTCGAAATAGGTCTTGGCGCTTTCCACCGCCAGCACGCGGATCATGCCGGCTTCGGTAAACTGGTGCAGCGTGTTGTAGACGGTCGCCAGCGACACCGGCACGCCGGCCATGACGGCCTCTTCGTGCAGTTCTTCGACGGTCAGGTGGCGATCACCCTTGGCAAAGATCAGATCGGCGAGGGCAACGCGTTGACGGGTCGGACGCAGGCCTGAGTGGCGTAGCCTTTCTTCCGAACTCACTTCTGTTGCTTTCGTCATCAAGGGTCGTTCCATGTATCCCGGCGAAATTCACAATACTTCCTCCGCGATATAACTTTTACGTCCTCGCCTTTCAATAGATTCCAGCCCTGACAGGCGTTGCAAAGCCCGAAAAACCGGTCAAACTCGGGGAATGCTGGCAATTAACTCTGGTCGCGCCCACATTGATCCTGTAAGCGACGGCGGAGTGAAATCGCCATCAGAAGCGATGGAGACCGGACGGAAAACCGCAAGATCCGGGTCGCCACGCTTCATTTCAAGCCGAACTTGCTCTAAAGCAGGTCGGACAACACAATTTGTTACGCGGGGAAACATCTATTCATGACGACCAGACAATCCAGCTTCAGCTATGAGGAAATCCTGGCCTGCGGCCGTGGTGAGTTGTTTGGCCCCGGCAATGCCCAGCTGCCGCTGCCGCCGATGCTGATGGTCCACCGCATCACCGAAATCTCCGAGACCGGCGGCGCCTTCGACAAGGGTTACCTGCGCGCCGAATACGACGTGCGGCCGGACGACTGGTATTTTCCCTGCCACTTCCAGGGTAACCCGATCATGCCCGGCTGCCTCGGCCTCGATGGCATGTGGCAGCTGACCGGTTTTTACCTCGGCTGGCTTGGCGAGCCCGGCCGCGGCATGGCGCTTTCCACCGGCGAAGTGAAGTTCAAGGGCATGGTGCGTCCCCATACCAAGCTTCTCGAGTACGGCATCGACTTCAAGCGCGTCATGCGCGGCCGGCTCGTGCTCGGCACGGCCGACGGCTGGTTGAAAGCCGATGGCGAGACTATCTATCAGGCAACCGACCTCCGCGTCGGCCTGTCGAAGGATAAGGCCGAGTAAAATCCAGGCCTTTCCGCAGCCAACGAAATAAAGAAAAGGTCAGTACCATGAGACGGGTTGTTGTCACGGGCCTCGGCATCGTTTCCTCGATCGGGAACAATGCAGACGAAGTTACGGCGTCGTTGCGCGATGCCAAGTCGGGCATCACGTTTTCTCCCGATTTCGCCGAGAATGGCTTCAAGTGCCAGGTCTGGGGCGCGCCGTCGCTCGATCCGACCGAACTCGTCGATCGCCGTGCCATGCGCTTCCTGTCTCAGGGCGGCGCCTGGAACCACGTGGCGATGAAGCAGGCGATCGCCGACTCCGGTCTGGAAGAAGCCGTCATCGCCCGCAACGAGCGTACCGGCATCATCATGGGCTCGGGCGGACCGTCCACCCGCACCATCGTTGAAGCGGCCGACATCACCCGCAAGAACGTCAGCCCGAAGCGCATCGGCCCGTTCGCCGTTCCGAAGGCGATGTCTTCGACGGCGTCGGCGACGCTTGCCACCTGGTTCCAGATCCACGGCGTCAACTATTCGATCTCGTCGGCCTGCTCGACCTCGGCCCATTGCATCGGCAACGCCGCCGAGATGATCCAGTGGGGCAAACAGGACGTGATGTTTGCCGGAGGTCACGAAGACCTCGACTGGACAATGTCCAACCTGTTCGACGCCATGGGCGCCATGTCGTCGAAGTACAACGAAACGCCGGCGACGGCTTCGCGCGCCTATGACGCCAACCGCGACGGCTTCGTCATTGCCGGTGGCGCAGGCGTTCTCGTTCTCGAAGAACTGGAGCACGCCAAGGCCCGCGGCGCGAAGATCTACGCCGAAATCGTCGGCTACGGCGCCACCTCCGACGGCTACGACATGGTGGCTCCGTCGGGCGAAGGCGCGATCCGCTGCATGCGTCAGGCGCTCTCGACCGTGAAGGGCGAGGTCGACTACATCAACACCCACGGCACCTCCACCCCGGTTGGCGACAGCAAGGAAATCGGCGCGATCCGCGAAGTGTTCGGCAGCAAGATGCCGCACATCCAGTCGACCAAGTCGCTCACGGGTCACTCGCTCGGTGCGGCCGGCGTGCAGGAATCGATCTACGGCCTGTTGATGATGCAGGCGGGCTTCATCGGCGAAAGCGCGCATATCAGCGAACTCGACCCGGAATTCGATGGCGTTCCGATCGTTCGCAAGCGCATCGACAATGCCAAGATCGATACGGTTCTTTCGAACTCCTTCGGCTTCGGCGGCACCAACGCAACGCTCGTCTTCCAGCGCTACAACGGATAACACCATGACGGGACTGATGACTGGAAAGCGTGGCCTCATCATGGGTGTGGCCAACAACCATTCTATTGCCTGGGGCATCTCCAAGGCGCTTGCAGCGCAAGGCGCGGAACTGGCCTTCACCTTTCAGGGCGAGGCGCTGGGTAAGCGCGTCAAGCCGCTGGCGGCCGAGCTCGGTTCCGACTTCCTGCTTCCTTGCGATGTCGAAGACATTGCGTCTGTCGATGCGGTCATCGATGCGATCAAGGAACGCTGGGGCAAGCTCGACTTCATCGTTCATGCCATCGGCTTTTCGGACAAGAACGAGCTGAAGGGCCTCTACGCCGACACCTCGCGCGACAACTTCAGCCGCACGATGGTGATCTCCTGCTTCTCCTTCACCGAGATCGCCAAGCGGGCTGCCGAACTGATGGATGAGGGCGGCTCGATGCTGACGCTCACCTATGGCGGCTCGATGCGCGTCATGCCGAACTACAACGTCATGGGTGTCGCCAAGGCAGCGCTCGAGGCGTCGGTGCGCTATCTCGCCGCCGACTATGGCGTTCGCGGCATTCGCGTCAACGCGATCTCGGCGGGCCCGATCCGCACGCTTGCCGGCGCCGGCATTTCCGACGCCCGGGCGATGCTTTCCTGGCAGCAGAAGAACTCGCCGCTGCGCCGCACTGTCACGATCGACGATGTCGGCAGCTCGGCCCTCTACCTTCTTTCGGACCTTTCGCGCGGCGTGACCGGCGAAATCCACTACGTCGATTCCGGCTACAACATTACGTCGATGCCGGCACTCGATGCGCTCAGGACCGCCGACGCAGAGTGACGGCAGCGGCAAAGCCGCTGACTGACGACCCAGCTTCTCTAGAAAACCCCGGCGAGACACCTCGCCGGGGTTTCTTTTTTGAGGTCGGCAAGGCCCGACGGCCTGAGACAACATCAGTCCGGAAGGCCGGCCTTGTGGAATCCGTCCACGAAGTGCGCGAGCGTCGCTGCGTCACGAAACGGCTCGGTCGTCGCCCAGAAACCGGTCGTGAAATGCGGGTTGGCGACGAGGAACAGGTCGACCTCGGCGCGTGCCTCGTCGAACCGCCCCAATTGCGCGAGGCTCGCCGCCAGGAAGCGACGCGAGCTGGTGCGGTAGGTCTCGTCCTTGCGCAGCGTCTCGACCGCGGCTTCGTAGTCTCCGGCCGCATACTGCGCCTGGCCGAGTGTCAGATAGTACCAGCTTGCCGGATAGGGGTTCAGCCGGAACGCCTTGCGAATGTGCTCCAGCCCTTCCTCGACCCGGCCTGCCAGGATCGTGATGTCGGACAATGTCGCCCAGGTGTCGGCTTCGTTCGGGTCAAGCTCGATGGCCCTGGCAAATTCCGCGTCGGCCTCGGCGAAGTTGCGCTCATAGGCAAGCAGATTGGCCAGCACCCAGCGGCAACCTGCGTCGTTGGGATCGATCGCGACGGCTTTGCGCGCCAATTCCAGGGCGATTTCGCGAGTCGGTACGATTGGCTCGCCCCAGTGCACCCACCCCATCCAGTGGTTCATGGCGAGCCAGCGATAGGCCTCGGCATAATCAGGGTCGAGCGAAACGGCGCGAGTGAGCATCAGATGCGCTTCCCGGGCGGTCTGCGGCGAATCGTCGATCAGCTTGCGCGCCCGCACGCAGAGATCATAGGCCTCGAGGCTCCTGGGGCGATTGCGTGACGGCGGGGTGCGCAGCCGACCGAGCAACGCCTCGACGATCTTGGCCGTCACCTCGTCCTGAACGGCAAAGATGTCTTCCAGGTTGCGGTCGAAGCGTTCGGCCCAGAGGTGCTCTCCGCTCAGCGCATCGACCAGCTGGGCGTTGATGCGCACGCGTCCGGAGGCGCGCCTTGCGCTTCCTTCCAGAAGGTAGCGCACGCCGAGGTCTTCGGCGATCGCGCGTACATCCATCGCCCTGCCCTTGTAGGCAAAGGTGGAATTGCGGGCGATGACGAACAGACCACCGCTCCGGGAGAGATCGGTGATCAGATCCTCCGTCAGCCCGTCCGCGAAGGAATCCTGATCGGGATCGTTGCTGAGATTGACGAAGGGCAGCACCGCGATCGAAGGCCGGCCCGGCAACGGCAGCGGCTTTCGCCCGCCTGCCAGCCGCTCGATACTGCCCATGAAACGGTAGCCGATGCGCGGAACCGTTGAAATCCACTCGCCGCCGTCGGCAGCCCGGCCGAGCAGCTTCCTGAGCTGTGCGATCTGTACGGTGAGATTGCCTTCCTCGACGGCCGTACCCGGCCAGGCCGCGTCCATCAGCTCGGTCTTGGCGAGGATTTCGCCCGGCCTTTCCACGAGCGCCGCAAGCAGCTTCACGCCGCGATGCCCGACCGCAACCGGATCATCGTTCCGCAGGAGCGTTCCCGCACCCGGATCAAGCACGAACGGACCAAAGGCAAACCGTGTATCCTGCATGCGGCGATCTATAGCCCGTTTGGAAGTTTTTGAGAACTTTTTGGAAGGGCTTAAGTACGGCGCCGATCCTATTCCGCAGAATCCAACCTCCTTCAGATCGAGGGTCCCCCCGACCCTCAAAGCCGATAGCGAGGTTGTCATGAACAACGCCCCCTTTTCTCCCATTGCATCGCCTCAGGCCGCGGCGCCTGAGACGCCGAGGAGCCCGACGCGTTCGCATTCACCTATCGAGACGCTGAAACGGATGGTCGCCGCCTGGCGTGAACGGAACCAATTTCACCTAGAGCTTGATCGAAAGCTCAAGGGCGATCCACATCTGATCGACGATATCGGCCTGACGCGACGTCAAGTCGAGGAGGAGCTCGCCAGGCCCTTCTGGCAAGTGCTTTGAGGTGAGCCGCGCAATGACATCGGACCAGCGACCGCCACCGGCGCCGACCCTTGGCGAGGTGATCACGACGTTCCGCGAGGATCAGGCCCCCTGGGCGGCGATGGCGGGTATCATCGCCACCGTTACCGTCTTTGCCGTGGCGCAGGGGCTCACCTATCCGCTGCTCAGCTTCATCCTGGAGCGGCAGCGGACGGCACCCGCCCTGATCGGCCTGTCAGCGGCCATGACGCCGCTGGGGTTCATCCTGTCGGCGCCTCTGATCCCGATGCTTTCGCGGCGGCTGGGCGGTGCCCGGCTCGCGATCCTCTGTTCGGTGCTGGCCGCCAGCACGCTTGCCGCCATTGCGTGGACTGAGGACGTCTGGGCCTGGATGCCGCTTCGCTTTCTGCTAGGCGTCTTCGCCAATCCGCTTTCCGTGATCAGCGAGACCTGGCTGGTGGCCATTGCGCCCGCGTCCCGCCGGGGCCGCATCATGGGTCTCTATTCCTCGGTCGTTTCAGCCGGTTTCGCCATAGGGCCGCTGTCGCTCGGGATGGTCGGAACGGCGGGCTGGTCGCCGTTCCTGATCGGCATCGTGGCCTTTGTCGCCTGCGGCCTGATCTTGCTTGCCCTCGTGTCGCGCCTGCCGGAGATGCCGCAGGATGGGGAAGCAACGTCCGTCGCCGGGTTTTTCGCGCTGGCGCCTTTGCTGCTGTTTGCGGTCGCAACGGCTGCGGCCTTCGAGCAGACCCTGCTTTCGCTGCTTGCGGTCTATGGCGCAGCGCTTGGCAGCAATGAGGAGCGCGTCGCGCCGCTCATCACCTGCTTCATTGCCGGCAACGCGTCGTTGCAGATCCTGCTCGGGCGCCTCTCCGAACGCTGGGGATCGAGGCAGACGATGCTGTTCTGCGTGCTTTCCTCCCTGGCCGGCTGCCTGCTGCTGCCATGGCTGTTCGAAAGCTGGCTCATCTGGCCGCTTGTTTTCGTCTGGGGCGGGGTGACGTTCGGGATCTATACCCTGTCGCTGATCCAGCTCGGCGAGCGGTTCAGCGGCCTGACTCTGATCGCCGGCAACGCCGCCTTTGCCTTCGCCTGGGGCCTCGGCGGCATGGTTGGCTCGCCAGCAACGGGACTTGTCATGCAAGTGACGGGACACCACGGGTTGCCGTTGTCACTCGGCCTGCTCTGTGCCGCCCTTGCGGGGCTATTGGTCGTCGCGAGAAGGCGCGGCTGAGGCGCGCGCCGGTCCGCCTGCCTTTTGCCGGCAAGCTCAAATCAGGACGAACAGCACGAGCAGAGCCACGATGACCGCCAGCACGACGAAGCCCGTATGGGTCCGGCGCGCCGGGTCAAGCGGCGAGCGATAGAGGCTCTGCAAGAACGACATGGGCACCTCGGAGGTCGCGCCATGTCCCTCGCCCTGTTTGATGTCCTTGGCAATAGCTTCGGCCGCATCCTCGCTCAAGGGCGGCCTGTTCACTCCCGACGTCATGGAACTCATCCTCCGGCAGTAAAACCGGGCACATGGTGAGCCGGATCTGCGACGAAGGCAACGGGCTAAGTCTGACTTGCAGCCAGATGCAAAAAAGCCGGGTCATCTGCCCGGCTTTTTCCATTCTCGGATGGCGCAAAATGCGTCCTGCGGCGTCTCAGCGCTTGGCCCAGAGCACCTTGAATCGGGCGTTGCGGCAGGTCTCGCCATATTCCTTGGAATTTTCCGCCAGCACCTGCTCGTAGGGAAGGCCACGATTGGCGACCATCATCAGCTTGCCACCCTGCTTCAGCGCCTTCAGCGCCGTCTTGATGATGGCGACGCCGAGCGACGGCTCAGCCGCGTGGCCTTCATGGAAGGGCGGGTTCATGACGATGAGGTCGTACTTGTCGCGCGGCTCTTCGCTCGTCAGGTCGAACCAGTAGAAACGGGCCGGCATGCGCGGCGCGTTCGCCATCATGTTGACGCGGGCCGCCTCGAGCGCCTCGTGATCGGCCTCGAAGAGATCGACCCCCTTGGTGCCCGGTGAAGCTTCAGCAAGCTTGGCTGCGAGATAACCCCAGCCAGCGCCGAAATCGGCGGCGTGGCCATGGAAATCATTCGGCAGACGCGACGCCAGCAGCTCGGAGCCCGCATCGATGCGGTCGTGCGAGAACATGCCGGGCGAGGCCTCGAACAGGCCGTCGACGCGCACCGGCACCTTGGCAAGCTTTTGTGCTGCGTCGGTGACATCTTCCGGGCGAGTGAACCAGAAGGCGACGCCGTGATACTTCGGCAGATGGTCGCCGTCCCATTCGAACTTGGCGATGCGCTTCTTCAGCGACTGGATGCCGTCTTCCTTGCCGCCGGCAACGACGATCAGACCGCCCTCGCGCGTGCGCTTCAGCGCCTCGGCGATCCGGTCTTCGTTCTCGCCCTTGTGCTTGCCGCAGAGGATCAGCGTGACGTCGTAGTCCTCGCCGGTGATTTCAGGCGCCACGTCGGCGCGGGCGGCTTCCAGGGCGCGATAGAGCGGCCGCAGCGGCTGCACCGCCGAGATCGACGCCTCGAAGCCCTGCGGCAGCCTGTAGCCCGCCTCGGCGCCGAGGAACAGCACGCGCTCGCCCTCGCCCGGCGGGTCGATCACGCCGCTGTCGAACGGGTAAAACAGGGTCTTCAACGAATCTCGGCTCATCGGTCTATCCGTCATCTTCCTACAAGAAAGGGGCGCGGAGCGATCCGCCCCGCGCCCCGAATGCATTCGGGTGAAGCGCGCTTATTCAGCGGCTTCGCCGTCGCCCTTCTTTTCAGACTTTTCGGCAACGATTTCCTTGCCGGTGGCTTGGTCGACGACCTTCATCGACAGGCGAACCTTGCCGCGCTCGTCGAAGCCCATGAGCTTGACCCAGACCTTGTCGCCTTCCTTGACGACGTCGGTCGTCTTGGCGACGCGCTCGGAGGCGAGCTGCGAGATGTGGACGAGACCGTCACGGGCACCGAAGAAGTTGACGAAGGCGCCGAAGTCGGCGGTCTTCACAACGGTACCTTCGTAGACCTGGCCGACTTCCGGTTCGGCAACGATCGAGTGGATCCACTTGCGGGCCGCTTCGATTTCCTTGCCGGACGAGGAGGCGATCTTCACGGTGCCATCGTCTTCGATGTTGATCTTGGCGCCGGTCTTTTCGACGATTTCGCGGATGACCTTGCCACCCGAACCGATGACTTCGCGGATCTTGTCGACCGGAATGTTCATGACTTCGATGCGCGGGGCGAACTCGCCGAGCTGGCCACGGCTTTCGGAAATGGCCTTGGCCATTTCGCCGAGGATGTGGAGACGGCCGCCCTTGGCCTGGTTGAGCGCGATGCCCATGATCTCTTCGGTGATGCCCTCGATCTTGATGTCCATCTGGAGCGAGGTGATGCCGGCGTCGGTACCGGCAACCTTGAAGTCCATGTCGCCGAGGTGGTCTTCGTCGCCGAGAATGTCGGAGAGAACGGCGAAGCGCTCATCTTCCTTGATCAGGCCCATGGCGATACCGGCAACCGGCTTTGCGAGCGGAACGCCGGCGTCCATGAGAGCGAGCGAGGTGCCGCAGACGGTGGCCATCGAGGAAGAGCCGTTGGACTCGGTGATCTCGGAAACGACGCGCAGCGTGTAGGGGAACTGCTCGGCTTCCGGGAGCATCGGGCGGATAGCGCGCCAGGCGAGCTTGCCGTGACCGATTTCGCGGCGGCCCGGGGAGCCCATGCGGCCGGTTTCGCCGACCGAGAAGGGCGGGAAGTTGTAGTGCAGCATGAAGCGTTCTTTGTACATGCCGGTCAGGCTGTCGACGTACTGTTCGTCTTCGCCGGTGCCGAGCGTGGCAACGACGATCGCCTGCGTTTCGCCGCGGGTGAACAGCGCCGAACCGTGGGTGCGCGGCAGAACGCCGACTTCCGACACGATCGGGCGAACGGTTTCCAGATCGCGGCCGTCGATGCGGCTCTTGGTGTCGAGGATGTTCCAGCGAACGATCTTGGCCTGCAGGTGCTTGAAGACGGCGCCGATTTCTTCGGCCGAATGGGCTGGGTTCTCGATGCCCTCAGGCAGGAAGTGTGCCTTCACCTTGGCCTTGACGGCGTCGACGGCAGCGTAACGGGCAGCCTTCTCGGTGATCTTGTAGGCGTTGCGCAGCTCGTCTTCGGCAAGCGAGAGCATGGCGTTTTCGAGAGCGGAATGATCTTCGGCTTCGAATTCGCGCGGCTCCTTGGCAGCGACTTCAGCGAGCTTGATGATGGCGTCGATGACCGGCTGGAAGCCCTTCTGACCGAAGACGACGGCGCCGAGCATGACGTCTTCCGGCAGTTCCTTGGCTTCAGATTCGACCATCAGCACCGCTTCCTGGGTGCCGGCGACAACGAGGTCGAGGGTCGATTCGTCCATCTCGTCGAGATGCGGGTTCAGAACGTACTGGCCGTTGATGTAGCCGACGCGCGCGCCACCGATCGGGCCCATGAAGGGGATGCCCGACAGCGTCAGCGCTGCAGAAGCGGCGACCATCGACAGGACGTCGGGGTTGTTTTCGAGGTCATGCTGCATGACCGTGACGATGACCTGGGTATCGTTCTTGTAGCCATCGGGGAAGAGCGGACGGATCGGACGGTCGATCAGGCGCGAGACGAGCGTTTCGTTTTCGCTCGGACGACCTTCGCGCTTGAAGTAGCCACCCGGGATCTTGCCGGCGGCGTAGGTCTTTTCCTGGTAGTTGACGGTCAGCGGGAAGAAGTCCTGGCCCGGCTTCGGCGACTTGGCCGAAACGACGGTGGCGAGAACGACGGTTTCGCCGTAGGTGGCGAGAACGGCGCCGTCAGCCTGACGGGCGATCTTGCCGGTTTCGAGCTTGAGCGGACGCCCAGCCCATTCGATTTCAACCTTGTGGGTATCGAACATGTTCTGTCCTTCGTGTGCGGCGGACCTCTCCGCGGCTGTTACAGCGCGGGCGGTCGAAGGGCCGCATGAAATGGCGCATCACGGGCAAGACAACGGGAGGCTTCACGCTATAATCGGCTGTTTTCCGCTTTGCCCGACCATCCGCTTTCAGCGGCGTTTCCGACAAGCAGGGGCCGAAGCATCCTGCAATCCTGCCCCATGACGGGCCATCGGTTGATCCGCGATACCGGCCCATCCGGCTCGCTGGATTCTCTCGTTTAGCCACGTTTCCTATGCGGCTGGAGAGTTTAATCGTCGAGCGTTCAACGCTCCATAAAAAAGCCGGCGGGCCGCAAAGACCCGCCGGATAAGTCGCTTAGCGACGGATGCCCAGGGCACCGATCAGCTTGGTGTAGCGCGCTTCGTCTTTCTTCTTCAGATAGTCGAGGAGCGAACGACGGCTGGAAACCATCGCGAGCAGACCACGGCGGGAATGGTTATCCTTCTTGTGGCCCTTGAAGTGTTCGGTCAGGTTGTTGATCCGTTCCGTCAGGATAGCAACCTGGACTTCCGGAGAACCGGTGTCGCCTTCAACGGTTGCAAATTCCTTGATGAGCTGAGCCTTACGCTCTGCAGCAATCGACATCGGATGATCCTTTCGATTTCGAGGATTTCGGGACGCCGTCAGCCGGGATGTCGTCCAGCTGCGGCCGTGAATGCAACGGGCATGCGCCTTTTGCTGGCGTGCCTATAAACGAATTGGATGAAAAAGGAAAGGGTCATGGACCGGCGCCCGGGAGGGCCGGCGGAAGACCTCAATTGCCGGTCGGGAACGGGTGCACCGGCGGCGATTTCATTCGGCCGCGATCGGCAGGAGTGCGGCCCCGATCGAGGGAGAAAAAGTGACGGCGGCAGGTCATGGCGCGTCATCCCCTTCGGCCGGTCGCGGCACGGTGATCCGCCACTCGATGCCGTCGGCATGCATCATCCGCTCGAGCCCCGCATTCAGGGCCATGCCGAGCATGCGTTCGAGCACGAGCGTGCCAAACCCCTTGCGGATCGGATCTGAGGGCTTGCCCGCGAGATCGGCCCCCTCCTCCCGCCAGCGTATGGCAATGCCCTCATCCTCCAGCGACCAGCTCAGCTTGACGACGCCTGAGGTGTTGGCGAGCGCGCCATATTTGGTCGCATTGGTCGCGAGCTCGTGCAGCGCCATGCCGAGCGTCTGGGCGATCTGGGTCTCGAGCCGCAAAGGCGGGCCGGACAGGATCACCCGCCTCGGATCGTCAGGCGTGAATGGCTGAAGCTGGTTCTGGGCCAGTTCCCGGAAATCGACCCCTTGGGCGGCGTTGGCGATCATAAGGTCGGTGGAGCGGGCGAGCCCGGCGATGCGCTTGCGGAAACTGTCGGCGAAATCAGCGGCACTCTCGGCCGAATAGACCGACTGGTTCAGCATGGACTGGATCACTGTCAACTGGTTCTTCGAGCGGTGCGCCACCTCGCGCATCAAGAAACGGATTTCGCTCTCCGCCTTGGTGCGCGCGGCCGCCGCACGGGCCAGAGCTGCCGAGACCTGTTCGACCTCGGCGATCATATGCGGGCGCGGCTCGATCCGCTCGCCGGCGCCAAGGCGGCGGGCATCCTGCGCCACGAGCTTGACGCCCTGCGACAACAGCCGCGCGATTGCCAGCGAACCGGCGATCGCGATGCCGGCAAAGATGATGCCGCCGAGCGAAAGCCACAGGAACGACCAGACGGCCGGAGCATCGACGATCGCCCGCGGCGCCCAGGCGATGATCCGCCAGCCGGTGATCACCGAGAATTCGGTCGCCACCCGGTACTCCGTGCCGTTCTCCTTGATGTTGCGAACGCCGATGCTGATCGCCGGAACCTTGTCGAGGAAGAACGGCTCCCCGGCCTTGACCGCCGCGTCCGAGGAGATGATGACCTTTCCCGCGCCGTCGACGAGGGCCGCGTTCCAACCAGGCGACAGCGTATCGCGGTTGACGGCCTTGGCCATGTTCTCAGCGTTTTGCGTCAACGCCAGCAGATACTCCTCACCGGTCGAGAGTTTTGCCGGCAGATAAACGTTGAACACCCATTTTCCGGCGGTCTTGCCGAAGAAGACGTTGGAGACGAGCGGCGCGCCGCTATTGGTGAAGGCGCGCTCGATGGAGTCCGCATCCGACCCCTTGCCAAGCTCAGTGCCGAAGGGGACGCGGGTGTTGAGCCGCTGCTCGTGCTTGCGATCGATGACGATCAGATAGGAATCCGTCTGCGCGAGCGCCGTCGAGGCTCTCTCGTAGAAGGCTTGCAAATTGTCGTCCTCAATC
Source organism: Ensifer sp. ENS03 (assembly GCF_014852035.1). Taxonomy (NCBI): domain Bacteria; kingdom Pseudomonadati; phylum Pseudomonadota; class Alphaproteobacteria; order Hyphomicrobiales; family Rhizobiaceae; genus Ensifer; species Ensifer sp. ENS03. The sequence continues at coordinate 130,470 of NZ_JACVAV010000001.1, read as the reverse complement.
GCCCGCGAGGTCGACAGCACCTTCAGCGTCGTCAACATGCCCTCGATATCGCGCTCGACGATGCGCGTCACCGATCCGGTCGAGGCCTGCAGCAGCGAGGTGATGACCTGTTCCTGCGCGTCGACGCTGCGCTTCAGCACGACCAGCGAAAAGATGAAGGCCGGAACGATGGCGACCAGCAGCAGCGACGTCAGATAGAAACTGAACGGACGGGTCAGCCGATGACGGGCGCGATCAACCATCGCCGCCAGGCCATCGCTTGCCCTGCGCTTTCCTTCCTCCGTCACACCGGTCACCTGCAACGTCCCTTGCGGTTCCCTGCCGGCGGCATCAACGCCTTCGGCGCACGCCGCCGCAAGCGGCGCAACCGCCAAACGGCAACGAAACGCGATACGGAAACGGAATCACCTCGGATGGACTGGGAACCCATGCCGGGATCATGCGTCAAGGATAAAGCAAAGGCAAATGGTTCCGGGTGCTTAGCTTCCGGCGAAGACGCGCTTGGGGCGGAATTCGCCCTCAGCGATCTCACCGATCGCGACCAGCTTGCCGCGCGCCGTGGCATAGGCCTCGGGCGTCGCCAGCGGTGCGTCGCGGCCGCGCAGGATAATGGGATTGCCCATCCTCAGACGGTGCGCCTGGTCGTCATTGACAGGCACGTGCGGCAGGCTGGAAAGCGCCTCGCCGGTCTCGATCAGATAGGCGTCGAGTGCCGCCAGACGTTCCTGGTCGTGCTCGATCTTTTCCAACGCCACCAGGTCGGCAAGCGGCACCATGTCCTCTTCGCCGAAGGGCGCGACGAAGGTGCGGCGCAGCGACGCGATGTGGCCGAAACAGCCGAGGTCGCGGCCCATGTCGCGGGCGAGCGAGCGCACATAAGTGCCCTTGCCGCATTCGATTTCGAAGTGGGCCAGGTTGGGTGCGGCACCCAGCAGAGTCAGCCGGTGGACCTCGACCTCGCGGGCCGGAATTTCGACCGTCTCGCCGTCGCGGGCGAGATCATAGGCGCGCTCGCCATCGATCTTGATCGCCGAGAACTGCGGCGGCACCTGGCTGATGACGCCGGTGTATTTCGGCAGAAGCGCGCGGATTGCCTCTTCGTTCGGCCGTTCGGCCGAGGAATGGGTTACTTCGCCTTCGAGATCGTCGGTGGAGCGTTCCTCGCCCCAGGCGACGGTGAATTCGTAGATCTTGCGGCCGTCCATGACGTAAGGAACGGTCTTCGTCGCATCGCCAAGCGCGATCGGCAACATGCCGGAGGCCAGCGGATCGAGCGTGCCGGCATGGCCGGCCTTCTGGGCCTTGAACAGCCACTTGATCTTCGAGACGGCTTCGGTGGAGCCGAAGTCGAGCGGCTTGTCGAGGATCAGCCAGCCCGAGATCGGGCGGCCCTTGGGCTTACGCGGTTTGGACATGAAATCTACTATTCTTCGTCTTCGCTGGTCTGGTCGAGATCGCGGCTGACTTCCGGCGAACGCAAGAGCTCGTCGATCTTCTTGTAATTGTCGAAGCTCGTATCGTCGCGGAAACGAACGTCGGGCATGTATTTCATCTGCCGCAGCTGCGGGCCGAGGCGTCCGCGAATGTACTTGGCATTGCGGTTGAGCGCGTCGATGACCTCGGCATGGTTGGGCACGCCAAGCGGCGTGACATAGGCCGTGGCGATCTTCAGATCCGGTGACATGCGCACTTCCGAAATCGCGATGACGGTCTTCTCGATCACCGGATCGCGGACCTCGCCGCGTTGCAGAACCTGGGTGATGGCAGCGCGCACCTGTTCGCCGACGCGCAGCATGCGCTGTGAGGGGGCAGAGGATGTGGCTTTGCTCATGGTCGTTGCTTTCCAAGGTATTGCGCCCGCTCGGGGCGGCAAACCGTTTTACTCTTCAGCGTAATATACCTTCCGTGCCTCAGGCACGGGTAGCTCTGATTGCCTGCGCCCGCTTTCTTCGACGCAGTCCCAGAAAGACGCCCGTAGCCGTCAACACGAGCGCGGACAGCAGTTGGATCAGTTCGAACTGCGGATGGGCGCAACCCTCATTGATGGCCGACTGCCATACCTGGTGCGCGGCATCTCCCCAGGACGTGATGGCCACCAGGAGGAGGAGGCCGCCGAGAAGGCTCCCGACCCAAAGCAGCGCCCGAAGGCGCAAAACCGCTGAACCGGTAACCAGACAGAAAAGCGCCGCCAGGCCGACCCAATTGGTCAGAAAAGCGGCCACCTCGTTGAGAACCGAGAATTTCTGACCATCCCATTCGGGATAGATCTTGTCGCAGACTTCCGCGAAGGCCGGCGTCCACCAAAACGACACAACAGCGGCCAGGGCCGCCGTTGTGCAGATTTGCCGGGCTTTCAGGCCCATTAGAGCGTCCGGGTGATATGCTCGACGCGGAAGCACTCGATCGTATCGCCGGCGCGGATGTCTTCGTAGTTCTCGAAGGCCATGCCGCATTCCTGACCGACATTGACTTCCGAGACTTCGTCCTTGAAGCGCTTGAGGGTCTTGAGCTTGCCTTCGTGGATAACGACGTTGTCGCGAACCAGACGGACACCGACGCCACGCTCGACCTTGCCTTCGGTGACGCGGCAACCCGCGACCTTGCCGACCTTGGTGATGTTGAACACTTCCAGGATCTCGGCGTTGCCGAGGAAGGTTTCGCGACGCTCTGGCGAGAGCAGGCCCGACATCGCCGCCTTCACGTCATCTACCAGATCGTAGATGATGTTGTAGTAGCGGATTTCGATGCCGGCACGCTCGGCGGCCGAACGGGCCTGTGAGTTGGCGCGGACGTTGAAGCCGATGATCGCTGCGTTCGATGCCTCGGCGAGCGAGATATCGGACTCGGTGATACCGCCGGCACCCGAATGCACAATGCGCGCACGCACTTCGTCGGTTCCGAGCTTGTCGAGAGCACCGGCGATCGCTTCGATCGAACCCTGCACGTCGCCCTTGATGACCAGCGGGAACTCCTTGAGACCGGAGGTCTGGAGTTGGGTCATCATCTGCTCGAGCGAACCGCGCGAGCCGGACTGACGGGCAACCTGCTTCTCACGGGCGAGACGCTGGCGGTACTCGGAGATCTCGCGAGCACGGCTTTCGTTCTCGACGACGGCGAACTTGTCGCCGGCTGCCGGCGTACCGGACAGGCCGAGAACCTCGACCGGCATGGACGGACCGGCTTCCTTGACGTGTTCGCCCTTGTCGTTGACGAGCGCGCGCACACGGCCCCACTGATCACCGGCGACGATGATCTGGCCCGGACGCAACGTGCCCTTCTGTACGAGGACGGTGGCAACCGCACCGCGACCGCGGTCAAGCTCGGCTTCCACGACCGTACCTTCGGCCGTCCGGTTCGGATTGGCGCGCAGGTCGAGGATTTCTGCCTGAAGCAGGATCGCTTCGAGCAGCTTGTCGAGGTTGGTGCCGTTCTTGGCGGACACTTCCACGTCGAGGACTTCACCGCCCATGGATTCGACGAAGACTTCGTGCTGCAGCAGCTCGGTGCGAACCTTCTGCGGATTTGCCGACGGCTTGTCGACCTTGTTGATCGCCACGATGATCGGAACACCGGCCGCCTTGGCGTGGTTGATCGATTCGATCGTCTGCGGCATCACGCTGTCGTCAGCCGCAACCACCAGGATCGCGATGTCGGTCGCCTGGGCACCGCGAGCACGCATGGCGGTGAACGCCGCGTGGCCGGGGGTGTCGATGAAGGTGATCTTGTTGCCGTTCTGCTCGACCTGGTAGGCGCCGATGTGCTGGGTGATGCCACCGGCTTCGCCGGCCACCACGTTGGCGTGGCGGATCGCATCGAGCAGCGAGGTCTTGCCGTGGTCGACGTGACCCATGATCGTGACGATCGGCGGACGCGGTTCCATTTCTTCGTTCGTGTCCGAAACGTTGAAGATGCCCTCTTCGACGTCGGATTCCGAAACGCGCTTGACCGTGTGGCCGAATTCGCCGGCGATGAGTTCGGCCAGGTCGGCATCGATCAGATCGCCGGGCTTCATCATCTGACCTTCCTTCATCAGGAACTTGATGACGTCAACGGCGCGCTCAGACATGCGCTGCGACAGCTCCTGAATGGTGATGGTCTCGGGCAGGATGACTTCGCGCGAAATCTTCTCGCGGGTTTCCTGCATCTGGCTGCGCTTGAACTTCTCCTGGCGGCGACGCATGGCCGACAGCGAACGGGCGCGCTGGCCGCTATCCTCGTCGGCAGCGGTGGTCAGTGTCAGCTTGCCCTGGCGGCGGCCGTCGTCGCCCTTCGGGCGGGCCGGAACCTTGGCAGGCTCGGGACGCACGACCTTGCCGCGCGCCGGACCTGCGCCGGGACGCGGACCACGATCGTCATCCTTTTCGTTGTCGACCTTACGGCCGCGCAGTGCGCCGGCCGGAGCCGGGGTCGGAAGTCCACCTGCCTGGTCGGCGGGCCGTCCGGCCTGCGGGCGGCTGTCAACGCGACGCTCGGTGGAAGCCGGTGCGCGAGCAGCCACGGGGCGCTCTTCAACAACCTCTGCGGCCTTAACTTCGGCTTTGGCTTCGGGCTCGGCCGCCGCGCGGGCTGCTTCCTCGGCAGCGCGGCGTGCGGCTTCTTCCTTCTCCTGCTGGAGACGGGCTTCTTCCTCACGCTTGCGGCGTGCTTCGTTCTCAGCGCGGATGACCGCTTCTTCGGCGTCCCGGATCTGGGCTTCGGCCAGAGCACGGCGGCGCGCATCGATCTCACCGGCGGATAGCTGGTTCAGAACGACACCGACGCGCGGACGATTGGCCTGGTTGGCTTCCTGACGCGTCGAATGCGGCTGCGGCTGCGGTGCCGGGCGACCCGAAGGCTGCGGCTGAGCCGGGCGCTGATCGGCCGGGCGCGCAGCGGGAGCTGCAGCAACCGGTGTGATCGGACGCTCGTCCTTGGGGCGGTGGAAGGGGCGTTTCTTGGTTTCGACCACGACCGCCTTGGTGCGGCCACGGCCCATGTCCTGACGCACGGTCCCCTGCGAAACCCCGTGGGGCTTCAGGGTCAGCGTCTTCTTGCCCGCTGCGCTGCCTGTCTTGTCGTCGTTGTTGTCGGTCATTCCGTTCCGTTCCTAGCGATCAGGGCCGGATGCGTATCACCTGACCCTGTCTTCCAAATTGTCTCAAACAATGTACGCGATGCCAGACTGTGCCGGTGACGCGGGTCATTGCTGTGGCTTGCCAGCGCCGCCGTCGGCCCGGACCGGGACGGATCCTCGGTACTTTTCGAGCATGATTGCGCGCTTCACTACACCTTCACCCGCCTGCCCTGCAAGCGCTGCGGCATGGATAAAAGCATTACTTCCTAAAAGGCCCTCCATTTCCGCCCCGGTGAAGGGACGGAACGAAGGTATTTCCATTTCATCGTCGGCCACAAAGCTCATCGCCTTGCGGGCCTGGTCTATCTTGCGCACGCCGTCGGCCGCAGCGTCGGACGCGTGAAACACGGCGAGTGCCGCCAGTCCCCTGACGGCCTGCTCCGTCTTCGTTGCGCCGGAGATGAACTGGGCCGCCTTGCGCGCCATGTTCATCATTCCGGCCAGTTGCTCGGCGAGCAGCCGGTCGACATCGTCGGCGAGCGTCGCGTCGGCCTTGACGTCCGCCTTCAGGGCGCGGGCGAAGAACTTCTTCGCCACCGCCTTCTCAATCAGCGCCCGCTCGGCCTTGACCCAGCAGCCGCGCCCCGGAAGCTGACGCTTCAGATCGGGAACGACGCGACCGTCTGGCCCAGCCACGAAGCGGATCAACTCGTCTGGCGAACCGCTTTCACGGGTGACGATGCAGGTCCGCGTGCTGCCGTTGCGATCCTTCGGCCCCCCATCCGTGGGCAGGGCGTCCGAAGGCAGGCTGTCGGCATGATCAGAGGCGATCATCGTCCTTAAGCGTCCTGCTCGGCGCCTTCGGCAACGTCGATCGGCTCTTCACCTTCGACCTCTTCGCTTGCCAGGTCCTCTTGCGTGATCCAGCCGGCTGCGAGGCGGGCCTGAACGATCATGGCTTCGGCTTCGGCGCGCGAGACGTCGAACTTCGAGAAGGTGCCTTCGAAACGCTTGGTCTCGCCGTCCTTGCGTTCGCTCCAGCCGACGAGATCGTCAGCGGCGCAACCAGCAAAGTCCTCGACCGTCTTGATGCCTTCTTCGCCCAGCGCAACGAGCATCTGGCTCGTCAGGCCGTCGATTGAGCGCAGTTCGTCGGCAACGCCGAGTTCGCGGCGCTTGGCATCCATTTCCGCCTCGATCCGGTCCAGGTACTCGCGAGCGCGGGTCTGGATTTCGTTGGCGGTCTCGTCGTCGAAACCGTCGATCGACGCAATTTCGTCGAGATCGACATAGGCAAGCTCCTCAACGGCGGCAAAGCCTTCCGAAGCCAGCACCTGACCGACCATTTCGTCGACGTCGAGCGCATCCATGAAGAGGTTGGTGCGCTCGGTGAATTCCTTCTGGCGGCGCTCGCTCTCTTCCTGCTCGGTCAGGATGTCGATATCCCAGCCGGTCAGCTGCGAAGCGAGGCGAACGTTCTGGCCGCGTCGGCCGATGGCGAGCGACAGCTGCTCGTCGGGAACGACCACTTCGATGCGCTCGGCGTCTTCGTCGAGAACGACCTTGGCGACTTCCGCCGGCTGCAGCGCGTTGACGATGAACGACGCCGGATCCTGCGACCACGGAATGATGTCGATCTTTTCGCCCTGCAACTCGCCGACGACGGCCTGAACGCGCGAACCGCGCATACCGACGCAGGCGCCGACCGGATCGATCGAGCTATCGTTGGAGACGACCGCGATCTTGGCGCGCGAACCCGGGTCGCGGGCAACCGACTTGATCTGGATGATGCCGTCGTAAATTTCAGGCACTTCCATGGTGAAGAGCTTCACCATGAACTGCGGATGGGTACGCGACAGGAAGATCTGCGGGCCGCGCTGTTCGCGGCGAACGTCGTAGACGAAGGAGCGGACGCGATCACCGTAGCGCATGTTTTCGCGCGGGATCATCTCGTCGCGACGGATGATGCCTTCGCCACGGCCGAGGTCGACGATGACGTTGCCGTATTCGACGCGCTTGACCGTGCCGTTGACGATTTCGCCGACGCGATCCTTGAACTCGTCGAACTGACGGTCGCGCTCGGCCTCACGCACCTTCTGCACGATGACCTGCTTGGCCGACTGGGCGGCGATGCGGCCAAAATCCATCGGCGGCAGCGGGTCGGCGATGAAGTCACCGAGCTTGGCGTCCGGATTGCGATCGCGAGCAAGCTCGAGCGGGATCTGCGTGGAGTAGTCGTCAGCCTTCTCGACCACTTCCAGAAGACGCTGCAGGCGGATTTCGCCAGTCTTGGAGTTGATGTCGGCGCGGATGTTCGATTCCGACCCATAGCGCGAGCGGGCGGCCTTCTGGATCGCGTCGGCCATCGCGGCCAGAACGATCTCGCGGTCGATCACCTTTTCACGCGCGACAGCATCCGCGATCTGCAGAAGCTCGAGCCGGTTAGCACTGACTGCCATGTCTTGTCTCCGTTGGGTTGCAGGGGGCTTTCAAGCTCCGCCCGACTTATTCCTCAATAGGTGAATCTTCGTCTTCGAAATTCTCGTTCGCGGCACGCGCAGCCTTGGCCTTCTTGTCGGCCGTCAGCGCATCGCGGATCAGATCGTCGGTCAGGATCAGCCGCGCTTCGGAAAGCGTGGTGAACGGGATCACGACGACGGGCTCCTCGCCATAGGCCACCTGGTCGCGCTCAAGCCGGAAACCGTCGTCATCGACAGAAACGATCTTGCCGCGGAACCGCTTGCGGCCATCGACCAGAACCGACGTCTCGCATTTCAGCAGGTGACCCTGCCAGCGGAAGAAGTCGGACTTGCGCACCATCGGGCGGTCGATGCCCGGCGACGACACTTCGAGATGATACGCCTTGTCGATCGGATCTTCCACATCGAGCACCGGCGAAATGGCCTTGGAGATCTCTTCGCAGTCCTCGACGGTCATGGTGCCGTCGGTGCGCTCTGCCATGATCTGCAGCGTCATGCCGTTCTGGCCCGACATGCGCACGCGCACGAGCTGGTAGCCCATCGGCACGATCACCGGCTCGATGATGTCGGCGACGCGTTGGTCGAGACCGGTTTCGGTGATCAGGCGGGGTTCATTTGCATTTTCAGCCGTTGTCGTATCGGACAAACGATCATCTCCTCATCGGACCGGCTAATAAAAAAGAGCGGGTCCTGACGGGCCCACTCTTCATCTACCGATCAAGAATTTGAGGCTCATATACGCCCCATCGCCACAAATTGCAAGGCATTGGGCCGTCCGACGCAAATGGCCGGACGAACCGCCGGCGAGCATCTTCGCCAACAAGGTCAGTTTCAGCGGGTGGCACTTCGCGTTGTCGGGCCTATAACAGGAGACGAACCGCTTCGAGACGACAATCAAGAAACGAAGAGAGAAGACGAGGTGCCAACCCGTATTTCGCCGCTTGCCCCCTTCAAGCACGACATCTTCCGCACGATATGGATCGCGAGCCTCGCCTCCAATTTCGGCGGCCTCATTCAATCGGTCGGGGCCGCCTGGCTGATGACCTCCATTTCCTCATCGGCGAACATGGTGGCGCTGGTGCAGGCTTCGACCTCGCTGCCGATTATGCTTTTCTCGCTTGTCTCTGGCGCGCTTGCCGACAATTTCGACCGGCGGCGGATCATGCTGGTGGCGCAGTGTTTCATGCTCTTCGTCTCGGCGCTCTTGACGATCTGTGCCTATGTCGGGCTGATCACGCCCTGGCTGCTCCTGCTCTTCACCTTCCTCATCGGCTGCGGCACGGCGCTCAACAACCCGTCCTGGCAGGCCTCGGTCGGCGACATGGTTCCGCGCGAAGACCTGCCGGCAGCGGTCGCGCTCAACAGCATGGGCTTCAACATCACCCGAAGCGTCGGCCCGGCGATCGGCGGCGCCATCGTCGCGGCACTCGGTGCGGCGGCTGCCTTCTTCGCCAATACGCTCAGCTATTTCGCCATCCTTTTTGCGCTGGTGCGCTGGCGTCGCGAGGTGCCGACGAGCACGTTGCCGCGCGAGACGCTGGGGCGCGCCATTTCGGCTGGCCTGCGCTACGTCGCGATGTCGCCGAACATCGGCAAGGTTCTCTTGCGCGGCTTCCTCTTCGGCCTTTCGGCAAGCGCCATCCTCGCTCTTCTGCCGCTCGTCGCCCGCGACCTCGTTCAGGGTGGGCCGCTCACCTACGGTCTGATGCTCGGCGCCTTCGGCCTTGGCGCGATCGGCGGGGCGCTGCTCTCCGCCCGCCTGCGCGAGAAGCTTTCGAGCGAGGCGATCGTGCGCATCGCCTTCACCGGCTTTGCCGCCAGCGCCGCGATCACGGCCTGGAGCACCTATGCCTGGCTGAGCTGTCTCGTGCTGCTCATCTCCGGCGCCTGTTGGGTGCTGGCGCTGTCGCTGTTCAACACCACGGTGCAGCTGTCGACGCCGCGCTGGGTGGTTGGCCGGGCCCTTTCGCTCTACCAGACCATGACCTTCGGCGGCATTGCCGGCGGCAGCTGGCTCTGGGGTACGGCCGCCGAGCAATATGGCGCGGCCAACGCGTTGATGGGCTCCTGTCTGCTGATGTTCGCCGGCGTCGTGGTCGGCTTCCGCCTGCCCTTGCCGGAATTCACCTCGCTCAACCTCGATCCGCTGAACCGCTTCAACGAGCCGCCGCTCGAACTGGACCTGAAACCGCGCAGCGGCCCGATCGTCATCATGATCGACTACGAAATCGCCGACGACGACATCCCGGAGTTCCTGACAACCATGGCGGAACGGCGGCGTATCCGCATCCGTGACGGCGCCGGACACTGGGCGCTGATGCGCGACCTTGAAAACCCGACCACCTGGACGGAGACCTACCACGTGCCGACCTGGGTCGAATATGTGCGTCACAACCAGCGGCGCACCCAGGCGGACGCGGCCGTCGGCGACAGGCTGACGGCGCTGCATAGCGGCAAAGCACCACCGCGCGTGCACCGGATGATCGAGCGCCAGACGATCGTGCCGACCCATTACGAGCGCTACAAGCGCCAGGTGAATGTGGACATGCACTAGCTTGTGCCGGCCCTCGCGCCGATCCCGACCATGCAACGAAAAAGGCCCCGGTGACGGGGCCTTTTCTTTTCGGCAGTCGGCACACCAGTGCCTCCGGCTGCAATTGGCTCTATCGCAGCTTCGCCTTCAGCGAAGCATCGGGGAAGCAGGTGGCGGCAAGGCCGCTCTTTGCCTGCCAGTCGCCGAGCGAACGGCGCGTCTTGTAGCCGGGGAGACCATCGACCTTGCCGACGTCGTAGCCCTTGGCAACCAGCGCCTTCTGCATCTTCAGAACGTCCGAGCGCAGCATGTTGCCGACGTCGCCCCACGTGCCGCGGAACGCGCCGCCGCCCGTCGCAATGCGGTCGGCGAGGTTGCCGATGAAGAGCGCGTAGAGGTCGGAGTTGTTGTATTCCTTGAGCACGTAGAAATTCGGCGTGACGATAAACTCCGGCCCATGGCGACCAGCGGGCACCAGCATCATCGAAGATGCGGACAATTCGTGCGACGGAAAGGCCTTGCCGGAAATCCTGACGATCCCCTTGTTCGCCCAACTCGACAGGGGCTGGGCGAGGTCCGGCCCTTCCTGCGCACAGGAGACGGCTTCGGGAATCGATACTTCGAAGCCCCAGTCACGCTCGCGCTGCCAGCCCTTCTTGACCAGATAATTGGCGATCGACGCCAGGCTGTCTGGCACCGAATTCCAGATGTCGCGGCGGCCGTCGCCATCGAAATCGACGGCATATTGCAGGAAGCTCGACGGCATGAACTGCGGCTGACCCATCGCGCCGGCCCAGGAGCCGCGCATCGCCGCCTCGTCGACATCGCCGCTGTCGAGAATGTGCAGTGCCGCGATCAGCTCGCGACGAAACAGGTCTGGCCGCGTCGACATAAACGCCTTGGTCGCGAGCACATCGACCACCGGATAGGGGATCTTGGCGCGGCCGAAGCCGGATTCGCGGCCCCAGATGGCAACGATCACCGAGCCCGGCACGCCATAGGTGCGCTCGATCTTCTTCAGGGTCGACGCATGGGTGGAAGCCAGGCTGCGGCCGGTGGCGGCGAGCCCCTGCAGACGCTTTTCCGAGAAGTAGTTTCCGGGCGAGGAAAACTCCGCCTGGCTCTGCTTCTGTTCCTTCGGCTTCGGGAAGCCGGGCGGCGCCAGATCCGGCAGGTCCCAGTTGAGCTTCACGTCGGAAAAGGCCGCCTTGAAGGATCCGGCGGAAATGCCGGCCTTCTTCGCCTCCGGCCAGAGATCATTCTGCAGCCAGGTACGAAACTGCGCCTCGACGTCGGCTTTGGTCGCGGCTTGCGCGAGCCCCAGCCAGCCACAGAGCAGCAAGGTCGTCAGTGAAAGAAGTCTCAGCATAAGGCTTCCCCATCGGTTGGATTGCAGCGTCCGAAATGACGCTCAGATCGACGTGCGGGCGCGAAGGGCAGCCGCCAAGGTGCCTTCGTCGAGGTAGTCGAGCTCGCCGCCGACCGGCACGCCGTGGGCAAGCCGGGTAATCTTCACCTCCATGCCTTCGAGCTGGTCGGTGATGTAGTGCGCCGTCGTCTGGCCCTCGACGGTGGCGTTGACGGCGATGATCAGCTCGCGGACGCCGCCATTGGCGACGCGCTGGACGAGACCCTTGATGTTGAGATCGTCGGGGCCGACGCCGTCGAGCGGCGAGAGCGTGCCGCCGAGCACATGATAGGCGGCGTTCATCGCGCCGGCGCGTTCCAGTGCCCAGAGATCGGACACGTCCTCGACAACGATGAGCACGGAGTGGTCGCGACGCTCGTCCGAACAAACGGTGCAGGGATCGATCGTATCGACATTGCCGCAGCAGGAACAGATGCGGACCTTGCGGTGCGCTTCGCCCATCGCGTCGGCGAGCGGACCCAGCAACTGGTCCTTCTTCTTGACGAGATGCAGGGCGGCGCGGCGCGCCGAACGCGGTCCGAGCCCCGGCACTTTCGCCAGGAGCTGGATGAGTTTTTCGATTTCGGGGCCGGTGACTCGTTTTGCCATGCGGCGCTTTTAGCCCATATCGCGCCGAAACGGAATCGCCTTCGAAACGCCCGCACACGAAGCGGCGGGCATCGACGCGGTACCCGGCGGCTACCACCGCCGGCGCGCAAATGCTGCGGGCGGCAGACCGCCCTGCTTCCCGAACCTACTGCCCGGAGACGATCAGAAGGGCAGCTTCATGCCGGGCGCGATCGGCAGGCCGGCGGTCAGTTCGCGGGTCTTTTCCGCCTGCACGGCTTCGGCCTTGTCCTTGGCGTCCTTGTGGGCGGCGACGATCAGGTCTTCGAGGATCTCGACGTCGTCTTCCTTGAACAGCGAGGGATCGATCTTCAGGCTCTTGAGGGTGCCCTTGCCGTCGAGGCGAACGGTGACGAGGCCACCGCCGGAGGTGCCGTCGACTTCGAGCGCGGCGATTTCCGCCTGCATCTTTTCCATCTTGGCCTGCATTTCCTTGACCTTGCCCATCATCCCCATGATGTCGCGCATCGTCGTCTCCTGTCTTTCTGTTTCTGCTCGCAGACGGGACTATTCGATGTCGTCGCCAGGGACGATATCGCCGTCGGCGGATTCGGCTGTGGCCGGAGCCTGGCTCTCGACCTCTTCTTCAACGGCGCGAATGCGCACGTCGGTGATCTTGGCGCCCGGGAACCGGGCGAGAATGGCGGCGACATCGGGGTCCTGGCGCGCGTCGTTGACGCGCTGCTCCTGCGCCCGCTGTTCCGCCTCGATCAGCGTCGGCTCACCGGCCTCGCGGCTGTAGCTGACGATCCAGTGGATGCCGGTCCATTCCTTGAGCTTGACGGCCACTTCGCCAAGCAACGTCTTCGGCGCGTCGTCCGAGACGTTGACGTCGAGACGTCCGGGCTCGATCCGCACGAGCCGCAGAAAGCCGCGCACCAGCGTCTTCAGCTTGATGTCGCGGTTCTTGGCGCAGAGATCGGCGATGTCGGCGATCGAATTGACCGGCACCGACGGCTGCGGCTTGGCCGCAGGCGCCGCCACCGGGCGTTCTTCGATGCGGCCAACGGCAACCGCCTGGGGCGCCACGTCCGGCACGGCGCGCAGCATGGTCGCGCCATTGCTCGTCGGGCGCTGCACCGGCATCGACTGCGATGCCTGCGCCGACACGAACACGGAAGCCTGGGCCTGTGCGCCGCCGCCGTTGCCACCTGAAGGGCCAGGGCGAGCGCCGCCGCCTTCACTGCCGGAAAGTTCCAGCAAGCGCCGCGCGGCCTCTTCAGGCGCCGGCAGATGTGCCGCATGCGCCAGGCGGATCAGCACCATTTCGGCGGCACCCGCCGGGCGCGACGAGCTTTCGGCTTCCGGAATGCCCTTCAGGAGCATCTGCCAGATGCGCGAGAGCGCCGTAACCGCCACGCTCTCGGCAAAGACGGCGCCGCGGGTGCGCTCGATCTCGCTCAAGGACTGGTCGTTGACCGCCTCCGGCACGTATTTCATCCGGGTGACGAGATGGGTGAAATCGGCAAGGTCGGTCAATACGACCGTCGGATTGGCGCCGGCCTCGTATTGTGCGGTGAATTCCTTGAGGGCCGCGGCGACATCGCCTTTGACGACGTGCTCGAAGAGGTCGACGATGCGGGCGCGGTCTGCAAGGCCGAGCATCGAACGCACGGTTTCGACTTCCACAGCGCCGCCGCCGTGGGCGATCGCCTGGTCGAGCAGCGACAGACCGTCGCGCGCCGAGCCTTCGGCAGCGCGGGCCACCATCGCAAGCGCTTCCGGATCGAAGGATACGCCTTCCTTGCCGAGGATCGTCGAAAACAGGCCGACGAGATCGGACGCGCTGATGCGGCGCAGGTCGAAGCGCTGGCAGCGCGACAGAACCGTGATCGGCACTTTGCGGATTTCGGTGGTCGCGAAGATGAATTTCACATGCTCTGGCGGCTCTTCGAGCGTCTTCAGCAGGCCGTTGAAGGCCTGGGTCGAGAGCATGTGCACTTCGTCGATGATGTAGACTTTGTAGCGGGCCGAAACCGGGCGGTAGCGCACCTGTTCGATGATCTCGCGGATATCGTCGATGCCGGTGTGTGACGCCGCGTCCATTTCGATGACGTCGACGTGACGCCCATCCATGATCGCCTGGCAATGTTCGCCGGGAACGCGCAGGTCGATGGTCGGCCGATCGATATCCGGTGTCTTATAGTTCAGCGCGCGGGCGAGAATGCGGGCGGTGGTGGTCTTGCCGACCCCGCGCACCCCGGTCAGCATGTAGGCTTGGGCGATGCGGCCGGTTTCGAACGCGTTGGTGAGCGTGCGCACCATCGGTTCCTGGCCGACCATCAGGTCGGAGAAATCCTTGGGGCGATACTTGCGCGCCAGAACACGGTAGGCGGCTGGTTTCTCAACGGATGAAATGGACGTATCGTCGCTCATCGACCCTGCCGCTGTTCGAACTCTTGTCCCGACAGGACGGAGAAGGTGGGAGGCTGGCACGATGACCCGTGCCGGAGCTCGTTGGGGCTGCTTCCTTCCGGACCTGACCCGGTTGGCGAGTGGCTCGTCCACCACCAACCTCCCGGCTTCCATATCGGCAATATCGAAAGCAAATGCAAGCCAAGCCGTCAAAAAACTGATATCGATATGCAAAACAAGGCGAATCCGCCATTCTCAATAGCCGAGGAGACCCAGTTGACGACCTTCACCCTCGACGAGCGGCTCGAGCGCGACGGCATTCCGATCGCCTCGATCGGGCTTTGCCAGATGCGGCTGATGAACGACCGCCGCTGGCCCTGGCTCGTGCTCATTCCTCAGCGTGAAGGCATTTCTGAGATCTTCGACCTCACCCCACTCGACCAGACGATGCTGACCTTCGAGACGACCATGGCAGCGACGGCGCTGAAGAAGGTCACTGGCGCCGAGAAGATCAATATCGGCGCATTGGGTAACATCGTCCGGCAGCTTCACGTGCATATCATCGCCCGCAGCGACGGCGACCCGAACTGGCCGGGGCCGGTCTGGGGCTTCGGCAAGGCGGAGCCGTGGGACGAAAAAGAACATCAGGCCTTCGCAGCCCGCATTCTGGAAAACCTCTGAACATGACGAAATCGATCTTTGACCTTCGCAGCCCGCATCCAGAGCCAAGCACCCTCGTCGCCTTCTCGGAGAATCATCTGGATCGCCAGTCGGAGCACCGGGCCGACGATTGCGTCCAGGTGGCACTGAAGCACCCGGGTGCGCATTTCCTGGCCTTCTCCGGACCGAAGCTGATCGTCAAGCATGACGAGAAGATCATCGACCCACTGTTTGCGCCTTATGAGCTTGAAGGTCTCGAACCCGTTCTCGACGAGACGATCCTGCTCGGCTACCTCGCCAACGGCGAGCCCCGGCTGGCCGTGCCGACGGGCCTGACGGACGAGACGATCACCGAGCCCTTCAAGATCGCCGACGGCCGCACCCTCTATCGCCAGCAGATGCTGCCGGAGGAACTGCTCGGCCAGTTCGCGCAAGGCTCGAGCTTGATTACCTGGAATGCCAACAACCGCTTCTGCGGTCGCTGCGCCGGCCCGATGGAAGGCAAGGCCGGCGGCTATCGCCGGGTCTGCACCGCCTGCGGCCATATGGTCTTCCCGCGCACCGACCCTGTCGTCATCATGATGACGATCGACCTTGAGCGCGATCTTTGCCTGCTCGGCCGCAGCCCGCATTTCGCGCCGGGCATGTATTCCTGCCTTGCCGGCTTCGTCGAGCCGGGCGAGACGATCGAAAACGCCGTTCGGCGGGAAACGCTCGAGGAGTCCGGCGTCCATATCGGCCGGGTGCGCTACCATGCCTCGCAGCCCTGGCCGATGCCGCACACGCTGATGATCGGCTGTTATGCGGAGGCGAAATCAACCGTCATCAAGCGCGACGAGCACGAGCTGGAAGACGTGCGCTGGTTCACGCGCGATGAAACGATCGCGATGCTCGAAAGGTCGACCGGGGTCGCCGACACCGGCGACGCGCATATTCCACCGCCGAAGGGCGCGATCGCGCACCAGCTGATGCGCGACTGGCTCGCCTGGGGCGAGCGGACATAAGGCGACGGATACAGGGAGATCGACCGTGTCCCGCTCCGAACGGCTGCTCGACCTTCTGCAGGTGCTCCGGCGCTACCGCCAGCCGGTGAGCGGCCAGCGACTGGCGGAAGAAACCGGCGTCAGCCTCAGAACGCTCTACCGCGATATCGCCAGCCTCCAGGCGCAGGGCGCTGATATCGAGGGCGAGCCGGGGCTCGGCTATGTGCTCAAGCCCGGCTTCATGCTGCCACCGATGATGTTTTCCGCCGAGGAGATCGAAGCCTTGGTGCTCGGCTCGCGCTGGGTCTCCAAGCGCACCGACGACGATCTCGCCGGCGCTGCCGCCAATGCGCTCGCCAAGATTGCCGTGGTGCTGCCGGCCGAACTTCGCGAGGAGCTCGACAGTTCGACCCTGCTCGTCGGCCCGAGCCCGCCGGCCACCAACGGCATCGACATCGCCGCGCTTAGGCGCGCAATCCGCAACGAGCGCAAGGTGGAACTCGACTACGTCGACAATGACGGCAGCGCGACGCAGCGCACCGTCTGGCCCTTTGCCCTCGGCTTCTTTGAGAACGTGCGCATGGTCATGGCCTGGTGCGAGCTGCGCCTGGACTTCCGGCACTTTCGCGCCGACCGCATGCAGAAGATGACGGTGACTGAGGCGCGCTATCCCCGCCGCCGGCAGGTGCTGATGAAGGATTGGCGCTCGAGCCAGAACATGGCGGCGTCGAAGCGAGAGACGGTCGGCTCCTGACGGGTGTTCGTGCGCCGATGCTGACAGAAACTGGCAGCGGCCAGCCCTAGCCTGCACCTCCCGCAACAAGGAGGAACAGCATGGCCAAGGCAAATCTCATCGTTCTCTACGTCAAGGACCCGCTCGCAAGCGTGACCTTCTATCGCGCGCTTCTCGCGCAGGAACCAAGCGTCACCTACCAGACCTTCTCTTCCTTCGAGCTGCCGGGTGGCTTCACGCTCGGGCTTTGGGCCGAACATACGGTCGCGCCGGAGCCGGCGGTATCGGGCAGCCGGTCGGAACTGGCCTTCATGGTGGAAGACGAGAGCGCGGTGCGCGCACGTTACGAGGATTGGAAGGGGAAAGGCCTGCCGATTGCGCAGGAATTGACCGAAATGGATTTCGGTCCGACTTTCGTCGCGCTCGATCCGGATGGTCACCGGCTGCGCGTCTGCCTCTACGATTCTTAAGCGAGAGGGTATGCTGCGCGCATCCCGCCAGCCTGAAGCGGCGGGATGCGCGAATGGTACGGAATTAGCGGCCGTAAACGGCGGCCTGGATCTGCGAACGGGACAGACCGATGTCGCTCAGTGCGTGATCGTCGAGAGCATTCAGCTCGCGGATCGCACGGCGGGTCT
This sequence comes from Ensifer sp. ENS03, assembly GCF_014852035.1. NCBI lineage: Bacteria > Pseudomonadati > Pseudomonadota > Alphaproteobacteria > Hyphomicrobiales > Rhizobiaceae > Ensifer > Ensifer sp. ENS03. The sequence continues at coordinate 113,000 of NZ_JACVAV010000001.1, read as the reverse complement.
TCGCATATTCCATGATCTTCTGACGGATCTTCATCTTTAACACTCCTTACTTGACGAGCGTCAAATAGGCATTTGCCTAAAATTTGTGTAGCGCCACGATTGCAAACTAGGCATGCGCCAGACGCGTAGCCGGTTAACGAATTTTTGCCACTTTCGTCCCCGTAGGACGCGCGAAGCCAATGATTCCCCCGGAAAATCGCCGCCGGGTTCGGGCCCACCGCCTGACCGGCATGCGCGAGGTAACGCTGACCGCAAGAGGTGTTCAGCGGATATGGGCGCGAGACCGCCACAACCATAGGATTTATACTGACCAGAAATCAGGCGAGCGACTGACCTCCTGCCACGCTCGCTTCGCGATTTGGCGGAAAGCGCACTTGTCGCCCCCAATTCGCGTTGCCGACATGCATATGCGCAATTTATAATATTACCCCTGCACGATCTCCGGGGAGCGAGACGATGACGATGCAGCAGGAAGGCAGCGTTCAGCCCGCATCAAAGCCGATCAGGCGCCGCATGAAGGAGCGCGCGACCGCAGTCGACGAATGGTTTGCACCGGCAGCGAATACAATCAAGCACAGCAATATCGGGCAAATCCTGGCGCTCGTTGCGACCGCCTACACACTCTATTCTGTCTACGAGACGACCGTGGATCTGCAGGCCGACGTCCAGGTCCGTCGCGAGGAGAGCATTGAAAGAGCCTGGAACAAACTGCTGCTGCCGATGGGAGGCAACATTGGCAAGGGCGACGCACTCGACAAGCTTGTCAGCGAGAATGTCGACCTGACAGGCATCGACTTGTCGTGCAAGGAGCGCGGCACTTGGGACAGCCAGCTCAAGGCCTGCATCAACCGTCCGATTTACGCGAGCTTTACCCTTCCGCACCAACGCGTCGTTGCCGATGACCCCTCGTCTCTATTTGCCCAGGCTATGCAGACCATGCTGGATTTGACTTCGCTGCCGGTCACCAGCATGCAGGAAACAATCATTTCCGGCATGCGTGCCGAAAGAATGTACATACCTGCAACAGTCTTCAATAACGCTTCGATCTCGCGCTCCATGCTCTCCGGCACGCTGTTTTGGGGGGAAAGCAAGGGCCTTTCTATCAGGCGTAGCGATTTGTCTTACGCGTGGGTCGCGCAGGATATCGTCGTCGGCCAGTCCAACATCAGCGGAACAACATTTTCTGCCGGGCCTGGAGAAACGGCCTCGACAACGTTCTCATTTGCCGGTGGTAACTGGGCGTGGGCCGATATGCCACCGCGCGTAAGGGACGCATCCGATAGTCGGCCGGCGCCGGCGGCGTGGCTGCTGAACATGCGCCTGTGCGCCCATGAACTGCGCGCAGGCAACGAGACCGCGGTTTGGAAGGATGGCGACTATACCAGGATGGAGACGGCAACGGGCATTCTCCCACAGGCGCGAACGGAGAAAGACAGTGAACCTCCGCCGCCGCTCACGACGTCCCACGACGGTACTCAGATACCAGACTTGAGCACGAAGGATTGCCGGGCAGTTCCACCAGAGCTGGCTGCCGAAATCTTCCCTGACCGGTACCCGCCTGCTGCCGAAATCGCTGCTGCCAGGAAACAGCAAGCCAAGCAGGTGATCATCGATACCCTCCGCTGGGCGGAGTAGGGCGCAATGGCGTAAACGGTGGCCGCTGCCAGCACCCCTTCCCGCCACTAGAGCGCCATGCGTTCATACAAACGCATAAAGGACGCTCTAGCACTTTGATTCTAGAGCATCTTTCCGCCCGCAAGTGATCCACTTGAAGGCAGGATGCTCTAGAGAATGGCACCCTGGCCTGTGCAAACCTAGGCGTGCTCGTTCAGAGCACGCCGCGCATCGGGTGCGCGTTATAGGTTCCGAGGATGCGGACCTTTTCGGAGAAGAAGCGAAGCTCGTCCATGGCATGGCGCACGCCGACATCATCCGGGTGGCCTTCGATATCCGCATAGAACTGCGTCGCCACGAACCGGCCGCCAAGCTGGTAGCTCTCGAGCTTGGTCATGTTGATGCCGTTGGTGGCGAAACCGCCCATGGCCTTGTAGAGCGCTGCCGGGATGTTGCGGACATTGAAGACGAAGGTGGTGATGATCAGCTCTTCGTCGCTGGTGCGGGCGATGCGCTGCTCTTCCCTGGACAGCACGACGAAGCGGGTGACGTTGCTCTCGGTATCCTCGACGTTCTCGGCGATGATTTCGAGGCCATAGAGATCGGCGGCAAGCCGCGGCGCGAGCGCTGCCATCGAGCGGTCGCCCTTTTCGGAGACGAGCTTTGCCGCGCCCGCCGTATCGCCGGCGACGACCGGCTTCCAGCCGTTGGAGCGCACGATCTTGCGGCACTGGCCGAGCGCATGGATGTGGCTGTGCACGGTGCGGATCTCGTCACGCGTGACACCCGGAAGCACCATCAGCTGAAAACGGATCGGCATGAAATATTCGCCGACGATGTGCAGCCGCGATTCCGGCAGGAGGTGATGGATGTCGGCGACCCGGCCGGCGATCGTGTTCTCGATCGGGATCATCGCCAGATCGGCGTCGCCGTTCTCGACCGCGACGAAGGCATCCTCGAAGGTCTGGCAGGGCAGCGGCTCCATCGACGGGAACATGTCGCGGCAGGCCATGTCGGAATTGGCGCCATAGTCGCCCTGGAAGGAAATCCTGTTGGTCTTGGCGGTCACGGTAGCGTCCTTCTCAGGTTCTGATATCAGCGGGTACGGGCAGACAGGATGCGGCGGGCCTTTTCCAGCTCCACCGGCGTGTCCACACCAAGCGGGACCGAATCGACGATCTCGACATCAATGCGCATGCCGGCTTCGAGCGCACGCAGCTGCTCCAGCGATTCGCGGCGTTCGAGCACGGAGGGCTGAAGCGAGACGAAGCGTTCCAGCGCCTGCCGTCGATAGGCATAGAGCCCAATGTGATGATAGAGCGGGCCTTCGCCATGAGGCGCGGTCGCGCGGGTAAAATAGAGCGCACGCAGGCGCGTGTCGGAAAGCGGCGAACCGACGACCTTGACGATGTTCGGGTTGGTCTTCTCGCTCTCCTCGGTGATCGCCACCGTCAGCGTGGCGATATCGGTGGCAGTATTTTCGAGCGGGTTCAGCGCCGCGCGGATTGATGCCGGCTCGACCGTCGGAAGGTCGCCCTGGACGTTGATGACGATCTCGGCTTCGCCGTTCGGATCGGCCTTCCGCAGCGCTTCGTAGATCCGGTCGGAGCCGGACTGGTGGTCGATGCGGGTCATTATCGCTTCGAAGCCGGCCTCGCGCACGACGTCGAAGACCTGTTGGTCGTCAACGGCAACGACGACGCGGCCGACGTCCGCTTCCTGCGCTCGGGTCGCGACCTGGACGATCATCGGCAGGCCGCAAATATCGGCGAGCGGCTTTCCGGGTAGGCGTGTCGAGGCCATGCGCGCCGGAATGAGCACGATGACTTTACCTGAATTTTCGCGATTCATGATCTGGCCTTCAAAAACCCCGCCGAAAGTGTCAATAAGTCTCAGTTAGGGGCCGATAATCACTGTTGCAACGCAGAGCCAAAAGACATAGGTTCCGCGCGATTTCAAGATAGGCCGGGTTTTTGTTTGCGCCGGTGGCAAAGGGAGCGTTTGCAGATGAATTCATATGTGAACATGGGCGTGGGCGCCTTTCTGGGAACGGTCTTCGTTCTGATGTCCGTGTCCATTGCATCGGAAGGCATTTTCCATTCCGAAGCTCCCGAGAAGGAAGGCTTTACGATCGTTGCGGAAGAAGGCACGTCTGAAGCAGGTGCCGGTGGTGCCGCGGAAGTCGAAGTCGACATCAAGCCGCTGCTGCTCAAGGCCGACGCTTCTGCCGGTGAAGCCGTGTTCAAGAAATGCGCAAGCTGTCACACCGCCGACAAGGGCGGCGCAAACAAAGTCGGTCCGAACCTCTGGGGCCTCGTCAACCGTCCGATCGCTTCGCATGAGGGCTTCAGCTACTCGGCCGGCATGAAGACGTTTGCCGAAGGCGGCAAGGTCGTCTGGGACTACGACCACCTCAGCTACTTCATCGAAGCACCGAAGAAGCACGTTCCGGGCACCGCCATGGGCTTTGCCGGCGTCAAGAAGCCCGACGAGCGCGCCAACCTGATCGCCTGGCTGCGCGAGCAGGCCGACGCTCCGGCAGCACTGCCGGACGCATCTGCCGGTTCTGCCGAAGCCGCACCGGCTGCCGGCGAAGCAGCACCGGCTGCTGGCGCCGAAGGTGCAAAGCCGGCCGAAGCGCCGGCAACCGAAGCCAAGCCTGCCGAGGGCCAGCCGGCACCGGCTCAATAAGTTCAGCGGTCGGAAACGATCCCATGCAAAAGGCCCGGCTCGCGCCGGGCCTTTTCGTATTCGGGGTAGGCGGAGATGTTGCGCACGGAACGTTCAGGCCGATCCAAGCCTCCGCGGCGAAACAGTTTGCCGGAGAGAGCGGTAATCACATCAGCAGATAGGCCCAGACCGAAACGCTGATGACGCCGAGCGCGGTCGTCAGCGTGATCGTCGAGGACGCCAGCCCATGGCCGACATTGAAATGGTTGGCGATCAGCCAGGCATTGACACCCGTCGGCACCGCCGATGTCAGCACCAGCGCCGTCGTCCAGTTGTCGTTGAGGCCGAGCAGGTGGCAGCTCGCATAGACGACCGCCGGCATGACGGCGAGCTTCAAGACGCTCGTCACCGAAGCGAGCCCGAGATTGCCGGCAAGGCCGTATTTATCCAGCGCCATACCGATCGAGATCAGCGCCGCGGGTGCTGCCATCGACGCCAGTTGATCGACCACGGTCTTGACCGGACCGCCAAGCGGCTGGCCGATAAGGTGGAAGGCGGCGCCGCAGGCAAGGCCGATCACCAGCGGGTTGCGCACCAGATTGCGGGCGACACCGGCCAAGAGTTGCAGCGGGCTTTGCCCCGGCTTGCCGCCGGCGCGCCGCTCCGCACGCTCCATCAAGAGCGTGCCGGCTATCATCATGACGGGCAGATGCACCGAAAGCAGGATCGAAATCGCAACGATGCCCTCCTCGCCGACGATGCGCGACACCAGCGGGAGGCCGATGAAGACCGTGTTGGCGAAGGCGGAGGAGACGCCAGCGAGAACGCCCATGCGCGCATCCCGCCCGAAGACGAACGTCGCCGCCACGTGTCCCAACGTCCAGGTCACCGCGACGCCCGAGAAATAGGCGACCCAGAGCGGCCAGGGCGAACCGTCCTTGAAATCCGCTTCCGCAATCGTGCGAAACAGCAGGATGGGCACGGCGACGCGAAAGACGAAATCGCCCAAGGCTTCGCCGACGGCCGGTTTCAGGTAACCCAGGCGCACCAGCAACCAGCCGGCAAGGATCAGGATGAAGATGGGCAGGACGTTCTGGAAGATGTCGGACATGCGCGGGCCCTGGATCACGATGACCTTGGAGCGGATCGATCCAAGATCTTCGGGGTCTGTTCTCATGAGGTAGAGCGGGAGACGGGCGGAAGACCGCAGATGCTTTCCTCTTTCCGCTCCTGGAATGGTCCTGCCAGCAATAACGTTGTTCGCACCCGCGCCGCAAGCGCGCGAGCAGCGGGCACAGGGAGGGGAACATTCCCCGGCCGCAGGCGTTCCGAAACAGCATGAGGAACGAGCCATGCCGACAGAGAAGTCCATTTACGCGCACAAAGACGACGATCCGCATCTCATCGACGATGCGCTCGCCGACAAGGTGCTGCGCTACATCCAGTATGCGGCGATGATCGATACGCGCGAGATCTCGGTGATGGCGCTCGGCGGGATCGTGGTGCTTTCCGGTCATGTGGCGCAGGCATCCGACATCGCCTGCGCCGGCGATGCCGCAGCATCGGTGATCGGCGTCACCAGCGTCGAGAACCGGCTGGCGGTGATGCCGGGCGCGGCCGAGGCTGATAGCTGAGCCAGGAGTTGCCGTCCAGAAATCCCGATGATAGGACATGCCGGCATGAGATTTCGGCTGGCTTGGCGTTATCGCTGGAGAGCCGCCATAGGAGCCGCAGATGAGGACGGACCCGTCAGCAACCAGGTAAGCCGCAACAACGGTTGAATAAGTTGTTGCGGCGTCTGTCGGCTCACATTCAGAAGATTTGATGAAGTGGCAGATCGCCGCCGAATGGTTTTCATTTGCGCGGATGTTTCATCATGCCCGATCGTAATTCCCTCACCTGGTCCTATTCGCTGCCGGCAGCCCTTTTGCTGACGGCGCCCTTCGATATCCTGGCGTCGCTCGCCATGGACATTTACCTACCCGTCGTGCCCGACATGCCGGCGATCCTCGGCACGTCGCCCGCAGTCGTCCAGCTCACGCTCAGCCTCTACATGCTGCTTTTGGGGCTGGGTCAGCTGCTGTTCGGCCCGCTGTCCGACCGCTTCGGCCGCCGTCCCGTTCTTCTCGGTGGCGCGACGCTGTTTGCGCTGGCCTCGCTGGGACTGGCCGCAACCACCTCGGCACCGGTCTTCGTCGCCTTGCGGCTTGTCCAGGCGGCCGGCGCCTCGGCCGCACTGGTCGCGACCTTCGCGACCGTGCGCGACGTTTATGGCGCACGTCCGGAGGGTGTGACCATCTATGGCCTCTTCAGCACCATGCTCTCCTTCGTGCCGGCGCTCGGGCCGATCGCCGGCGCGCTGATATCAGGCGCTTTCGGATGGCGGGCGATCTTCCTGACGCTTGCCATGCTTGGCCTTGCAGCACTCGGCCAGGCCTTGCCGCAGTGGTCGGAAACCCGGCCCGACGCCGCAGCACCGTCAAAGCCGAGCTTCAGACCCATGCTCGCAAGTAGCGCCTTCTGGACCTATACGCTTGGCTTCAGCACGGCGATGGGCGCGTTTTTCGTGTTCTTCTCCACGGCGCCACGCCTGCTTATCGATCGCGCCGGCTATTCGCAGCTGGGCTTCAGCCTGGCATTCGCCACCGCCGCCGTCGTGATGATCATCGCCACGCGCTTCGCCAGGGGCTTCGTCACCCGCTACGGGACCTCCGGTTGCCTCGCCCGCGGCATGGCCTTGATCATCCTCGGCGGGCTGCTGCTTGGCGCGGGCGAAGCCTCGGCGGTGCCGTCGTTCCAGAGCTTCGTGCTGCCAATGTGGGTGATCGCCTTCGGCATCGTCATGAGCGCCTCGGTCACCGCCAACGGAGCGCTCAAGGCCTTCGATGCCATCGCCGGGACGGCGGTCGCGCTCTACTTCTCGATCCAGAGCCTGATCGTCAGCCTCATTGGCACCGGCGCCGTACTCCTGCTTGGCGGTGATACGGCCTGGCCGCTCGTCGGCTATTGCCTCGGCATGGCGACGATCACGCTGCTGGCGCTGGCGTCTCACAACCGGCGCGAAAATCGATAGCCTTGCCCCTCCCGGAGCGGTCGCCTGCTCCGGGAGGTCTTCAACAAGAAAGGCGGCAACATGCCCCTTGACCTCGCCCCTGGGGCTGGCCCCAGACTACCTTCATGACCGATTCCTACTTCCTCGCAGGCCGCTTCGGCGCCGCCACACGATTGTCGCCGAAAGCACTCAGGCTTTATGCCGAGCAGGGCCTGCTGGTGCCTGCCCATGTCGATCCCGCGACCGGTTACCGCTATTACGCCGCCACGCAGGCAAGCCGCGCCAGGCTGATTGCCCGGCTGCGGCAGCTGGGCCTGCCGATCGCCCGGATCGCACGGCTGATCGATCTTCAGCCCGACGTTCGCCTCACTGAGCTGCGCGCCTGGCTGGAGGTGCAGAGCAAACGACTCGAGGATCAGCGCGAGCTGGTGGAGGCAATCATCCGGCAATCGAGCGGCGGCGACGATCCGCTGGTCAGGGCCGTTGCCGTGCGCGACGTCGCGCCTTCGAAAATCGTCTATCGCCAGCACCATGTGACGGTGGATGCGCTCGAGGCCTTCACCGAAAGCGCCGAAGCGGAGATCCGCGGCTATCTTGCGCAATCGGGCAAGAGCGACGATGGGCCGATGACGCTGCATTTCCACGAGCCGGTCAATCACGACGGCAAGGGTCTCGTCGAGGTGGCGATCGGCTATGACGGCAGCCTCGAACCCACTGGTGATCTGCGCATCCGCCTTCAGCCGGCGGGACGCGAAGCGTTCCTGGCCGTGGCCGAACCGTTCGAAACCTTTCCGGCCGTGCTCCGCGTCTATGACGCGATCGAAGCCTGGTTCGAGCAAAGCGACGATCTCAGCTGCTTCGGCAGCCCTTACGAAATCTATCCCGGCAGCGGCGGTACCCGCTTCGATGTCGCCTACCCCATCGTGCGCTAACCCAATCCCCGCACGCTCCAATCACTCAAGGACCAACCGATGCAGCACTTTTCCTATGTGGGCTCCGGCCCCTATTGCTACGCCAACTCGTTTGCAATGATGTTCGGCGAAGCCGCGCCCTCGACCTCGACCATTGAGCTTGCCACCGGTAGCCCCTTCGGCATGCAGATCGTCGGCGGTACCCTGCCGTTCTTCGACCCCTATGGCTGGGATCCGGAGGCCGGGTTCGACGGCGCGCTGAAGGCGCTCGGCTGGACGTCGCAGGTCAGCAGCGGCGGCGAGCCCGAGGACGCGCTTTCCCGCCTGCGCTCGGCGCTGAAGGATGGTCCCGTCTGGGTCGGCCCGGTGGAGATGGGGCATCTGAGGCACCAGCCCGGCATGACGGGACCGATCGAGGCCGATCACTATGTCGTGGTCCTCGCGATCGACGAGACGCGCGTGCTGATGCACGACCCGCAAGGATATCCCTACGCCTCCCTGCCGCTCCGCGATTTCATGACGGCCTGGGGCGCCGAGACGCTGAGCTACGGCGACCCCTACACCATGCGATGGGGATTCTCTCGCGTCGCCGACGTGAGCGAGGTCGAGGCAATCCGCGCCTCGGTGCCGGCCGCGATCCACTGGCTCTCGATGACCACGGACCGGCTGGTGCCGACGGGCAGCCTTGGCAATGCCGACGCAGCCGAAGCGCTCGCCGCTCTGATCGAAGACCATTGCGACAAGAACCTGCGGGCTCACCTCGTGCACTTCGCCGTTCGTGTCGGTGCCCGCCGCGCCGGCGATGCGGCGTCCTGCCTGGCGCGGGCGGGCCTTGCCAAATCCGCCGCCATCGCCGGCGAACAGGCACGGCTGATCGGCGCGCTGCAGTATCCGCTGGTCCTGCGCAGGGATGCCGAGGCGGCCGCAAGCCTACGCCTTCTGGCACCGACCTACGACCGGCTGTTCACCACCCTGCAAGCCGGGGAGTGATCCCAAAAGCCGCGCAACTCCGGACGGAAAACCGCTTCGCACTTTTCCTGGAATTCGCTCGCTTGGCTGGCGCAACTCCGGACGGAAAACCGCTTCGCACTTTTCCTGGAATTGCTCTTAGGCGATGAGCTCCGAGAAGCTTTTCGGTCGCGCTGACTTTGCGTCGCGTACCGTCGCATAGTGGAGCCCAACGACGCCGTTGTCGTAGTGCTCGCTGCCGATCAGCTGCAGCTCGTTCTTGTCGCGAAGCCGGGCGAACCATGGTTCGCCCGGCGATACGACCGGGTAGACGAAGAAGTGGTAGCGATCGACGAGGCCGAGGCCGATCACCGTCTGCGCCAGGCTCGCGCCGCCGGACAGATGGATATCCCGGCCGGGCCCGGCCTTCAGGTCGGTCAGGTAGCGCGAGAGCGCCGCATCATCAGGAACCACCGCCCGCTCGGCATTGTGCCAGCGGCTGGTCGCCTGCTCGTCTGTGCGGGAGAACACGATCTTCCGATAGTCGTGCATGCGCCCTGCCATCACCCGATTGGTCTCGCCGCCCGCCTTGTCGTTCAGCGCGCCCGGCCAATAGCCGACCATCTCCTCATAGGTGGTGCGGCCGACCAGAACCGTGTCGTAGCCGGCGTAACGGCGGTCGATCGCCCGGTATTGTTCGTCGACCACCGTCCCCATCCAGGCAAGCGGATCGTCGAGGCGGCCATTCAGTGTCGTCATCATCTGCAGCACGATATTGCGCATGGGATCGTCTCCTCAGTGAGTTTGCTCGACGAACCGGGCCAGTTGCCCGGCAACCGTTCCCCAGCCGTCGTGAAAACCCATCTCCTCGTGCATCTTCCGGTCCGCGCCGCTCCGGTGCATTACATGGGCAGCGTATTCGGTGCCGGCTGGATGATCGCTGAGGGTGATGATCGCCGTCATGAAGGCGTTTTCCGCCGGCCGCCAACCGGCAACGAGCGTGTCGGTGAAGACGATGCGCGAGAGTTCGTCGACCGCGAGAAAACAGGCGTCGATATGCGGCACGAATGCGCCGCCGCCTTCGCTGATCCGCGTCACGAAACTGCCGCCGGGCCTGAGATCCATGTCGATCACCTTGCATCTTGCCGGCTCAGGAACCCACCATTGCTCAAGCCGAGTGGGATCGCTCCAGGCGCGCCAGACTGTCGCGCGCGGCGCCTTGATGATGCGCGCCATCGTCAGGTCGAGTTCAGGATCGGGAGAGCGGATCATGGTCATTCCTCCTCGTGTTCAGTGACGAATTTCTCCAGCCGGTCGGCGCGGCCTTCCCAGAGCGCGCGCTGCGCCGAAAGCCAGCTCTCTACCGCGGCGAACTGCGCCTTCTCGATGGCGCAGGTGCGCACCCTGCCCTCCTTGTGCGTGCGGATGAGCCCGCTGCCTTCAAGGTAGTGGATGTGCTTCAAGAAGGACGGCAGGGCCATGTCGAAGGGTCTGGCGAGATCGCTGATGCTCGCCGGACCGCCGCCGAGCCGCGCAAGCACCGCACGGCGGGTGGGATCGGCGAGCGCCTGAAAGATCACGTCCAATCGGTCTGAATACTGTTCCATAAGGCTAAGTATCACGCGTCAATACTTAGCGCAAGAGCTAACTATTCATCCAACGACCGCCCCCAGCGCCACCCAATTTGTCGCATGGCCGTTTTCTTGACCTCAAGCCTGGTTGAGCTTCTACAAGCCCCGTCGGTTCAATCGGAAATGGGGGCCGACGTGGCATTGGAAAACCAGATAAGGACTGACAATCCCGGGACTGGAACGGCATCTGCGGGCATCGCCGAGCCCGGCGGCGCCGCAGCATCGAGCGCCGCCTGCTGGCTCGCTGGCCTGGTCGCCATCGCACAGACACCGGCGATTGCGAGCGCGCGCAGGGTCGCCTTTCTCACCGCAAGGCAGGGATGATCCATGTCAGGCCCTATCGCAAGCATTCTCGATTCGCGCGCCTTCGGCATTCTCGCCCGCGTGCTGCTGACGCTCGTCTTCTGGTCAAGCGGCCTTGCCAAGCTCTTCGACTTCAACGCCAACGTCGCGATCATGGAAGGCTTCGGCCTGACGCCGGGATGGCTGTTCAATTCGATGACGTTGATCCTGCAGATCGGCGCCTCTCTGCTGATCATCCTCAACCGTTGGGTCTGGCTTGCCGCCGGGGCGCTCGCCGTCTTCACGGTGCTGACGATCCCGATCGCCCATCCTTTCTGGCTGAAGGAAGGCGAAGAGGCCTTCCGCGACATGACCGTCGCGCTGGAGCACGTCTCCGTGATCGGCGGCCTGGCGCTGGTATCGATCCTGTCGCGCAGGCGTTGAACGTCAACAACCGGCGGCTCGGCAGGACCACTCAGCCCTCGCGGCAGCGCGTGTCTGGAACGCATCGAGACCAGGGCAGCGCGGCTGCTCTGGTCTAACACCTCAGCGCTTCCGGGCGACGATGTAGGGGCGGTTGTCGTTGCTCGCCGATGCGTGATTTTCCGCCGACAGAAGCTCGAAGCCGGCGGCGACGATGTGCCGGCTGAGCTCTGCTGCGCTGAAAGTTGCCGCATAGGGCGCCAGTCCGACGGCCCGCATCGCCGGCAACAGCAGGAGCCGGACGAGCGGGTTCATGTCGCCGACGCAGGGCGTCTTGGAGATGAACACTCCCCTGGAGGCAAGCAGGGTATGGATGTTGTCGAGCGTGGCGGGCAGATCGCGCACGAGATGCAGGTAGTTGAAGCCCAGCACCGCATCGAACTGCCCACGTTCTGCCGCAAGCGTTTCGGCCGTCGCGCTGCGAAAGGCGAGGTTCGGAACCAGGTCGACGGCGTACCTCTCCCGGGCAATGGCGATCATCTCGGTCGAAAAATCGGTTGCAAGGTAGTCGCGCACATCGCCCGCCAGCCGAAACGCCGTCGTTCCCGTGCCGCAACCGAGTTCGAGCACGCGGTCATCGGGCAGAAGCAAGGCGCGGGTGCGGTCGAGCGTGTGTTCATAGGCGGCCGGGTCCGCGATCGTTCCCTTGGCGTATCGCCGCGACGTCCGGTCCCAGAAGCGCGCGTCGCTCGCCAAACTCATGCTGCCTCTCCCCAGAACGCAACCGGTCCCCCGCGATGCTCGGAGCCGGTGCCACACCGGCCAGGGAAACCTGCCTAAACCCAACGGCTGCCGATACCAGCGAAGGTCCAAGAATAGCGCGGAACCGTCAACATTTGACGGAGAACGGACCCTCAATCGGCAAAGAGCCGCTCTCTCGCAGTTCAAGCCAGGCGAACCCAATCAACGGTTTCAAGCACATAGGGGGCGAAGAGAAAATCGCGGATCGCGGCGATCTCGTCCCGACGCCAATCGAGAACGACGAAATGCGCCGGTTTTTCCATGGGGCCGGCACTGTCGAAAACCAGCATGGCCGGCCGCCCTTCGATTGCGCCGAGCGCGAAACGCCACTTTGTCTCCTGCGCATAGCGGGTGAAATAGCGGCTGATGCCCTCGCGACCCTCCAGCTTCAGCCTGTTGACCAGCTCAAGTTTTACATCGTCGGCCAGCATGGCGCGGATGGCATCGAAGTCGCCGCCCTGAAAGAAGCGCACGAAACTTGCCAGTTTGTGCCGGTTCGCGTCGGACATCAGCGGCAGCCGCATATCCTCCGGGCGTTCGGTCAGGTGCCTGAGCGCCACCCTGGCGCGCTGCAGCGCCGATTTGGCCGCCGCCGGCGTACACTCGGCGATAGCGGCGATTTCCTCGATCGAATGGCCGAGCACATCCTTCAGGATCACCGCGCAGCGCTGAAGTTCCGGCAGTTGCAGGAAAGTTTGAAAGCCGATCGCAACGATGTCCGCCTCGGGCAGCGGGGCGTCTTCCATGTCATCGAGCAGGGGGACGATCTTGTGCCTGGACCGCCGGCGCAGAAAATCCAGACTGGTGTTGTGGGCGATGCGCAGCAGCCAGCCTTCGAGATTGTCCACCACCACGCCATCCGCCCGCGCCTGCACGGCCTTGATCAGCGTGTCCTGCAGCACGTCCTCACCATCCACGGCCGAGCCGGTCATGCGTGCGCAATAGCGGTGCAGCCGCGGCCGGAGTTCCCTCAAGCGATCCTCGAAGTCTTCCGTATTCATGACATCGAGTTCCATGGGGATATCTCCAGGGGCCGGTTCGGACGATAGCGTGGACTGAAGAAAATGTCCGCTGCCTGACCGATCGAAACCGGCTCCGGCAACGGACGGCCGTTCGACATCAGCTGTGATCGCTGAGGACCACCTCACCGATGACCGACTCGAGGCTCGCCAGTTCGAGGATCTGTGGGAAATAGGCCTTCATCCTGACATCGGCGCGCATCGCCTCGACGGCCGCGGGCGTCTCCCATTCCGAATAGATGATGACGCTGGTGCCATCCCTGGCAGCAATCAGCCGGCTCGTCCGCCAGCCGCCGAGCGTGCGGATGACGGTGTCGATGTTGCGCTTCAACAGCGCGATCAACTGCTTCTGCTTGCCGGGTTCGACCTTCAGAACGTTGACGAGAGTGACGGGTGCAGTGGTCATGGTGCTTCTCCTTCGTTGCGGATGCACCAAAGACGAAGCGGAGAGGCGAAACGGATCGCGCGGGCGAAGATTTCTTAGCGCCAGGCGGACGTCGGGGATACTCCCTTGGCAGGGGACCGCCTTCGAGGGACTCGGCAGCGGACCATCCGTTATCGGCCGGTAGCCCGCCGAACAGTGACAGACCGTTAGAGGGCAAAGCCGCTGGAAGCCGCCGCCGGCTCGCCGTCGTCGCGAACCTTCAGGATGGTGTCGATCAGGCCCCATTCCAATGCTTCTTCTGCGGTCATGAAACGGTCCCGGTCCATGGCGCGTTCGAACTCCTCGTAGGTCCGTCCGCAATGTTCCGCATAGAGGCGCGTCATGCGCTGTTTGGTGCGAAGGATCTCCTCGGCATGGATCTGCATGTCGGACGCCTGGCCCTGAAAACCGCCCGATGGCTGGTGCACGAGGATGCTGGCATTGGGCAAGGCGGCCCGTTGGCCCGGCGTGCCGGCCATCAGCAGAAACGAACCCATCGACCGTGCGGTCCCCATGCACAGTGTATGCACCGGTGCCCGGATGTAGCGCATGGTGTCGTACATGGCGAAACCGCTGGTCACCACGCCGCCCGGCGAATTGATATAGAGATGGATGGGCTTCTTCGGGTTTTCCGCTTCGAGAAGAAGCATCTGGGCGCAGACCAGCGCAGAGACCGTGTCGTTCACCTCACCGTTGAGAAAGATGATTCGCTCGCGCAGCAGGCGGGAATAGATGTCGAACGACCGCTCTCCACCGTTCGACTGCTCGACGACCATAGGGACGAGTTGCATCGCTTCGCGCATCGGCGAACTCCATTTATCCAGAGATTGAGGGGAAGCTCGCCGGTCTAGGCGGCGAGCATGAGAGTATCGTTGCTGTTCGCGGCCGTCCTGGTCACGCGACCGCCGCGAACATTCGGCAGTTCGTGGACGATCCGCAGCCGGGTGCCACCCGAACCAATCGGGGCGATCCGGAATGTGACCGTACTTTCGAGAAAGGGAGCTTCGGTTTCGCGCAGCCTGTAGCGGACCTCTTCTCCAGGCACGACGACGGCGCCATCGGGGTCGGCCAATGCCTCTTTCGGTAGCCAGTTCTCGCGAAACGCCGGGATGCTGATTGCGCGCCAGACCTTCTGCGGCGCCTCGTCGAGTTCGTATTCCAGCTCAAGGCTGTTATCGTCCGGGGCGCTGATTTCGCGGTTCATTGGTCCATATCCTTCAGCAAGATCTTCAGAGCTTCGATGCGTGCCGGCCAGTAGGCACGGTATTTCGCGAGCCACTGCGCAATTTGCGCCAGCCCGTCCGGGTCGACTTCGTAGTTTACGAACCGACCTTGCCGCTGCTCCTTCACCAACCCGGCACTCCGCAACACGGAAATGTGCTGGGACATGGCCGGCTGGCTTATGTCCATACCTTCCCGCAAAGCGCTGGCATTCATGCTTCCGTCAGCAAGCTTCTCGAAGATGGCGCGGCGCGTGGGGTCAGCCAGGGCTCGGAATATCTCGTTCTCGATCATGCCAAACACATAAGCACGGACTTATCTCAATAACAAGTGCGCTGTTCAGCAGGAGGAGAAAGGAAAGGACGCGACTTTGCGCACCAAACGACATTGTCACGGCGCCTCAGATCAATACCCGCCAGTAGATGGGACAAGGGTAGCGCTTAATGCGCATTGGCAATGGAAGCAGAACAAGGGGAAATGGCGGACAGAGAGGGATTCGAACCCTCGATACGCTTTCACGTATACACGCGTTCCAGGCGTGCGCCTTCAACCACTCGGCCACCTGTCCATCCGTCAGCAGCCGATGGTCAATCCGGCTGGATGGGAAGGGCGGGGCCCTTCGGCGTCAGCCGGCTGAGAACCGGCGGACGCGCGTCTATATACCGATGATTTGCCCGGGATCAACTGCTTTCTGACAGATTATTGACATCTTGTGACGCGGGCGGGTTCCCGGTTCCCATTGTGCACTCCGGGCAAGGGGCTTATCTCTTGCGTCAGGGCGTGTCCGATGCGTCCGGCCCGTCTCGGCCACATCCTCCGGCATGCCAGATTGCCGCATATTTTCATTGTCGGGCCTTGTCCGAGGCACGGGCGATCGGAGAAGATGCGGCAGGGCGACGCGCCGAGCCGATGACCGGCGCCAGCCAGCGAATTGAAGGGAATGCCGTCCGATGCGATTTCTATTGAGGCTGGCGAGCGCCGTCGTGTTGTTTGCCGCTGTGCTTGCCGGTGCCGTCGACGCGATCCAGTCGGTCGCAGCATCGGAACTGGTCATGACGTCGCTCGGCGACGACCTGGAGGCGCTTGGCGCCGACACGGCAAGCTGGGTCCAGTTTGCGCAACGTTCCGATACCGCACCGACGATCTGGCACGGGATGCTGCATTGGCTGCTGCAACAGCCGGCCTTTGCGGTGCTGGCGCTGATCGCCCTCGTGCTATGGATGGTCGGATACAAGAAGCGGCCGGCGGCCGGACGATTCGCCGCCTGACGCATTGCAGGCGGCCTTCGCATCGAAAGGAGTGTGCTGATGTTCCTGATCGACATGTTCAACAAGAAAACGATCATGCCGGACGCGCAGACGGCGCTGCCGGGCCGTGACGCCGCGATCCCGACGGCCGAGACACATTTCGTTTCCGGCCGGCCGTTGAAAGGCCCCTACCCCGACGGCACCAAGAGCATCCTTCTGGGCATGGGCTGCTTCTGGGGCGCCGAACGATTGCTTTGGAACATCCCCGGCGTCTACGTGACGGCGGTCGGCTATGCCGGCGGGCTGACGCCGAACCCAACCTACCAGGAAACGACGACAGGGCTTACCGGCCATGCCGAAGTGGTCCTGGTCGTCTATGATACGGAAAAGGTGAAGCTCGCGAGCCTGCTCAGGACCTTCTTCGAGGGACACGACCCGACGCAGGGCATGCGCCAGGGCAACGATATCGGCACCACCTACCGCTCGGCGATCTATGCCTATGACGACGAGCAGTTGGCGCACGCCAAGGCCGCGTGCACCACTTTCCAGACGGCGCTGAAGCACGCCAATCACGGCGGCAGGGTGACGACCGAGATCGGCATGGCGGGACCGTTCTATTTCGCCGAGGACTACCACCAGCAATATCTGGCGAAGAACCCCAGCGGCTATTGCGGCCTGCGCGGCACCGGCGTCAGCTGCCCGATCGGCCACTAGACGCATACCCCGCGGATGGCATCCCGCGCGCGGTCGCGATACCCACAACCCTGAGGCCGCGCCGGACCGACCGGGACACCTTGTCATGATCTCAAAAAATGCAACAGAACCGGTGCCTTACGGGTGTCGATATTCGTGGCTTCAATTTTTACCATCTGAAAAATTTTGAGTGTTTTTTTGCCGTGACCGTGCAAGGATGCGCCACCCTAGCCCCAAGGAGAAGGGGGTGGGTCCCGCAGACAGGCTTCCGTCAGGGAGCCGGCGGGAGGACCCAATAAGATCAATAGCGACAACAGGGCTGCACGATGAAAAAAACAATTCTCGGTCTTTTTGCCTTTTCGATGATGTCCGCCACGGCACTGGCCGCCGACATCAAGCCGGCGATCATCTACGATCTCGGCGGCAAGTTCGACAAATCCTTCAACGAGGCTGCCTTTAACGGCGCCGAGAAGTTCAAGACGGAATCGGGCGTCGAATACCGCGAGTTCGAAATCGCCAACGATGCCCAGCGCGAACAGGCGCTGCGCCGCTTCGCCAGCGACGGCAACAGCCCGATCGTCATGGCCGGCTTCAACTGGGCGGCTTCGCTCGAGAAGATCGCGCCGGAATATCCGGATATCAAGTTCGCGATCATCGACATGGTCGTCGAGAAGCCGAACGTCAAGTCGGTCGTCTTCAAGGAACAGGAAGGCTCCTACCTCGTCGGCGTTCTCGCCGGTCTCGCTTCCAAGTCGAAGACCGTCAGCTTCGTCGGCGGCATGGACGTTCCGCTGATCCACAAGTTCGCCTGTGGCTACGTTGGCGGCGCCAAGTCGACCGGCGCTGACGTCAAGGTTCTGGAAGCCTACACCGGCACGACGCCGGACGCCTGGAACGACCCGGTCAAGGGCGGCGAAATCGCCAAGTCCCAGATCGACCAGGGCTCGGATGTCGTCTACCACGCAGCCGGCGGCACCGGTGTCGGCGTTCTGCAGGCAGCCGCAGATGCGGGCAAGCTCGGCATCGGCGTCGATAGCAACCAGAACGCCCTGCAGCCGGGCAAGGTCCTGACCTCGATGCTGAAGCGCGTCGACGTCGCCGTCTACGAAGCCTTCACGGCAGCCAAGAACGACAAGTTCGAATTCGGCATTTCCAACCTCGGCCTCAAGGAAGACGGCGTCGGCTACGCGCTCGACGACAACAACAAGGCGCTGATCACGCCCGAGATGCTCGACGCGGTGGAAAAGGTGAAAGCCGAAATCATTGCCGGCAAGGTCCAGGTTCACGACTACATGAGCGACGAGTCCTGCCCTTACTAAGAGCAGCGCTTGCGTCATGAAAAAGGCCGCCGGTTCATTGGACCGGCGGCCATTTTTTTGCTTGTCCTGACGTGAGCGCGGCGATCAGTAATGCGGCGGCTTCGTGATTGCCGGCGCGTCGAGAGACTGCTCTTCGAGCGTCAGGAACCTTTCTGTCAGCCGGTCGAGCTTGGCGCGCGCCTGCTCGACCACCTTCCATTGCTCGGCAAGCTGATCGGAAAGCTCCTCGATGGTCTTGGCTTGATGGGCCACGGTCTCCTCGAGGCGGGTGATCCGTTCGTCGGTGTTGCTCATTCTTGCAAACTCCATGGGCGCGCGGCGCCGTTTGCCGGCAGATTGGCCACAGCCGGCCTTATGTCAAGCAAGGCCTTATGCCTTCGCCGCCACACGCAGCGAGAACCCGGGATCCCTAGCCGAAAGACGCTTGTACAGGTGCACCATCAGGCCGGCGGCAAAGAGCGGCGTCAAAAGGTTGACGAAGGGCACAGCCAGGAAGCCCGCGAGCAGTAGACCCGCGAGAAAGACGGTCGAGCGGTGCTTTTCCCGGAAGAGCCGCGCTTCCGCCGGCGCGCGATAGCGCATCGCCGCAAACTCGAAGAATTCGCGACCGAGCAGATAACCGTTGACCAGGAAGAAGGCGACGAGATTGACGCCCGGAACGAGCAGCAGCACCAGCGCCAAGAGGTTGCCGAGGATCACGACGCCCAGGAACTTCAGTGAGCCGGCAACCGCCTCGCCGAGCGGCAGCGGCCGTCCCGGGGGCTCGTTCGGATAGTCACGCTTCTCGATGACGTCGGCGACGTCGTCGAGGAAGAAGCCGGCGATCAGTGCGGTGACGGGCGCAAGAAGCAGGGCGAGCGCCAGGGCCAGGCCAAGGCTTGCGAAGATGCCGAGCACGAAGGTCAGCCAGCCGGCCCAGACGGGCGTGCCCGGCATCAGCGTGTCGATCCAGGGCAAGGCGAGCCAGATGAACACTTCGCGCACCGCAAACCACAGGGCGACAAGCGCAAGGATCGTCAGGCCCAGCACCTTCCAGAAGACCGATCGGGTCTCGGGTGCAAACAGATTGGCAAGCGACAGTCGCGCCGCGTCCAGGATCATCATCGCTCTCCAGCATGGGCCAAGGTTCGATGGTGCATGTAGGCAGAGGCGCTACCGGCGACAAGATGGTCCCGGCAGGCACCCGTCTTTATGCAAGATTCATGCGCCTCGTCTAAGGGAAGCATGGAAAACGCCGGGAGCGGCGATATTGTAGAGATACGGGATGCCGGCAGCAGCGCTCCGCGGAGGATGACATGACAGAACAAAAGACACTCGCCAGCCTTTCAGTGCTGGTGCAGAGCGGCAAGCTGGATCCGGTGGAGCTCGCCAAGGAAACCTATGCGGCGATCGACGCACACGGCGATTACGCCATCTTTGTCGAGCTGACGCCGGAGCGCGCGACGCGGGATGCGGAGGCTGCCTCGAAGCGTCTGAGGGCCGGGCGGTCGCTCGGTCTGCTCGACGGCCTGCCGGTCGCCTGGAAGGACCTGTTCGACACCGCCGGCAACGTTACGACCGCCGGCTCGGCCGTGCTTCGGACGAACGCGCCGGCAACGAGCGACGCGCCTGTGGTCGCCGCCGTTTCCGCCGCCGGCATGGTCAGTGTCGGTCGCACCAACCTTAGTGAATTCGCCTTCTCCGGCCTTGGCCTCAACCCGCACTACGGCACGCCGCGCAACCCGGCGGCCACCGACGTCGAGCGCATTCCCGGCGGCTCGTCGTCGGGCTCGGCGGTCGCGGTTGCGGCCGGACTGGTGCCGGCGGCCATCGGTACCGACACCGGCGGATCTGTCCGCATTCCCGCAGCCTTCACCGGCATCGTCGGCTACAAGGCGACGCGCGGCCGCTATGCGATGAAGGGCATTTTTCCGCTGGCTGAAAGCCTCGATTCGCTCGGGCCACTCTGCCACACGGTACAGGATGCCGTCTGGGTGGACGCCGCCATGCACGGGCTGACGGCGCCGACCGTGCGCCGCGCCGACCTCTCGAGCATCGCGCTGGTGATCCCGGAAACAGTGGTGTTCGACGATGCGGAGCCGGAAGTCGTCGAGGCCTTCGAGGACGCGATCAAGCGGCTCGAGAAGGCGGGCGTTGCCGTCAGCCGCCGCGCTTTTCCATCCTTCTCGGCCGTGTTCGGGCTGATGGCCCGCCACGGCGCCCTGGTGACGGCGGAGGCCTATGCGCTGCACCGCGAGCGTCTGGCCGGGCCGGAGGCCAACGCGATGGATCCACGCGTCGTCGCCCGCACGCGGCTCGGCGAGAAGATCTCCATGCCCGACTACATCGCTCTCCTCGACGCGCGCGACCAGCTGATCCACGAGACGGTCGAAAGTCTGAAGCCGAACGAACTCATCGCCCACCCGACGCTGCCCCATGTCGCCCCGCCGATCGCGCCGCTTCTCGAAGACGACGAGCTGTTCTTCAAGATCAACGGCAAGACGCTGCGCAACACCTCGATCGGCAACTTCCTGGATTTCTGCGGCATCTCCATTCCTTGCGGGCTCGGGGCGGCGGAAATGCCGGTCGGCTTCCAGCTTGCGGCCCCGCATCACCAGGACGACCGGCTGCTTTCGGTGGCGCTTTCGGCCGAGGCGATCATCCGGGGTGAGGCATGATCGTCTGTTTCGATATCGGCGGCTCTGCAATCAAAGGCGCGATCGTGCATTCGCGCGACCGGATCTTTCCGTTGCCGCGCCGAACCACGCCGCTTACCAATTTCCGCCAGTTCGTGCAGGCGCTCGAATCGGTTCTGGACGAAGCGGGCGGACACCCGGACTGCGTGGCGATCTCGATCACCGGCGTGATCGATCCCGAGACGCGGCGCATCAAATGCGCCAACATTCCCTGCATCGACGGGCTCGAACTGGTTGCTGAACTCGAGGCGGCGCTGCATCTGCCGGTGAAGATCGCCAATGACGCCGACTGTTTTGCGCTGGCCGAGGCCGGAGCGGGTGCAGGGCGCGGTCATCGCATCGTCTTTGGTGCCATCCTCGGCACCGGGGTCGGCGGCGGCCTTGTCATCGACGGCCGGCTGATCAATGCCGATGGCGGATTCGCCGGCGAATGGGGCCATGGCCCGGCGATCGCGTCGGAGGCCGGGGATCCACCAATGGCGATTCCCGCCTATGCCTGCGGCTGCGGCCAGAAGCGCTGCGTCGATACCGTCGGCGGCGCCCGCGGGCTGGAACGGCTGCACCAGACGGCCCATGGCAAGACGCTTTCGAGCCACGAGATCATCGAGGCCTGGAAGGTTGGCGACGCCGAGGCGAAACGCACGGTCGACCTGCTCGTCGATCTCGTCAGCTCACCGCTGGCGCTCGTCATCAACATCACGGGTGCGACGATCGTGCCCGTCGGCGGCGGCCTTTCCAATGCCGAGGAACTGCTCGCCGAGATCGACAAGGCGGTGCGTAGCCGGATTCTGCGGCGGTTCGACCGGCCGTTGGTTGTGCGCGGCGAATGCCGGATCGAGCCCGGCCTCATCGGCGCGGCGCTGCTCGGGCTTTCAGGAGACAAGGCATGAGCGACATCAAACTCGAAGTCTGCGTCGACGATGCCGACGGGCTTTACGCGGCCATCGAAGGCGGCGCCGACCGGATCGAGCTTTGCGCCGCCCTTTCCGTCGGTGGCCTCACGCCCAATCCCGGCCTTATGGCGCTGGCTGGCCCGCCACGAGTGCCCGTCTACGCGATGATCCGGCCGCGGCCCGGCGACTTCATTTTCTCAACCGCTGACCTCGACGCGATGCGCCGCGATATCGACGCGGTGCGGGATGCCGGTCTGGCCGGCGTCGTGCTCGGCGCCTCGCTTGCCGATGGCCGGCTCGACACGTCGATGCTCACCAAGCTCAGCGGCCATGCGGCCGGACTCGGCATGACGCTGCACCGGGCCTTCGACCTCGTCCCGGATTTCGCCGAGGCGATGGAAATCGCAGTCGACCTTGGCTTCGAGCGCATTCTCACCTCAGGCGGGGCCAGGAGCGCGCCGCAGGCGATCGACCGCCTTAGCGAAATCATCGGCCTTGCCAAGGCCAGGCTGTCGATCATGCCGGGATCCGGCGTCACGCTGAAGACGGTCGACGCTCTGCTCGATCACCTCACGGTCAGCGAGGTGCACTCCTCCTGCTCGATTAGTGAGCCGGCTCAGGATCCACGCTTGGTCGATATGGGGTTCGTTTCTTCCGATCGGCGCCGCACCGATCCGGAGACGGTGCGGGCGATGAAGGTGAAGCTTGCGGCCCGCAGCCCGCGCTGATCGGCGCCTTTCCTTCCCTCATAGGAAAGACCCGGAGAGCGGAGCGCTTTCCGGGTCTTCTTGTCAAATCTTCTCGTAAGCGGCAATCAGGCTGCGTAGACTTGGTCGCCGCCAATCCAGGTGGAGCCCATGCCGAGTTCAGGCGTGAGCAACACGAAATCGGCGTCCGCTCCGGGCTTCAGCCGTCCCTTGTGAGTGGCAAGCCCCATGGCATCGGCCGGATAGGCGGACGCCATGCGAAGGGCTTCCTCGACCGGGAGGCCAAGCTTCTCGTGCACGAAGCGCACCGAAGACAGCATGTCGATGTCGGCGCCGGCAAGCGTGCCGTCGGCAAGCGTCAAGCGGCCACCTTCGCGCAGGATTTCGCGGCCATTGAGCTGGAAGCTCTTCATGTCGGTGCCGATCGGCGACATCGCGTCCGTGACGAGAAAGATCTGGCCCGGCCCCACCTTGGCGCGCAGCGCCACGCCCATCGACGCCGGCTCGACGTGATAGCCGTCGGCAATCAGGCCCGCATGCAGCGTGCCGGTGGCAAGCGCAGCACCGACCACGCCCGGCTCGCGATGGCCGAGACCGCTCATGGCATTGAAGAGGTGAGTGACGGTACGTGCACCCGCCTTGGCGTAGGCGACCGCAGTTTCATAGCCGACATCCGTGTGGCCGAGGCTGACGACGGCACCGGCATCGGCGAGCGCCTTTACCTGCTCCCTGGTGGCGTTTTCCGGCGCCACAGTCACCATCAGGACACCGAGCGCCTTGGCGCAATCGAGCATTTCGGCGAGATCGGCATCGTCCATCGACCGGATCAGTTTCGGATCATGAGCACCCTTGCGCGCGACCGAAAGATGCGGGCCTTCGAGATGCAGCCCGAGGAAACCGGGCACACCGGCCGCCTTTGCCTCAAGGCCGGCCTTGATGGTGGCGCTTCGGATTTCGCGCGTATCGGTGATCAGCGTCGGCAGAAGCGCCGTGGTGCCGAACTTGGCATGGGCCGAGCAGATCTGCCGGATGCCTTCGACGGTCGGCTCCTCGTTCAGAAGCGCACCACCGCCGCCGTTGACCTGCAGGTCGATGAAACCCGGCACCAGCAGCATGCCGTGGGCATCGATCCGTTCGGCGCCGGCGGGAATGTCGGCCGACGCCACGATCGCCTTGACGCGACCAGCTTCGATGACGAGGGCGCAGCCGTCGTGCCATTCGACGCCGTCGAACAGGCGGGCGCCGGTGATTGCCTTCCTCTCGCTCATCTCGTCTCCGTTACCTTCTTGAGGCTTGCCGGCGCATCGGGATTGAGACCGCGCGAACGCGACCAGGCCTCGACGAAACCGTAGAACGGCAGGATCAGCGTCAGCGCGTCGGTGATCGGGTGACCGGTCTCGACGAACGGCAGGCGCTTGGCCTTGGCGGCGAGGTTCGAGGTAGCATGAACCACCGCGCCCTTTTCCGCCATACCGTCGGCAATGCCGGCAACCGACGTCTCGGCCGCATCACGGGCTGCAAGCGTCAGCACCGGGAACTTGGCGCCGACGAGCGCCACCGGTCCGTGCAGCACTTCGGCCGCCGAATAGGCTTCCGCATGCATGCCGGAGGTTTCCTTGAACTTCAGCGCCGCTTCGCTGGCGATGGCGAGCGCCGGGCCGCGGCCAAGCACATAGAGCGATTCGGCTTCGCCGAGATCGTCGGCAAAGGCCTGCCAGTCGAGCTTCACGGCCTTGGCAAACTGGTTCGGCAGGTCGGCGACCGCGCGCTGAAGTGCAGCGTCGCCGGTCCATTCGCCGAGCACGGCAAGGCCGGCGACGATCGAATTGACGTATGACTTCGTGGCGGCAACGGCGATTTCCGGACCGGCCAAGATGTCGAGCGGGTTGGTGCAGGCCTCTGAAATCGGCGACGGCAGCGTGTTGGTGAGCGCGATCGAGACCGCGCCGGCATCGGTCGCAGCCTTTGCCATGGCGACGATATCCGGGCTCTTGCCCGACTGCGAAATCGCGATCGCCGCGGCACCGCCGAGCTTCAGCTTGGCACCGTAGATCGAGGCGAGCGACGGGCCGAGCGAAGCGACGGGCACGCCGGCTTGCAGCTCGATCGCATATTTGAGGAACAGCGCCGCATGGTCGGAGGAGCCGCGGGCGATAGTGACGAGGAAGGCCGGATCCTTGGCGCGCAGTGCGGCGCCGGCCGCCTTGAGCTGGTCGGCGGAGCGTTCCAGCAGACGCTGGGCGGCTTCGGGGATCTCGTCGATTTCTCGGCGCATATTGGTCTGCATGGTCAATTCCCTTTCTTGGCGGAGCCGTCGCTTTTAGGATTCCGACAGCGTCAGTTCCGCGACAAAGTCATAGGCATCGCCCCGGTAGAGCGAGCGGGTGAATTCGACGACGCGTCCCGATGCGAGATAGGAGACACGTTCGATGGAAAGGCCGGCCGAACCGACGGCGACGCCGAGCATCGAGGCATCCGGATCCTTGATGTTGCAGGCGGAGATGCGCTGCACGGCGCGAACCGGTCGCGAGCGGGTCTTGTCGAGCGCAGTATAGAGAGACGAGGTGACGGCCTGCGGGTCCGGCAGGAACTCCGCCGAAATGCTGGCGCGCTCGATGGCAAGCGGCATGTCGTCGGCGATGCGCAGGCGCCCGAGCCGGGCAACCAGCGCGTCGGCCGGAAGGCCGAGCGCCATCATCTCATCCGGAGAGGGGTGAAACAGGCCGCGCTCCAGCCAGCGGGCATGGGTGTTCAGGCCGCGGCGCGCCATGTCTTCCGTGAACGAGGTCAGCCGCGAGAGCGACTGCTGCACCTTGGAGACCGGCTTGACGACGAAGGTGCCGGAGCCGTGGCGGCGAACCAGCAGGCCGTCGCGCACGAGATCGTCCACCGCCTTGCGCACGGTGACGCGGCTGATGTTGGCGTAGTCGGCAAGATCACGCTCGGGCGGCAGAGCGTCGCCGTGGTTCAACTTGCCCGACTGGATCGCGTCTTCGAGCGATTGCCGAAGCTTGAGATAGAGCGGCCCCGACCCTCCGGACTGCAGACCCTCGAGCGGCAGAATGGAAGCGAGCTGGTGCGTCATGCGCCTGCCCTCGCCTGGGTGCCGAAACGCTGGGCGGCAACGGCGACCGATCCGGTCAGCGCGTCGGCTTCCGCCTCGACGAGCAGGGCCTGATGCCGATCGGCAAGCCAGGGGCGATAGAGCGGCGCCAATCCGCCAAGAAGGCACAATCTTTCGCAGCCTCTTGCAACGACGACATCAAGCGCCTCATCCACTGTGAGGGCAGCGGCTTTCAGGATGCGCACGGCAACCGGGTCGCCGGCGGCGGCGCCTTCGAAAACACGCGGCGCATAGCGGCCGAATTCCCCGGGCTTGGCGAGGCGGGCGAAATCGACGACGTCGCGCGCCTCGTTGTTGAATTCGGCAAGGACGCTGTCGGTGACCGCCGAGGCTTCATGAATATTGTCGAAGGCAAGCAGGCTTTCCTGCAGAAGCGCATGGCCGATGCGTGCACCGCTGCCATGGTCGCCGATGGTGAAGCCCCAGCCGCCGACATAGCTGACGGTTTCGCCCTGGCGAAGGATATAGATGCTGCCGGTACCGAGAATAGCGACCGCACCGTCACGATTGCCGAGCGCGCCCTGAAGGGCAATCAAGCCATCGGATTCGATATCGGCTGCGGCGAACGGCAGGCGGCGCTTAACATAATGCACGGCGTCGCCGACATTGTGCCCGGCGACACCGACGATCGCCTTGGCAGCGGTTATGCCCTGGGGATCAAGGCCCGCTTCCATAAAGGCGGCGCGTGCGGCCTCACCGATATTGGCAAGCGCGGTTTCCGGGTCTGTCAGGATATTGGCCGCACCCGCCTTGCCGCGCCCGAGAATGCGCCCGTCCGCCGATGCCACAGCAGCCCGGCAGCTCGTTCCGCCGCCATCGATTCCGATCAGGTAATTTGTCATGAGTACCTCCGCCCATTGAGGATACCAAAAAAATACCAATAACCAAGCCTGAATCCGTCTGCAGTTTCGTTTTCGTTGCAATACGTTGAAATTCAAGGGCTAATTTAGCTGTTTAGTTTTTTAAGACGTCAAAACTTAAATTCTGCTGGACAATTGGTATTTTTTTGGCATTAATTTGACCAAGAGGAGATACAACCCATGCCGTCAGCCAAGACCGAAGAGCGCCACGACAACGCCAAGGGCCTGGATCTTATGCATCCGGCGCTGGCGCTCCGGCTGCTCGCGTCCGGCCAGCAGGCGGCCGCCAAGGCCGTCGACGCGGCGATCGAGTCGATTGCGGCTGCCGCATCGCTCGCGGCCGAATCCCTCGCATCCGGCCGGCGTCTCGCCTATGCGGGCGCTGGCAGTTCCGGCCTGATGGCCATGGCCGATGCGCTCGAACTGCCCGGCACCTACGGCATTCCCCAGGACCAGATCGTCGTTCTGCTTGCCGGCGGCACCGCCAGCCTGAGCGACCTTGCGGGCGGCTATGAAGACGACATGGACCTTGCCCGCAACGACGTCCGCAAGGCCGGCATCGGCGCGGGCGACTGCCTTGTTTCCGTTTCCGCCAGCGGCTCCACCCCTTACGCGCTCGCCGCGGCCGACGAGGCCCGCAAGCTGGGCGCCAAGGTGATCGCTGTCGCCAACAATCCTGGTGCGGCGCTGTTCAAGGACGCCGACGTTTCGATCCTTCTGCAGACGCCCCCGGAAGTGGTTTCCGGTTCGACGCGCATGGGTGCCGGTACCGCGCAGAAGATCGCCTTCAACATGTTCTCGACGCTGGTCGGCATTCAACTCGGGCACGTCCTCGACGGCCACATGGTCAACCTGCGCGCCGACAATATCAAGCTGCACGGCCGCGCAATCCGCATCGTTACCGACATTACCGGCATCGGCGCTGGCGAGGCCGGCCGGCTGATCAACATGGCCTCCGGCTCGGTCAAGGTCGCAATCCTTCTCGCCTCTGGCGCGAAGGACGTTTCGGTCGCGGAGGCGGCACTGAAAGAGGCCAGACAGAACCTGCGCCGGGCGATCGATATCGTCACGGCCTGACATAAGCCTGGGATTCAAACCGCGCCAAAACGGCGCAACATAAGAGGGAGAAGCTGAATGACCCGTACGACTATCAAGGGCCTGCTGCTTGCGTCGAGCATTCTCGGCACGGCCGGGCTGGCGCACGCCGAGGACGTGACGCTGACCATCGAAAGCTGGCGCAACGACGACCTGGCGATCTGGCAGGAAAAGCTGATCCCGGCCTTCGAAGCCAAGAACCCGGGCATCAAGGTCAAGTTCGCCCCGATGGCACCGACCGAATACAATGCCGCGCTCAACGCCAAGCTCGACGCCGGCTCCGCAGGCGACCTCGTCACCTGCCGTCCGTTCGACGTCTCGCTCGAACTTTACAACAAGAAGCACCTCGCCGACCTGACGAGCCTGCCGGGCATGGAAAACTTCTCGCCGGTAGCCAAGTCCGCCTGGACCACCGACGACGGCAAGGCCACCTTCTGCGTGCCTATGGCATCGGTCATCCACGGCTTCATCTACAACAAGGACGCCTTCGACCAGCTCGGCATCCAGATCCCGACGACGGAAGCGGAATTCTTCGCTGCCCTCGACAAGATCAAGGCCGACGGCAACTACATCCCGATGGCGATGGGCACCAAGGATCTCTGGGAAGCCGCAACCATGGGTTACCAGAACATCGGCCCGAACTACTGGAAGGGTGAGGAAGGCCGCGCCGCGCTGATCAAGGGCGAGCAGAAGCTGACCGACGAGCCGTGGGTCGAGCCCTACCGCGTTCTTGCCAAGTGGAAGGATTATCTCGGCGACGGCTTCGAAGCCCAGACCTACCCGGACAGCCAGAACCTCTTCACGCTCGGCCGCGCCGCGATCTATCCGGCCGGCTCGTGGGAGATCGGCCTGTTCAACACCCAGGCTCAGTTCAAGATGGGCGCCTTCCCGCCGCCGGTCAAAAACGCTGGCGACACCTGCTACATTTCGGACCACAACGACATCGGTATCGGCCTCAATGCCAAGAGCGCACATGCCGAGCAGGCCAAGACCTTCCTGACCTGGGTTGCTTCGCCTGAGTTCGCCGACATCTACGCCAACGCACTGCCGGGCTTCTTCAGCCTCAACTCGACCCCGGTGAAGATGACCGATCCGCTCGCCCAGGAATTCGTCTCCTGGCGCGAAAAGTGCAAGCCGACGATCCGCTCGACCTACCAGATCCTGGCACGCGGCACCCCGAGCCTGGAAAATGAGACCTGGGTCGAATCGGCCAACGTGATCAACGGCACGGATACGCCTGAGGTTGCCGCCGAGAAGCTGCAGAAGGGCCTCGACGCCTGGTACAAGCCGGCGAAGTAAGACGTAAGCGCAACAGGTTCCCTCCCCTTCTTGGGGAGGGTCGGCCCTACAGCGCCGCACGTTCTGGACGTGCATAGAGCACCTTTAGCCGGATGGATTTAAGGATGCCGTAGGGACCGGGCGGGGCGACATGCCGAATGACGGCACTCCCCCAGCCGAAGCGTCACCGGCCTCCCACAGTGGGAGGCCACCGACGCAGTCGTTTGCAAAAGAACGCGATAGACTTAACCTTCGTCATGAGCCCTCGATAAAGGGGCAGACGGCATGCGGCGCGACCGGCCGCGTGGCGCCGGTGCGCATCATGATTGTCTGGGGACCGGTCTTCTAGAAACGGATGGATCCATGAGTGACGCTCTTTCAGTGCAAGAGGGACAGCCGACCGCAAGGCGGCCGAAACGCTGGCACATCCTCGTCTTCCTGCTGCCGGCCTTCCTGGTCTATTCGGCGGTGATGATCCTGCCGTTGATCGAGACGCTCAGGCTTTCGCTGTTCAACACGGTCGACGGCCAGTCGACCTTTGTCGGCCTTGCGAATTTCCAGACGCTGTTTGGCGAAGAGCGCTGGGCGCACGACTTCTGGAATGCGCTGAAGAACAACGTCATCTTCTTCATCATCCACATGTGCGTGCAGAACCCGATCGGCGTTGCGCTCGCCGCCATGTTGTCGATCCCGAAGCTGCGCTTCGTCACCTTTTACCGCACGGCGATCTTCCTGCCGACGCTGCTCTCCTTCGTGATCGTCGGCTTCATCTGGAAGCTGATCCTGTCGCCGATCTGGGGCGTGGCACCCGGCATGCTCGACCTCGTCGGCCTGAAGTCGCTGTTTGCCCCCTGGCTCGGCAAGCCGGGCTCGGCGCTCATCACCGTGTCGCTGATCTCGGTCTGGCAATATGTCGGCATCCCGATGATGCTGATCTATGCCGCCCTGCTCAACATTCCGGATGAGGTGATCGAGGCTGCCGAATGCGACGGCGTCACCGGCTGGAGCCAGTTCTGGAAGATCAAGCTGCCGCTGATCCTGCCGGCCATCGGCATCATCTCGATCCTGACCTTCGTCGGCAACTTCAACGCCTTCGACCTGGTCTACACGGTGCAGGGCGCGCTTGCCGGTCCCGACGGCTCGACCGACATTCTCGGTACGCTGCTCTACCGCACCTTCTTCGGTTTCCAGCTGCAGCTCGGCGACCGCTCGATGGGCGCGACGATCGCCACGGTGATGTTCCTCATCATCCTCGCCGGCGTCTCGCTCTACCTCTTCGTCATTCAGCGCCGCATGCGCCGCTACCAGTTCTGAGGAGACCGGAGATGTCGAAAGCACGCGATTCATTTCTCCGCACCGGCTTCGTGCATGCAGCGCTCATCGCCTACACGCTCATCTCGCTGTTTCCGGTGTTCCTGACGATCATCAACTCGTTCAAGGATCGCAACGCGATCTTTCGGGCGCCGCTGACGATCCCGACGCCGCAGACCTTCAGCCTGATCGGCTATCAGACGGTCCTCGGCCAGGGCGACTTCGCCACCTATTTCCAGAACAGCTTCATCGTCACGATCGTCTCGATCGCGCTGGTTCTGCTCTTCGGGGCGATGGCCGCCTTCGCGCTGTCGGAATACCGCTTCCGTGGCAACACGCTCATGGGCCTCTATCTCGCGATCGGCATCATGATCCCGATCCGTCTCGGCACCGTCGCCATTCTGCAGGGCATGGTCGCTGCCAACCTCGTCAACACGCTGACGGCGCTGATCCTCGTCTATACAGCCCAAGGCCTGCCGCTCGCGATCTTCATTCTCTCGGAGTTCATGCGCACGGTCTCCGATGACTTGAAGAACGCCGGGCGCATCGACGGGCTGTCGGAATATTCGATCTTCTTCCGCCTGGTTCTGCCGCTCGTCCGTCCGGCCATGGCAACCGTCGCGGTCTTCACGATGATCCCGATCTGGAACGACCTCTGGTTCCCGCTGATCCTCGCGCCGGCGGAAACCACCAAGACCGTGACGCTCGGCTCGCAGATCTTCATCGGCCAGTTCGTCACCAACTGGAACGCGGTTCTGGCGGCGCTGTCGCTCGCCATCCTTCCGGTTCTCGTCCTCTACGTCATCTTCTCGCGGCAACTGATCCGCGGCATCACGGCAGGAGCAGTCAAGT
This sequence comes from Ensifer sp. ENS03, assembly GCF_014852035.1. Lineage (NCBI taxonomy): Bacteria > Pseudomonadati > Pseudomonadota > Alphaproteobacteria > Hyphomicrobiales > Rhizobiaceae > Ensifer > Ensifer sp. ENS03. The sequence goes on along the minus strand of NZ_JACVAV010000001.1, from coordinate 81,950 downwards.
GAGTGCAAGCAGCAAACCGGTCCGGGTCCTCGTCGCGGGGCTCGGCAACATGGGGCGCAGCCATGCGCTCGCCTATCACAACAATCCCGGCTTCGAGATCGTCGGCCTCGTCAACCGCTCGAAGGTGCCGCTGCCGGAGGAACTGAGCGGCTACACGATCCATCCGGACTTCAAGACGGCCCTGGCCGAATTGAAGCCCGAGCTCTGCTCGATCTGCACCTATTCGGACAGCCATGCGGACTTTGCGGTCATGGCGTTCGAGGCCGGCGCCGACGTCTTCGTCGAAAAGCCGCTCGCAACCACCGTCGCCGACGCCCAGCGCGTCGTCGCGGCTGCGAAGAAGCACGGCCGCAAGCTGGTGATCGGCTACATCCTGCGCCATCACCCCTCGTGGATCCGGCTGATCGCCGAAGCGCGCAAGCTCGGCGGTCCCTATGTCTTCCGCATGAACCTGAACCAGCAGTCCAGCGGACCGACCTGGGAGACGCACAAGTCGCTGATGAAGACGACGTCGCCGATCGTCGATTGCGGCGTGCACTATGTCGACGTCATGTGCCAGATCACCGATGCCAAGCCGGTGGAAGTGCGCGGTATGGGGCTCCGTCTCTCCGACGAGATCGCGCCTGACATGTACAATTACGGCCACCTGCAGGTGATCTTCGAGGATGGTTCGGCCGGCTGGTATGAAGCCGGCTGGGGGCCGATGATCTCGGAAACCGCCTTCTTCGTGAAGGACGTGATGTCGCCGAAGGGATCGGTGTCGATCGTCATGGACCAGAATGCCAAGTCCGACGACATCGACATGCACACAAAGACCGCGGTGATCCGGCTGCACAACGCCGAAACTGGTCCCGATGGCCGCTTCCTGAAAGCCGACGAGGACCTGAAGATGGACGGCGAGCCCGGCCACCAGGAACTCTGCGACCGCGAGCAGGCCTATGTGCTGAAGGCCATTCGCGAAAACATCGACCTCGACCGTCACATGAACGACGCCGTGCAGTCGCTACGCATCTGCCTTGCCGCAGACGAAAGCGTGCGCACCGGCAGACCAGTCAAACTTTAAAGGGGGCAACCAGGTGGGATCGCTTCAACTCAAATCCATCCGCAAGGCCTACGGTAGCCATGAGGTGCTGAAGGGCATCGACCTCGAGGTGAAGGACGGCGAGTTCGTCATCTTCGTCGGCCCGTCGGGCTGCGGCAAGTCGACCTTGCTGCGCACCATCGCTGGCCTCGAGGACGCGACCTCCGGCAGCGTGCAGATCGACGGCACGGAAGTCGGCCACGTGGCGCCCGCCAAGCGCGGCATCGCCATGGTGTTCCAGTCCTACGCGCTCTATCCGCACCTGTCGGTGAAGGACAATATGGGCCTTGGCCTGAAACAGGCCGGCGCTCCGAAGGCGGAGATCGAGGACAAGGTCGGCAAGGCTGCGAACATGCTGTCGCTCGATCCCTACCTCGCCCGTCGCCCGGCCGAGCTTTCGGGCGGCCAGCGTCAGCGCGTGGCGATCGGCCGCGCGATCGTGCGCGAACCGAAGCTCTTCCTGTTCGACGAGCCGCTTTCGAACCTCGACGCGGCGCTGCGCGTCAACACCCGGCTTGAGATTGCCCGGCTGCATCGAAGCCTGAAGGCGACGATGATCTACGTGACCCACGACCAGGTGGAGGCGATGACGCTCGCCGACAAGATCGTCGTCCTCAACGCCGGCAAGATCGAGCAGATCGGCTCGCCGATGGATCTCTACAATCGCCCGGCCAACGTCTTCGTCGCTGGCTTCATCGGCTCGCCGCAGATGAACTTCATCGAAGGCGCCCGGCTCGGCGATGTCAAAGCCAAGACGATCGGCATCCGCCCGGAGCACATGGCGCTTTCACGCGAGAGCGGCGACTGGAAGGGCAAGGTCGTGCATGTCGAGCACCTCGGCGCCGACACCATCGTCTATATCGATTCCGAGCAGGTCGGCACCATCACCGTCCGCCTCTTCGGCGAACATCGCTACGCGCCTGACGACATCGTCTATGCGACGCCGACGGTCGGTGCCATGCACCGTTTCGGCGACGACGACCGCGTCCTCGCCTGATGCGTTTTGAGGCTAAGGCCTCATCACAGCTGCGTGAAAACCGGCCGCCACGGGACTAACCCCTTGTGGCGGCTGAATTATTTTTTGAATAGCCGTGCTGAATGACTCTGTTGCGCTGCAAAGCGATTTAACATACATTTGTGTTTGTATATTAGCTTTCCGGTATTTTCCCCAAGCGATACCGGTTCCGCTCCCCTTCACTTCCGGACCGCACGGGCACCTTGCGAGATGCACCTGTCGCCTGCGGTCACCGAATATGGACATCGCTATGCGCATGAACCGACCGACACTGGCCGCCGCCTTGGCAACTGTGATTCTTCTTTCCGGCTGCCAGAAAGAGGAAGCACAACAGGGCGCCGCCGCATTCCCACCGTCCGCCGTCGCGGTCTTCACGACCAAGACCGAAACCCTGCCGATCACCAACGAGCTTCCGGGCCGCATCGCCGCGACCCGTGTCGCCGAGGTTCGTCCGCGCGTTTCCGGCATTGTCGTCGAACGCGTCTTCCAGCAGGGCTCCAAGGTCAACGCCGGTGACGTGCTCTACCGCATCGATCCCGCCCCCTTCCGCGTCCAGGTCGAAAAGGCAGAGGCCACGCTTCGGCGCGCCCAATCCATTCGCCAGCAGGCCCAGCAGAAGGCCGATCGCCAGGAGCAGCTGAAGAAGGCGAACGTCGTCGCCGCGCAGCAGCTGGAAGATGCGGCTGCGCTGCTTGCGACGGCCGACGCCGATGTCGCGATCGCCGAAGCCGGCCTCGCTGCGGCCAAGCTCGACCTGCAATATGCCGACGTGACGGCACCGATCAGCGGCCGCATCGGCCGTGCGCTGATTACCGAAGGCGCGCTCGTCAGCACCAACAGCTCGGAAAATCTCGCGACGATCCAGCAGCTCGACCCGCTCTACGCGGACTTCACCCAGTCGGCGACCGACCTCATCCGCCTGCGCAAGGCGCTTGAGGACGGCCAGATGATGAACGGCGACGGCGAGGAAGCCGAAGTCCAGCTCGTGCTCGACGACGGCACCACCTATGAGCACAAGGGCAAGCTCCTGTTCTCGGAGGCCGCCGTCGACGCGACGACCGGCCAGGTGACCCTGCGCGGCGAATTCCCGAACCCCGACAACGACCTGCTTCCCGGCATGTATGTTCGCGTACTTGTGCAGCAGGGCGTCGAGAAGGACGCGATCACCGTTCCGCAGCAGGCCGTCCAGCGCAACAACGCCGGCCAGTCGCAGGTTTATGTCGTCGGCGCCGACAACAAGGTCGAGTTCCGCAACGTGACCCTCGGCCGCACGATCGGCACCCGCTGGCAGGTGACCTCCGGCATCAAGGCCGGCGAAAAGGTCATCGTCGAAGGCTTCCAGAAGATCGGCCCCGGTGCCCCCGTCGAGCCGACGGACTGGAACCCGGACGCCAAGCCGACTGCCGAAGCAGCGCAGACAACGGCCGCTGCCGACGAAAAGCCTGCCGAAGCTACAAAGTGAGTTTGATTGATGCCTAGTTTTTTCATCGACAGGCCTATTTTTGCCTGGGTGGTGGCGATCTTCATCATGGTCGCCGGCGTCATTGCGATTCCGCTTCTGCCGGTATCGCAGTATCCTGACGTCGCGCCGCCGCAGATCTCCATCAACACGAGCTACCCCGGCGCCTCGTCGCAAGACACCTATCAGAGCGTCACGCGACTGATCGAAGACGAGCTGAACGGCGTCGAAGGCCTGCTCTATTTCGAGTCGACCTCCAGCGCCTCCGGCTCGGTCGAAATCAGCGCCACCTTTGCACCGGGCACCGACCCGGGACAGGCGGCCGTCGACATCCAGAACCGGGTTCGCCGCGTCGAACCGCGCCTGCCCGATTCGGTCAAGCGCCAGGGCGTGCAGGTCGATGAAGCCGGCTCCGGCTTCCTGATGATCGTGGCTCTCACCTCGACCGACGGCTCGATGGACGCCATCGGCCTCGGCGACTATCTAAGCCGCAACGTGCTTAGCGAAATCCAGCGCGTGCCCGGCGTCGGCCGTGCGCAGCTGTTTGCCACGGAACGCTCGATGCGCGTCTGGCTCGATCCGGACAAGATGCTGGGTCTGAACCTGACGGCTGCGGACGTGACCAATGCGATCACGGCGCAGAACGCCCAGATCGCTTCGGGCTCGATCGGCGCACAGCCGAACCCGATCACCCAGCAGATCAGCGCGCCCGTCGTCGTCAAGGGCCAGCTCGAAAGCGCCGAAGAGTTCGGTGCGATCGTGCTTCGCGCCAATCCGGACGGCTCCTCCGTCCGCCTGCGCGACGTTGCCCGCATCGAGATCGGCGGCGAAAGCTACGCCTTCTCGACGCGCCTGAACGGCAAGCCGTCGGCGGCTATCGCCGTCCAGCTTTCGCCGAGCGGCAACGCCATGTCGACCTCGGCCGCCATCAAGGAACGCATGGACGAACTGGCGAAGTTCTTCCCGCAGGGCCTCGAATATTCGGTTCCCTACGACACCTCGCCCTTCGTCGCCGTTTCCATCGAGAAGGTGCTTTCGACGCTGGTCGAAGCGGTCGCGCTGGTGTTCATCGTGATGTTCCTGTTCCTGCAGAACATCCGCTACACCATCATCCCGACGCTCGTCGTGCCGGTGGCGCTCCTCGGCACCTGCGCGGTCATGCTGGCGATGGGCTTCTCGATCAACGTTCTGACCATGTTCGGCATGGTGCTGGCGATCGGCATTCTCGTCGACGATGCGATCATCGTCGTCGAAAACGTCGAACGCATCATGTCCGAGGAAGGGGCAACGCCGAAAGAAGCCACCCGCAAGGCGATGAAGCAGATCACCGGCGCCGTCATCGGCATCACGCTGGTTCTCGCCTCGGTGTTCATTCCGATGGCCTTCTTCCCGGGCGCGGTCGGTGTGATCTATCGCCAGTTCTCGCTGACGATGGTCGTCTCGATCCTGTTCTCCGCACTTCTCGCTTTGTCGCTGACACCGGCGCTCTGCGCGAGCTTCCTGAAGCAGGTTCCGAAGGGTCATCATCACGCCAAGCGTGGCTTCTTCGGTTGGTTCAACCGCTCGTTCGACAAGACGTCGCACGGCTATAGCGGCATCGTGAAGCGCCTGGTCCACCGGACCGGCCGCTACATGATCGTCTATGTCGCGGTGCTCGCCGGTCTCGGCTGGCTGTTCATGAAGCTGCCGTCGTCGTTCCTTCCGGACGAAGACCAGGGCTTCGTGATCGTCATGATGCAGCTGCCGTCGGAAGCAACGGGCAACCGCACGACCGAGGTGGTGGAGCAGGCCGAGAAGATCTTCGGCCAGGAAACGGCAGTCGAACGCATCATCGCGATCAACGGCTTCTCCTTCTTCGGTACCGGCCAGAACGCAGCGCTCGCCTTCGTGACGCTGAAGGACTGGAAGGAACGTGACGCCGACAATGCCGCACAGTCGATCGCCATGCGGGCGACGATGGCGATGAGCCAGATCAAGGATGCGATCAGCTTCGCGCTGTCGCCGCCGGCGATCCAGGGCCTCGGCACCACCGGCGGCTTCTCGTTCCGCCTGCAGGACCGTGGCGGTCTCGGCCAGGCGGCGCTGTCGCAGGCCCGCGACCAGCTGCTCGGCATGGCTGCTGAGAGCAAGGTGCTCTCCGGCGTCCGCTTCGAGGGCATGCCCGATGCGGCTCAGGTCAGCGTCACGATCGATCGCGAGAAGGCGAACACCTTCGGTGTGACCTTCGCCGATATCAACTCGACGATCTCGACCAACCTCGGCTCGTCCTACGTCAACGACTTCCCCAATGCCGGACGCATGCAGCGCGTGACGGTGCAGGCGGACGAAGGTCAGCGCATGCAGACCGCCGACCTCCTGAACCTCAACGTCCGCAACGCCAATGGCGGCATGGTGCCCCTGTCGGCCTTCGCGACGGTGGAGTGGGTCAAGGCGTCGACCCAGACGATCGGCTACAACGGCTACCCGTCGGTCCGTATCAGCGGCGAAGCCGCCCACGGCTACTCTTCGGGTGACGCGATCGCCGAGATGCAACGGCTGGCGGGCCAGTTGCCTGCAGGCTTCGGTTACGAATGGACCGGCCAGTCGCTGCAGGAAATCCAGTCCGGCACCCAGGCGCCTCTCCTGATCGCGCTGTCGTGCCTTCTGGTGTTCCTGTGCCTTGCAGCCCTCTATGAGAGCTGGTCGATCCCGGTGGCGGTGATCATGGTCGTTCCGCTCGGCGTCATCGGTTCGGTGCTCGCCGTGATGATGCGCGACATGCCGAACGACGTCTACTTCAAGGTTGGCCTGATCGCGATCATCGGTCTCTCGGCGAAAAACGCGATCCTGATCATCGAGTTCGCCAAGGAACTGCGTGAGCAGGGCAAGTCGCTGATCGACGCGACGCTGGAGGCGGCACATCTTCGCTTCCGGCCGATCCTGATGACGTCGCTAGCCTTCACGCTCGGCGTTCTGCCGCTGGCAATCGCCACGGGTGCCAGCTCCGGCAGCCAGCGCGCCATCGGCACGGGCGTCATGGGCGGGATGATCTCGGCAACGGTGCTCGCTATCTTCTTCGTTCCTGTCTTCTTCGTGTTCGTCACGAAGCTCTTCAGCCGAAAGAAGGTGGAGAACACACCGACAGCCGCAGAAAACCCGACACCCGCCGAATAAAACAAGACTGGACGGCCCGCCTCTGGCGGGCCGTCGCATGAGGAGGAATGAATGCGCCGAACAAAGGCCGATGCAGAAGCAACAAGACAGAAGATCCTGAGCGCCGCCGAGCGCGTCTTCTACGAAAAGGGCGTCTCGAACACGACGCTCGAAGAAATAGCCAAGGCCGCCGGCGTGACCCGTGGCGCCATCTACTGGCACTTTGCCAACAAGACCGACCTGTTCCTCGCGCTGCACGACGCTGTGCCCTTGCCGCAGGAAGACATGGTCGCCCGCGAGATCGAAGCGGAAGCTGCCGATACACTCTCCATCCTCGAAGGTGCCATGGGCGACTGGCTGGATGTTCTGGCCGCCGACGAGCAGCGCCAGCGCATTCTGACGATCATGCTGCGCACCAATTACGACGGCGACCTGGGCGAGGTCCTCGCCCGCCAGAAGGAACTCGACGAGCACCACAATGTCGTGCTCGAACTCGCTTTTTCCCGCGCGCTCGCCAAGGGGCAGATGCACGAGACCTGGACCCCCGCCTCCGCGACGCGGACCCTGCATTGGATGATGCTCGGGCTCTGTACGGAATGGCTGCTGTTCGGCCGCACCTTCGATCTGACGGCCGAGGGACGCGAGGGCCTGAGCCGGCTCTTTGCCAGCTTCCGCGCGCCGGCCGTTACCGCGACCGCCGTCGTAGCCCGCCTGTAACAGCTGTAGCCGGCACCCCTGTGAGTACCGGCTACATGAAGCGCCTTCCAGAACCCTCTAGCTGAACACGACCGTCTTGTGACCGTTGAGCATGACGCGCCGCTCCAGGTGCAGCTTGACGGCGCGCGCCAGCACCCGGCTTTCGATGTCGCGGCCGGTGGCGACGAAATCTTCCGCCGTCAAGGCATGGCTGACGCGTTCGGTTTCCTGTTCGATGATCGGGCCTTCGTCGAGGTCCGGCGTGACGTAGTGCGCCGTCGCCCCGATCAGCTTCACGCCACGCTCATGCGCCTGATGATAGGGCTTGGCGCCCTTGAAGCTCGGCAGGAACGAATGGTGGATGTTGATCGCCTTGCCGTAGAGGCGCTTCGACAGATTGTCGGAAAACACCTGCATGTAGCGGGCAAGGATGACGAGATCGGCGCCGGTCTCCTGGACCAGTCGCAGAAGCCTTTCCTCCTGCTCGGCCTTGTTGTCCTTCGATACCGACCAACAGTGATAGGCGAGCCCTTCGGCTTCGGCCGTACGCCGGCTGTCTTCGTGGTTGGAGACGATGGCGACGACCTCCGCGTTCAACCAGCCGACACGGATCTGGTAAAGCAGGTGCAGGAGCGCATGGTCGAACTTGGAGACGAGGACCAGGATCTTCGGCTTGACCGCAGCATCCGTAAGCGTGGTCCGCATCTGGAAACGCTCGACCGCCGGGCGAAGCGCCCGCTCGACATCACCAGCCTGAACGCTCGCTGCAACCTGGAAGGCGATGCGCATGAAGAAGCTGTTGGTCTTGGTATCCCAGAACTGGTTGCTCTCGGCGATGTTTGCGCCAAGGGCGGCAAGCTCCGTGGTGACGGCGGCGACAATGCCGGGTTTGTCGTCGCAGGACAGGACAAGAATGAAGGTCTTCGGCGCCATGATCTCCTCCGATTGCAGCCGTTTCGGATGAGGCTCGAGCCCCTTCCCAAAGGCTGCCTATGAGGAGTTGAACGCGCCGGCAATCGTTCCGGCTGCGACGACTGACGCTTTCTATCATCCTGATGGAAAGGCGCCCGGGAGCATGGAATGCCCCCGGGCGCTGCAAGATTCGTCGCATTCGGCTTTTGAGGTTTTCTGAGAGGTTTCCATCAAAAACCCGGTGTGCACCGACTAGATCAGTGCGCCTCGTCCCAGTTGGTCGCCGCGCGCGCATCGACCTTCAGCGGCACCTTCATGTCGAGCGCCGGCATGGCGGCGTTCTCCATCACCGAGACGACAACCGGAATGGTGTTTTCGACCTCGGCGTCCTCGACCTCGAAGATCAGTTCGTCGTGCACCTGCAGCAGCATGCGGGCCGAAAGCTTCGCCTCGGCCAGCGCCGGCTCCATCTTCACCATGGCGCGGCGGATGATGTCGGCGGCCGAGCCCTGGATCGGCGCATTGATCGCGGCGCGCTCGTTGAAGGCACGGTGCGACGGGATCGACGAGCGGATGTCCGGATAGTGGGCGCGGCGACCGAAGATCGTCTCGACGTAGCCGTGCTCGCGGGCAAACACCTTGGTGCCCTCCATGTAGTCGCGGATGCCGGGGAAACGCTCGAAATAGCGCTTGATGTAGTCGCTGGCTTCGGAGCGCTCGATCGACAGCTGGTTGGCAAGGCCGAAGGCGGAGATGCCGTAGATGATACCGAAGTTAATCGCCTTGGCGCGCCGGCGGATTTCGCTCGGCATGCCCTCGACCGGAACGCCGAACATTTCCGATGCGGTCATCGCATGAATGTCGACGCCATCGGCAAAGGCCTGGCGAAGCTGCGGAATGTCCGCAACATGGGCAAGCACGCGCAGTTCGATCTGGCTGTAGTCGGCCGAGACGAGCTTGTGGCCGGGCGTTGCGATGAAGGCGGTGCGGATCTTGCGGCCTTCGGCGGTGCGCACCGGAATGTTCTGCAGGTTCGGATCGGACGACGACAGGCGGCCGGTGGTCGTGGCGGCAAGCGCATAGGACGTATGCACGCGCTTCGTCTCCGGATGGACGAAGCCCGGAAGCGCATCGGTATAGGTGGACTTGAGCTTGGTCAGCTGTCGCCAGTCGACGATCTTGCGTGGCAGTTCGTGGCCTTCGGCTGCCAGGTCTTCCAGAACCTGTGCCGAGGTCGACCATTGCCCGGTCTTGGTCTTCGAGCCGCCGGCAAAGCCCATCTTGCCGAAGAGGATATCGCCGAGCTGCTTCGGCGAACCGATGGTGAAGGTTTCGCCAGCGAGCTTGTAGATCTCGTCCTCGAGCCCGGCTGCGCCCTGGGCGAGCTCGCCCGAAAGCCGCGAGAGGATCTGGCGGTCGACGGTGATGCCGCGGTCTTCCATGCGTGCCAGAACGGCAACCAGGGGTCGCTCCAGCCGCTCATAGACGCGCGTCAGCCCCTTGGCGGCCAATCGAACCTTCAGGATATGCCAGAGCCTGAGCGTGACGTCCGCATCCTCAGCCGCGTAAGCGGTTGCCCGGTCGATATCGACGAAGTCGAAGGTCACCGAGGATTTGCCGGTTCCGGTGATGTCCTTGTAGGCGATCGGCTTGTGGTTCAGCCAGCGCTCAGACAGCGAGTCCATGCCATGGGTGCCGTTGCCGGCATCGACGACGTAGGACATCAGCATCGTGTCGTCGAAGCTTTCGACGGTGATGCCGTGCCGCTTCATCACGAGGTAATCGTATTTCAGGTTCTGGGCGACCTTGAGGACCGAAGGGTCCTCCAGCAGGCGCTTCAGCCGGCTCAAGGCTTCTGCGACCGGGATCTGGTTTTCGGCGAGCCCGCCGCCGAGCAAGTCGCCGACGCCGGTCTTGTGGATCAGCGGCACATAGGCCGCCCGGATCGAGGCGCCGGTCGGGTCGGCCTTGTGGTCGGCGATCGCCAGCGAGAAGCCGACGAGGTCGGCCTGCATTGCATCGAGCGAGGTCGTTTCCGTGTCGAAGCCGACGACACCGGCTTCGCGCGCGTCCGATATCCACCGGTCGAGAGTGGCGATGTCGCGGATCGTCACATAGGCGCTCTGATCCATCGGCGCCTTGGCGAAGATTTCAGCGCGTGCCGCAGCGAGCGCCTCGGGCGTCGCGTCCGCGCCATTCGCTTCGCCGGCACGCGACAGGACGGCGGCGGCTTGCGCGGCCTCGCCACGGGCGGCAGCCGCGGTGGAGGAGCCCTCGCTGACCTTTTCCGCCCCATCTCCCTTGTCGAGATCAGGGCCCCGCGCCTCGGCGCCCCATTCTACCGGCACCAAGGCTGCTTCAACGGCATCGGCGTCCGTACCGGTCGCGGCGGCGACGCGACGCGTCAGCGTTGTGAATTCCATCGCCTTCAGGAAGGCGATCAGCTTCGGACCGTTCTGCGGCTCGAGGCTCAGCTCTTCGAGCGGAACGTCGAGCGGCGTGTCGGTCTTGAGTTCGACGAGCTGGCGCGACAGACGAGCGAGATCGGCATTGGCGATGATGTTCTCGCGGCGCTTGGCCTGCTTGATCTCGCCGGCGCGGGCCAGCAGCGTTTCGAGATCGCCGTACTCCTCGAGCAGCTGTGCCGCCGTCTTCGGGCCAATGCCGGGAATGCCCGGGACGTTGTCGGTGGAGTCACCGGTCATCGCCTGCAGGTCGATCATCTTTTCCGGCGGCACGCCCCATTTCTCGATCACTTCCGGGATCGAGATCTGCTTGTCCTTCATGCTGTCGTACATCGACACGTTCGAGGTCACGAGCTGCATCAGGTCCTTGTCGGACGAGACGATGGTGACGCCGGCGCCGGCGGCTTCTGCAAGCCGGGCGTAGGTGGCGATCAGGTCGTCGGCCTCATAGCCTTCCTTCTCGATGCAGGGCAGGTTGAAGGCGCGGGTCGCGTGACGGATCAGCCCGAACTGCGGGATCAGATCTTCCGGCGGCGCCGTGCGGTTCGCCTTGTACTGATCGTAGAGCGCGTTGCGGAAGGTCTTCGACGAATAGTCGAAGATGACCGCGAAATGGGTCGGCGTGACGCCGACCGAGGTGTCGCGCGCATCGGTGAGCAGCTTCCACAACATGTTGCAGAAACCCGATACCGCGTTGACCGGAAGGCCATCGGATTTGCGGTTGAGCGGCGGGATGGCGTGGAACGCCCGGAAGATGAATCCGGAGCCGTCGACGAGGAAGAGATGATCACCGTTTTTCATGGGCAAATGGATAGCGCGGGGCAAGCCAAAGGTCCATTGCGGTTTTCCCGCCAGACACTACATTCTCCACCGGTCGCGGTGGCCGCGATCGCCACCGCGGATTGCGAAAACGGGGGCTGATTTCGCCTTGGGATCGAGCGCCAAAAGGCTTCGCAAGCGCCCGTTCGGCTTCACGCAAACGTTACATATTTGTAATGTCCGATTCAGCCCCGGTATCCTTGAAAAGCCACATTTGAATCCTCAAATCTTACTCAACGGCACCGAGTGATGCCGTCTTCTGGTGATTGGCCTGTCCCCCGCCCGCACCAGATGAGGACAAAGGCCTTATCCCCCTCTCCGGGCCTTTGTCCCGTTTTCAAAAGACCGTCACGGCGCCGCCTCCGCACCGTGACGGTTTTTTGTTTCTGCCGTCCGATCACCTCCGCTCAAATCCCGGTGAGACCCGACGGTCTCAAGGTCCATCGCTTGCATTGTAACTTGTCTTCATGGCGGTTCGGGCGTACCGATAGGCATGGCCTTCAATCGTATGGAATCTGCGACCTACCTGGCCAGCCTGCTGGCCAAGAGCTTTTCGCGCGCGCTTCACGAGCGCGGCCAGAAGCTTGGTTTCGCGCCCGGTCAGTTTCCCATCCTGCTCGAGCTTTGGGCCGAGGAAGGCCTGACGCAGAAACAACTGCTCGATCGCCTCGACATCGAACAGGCGACGATGGCAAACACGCTCTCGCGCATGGAGCGCGACGGGCTCATCCTCCGCCGCAAGCATCCGCAGGACAAGCGCTCGCAGCAGATCTACCTCACCGAAAAGGCAAAGGAGATGGAGGCGGCCGCCAAGGAGGCAGCGCTTGCCGCCGACCAGTCGCTGCTTGCCGGCCTCAGGAATTTCGAACGCGAACTGATGCTCGAATATATGCGCATGGCGCTCGCCAACGTGGCACGCAGCGACAGTCGCGCCTGACGCACCACCCCCTCTGATCATTCCATCAAAAAATTTGGCTTAAAGCGGGCGTTCGCCCGTTCTAAAGCAGGGGCAGACGCGTCGATCCGGGCGCCCCGGCGCTCACCTTGCCGACGCGCCAGGCTCTCCGTTCACCGTCACCTGAGACCTCTGCCCAAAATCGCTCAAATCGATTTCGCTTTGGCGGCACATGCAGTAGGTTCCGGCGAAACTTGAAGCAAGGATATGCATGATGGCTGACATCACCCCCGTTCTCGAACGCGCAGACGCCAACCTGCCAAGGAGCCTCGACCGGCTGTTCGACCTCGTTCGGATCAAGTCGATCTCGACCGACCCGGCCTTCAAGGCGGAATGCCGCAAGGCGGCCGAATGGCTGGTGGCCGAACTCAACAGCCTCGGCTTCACCGCATCGGTGCGCGACACCCCCGGCCATCCGATGGTCGTCGCCCACCATGACGGCGCCAAGCCCGATGCGCCGCATGTGCTGTTCTATGGCCACTATGACGTTCAGCCGGTCGATCCGCTGAACCTCTGGGACACGGATCCGTTCGAGCCCGGCATCAAGGAAATCGAACCCGGCCGCAAGGTGATCACCGGCCGTGGCACGGCTGACGACAAGGGCCAGCTCCTGACCTTCGTCGAGGCGGTGCGCGCCTACAAGGACGTGCATGGCGCCCTGCCCTGCCGCGTCACCATCCTGTTCGAAGGCGAAGAGGAATCCGGCTCGCCGTCGCTGAAGCCCTTCCTCGAAGCCAATGCCGCCGAACTCAAGGCCGACTATGCGCTGGTCTGCGACACCAGCATGTGGGACCGCGATACGCCGGCGATCTCCGCTGGCCTGCGCGGCCTCGTCGGCGAAGAAGTCATCGTCCGGGCTGCCGACCGCGACCTGCATTCCGGTTATTTCGGTGGTGCTGCCGCCAACCCGATCCGCATCCTCACCACCATTCTCGCCGGCCTTCATGACGAAAACAGCCGCGTGACGCTGCCGGGCTTCTACGAAGGTGTCGAAGAGACTCCGGCCCAGATCAAGGCGGCCTGGGAAACGCTCGGCCAGACGGCAGAGAAGTTCCTCGGCGAAATCGGCCTTTCGATCCCGTCGGGTGAAAAGAACCGCTCGGTGCTGGAACTGACCTGGGCGCGGCCGACCGCGGAAGTCAACGGCATCACCGGCGGCTATACCGGCGAAGGCTTCAAGACGGTGATTGCGGCCGAGGCCTCAGCCAAGGTCTCCTTCCGCCTGGTCGGCAACCAGAACCCGGAAAAGATCCGCGAAGCCTTCCGCGCCTATGTGCGCTCCAAGGTTCCGGCCGACTGCTCGGTCGAGTTCCATGCCCATGGCGGTTCGCCAGCGATCCATCTTCCATACGAATCGCCGCTGCTCAACACGGCGAAGGTGGCCCTGTCCGACGAGTGGCCGAAGCCGGCCGTCATCATCGGCATGGGCGGCTCGATCCCGATCGTCGGCGACTTCCAGAAGATGCTCGGCATGGAATCGCTGCTCGTCGGCTTCGGTCTTTCCGACGACCGCATCCATTCGCCGAACGAGAAGTACGAGCTGCAGTCCTATCACAAGGGCATCCGCTCCTGGATCCGTATCCTCGACGCGCTCGCCGCCTGATGATCGGTGCGGGACGGGGCGCGATTTTCTGCGCGCATCCCGCCCGAGCCACTTGACCCCGGAAGCCGTGGCGGAGCTCTCCGCCACGGCTTCTTTGCTTTGGTTGCGTGGCTGGAGATGATGCAGCCCTCGCGCGCAAGCGCTCCATCGACGCGCATGCATCGCTGCCTGATCGATGGGATGTCCACGCTTTACCGTTTCCCCTTCACTGTTTCCCGGCGGTTTCTCCGTTGTCGGCGGGCCGTCAATCCTTGACCTCCGGGGTCTCAGGTGCTTCCTTTTTGTGAAACAAATCACAAAGGGAAATCGGATCGTTGGCAAGGGTAAGGACCGAAGCGTCGCGCTGCGGGCGTGACGTTATGACAAAGCGGCTCAGAAAACTGAACGTCTCCGCTCGGAGAAACCCTCCGGCCGCTGCAACGGAAGTGTCCTTGAAACAACCCCGCCACGCCCTCGCATCCATCGCGGCACCGGCATGAAGCGGCTGCAGACCTATTTCTGGCCCGTTGTCGGCCTTCTGGCGATCCTGTTTTCAGTGAACGCGCTCTATCATGAGCTGCGCGGCCTGTCGTTCGACGAGTTTCTCGCAAGCTTCAATGCGATTTCGCTGAGGAGCTGGCTTCTGGCGATCGGCTCGACGCTCCTCGCCTATGCGGCTCTGGCGGCCTACGACCGACTTGCGCTCGACCACCTCGGCCACCGCATTTCGCTCTGGTTCATCACGCTCTGCTCGTTCACGACCTACGCGCTGTCGCACAATCTCGGCGCCTCGGTGTTCTCCGGCGCGGTCGTGCGCTACCGCGCCTACCGCTCCAAGGGGCTTTCCCCGGGCGAAGTCGGCGTTCTCGTCGCCTTCTGCTCCTTCACCTTCACGCTCGGGACCTTGGTTCTATCGGCCGTCGTGCTTCTGGTACGGCCCGACATCATCGAGCGTTTTGCCGAGTTCCTGCCGGTCGAAATGTCGCTCACGACCGGCGTGCTCATCCTCATCGTCATCGGGCTCTATGTCATCGGCAGTCTCGTCGGGCTGCCGTCGTTCCGCACGCGCTGGTTCCAGCTGCACTACCCGAAGCCGAAGATCGTTTTCCGGCAGCTGGTGATCGCTCCGGTGGAGCTGATCGGCGCCGCCGGGATCATCTATTTCGCCCTACCGGAAGCGGGAAATCCGGGCTATATCGTCATTCTCGGGATCTTCCTTGCGTCCTTTTCGGCAGCCCTTCTGTCGCATGCGCCCGGCGGGCTTGGCGTACTCGAGCTGATTTTCATCGCCGCCTTGCCGGAAATGGACCCGGCTGCCGTGCTTGCGGCGCTTGCGATCTTCCGGCTGCTTTACCTCGTCATCCCGTTCGTGCTTGCGCTGATCGTGATCCTGGTGTTCGAGCGGGCGCGTTTCGTGGCGGAGCGCCAGCCGCCGAAGGGAAGCGACCTCCCCTAGGCGAAGAGACCGCGTCCATCACGGATATCAGGGCGCGTTGCAAACAGTGGGCAGCGCCTGTTCGAGCGGCCCCTTCACCTCGTGCAGGCGCGCCGCTTCGATCTGGTAGGGTGTAAACGGCGGCACCTGCAGCGACGGATTGATGATGCGGGCGACATAGCAGCCGGCGAAGAACCGCACCCGCCCCCGCTTCTCGATCGATTTCACCGCGACGGGAACGGCGGAATAGATGCTGCCCGCCCCGGCCTCCGTCTTCACCTTGCCGACCGTGATCTCGACAGACACCGTGCGCTCATAGCCGCGGGTGAAGGCCTTGAAGCCGCCGACGGGTTTCGATTCGCCGAAATAACCATAGGCGCGGGCATATTCCTTGCGGTTGACGGCGTTGTAGAGCGAGCGGACGAGCGCGGCCCCATCGGACCGGTCATCGACATAGGCGACGCTGTCCTGCGCCAGAGCTTCGCCATTCAAGGCTGCAAATGCGCCGAGGGCAAAGACGGTGGATCGAAGCTTCATGGCAGTCCTCCTTTGTCGTGCGGGCAGCCGAACACAACAATGAGGCGAAGCCATAGCAGGATTCGCGAGTGGATCGATAACGACATAGGCCAGCCACCGTTCGGCGCGGCACCGGCGATCCGTTTGACCTCAGTAAATTTGGGAGGCGGTGGGCGGCGTCACGCCGATGAGCAGAAAGCCGCGGGCATAAGCGCAAAATGAAAAGAGCCCCGTGTGGGAGGAGGTACACGGGGCTCTCGAACTTGATCGGCAGCTGGGAGGAGGAGTGCCGCCGATCCGCATCGGGCGCCGCGGGAGGAGGTGCAGCGCTTCGATAAGTCGTACAATAATTATGCGTCGCAACAATTTCAAGACATAATTTTGCACTGCACAAAATCGTGAAGGAAAGGCAGGGCCAAAAGCATCGTCCCTGACGTCGGATCGCGGATGGTGCATCCGGAGGACCACCGCGACCGATAACCTCATAGAAACCACAACTACTGATGGCAGGTTCCTTTTGTTCAGCTTTTTCGACATACATCTACGTGTAAGCCAAGAATAACTTTTCACTCAGTAATTGCAGGCGCTCAAATGAAATTGCTGCTCCAGATTCCGACCGCCCTCATCGTTGTCCTGATCCTTGCGACCTGGCTTGCCAGCCTCCGTCTCGTGGTGCTGCCGCCCGGCTCCCTCAAGCTCAAAGCGATGACGGCCCTCGTTTATCAGGGACATGGCTTCCGTCTGATCGACAGCCCGCTCGGCATGTGCGGCCGTCGGGCCCACCCGGCCGCCGACTGCGAGGAGGTGGCCATGAACCATCTGGGCAAGCGGGTGCTGCTGCGGATGCCTTTCAGCCAATGGCTCTACGATTTCACCGATCCCTATGCGGTGAGCCCCACGGCATCGGTCGAAGAGACTCCGCTTCGAAACGCCATCCAGTGAGAACCGGCGAGTACAGGCTCGGACCTGGAGGCGCATGCGCGCCTCAGCGTCAAGGTTTTGAACCATCAGGCTTTTTCACAACGACTTTCTTAACCACCCCTTAAATTGCCGCATTTAAAGTTCACCCGGTCGCCGTGGCGGATGGGCGTGGGACGCCGTTACCGCCGTCGAAATCGATTGGCCGCAACGATAGCGCCAAGGGCCACCGCTGGGCGGTGAGGGATAGATCAAACGGCATGGCAGCAAGCGGCAGGTCAGGACAGCGGATCGAGCCCTCGTTCGGCGGAAACGAGGACGATGACGACGACGATTTTCGCGTCGAGGCCAGCGACCGCGTGACCACGAGCCGCAAGGCGCCACGCGGCAAATCTTCCGGCCAGACCAACAGGAGCAGCGGCAAGAAGAAGCCAGCCGGCAAGCGCGGCGGCGGCCGTCGCGGCTCCGGTGGCGGTGGCTTGGTCGGCCTTGTCCGCACGTTGTTCTACTGGTGCATCGTGCTCGGCATCTGGGGCGCGATGGGCGTCGGCGGCCTGGTGCTCTACTACGGCGCGCGCATGCCGAGCGCCGAAAGCTGGTCGATCCCCGATCGCCCGCCGAACGTGAAGATCCTTGCCGTCAGCGGCGACATCATCGCCAACCGCGGCACCACGGGCGGCGAAGCGCTTTCGCTCGAAAACATGTCGCCCTATATCCCGCAGGCAGTCATCGCCATCGAGGACCGGCGCTTCTATTCCCATTTCGGCATCGACCCCTTAGGTCTGGCCCGCGCCATGCTGACGAACGTCACTACGGGCCGCATGGTCCAGGGCGGCTCGACGCTGACGCAGCAGCTCGCCAAGAACCTGTTCCTGTCGCCGGAGCGCACGCTGGAGCGCAAGGTGCAGGAAGTCTTGCTCGCCTTCTGGCTCGAGCAGAAATATTCCAAGGACCAGATCCTGGCGATGTATCTCAACCGGGTGTTCTTCGGCTCCAACGCCTATGGCGTCGAAGCGGCCTCGCGGCGCTACTTCAACAAGTCGGCACGCGACGTGAACCTCGGCGAGGCGGCCCTGCTCGCGGGCTTGCTCAAGGCCCCTTCGCGGCTCTCGCCGGCGCGTGATCCGAAGGCGGCGGAAGAGCGCGCCCAGATCGTGCTGGGCGCGATGCGCGAGGAAGGCTTCGTCACCGACAGCGAGATCAAGACGGCGATGTCGCAGACGCCGACCAAGGCCAAGAGCTACTGGTCGGGCGCCGAGCATTATGTCGCCGATATGGTGATGGACCAGCTTCCGGGCATGATCGGCGAGATCAAGGAAGACCTGGTCATCGACACGACGATCGACCTCAATCTCGAAAAGAAGGCCGAGGAAGTCATTGCCGCGACGCTGGACGCCGACGGCAAGAAGCTCGACGCCTCGCAGGCCGCCCTCGTCTCGGTCGACGGCACCGGCGCCATCCGGGCGCTCGTCGGCGGCAAGGACTATGCCGAGAGCCAGTTCGACCGCGCCTCCAAGGCCAAGCGCCAGCCGGGCTCGGCCTTCAAGCCCTTCGTTTATGCCGCCGCCATGGAGATCGGCCGCACGCCGATGTCGATCCGCAATGACGGTCCGGTCCGGATCGGCAACTGGACGCCGGAGAATTACGACCAGAAATATCGCGGCGAGGTGACGCTTGCCGATGCGCTCGCCAACTCGCTGAACACCATCGCAGCCCAGCTGGTCATGGAGGTCGGTCCTTCCAACGTCGTCAAGGTCGCGCACCGCCTCGGGATCGATTCCGAGATGCAGGCAAACGCCTCGATCGCGCTCGGGACGTCGGAAGTGAGCCTCGTCGAACTGACCTCGGCCTATGCCCCCTTCATGAATGGCGGCTTCAAGGCGACGCCGCACGTGATCCGCCGCATTTCCAAGGCGGACGGAACGGTGCTCTACGAAAACACCTACGACAACCCGCCGCGCGTGCTCGATCCGGCGATCGTCAGCGAGATGAACCAGATGCTGCTGCGGGTGCTGACCAAGGGCACCGGCAAGAAGGCGCAGCTGAAAGGCTGGGAAGCGGCCGGCAAGACCGGCACGACGCAGTCCTTCCGCGACGCGCTGTTCGTCGGCTACACCTCCAACCTCACGACCGGCGTCTGGTTCGGCAACGACGACGGCAAGTCGATGAAGAAGGTCACCGGCGGCGGCCTGCCGGCCAAGGCCTGGCACGATTTCATGATGGCGGCCCACGAAGGGCTTTCGCCTTCGCCGCTGTTCGGGACGACCGGCGTGCAGCCGGTCTTCGACGACGGCACCGCGCCGCCCCCAGGCGACCTGATGTCCGGCGACCCGGAAGCCTTCCCGGAAGCACCCGTCGGCGTCGATGGCGGCGTCGCGGTCGGGCAGCGTCCGGTCGACCAGGGCGGCGCCCCGTGGGGCGGCCAGACGGCGGACCAGGGCAACGGCGGCCTGGTACCGCCGGCCGATGTCGGCCAGACGACCGGGGCCACGCGCCGCACCACGCTTTTCGATATTCTGACCGGCGGCTGAGCCGCCCGTGAACCTCGATTTGACAGGGGATCCGGCCTGTAGGCAGGCTGCGGCCGATGGCCCATTTCGGGCTAGACAAATCCCGGGCTTGCTTTTGCCCCCAAACGCCCCGCAGAATGCCTTGCAGTCCGAAACGCCGGTCCTTATATACGCCGCATCGGCGCAGTCTAAGCTGCGAAGAAATCCAAAGACCATCCCGTTAGGGGCTGTCTCACGAATGCCTGACCGGGTTCCGACAGTCCGCTGCAAGGAGAGAACGACATGGCTAAAGTTATTGGTATTGACCTGGGAACGACCAACTCCTGCGTCGCCGTCATGGACGGTAAAGACGCGAAGGTGATCGAAAATGCCGAGGGTGCGCGCACGACCCCCTCGATGGTGGCATTCAGCGAAGACGGCGAGCGTCTCGTTGGCCAGCCGGCCAAGCGCCAGGCTGTCACCAATCCGGAAAACACGCTTTTTGCGATCAAGCGCCTGATCGGCCGGACCTTCCAGGACCCGACCACGCAAAAAGACAAGGACATGGTTCCTTACAAGATTACCAAGGCCGACAATGGCGACGCCTGGGTCGAAGCGCACGGCACGGATTACTCCCCGTCGCAGATCTCCGCCATGATCCTTCAGAAGATGAAGGAAACGGCCGAATCCTACCTCGGTGAAAAGGTCGAGAAGGCCGTCATCACCGTTCCGGCCTACTTCAACGACGCCCAGCGCCAGGCAACCAAGGATGCCGGCAAGATCGCCGGTCTCGAAGTTCTGCGCATCATCAACGAGCCGACCGCGGCAGCGCTCGCCTACGGCCTCGACAAGAAGGACGGCAAGACGATCGCCGTTTACGACTTGGGTGGTGGTACCTTCGATATCTCGGTTCTCGAAATCGGCGACGGCGTCTTCGAAGTGAAGTCGACCAACGGCGACACCTTCCTCGGTGGCGAAGACTTCGACATGCGTCTCGTCCAGTACCTCGCCGGCGAGTTCAAGAAGGAACAGGGCATCGACCTGAAGAACGACAAGCTCGCTCTTCAGCGCCTGAAGGAAGCCGCTGAAAAGGCCAAGATCGAGCTGTCCTCGTCGCAGCAGACCGAAATCAACCTGCCCTTCATCACGGCTGACGCTTCCGGTCCGAAGCACCTGACGATGAAGCTGACCCGCGCCAAGTTCGAAGCGCTTGTCGACGACCTGATCCAGCGCACCGTCGCGCCGTGCAAGGCAGCCCTCAAGGATGCCGGCGTCTCGGCTGCCGAGATCGACGAAGTCGTTCTCGTCGGTGGCATGAGCCGCATGCCGAAGGTGCAGGAAACCGTCAAGCAGCTGTTCGGCAAGGAGCCGCACAAGGGCGTGAACCCGGATGAAGTGGTCGCCATGGGCGCCGCCATCCAGGCCGGCGTTCTGCAGGGCGACGTCAAGGACGTTCTCCTGCTCGACGTCACCCCGCTGTCGCTCGGCATCGAAACGCTCGGTGGCGTCTTCACCCGCCTGATCGAACGCAACACGACGATCCCGACCAAGAAGTCGCAGACCTTCTCGACCGCCGACGACAACCAGTCGGCCGTGACGATCCGCGTCTCCCAGGGCGAGCGTGAAATGGCTGCAGACAACAAGCTGCTCGGCCAGTTCGACCTCGTCGGCATTCCGCCGGCACCGCGCGGCATGCCGCAGATCGAAGTGACCTTCGACATCGATGCCAACGGCATCGTGCAGGTTTCGGCCAAGGACAAAGGCACCGGCAAGGAACACCAGATCCGCATCCAGGCATCTGGCGGCCTCTCCGACGCCGACATCGAAAAGATGGTCAAGGACGCCGAAGCCAACGCTGAGGTCGACAAGAAGCGTCGCGAAGGCGTGGAAGCCAAGAACCAGGCCGAAAGCCTGATCCACTCCAGCGAGAAGTCGCTGAAGGATTACGGCGACAAGGTTTCGGAAACCGACCGCAAGGCGATCTCCGACGCGATTGCCGCGCTGAAGACCGCCGTCGAAGCCTCCGAGCCGGACGCCGAAGACATCAAGGCCAAGACCAACACGCTCATGGAAGTTTCCATGAAACTCGGCCAGGCGATCTACGAAGCGCAGCAGACGGAAGCCGCTCATGCGGATGCCGCCGCCGACGCTGCCCGTGACGGCGATGTCGTCGATGCCGACTACGAAGAAGTCAACGACGAAGACGATCGCAAGCGTTCGGCCTAAGTCGCCCTTCAAACAGACGGAAAAGCCCGGGTTCGCCCGGGCTTTTTTGTTGCCGGTCTCGCCCGTCAGGGCCTGCAATATCGGCGATCGGCACTGTGACTTGCCGCAAACGTACCTTTTCCGACAAAAAACCGTATCTACCGCCGTTCGGGCTATGGTATCGCGCTTCAAGGTTTACTAAATCGGTGGCAAGGTAAACGGGCAGCCGCCGAGCCATCGCGCTGGCTTGCCAACAGGATAATCTTCTACGAATGAAACGTGATCTCTACGAAACGCTTGGTGTTGCCAAGAACGCCGACGAAAAGGAGCTGAAGAGCGCCTTCCGCAAGCTCGCGATGAAGTATCATCCGGACAAGAACCCCGGCGACGCGGCAGCGGAGAAGACCTTCAAGGAAATCAACGAAGCCTACGAGATGCTCAAGGACCCGCAGAAGCGGGCGGCCTATGACCGCTACGGTCATGCGGCTTTCGAGCAGGGCGGCATGGGCAACGGCTTCGGCGGCGGTGGCGCCGGCGGTTTCTCCGACATCTTCGAAGACATCTTCGGCGAGATGATGGGCGGCGGGCGCCAGCGGCGCTCATCAGGCGGCCGCGAGCGCGGCGCCGATCTTCGCTACAACATGGAGATCTCGCTCGAGGAAGCCTTCGGCGGCAAAACGGCGCAGATCCGCGTTCCGACCTCGATTACCTGCGACGTCTGCACCGGCTCCGGCGCCAAGCCGGGCACCAGCCCCAAGACCTGCGGCACCTGCCACGGCTCCGGCCGCGTGCGCGCCGCTCAAGGCTTCTTCTCGATCGAACGCACCTGCCCCACTTGCGGCGGGCGCGGTCAGACGATCACCGACCCCTGCGGCAAGTGCCACGGCCAGGGCCGGGTCACCGAAGAGCGCACCCTCTCGGTCAACATTCCGGCCGGCATCGAGGACGGCACGCGCATCCGCCTTTCGGGCGAGGGCGAAGCCGGGCTTCGCGGCGGACCGTCGGGCGACCTCTACATCTTCCTTTCAGTCAGGCCGCATGAGTTCTACCAGCGCGACGGCGCCGATCTCTATTGCAGCGTGCCGATCTCGATGACGACGGCTGCTCTTGGCGGCAAGTTCGACGTGACGACACTCGACGGCACCAAGTCGCGCGTCACGGTTCCCGAGGGCACCCAGGCCGGCAAGCAGTTCCGCTTGAAGGGCAAGGGCATGCCGGTGCTGCGCTCGGCGCAATCGGGCGACCTCTACATCCAGATCCAGATCGAAACGCCGCAGAAGCTGACCAAGCGCCAGCGCGAACTGCTGCAGGAATTCGAGGAGATCTCCTCCAAGGACAACAATCCGGAATCGACCGGCTTCTTTGCCCGGATGAAGGATTTCTTCGATACGCTGAGCGACTAAGGCTTCAAGCCCGACGACTTCTGCAGTGCCGCGCGCCGGAAACGGTTGCGCGGCGCTTCTATTTCAGAGCAAGGCCATGAGCTGCCACAGCCCGGCCAAAACGAGCGCTGCCCCGGCGATGCGGGACAGGATCCTGCCGCCGGGCACGACCTTCTCCGCCAGAACGAAGATGGCGATCGCGGCGATCCACAGCACGTTCATCACCCCGCCGACGAACAGCAGCGCCATCAGCGCCCAGCAGCAGCCGACGCAATAGAGCCCGTGCCGCACACCGAGGCCGAAGGCACCGCCCGCTTCCCGACGAAAGCCGCCGTGGGACTGGATGAAAAGCAGCGGCGCCTGGCATTGGCTGAGACAGCGATCCTTGAGCGGCGTGAACTGGAACAGGCCGACAGCAATCAGCACGATGCCGCTGAGGACCGCACTGGCGCTTGCAAGCGCCGGCGTGAGCAACAGGGCGCGATCGAGCAGCCATTGCCCGAGAACGGCGACGAGCGCGAACAGGATCCAGGCCGACAGATAGCCGGCGGCAAAGAAACCGGTGGCGGCAAAGGGCTTGCCCTGTTGGGCGGCCTTGCGGCCGACACGGGCATAGAGCAGGATCATCGGCGTCGCCGACGGCACCATCATGCCGACCATCATTACGGCCCACATGACGAGGGCATAGGCGAAGGTCGTGGCGGACCAGGGAGCGGCAACCGCGCCCGCCATCGATGCCATGGCGCCCTGCTGTGCCTCCATGGTCATGGGTTTGTCCGCCGGCATGTCCATGGGCATATCCATGTCCATGCCGGAGCCCATATCCATGCTGGCTGAAGGAGCCGGGGGACCAGCCATGTCCATGGCCGACGCCAGCCACAGGATGTAGAGCCAGCTGATCGCCGTCAGGGTGACCAGCGCCGCCACGACGATGACGCGGTCACGTCTAAGCAGGGTTTCGAGCGCCGTGTCTCCCATCGGCGTCAGTGGATCACGCCGCTTTCGGTCAAATGCATCCGGGCGAAATGGGCATGCGAATCCGCAAGCGCCAAAGTCAGCGGCCCTTTCGTATCGGCCCATCCGCGCCCGACTTCGCAAATGTCGTATTCGAAGCCATGGGGGAGATTGATGCGCGCCTGATGGGCGGCGCCGGTCACGGGATTGAGGATCGGCTCGCCGCGTGCGGCGATCCAGCCCGGTACGTTCAGCCGCGCCGTTCGGGCGCCAACATCAACCTCGAAATCGATCTCGGCAAAGACCGGATCGTGCATGGTTTCGAAGGTGGTTGCGAAGACCTGGAAGAAGGTCGCGCCGGGTTCCGTATCCTCGCCACTCATAATGCGCAGCAGCGCGCCCCGCTGTTCGTCCGATGCGCGGCTGTCGACGATCGGCACCACCTGCCCCCTGCCCTCATGGATCGCGCCCGGCCAGGCGGCGATCAGGCCGCCGCGAAGCCCATCGAGCCGCGTGTCGCCGTGATAGCCTTCCTCGATCTCGAAGGCGCCGACAGCGCTGCAATGGCCTTGGGTCGGCAGAGCGTTGAACTGGCAGGGGCAGCCATAGGCGCAATTGCAATGAATGAACTCACGCCCCTTCATCATCCATCTGACACTCGTCATCGTCTCCTCCTGAGATCTGATCGGTGTTCGTCTCGCGGTTCCCCGCAAACGGATGCCTTTTATTAGAATAGAAAAATATACTCTTCTCCGCCGCCGATGCCAACGGCAGGCGATGGGCAAAGGCGGGAACACGACAGCGCCGTGGGTCGGTCGGACCCGCGGCGCTTGGATGATCAGGTTTCGAGCTCTTTATCGGTGTCTGTCCTAGAGCGTCGCCATGCCGCCATCGACGATCAGTTCGGCACCGACGGTAAAGGTGGCTTCGTCCGAAGCGAGGAAGACCACGGCCTTGGCGATCTCGCTCGCATCGCCGAAACGGCCAAGCGGGATCTGCGCGGCGATCGCATCGACCACTTGCTTGTTTTGTTCGGGCGTCGGGGCGTGGCCGTCATGGAGCGGCGTGCGGATTGGGCCGGGGCTGACGGCATTGACCCGGATGCCGCGGCCGATGAGTTCGCCGGAGAGCGTGCGGGCCAGCGACAGCAGGCCCGCCTTGGTCAACGCATAGACGCTGGAGGTCGGCATGCCGATATGGGCGTTGATCGAGGTGTTGAGCACGACCGAGGCGCGCTTCGAGAACACGGGCAGCAGTGCCTGGATCAGGAAGTAAGGGCCCTTGACGTTGATGGCGATCGACCGGTCGAAGCTTGCCTCGTCCCACTCTTCGATCGGCTGCAGCTTGGCGATGCCGGCATTGACGAACAGGATGTCGAGCGTGCCGAAGGCGGCACGGATCTTTTCGGCAACGGCCGCCTGGCCGGCGACATTGCCGGCATCGGCCTCGATGATGAGCGCAGCCTCGCCAAGGACGGATCGGGCTTCGGCGATGTTCTTCGGATTGGTGCCGGTGACGGCAACGCGTGCGCCTTCGGCAATGAACTGGCGGGCGGTTTCGAGACCGATGCCGCTGGTGCCGCCGGTGATGAGTGCCGTCTTTTTCTCCAAACGTGACATGATGAAATCCTCTTGCTGGGTTGAGAAGGAGGCCGGTTCGATTGGCCGTCCTTCGATGCCCACAGATATGGCGGAAAACGGTCGTTCGGATTAGTCTCCCAATCGTGGAACTCGAATTCGGAAAAGCCGAACGATGATGAAGATCGAAGGAATAGCTGCCTTTGTCGCCGTGGCCGAAGCCGGCTCGATCAGCGAGGCGGCACGTCGCCTGCGGCTGTCGAAATCCGTCGTCAGCGAAAGAGTGGCAGAACTGGAGCGCGGGCTCAACGCCACGCTTCTCCACCGCACCACACGCAAGCTGACGCTCACCGAGGATGGCATCGCGTTTCGCGAGCGCGCCATCCGGATTGTCAGCGAAGTGCAGGCGGCCGCCAGCGATCTTGCCGAACGCCGCGGGCTGCTGACGGGACCGCTTCGGATCGCGGCCCCCGTCAGCTTCGGCCGAAGGCATCTCGGCCCGGCGCTCTATCCGTTCCTGGCCCAACACCCGGAGATCGAGCTGACGCTTGACCTCGACGACCGACGGGTCGATGCCGCCTCCGAAGGCTACGACGCGATCGTGCGCCATGGCGCGATCGCCGACTCGCGGCTGGTCGTGTGGAAACTTGCGAGAAGCCGGCGCCTGCTGGTCGCCGCGCCCGACTATCTCGACCGGCACGGCACGCCCGCGTCGCTCGCCGAACTCGACGGCCATCGCGGCATCTTCTACACCAACCGGGGTGCTGCCGACTGGCGCTTCGAAGGACCTGGCGGTGCGACAGTCGTACGGGCGCGCCTGGCGCTTGGCATGAACAATGGCGACATGTTGCACGATGCCGCCGTCGCCGGGCTCGGCATCGCGCTGTTGCCCGCCTTCATCGCCGGTCCGGCCGTGCGCGAGGGGCAACTGAACGAGATCGACGTCGGGCTCAGCCCGGAGCCGGAGTTCATCTACATGGCGCATCCAGAGGGCCGGCGCGCCTCCACCAAGCTCAGAGCCATCGCCCAGCACCTGAAGGAAGCCTTCGGCGATCCGCCCTATTGGGATCCGTGACGGCTCCGCAATCCCGGCACAATCGTTGCGGGCGACGGTATCGCGCCGATCGCCGATCAAGTCTTGACCAAGGCTTGACCGAAACCGGCTGGTGAGCAGTTCATCTGGCACAATGGGGGAACCGGCGGCTATAGATCCTTCGTCGGCTACCGTCCGTCGACGGGTGTCGGCGTGGTCGCCCTGTCGAATGCGTCGACCGACGTCGGCGTCGACGACATCGGCCGCCATCTGCTCAATCGCAACGCGCCGCTTGCGCCGCCGATCGTCAAGCGCACGGCCATAGTGATCGACCCGGCGCGCTATGATGCCTATGTCGGCACCTACAGGCTGGCGCCCGACTTCGAACTCACGATCTTTCGGGATGGCGATAGTCTGTTTGCCCAGGCGACCGGGCAGGACCGGCTCGAAATCCTTCCGGAGGCCGAGCACCGCTTCTTTACGAAGCTCATCGATGCCCAGATCAGCTTCACGCTCAAAGGCGACCGTGCCGAAAGCCTGACCTTGCACCAGGGTGGGCAGAGCAGCCCTGCGCCTCGGGTCTCGAAATGACGAGCGCCTCCCGCCTGCTTATGAGGGCGGGAGACGATTTCCAGATCGATCAGAACAGCAGATCGATGGTGAAGTAGGCGAGCGCCGAAATCGCCGCTGCGGCGGGCATGGTGATGAACCAGGCAATGACGATATTGCCGGCAAGCCCCCAGCGCACGGCCGAAACGCGACGCGCAGCACCAACGCCGATGATCGCTCCGGTGATGGTGTGGGTGGTCGAGACCGGGATGCCGAGCCAGGTGGCGGCAAAGAGCGTGATCGCTCCGCCGGTCTCGGCGCAGAAGCCCTGCATCGGATTGAGCCTGGTAATCTTCGAGCCCATGGTGTGGACGATGCGCCAACCGCCGAACAGCGTGCCGAGCGCGATCGCCGCCTGGCAGGTGATCACCACCCAGAACGGCACATAGAACTCCGAGCCGAGATAGCCTTGCGAGTAGAGCAGCACCGCGATGATGCCCATGGTCTTCTGCGCGTCGTTGCCGCCATGGCCGAGCGAATAGAGCGAGGCCGAGACGAACTGCATGACGCGGAAGGTGCGGTCGACGGCAAAGGGCGTCTGGCGCACGAAGATCCAGGAAACGATCAGCACCAGCATGAGCGCCAGGAAAAAGCCGATCGCCGGCGACATGAAGATCGCGCCGACGGTCTTCAGGAGGCCGGTCCAGACGATCGAACTGAAACCGGTGCTCGCAAGACCGGCACCGACGAGGCCGCCGATCAGCGCGTGCGACGAACTCGACGGGATGCCGAAGAGCCAGGTGACGATGTTCCAGACGATTGCGCCGATCAGCGCCGAGAAGATCACCAGCGGCGTGACGATGCCGGGATCGATGATGCCCTTGCCCAGCGTCTCGGCCACGTGCAGGCCGAAGAACAGGAAGGCGATGAAGTTGAAAAAGGCCGCCCACATGACCGCGTACTGCGGTCTCAGCACCCGTGTCGAGACGATCGTCGCGATCGAGTTGGCGGCGTCGTGCAGACCGTTCAGGAAGTCGAAGAACAGCGCGATGCCGATCAGCCCGACGAGCAACGGAAAGGCGAGCGTCGCATCCATCAGACGTTCTCGATCACGATGCCGCTGATTTCATTGGCGACGTCCTCGAAGCGGTCGACGACCTTTTCGAGCTCGCCATAGATCTCGCTGCCGATGATGTAGGCCATCGGGTTGCTGGCGCCGTGGCGGCGGAACAGGTCCTTGAGGCCCTGTTCGTGCAGTTCGTCGGAGCGGCCCTCGATGCGGGTGACCTCTTCGGCGATCGCGATCAGGCGGTCGTGATTGGCGCCGATCCTATCGAGCAGCGGAATGGCCTCGGCGATCAGGTGCGCGGCCTTGACGACCGTGGTGCCCATTTCGCGCATGCCGGGATCGAAGCTCTTCTGTTCGTAAAGGCGGATCGTCTTGACGGTCTTGTGCATCATGTCGATGGCATCATCCATCGACTGGATCAGATCCTTGATGTCGCCGCGGTCGAAGGGCGTGATAAAGGACCGGCGCACGGCCAGCAGCACCTCGGCGGTGATGTGGTCCGCCTCATCCTCGAGCGCGACGATCCGGTCGCAGTGTTTTTCCAGATCGTCGCCGCCAGCGAGAACCTTGTCGAGCGCATCGGCAGCACCGACGACGGTGCGCGAATGTTTTGCGAAGAGGTCGAAGAAGCGATCCTCGCGGGGAAGAAGTTTGCGGAACCAGGCCAGCATCACACGTATATCCATCTGTGGATTGTCATGCGGCTGTCATATTTCACTAGGTCCTTTATGAAAAGCACCGAATCAAAGGGGTTTGTCGCCTTTCCCCTGTCGATATCGGCCTATCTTGCACGATATGGCGACGCGCCCCATTTCGCCTTGCCTTGGCAGGCGCTTTCGTCCTAGCTGCGCCCAACGTCGAATCCGGACTGCCGATGCCAAACAAGGTCTTTCTCAACCGCCTGAAGCTTACGGAGTTCCGCAACTATGCGGCCCTCTCGCTTGAGCTCGATCAGCGCCATGTGGTGCTGACGGGGGAGAACGGCGCCGGCAAGACCAACCTCATGGAAGCCGTCTCTTTCCTTTCGCCCGGCCGCGGCCTCAGGCGCGCAGCCTATGCGGACGTGACTCGGGTCGGTGCCGGCGACGGGTTCTCGGTCTTTGCGGAAGTCGAGGGCATGGAGGGAACCGTCGAGATCGGCACCGGGACTGCCGGCGTCACGGAAGGGCAATCCCGGCGGCTGCGGCTGAATGGAACACCGGCAGCGACCGTAGACGAACTGACCGATCACCTGCGCGTCCTCTGGCTGACGCCATCGATGGATGGGCTCTTTACCGGGCCTTCGGCCGACCGGCGGCGTTTCCTCGATCGTCTTGTGCTGTCGCTCGATCCGGAGCATGGCCGTCGCGCCAGCGAATTCGACCGGGCGATGCGCAGCCGCAACCGGCTGCTCGGTGAATTCCGCCCGGACCCTTCCTGGCTGACGGCGATCGAAAAGGAAATGGCCGGTCTCGGCGTCTCCATGGCGCTGGCGCGGCAGGAAATGCTCGGTCTGTTGACGGCGCTGGTCGAGCGCACTGTCGATGAAAGCGTCTTTCCCTCGGCGCGCCTGGCGTTGTCGGGCTTTCTCGACGACGAGGGCCATCGTCCGGCCTATGATCTGGAAGAACAATATCTGACGATGCTGCGTGATGGGCGTCCGCGCGACGCCGCGGCGGGGCGCACGCTCGACGGGCCGCACCGGAGCGACCTGCTCGTGCGTCACCGCGAGAAGGACATGGAGGCAGCACGCTGCTCGACCGGGGAGCAGAAGGCGCTGCTCGTCGGCCTGGTGCTGGCGCATGCGCGCCTCGTCGGCGACATGACCGGCCACGCGCCGATCCTGCTGCTCGACGAGATCGCCGCCCATCTCGACGTCAACCGGCGCGCCGCTCTGTTCGATCTCGTCGACGGCCTTGGCGGCCAGGCCTTCATGACCGGGACGGACCAAGCGATGTTCGAGGCGCTGGGCGAACGCGGCCGCTTTCTGACGGTTTCGCACGGCAGTGTTACGGGATAAGCAGAGGTCACCGAGGAGGATTTTGCCATGACCGGTGAGAACAAGCTCGACCAATCGGAGATCACCCGCTACGCCCGCCATATCGTGCTGCCGGAGATCGGGGGTGCCGGGCAACAAAGGCTGAAGGCGGCCCGTGTGCTGGTGATCGGGGCCGGCGGGCTCGGCGCTCCAGTGCTCGTCTATCTTGCCGCCGCCGGCATCGGCCGGATCGGCATCGTCGACGACGATGCGGTCGCGCTTTCCAACCTGCAGCGGCAGATCATCCACCGCACTGAAGACATCGACCGCGCCAAGGTCGAGCGGGCCGCCGAGGCGATCACCGCCCTCAACCCGCATGTCGGCGTCGACGAACACAGGCTCAGGCTCAACCCCGACAATGCCGAGGCGCTTTTCCGGCAATATGACCTGGTGATCGACGGCTCGGACAATTTCGATACGCGCTATCTCGCCGCCGATACGGCGGCAGCGGTCGGCATTCCGCTGGTGACCGGCGCCGTCGGCCGCTTCGACGGATCGCTGTCAGTGCTGATGCCCTACAGCGCCGGCGCCGATGGACGGCCGAACCCATCCTATCGCGATCTCTTTCCCGAGCCGCCGCCGGCCGGTGTCGTGCCCTCCTGCGCGGAGGCCGGCATCGTCGGCGCGCTGACTGGCGTCATCGGCACCTTGCAGGCGATGGAGGCAATCAAGGTGATCGCCGGCTTCGGCGAACCGCTGGTCGGACGGCTGCTGATGTATGACGCACTGACGGCACAGTTCAACACCATCCGCTATCGCCGCAGAGCATAGGCCGACCATGGTGCAGATCTTTCGCATCGACGAAGCATTCGACCGCTACGAGGAACTGCTGGCGCTGATCCTTGGCGCCTTCTCCTACATGGACGGGCGGATCGACCCGCCGTCGTCGGCGCATGCATTGAACATCGAGTTGCTCCGGCAGAAGATCGTTGAAGAGATTGCCTTCGGCGTTCGCGACGGCGAAAGGCTCGTCGGCTGCATCTTCTGCAAGCCGGGGGACGATTGTCTCTATATCGGCAAGCTTGCCGTCGCGCCTGAGACGCAAGGAAAGGGTATCGGTCGGCTGCTGCTCGCCGAAGCGGAGGCGACGGCGCGTGCGCTGAAGCTGCCGGCGCTGAGGCTCCTCACCCGCATCGAACTCATCGACAATCACCGCGCCTTTGCCGCCTGGGGCTTCGTCCAGAGCGGCACGATGTGCCATCCCGGTTTTACCCGGCCGACGGCGATCGAGATGCGCAAGACACTTTAGCTTCCGGGCTTGAGCGAACCGAATGGACGGCCGCACGGCGTTTCGCGTTCAGTCGCGGCCCGGAAGCACGCGGTCCGGTGGTCGGTGGCCATCGAAGAAGGTGCGGATGTTAATCACCACCTTCTCGCCCATGTCGATGCGGCCCTCAAGCGTCGCCGAGCTCATATGCGGCAGAAGCACGACCTTGCCCTCACCGGCAAGCTTGATCAGCTTCGGATTGACGGCCGGCTCGTTCTCGAAGACGTCGAGGCCGGCGCCAGCGATCTTGCCTTCGCGCAGCGACTTGATCAGCGCCGTCTCGTCGATGATGCCGCCGCGGGCGGTGTTGACGATGTAGCTGTCCGGTCGCATCAGCGCCAATCGCCGTGCCGAGAGCAGGTGGTAGGTCGCCGGCGTCGACGGGCAGTTGACCGAGACGATATCGACGCGGGCAAGCATCTGGTCGAGGCTGTCCCAATAGGTCGCCTCCAGCATCTCTTCGGTTTCCGCCTTCACCCGGTGGCGGTTGTGGTAGTGGATCGAAAGGCCGAAGGCCTTGGCGCGGCGGGCGACAGCGGTGCCGATCCGGCCCATGCCGACGATGCCGATGCGCTTGCCGGCAATGCGCCGGCCGAGCATCCAGGTCGGCGACCAGCCAGCCCATTCACCCTTGCGATCGGTCAGGATCTGCGCACCTTCGGCAAGCCGGCGCGGCACGGCGAGGATCAGCGCCATCGCCATGTCCGCGGTGTCTTCGGTCAACACGTTCGGCGTGTTGGTCACGGTGATACCCTTGCGGGCCGCAGCATCGACATCGATGTTGTCGACGCCGTTGGAAAAGCTTGCGATCAGCTTCAGCTGCGGGCCGGCCTGCTCGATCAGCGCCGCATCGATGCGATCGGTCACCGTCGGCACCAGCACGTCGGCGCGTTTCACCGCGGCAACGAGTTCCGGCTGGCTGCGCGGCGTGTCGTCGATGTTCAGCTCCGCATCGAAGAGCTCGCGCATGCGCGTCTCGACGATGTCAGGCAATTTGCGGGTGATGTAGACCGTGGGCTTCTTCTTGCTTGTCATTGCTGCGACGGGCCTTGTTGACGGGTCCTTAACCAAGTTGGGCGATACTTTCTCCCTGTAGCCGCAATTTCTACCAGACCCCACCGGGAAGACAAACAAAACTCGCGTCGTCGTCCCCGCGATTTCCGCCCGACCCATGGGCCTCAAGTGAACTGCGCCTGCAAAAGCTAGTGCCACGGAAAATGGGCTTCGTCATGCGTCACGTCATTTCCAGATTCTCGCTCTCGTTGATCGCCGCCTGCCTTGGCGCCGCGATCATGACGTCAGCGGCTTACGCTCAGGCCGCCAAGGGCGCCAGCGGGCTGCCGCTGCCGCGCTTCGTCAGCCTGAAGTCCAAGAGCGTCAATCTGCGGATCGGCCCGAGCGTCGATTACGCGGTCGCCTTCCGCTACATGAAGCCGGGCGTGCCGGTCGAGATCATTCAGGAATACGACAACTGGCGCCGCATCCGCGACGCCGACGGCACCGAAGGCTGGGTGAACCAGGCGCTGCTTTCCGGCGACCGCACAGCCGTTGCAGCCCCCTGGATGCGCGGCAAGGGCGAAGGCGTCTTCGTCAACATGCGCCGCGACGCGCAGGGCAATTCCCCGATCGTCGCCCGCATGGAGCCCGGTGTCATCGTGAAAGTCGGCGAGTGCAATGGCGACTGGTGCCATGCCGAAGCGCAAGGCGTCGAAGGCTGGATCGCCCAAGGCGAAATCTGGGGCGCCTATCCGGGCGAGGCCTTCAAGTAAGGCCGCGCCCGTCTTTAACCAAAAATCAATTCGGTCGGATCAGGCGAGACCAGCCTGTTTGGCGGCCGTTTCCAGCGAGACCATCGGCCGCGGCCCGATCTGGCCGATGACGATGCCGGCCGCGAGATTGCCGAGCTTGCTGCAGTCTTCGAGCGAGCGCCCGGTCGTGTAGCCGTGAAGGAAGCCGGCGGCATAGAGGTCGCCGGCGCCGGTCGTATCGACAACCTGGGCGATCGGCGTTGCGGTGACCCGAACGCGTTCGTCGCCGCGCACGACAACCGAACCCTCTTCGCTGAGCGTTACCGCCGCAAGCTTGCAATCCTTCGAGAGCTTCTCCAGCGCCAGATCGAAATCCTCGGTCTCGTAGAGCGCCAGCGCCTCCTGCTTGTTGGCAAAGACGATGTCGACCGTGCCGGAGCGCATGAGTTCCAGGAACTCGTCGCGATAGCGGTGAACGCAGAAGCTGTCCGACAGCGTGATCGCGGTCTCGCGGCCATTCGCGTGGGCGATCCGTGCGGTTTCGCGGATAGCATCCTTGGCGCGCGGCGGATCCCAGAGATAACCTTCGAAATAGGTGACCTTGGCCTCAGCGACGACGTCGGCTTCGACGTCCTCGGGGCCAAGCTCGACGCAGGCGCCGAGATAGGTATTCATCGACCGTTCGCCATCCTCGGTGACGAAGATCATCGAGCGCGCCGTCGGCGGCACGGTTTCGAGCGGCTTCGTTTGGAAATAGACGCCCTGGGCACGGATGTCGTGGGCGAAGATCTCGCCGAGCTGGTCGCTTGCGGTCTTGCCGAAATAGGCAGCGCGGCCGCCGAGGCTGGCAACGCCCGCAGCCGTATTGCCGGCGCTGCCGCCGGAGGCTTCGACCGCCGGGCCCATGCGCGAGTACAGCAACTCGGCTCGCTCGGCATCGATGAGGTTCATGGCGCCCTTTATGATGCCGTTTTCATTGAGAAAAGCATCGTCGCAGCGCGCGATGATATCAACGATGGCGTTGCCGATCGTCAGCACGTCGTATTTTGTCATGAACCTCGTCCGGTCTCCGTGATGGCCGGTGTTCGTTAATACCGGTTTTCCGGCCATTTGGAAGACAAAAGACGCGTGCAGGCGGCTTCACGCCGTAGGAAGCGCGCTTTCCTCATAGGCGGCGGCGAATTCGGCGCTCGGCGGAATGGGCTTGATGATATCGATCAGCACGCCATTCGGGTCGGCAGTGATGAAATGGCGCTGGCCGAAATCCTCGTCGCGCAAGGTTTTGAGGATCGGCAGGCCGGCAGCAAGCGCCTGCGCATAGATCGCATCCGGATTCTCGACCTCGAAGTTCAAAAGCAGACCGCGCGTCGGCGCACGCGCCTCCTCGGGGATCGTCTCGTGGCGGTAATCGAGCACGGCCAACGTCACATGCTCATCCTCGACCGATTGAAGATGCACATACCAGTCGCTGGTGAAGAGCGCCTGGAAACGGAAGTGATCGACATAGAAGGCGGCGGTGGCGGCAACGTCGGCCGTCATGATGACCGGGTAATAGCTCGTCGATTTCATGGCTTTTCCTCGCTCCGGCAATATCATACAATCTGCATGTTTCTTTAATTAACATACAGGCTGCATGTATGCAACAGGAAATCTCCCGACGCTCCAATCGCGAGCGCTCCGACACGACGCGCGCCGCGATCCTCGATGCCGCCCGCGGCCTCTTCGTCACCAGGGGCTACGCCGACACGTCGACGCCGGACATCGTCGCGGCCGCCGGCCTGACCCGCGGCGCGCTCTATCACCACTTCGAAGACAAGAAGGCGTTGTTTCGCGCGGTGGCGGAACGGGAAGCAATTGCTGTGGCGACGTCGATCGAGCAGGCGACGTCAGGCGACCTTTCGGCCCGCCAGGCACTGAAGGTCGGCGCCCATGCCTATTTCGACGCCATGCGCGAGCCGGGGCGTATCCGCCTGCTCTTGCTCGATGGGCCTGCCGTCCTCGGCAAGCGGGAGATGATGGCGATCGACGTGGCCAACGCGCAGAGAACGCTCGAGGAAGGGATTGCCGAGGCAATGGCTCCGGCCACCGTTTCTGCCGAAAGGCTGTCGGCCATGGCTTCGCTGCTTTCAGCTGCCTTCGATCGCGCGGCGCTCGACATTGCCGATGGCGCGTCGAGCGAGGTCTATGCGGAAACGATCGGCACGCTGATCGACCGGATGGTGTCGACGTAAGGATCAGCGTTTACGGCAGGCGTCAGCTTGCGGCGGAGATCATCTGCGGCGGCAGTTCGACGAGCGACGCCGGGATGTCGCAGGTCTTTTCCGGCGACTTGCAGATATCGGCGATGACACAGCGCTCGCATTCAGGCTTGCGCGCCTTGCAGCAGTAGCGCCCGTGCAAGATCAGCCAGTGATGGGCGTGGTAAAGATACTCGTCGGGGATGATCTTTATCAGCTTGTCTTCCACCTCGTCCGGGGTCTTGCCCGGCGCCAGACAGATCCTGTTGGCGATGCGCAGGATGTGGGTGTCGACGGCGATCGTCGACTGGCCGAAGGCCATGGAGAGCACGACATTGGCGGTCTTGCGCCCGACGCCCGGCAGAGTCACCAGCTCTTCGCGTGTGCGCGGCACCTCGCCGCCGAAGTCGCGGATCAACTTTTCGCTCAGCGCGATGACGTTCTTCGCCTTGTTGCGATAGAGGCCGATGGTCTTGATGTAGTCCCGGACTTTTTCTTCGCCGAGCGCCAGCATCTTTTCCGGCGTATCGGCGATGGCAAAGAGCGCACGCGTCGCCTTGTTGACGCCGGCATCGGTCGCCTGCGCCGAGAGCGCCACGGCGACGACCAGCGTGAAGGGATTGACGTGCTCGAGTTCGCCCTTCGGCTCCGGCCGCTGGATCGAGAAGCGACGGAAGATCTCCTTGAGCTCGTCCTGGCTATAGAGGCTCCTCACCCGCGGCGTGGCGCGGCGGCTCGCCTTCGGTTTTGCAACACCCACGGGCAATTTTGGCTTCACGTTTTTCATGATGCATCTATAGTCAAAGGTCATGATCCATGGCAACGCCACCACCCCATCTGAGGACGCTCCGGTCTTCACCGCCGAGCTCACGCCCTATCGCTCGCTCGGGCGCCGCGGCTTCAAAATGTTCTTCCTGATCGCCGGGCTCCTGAGCCTCGTTCACGGCCTCGTCTTCCTCATCATCGGCGCCTGGCCGGTGGTGTTCTTTTTCGGGCTCGACTACCTGCTGCTGTTCGGCGCCTTCTGGCTGAACAATCGCTCGGGGCTCAGCCGCGAAGAGGTCCGCGTTAGCAGGACGGACGTTTCGGTGCGCAAGTTCACGCCCTCGGGCCAGATCAGCGAGCATCGTTTCAATCCGTTCTGGGCGCGCTTGAATGTCGCCCGGCATCAGGAGATCGGCATCGTCTCGATGACGATCAGCGGCGGTGGCCGCCGAACCGATATCGGCTCGTTCCTCAACCGCGACGACCGCGAGACTTTTGCGCTGGCGCTCTCGGGCGCGCTTGCGACCGTTCGCCGCCGCTGACGCCTGGCGCTTGTGGCGGCATCCCGCCGATCGCATGTTTTCAAGTTTCGGGTGGTTGACGGGGCCAGCAAATGGTTACCTGTGACAAGACAGGAGAAGAGCCATGAACATTGCGACATCCGTACCCACCGACATCACGCCGAAAGGCACCGACTATGATACGGTCAGCCGCGTGATCGAAATGCTCACCGAGGACTATCGCGACCAGCCGTCGCTCGAATCCGTGGCACAGCGCCTGAAGCAGTCGCCGACGCAGCTCCAAAAGGTCTTCACCCGCTGGGCCGGGCTTTCGCCCAAGGCCTTCCTGCAGGCCGTCACGCTCGACCACGCCAAGCGCCTGCTGCGCCAGGAAGACATGCCGCTGCTGGAAACCAGCATCGAAGTGGGCCTGTCAGGACCGAGCCGCCTGCACGACCTGTTCGTCACCCACGAGGCGATGTCGCCGGGTGAATGGAAGGCGCGCGGCGAAGGGCTGACAATCCGCTTCGGCTATCACCCCTCGCCCTTCGGCACGGCGCTGGTGATGATCACCGAGCGCGGCCTCGCCGGCCTTGCCTTCAACGATGCCGGCGGCGAGCAGGCAAGCTTCGAGGACATGGCGCAACGCTGGCCGAACGCCCGCTACATCGAGGACAGCGCGGCGACGTCCCAATACGCCGCGCGCATCTTCGATCCTTCGCGGTGGAGGCAGGACGAGCCGCTGCGCATCTTCCTCATCGGCTCCGACTTCCAGATCCGGGTCTGGCAGGCGCTGCTCAAGATCCCGCTCGGCTGCGCCACCACCTATTCGAACATCGCCGGCAACATCGGCCAGCCGACGGCATCGCGCGCCGTGGGTGCTGCGGTCGGGCGCAACCCGATCTCGTTCGTGGTTCCGTGCCACCGCGCCCTTGGCAAGAGCGGCGATCTCACCGGCTATCACTGGGGCCTAACGCGCAAACGCGCCATCCTCGGCTGGGAAGCCGGCAAGGCGGCCGACGGCACGATCTGATTACAGGCTTCCCAGCATCATCACAGACGCAAAAAGGGGCGCCCAGCGCCCCTTTTTCATTCTCCGTCTGTCAGCGCTCAGTGGGCGCCGGACATGTCGCCGAGCACTTCCTTGGAAGCGACGGTCGAATTGGCGTTGAGCTTGTAGACCATCGGCACGCCGGTCGCGAGGTTGAGCTTCAGGATCTGTTCCTTGCTCAGGCGATCGAGCACCATGACCAGCGAGCGCAGCGAGTTGCCGTGTGCAGCGACCAGGACCTTTTGGCCCGACAGCACGCGCGGCAGGATCTCGGTCAGGTAATAGGGCCAGACGCGTGCGCCGGTGTCGCGCAGGCTCTCGCCGCCCGGAGGCGGAATGTCGTAGGAGCGGCGCCAGATATGCACCTGCTCTTCGCCCCACTTCTCGCGGGCGTCATCCTTGTTAAGGCCCGACAGGTCGCCGTAGTCGCGTTCGTTCAGCGCCTGGTCGCGGATCGTTTCGAGCGAGGACTGGCCGACGGCGTCGAGCACGAACTGGCACGTGCGCTGGGCGCGGATGAGATCCGAAGTGAACGCGATGTCGAACTTGATGCCGTAGTCGGCAAGCGCCTTGCCGCCGGCCTTGGCTTCCTCGACGCCGAGTTCCGTCAGGTCCGGATCACGCCAGCCGGTGAACAGGTTCTTCAGGTTCCAGTCGCTCTGGCCATGCCGGACGAGGACGAGAGTACCGCTCATGTCGAATTCCCCTTGAGACTTGAGAGTGAAAAGGTCAGTTGAGCCCGAGAACGTCGAGCATCGAGTAGAAACCGGGCTTCTGGCCGCGGGCCCAGAGTGCAGCGGTGACGGCGCCGCGCGCGAAGATCGAACGGTCCGTGGCGCTGTGCGAGAGCGTCACCTGCTCGCCTTCGCCGGCAAGAATGACCGAGTGTTCGCCTATGACCGAGCCGCCGCGCAGCGTCGCAAAACCGATCGTGCCAGCCGGACGCGGACCCGTATGACCGTCACGCACGCGCACGGAGTGGTCGGCAAGGGCGATATCGCGCCCCTTCGCCGCCGCAGCGCCGAGAAGCAGGGCCGTGCCCGAGGGCGCATCTACCTTGTGCTTGTGGTGCATTTCGAGGATTTCGATATCCCAGTCGGCCGACCCCAGCGCCCGCGCCGCCTTCTCCGTCAACACACCGAGCAGGTTGACGCCGAGGCTCATATTGCCCGACTTGACGATACGGGCGTGGCGGGCGGCAGCGCGAATCTTCGCCTCGTCGTCGGGCGAGCAGCCGGTGGTGCCGATCACATGGACGATGCGGGCCTGGGCGGCGAGCCCGGCAAACTCGACGGTGCCAGCCGGCGCCGTGAAATCAAGGACGCCTTCTGCTTCGACGAAGGCTTCGAGCGGCTGGTCGGTCACCGGCACGCCGATCGGGCCTAGGCCGGAGAGTTCGCCCGCATCGCGGCCGATGAAGGGAGAACCGGAGCGCTCGACGGCCGCATGCAGCCGCACGCCGTCCATCGCGTGAACCGTCCTGATCAGCGTCTGACCCATACGGCCGGCCGCACCCACCACCACGAGCTTCATATCGTTTGCGCCCATCGGTGATTTCCTTCTTGTCCGCTAGTGAATTTCGGCGTCGGCCGGCGCTTCGGGCGCCTCGCCTTCAGGCGACTGCTCTTCCGAAGACTGACCCTGGAGATTGTGGAGGCGAGCGTAGAGACCGTCCGGCCGCCGTGCAAGATCGACATGGGTGCCTTCCTCGACGACGGAGCCATCCTTCATGACGATGATCTTGTCGGCGTTGACGACGGTCGAAAGTCGATGTGCGATCACGATCACCGTGCGGCCATCCATCGCGTGGTCGAGCGCCTTCTGCACGGCGGCTTCCGATTCGGTATCCAGCGCGGAGGTAGCCTCGTCGAGCAGAAGGATCGGGGCGTTGCGCACAAGCGCACGTGCGATCGACAGACGCTGGCGCTGACCACCCGATAGCGTCATGCCGTTCTCGCCGACCGGCGTATCGTAGCCCTGCGGCTGCGCAAGGATGAACTCATGGGCGTAGGCAAGCCGTGCGGCGTCCTCCACCTCGGCATCCGTCGCGTCGATGCGGCCGTAGCGGATGTTGTCGCGGATCGAGCCTTCGAAGAGATAGGGCTGCTGCGACACATAGGCGATACCCTTGCGCAGCGACTGCTTAGTGACGTCGGCGATGTCCTGCCCGTCGATAAGGATCTGGCCGGATGCCGGATCGTAGAACCGTGGAATGAGGCTGATGACCGTCGACTTGCCGGCACCCGAGGGGCCGACGAGCGCGGTCGTCTTGCCGCCCTCGGCCACGAAGCTGACGCCCTTCAGCACCTCGTCGCCATTGGGATAGCGGAAGCGCACGTCACGCAGTTCGACAGCGGCATTCGTAAACGCCAGTTCCTTGGCATCGGCCTTGTCGCGCTGGTGCGGCACGGTGTCGAGGATCTCGTAGACCATGCGGGCGTTGACGGCGGCGCGTTCGAGCGAGACCTGAAGACGCGCCAGGCGGCGGGCCGGATCATAGGCCATGAGCAGGGCGACGACGAAGGCGAAGAAGGCACCGGGCGGCACGTCGGCGTAAATGGCGCGGAAGGCCGAATAGGCAAGCACGGCCGAAATCGCCAGACCCGCGAAGGTTTCGGTCATCGGCGCGGTACGCTCGCTCAGCCGCGCAATGCGGTTGGCGCGGTTTTCGGCCCGGTCGATAATCGTCTCGACTTTGCCACGCAGCTCGCCTTCCATGGTGAAGGCCTTGACGATGGTGATGCCCTGAATGGTCTCCTGCATCGCGCCGAGAACACGGCTGTTGACCTCGATCGCCTCGCGCGTGGCCGAGCGCAAGCGCTTGGACACATAGCGCAGGCCCAGGAGCAAAGGAGGTGCTGCGACAAAGACGATGATCGACAGCAGCCAGTCCTTGGCAAACATGACGCCGACCAGGCCGATCAGCGTCAGCAGGTCGCGCGCGATCGAGGTAACGGTCAGATTGAGCACGTCGCGAATGCCGCTGACATTCTGGCTGATCTGGGCTGCAAGCTGCGCCGAGCGGGTCTCGTTGAAATAGCCGACGCTGAGCGCCATCAGATGGGCATAAAGGCGGCGCTGGTAGCGCGCGACGATGTTGTTGCCGATCTTCGAAAGCGCGACGGCCTGGCCGTAGGTGGCAAAGCCGCGCAGCACGAAGGCGGCAAGGATCGCACCGCAGACGAGCAGAACGATGTCCGCCCGCTTGTTGGCAAAAGCCTCGTTGATCACGGTTTCCATGATCGACGCGGTAAAGCCGGTCGTCGCGGCGACCACGGCAAGGCAGCTGATGGCGAAAACATAGCCGCGAATGTGGTCACGACCGTTTTCGGCAATCACCCGCTTGAGGATTCCGCTGATCGTATCGGAGTCGACCGCGTGCTGTTTTTTCTTGCTGGCGCTCAAAAAGCCCGTCTTCCCTGGAACCAATCTGGAGAGCCGGCATCCGGCCCGATCTTTCCCGGCGCTCTATAGTGGTTTGATATCGCTTTGGCGAGTCTTTGCGCGCGCAGCGGGCTCAGCTTCTCCAGCGGCGTCCTTCCGTTGCCACACCGAAATCCCTCGGCGTGCGGGCAAAAGCGGCCAAACCGGAGAGCGCCGCCATCGGGTGAATGACGGCAAAGGTGGGGATCGTCCGCATCAGCGCCGAGTGCGGCGCCTTGTCCTCGAAGGCAGCACGGAAGGGCGACTTCAAGAGCGCCGGCAGGATCTTCTGCGAGATGCCGCCCGCCAGAAAAACGCCGCCACGCGCCATGAAGATCAGCGCCATGTCGCCGGCGACTCGCCCGAGATAGGTCGAAAACAGCGAGATGGTCTCGATCGCCGCCCTGTCGCTGTCGGCCAGTGCGTGCGTCGTTACTTCCGCGGGGTCCGTCAGAACCGGGTCAACGCCATCGGCGGCGCAGACCGCGCGGTAAAGGTTCATGATGCCGCGGCCGCAGAGGATCTGCTCGCCGGCCATGCGGCCTTCGATCGGCTCGAGAAAGGGCCAGATCTGGAAGTCGCGTTCAGTGCGCGGACCGATATCGACATGTCCGCCTTCGCCCGGCACCGGGAACCAGGTATGCTGGGCAAAGATCAGACCGCCGACGCCAAGGCCCGTTCCCGGACCCAGCACGACGCGGGAGGTCATCGGCCGGATGCTGCCGCCGCCGATCTGCACCAGATCCTCATCCGCCGGAGCGGCGACGGCAAGCGCCTGCGCCTCGAAGTCGTTGATGATGAGCACGTCTTCGAGGCCGAGGCTCGAAAGCATGTCCTTCGGCCGGATCACCCAGCCGGCGTTGGTCAACGGAATTTCGTCGCCCCGAATCGGACCAGCGACCGCCAGGATCGCCGAGCGCGGCTGCACGGAGGTCTTGTCGAGAATGCTCTTCTGCAGCGCCTCCTCGATCGTCTCGAAATCACCGGTCTTGATCGGCGGCAGCTGCTTCGGGTCGGCAAAAGCGTCGATGAGCAGGGCGAAGCGCGCATTGGTGCCGCCGATGTCGCCGATCAGGATCGGAAAGGGAAAGCTGTGTTCACTGGTACCGGACATCGCAAAGATCCATCCTGATCGTCATCTTGGGTTGCTGAACTGTCTATCAGACAGAACGGGATGAGGAAAAGTGCGGGAGGATTTCAGTAGAATCCGCCCGCCGGGAGCCCGCATCATCTGGGGTTCAGGTCGATCAACTGCTCGGCCGTTGCACGATTGAGCGCCATCGGAATGTCGTAGACGATGGCGAGGCGCATCAGCGCCTTGACGTCGACATCGTGCGGCATAGCGGTCAGCGGATCGACGAAGAAGATCAACAGTTGCACTTCGCCGGTGGCGATCATCGCGCCGATCTGCTGGTCACCGCCGAGGGGGCCGCTTTTCAGCCGGGTGATATCGAGGCTTGGGCAGACGTCGAGGACGCGACCGCCGGTCGTGCCGGTGGCGACGATCCGCCAGTCAGCCAGAACCGTCTCGTGCGCCTTGGCAAAGTCCGCAAGATCGTCCTTCTTCTGATCATGCGCGATCAGCGCAACACATTTTCGATCCGCCATGCCGGGCCTCGCATCAATATTTAAATCGATTTGATTGCCCTATACATGAGCGCCACGGGAATGGGAAGGCTGATGCCTCCCCGCCCCACTCGTGTGTCCTTAATCCTACTGCAGCGTCGGACGCGCCATTGGTACGGGGATATCGGCCGGCGGGACATCACCGGACGCACCGATCACCTGCTCGATACTATCGTTCGCTGCGGCCGGCGCGGCAGCCCGGTAGGCCGTGCCAAAAGTGGCGGCCGCTTCCGAGGCCGGCGCCGGGCCGTTCAGGACCAGAGCGCAGGCCTTCGGCAAGTCGGCAAGCGTCGTCACCTTCGGCTTGACGGGCTTTGCGTCCGGCTTCTTGGTCGGCTTCGCCCATGGCTCGTCGGTGAACCACCAGGCCAGCGACTTGTCGCAGCCGTCGCCCGCCGGCACTTCCGCCTGGTCCTTGCAGGTCGAAGCGCCGGCGGGGCACTTGATGCGGATGTGGAAGTGATAATCGTGGCCGTAGATCGGCCGGACCTTGCCAAGATTCGTGCGGTCGCCCGTCCAGGTATCGCAAAGCTTCTTCTTGATCGCCGGATTGACGAAGACGCGCTCCACCTGCGGGTAGCTCGCCGCCAACATGATCAGCTGCGCGTGCTTCGGCGTCCAGATCGAACGGTCGACCGTCAGGAATTTGTTCTTCTGCAGCATCGAGGTGGCGGAGATGTCCTCGCGCTCGCGATAGGTAAGCGTGCGTTGCGGCATCGGCGTCAGCCAGATATCGGCATCGAGCCCGATCTGGTGCGAGGCGTGGCCCGACAGCATCGGCCCGCCGCGCGGCTGCGAGATATCGCCGAGCAACAGGCCCGGCCAGCCGACCTTGTCGGCGGCGTCGTGGGAAAACTGCTCGATCAGCGCGATCATCTGCGGATGGCCCCAGCGGCGGTTGCGCGACAGCCGCATTGCCTGCCAGGTCGGCCCGTCGGTCGGGATGGCGACACCGCCGGCAAGGCATCCCTTCGCATAGAAGCCGTAGGAATTTGCCGCCATCTCGGCAGGCAGGGCCTTGGCGCCGAAAAGCGCCTTGGCCGGCGTTTCGTCCGCCGCGGCGTTGTCGGCGATCAGGAGGCTTGTTCCGAGCAACAGCGCAAGAAACGCCGAGCCGCAACGTCGAAATGGAGCAATCATTGAATTTCGTCCCGTTTGTCTCGCGGCGAGCGGCGCCGTTGTGCGGCATGCCTCTCCGGCGAACCCCGATCCTAAGGCCCCGTCTTTGCCTCAGCCTTACGCGTTACGTGGTTGTGAATCACCGGGATGTGACTCAAAAATTTGGCCTGATTTGCGGCAGTGCCTGTCATTTGCCCTGATTTCGCCTATGCTCTCGCAAAAGAAGATTGAAATATAAGGGGTACCGGCTGGATGCCAAACTTCTGCAGGACCGTGAAACCTGGCCTCGCTGCCTCGCTACTGACAGCGGCGTTTCTTCTCCTCCCTCCTGCAGGCAATGCCCAAGAACAGCCCGTCTGGCGCTACGGAACATCGTCAATCGGTGAACTGAAATACAAGCCCGATTTTGCGCGCTTCGACTACGTCAATCCTGACGCTCCCAAGGGTGGAGAGCTGCGCTTGTCGGAGAGCGGTACATTCGATACCTTCAATCCGATTCTCTCCAAGGGCGAGGCGGCGAGCGGCGTAACCTCGCTCGTCTTCGATACGTTGATGAAATCGGCCGAGGACGAG
The DNA here is from genome assembly GCF_014852035.1 of Ensifer sp. ENS03. Taxonomy (NCBI): domain Bacteria; kingdom Pseudomonadati; phylum Pseudomonadota; class Alphaproteobacteria; order Hyphomicrobiales; family Rhizobiaceae; genus Ensifer; species Ensifer sp. ENS03. The sequence goes on along the minus strand of NZ_JACVAV010000001.1, from coordinate 37,381 downwards.
ATCACAACCGCCTATGGGCTGCTGGCCGAGGGCGTTTCCTATCCCGACGATATTTCCTCCGCGACGTTTCGCCTGCGCGCCGAGGCCAAGTGGGCTGACGGCAAGCCTGTGACGCCGGAGGACGTGGTCTTTTCGTTCAAAAAAGTGAAGGAACACAATCCGCTTCTGTCCAACTACTACCGCCACGTGGTTTCGGCGGAAAAGACTGGCGACCGCGACGTCACCTTCCGCTTCGACGAGAAGAACAACCACGAAATGCCGAACATCCTCGGCCAGTTCCCCATCGTGCCGAAACACTGGTGGGAAGGCGAGGACGAGAAGGGCAACAAGCGCGACATCAGCCGCACGACGCTGGAGCCGGTGATGGGCTCAGGCCCCTACAAGATCGCGTCGTTCCAGGCCGGCGGCTCGATCCGCTTCGAACGCAGGGACGACTATTGGGGCAAGAGCCTCAACGTCAATGTCGGGCAATATAATTTCGGCGTGATCAGCTATGCCTTCTTCAGCGACAGGAACGTGCAGTTCGAAGCCTTCCGCGCCGGCAACGTCGATTTCTACCAGGACAACAGCGCCAGTCACTGGGCGACCGCCTATGACTTTCCGGCGATGAAGGATGGCCGTGTGGTCCGCGAGGAGATCGAGAATCCGCTGCGCGCAGCCGGCATCATGCAAGCCTTCGTGCCGAACATGCGCCGCGACAAATTCAAGGATCAGCGCGTGCGCGAGGCGCTGAACTACGCCTTCGACTTCGAGGACCTGAACCGCAACCTCGCCTACAACGCCTTCCAGCGTGTCGACAGCTATTTCTGGGGCACCGAGCTTGCCTCCAAGGCTTTGCCGGAAGGACGCGAGAAGGCCATTCTGGAGGAACTGAAGGACAAAGTTCCGGCCGAAGTCTTCACCGCGCCCTATACCAACCCGGTCAACGGCGACCCCCAGAAGGTGCGCGACAACCTGCGCAAGGCGCTCGCGCTGTTCAAGGAGGCGGGTTATGAACTCAAGGGCAACCGCCTGGTCAACGTCAAGACCGGCGAGCCCTTCAGTTTCGAATTGCTTTTGTCCAACCCGTCGTTCGAGCGCACCGTCACGCCGTTCATCAACAGCGTGAAGAAGATCGGCATCGATGCGCGCATCCGGACCGTCGACGATTCGCAATACACCAACCGCGTCCGAAGCTTCGACTATGACATGATCTACGGCATCTGGGCGCAAACACTGGTACCCGGCAACGAGCAGATCGACTACTGGGGTTCGGCTTCGGTCAATCAGCAGGGATCGAGAAACTATGCCGGCATATCCGATCCGGCGATCGACGAACTCATCCGCAGGATCATCTTCGCGCCCAACCGCGACGAACTGGTGGCAACAACACGGGCCCTCGATCGCGTTCTTCTCGCCCATCACTTCGTGGTTCCGCTGTTCTACTCGCGCTCGGTTCGCGTGGCTTACTGGAACCAGCTCGCCCGTCCGCAGGAACTGCCCTACTACGGAATAGGCTTTCCGGACGCGTGGTGGTCGAAAAACGCCTCCCCCAAATGAAGTCCTTGCACTCGAATGGCGTCTCGATTCCAAATGCAAAAAAACGAATCACTGAAACAAGCCCCGATCCGGGCCTGACAGCCGCAAGGAGACACAGGGATTGAGACACCATAGACGGCTTGCCGACGCTTCGCCGGTCCGGGCCACCGCCCACACGTCGATCGAAAGGCCCGCCTGATGGGTGCCTACATCCTGCGCCGCCTGCTTTTGATGATCCCGACGATCTTCGGGATCATGGCGATCTCCTTCATCGTGGTGCAATTCGCGCCCGGCGGCCCGGTCGAACAGGTGATCTCGGACCTGACCAATGCCGGCGGCTCCGATCGCCTGTCGGGCAGCAGCGGCGACCTGATGCAGGCCGGCGGCGACGAAGGCGGGCGCTATCGCGGCGCTCAAGGGCTTGACCCGGAGTTCATCGCCAAGCTCGAAAAGCAGTTCGGCTTCGACAAGCCGCCGCTCGAACGCTTCGCTACCATGATGTGGAACTATCTCCGCTTCGATTTCGGCGAGAGCTTCTTCCGCAACACCTCGGTGATCGATCTGATCAAGGAGAAGATGCCGGTCTCGATCTCGCTCGGGCTGTGGATCCTTCTATTCTCCTACGCGATCTCCATCCCGCTCGGCATCAAGAAGGCCGTATCCGACGGTTCGGCCTTCGACGTCTGGACCTCGGGCATCATCGTCATCGGCTACGCCGTGCCGAGCTTCCTCTTCGGCATCCTGCTGATCGTCGTCTTTGCCGGCGGCTCGTTCTTCGACTGGTTCCCGCTGCGTGGTATCGTCTCCGACAATTTCTGGGATTTGCCCTGGTGGCAGAAGATCCTCGACTACATCTGGCACATGACGCTGCCGCTGATCACGCTGCTGCTCTCGGCCTTTGCGACGACGACGCTGCTCACCAAGAATTCCTTCATCGACGAAATCAAGAAGCAGTATGTAACGACGGCACGGGCCAAGGGCCTGACCGACGGCCAGGTGCTCTATGGCCACGTCTTCCGCAACGCCATGCTGATCATCATCGCCGGCTTCCCCGGCGCCTTCATCTCGGCCTTCTTCACCGGCTCGCTTTTGATCGAATACATCTTCTCGCTCGATGGCCTCGGCCGGCTCGGCTATGATTCGGTCGTCAAGCGCGACTATCCGATCGTCTTTGCCACGCTCTTCATCTTCTCGCTGATGGGCCTGCTCGTCAGCCTGCTGTCGGACCTCATCTACACCTGGGTCGATCCGCGCATCGATTTCGAGCGGAGGGACGTCTGATGGCAAGCGTCGCAACGTCGCCGACCGCTGTGGCGCCGCGTGGCTGGTTGTCACCGGTCAACCAGCGCCGCTGGCAGAATTTCAAGGCGAACCGACGCGGCTACTGGTCGCTTTGGCTGTTCCTGGCGCTGTTCGGGCTCAGCCTGGTCGGTGAACTGATCGCCAACGACAAGCCGATCATCGCCTCCTACAAGGGCGAGCTTTTGTTCCCTGTCGTCATCGACTATCCTGAGGAAAAGTTCGGCGGCTTCCTGGCCGAGACCGACTATCGCTCCGACTTCATCCGCGACGAGATCGAGGCCAATGGCTGGATGATCTGGCCGCCGGTGCGCTATTCCTACCAGACGGTCAATTCCAACATCCCGCATTCGGCGCCGACCAAGCCGTTCTGGCTGATGGACAAGGAAGAGCGCTGCTCCGCCTACCCTGACAAGACCAACGACCGGAACTGCATCGTCGGAAACCTCAATTGGCTCGGCACCGATGACCAGGCCCGCGACGTCTTTGCGCGCATGATCTATGGCTTCCGCATCTCGGTGCTCTTCGGCCTGACGCTCACCATCGCCTCGGCGGTGATCGGTGTCACCGCCGGCGCCATCCAGGGTTATTTCGGCGGCTGGACCGACCTCCTGATGCAGCGTTTCATCGAGATCTGGTCGTCGATGCCGGTGCTCTACATTCTCCTGATCATCGCCGCGATCCTGCCGCCAGGCTTCTTCATCCTGCTTGGTATCATGCTCTTGTTCTCCTGGGTCGGTTTCGTCGGTGTCGTGCGCGCCGAGTTCCTGCGGGCTCGCAATTTCGAATACGTCAACGCGGCACGCGCGCTCGGCGTCGGCAATGGCACGATCATGTATCGCCACCTCCTGCCGAACGCGATGGTGGCGACGCTGACCTTCCTGCCCTTCATCCTCTCTGGCTCGATCACGACGCTGACTTCGCTCGACTTCCTCGGCTTCGGCATGCCGCCGGGATCGCCCTCGCTCGGCGAGATGATCGCCCAGGGCAAGTCCAACCTGCAGGCGCCCTGGCTGGGGCTGACGGCCTTCTGCGTCATGTCGCTGATGCTGTCGCTGCTGATCTTCGTGGGCGAAGCGACGCGCGATGCCTTCGATCCGAGAAAGACGTTCCGGTGAGCGCGACGATGACAGATCCAATCCTCTCCGTCCGCGACCTCTCGGTCGCCTTTCACCAGGGCGGCAACACCTCCGTTGCCGTCGACCATATCTCCTTCGACATCAGGCGCGGCGAGACCGTGGCGCTTGTCGGCGAATCCGGTTCGGGCAAATCGGTCTCGGCCAATTCGATCCTGAAGCTCTTGCCCTACCCGTCCGCCAGCCACCCGAGCGGCGAAATCGTCTTCAACGGCAAGGACCTGCTGAAAGCCAGCGATGCGGAGCTGCGCCACGCCCGCGGCAACGACATCACCATGATCTTCCAGGAGCCGATGACCTCGCTCAACCCGCTGCACTCGATCGAGCGGCAGATCGGCGAGATCCTCGAACTGCACCAGGGGCTGGAGGGTGCTGCGCGGCGCACGCGGATTCTCGAGCTGCTCAACCAGGTCGGCATCCGCGAGCCGGAGAAGCGGCTGAGCGCCTATCCGCACGAGCTCTCGGGCGGCCAGCGCCAGCGTGTGATGATCGCGATGGCGCTCGCCAACCGACCGGAACTCTTGATCGCCGACGAGCCGACGACCGCACTCGACGTCACCGTGCAGGCACAGATCCTCGAGCTGTTGAAGACGCTCAAGGATGAGCACGGCATGTCGATGCTGTTCATCACCCATGACCTCGGCATCGTGCGCAAGATCGCCGATCGGGTCTGCGTCATGACGAAGGGCAAGATCGTCGAAACGGGACCGACCGCCGAGATCTTTGCCAATCCGCAGCATGCCTACACCCGCCATCTGCTCGCCTCCGAGCCGAAGGGCAATCCGCCACCGTCTGACGCGTCGAAGCCGATCGTGATGGAAGCCTCTGAGATGAAGGTGTGGTTCCCAATCAAGGCCGGATTCCTGCGCAAGGTGGTCGATCATGTGAAGGCCGTCGACGGCATCGACCTGAAGCTGCGTGCAGGCCAGACACTCGGCGTCGTCGGCGAATCCGGCTCCGGCAAGACGACGCTCGGGCTTGCGTTGACGCGGCTGATCTCGTCGAAGGGTCGCATCGCCTTCATCGGCAAGGACATCGACCGCTACAGCTTCAACGAGATGCGGCCGCTTCGAAACCGGATGCAGATCGTCTTCCAGGATCCCTACGGCTCACTCAGCCCGCGCATGTCGGTGGCCGATATCATCGCCGAGGGCCTGAAAATCCACGAGCGCTCCCTATCCGACAACGAGCGCGACGCCCGCGTCGCGGCGGCGCTCGAAGAAGTGGGCCTCGATCCCGCGACCCGCTGGCGCTATCCGCACGAGTTCTCCGGTGGCCAGCGGCAACGCATCGCCATTGCCCGCGCCATGGTGCTTAAGCCGCAATTCGTGATGCTCGACGAGCCGACCTCGGCGCTCGACATGAGCGTGCAGGCGCAGGTGGTCGACCTCCTGCGGGACCTGCAGAGCAAACACGACCTCGCCTATCTGTTCATCAGCCACGACCTCAAGGTCGTGCGCGCCCTTGCCAACGAGATGATCGTGATGCGCATGGGCAAGGTGGTTGAGCAGGGCCCGGCCGAACGCATCTTCAATGCCCCGAGCCAGGACTACACGAAGGCGCTGATGGCTGCCGCCTTCAACCTCGAAGCCGTCAACTTGACCGCGATCCGCCAATAGGTGCCCGAATGTCCGCAAAAAGCCCCGTCATCGTCGATCTGAAGTTCATTCCGGAGGAGGTCGAGGCGGCGCTTCGCGGGGCCTTCCCGGATCGCGAGGTGATCAACCGCGCCGATGCCGTGCACCACAACCGCGACCTCTCGGGCATCGACTATGCGGTCGTCTGGAAGTCGGCACCGGACCTCTTCGAAAGGGCACCGGACCTCAAGGTGGTGTTCTCCGGCGGCGCCGGCGTCGATCATGTGCTTACGCTGCCCGGCCTTCCCGAAGTGCCGCTCGTGCGCTTCGTCGACCAGACACTGACGACGCGCATGAGCGAATGGGTGGTCATGCAGTGCCTCATGCACCTGCGCCAGCACCGCACCTACGAGGCGCAGGCGGCGAAACGCGAATGGCGCGACCTGACCCAGCCAGAAGCCGCCGACATCACCGTCGGCATCATGGGCATGGGCGTGCTTGGCCAGGACGCCGCCCGCAAGCTCTCGGCCATGGGCTTCAAGGTCATCGGCTGGTCGCGCAGCAAGCGCGACGTCGCCGGCATCGAGACCTTTGGCGGCAACGAACTCGACAGCTTCCTGGCACGCAGCGACTTCCTTGTCGGCCTGCTGCCGCTGACGCCGGACACCCGCGGCATTTTCAACCTGCGCCTGTTTGCAAGGCTCAGCCGTAACGGCCCGTTCGGCGCGCCTGTCTTCATCAATGCCGGCCGCGGCGGTAGCCAGGTCGAAGCGGACATCCTGAAGGCGCTCGACAGCGGCGTGCTCGCTGGTGCCTCGCTCGACGTTTTCGAGCAGGAGCCGCTTGCCCAGGACAGCCGCTTCTGGACCCTGCCCAACGTCTACGTCACACCGCACGTGGCGGCATCCTCCGACGTCAAGGCCCTCTTCCGCCATGTGGAGCAGCAGATCGCCCGCTTCGAAGGCGGACAGGCGCTCGAACACGTCGTCGACAAAGTAGCCGGCTACTGATCCAGCGAAAGCGAGGTGCGACGCTTGCCACGCCGAGCCTCCTGGCAGAGACGCAGCGTCGCATTCTGCGACGTGAACGGGTGTTTTGCCTTCATCGGCTACGATTGCGGAGGCTCGCGCCCCCCTACGCTCCGTTTGCGGGCGCTCAGGGACGGCGGTAGCCCGTCGGCTGCTCATAGAGCCAGCCAATCCGCTCGATCGAGGCCTCCAAGCCCTCTCGCGCAACCGTCATCGTGTGACCGTTGGCGTGGATCAGGGTTTCGTCGTCCTCCATCAGCGCGACGTGCCCTTTCCAGAAGACGAGGTCGCCGCGTGTGAGCTCTTCGCGCCCAATCGGCGTTCCCAACCCCGTCGCCTGCATGTCGGAATCGCGCGGCGCCTGCCTGCCGACCATCATCATCGACAATTGCACAAGGCCGGAGCAATCGATGCCGAAGCCGGAACGCCCGCCCCAGAGATAGGGTGTTTCGACGAAGCGGGCAGCGACCGAGACATAGTCTCCCGGCACGACGCTGCCGACCTCGATGCAGTGATTGGCGATGACCGCCTGGCCGCCGTCGAGCAGAAAGTAGCGCGTGCCCCTCGTTTCGCGTTCATCGACAACCGTCAACCGGCTGCCCATCGACAGCGGATAGACCGTCGGGAAACGCAGATCATGGCCGGTATAGACGAAGGTGCGCGGCGCCGTCACGATATGAGTCGGGCTCTTGACCACCGGCGCAAGGCAATACTCCGGAAGATAGCCGACATAGCCGTCGAGATCGGCCTTCACCCAGCACCAGCTTTCGTTGGTGTCGAGTACCCGAACGGATTCGCCGAGCAGCAGCTCGGTGTCGGTGCCGCAGGCGAGATCGGGCTTGGCCCGCAGGGGCGCAACCGGAACTGAGATGCGCGCAACGCTTCCCTCGACGTAGCGTTCGGCTTGCACGACACCGCGTAGCCGGCTCTCTGCGAGGTCGGGGCGATAGGCGTTCAGGCGGCGATCGGGCGGTGTCGACATGTCTACTCACTTCAGCTGCTTGCGGCCCTGATCAATGATCAGGTCACCGAATTTTTCAAGATAGAGAGCACCCTCGACTGTCCTTTTGATGACGACGTTGCGGCGATCACGCTCGTCGCGGGTGCGATCGACTAGTCCAAGCGCTCCCATGGTGTCGAGCGCGCGGGTGATGACCGGCTTGGTGACCCCAAGCGTCGCCGCCAATCCACGCACGGTGTGCGGCGGCGGCACGAGGTAGATGTGCAGCAGGATCGCCAGCTGCCGCAAGGTCAGGTCGCGGCTGTCGACGCGAACCTGGGCGAGCGACACCGAATGCCAAAGCCCGAGGGCCTGGGAGGGCGTTAGCTCGATCGGCAATGGCGGCTCCTACGCGTGATACTGATCCGCCACGATAGCGGCGGATCGTTACGCAAGCGTTTCTTTGCCGGTTACGCCTGGTTGCGGTTACCTCGTCATCTTCTGGACGTGCTGGTAAAGCGCACGGATTGCCTGCGCCTCCCCGCCAACCGTCGAATGCGGGCGCTCGGACGGAGCCCAGCCGAAGATATCGAAATGGACCCAGCTCTTGGCGTTGGTGACGAAGCGCCGGAGGAAGAGTGCCGCAGTGATCGATCCGGCCATGCCGCCCGCAGGCGCGTTGGTGAGGTCGGCGATGCGGGCCGAGACATCCTTGTCATACCCGTTATAGAGCGGCATGCGCCACATCGGATCGTCGACCTCGAGGCTTGCTTCCGTCAGATCGTGGGCCAGATCGGCATCGTCGGTGAAAAAAGGCGGCAGATCCGGGCCGAGCGCGACGCGCGCGGCACCGGTCAGCGTCGCCATGTCGACGAGCAGATCCGTCTTCTCTTCGTCGGCATAGGCGAGCGCGTCGGCAAGGATCAGCCGGCCTTCGGCATCGGTATTGTCGATCTGCACCGTCAGGCCCTTGCGGCTGCGATAGATGTCGCCGGGCCGGAAGGCATTGGCGGAAATAGAGTTTTCGACCACCGGCACGATGACGCGCAGATCCACCTTGAGCTTGGCGTCCATGATCATCAGCGCCAGGCCAAGGACGTTGGCGGCACCGCCCATGTCCTTCTTCATCAGCAGCATGGAGGCCGACGGCTTGATGTCGAGACCGCCCGTATCGAAGCACACGCCCTTGCCGACGAGCGTTACCTTCTTGTGGCCCTTCTTGCCCCAGCGCAGCTCCAGCAGGCGCGGAGCCTCGGCGCTGGCGCGGCCGACGGTGTGAACCAGCGGGAAGTTCTGCGTCAGCAGCGCTTCGCCGGATATGACCGAAACATCGGCCTTGTAGTGGGCGGCAAGCGCGCGGAACGCGCCTTCGAGCGCTTCCGGTCCCATGTCGTTGGTCGGCGTGTTGATGAGGTCACGGGCGAGGAACACGCCAGCGAGCTGGCGCTTGATGTCGGTCGCGTCCGCATCGGCGGGGATGAGCAGCGTCGGCGGTTCGCCCTTGGCGGACTTGTAGCGCTCGAAGCGATAGGAGCCGAGGCCGTAGCCGAGCGCCAGCCGGTTGGCCGTCAGCGGTGCCGTTTCGATATGCCATTTGCCGGCCGGCAGCGCCCGCGCCAGCTTGCCTGCGAGGAACGGCGCTTCCGACGGGTTGCTGCCGAGGCCGAAGAGCGCGCCGCCAAGATGGCCGTCGGCGGACGGGATCAACAACACCGCGCCTGACTCGGCCGTAAAGCCTGCCTTACGAGCCCAGTCCAAAGCGATCGGGTCGATCGTCCCCGTCTCGATATGCGCCGGCGTGACGGCGAAGATCGGCAGGGTCTTGCCGGCGCTGGTGTTGAACGGCGAAGGCCGCTCGATGAACTGATAGGGAGCCATGAAAGTCCTCGGCTGACAGAGATGGAATCGCGCTATTAACACTCTGTTAGGGTTAACAGATTATTGCTGGAGTGAAAGTTGCGCCGGTGTTGTCTGAAGTTCAGGTGCGCGAATGCATGCTGGGGACACACATGGCCAAATATACGACCTCATCCTCGAAACGCGCCCGTTTCTTGCAGGGCGCGGCGATCGCGCTGGTGGCGCTTTCGCTTGCCGGCTGCGCCAACCAGCCGAAGAAGGAACTGACGACGGGGTCGATCTCCAGAACGTCAAAACCGGTGCAGTCGATGACCGCGCCTGAGCTTTCGGCCGCTGCCGAAAGCATCGGCCAGGCCTATGAAAAGAACCCCAAGGATCGCGAAGCGGGCCTCAACTATGCCAATCTCCTGCGCATGACCGGCCGCAATGAGCAGGCGCTTGCGGTGATGCAGCAGGTCGCGATCAACCATCCGTCGGACCGCGAAGTGCTCGGCGCCTACGGCAAGGCACAGGCCGCCGCCGGTCAACTCGAGCAGGCGCTTGCGACAATCGGCCGGGCGCAGACACCCGACCGTCCGGACTGGAAGCTGAAATCGGCCGAGGGCGCAATCCTCGACCAGCTGGGCCGCGCCCAGGAGGCGCGACTGCGCTACCGCGAGGCTCTCGACCTCAAGCCGAACGAGCCGTCAGTACTCTCGAATCTCGGCATGTCCTATCTTTTGACCAAGGACCTTCGCACCGCCGAAACCTATCTCAAGTCGGCGGCAAGCCAGCCCGGCGCCGACAGCAGCGTGCGCCAGAACCTCGCGCTCGCCGTCGGTCTTCAGGGCCGCTTCCAGGAAGCCGAGACGATCGCCCGCCAGGAACTTTCCAGCGAGCAGGCCGAAGCGAACGTCGCCTATCTGCGCTCTATGCTTTCGCAGCAGGGCGCATGGAAAGAGCTCGCCAAGGCCGACGACAAGAAGGTCGCCAACTAAAGGCGCGCCGCGTTCTTCAGAGACGCTCTTGGCGCCTCTAGCGCTTCCCATCTACCGCTACCGTCATCCGCAAAGTCAGCCGCGCACATTCGCGCGGCATGCCTTTGTCCGCCACCGCGCACGCAGTCTTCGAACCCATGATTGTAGAGCGCCGATGCCGGCGCTGCTGTCTAGAACTTGTCGGCGACCTGGATGCCGGCCGGCCCAAGGATGACGGCGACCAGCACCGGCAGGAAGAACAGGATCATCGGTACAGTCAGCTTCGGCGGCAGTGCAGCCGCCTTCTTCTCGGCTGCCGTCATGCGCTGGTCGCGACTTTCCTGCGCTAGCACACGCAGGGCCTGAGCGATCGGCGTACCGTAGCGGTCCGCCTGGATCAGTGCCTGGACCACGGATTTCACCTCGTCGAGGCCGGTGCGCTGTCCGAGATTTTCAAGTGCAACCCGGCGCTCGGGCAGAAACGACAGTTCCGCCGTCGTCAGCACCAGCTCTTCCGCCAGTTGCTGCGATTGCGATGCCACCTCGTCGGCGACGCGACGCATGCCGAGCTCCATCGACACGCCCGATTCGACGCAGATCAGCAGGAGATCCAGCGCATCCGGCCAGGCCCGGCGTATCGACGCCTGGCGCTTGGTGATGGCGTTGGCCACGACGATGTTCGGCGCATAAAAGCCAAGATAGGCAAAGCCGATCGCAAAGAAGAGCCGCACCATCAGCGGCTTGTCGGCAAAATTGCCGAGTACGAAGATATAGACGAGCGCGACGAGCAGAAACAGGAAGGGCAGGCAGAAGCGCGCGAACAGGAAGGTGTTGAGCGCGTTCTGCGAACGGAAGCCGGCCATTTTCAACCGGTTGACGGTATTATCGTCGACGAGCGCCGAGCGCAGGTTGAGCCGTTCGACGACCTGGCGGATGGAGGCGTTGTTCTGCCCGCGCAGGCTTGCCCGGCCGTTTTGAACCTCGGCGGCAAGCCGCGCGCGTTCGCGCGCCCGGATCTGCTCGCGCTCGGTCGCAACGGACTTCATCCGCTTGCCGAGATCGCCGCGATCGAACAGCGGCACGATCAGCGAATAGAAGGTTGCGAGCACGGCGAGCGAAACCAGAATGGCGACGACGACGTTGGGATCGGTCAGGGTCTTGATCAGGTCAGTGCTCATCGACGCCCCTCAGATGTCGAAGTTGATCATGTTGCGCATCACCCAAATGCCGATGCTCATCCAGAACAGGCCGGCACCGATGATCAGATGACCGCGGGGGTCGGTGAAAAGCACCATCATGTAGGCGGGCGATGTCAGGTAGACCAAAAGCGCGACGATGAACGGCAGGGCGCCGATGATGCAGGCCGAGGCCTTGGCTTCCATCGACATGGCACTGACCTTCGCTCTCATCTTCCTGCGCTCGCGCAGGACCTTCGACAGGTTGCCTAGGGCTTCCGAGAGATTGCCGCCCGCCTGCGCCTGAATGGCGATCACGATGGCGAAGAAATTCACCTCCGGCAGGGGAATGCTGTTGACCATACGGGCGCAGGCTTCGGTCACGCTCAGGCCCACCTGCTGGGATTCCACCACGCGGCGAAACTCGGTCTTGACCGGCTCCTGGCCGTCGGCGGCGATGAGACGTAGTGCGTCGTTCAAGGGAAGGCCCGACTTGATGGAGCGGACCATGACTTCGAGCGCATTCGGGAATTCCTCGAGGAACTTCTTGCAGCGCCGCTTGACCAGGTAGCCGATGAACCAGCGCGGCAGGCCGAGACCGGCGACCAGGCCGAAGCCGACGGCAATGGCGAGCCCGGCCCCCAGCATCAGCATGATCAGAAAGGCAAAAAATCCGAAGAGCGCGCTGAACAGATAAAAGCGCCCGATCGAGATCGACAGGTCCGCCTGGGTGAGACGCACCTTCATCGAGGGCGCTGTCTTTGCCGAGCGTTCCTGCTGCTTCTTTTCCAATTCTTTCAGCGAATCCTGGACGGATTTTCGCCGTTTCGACAGTTCGCTCACGCGGTCGCGCGCGGCCTTCATCTTGGCGCGGTCGGTTTCCGCCGCGCTGATCTTGCGCACGCGGCCTTCCGCCTTCTTTTCGCTTTCGATGCGCGAGAACAGCAGGCCGTAGGCAAGCGCCGCCGCCGATATGGCGACGAGGGCCGCTAGCGCCAGAACGGTGATGTCTATCCCGAACATCGCAGCTCCTAGCCCTTGTCCATCGCGTCGAGGGTCGCGGCCAGTCGCTTGTCCTCGTTGAAGTAGCGCGCACGATCCCAGAAATGCGGCCGGCCGATGCCGGTCGACATGTGGCGGCCGATGATCCGCCCGCCGGCGTCTTCGCCATCGATCTCGTAGCGCATCAGGTCCTGGGTGATGATTACGTCGCCTTCCATGCCCACCACCTCGGTGATGTGGGTGATGCGGCGGGAACCATCGCGAAGGCGGGACGCCTGGATGATCACGTCCACCGATCCGGCGATGATCTCGCGCACGGTCTTTGCCGGCAGCGTATAACCGCCAAGCGCGATCATAGATTCCATGCGGCTCAGGCATTCGCGCGGCGTGTTGGCGTGGATGGTTCCCATCGAGCCGTCATGGCCGGTGTTCATCGCCTGCAACAGGTCGAAGACTTCCGGGCCGCGCACTTCGCCGACGATGATGCGTTCGGGGCGCATGCGCAGGCAGTTCTTGATGAGATCGCGCATGGTGATCTCGCCTTCGCCTTCGATATTCGGTGGGCGGGTTTCGAGGCGCACGACATGCGGCTGCTGCAATTGCAGTTCGGCCGTGTCTTCGCAGGTGATCACCCGCTCGTCCGTGTCGATATAGCGTGTCAGGCAATTGAGAAGCGTCGTCTTGCCCGAGCCCGTGCCGCCCGAAATGACGATGTTGCAGCGGACACGACCGATAATCTGCAGGAGAACGGCGCCCTCTGGCGTGATCGAGCCGAAGCGGACCAGCTGCTCGAGCGTCAGCTTGTCCTTCTTGAACTTGCGGATGGTCAGCGCCGTGCCGTCGATGGCGAGCGGTGGGGCAATAACGTTGACGCGGGATCCGTCCGGCAGGCGGGCGTCGCAGATCGGGCTCGATTCGTCGACACGGCGGCCGACCTGGCCGACGATGCGCTGGCAGATCGAAAGAAGCTGCGCGTTGTCGCGGAAGCGGATTTCCGATTCCTGCACTTTACCGGCGACTTCGATGAAGGTCTGGCCTGCACCGTTGACCATGATGTCGGCGATGTCGTCGCGGGCAAGCAGCGGTTCGAGCGGACCGTACCCCAGAACGTCGTTGCAGATATCGTCGAGCAGTTCCTCCTGCTCGGAGATCGACATCGCGAAGTTCTTGATCGTGATGATGTCGTTGACGATATCGCGGATTTCCTCGCGCGCGCTCTCCGTATCGAGCTTGGCGAGCTGCGACAGATCGATCGTGTCGATCAGCGCGGAGAAGACCTGCGATTTCGTGTCGTAGTAGTCTTCCGTCCGCGCCTGCCGCCGTCTTGCCGGCGGGGCTGGCGTCGGCGACCTGGCACCAGCGGAGGGCGTATCAGCGAGAACCGGCACGGCGCGCTCGACCACCGGCGCTTGCACCGCAGCCACGATCGGCGGAGGGGCGGAAACCGGGGTGCCGCCGCCTTTGCCGAAGCCTTCGTTTCCGCGCTTGCCAAACATCTGCGTAATCCTACGTCCTATTTCCTGCCGAGCGCTGCAAGCATCTTGCCGAGGCCGCCGCGCCGGGCCTTCTTCATCGTCACGCGGCCGGTCAGAAGATGTGCGAGCTGCGAGAAGGTTTCAGCGGCCGGCGCTTTCTTGTCGATTTCGGCGATCATCCGCCCGCTGTTCGAAGCGTTACCAAACAGAGCCGCGTCGAAGGGAATGATGGCCGCGGCTTCGATTTCCAGCGAATCGCAGAACTCGTTGGCGGCAATCTCCGGCCGCTTCGGCATGCCGACCTGGTTCAGCACCAGGTGGGGCGCCTTGTCGTTGGGGCGCAGCCTCTTCAGGGCGTCGAGCAGGTTCTTGGTGTTGCGCAGGCTGGCAAGATCGGGGATCGCCGTGATCACCACCTCGTCGGCTTCGCCGAGCACGGACCGTGTCCAGTCCGTCCACAGGTGCGGAATGTCGAGAACGGAAACGGGGGCGCTGCGCTGCAGGATCTCGAGGATCGGGTGAAAAGCCCCGGTCTCGAAGTCATAAGCGCGGTCGAGCATCGAAGGTGCCGCAAGCAGCGACAGGTGCTCGGAGCACTTGGTCAGCAGACGATCGAGAAATACCTCGTCCAGGCGCTCCGGCGCAAAGACCGCCTCGGCGATGCCCTGCGGCGGATCCTGGTCGAAATCGATGTTGGCGGTGCCATAGGGCAAGTCGAGATCAGCGAGAATCGTTTCGGTCGAGAACAGGCTGGAGATGCCCCAGGCGCAATTGTGCGCGATCACGGACGATCCGCAACCGCCCTTCGCACCGATGAAGGCGATGCTTCGCCCCAAGGGCTCGGCATCCGGGTCGACGAAGATCGCCGAAACGGCAGTGAGAATGTCCGGCATCGAGACCGGCGCGACCATGTATTCGGAAATGCCGTTGCGGATGAGTTCGCGGTAGAGCCCGATATCGTTGTGCTTGCCGACGAGGATCACCTTGGTGCTGGGGTCACAGACTTCCGCCAGCGGCGCCAGTTCGGTCAGCAGCGACCGAGGTTCCGTCGCCGTCTCGAGAATGATCAGGTTGGGCGTCGATACGGTCGCGAACATGTTGGCGGCGGCATCGATGCTGCCGCTGTTGATGCGCAGGCTAACCTTCGCCATGCGCCGATCCTGGCCGCACCGCTCCATCAGCTGCAACATCGCGTTGCTTTCGCAAAACGCGTGGATCGAAATCCGCGGCAACGGACGAACCTGCTCCAGATCGCTCATACGCGCATCGAAGGACGGGTCGTCCCCCTCGGTGCCAGTCTCGATCCTGTAATCGATGGTACTCATCTTTTCATCCAGCCGATATCAGTTGAAGGTGATGACCGTGCCGTCCTTCTTCTCGGTTCCACGCCAATCCGTGATCACCTGGCCGCGTTGCTCGGCGTCGATCGGCGACATCTGACGCGGACCGAGGAGGTCCGTCGGGTTGGCAAGCTGGGCCGCCAGGTTCGATTGCGAGGCGCAACCGAAGTTGTAATAGTTCTTGTTTTCCAAGGTGTTGAGGTTCAGGTCTTCCGGCCAGGTGCCGCAAGGTCCCGTCTGTGCCGTGATCGCCACATAGCTCAGACGGATAGGGGCCGCGTCGCCATAGGGTCCGGCGTCGTAGCTCGTCTCCAGCAACCTCTTGGCCGGTACGCCTGCATTCACCAGCACGCCGCGGATTTCCCGGCGCATCGCCTGGGCGGCGTGGCTGTTGGCAGCGCCCCGCGGCATCATGATCTGCACGACGCCGCTTGCCGAGTTGCGATAGTCGGCCGCAAAACCGGCGACGACATCGCGCGTACCCTGAGTAAGACGGCGATCGCCCGAGGCGATCGGGATGTCGATGACGCGTTCCCCCTCGGCGAGCACAATCGGATGCCGGGTGCGGTAGTCATCGGGGATGGAGCCAGTCGCGAGATTGTCCCTCGTGCCGCAACCGGCAAGCAGGGCACCGGCCAGCACCAGGACGGCTGCCCGGCTCATGCGACGGATGAATGTTCCGGACGGACCTGAGGACATGGCGTTCGGCCTTTCGGAATTCACGTGGAAATCGGTTCGAAGCGTCATGACCCAGCCTATTTGTAGATGAAGCCAACGTTGCCGTGGTAACGGCCTGCCGGAGCGGCCGCTTCCGGCCGGCCGTAAATGCGGTTCACGCGGCCGAGGAAGTAGCTGTCGAGATCGTTGGCCGGATTGAAGTTGTCGTCGGGTCGGGAGATCGCACTTCTGGCGACCGGACGGACCAGATAAGGCGTGGCGATGATGACCAGTTCGGTCTCGTTGCGCACGAAGTCCTTGCTGCGGAACAGCGTGCCCAGCACCGGGATCTTCGAAGCGCCCGGCAGGCCGGACATCGCCTGGCGAATGTTGTCCTGAACGAGACCCGCGATCACGATCGAGCCGCCGGACGGCAGTTCGACGCTGGTCGAAGCCTCGCGCTTGCGTATCCCGAGGAAGGTGTTGCCGGGAACGGTGTTGTAGCTGTTGCCCGTGACGACAGACCCTTCGTAGGTCGGCTCGGAGACATTGGTCTCAATTTGCAGACTGATACGCCCCGGGCCAAGAACAACCGGCTTGAAATTCAGGCGGATACCATACTCGACATCGTTGACCTCACGCGTGACCTTGAGGTTGTCCGTCTTTTCGTCGGGTGCGACTTCCTGGGTTCCCGGCAGGCGGAACTCGCCGCCGACATAGAACTTCGCTTCCTGTCCCGAAATCGCGGTCAGGCTCGGTTCGGCCAGCGTCCGCATCACGCCGGCCTGTTCCATCGCGTTGATGTAGCTGGAAATCGTCGTGCCGCCGACCGTCTTGTTGATGATCGCGTTGACGCCGACGCCGACCGCATCGCCGAGATTGGCCGGATTTCGGAAAGCAATCCCGCTTTCGCCGTCGCCAACACGGCCGTTGAAGCCGAGCTGTTTCAGCACCTGGCGGCTGACCTCGGCCACGGTGACCTTGAGATTGACCTGATCGTCGCCATCGATGGTCAGGAGATTGACGATCTGCGACACCTGCCGGTCTTCGGCGAAAATATCGGCGTCGCCATTGTTGCCCTGGGCCGTGATGTTGCGCGTGGTCGCCTCACCGCCCTGAAGGAAGGCCTTGGCAAGGTCGACGGCACGGGTGGAATCGAGCGGTGTGCGCACGGTGCCGGTCAGCACGATGTTGTCCGAGACGATCTCGACATTGATATCGGCGTCCGGAATGAAGCGGCGCAGGTTGGACTGAAGGCTGGAGACATCGCGCTCGACCTCGATGTCGAGGGAGACGATCTCCTCGCCATTGGGACCGAAGACGAAGATGTTGGTCTGGCCGACGGACTTGCCGAAGAGGTAGATGCGCCGCGACGTACGGGTCACGGCGTCGGCGAGAGACGGGTCGGCAACGAGGATATCGTGCGCGTCTGCAGGCAAATCGACGACTACGGCCTTGTTCAGACCGAGGCTGACCTTCTTCTTCACGCCGGGGCCGCTTTCGACGATGCGGACGACCGAGGACGCGCCGGCAAAAGCTTCCGTCGGCGCCGGCAGATACATGCCGGTAACCGCCAGGCAGAATGATAGGCCGGCTGCGACAGACGCCCGAAATTTGTTTCCGCTCCGTTTCACCTTATGCCCCGTTCTCACCTTGTTCCTGCTCGTGTCTGTCATTGCTGCGTCTGGCCGACCGTTCCATCGCCCTTGACGATGGAGCCGGACTTGATGACCTGAATGTTCGGTTGGCCGTCGCCGCTCAGCAGATAGTCCGCGGCGTCCGTGTCAGACTCCTGCGCGTCGGCGACGCTTCGGAGCGCCAGCGAAATACGTTCCGCCATCTGCTGCGCGACCGTCATCACTTTCGACTGGTCGGGCGTAAGTTCCAGCGTGGCCGTGGTTCCAACCACCGCCTTGGTGCCGTCATCCTTTTCCTCGACCTGTTGGTCGATCGCGAGCACACGCACATTGCTGAGCACGGTTTCGGTCAGGTAGAGTTCGCCATCACCCTTGCGCACCATGATCACGTCGACGCGGTCGTTCGGCAGGATGAAGCCACCGGCACCGGTTGCGACCGTGATTTCGGTCGCAACGGCGCGCTTGCCGGCCGGCAGCAGCGACGACATGATGCGGCTGGACGAATCTGCCACCTTTTCGTGGCGCACGGGTTCGCCGTTGAAGATCGGCAGACGCACGACGGCACCGCTCAGATCATCGATCGCGGTCGGCTGATTTTCTTCGGTAATGATGCCATCGACCACGCCGTCCTTCGGCCAGGCCATCCATTGGATGCTGTCGCCGCCCAGTCGCGATCCGACGGGCAGGCTCTTGCTGGCGACAAGCACATTGACGGTGGGGGCACGCTCGACGACCGGTTCAGCCATCTGTGGCGCAGGCGCGCCCGTCAGCCTCATCGCCAAAAGACCGGCCATCGCAGCCGAGAGAACGGCCACTGCCAGTATGATGATGCGAACCGGTTTCATGATTGTTTCCGAGCCCCGAAAAAATGCCAGGCTCAGATTGATCAGGAATTGGTGTAATTATGGTTAACGGATTACTTATGAGCGCAGTTAACAAAAGCTGACCAGTCAGCTCAAATGCCTCTCAAGTGAGCCGCGCGAAGGCCGCCTCCATAAGCGGCGACGAGGGATAGGCGGCAAAGCCCCCAAGCGCGATCGCGATCCCGTAAGGAATTTTCTTGGCCGTGAGCAAAAGCTGCGGGAAAGGAATGCCGCTCGCAAGGATCGTATCCTCCTGCTGGCGCAACAAAAGCACTGCGAGCGTCAGCACGCCGCCGAAGATCGAGACATAGAGCAGGAAGGCCGTCAACGACGGCGTCAGGCCGAACCAGATGGCGCAGGCCGTCAGGAGCTTCGCGTCTCCGCCGCCCATCACGTTCGTCGCAAACAGGGCAAAACATGCGGCAAAGACTGCAGCGGCCGCGAGCAGATGCAGGCCGATCTCAGCGAGCCCCAAGCCGGACATTGGCGCCACCAGGAAGAAGGCACCAAGCAGGATCACCGAAACACGGTTCGGGATCGTCATCGTCAGCAGGTCGGAAAACGCCGCAAATCCCAGGCAAAAAGGGAAGACCACGAATATGGCAGCTTCAATCATGCTTCCTGCCTCCGAAGTGAGAGCAAACAATCTGCGATGCCTGCTGGCTTCCAGATAACAATAGAGCCGCCTTTTGGGGGCGGCTCCATTACAGGTTCTTGCGAAACCTGTTCGTCAGAGCTTGCCGGACGTGCTCGTCGTGATCTTGCCACCGATCCCGTTGAACGTGGAATCTAGCGAGTTCCCGAGCGTGCTTGCACCAGCAATCAGGGCGACGGAAATGAGAGCCGCGATCAGGCCATATTCAATGGCAGTCGCGCCGGTTTCATCCCGAAGCAGGCGATGGAAAATCTTCGTCATGCGAATTTCTCCTCGCTTGCTTTCCCGATTAGAGCTTGCCAGCCGTGGTGCTGGTCAGCTTGCCGCCGAGGCCGTTGAACGTGCTGTTCAGCGAGTTGCCGAGGGTCGTTGCGCCTGCGATCAGGGCAACGGAGATGAGCGCGGCAATGAGGCCATACTCGATGGCGGTCGCGCCGGACTCGTCCTTCATCAGACGGGCAAAAATCTTCTTCATGATGATTCTCCTACTTCACGTTTGTTGTTCAGCACTTCCGCCAACTGTTGCCGTTGATCGGATGAACCCCAAACTAGTCCTGGCGCATTGCCATCGACTTAAAGAAGGCGGTTACCTGAAGGTTAACGAAGCATCCCTGATTTTTGGGTAAACGAACAGAAAACGGCGAAGCCTCCGCAAGGCCTCGATAGAACCGACTTAACGGTTCGTTCACCAAGAGCGGTGAGTATGGCGTGAACACCACCTAGGGACCCGCCATGACCACGCCATTCGCGACCGGCCGAGCCGCCATTTTCGCATACGCGATCGCCGCCCTCGCCCCCTCGGTTGCCGCCGCGGCCGAAAGCGACATGATGCGTGTGTATATGGATCATGCGCGCGTATTGAAGCTCGATCGCCCGGTCAGCAAGGTCATCATCGGCAATGCCGAGGTGGCGGACGCGACGGTTGCGGACGCCCGTACGATCGTCATTACCGGCCGCAACTTCGGAACCACCAACCTGGTCATCCTCGATCAGGACGGAAACGCCATCGTCGACGAGCGGATCCTGGTGTCGATCGACGAAGGCAACACCGTGCGCGTCTATAAACAAACGTCCCGCACCGTGCTCTCCTGCACACCAAATTGCGAGCGTCACGCGGAACGCAAAACCACAGGTAGCACCAATTGATTTTTATGGGTTCGAAGCGCGTGGTTCGTTAAAATGCGCACCATCCCTGAGAACGAAATATCAATGGTTGCTCCATAATCTGCCGCCCGTCTGGCGTAACATGATGGGACGGCGCAATGAACATCGAGCAGGCAACATGGCGGCCGAGCGGGGCCGAAAAAAGGCGAACCGAAAAAAGGCGAAAAGGCATTTTCAGCCGCTTCCTTCGCGACCGCAAAGGCACGACGAGTATCGAGTTCGCCATTCTCGCGCTTCCCTTCTTCGTGGTGATCTTCGCCTCGCTCGAAACCTTCGCCGCCTTCTACGGCGACCAGCTCCTGGCGAATGCGACGGAGACGATGGCGCGCAAGGTCCGCACCGGTCAGATCACCTTCCAGCAGGGAAAACAGACCGACATGAGCGAGGCTCAGTTCCGCCAGGCGTTCTGCGACGAGATCTCGGTCCTGATGAAGTGCTCGGCCACTGAAGCCGGCCTACCCTCGCAATTCTATCTGGACGTCAGGGCGGTCAGTGATCTCAGCAAGTTTCCCGTGCTGATCCCGCGGAAGGCCGATTCCACCGACATCGACACGACCGGCTTCAAGTTTGCCCCTGGCGGCCCCGGCTCCTTCAACGTGGTTCGCGCCTATTATCGCTGGAGCGTCTTCACGGACCTCGTCAGGCCGTTCATCACCAACCTGCGGCCCGC
This sequence comes from Ensifer sp. ENS03, assembly GCF_014852035.1. Taxonomy (NCBI): domain Bacteria; kingdom Pseudomonadati; phylum Pseudomonadota; class Alphaproteobacteria; order Hyphomicrobiales; family Rhizobiaceae; genus Ensifer; species Ensifer sp. ENS03. The sequence goes on along the minus strand of NZ_JACVAV010000001.1, from coordinate 16,432 downwards.
CGGCTCAAGCATGCCGAAGGACTATCTCATGGTGGCGACCGCCACCTTCCGAAACGAGAGCGAGTGAGGCGCCCCGCGATGCCGTATTCCGCGTTTGAAATCCTGCGCCTCAAGCCGATCACCAAGACACTTGGCGCGCTGCGGCGCGACAGAAGCGGCGTCGGTGCGGTCGAATTCGCGATCGTCGCCCCGCTGCTGGTGATGGCCTATCTCGGCGCCTTCGAACTCTCGGTCGGTTTTACCGTTGCCGGCAAGACCGCGCGCGCCGCAAGCGCTACGGCCGACGTCGTCGCGCAGCAGACGGAGGTCAACAAGGCCTTCCTCGCCAACGTGCCGAACATCGCAAAGAGCATCCTGGCGCCCTACGGAAATGCCAACTACACGCTGAAGATCAGCGGCATCGCGGTCACGAACACCAATGAGGGCACGATCCTGTGGTCGCGCGATCAGGCAGGCGGCACGCCCTATGCCGTCAATACCAAGGTCTCCCTGCCCGCCCAGTTCACAGCGACCAACTCCTTCGTCATTCGCACGGAACTGACCGTACCGCACGAACTCCTGCTCTATGCGCCCAACCTTCAGGCGACGGCAAAGACCATCGATCTCTCCAAGACGGCCTACTTCCACGCACGCCTCTCCCAGCCGATAAAATGCTCGGATTGCTGATCAGACAGACATGCGGCGCAATTGCATTGAGCAACGAGCGGCGCTATCCCTTCAAGATTGCGCGGGTGCCCTAGCGGGCGTACCTGCGCTTTTCCGGAGGTTTCGGGCCGCGGTCGCCGCGCGCCCGCTGTCAGGTGCATCATGGCGCGTGCCTTTCTATTCGTTCTCGATTCCTTTGGCATAGGCGGAGCGCCGGACGCCGAAGCCTTCGGCGATCTCGGTGCCAACACGCTTGGCCATATCGCCGAGTTCTGCGCTATCGGCGCTGCCGACCGGCCCGGATTACGCGAGGGGCCGCTCAGCCTGCCGAACATGTCCGCGCTTGGTCTGATCCACGCGGCAAAGCTTGCGACCGGCACCATTCCCCAGGGCATGCCGGTGCCCAATCGTGTCTATGGCGCCTATGGCGCGGCGAGCGAAGTATCGCGCGGCAAGGACACGCCCTCCGGTCATTGGGAAATCGCCGGGACACCCGTCATGTTCGACTGGGGCTACTTCTCCGCCGAAGGCGACGCCTTTCCGCCGGAGCTCGTCGAAGCGATCTGCCGCGAGGCCAACATTCCCGGCATTCTCGGCAACTGCCACGCCTCCGGCACCGACATCATCGTCCGCCACGGGGAGGAGCACATGCGCAGTGGCAAGCCGATCTGCTACACTTCGTCGGACTCGGTCTTCCAGATCGCAGCGCACGAGCAGAGTTTTGGCCTCGACCGCCTGCTCGAGCTTTGCCAGATCGTTCGCCGCCTGCTCGACCACTACAATATCGGCCGCGTCATCGCCCGCCCCTTCGTCGGCACGAGCCCGCAGACTTTTGTACGCACCGGCAACCGGCGCGACTTTTCGGTGCTGCCGCCGGAGCCGACGATCCTCGACCGGCTGGTGGAGGCCGAGCGCTCGGTTCACGCTATCGGGAAGATCGGCGACATCTTCGCGCATCAGGGCGTGACCAAGCTGACCAAGGCCGATGGCAACATGGCGCTCTTCGATGCCAGCATTGCAGCCATAGACGAGGCCGAGGACGGAAGCCTGGTCTTCACCAACTTCGTCGATTTCGACATGCTCTACGGGCATCGTCGCGACGTTGCCGGCTATGCGGCTGCCCTCGAGGCCTTCGACGCGCGCCTGCCCGATCTCGACCGGCGCCTGCAGCCGGGCGACATCGTCATCCTGACGGCCGACCATGGCTGCGACCCGACCTGGCGCGGTACCGACCATACGCGCGAGCGCGTGCCGGTGCTGATGTTCGGGCCGTCCCTGCGCAGCCGCTCGCTTGGCATTGCCAATACCTTCACGCATATCGGCGAAACCGTCGCCAAGCATCTCGGCATCGCGCCGGGCCACCATGGGAGAAGCCTCATTTGACCGCACATCTGAAGAAGGCGGAACTGCATTGCCACATCGAGGGTGCGACGCCGCCCGAACTGGCTTTGGCCCAGGCCGAGAAATATGGCGTCGACACCAGCGCAATCATCCGCGACAAGGCCTATGTCTGGGAAGACTTCACCAGCTTCGTGAAATGCTACGACGCCATCGCCTCGCTGTTTAAGACCGAGGAAGACTACGCGCTGCTCGCGGAAGCCTATCTGACCGAACTTGCCGAAGCCGGAACGATCTACAGCGAAATCATCGTTTCGCCCGACCACGGCAACACGATCGGCCTGGGTGCCCACGCCTATCTCGAAGGTCTTGCCGCCGGCATGGAAGCGGCCCGGCAGAAGACCGGGATCGAATCGCGCATGCTGATCACGGGCATCCGCCATCTCGGCCCGGAATCGGTGATCAAGACGGCCGAATTCGCCGCCAGGCGCGAACACAAGCTCGTCACCGGCTTCAACCTTGCCGGCGAAGAGCGCATGCACAAGGTCGCCGACTTCGCTCGCGCCTTCGATATCGTACGCGATGCCGGCCTCGGGCTGACGATCCATGCGGGCGAACTCTCGGGCGCCTTCAGCGTTCGCGACGCGCTCGACCACGTGCGCCCGTCGCGCATCAGCCACGGTGTGCGGGCGATCGAAGACGCGGATCTGGTGCGGCGCCTCGCCGATGAGGGCGTGGTGCTCGAGGTCTGCCCCGGCTCCAACATCTCGCTTCAGGTCTTCCCCGATTTCGCGTCGCATCCGCTGCGGGCCCTGCACGAGGCCGGCGTGCGCGTCACGCTCAATTCCGACGACCCACCGTTCTTCCACACTTCGCTCGCCCAGGAATACGACATCGCCTCCGCGGTGATGGGCTTCAGCGACGATGAGATCAACGGCATGACCAGGACCGCGATCGAAGCCGCCTTTGTCGACGAGGCGACGCGCCAGCGGTTGCTGACGCGGATCTAGGGGTACAGGTCGCGATTTGCCGGCTGGGGATGACGGTCTCCGGTCGGCCAATACCCTTGCGGCGACGGCGCATTCCATGGAAAAAGGACGGATACAAAAAATCCGGAAAGGTGAGCCATGAACGGCGTTACAGTGATCGATCATCCGCTTGTGCAGCACAAGCTGACCATCATGCGCAAGAAGGAGACCTCGACTGCGGGTTTCCGCCGGCTTCTCCGTGAGATCTCGACGCTGCTCTGCTACGAGGTGACGCGCGATCTCGAGCTGACGATGGAGCGCATCGAAACGCCGCTGCAGGAAATCGACTCGCCGGTCCTCGAAGGCAAGAAGCTTGTCTTCGCCTCGATCCTACGCGCCGGCAACGGGCTGCTGGAAGGCATGCTCGAACTGGTGCCTTCGGCCCGCGTCTCCCATATCGGCGTCTATCGCGACCATGAGACGCTGGAGGCGGTGGAATACTACTTCAAGGCACCGGAGAGCCTGTCAGAGCGTCTGATCATCGTCGTCGATCCGATGCTTGCCACCGGCAATTCCTCGATCGCGGCGATCGACAAGCTGAAGGAGCGCGGCGCCAAGAACATGCGCTTCCTCTGCCTGCTCGCCGCTCCTGAAGGCATCCGCAATTTCCAGAGCGCGCACCCGGACGTGCCGATCTTCACCGCCTCGATCGACAGCCACCTGAACGAACTCGGCTACATCATGCCCGGTCTGGGTGACGCCGGCGACCGCATGTACGGCACCAAGTGATTTTCAGATCCTTAACCAGGATCTGAAATCTATGAGAAAACCGTCGGATCCCGGCGGTTTTTTTATGTCGTCTTAGGCATCATCGGCTCTACTTGCACGAGCATAAGTTCGATTGAGAGGTGATGTCCATGCTGGTCCGTCTGCTGACATTGGCCGGCGCTGCGGCAGTCGCGGCCATCGTGGTCCCGAACCTTGCGACCAGGTTTCTGTCCCACCCAGACAACGGGAAGGTCACTCAGGTAGCTGCAGCCCCGCCGACGACCACCGCGAAATACGCGATGGGGCGCAGCGTCGTGCTCGACGCCGACGACAGAGGGCACTTCATTGGCACCTTCCGCATCAATGGGCGAACGGAACGCGGACTGGTCGATACCGGCGCCAGTGCGATCACTATCAACTTTTCAACCGCAAGGCGGCTCGGGATTTCGGCGAACACGCTCGACTTCGCCGCGGCACGTGTCAACACGGCCAATGGCATCGTCGGGGCAGCGCCGGTGGTCCTCAGCCGAATCGAGATCGGCGGCATATCGGTGCGCGACGTTCAGGCGCTGGTGCTTCCGGACAAGGCGCTCTCGGGGACTCTGATCGGCATGACCTTCCTGAACCGGCTGTCCTCTTTCCGTGTCGAGGACGGCGACCTGCATCTGGTCAGGTGATTTTCGCGAGGATCGGGGACCTCGTCTCCGGCTCGACCTCATCGATCGTGTAGAGTGCCAAAAGGCGTCGCCGGGCCGCTTCCGCCGCCTGCTGGTCTGCCGCGTGAACGAAGGCGATGAGATCGCCCTTCTCGACCCGCGTTCCAAGCGGCTTCAGCGCATCGAAACCGACGCGGTGATCGATCCTGTCGTCTGGATGCGAACGCCCGCCGCCGAGCGCGATGACGGCCATGCCCAGTTCCCGCGTCTCACAGGCGGCGAGATAGCCGGACTGCTCGGCTTCGACCGGCAGAATGACCGGCGCACGTCCGAGATAGGCGACCGAGCGCTCGATGAAATCCGCCGGGCCACCCAGCGCATGTACCATCTTCCCGAACCGTTCCAGTGCCGCTCCGCTGCCAAGCACTTTGCGCGCCTGGGCTTCACCCTGTTCGGCATCGCCGGCAACGCCGCCGGCCACCAACATTTCGGCGGCAAAGGCGAGCACGACCGTTTCAAGCCGCGTTCCCTTCTTCTCGCCTCGAAGGAAAGCCAGGCAATTGTCGATCTCCAGTGCATTGCCGGCCGCGTCTGCCAGGGGCTCGTTCATGTCGGTCAGGAGTGCGGAGGTTCGAACGCCGGCGCCATTGGCAACGTCGACCAACGAGCGCGCCAGGATTTCGGCCTCACACGCATCGCTCATGAAGGAGCCGTTGCCGAGCTTGACGTCCAGCACCAGCGACTGAAGGCCGGCCGCGAGCTTCTTCGACAGAATCGAGGCCGTGATCAGCGGTACCGAATCGACGGTCGCAGTGACATCGCGGATCGCATAGAGGCGCTTGTCGGCAGGCGCGAGATTAGCGGTCTGGCCGATGATGGCGCAACCGATCTCGTCGACCGTCCTGCGGAAGACACTCGCCGACGGCTGGATATCATAGCCGGGTATGGATTCGAGCTTGTCGAGCGTGCCGCCGGTGTGCCCGAGGCCGCGCCCTGATATCATCGGCACGGCGAGCCCGCAGGCGGCAACGATCGGCGCCAGCATCAGCGAGACGTTGTCGCCGACACCGCCGGTCGAATGTTTGTCGGCAATGGGTCGTTCAATGGCGCTCCAGTCGAGTGTTTCGCCGCTATCGCGCATCGCCAATGTCAGCGCGACGGTCTCCTCGCGGCTCATGCCGGAGAACCAGATCGCCATGGCGAAGGCGGCGACCTGCCCTTCGGAGATCGAACCATCCGACAGGCCGCGAACGAAATCCGCGATCTCGGCCGGGGCGAGGTGCTCGCCGTTGCGTTTGCGCCTGATGGTTTCCTGCGGAAGCATCGTCACCCGCACACCGCGTCGGCCGCGATCATGTCGGCGAGGATCGCGGCAAGCCGCTTGCCGCCGATCGGCGCCATGTCCTTCGTCTCGTGATGGCTGATCTCGCCACCGGTCATGCCGGCGCCGAAATTGGTGATCACAGAGGCGGCAACGACGCGGAGGCCGAAGAAGCGCGCGAGGATGACTTCCGGAACCGTGGACATGCCGACCGCATCGGCGCCAAGGATGCGCGCCATGCGGATCTCCGCCGGCGTTTCGAAGCTCGGTCCGGAGAACCACATGTAGACGCCGGCGAGAAGCGGAATGCCGAGGCGCTCGGCGCTCTCCTGCATTCTTTCCGCAAGCTCGGCATCATAGGCATTGGTCATGCCGACGAAGCGATCGTCGCTGTCGACGCCGATCAGCGGGTTGAAGCCCGAATAGTTGATGTGGTCGGATATCCGCATCACCGATCCCGGCGGCAGATCGTCCCGCAGCGATCCGGCGGAATTGGTCAGCACCAGGCATTCGATGCCGAGCGCCCTCAGGGTTTCGAGCGGGACGCGCATCGCATTGGCGTCGCCCTGCTCGTAGTAGTGGACCCGACCAGACAGCATGACAACAGGCACGCCCGAGAGCGTTCCGGCCACAAGTTCGCCGGCATGGCCGGAGACGCTGCTGACCGGGAAGCCCGGGATTTCGGCGTAGGAGAGGCGCAACGTCTCGTCCAAAGCCTCGACCAGAGAACCGAGGCCAGAGCCGAGCACGATGCCATAGCGTGGAGAGAGGCCCCCGAGCCTGGCCTTCAACAGTTCAGCGGCCGCGGTCATCCGAGAATCTCGGTCTCGAAGCTGTGCGGCAGCAGGTCCGACAGTGCCAGGGTCTTTTTCACGCCGGTCTCGTCGCACAGGAAGATACGCGTGCTGGCGCCGGAGAACTCCGCCAGCCGCTGGCGGCAGCCGCCGCAGGGCGGGCAGAGCGCCAGCTTCTCGGCAATGACGGCGACTTCCATGATCTTGCGCTGGCCGGCCATGACCATATGGCTGATCGCGGTGGTTTCGGCGCACCAGCCCTCGGGGAAGGACAGGTTCTCGATGTTGGCGCCGGTATAGATCTTGCCGTCCTCGGCGCGGATCGCCGCGCCGACCGGAAACTTCGAGTAGGGCGCATGCGCCTTGGCCATTGCGTCACGCGCGGCTTCGAACAGTTCCTTTTCCATGGTTCTAGCGCTCCTTGACATAGGGGACGCCGCCGGCCTTCGGCGGAATGGCCTTGCCGATGAAACCGGCAAGCAGGATTACGGTGAGGATATAGGGCAGCGCCTGCATCAGCTGCACCGGCACCTGGCCGATCAGCGGCAGCGGATTGCCCTGCAGGCGGATGGCGAGCGCATCGAGGAAGCCGAAAAGCAGGCAGGCGAGCATGATGTTGAATGGCCGCCACTTGGCGAAGATCAACGCTGCCAACGCGATATAACCCTTACCGGCGGTCATTCCCTTGACGAAGCCGGCGGTCATGGCCAGCGACAGATAGGCACCTGCAAAGCCGCAGAGAATGCCGCAGCAGATGACGGCGCGATAGCGCATCCAGATCACCGAAATACCGGCTGTGTCGACCGCGCCCGGGTTCTCGCCGACGGCGCGCAGCCGCAGGCCGAAGCGGGTGCGGTAGAGGATCCACCAGCTGATCGGAACCATGGCAAAGGCGACATAGGTCAGGATGAAATGCCCGGAAAGCAGGTCCGAATAGATCGGACCGAGGATCGGGATTTCGCGGATGCTGTCGGCATAGGGGAAGGTGATCGTCTGGAAGCGCGCACCTTCGCCGAGTGCCGGCGTGCGGCCGCCCTGGCGGAACCACGCCTCGCCAAGGATGACGGTCGAGCCGGCGACGATGAAGTTGATCGCGACACCCGAGACGATCTGGTTGCCGCGCTGGGTGATCGACGCATAGCCGTGCACCAGCGACAGCGCGATCGAGATCAGGATGGCGGCGAGCAGCCCCATCCAGACCGACTGGGTGACGGCCGCAACAGCGCCGGCGGCAAAGGCAGCACCAAGCATCTTGCCTTCAAGGCCGATGTCGAAGATGCCGGCGCGCTCGGTGAACAGCCCTGCCAGCGCTGCGAAGATCAGCGGGACGGATACGCGGATGGTGGACTCGAGGAGCACCACGATGACGTGGAAGAAATCCATGGCTTCAAGCTCCCTTGGTCTGTGCCACGACGGCCGCACGGCGGCTCTGCATCGCAAACAGCCGGGCGATCGCCGGCCTGAACATGTTTTCGAGTGCACCGGCAAAGAGAATGACGAGACCCTGGATGATCACGATCATGTCGCGCGAGATCGACGGCATTTCGAAGGAGATTTCGGCTCCGCCCTGGTAAAGCATGCCGAAGAGAATGGCGGCCGGGATGATGCCGGCCGGATGCGAGCGGCCCATCAGCGCCACGGCGATGCCGACGAAGCCTGCGCCCTGCACGAAGTCGAGCTGCATGCGCCCCTGCTCGCCCATGATCGGATTGAGCGCCATCATGCCGGCAAGCGCACCGGATATCATCATGGTGATGACGGTGATGCGGCTTTCACTCATGCCGGCGTAGCGCGCGGCCGAAGGGCTGTGGCCCATGGTGCGCATTTCATAGCCGAGCTTGGTGCGCCAGATCAGAAGCCAGACGCAGAAGGCCGCGACGAGCGCCAGCAGGAACGAGACGTTGAACGGCGCCGTGCCGATATCCAGCCCGAAGATCGCGAGCAGCCAATCGAGCTTGGGCAGTTGCCCGCCTTCGGCGAAGGTGCGCGTCTGCGGCGACATCGATCCGAGCGGCTTCAGCACGCGCGTCAACAGGTAGACCATCAGGCTCGAGGCGATGAAGTTGAACATGATCGTCGTGATGACGATGTGGCTGCCGCGCTTGGCCTGCAGCCAGCCGGGCAGGAAGGCCCAGGCGGCGCCGAAGAAGGCGGACCCGAGGATCGCCAGCGGGAACACCACGAACCACGGCATCGTCTGGTCGAGCCAGAGGCAGGCAAGCGCCACGCCGATACCGCCGACATAGGCCTGGCCTTCGCCGCCGATGTTGAAGAGGCCGGCATGGAAGGCGACTGCGACGGCAAGACCGGTGAAGATGAAGGTGGTGGCGTAGTACAACGTGAAGCCGAGATATTCGCCGCGGCCGAAGGCGCCGTTGATCAGGTGATAGGCCGCTTCCAACGGATTTTCACCGACGAGCAACACGACGAGACCGGCGACGAGGAAGGCAACAGCGAGGTTGACCAGCGGGACGAGGCCGTATTCGACCCAACCCGGAAGCTTAGCATAGGGGGTGCTCATTCTGCGGCCTCCTTGCGGCCTTCAACGCCGGCCATCAGCAGGCCGAGTTCGCCCTCGGTCGCATCCGGATCGCGCTCGCCGACGACACGGCCGGCAAACATGACGAGGATACGGTCCGACAGGGCGCGGATTTCATCGAGTTCGACGGAGACCAACAGGACAGCCATGCCCTGGTCGCGCATCTCGATGATCCGTCTATGGATGAATTCGATGGCGCCGACATCGACGCCGCGCGTCGGCTGGCCGATGATCAGCACATCGGGCCCGCGCTCCATTTCACGCGCCAGCACGATCTTCTGCTGGTTGCCGCCGGAGAAATTGGCGGTCTTCAGCCGCGGATTCGGCGGGCGGATATCGTATTCGGCGATGCGCTGCTCTGCGTCCTTGCGGATCGCATCGACGTTCAGGAAGACGCCGTTGAGGTAACGCTTGTCGTGATGATAGCCGAGGATCGCGTTTTCGCATTCCTCGAACTTCAGCACGAGACCGACATGGTGGCGGTCTTCCGGCACGTGGGCGAGACCACGATTGCGCAGTTCGGAGGGGTCGGCGCGGCCGGTAACGTCGATGGGCTTACCGTTGAGAAGCACGGAGCCCGACACGGCGCGACGAATGCCCGAAATCGCTTCGAGCAGCTCGGATTGGCCGTTGCCGGCAACTCCGGCAATGCCGACGATCTCACCCGCCCTCAGGTTGAAGGAGACGTTGTCAACCATGGTGACACCGCGGCCGTCCTTGACCGTCAGCCCCTCGACCGCGAGCTTCACCTCGCCGGGCTTGGCCTCGCCCTTTTCGACACGCAGCAAGACGCGACGCCCGACCATGAGTTCGGCAAGCTCTTCGACCGAGGTTTCAGCCGTCGTGCGCGTTGCTACCATCTCGCCGCGGCGCATGACCGACACCTCGTCGGTGATCGCCATGATCTCGCGCAGCTTGTGGGTGATGAGGATGACGGTCTTGCCCTGGTTCTTCAGCTGTTCGAGCACCCGGAAGAGATGGTCGGCCTCAGCCGGCGTCAAGACGCCGGTCGGCTCGTCGAGGATCAGGATATCGGCCCGGCGATAAAGTGCTTTCAGGATCTCGACGCGCTGCTGCAGGCCAACGGGCAGTTCCTCGATGACGGCATCCGGATCGACTTCTAGCGCATATTCGCGCTCCAGCCGCTTCAGCTCGACGCGCGCCTTGGCAATACCTTTGTTGAGGATCTGGCTGTCCTCGGCGCCGAGCATGATGTTTTCGAGCACCGTGAAGTTCTCGACCAGCATGAAATGCTGGTGGACCATGCCGATGCCGGCGGCGATCGCCGCATTCGGATCGCGGATCGCGACGGGTTTTCCGTCGACGAGGATTTCACCGCTATCGGCCTGATAGAAGCCGTAGAGGATCGACATCAGGGTCGATTTTCCCGCACCGTTTTCGCCGATGATGCCGTGGATCGTCCCTTTGCGGACTTTTAGATTGATGTTCTTGTTGGCGTGGACCGGACCGAAACTCTTGTCGATCCCACGCAGTTCGATGGCAATATTGTCCATATTGGCCTTGCGATCCCCAAACTGGCCCGCTTCGGCATTCTTCCCAGAAACCGTGCCGGCGATTTTTTTACCATTTGGTCTAAGTTTATCATCGATTTTTCGGGGCGAAAGCCCTCAACCGTGATCTCCTTATACTCTCATCAGATCGCTGGTGAGAGTCCAGCGTGAATATACACAGGCACTTGGACGCGAAAAACCGGCGACAACGGGTGCCGCCGGTCCTTCATATTGGGATTATTTGGTGGTTCTCAGACGGCTCGTACGGGCCGAAGCAGCCTGAGGGCATTCATCGTGACGAGAACGGTCGCACCGGTGTCGGCGAGGATCGCCGGCCAAAGGCCGGTAACGCCGATGATCGTCGTCACCAGGAAGACCGCCTTCAGGCCAAGCGCAATCGTGATGTTCTGAACGATGTTGCGCATCGTCGAGCGGGAGAGCCGGATCATCGCCGCAACGTCGCCGACACGGCCGTGCAACACCGCCGCGTCCGCCGTTTCCAGCGCCACATCGGTGCCGCCGCCCATGGCGATGCCGATGTCGGCCGCGGCCAGCGCCGGCGCGTCGTTGATGCCGTCACCGATCTTGGCGACGTTGAAGCCTTCCGCCTTCAGTTCGCGCACGATACGTTGCTTGTCCTCGGGCAGGAGTTCCGCACGGACCTCCATGCCGAACTGGCGGCCGATCGCTTCGGCCGTGCGGCGGTTGTCGCCCGTCAGCATGACGACGCGGAGGCCGGCGTCCGTGAGCGCCTTCACACCCGCGGCCGCATCCGGCCGAGGCTCGTCACGCATGGCAATGGCACCGGCCATCACGCCACCGGCGACCAGCACAGAAACGGTTTTGCCCTCATCGTTGAGAGCGGCGACGCGCGCCTTTTCGTCGGCCGTCATCGGCGTCCGCTCGGCTGCGGCCTTCGGCGAACCGAAGAACAGCGCGATGCCTTCGACGGTGCCTTCCAGCCCCTTGCCGCCCACCGCATTCACAGTGGCGATATTGGGGATCGCAACGCCATCAGCCGTGCTGCGCTCCAGAATGGCCCGGGCAAGCGGGTGGCTCGATCCCTGCTCCAGTGCTGCGGCAAGACGCAGGACCTCCGCCTCCGTCCGGCCGAAGCCGACGATGTCCGTCACCTTCGGCTTGCCTTCGGTCAGCGTTCCGGTCTTGTCGAAGGCGGCGGCCGTGACCTTGCCGACATTCTCAAGCACAGCGCCGCCCTTCATCAGCAAACCGCGACGGGCGCCGGCCGAAAGGCTGGCGGCGATCGCTGCCGGTGTCGAGATGACCAGCGCGCAGGGGCAGCCGATCAGAAGGATGGCAAGACCCTTGTAGATCCACTCGTCCCAGGAGCCGCCGGAGAGAAGCGGCGGCAGCACCGCCACAAGCGCCGCGACGACGACGACACCCGGCGTATAGTAGCGCGAGAAGCGGTCGATAAAGCGCTCGGTCGGCGCCTTGCTTTCCTGGGCTTCCTCCACCATGCGGACGATGCGCGCAATGGTGTTGTCGGCAGCGGCGGCCGTGACCCGCACGCGCAGCGCGCCGGAGCCATTGACGGTGCCCGCAACCACGGTGTCATCGACTTCCTTGCGCACCGGCGTGCTCTCGCCGGTAACCGGCGCTTCGTCGACGGCACTTTCGCCGGAGAGAATGACTCCGTCAGCCGGAATGCGGTCGCCGGGGCGAACGAGAATGACGGCGCCCACGCTCAGCGTTTCGGCCGGAACCTCATCCAGCCGCCCATCGCGCTCGACGAAGGCGGATTTCGGAACGAGCGCCGTCAGCGACTGGATGCTGGCGCGCGCCTTGCCGGCGGCCACGCCCTCCAGCAGTTCACCGACCAGGAAGAGCAGGACGACCATTGCCGCCTCTTCCGTCGCGCCGATGAAGACCGCGCCGATCGCGGCGATCGTCATCAGCATCTCGATCGAAAACGGCGTGCCCATGGTCGCAGCGACAAAGGCGCGCCGCGCAATCGGCAACAGGCCGACGAGCATGGCGAGGGTAAAGATCCAGGGCTCGGTCGCCGGGATCGTCTTGCCGACCGCATAGGCGGCAATCAGCGCCAGGCCGCTGGCAATCGTCAGCTTGCCCTTGCCCGACTTCCACCAGGGGCCGCTCGTCGGGCCGTGGTCATGACCGTGAAGGCCCATCGCTGCCGCGGCTGTCTCGCCCTTCTGGCTGGCGTTACCCTCGTGATGATGGGCGTGCTCATCGTGTCGATGACCATGATCATGGTCATGGTCATGGTCATGACTGTGATCGCCGTGATCGTGGTCGTGGTTATGGTCATGATCGTGTCCGGAGCAGACATGCGCCGCTTTCCGCTCCGACGCCTGGCCTGCCTGGATCGGATGCAAACGATAGCCGAGCTTTCCGACCCTGCTCACAATCGACGTCGCAAGATCGTTTTCGTCGGCAAACTTGACCGACATGGTGCCCGCCGACACAGAGACCGATACGTCCTCGACGCCCGACAGCCGGCGCACCGCCGTATCGATCTTGGACGCGCAGGACGCGCAATCCATGCCCTCGACGCGATAACGGGCTTCCCGAATAGTGCTCGCCATAACCTGCTCCTTGCAAATTCTGAAGCAAGGCTACGACCTCTAGCAACTAGAGCTACAAGGCCAAATTGCTGCGTGATTGCAGATTTTTTGGCGAATTATCGCGACAGGAAGCGGATGACCCAGTCGGCAATGCCCCGATAGGGCGGTTTCACCAGGTCGCTCGGCGCCGGATCGAGTTTCCTCAGCACCGGCATCGCCTTGGAGAAGGTCAGGAACCCGTCGCGCCCGTGATAGTGGCCCATGCCGCTGGCGCCGACGCCGCCGAAAGGCAGGTCGTTGCAGCCGAACTGGTAGAGCGTGTCGTTGACGCAGACCCCGCCGGCGACGATGCGTGACAGGACGGCCTCGATTTCAACGTTATCGCGACTGAAGCAATAAAGTGCCAACGGGCGGTCGCGATCGCGCGCATAGGCGATGGCTTCGTCGATGGAAGCGTAACTGACGATGGGAAGGATGGGCCCAAAAATCTCCTCGCCCATGACGGCGCTGTCGTGGTCCGGATCAAGCACGAGCGTCGGCAGCAGGACGCGTTCCCGCGCTATCGCGTCTGCTGCCCCTTCGAGAAGGGAAACCACCGGATGACCGCGCGCCTCGGCATCCGCAATGAGCCGCTTCAGGCGCTCGTACTGGGCGTCGTTGATGATCAACGTGTAATCGTCGAGACCACGCTTCGACCGATAGCGCGCCACAGCCTCCCGTTTGAGCTGCTCCACGAAAGCATCCCGCCTGCTCTCATGGATCAGCACATAGTCGGGCGCGATACAGGTCTGCCCGGCGTTGAAGAACTTTCCGGTCGCGATGCGCGCAGCAGCCTTGGCGAGGTCTGCGGCTTCGCCGACGATCGCCGGCGATTTGCCGCCGAGCTCCAGCGTGACAGGTGTCAGGTTCTGCGCGGCCGCCGCCATCACCTTGCGGCCGACGGCGGTCGAGCCGGTGAAGAACAAGTGATCGAAGGGAAGGGCGGAGAAGGCTGCCGAAAGCTCGGCGGCCCCCAGGGCAACAGCCACCCGTGTCTCGGGAAAGACTTCGGCAAGCAGCGAGCGAAGGAATTCCGCGGTGCGCGGCGTGTGTTCGGACGGCTTCAGGTACACGTGGTTACCGGCCGCGATCGCCGCCACCAAGGGGGCAAGCGCCAGGTTGACCGGGTAGTTCCACGGCGAAATGATACCGACGACACCGAGCGGCACGAAGCGCACTTCGGCCTTCGCCGGCCATAGCTTCCAACCGGCCTTGCGTCGTTCCGGCCGAACCCAGTGTTTGAGCTTCGCCAGCGTGTGGTCGATCTCCGAGAGTACGACACCCCCTTCGCCAAGCAACGTCTCATGCCGGGCGCGATGACCAAAATCCTCTTCGATCGCCTCGCACATCTCCTCCATGCGGGCGCGCAGGCGATCCCTGAGCCGGCTCAGGTCCGCACGGCGTTGTTCGACGGACGGCCGGTTGTCGCGCCAGGTCGTGCGTAGCCCGTCGAAAGTGGCATGGAGACCTGCGGGGTTGTCAGTGGCTATGGTCATCGGTCGAGCGGGCAAAGAACCATTGGGCTGCGTAGTAGGTGCCAAGCACCCAGAGCGCGTTGAAGGGGATCGCGAAGCGGAAGCGGCCATAGGCGAGTATGCTGTCACTGATCAGGAACAACAGGCCGCCATAGGCGGCGAGCCGTGCCGCCGTTGCCCGGGGCGTTCCCGAAAGCTGTCGGGCGCGGGAAATGGCCTGAGCCGCCATTGCTCCAAGCGCCAGGGCGTAGATGATGACGGGAATGCGCATTTCGTCAGGAAGCGAGGTCCAGAGCCCACCGACAACGGCGAGCGCAACGAGGGCAAAGGCCGCGAAGATGCCTTTGCTTTCGGCAAACTTGGCATCACGGGTGAGTGCGTAAATATAGGTGCAATGGGTCAGCAGAAAGCAAACGAGGCCTGCCAGGAAATAATCACCCGGCAGCATAAGAAAGACATCGCCGGCCGCCGCGAAGACGAGACCGATAGCAACGGCCCAGGCATAGGCGCTGGGTGTTTCAGAGATCGTTCGCAACACCACGACGAGAAGCAGCAGCGTCGCCGTCGGCTTCGCCAGATAATGCAGCCAGCGCCAGGGAGAATCGTCGGGGGCGGCAAGCAGGCTGCCGAGGATCGCCAAAGCGGCGCAGACGAAAAAGAGCACGTGGACGGGCCGGCTTCGGTGAACGTCCAAGGTTCCCTGATAACTCATGTCGCGCCACTCCCGCCCTAAGGCCGCGTTTCGACTCTGTTCCGGTCACGGCGATAGTTTCTATTTTTGCGCGATTGTCCAGCGGGCGCGCGCGGGCATATCGAGCAACACTACACTCCTGACGGACTATTGCGGACATCGCTCCGCTGGTGAACCGTCCGAAGCGCCGCAGGATTGCCCTTTCGCCGGCGGCTGGCTCATAGTGCGTTCCATGATCGCCCATTCCGCCAACGGACCGCAGCCAAGATCGGCCCCCGAACTCTTGCTGCTGCACGCATTGCCGCTCGACGGTTCCATGTGGGCGGAGCAGATGCATCTGCTGCCAGACGCAACCCATGCTCCGACCCTCTATTCTTCGGGAGAGACGATTGACGCATGGGCGCGGGCCGCACTCGAACCGCTGAAGGGCGACAATATCATCGTGGTCGGCTGTTCCGTCGGCGGATCATGCGCGCTCGAGGTCGCGACCATCGCACCGCAACGGGTCTCGGCGCTGGTGCTGATCGGCACGAAGGCCAGGCATCATCCCGATCCGACTTTCCATGCCTCTGCGCTCAGGCTGATTGACGAGGAAGGCCCGGAAGCTGCCTGGGAATCCTATTGGGCGCCGCTGTTTTCCCGCGCCACCGGTGCGGCGACTGTCAACCGGGCGAAAGAAATGGCGTTACGATCCTCGGCGGCGGAGATAGCAAGGGGCGTTACCGTGTTTCATACGCGACCGAGCCGGGATCACTGCCTCTCGACGTTTCCAGGGCCGATCACGATCGTGTCCGGAGCGGACGACGTCGCTCCGGGGCCAAGGGCGGGCGCCTTGCAGGCCGCCGCCGCGATCGACGGCCGTTTGCACGTCCTCCCGGCTTGCGGCCATTATGTCCCACTGGAGCGTGCGTTTGCGCTGAACGCGATCCTTACGGGTCTGATCGGCTCTTTGGCCGTTGCCTGATCTGCCCGCCTGCGCCCGTCTGGGTCTTTTCCCTGCGGTTTAAACGTCAAAAAGCCCGCTGGATTTCTCCATGCGGGCTTTTTTTGATTTGGTTGCGGGGGCAGGATTTGAACCTGCGGCCTTCAGGTTATGAGCCTGACGAGCTACCGGGCTGCTCCACCCCGCGTCCAGCGC
>NZ_JACVAV010000019.1:0-48478 GCF_014852035.1 Ensifer sp. ENS03 | reverse complement strand
ACCCACCCCGATCTGATCTTGCAACCGGATCAGCCGGTCAGATCGGGGCTGGTCGTCGTGCCGTAGGGCAGCTCAAATTGACATTTTAACTTTGCGCCAAAGCGGACAGTTCAACTTGGCTGCCACAAAATCTGTAGCCACCACCGCAAAGTTAAAGTGTCCTGATCCTGCAAAGTTGGAATGTCACTCTCCCCGGGTTTTGATGAGCTGGGAGATTGCGGATGGGATTGATTGCGATGAGCGAGCGCGATCTGCAGCGGATTGAGGTTTTGTCGAAGGTGATCGCCGCACGCATGACGTTGGCGTCGGCGGAGCACGTGCTTGAGCTGAGCACCCGCCAGGTTCGCCGGTTGCTGGAGCGGATCAACACCGGCGGTACGGCGTCGACCCGGCCCCACGCTATGACCGTGCGCACCGTATGTTCGGCATCTTCCTAAGACATGTAGTCTTCGAGCTCCCCTGAAAATCGGGTAAAGGGCGCGTGGTGGCTCGGTCGGTCGTCGAGCGCGCGCCGGAGCGGGACGTAAGCTAAAAGATGGCCCGCAAACAGGCGCTTACGATTGTCAACATCAGCTGCGCAACGGAGGCCGACGTCTCTCAAAAGATGACCCGAAGCCTCTGATAAGGCAAGCCAATTGCAAAGCGGCATCGACTGCGGATTGACAGTCGACGGAAATGGGCGGATAGCCCGGATGCCATTTTAAGGCTTCAAAGCACCCTGCTCCCGGTTCTAGGGCTTTGGCAGTGATGCCGTTGACGGTTAGATGGGGTTGCGAAGCCGACCCCGGGCTCTCGGCCGCCCGGCAAAGCCACAAGAATTTTTCCACACGGACAATCAGAGGAAATCATGGAAACGGTAGAAATCAGCGATCGTAACGACTTTGCCCTTTGGGCCATTCAGCGCGCTCAGGAAATCGTGACGGGAGAAGGCGCAGCCTTCGCAATCGCAGCCCAGGGCGCAGACGAGGAAGCCCTGTCGCAAACCGCGGCCGCCCTCGGCCAGGCGATCAGCGATGCCATGCTCGAGGTTTTCGACGGTCTCGTCGCTTCATAAATTCGATCGATTGGCTCTTACTGCCGTCTCGCAACCCGGATCCGCGGGCGGCGTGGTATGGCCTCCCCATAGGATCGCGCGCCATGCTCACGAAACTAGCCGTGACCGGTGGTACTACAGTCTCAGCCCCAAGAGCTTCGACGAATTACTGAAGGAAGCCAGCGCAAGCCGGCTCCCTCCAGCAGAAGCATTAGATGACGCCGAGCGCGTCCATCGCTTCGGCGACCCTCACGAAGCCGGCGATGTTGGCTCCGAGCACATAGTCGCCGGGGTTCCCGTATTCCTCGGCGGTCTCGGCGCAACGGTCGTGGATCGACTGCATGATAATGGCAAGCCGTGTTTCGGTTTGCTCGAACGTCCAGCTGTCGCGAGAGGCATTCTGCTGCATCTCGAGAGCCGATGTCGCAACACCGCCCGCATTGGCGGCCTTGCCAGGGGCAAACATGACACCTGCATCCTGAAAGATGCGAACCGCTTCCGGGGTCGACGGCATGTTTGCCCCCTCGCCTACTGCGATGACGCCATTCTTCACCAGAGTGCGGGCATCCTTGCCCGTGAGCTCGTTCTGGGTCGCCGAGGGCATCGCGACATCGCAAGGAACGTCCCAGACGGAGCCGCCCTCGACATAGTGTGCCCTGGAGCCTTTCAGCCTGGCGTACTCGGATATCCGCTCACGGCGAACCTCCTTGATCTGCTTGACCAATTCGAGATCGATCCCGTCCTCATCGACGACATAACCGTTGGAGTCGGAGCATGCGACGATCTTGCCACCGAACTCCGCGACCTTTTCCATGGTGTAGATAGCGACGTTTCCGGATCCCGATACGGTCACGCGCCTGCCTTCGAAATCGAGGCCCTTGGTGCTGAGCATCCGCTGGACGAAGTAGGTCGCACCGAAGCCCGTTGCCTCCTTGCGTGCGCGCGAGCCGCCGTAAATCAGCGCCTTGCCCGTCAGCACCCCGGCCTCATACCGGTTGGTGAGCCGCTTGTACTGGCCGAACATATAGCCGATCTCCCGGCCTCCGACGCCGATATCGCCGGCAGGAACGTCGGTGTATTCGCCCAGGTGTCGGTGGAGCTCGGTCATGAACGACTGGCAAAATCGCATGATTTCCCCATCCGTTCGCCCTCTCGGGTTGAAGTCGGAGCCGCCCTTGCCGCCGCCGATCGGCATGCCTGTCAGGGCGTTCTTGAAGGTTTGCTCGAAGCCGAGGAACTTGATGATCCCGACGTTGACTGAAGGATGAAAGCGTATCCCGCCCTTATAGGGCCCAAGTGCGGAGTTGAATTGCACGCGGAAGCCGCGGTTGATCTGTACCTGCCCGGCGTCGTCGACCCAAGGCACCCTGAAGATGATCTGCCGCTCGGGTTCGCAGATCCGTTCTATAAGGGCCTGTTCCGCATAGCGCGGATGCTTGGCAATGACACGCCCCAGACTTTCAAGCACTTCCCGTACGGCCTGGTGAAATTCCAGCTCGCCGGCGTTGCGCCTCAGCACTTCCGTTAGAATTGGTTCCAGCTTCTCATCGACATTCAAGATGGTTCTCCTCATGCGCGCAGGTTCTTAGGCGCAGACCCCTCGCGCATTATCGGAAGCTAGGCGGCAAGTGAAGATTTATTTCCCGCGGCCATGCAATTCGTGATTGCTTCCCTGGACGCCGTTTTCCTTGGGAAAAACAGGCCGCCTCTATGGCCCCTGCTCAAGGACAAAGTGCGGGCGCGTTCCCTCCACGGTGAAGCACGCAATCATTCCTCGCGGAAGGCTCGAAGCATTTGGTCGGTGAAGGGCTTTGTTAGATAGGAGATGGCCGTGCGCTCGTCCGTCTGGACATAGACTTCGACCGGCATGCCCGGCATCAGCTTGCGGTCGCCAAGCCTGTCCAGCGCCTGGGTGATGTCGACCGTGGCGAGATAATAGGGTTGTCCGGTGGCGCGATCGATGGTTGTTGCGGCGGCAACCACACCGACCTGGCCATCGAGTTCCGGGGTGGTGCGCTGATTGAAGACGGTGAAGCGCAGGCGGCTGGCCTGGCCCGGCGCGATACGGTCGATGTCGGCCGGCGGGATGCGGATTTCAACGGTCAGGTCGTCATCCTCGGGCACGATCGACATCACGCTGGCGCCGGGGGCGATGATGCCGCCGATGGTATGGACCTGCAGGTCGTAGACGAGCCCATCGACAGGCGCGCGCACCTCCATGCGCGACAGCCGGTCGCGGGCGGCGACCTCGCGCTCGCTGAGTTCGGCGATCTTGGCCTCGATGCCGACGATCTGGGTCTGGGTTTCCTTGCGGGTGTTCTGGTCGATGGCGAGCAGCTTGATGCGCAGTTCGCTGATCTGCCCGACGGCCTCGGCGATCCGCGCCACGAGTTCGCCCTTGGAGCCGTCGATCCGGGCCATCTGGCGCAGGAGATCACGGTGTTCGGAGACTGGCACCAGGCCGCTCTTCAGCAAGGTCTCGAGTTTGGCGATCTCCTTCTCGACGATCTCCCTTTCCGCGTCGCTCGATCCGGTCTGAGCCTTGAGGCCGCGGATCTGCTCTTCGAGCTGGGTGATCTGCAGGCGCATCTGCTCTTCCTGGCTGGTGATCATCCGGCGATTGGCCTCAAACAGCTTGAGCTCGCTGACCTTCAGCACCTCGCTGACATCGAGGCCATCGAAAGACACGCCGGCCTCGCCATCCCGCTCGGCCTTCAACCGGGCGCGCATGGCGTAGAACTGCTGCAACTGACCGCGCACGATCGCGAGCTCCACCCGGGTTTGCGTCTCGTCGAGGCGGATCAGCACGTCGCCCTTCTTGACCTGGTCGCCGTTGCGCACCGCAATCTCGGAAACGATGCCGCCGTCACGGTGCTGGATGAGCTTGACCTGCTGGGAGATGGCGACCTGGCCCTGGGTGATGACGGCCCCGGAAAGCCGGGCATTGGCGGCCCAACCGCCGACGCCGAAAAGCAGAGTGGCGGCAAAGGCAGCGGAGACGACGATGCGCGAGGTGATGCCGAACTGGCTGCTGTCCCGTGCGATCTTGTCTTCGATCTTGGTGGTCTTGGTCTCGTTCTCTCTACTGATCATGGCCTTCTCCCGGTAACGCGTGACAGCTCTGGTTGATGCGGGTGGTGTTGCTTGCGATTGCTTAGACGGCGTCTCTCTGCTGCTCCGCGGCCGTCTCAATGGCGGCGAGAATGAAATCCTGCTCGGTCAGCGCGTGGCGGCCGGCGATCAGGAATTCGAGATCTTCATCGCGCTCGAGATCGATGACGGCGCGCACGACCGTGCGCTCGCTGTCGCTGAAGGTCTCGTGGTAGAAGGTGATGCGGTTGACCGGCGTCGGGCTGCCGTCATCGGCAAACGGCGCAAAGGCGAGGCCGCCGATGGCTTCGGCAATCTTCGACAGATCGATGCGGTCTCCGACCTGGAAGTCGCGGATCTCATCGCGCCCCTCCCCGCCATTGGCAAGGGCAGCGAGGCTGCGGAAGACGAAGATATCTGCGCCTGCGCCACCGGCCAGGAAGTTGACGGCATTGCTGGCGACGATGATGTCGTTGCCCTTGCCGCCGATCGCGGTCTCGACGGAACTCAAACTGTCGTTGCCTATCTCGACACCCGTGGCAACGCCGCGGTCGAGATCGATCACCACCGCCTGTGTCGCTGCGGAGGCATCGTAGCGATCGACGCCGTCACCGCCGTCGATCGTATCGTCTCCGTCGTCGATGCCGGGCAGGAGAACGACGACGAAGGTGTCGTTGCCATCTTCGCCCTTCAGTTCGTCGTCGCCAGCACCGCCGACGAGCACGTCATCGCCGTCGCGGCCGCGCAGCCTGTCGTCGCCATTACCACCGAATAGCATGTCGTCACCGCGGCTACCGGAGATCCGGTCGTTGCCGCGCCCGCCGACGATGATCTCGAAGTCCTCGATGCGATCCTCGCCGATCTCGTCGCCTTCGGCGATGCCGGCATCCATGTCGGCGAGAACCGCCTTCACCAGCGCGGACAGATCGAGCGTGTCGATGCCATCGCCGCCGCTATAGCTGTCGTTGCCGTCATCGTCGGCCTCGCCGCTGCCATCGAAGGCGACGACCACGATCGTGTCATTGCCGGCGCCTCCCGAGACGACATCGTCGCCATTGCCACCAATCAGCGTATCGTCCCCGGCATTTCCGGCAATGACGTCGTTGCCGTCATTGCCGATCAGCGTGTTGCAGTTCTCGTCGCCGGTGATCCGGTCGTCGCCGGAACCGCCGATCACGTCTTCGATGCTCTCGATCGTATCGGAGCCTATTTCCGCGCCGGTGGACGTACCTGCGACGAGATCGATGACGACCGTCTCCTGTGCGCTACTGGCATCGATCGTGTCGTGGCCTTCGCCACCGGAATAGTGATCGTCGCCATCGCTGGCGGGCGGCGATGCGTTGCGGGTTTCATCGGCGGTGAGGCCAGTGACGATGATGTCATCGCCGGCGCCGGCAAGCACCGTGTCGTCGCCGGAGCCACCGGTCAGCCGGTCGTTACCGACCCCGCCGTCGACGAGGTCGTTGCCGGCATCGCCATCGATAACATCGGTACCTTCCTCACCGAACAGGCGGTCATTTCCCGCGCCGCCCGAAAGATAGTCGTCACCGGCCTCACCAAGCAGGATGTCGTCCCCCTCTTCCCCATAGAGGTGATCGTCCCCCATCCCGCCGAACAGAATGTCGTTGCCGCGCCCGCCATAGAGACGGTCATTGCCGGCCTCACCGTAAAGCGTGTCGTTGCCGTCGCCGCCGATGAGCGTGTCGTTGCCGCTGCCCCCCAAAATGGTGTCATCGGACTCGCGGCCATAGACGATGTCGTCGCCACCAAGGGCCGCAATGATGTCCTTTTGCGGCGTGCCGCGCATCACGTCGTCACCTTCGGTGCCCCTGATCTCGTTCGCCGGCCAGTCCATCAGCGTCATCAGCGCACCATTGACGGTACGGCCGGTGCCATCCGAGACCGAATAGGTGAAAGTGACCTCACCGAGATCGCCGCGTTCCGGCGTATAGAGCCACATGCCCTCGCCATAGGCGCGAATAGATCCATTCGATACCGTCAGGTTGGCGATCGACAGCCTGTCGTCGTCCGGATCGACCGTGTTGGCGAGAAGATCGTTCAACAGGATGACGGCCGAGAGGTTCATCAGGCCGTTGGCGAGCACATTGCGTCCGGTGACGACAGGAAGGCGATTGCTGCGGGCACTGCCGTCGTCGTCGTCACCATCGCCGGGACCACCAGGACCACCCGGCTCGCCATCGTCGTCGTCATCGTCGTCGTCATCGCCGCCACCGGGACTGCCGTCATCGTCATCAGCATCGTCGTCCTCTACCCGGCCGGACGGCGAACTGCCGAAGGACGCCAGACCGGGGAAATCGAAACCCTGCGGGCCGTTGTCGTTGGCGGGGCGCGCGCTTGTCTTATAGGGCCGCTCGTCGATGAGATCGGTTGTGGGCAGGCCCTCGTCGAAAGCCAGCCGCACCGAGGAGCGCAGGCGGCCGAGCTTTGACGGCAAGGCCTCGTCCGGAAACGCCAGGTCTTGCAGAAGCCCCTGCACGTAAGCGGCGGCATCCTCGATCGCCCCGAGTGCCCCGGACATGTCGAGCACATCGCTCGGCTGGCCGGGACCGACCGGCTCGGGATTCGGATCGTGCTTCGCCGGTTCGCTTTCGCCTTCCTTGCTGCCGAACACTGAACCGAGCGCGCCGAGGAACAGCGCCGACTGCACCAGCCGCCCACGCTTGCGCCCGGGCTTGTCCGCGATCTCGTACCGGTTCATCGGCGCGATCGCCTGCTGGCTGTCGGGGCGCTTCAGGATGAGCTTTTCGTCCATGACATCCTCCTCGGCCTGCGGCCGAACCTCTTAAGGTCTCTCACTCAGCCGCCGCCGACACCCGTTGCGGCGGTTGTCCGCCGGCATCCGCACGCCGGGTCTTTTCGACCACCAATGGCCGGGTCTTTTGCGACGGCAGGATCTCCTCCTTCGGACCGAAGGCGACCAGCCGTCCGCCCTGCACCAGGCCGATCATGTCGACCGTCTGCAAGGCGCTCGGGCGATGGGCGACGATGACGACGATGCCGCCGCGCTCGCGCACATTGAAGATCGCCCGGTTGAGCGCTTCCTCGCCTTCGGCGTCCAGGTTGGAGTTGGGCTCGTCGAGCACCACGAGAAAAGGGTCTCCATAGAGTGCGCGTGCCAAGGCGATGCGCTGTCTCTGGCCCGCGGACAGGGCGGTTCCATGGGGACCAAGCTCGGTCTGGTAGCCATTCGGCAGGTGCACGATCATCTCGTGAATGCCGGCGGCCTTGGCGGCGCGGATGATCGCCCGCGCATTCGGCGCTTCAGCGAAGCGCGAGATGTTGTCGGACACGGTGCCATCCATCAGCGCCACGTCCTGCGGCAGGTAGCCGACATGCTGGTTGAACAGCCCCTCCGGCCACTGACTGAGATCGGCGCCGTCGATGCGCACAGCCCCACGCAGCACCGGCCAGATGCCGAGTATGGTGCGAGCGAGCGTCGTCTTGCCGCCACCCGACGGGCCAATCAGCCCCACGGCCTGGCCGGCCTTCAGTTCGAGGCTCACCTCGCTCAGAAGCACCGCGCCAGTCGAAGGCGCAACCGTCGTCACCTTGTCGAGACTAAGGCTCTGCTGCGGCGCCGGCAGGTCGAGATTGCCGCTGCGTTCGTCGAGCACTCCGAGCGTCTCGTTGAGGCGGTGATAGCTGCGGCGGGCGGCGACGACGCCCTTCCACTGCGCGATTGCCAAGTCGACCGGCGCCAGTGCCCGGGCCGTCACGATCGACGAGGCAATGATCGAGCCGGCCGACATCTGTCCGCGGATCGCCAGATAGGCGCCGAGCCCGAGGATCGCCGATTGCAGGATCATGCGCAGCACCTTCGACAGGCCCGACAAGGTGCCGCCGATGTCCGAGGTTTTGGTCTGACAGTCGAGGTGGCGACGATTGGCCTTCTCGAAGCGCGCCACGGCCCGGCCGGTCATACCCATGGCGTGCAGCACGTCGCTGTTGCGGGCATTGCTTTCGGCAATCGAGCTGCGCGCCACGGAGGCCTTGATCGTCGGGCTGGAATGGCGCCGCGTCATCACTTCGGCGATCACCGTCAGCAGCGCCAGAACCAAGGCGCCGCCGAGCGTGAGGTAACCCAGCATCGGATGCAGGAGCCAGACGAAGGCGAGATAGATCGGGATCCAGGGCAGGTCGAACAGCGCCACCGGGCCCTGGCCGGCGAGAAAGCCGCGCAGCGTGTCGACATCGCGGCCGCGTTCCGTCGCCTCGGCGGTCGAATAGCCGAAGCGCGGCATTTCGATCACCACCTTGTGGGCGAGCGGTGCCAGTTCCGCATCGAGCCGCGCGCCGAGACGCACCAGGATCTGCGAGCGGATGACATCGAACAGGCCTTGGAACAGGTAAAGCCCGACCGCGAGTACCGATAGCGCCACCAGGGTGGAGATGCTGCCGCTGGTCAGCGCCCGGTCATAGATCTGCAGCATGTAGAAGGCGCCGGTCAGCGCCAGGATGTTGATGATGCCCGAAAGACCGAAGAGATAAATCAGGATACCGCGCATGCCGCCGATCTTGTGTTGCGGCTCTTTCTTCTTGCTCATGATGAGATCCCCTTTTGCCCGCCCCGCATGCCGTCCCGGCCGATGTCAGTCGGCCGGGACGTGTGCTTCATGTTCAGGAGACGCCGTTGAAGTCGGCGACCTTGAGGTTGTGGGTGCCGTCGAGCGTCAGTGCGAACTCGGCATCCGGGTCGCCATCGACGCTGCCGCGGATCACGGTTACGTCGGCACCGTCGCGAGTCTCGTGCGTAACCACGATCTGGCCGGCCCCTGAAAGCGTCGTGCCGCTGGAAAGCGTGAAGCCCTGTTTGCCGGCCTGCCCGCTGTTTGCATCGATCGCCGAGAAGTCGATCCGGTCGCCCGGCGAGAAGCCGTAGATCGTGTCGCCGTCGGCCGCCGCCACCGAGGTGAAGCGGAAGACGTCGTCGCCAAGCCCGCCGTCCATGATGTTGACGGCCGTCGAGGCGGTGATCTCGTCGTGACCCGAACCGGCGATGATATTCTCGAACCCGTAGATCGTATCGGTGCCGACCTCGCCCCCCACCACCTGGCCGCGGCCCATGAAGCCGTTGCCGAGATCCACCTTCAGGTTGCCGGTCGCCACCGAATAGTCGAGCGTGTCGACGCCATCGCCGCCCCAGTAGCTGTCGGAACCGTCGTTGAGCGTGGCAAGCACGATGTCGTCGCCGTCGCCGGCCCAGACTTTGTCCGCCCCGGCGCCGCCTTCGATGATGTCGTTGCCGGCATCGCCGTAGAGAAGGTCGTCGCCGCCATTACCGAACAGCATGTCGGCGCCAGCCCCGCCGTGGACTTCGTCGTTGCCGGCCCCACCGGAAGCGACGTCATCGCCGTCGCCGCCACTCAGCACATCGTCGCCATCCTCGCCGCGCAACACGTCGTTGCCGCTGTCGCCAGAGAGAATGTCAGCCGATGCCCCACCGAGCAGGATGTCGCCGGCGGCCCCACCGAGCAGCACATCGGAGGCCGCCGTGCCGATCAGCGTGCGGGCCGCAACCGGCAAGGGTGTGCCGTCGGCGTCACCCGAGCCGCAGTGGTCATCATCGCCGCCATCGTCCGAGCCGCCTTCGTCATCATGATCATCATGATCATCATCATCATCATCATTGTCTCCGCCGGAAACGAGGGTCGGCGTGTCGCCGACGAAGGTGATGGAGTGCGTGCCGCTCGAAAGGGTTCTGGTGCCGTCGCCGTTGTCGGTTTCGGCATAGTCGGCAGGATTGGCACCCGTCGGGATCTCGATGACATCCTGAGGCCGCAGCGCGCCGACGATGGTGTCCTGACCGCCATTGCTGCGGAAGACGATGCGGTGCGCCGAAGACAGGCTCGAAATGTCGATCACGTCGTTGCCGGCGGAGCCTTCGACGGTGATCGTCGAGTAATTCAGGCTGGTCGTGTCGAAATTCCCGATGACCTGGATCGTGTCGCCTTGACTGACGCCCTGGTCCGGGCCGCCATTGTTGTTGTTGTTCGTCACGTTCAGGGTGTTGACGCTGATCTCCTCGATGTTGTCGAGCTCGGCGATCACGCTTTCGACGCCGCCGACGGTGCGGGTGATCACGATTTCCGTCGAGGCCAGGAACGTCGTGTTCAGGCTTGTTGCCAGGTTGGCGTTCTGGCCGGCGGTGATGGCATAGATGCGGAACAGTTCGGCGCCGGCACTGCCCGAAAGCACATAGGTGTCGCTGCCCGCACCGCCGTCGATGATATCGCGTCCTTGAGTGCTGCTTTGGTTGATCGTGTCATTGCCGCCACCGGCAAAGACAATGTCATTGCCCGCGTTGCCGTTCAGCGTGTTTGCCGCATTGTCGCCGACGAGAATGTCGTTGCCGGTCCCGCCGTCGATTGTGCCCAGGATATCGCGCACCACGTCGACGGTTGCCGTATCCGTACCGGTTCCGCGGTAGGTGAAGCTGCCACCGACAGCAACGCCGTTGTCGTTGATCGTGACGCCATCCGGGCCGAGGGTTGCCGTGAGACTGTTCGCCTGCGTGATCGCCGAAATCGCCATGGCGCTGTCTGGATCAACATCGTTGGCGAGCAGCGCCCAGCTCGGGATCGTGAAGGGATTGCCATTGGTCCAGTTCGTCACGATACGATCGTTGTTGGCGATCATGGGATCGTCCACGGCAACGACGTTGATTGTGGCGGTCGCCGGCTGGCTGTCCCGGAAGCCGTCATTCACCGTCACCTCGATGGTCCGCGCCGTGATGGCTGGGTTATCCGAAGTGTTGGAGAACCGGACGGCGTCCAGCGCGCGCTGGTAATCGGCTGCACTCGCCTCGCCTGTGAGCAGCAGCACGAGTTCCCCGGCAATCACTGCCTGCGACACCGCGATTGCCGCGGGGCGACCGTTGGCCGTCGTTGCCGAGAACGTGTCGCCCGCTGCCATGTTCTTCAGCACGACGCGTGCCGAGACGATCGTCTCGTCCGTGGTGATGCCCGAGAGGCTCGAGATACCGACGGCTGCCTGGTTTTCCGTGAAGGTCGCGTTCCAGGCCGTCGTTCCGTCGTCGACGGGCGTGGTGTATTCGACATTCACATTGTCGATCCGCACGGTTTCGGTGTTGCCGTTCACGCCGCTGAAGACGAAGCGGATCGCAGACGCGGCCGTGAACGGACCCGCAAGCGAGAGGTTTGCCGTCCCATCGTTCGATGCGCCGGTAATCGTCTCTATGGTCGTGAAGTTGTTGCCATCGGCGGAGAACTGCACCTGCAAGGTTTCGCCGTTGTCGAGGCCGCTTTCTTCGTAGCTGAAGCTCAGTGTCGCAGTGCCGGCGCCGACCATGGAAAGATCGACGGTCCGGGTGATCGTGGCGCCCGCTGGCGTAGAGCCGGCGCCTGTGTCCTGGCGGAATTCGAGCTGTCCGCCATTGACGCGGATTTCGCCCGTCGTCGCCACGTTTGTCGTGCGGTCGTCCGTCTCAATCCATGGCGAAGTCCAGGTCGCCGATCCGTTTGAGTTGGCGTAGTTCGCGGAACCGAAAGCATCGCGATAATTGCCGCTGTCGAAAGCGTGCAGGTCGAGCGAAGGACCACGAAGGTCGAGGACCCGATCGGCAAACTGGATGCGTTCGATGTTGAAGAGGCGGTCGGTCCCCTCGGCCTCGAGATTGCGTCCGGTTACCGGGTCGATGACGCCGGCGGTGGGGTCTGTGTGGGCGACCGTCACGCTGCCGTCGGCATTGAAGGTGATCTCGTAGTTCTCGAAGTTGTCGTAATAGACGGCTGTGTCGACATCGCCGGCCTTGCCGCCGTCGACAATCTCGCGGATGACCTGCAGCTGGCTTGGCTTGATCTCGCCCGAAAACAGGCGGCTCTGGATGTCGGCGATCGAGTCGACGCTGAAGGCAGACCAGCCCTGACCTTCACGCGGCGAGACGAGGATGCGTACGTTCAGCCACTTGTCGCCGTCGATGATGTCATTGCCGCCCATGCCGCGGATCGTGTCCGAACCGCCGCCGCCGAGGATGATGTCCGACCCGTCGGACGTATCCATCACGGCGACCTCCTTTGCGCCCGCCGGGTTGATCGGAATGCCGTTCGCATCGAGGTTGTGCGGATTGTAGAGGTCGAAGCGCTGGAGGTGAGCGACGAGCTCGCGCAGCCCGGCGATCCGGTCGACATTCTTTTCGAGCAGCGCGTTCGAGAAGCTCTCGATCGGAGCGTCGGCGTCGACTTGAGCAGCATTGCCGTTCGGATCGTAACCGCCGATGACCACGTCCCGGCCGGTGAGCGTATCGTTGCGATCCCACCCAGAGAGCCCTTCGACCAGATCATAACGGTCGCGCAGGATGTTGTTCTGCTGGTTGACGAAAATGCTGATGTTCATGTTCGCATCGGCGTCGTAGTTGTTGTTCTTGAACGTCGTCCAGTCGAAGCCGGCCATGCCGTTCGAGCGGTTGACGCCGATGCCTTGCACCATGATGTCATCGCCGGATTCTGCATCGAAATCGGTATCGTTCTCACCCGCGATCATCACGTCATGGCCGATGATGCGGGAGTTGAAGAACAGTTCCGAATTGTCGCCCGTGAGCGTCGTCATATTGCCCTGGGCTTCCATCCAGTCGTCGCCCTCGTTGCCGAGAATGGCGCCGCCACCCCCGGTGGGCGCCCGGATGAAGTCGTTGCCCTGGCCACCCGAAAGCGTCTTCTGATCCTCCCCGCCGGCCAGCACGTCGTTGCCGTCGCCGCCGAAGATCAGGTCGAGGCCCATGCCGCCATTGATGACGTCGTCGCCGGCTTCGCCCTTGATGACGTCGCTTGCGCCGATGTCGGTGCCGCTGTCCGTGATGATGTCGTCGCCGTCACCGCCGTGCAGATGGTCGACGCCGAAGCCGCCCTCGATGCGGTCATCACCGCCCTCGCCCCAGATCGTGTCGTCGCCTGCACCCCCGATCAGGGTTTCGCCGGTGTTCGTGCCGCCAAGCACCACGTGCTCTTCACCGGTAAAGCGCAGGTAATTGGTGCCGCGAACGACGAGGGAATCGGTGCCCGTAACCGCAGAAATCACGTCGGCTTCACGGGTCGGGTCAGCATTGCCGAGCCCGTGGTTCCACTGCTTGGTCTGATCCATCGTGATGATGTAGTCGGCCGTCTGGAAGGCCGAGCCGTTGATGTGAAGGCCGCTGTCCTCAGTGTCGGTATTGCGGCGGATCAAGTCGGCGAAACTGTCGGCCTCGAGTTCGTTGAGCAGGTTCTGCCCTTGCGTGCGGCTCAGATAGTAGAAGCGGTCGCCGTTCTGGAGGTTCTGGATCTGCAGTTCGAAGACGAAAGTGAAGGTCGAGCCCAGCATGCCGCCGAAGGGCATCAGCGCCTCGGCTAGGCCGCCGATCCAGAAGTCCACCTTGTTGAGGCCGGTTTCCCGCGCTGCCCATGTGCCGGTGGAGTTCAGATAATCGAGCCGCGCCTGGCGGTCCGCCGGCGTTTCACCGGTCGTGCCGAACACGAGGTCCCAGGCGGCATCCCGCTTTGCCTCGGCCGTGGTGGCGGCGAGGACCGTTTCATGGGTGCCGTAGGCGGCGATGAAGTTGACGATCGAAAGCGGGTTCTTGATGTGCAGGGCGAAATCCGCCCAGCTCTCATAGGGCTTGAGGTAGCTGTCGTTCGTCTGTTCGTAGATCTGGCGTCGCGCCTCGTTGAGCGAGGGAATGCCGGTTTCGCGCGCTCGGGTGATGTTGACCGCCGCGAGGTCCAGCGGCAGGCCGACGAGGTTGTTGCGCAGCGCGCTGGTCACGAATTCGTCGATCTCGTTGCCGACCTGCTGGGTCATGCCGCGAATGATGGCGCCGGAGGCAGCGTGTGCATCGACGCCTGCATTGTTGAACGCCAGCGGGTTGAGGAAGGCTTCGATCAGGCCGAGCTCCTGCGGTGTTGCCGCGCCTTGAGCGTTCAGCGTGAGCATCTCGACGTTTTCGGCAAGCATCGAGTGGCCGAAGCGATAGACGACCTGGGCGAATTCCTCGAAGATCGCACCGTCGATCTCGACGGAGTGGGAGAACACGAAGGCATCGATCTGCGGCGCCACGGCGCGGACGAACTCCTCGAAGACGAGGTGCTGGTAGACCATTTCCGTCGAGAAGCGCGCCGCCTGGAAGAGACGCTCGCCATCCCATACGAGGCCTGTGGAACTGGTCGGGAACGTGGTCACGTCGACCAGCAGCCACTCGTTGAGCAGCGCCAGATCTCCTTCGGCCAGCACCGTCGCCTTGATGGCGCTGACCTGCCGGTTGTGCTCGCTGTGGAAGACCGAATGGGTCGCCGTCAGCGCGATGTTCTCGTTGCCGCGGCCGTCGCCGACGACGAAGTGGGCGTCGAGCAACTCATCGTCATAGGTGACGTTGACGCCGAATGCGTTCGGAAGGATCGGATTGCCGGCAACATCGTCGTCGTCCGCGACAACAGCAACGGGAGCAGTTTGCGGGTTCCGGTCGTGATCGACAGGACCGCTCGGTACGGCGCTGTGGGCGATGTCGTTGAGGAAGGCGCGGCCGGCGCTCAGCGCCGTGACTGCATCGATCGGGTTCGCGAGATTGCCCTCGACAGGTCCGTTGACGGTTATCATCAGCGGCAGGCCGTTGGGTCCGCGAACGAATTCGCCGTAGAGGTCCGTCACCAGGAGCGGCACACTATGAACGTTCAGGTCGCTGAGCTCGATGCCGAGCAGGTCTCTTGCCTGGTTCTTGATATCAGCCCAGGTCGGCGGTCCGCCCGTTGCGCCGTGTAACATCTCGCCCGTTGCCAGGGGCTTGCCGTCCACAAGCACATACTGGCGCAGGAAGACCTGGTGCGATGGATTGGACGTATAGACCTGGTTGAGATCGATCCACGGTGTGGTCTCGTTGCGGTGATCGCGGATGTCGTCCGACGTTCCGAGTACACCATCAGCGCCCGGGTCATTGGTCGCGCGGGTAAGGACCATGAAGTTGGTCGCACTACCCGGGACATAGAGCGGATCATCCGGCTGCAGGGGAATGATGACGTTGCCGCTGCCGCCCTTCGAGGTCAGGTCGAGGCCGTGGTCGAAGAACTGGCCGAAGATGGTCATGAACCCGTTGAACGAAGCGGTGTCGCCGAGGTCGGCGGCAACGTTCTTGATGAAGACGTTGTCGCCATCCATCGTCACACCGTGAGACGAAAGCTCATCGATGACAGCGGCATCGGCCGCCGCGGCCGCGGCCGCGGCGGCTGCCGTCGCGGCACTTCCAGTCGGAATTGCGTCGCGCGCGGCAATCGCGTCATCGAGGGCATCTGTTGCGTCCGCCAGGTCCCCCGCCGCCGCGTCCAGCGCCGCATCGGCGGTCGCCAGCGCCGAAGAGGCGCTTGCTGCAGCGCTTTGGGCACCGTCGACGGCGCTTGCCAGGCTTTGTTGCTCGGCCACAGCGTCTTGCAGGACGATCACCGCGGTCGCGTGCTCCGCCTGTGCTGTCGTCAGTGCCGCCGAAGCGTCTTCCAGATTCTCGACCGAAAGATCGTAGGCGATCTGAGCGTCCTCTCGTGCATCCACAGCCGCGAGATACAGCGCGCTGTTTTGCGGTGTCGGCGCATTCTGGAACGCCGTGAGGGCGGCGCTCTCCGCCTGCTCGGCCAAGGCCAGATTGGCAAAGGCGATGTTGCGTGCATCCGTTGCATCGGACACCGCCGACGCTGCGGCCTGGCTGGCTGCAAGTGCCGTGGCGGCAGCCGCCTGGGCGGTCGCGACCAGAGGCGCATGGGCATCGCGTGCCGCGATTGCCGAGGCCAGAGCGGCATTGGCGCTTGCGAGTGCCTGCGTTGCTCCCGACTGGACGACGACGGCTGCGTCATAAGTCGCCTGCGCCGTTGCCTGCGCCGTCTGAGCATTGGCGACGACGACATTGGCGGCAGCGACGGCGGCGGCAGCGTTCGCAGCCGCCGTCGTCACGGCGGCATGCGCTGCGCGTGCAACTGCCTGCAGATCCATAACCGTGCGGACAATGCCGAGGGCTTCTGCCCCCTTGATGTCGACGGACGCAAGCGCTGCCGCTATCGCGGCGGGATTGTCGAGCGACTGGTCGGCAACGATGTTGGAGATCAGCCGTGGCTGGCTATCGTAGACGGACCCCGTCGGATCGGCATAGCTCGTCTGTTGCCCGTTGCGCGGGTTGATTTCGGCCGGCGCGTAGTTCGGCGTCAGCAACCGCACCATCGTTTCATCGGATGAGCCGAATTGTGTCATGTTCGGCTGGAAGTTGTTGAATGAGCCATCGACTGTGCGGAGGCCGTAGGGAAGAAGGGGGCTCGATACCAGCTGTTCGAGAGCGGCACGCGGATCGGCGCCGCCGTTGATGGCTGCCGTGTGGGCTTCGGCGATCTTGATCTGCGTCAGGATGAAGTCGAGGTCGTTCCGGTTAAGCTTTACCATTTTTCCCTCCATCGGAGCACCCCGCAATCGCGGCCGCCCGTTTTCAAACAAAGTTCCATGGTCCGGCGGCGAGGCTGTCCTCCCCGGCGCGCCGGTTGCTTTTCGTGTCTCGTTCGTGAGCCGAAATAGGCCTTCTGATGCTCGTATGGTGAGCCGCGGCGCCGACGAAAGAAACGGCGCAAGGTCGGACGAGATTGTCGACGAAGGTTGGAGCGGATTTCGGACTAGTGGACGTGCACTCATGGCATTGGTCCAATGAAAAACCTGGACTTAGGTCCAGTTCTTCTTTCTCCCGTAGAAATTGACTGGAGAAGGTCTTTCAATTTGCCAGAATAGTGCGATCATCGCCTGGGCGGCTTGGCCGGGGCACTGCATTTCCGCGGCACGCAATCCGAGAGGAAATCGCGCAGCGTGACTGAGCATTCAGGGGGTATTTTGCATGAGTTCGCCGCGCCAGCGGAGCCGGCGCTAGTGGGCCGCCGTCGGTTGCTGCTGCCGATACGACAATGGTTTGGCCGGCAGACCCTCTCCATGCAGTTCCTGCTTGCCTGCGGCGCGCTGATCTTTCTGGTCGCAGCCGTCTCCGGCTATCTCATCTCTCGCGAAGTGTCTCATAATGCGGCGGTCGATCGCGCGGCTGCGACGGCTCTCTTCATGCAGAGCATTCTCGAACCGGCCGGAAACGAGATTGCCCAGTCGGGCCAGCTTTCGGCAGAACGCCGGCTTCGTCTCGACAAGCTTTTTGCCGAGCCGCAGTTCAAGGATCGTTTTCCCTACTTCGAGCTGTGGCTGCCGGATGGGTCGGTCGCCTACTCCACCTCGAAGGAGTTGATTGGCCGCCGTTTCAACCCGCCGCCGGGGCTTCTGCGCGCGCTCAAGGGCGACGTTGCCGCGGAATATGCGGACCTGACGGCCAGCGAACATACGCTGCGCAGCCTGAGCACGCGTTATCTGGAAATCTACAGTCCGCTGCGCCGGTCCGATACCGGCGAAGTCGTTGCGGTCGCGGAGATACACGAAGATACGGATACCCTGCACTGGGAGATCTTCGAGGTTCGCCTGATCGGCTGGACGGTCGTTGCCGGCGCATCCACCCTCATCATGCTCGGGCTGCTCGCAATCGTTCATCGTGGCAGCGCAACGATCGAGCGGCAGCGTTTGCGGCTGGAGCAGCGCGCCGAGGAGGCCGAACGGGTTTCGGAAGAAATTCGCGTCCTGCGCGATCGCGCAAGGCTCGCTTCCTTGCGCATGACGGACTCCAACGAACGTCTGACGCGCGGAATTGGTGCGGATCTGCATGATGGTCCGGCGCAGCTTATCGGCTTTGCCATCCTCCAGACGGAGCCTGTACGCGTCGCACGGTCCAGATCCGAGCGTGAAGAGGCGCTGGAGGTGATATGTGGCACGCTGGAAGAAGCCCTGAAGGAAATCCGCCTGATCGCGCGGTCGCTGCTGCTACCGGATATCGAGCATCTGGACCTCGACCAGGTGATCGGGCGGGCAGCAAAACTTCACGAGGCGCGGACGGGAACCCAGGTTGCCATCAAGGGCAGCGGCAGCAAGTTGCCTCTCCCGCCTGTTATCAAGACCTGCATCTACCGTTTTGTTCAGGAGGGCCTGAACAACGCCCACCGGCATGCGAACGGCCGGGGCCAGGCTATCCGTTGCCGCATCGATGGCACCGTTCTGAACCTCAGCGTTCGCGACCATGGCGGCCCGTCTGCCAAGAGCAGTTCCAGCGACAAGCCGGATGGCAGCGGTCTCGGCATACACGGTCTTCAACAGCGGGTGGAGAGCCTTGGCGGCACGCTGAAGTTCGTACATCGACGGGACGGGGCGGAGCTCCAGATGACACTGGATCTCGGAGGAGGAATGCTCGATGGATGAACCATCTTCGGTCATCGTCGTCGACGACCACGCACTCTTTCGAATGGGCGTCCTGCAGGCACTGTCAGCGCACAAGCGCTTTGCCGTCGTCGGCGAAGGAGGCTCGAAAGAGGATGCCCTCCGGCTCGTGGAAAACTTTCTTCCGAACGTGGCGCTGCTCGACATCTCGATGCCCGGCAGCGGGATAGACGCCGCCCGTGAAATCTCGACGCGATGGCCAACCACGAAGATCGTGATGCTGACGGTGTCGGAGGAGGACGATGACGTGCTGGAGGCACTTGATGCCGGTGCGGCCGGCTACGTGCTCAAGGGTGCTCCCGCACTGGACTTGATTACGGCGATATCAACCGTTGCCGAGGGGCGAGCCTATCTTTCGCCCGCACTTGGCATGCGCCTGTTCGGCGTCATTCGCAACCGCACCGAAGGCCACCGGGTGGAGCGCCTTGTCGACAAGCTGACGCCGAAGGAGGCGATCGTCTTCCGCCTGCTGGGACGCGGCTGCACCAACCGGACGATCGCCGAGGAAATGAGCGTGCAGATCAAGACGGTGAAATTCCATGTCGGTCGACTGCTCATCAAACTCGGCGCCAAGAACCGGGTCGAAGCGGCGCTGCTGGCGCAGCGACATCTGAAGCTTTCGACAAGCCGCAAGACGTGAGCCGGACCGCCGGCAGGGTCGGTGCATTCCTCTCACCGAAGACGCGGTCTCGGAAACGAATTTGCTGGCCGTTCACCGGTTCACCAGCCGCCGGATGCCCTAAAGGGCGTCGCGATCTTTCAGACTGGCTCGGTGCGTTGAATTATTGATTTGTCGAATGTCGTTATCGCAAAACCGCTGCGCACTTTTGCGCGCCGTTCTCTAGTTGATCCGCTCGCGCTCGCCGGCAACCTTCGGGATCACGTCGAGCCGCTGGGCGGCCAGCACGACTTCAAGGCGGTTCCTGGCATCGAGCTTCTGCATGAGCACGCTCATGTAGTGCTTGACCGTCTTTTCGCTGATATCGAGACAGCGCGCGATCTCCCGATTGGTGCTACCGCGCATCAGATGCCGAACGATCTGCTCTTCACGAAGACTGAGGCGTTGTTGCGCCTGTTCGCGCCGGCGCATCTCCGCGGTCTTCATCGCCATGATGACCTTTGTGGCAAACCCCGCCGAGATGAAAGTCTCACCGTCATAGACCATGCGGATCGCCTGATGCAGATCGCTGGCCCTGCTGCCCTTGAGCACATAGCCGGCAACACCGTAGTTCAGCACCTGGATCGCCGTTTCTATGCTTGAATTCGCCGTGAAGACGATGATGCGCGTGCCCTGGTACTTTCGAGCAATCAACTCGATGGCCGCAACGGCATCCCCCGGCATGCTGAGATCGAGTACGAGCACGCGCGGAGAATGATCTTCGACAATTCTTAAAGCGTCAACCGCGTTCTCGCCCTTCGCAACGATCTCCAGATCGCTCTTACCAGAAAAAACACTGATTAAACCATCAAGAAGAATAGGGTGATCATCGACAAATGCCACGGAAATACACATGGAAGCCAGCCCACAATTAGATACTTAAAAAAACCCACATTGCAAAATCGCAGAGATATTACGCAGTTAAATTTATGCAGCTAGGAACGAATACATTTGACATCGAAATTCAATACATACAGAAACGACCGCGCATCCCACAAAGCGCATCGCATCCTCGTTCATTCGGTAGAGAAGACGCGAATGAGCCCCACACCCTCCCATGCCGCGAATACTATTACAGAAGAACTCAATTTTAAAGCGCATGCTTAAACATAGGTTAATTTTAGGGGGTTGAACCTCCTCGCGACACGGAGTTCCGCCGCCCGAAGTAGGGCGACAAAGCCCCTGCCCACCGATTGGCGCAACTGTCGCCACAAAGCCGGTCCTCAGCGGCCTTGCCGTCAGCATGACGGTAGATTTGAATGCGCTCTGGCTACTTTCCTTCCGGCTGCGGAATGCAGCGGACATTCACACGGTGGGTCGTCAAACGCGGAAAACTCGCAAAGGATCTCGTGATGCCCAGAGCCGCCATTGTTGGGGGAACCGGACAGATCGGCCGGGCGACGACCCGTCGGCTGCCGGGAGCGACATCGATCGCCTTTTGAAGCAGTGGCACCGGTAACGCGACACGTGCCGAACCAAAACGCGGATTTGGAACCGCCCTCCTGATCTTGGCAGCAGGAGTTCCTATATTACAGTCCATCTCCCGCGCTGGCCCGCAGCCAGTGGGAGAA
This sequence comes from Ensifer sp. ENS03, assembly GCF_014852035.1. Classification (NCBI taxonomy): domain Bacteria; kingdom Pseudomonadati; phylum Pseudomonadota; class Alphaproteobacteria; order Hyphomicrobiales; family Rhizobiaceae; genus Ensifer; species Ensifer sp. ENS03. Next base: position 27,798 of record NZ_JACVAV010000019.1, on the reverse strand, counting down.
AAAGCGAATTCGCGCTCACGAACCAGGTGGAGGATATCTGAATGACCGAGAGAGCTGTTCTGGCCGGCGGTTGCTTCTGGGGAATGCAGGATCTGATCCGCAGGCTCCCCGGCGTCACCGGCACCCGTGTGGGCTATACCGGCGGCGACGTGCCCAATGCGACCTATCGCAACCACGGAACACATGCCGAGGGCATCGAGATATTCTACGATCCGGCGAAGACCTCCTATCGGCGGATTCTGGAGCTGTTTTTCCAGATCCACGACCCCACCACGAAAAACCGTCAGGGCAACGACATCGGCACCTCCTATCGTTCGGCGATCTACTACGTCGATGACGAACAGAAGCGCATTGCCGAGGACACCATTGCCGATGTGGAAGCCTCTGGCCTGTGGCCGGGCAAGGTGGTGACGGAACTGGAACCCGTCGGCGACTTCTGGCAGGCGGAGCCGGAGCACCAGGATTACCTGGAGCGCTATCCGAACGGCTATACCTGCCACTTCCCGCGTCCGAACTGGGTGCTGCCGCGACGGTCCGCCGCGGAGTAACAAACGCCCCGGCGAGCGTCTGGCGAACCGTGTCCGCATGCATCCGCCAGGTTCGGCGGACATGGACGCCGGCCGCATCATTCGAATTCAGGACAGTCGTTGCGACCTTGGGATGATTGTTCTCCTTCCTGGAGCATCACATGAACTTCAATAGTCAACGACTTGAATTTACCGGCCATTCCGGCGCCACCCTTGGCGCCAGACTCGACCTTCCAAACGGCCCGGTGCGGGCCTATGCGATTTTCGCCCACTGCTTCACCTGCTCCAAGGATCTGGCGGCGGCGCGTCAGATCTCGGCCGAACTCGCGCGCGAAGGGATCGCGGTCCTGCGCTTCGATTTCACCGGCCTCGGATCAAGCGAGGGCGAGTTCGCCTCGACCAACTTTTCGTCCAACATCGCGGATCTTCGTTCGGCCGCCGACTATCTGCGGCTACACTTCGAGGCGCCGTCGCTCCTGATTGGCCATTCGCTTGGCGGTGCAGCCGTCTTTGCGGTTGCCAACGAAATTCCGGAAGTTCGCGCCGTGGCCACGATCGGCGCACCCGCGGACGTCGGCCATGTGCTCAAGAACTTCGGAGCGAGCCTCAAGGAAATAGAGGAAAGTGGTGCCGCCGAAGTCGATCTTGCCGGTCGCAAATTCCTGATCAAGAAACAGTTCGTCGACGACGCTTGCGCCCAGCGCCTTCATGAGGCTGTGGCGACGCTCAGGAAACCCGTTCTCATTCTCCACGCGCCGCTGGATCAAACGGTCGGCATCGAAAACGCCAGCGACCTCTTCCATGCGGCCAAACATCCGAAGAGCTTCGTTTCGCTGGACAAGGCCGACCATCTGCTCACCGATCCTGCCGATGCCGCCTACGCCGCCCGGGTGATTGCGGAGTGGCTGAGCCGCTATCTCGTGGCCGACAGTCCGCAAGGCGCGACGTCGGTGGAACAGGTGCAGGTAACGGAAACGGGCGAAGGCAAATTTCAGAATTCGGTTCAAGCCGGCAGGCATCGCCTCTTTGCCGACGAGCCGCAAAGCGTCGGCGGGTTCGATTCCGGGCCATCGCCCTATGACTACCTGTCGATCGGGCTTGCTGCCTGTACCTCCATGACGCTGCGCCTCTACGCCGACCACAAGAAGCTGCCGCTCGGGCGCATTAAGGTGGAGGTCTCGCATTCCAAGATCCATGCGCGGGATTGCGAAGACTGCGCTGCAACGGAGCGCGCCGACAGCGGGAAGATCGACCGGTTCGAGCGGGTCATAGCGATCGAGGGCGAGGTCGCAGACGAGCTTCGCTCCAAGATCGCCGAGATTGCCGACAAGTGCCCGGTCCATCGCACTCTGGAAGGGATCGCCAAGATAACGACGGCCGTGAAATAGTCCGCGGCCCTGCCCGGAATTTTCCTTTGTAGTATTCCGCTAGTACCCGTTGCCTCAGCCGGATTGCTAAACTCCGCCCATTGGTTTTTGGGAGGAAACAAATGGCAAACTCGAAAATTCTGATGATCACGGGTGATTTCACCGAAGACTATGAAACGATGGTTCCGTTTCAGACCTTGCTTGCCTGCGGCCACACGGTGCATGCCGTCTGCCCCGGCAAGAATGCCGGCGAGACGGTTGCGACCGCGATCCATGATTTCGAAGGCGACCAGACCTATTCCGAAAAGCGCGGTCACAATTTCGCGCTCAACGCCACCTTCTCCGCCATCCGCGCTGAAGATTACGACGCGCTGGTCATACCCGGCGGTCGCGCGCCCGAATATCTGCGTCTCAACCCGGATGTCATCAAGGCTGTCCAGCATTTCTTCGCGGCGGGAAAACCGGTGGCGGCCATCTGCCACGGCGCACAATTGCTGGCGGCGGCCGGCGTGTTGAAGGGCCGCACCTGTTCGGCCTACCCGGCGTGCCGTCCGGAGGTCGAACTTGCCGGCGGCATTTATGCGGATATCGCGATCAGCGACGCGGTCGCCGACGGCAACCTCGTTACCGCGCCGGCGTGGCCCGCCCATCCGTCGTGGCTGCGCCAGTTCATGGCTGTGCTCGACGCCTCGGCCCTGCTACAAACGGACGCCGCCTGAGAAGGCAGCCACGGGAGGGGCGAGATGTGCGAGTTGTTCATAAAGGCGGATGCGCGGCTCTGGGAGAGCACCACCCGGTCGCTGCGCATCGATGGCATGGTGACGAGCGTCCGGCTGGAGAACTTCTTCTGGTCGAAGCTTGAGGAGATCGCGCGGCGCGATCGTATGAACGTCACGCAGCTGATCACCAAGCTACACCACGAGTCCATCGATGCCGGGCATGATCTCGGGAACTTCACATCATTCCTGAGGGTCTGCTGCGCGCGCTATCTCGACCTGCAGCTGTCAGGTGACATTCCGACGGATGTCAACCAACCGATCGCCGGGCTGAACGCTCCGGCGATCCTCACGCGCGAGCAGGAAAAATATCATTGAGCTGAGGCAGGCTGCCCCTTCGCGGGGGCAGTCCCGGCTCGACGCGCCCCTCGCCTGCTGCCGCGGATCCAGGATCATCAAACCAAAGTCGTTTGGTTCAAGCCCCGGCGACAAGACTATGCTATTCAGGGGGCCAGCGATTCTGAGTTTGTAGTGCAATGAGCCCCAAGACCCGCGGTTATCTGTTTGCCTTCCTTGCCATTTGCATCTTTGCTGGCCAGGACGCCATCACCAAGTATCTTGGCGACCGCTACCCCGCTTTGTTCATCACGATGATCCGATTCTGGGCGTTTGCGCTCTTCGTGTTCGCTTTCGCCGCCTCGTCATCGGGTGGACTTCGCAAGACCGCTCACACGCGCCACCCCTGGCTGCAGGTCGTGCGGGGCCTGCTGCTCGTCGCCGAAATCGTCGTCATCGTCATTTCCTACGTTCACGCCGGGCTCGCCATGAGCCAGTCGATCTTTCAGGCGACACCACTGATCATCACCATCCTCTCGATCCCTCTTCTCGGGGAGACCGTGGGATGGCGGCGCGGTGCGGCCATTCTGATCGGTCTGATCGGCGTTCTGGTGATCATCAATCCCGTCAACGTGCACTTCGACTTGTCGCTGCTTCTGCCGCTCGCAGCCTCCGTGCTTTTCGCGCTTTACAGCATTGCCACCCGCGCCGTCAGTCGCGAGGATTCGGCCGTCACGAGCCTCTTTTATGCCGGTGTTGTCGGCGCCGTGGCGATCTCGCTGGTCGGCCCGTTCTACTGGACAGAGGTGGTGCCGTCCGATTGGTTTGCCCTTGCCGCGCTTTGCGTCTGTGGCACCCTCAGTCACTTTTTCCTCATCAAAGCCTACGGACTGCTGCCGGCAGCCGAAGTCCAGCCCGTTACCTATTTCCAGCTGGTCCTCAATGTGATCTTCGCCGTCATGCTCTTCGGCGAGACGATCACTCACAACATGATCGTCGGCGCGCTCATCGTCGTCGGCGCCGGTCTCTTCACGATCTGGCGCGAGCATCAGCTGGCGAGACGGTCGTCGGTATCGCGCGCCTAGTCCTGCTCGCTGACCGGCCGCTCAGGCGCCGCCAGCGATATGAGAGCAGCCAGCGTCTTTCGAAGGCCGAGATCAAGCCGCTTGTCCTGCCGGACGATCATGCAGAGCCGCCGGCTCAGTTTTTGGCGAAAGGGCCTGACCACAAGCTCGCTCGATCCTGCCGCTTCGCCGGCTCATCGCCCACATGCGTGGCGCCTTCAGGCTTGATGATCCAGGTGCGTTGCCCGCTGAGACCCCGCAGCATCCTTCATCGCACGCTCCGCAATCGTTGAAAGCCTGAGTTCGGCAAACTCCTGCAGCAGGGTCCGCTCCGCTTTTTCGAAGGCGTCCACCAGCGCCGCATTCGCTGCGCGCTCCACCGGGCAGGTCGGATGGTCCTCGGACACGCCTGCCGCCAGAACCTGCCCATCGTCCAGCGCCCGCTGCACATCGAGCACCGTCAACTCCCCAAGCGGCCGCAGAAGCGCCCAGCCCCCTCCCCGGCCGCCTTCGGAACCGACGACACCCTTGCGCTTCAACGCCCCCATCGTCCGGCGAACGACCACCGGGTTGGTGTTCAGCATCTTGGCGATGGTCTCTGACGTCTCCCGTCCCCCGAGCAGTGCCATGTGTATGAGCACATGGATCATCCGCGCCAACCGGCTGTCTTGCTTCATTCGACTCCCCATAGCGTAACAATATAAGTTACACACTCTTGACGTCACCTGTTTCCGTAACTTATACAATTACGGTATCAGAGTGTCGAGAAGGAACGAAGATGCAGGCCCAGACAATCCAGACCCGAACCATCCGCATGGGCTTTATCGAACAGGGAAACGGCCCGGCCGTTCTGCTCTGCCATGGCTTCCCGGAGACCTCCCATGCCTGGCGGCACCAGATAGCGGCACTTGCGGAGGCCGGCTTTCGCGCGATCGCGCCTGACATGCGCGGCTACGGCCTCTCGGAATGTCCTCCATCGGTCGACGAATACAGCGTGTTTCACATCGTCGGCGACATGATTGCTCTGCTGGATGCCCTCGACCTATCAACGGCCATCCTCGTCGGTAACGACTGGGGCGCGACCGTTGCCTGGCAGGCGGCACAGATGCGGCCCGACCGTTTCTGCGGCGTTGTCGCCATGAGCGTGCCGATGATGGGCCAGGCGCCCGTTCCGCCGACCCGGATCTTCCCGCGGACCGACGAGGCAGAATTGTACACGCTCTATTTCCAGGAGCCTGATGTCGCCGAGGCGGAGCTGGAGCGTGACATCGGCCAGACGCTGCGAAAGATCCTCTTTGCGGCTTCCGGCGACGCGGGCGCACGACAGGCCGGAGACCAGACACCCAATCCGTTCGGCATGGTATCGCGCCGGCATGGACTGCTTGCGCCGCTGCCCGACAGCATGCCCGACTGGCTCACTGCTGCAGACCTCGACACCTACATCAGCGCCTTTGCCACGACCGGTTTTCGCGGAGGGTTGAACTACTATCGAAACCTCGATCGCAATTGGCAGCTGCAGGCCGCTTTCGCCGGCGTAAAGGTCGAAATTCCTGCCCTGTTCATGGTCGGCGAGCGCGACACGGGCCTCGCCATCCCCGGGATGCGCGAAATTGTCGATGCAATGCCGCCCCTCGTCCCGCAGCTCAAGGAAAGCATCATCGTGCCCGGCAGCGGCCATTGGCTGCCGCAGGAGCGCCCCGATGTCGTGAACGAGGTTCTCATCCGGTTTGCCCGGAATGTTTGAAAGTCACGTGATCGACGAGCGAAGGACACCCCCTGTCCCCCGAGACCAAAGAATGCATGATCGCACACGCAAAACGTGTGGATCCAAGGGGTGCATCTCGATGAAACGGGTGCGGCCCGGGCCCTCATGCGACTTAAATCCAAACTTAAAGTATTCTCAGGATTGCTCATGAAAACCTTTAGATATCTCTTTTTGCCCGTAATCGTTGTCGCTTTGTCGGCTTGCACCACAACCTCCGACGATTCCCGGCAGCAGGCGCTATCGATCACGGCGCGCAGCGGCGTGAAGACGCTCGTCGCCAAGAACTGGCATATCGACGATAACTGCAGCCAGATCGACTATCCGGCGATGACGATTGCGGAGAAGCCCAAGCATGGCCACCTGGAGATTGTCCACGAGGCGGTCTATCCGAAACTGGTGGGCAAGCAGTCAAAATGCGCGACAACCAAGGTGAATGGCGTCGTCGCCTACTATACGCCGAACCCCGGCTATACCGGCCGCGACCGGCTTGTCATTCGCTCCCCCTATGAAGACGGAAAGATCGAAGAAGGCGTATTGAGCGTGACTGTCCTCAAATAGACAGGCGCTTGGTCGGGCGGCGGAAGCACCTGGAAAACGAAGTGCTATCGAACCGGTTCCGCGCTATAATCGGGCGCGGGGTGGAAAGAAGGTGAAGCCAATGAAGAGGCTAGCAATCTTTGCCTTGTCACTGGCGGCGGTGGCTACGAGTGTTCCGCCGGCCATGGCATTTCCTCCAGCCGTTACGGCGGAGATCGGGGCATCTCAAGTCCAACCGGTTCAGTACAGGCACCACGGCGGCGGCTATCACGGCGGCTACAACCACGGGCATCACCACGGCGGTGGCGATGACTGGGCATGGGCGCTCGGCGGATTGGCAACCGGCGCGATCATCGGCGGGCTGCTCGCGCAGCCTCGCTACTATGGCCCGGGCTATTATGACGAAGGCTATTACGGCCCGACCTATTCCGCCCCACGCTACTATGCGCCGCGCTACTATCGCCAAACCTATTACGGAGGCAGCGCCCACACCCGCTGGTGCTACGCTCGTTACCGGTCCTACAGGGCCTATGACGACACGTTCCAGCCGTATTACGGTCCGCGGCAGGCGTGTGTCTCCCCCTACTACTGAAGCGTTGAAGCTCAGCTGACACGGGCTTCATAACTTGGTGCAGATCCCTCGGTCCGGCACTTGCCGGATCGACGCGGCAGGCCACCTCTAATTGTCTGCAACTTTTATTCTTTTTGTCGAAGCCGATGAAAGGAAAGTTTTGCAACCCTAATGTACGCAATGATAGAGTGCATTGTTTGCGCTTCCCGCGCAGCCTGATTTGTAGCGTTTAGAGCACTTTAAGAGGGCTGTGCCCCCGGGGACCGTCAGCATGCTGAACCTGCCTCGCCTGCCGCTTCTGGACAACCTTAAGGGGTATCAGGGAAGTTGGTTGCGCAGTGACATTTCCGCAGGCGTCGCCATTGCCGCGGTCGGATTGCCGAGCGCCATCGCCTATCCCGCCATCGCCGGGCTGCCGCCCGAGACGGGCCTTTATGCGAGCATCACGCCGCTTGTCGCCTACGCCCTTTTCGGTCCGTCGCGGCAACTGATCGTCGGACCGGATGCGGCGACGATGACGGTGCTGGCGGCCGTGCTGACGACGGTATTCGCCTCCTCTGCCGGTGGCGCTGACCGCGTAACGGCGGCGGCCCTGCTGGCCCTCATCGTCGGCATCCTCTGCCTGATTGCACGCCTCGTCCGTCTCGGCGTGCTCGCGACCTTTCTTTCGCGCCCGATCCTCACAGGCTTCTTTGCTGGAATTTCCCTCTCGATTCTGGTTGGACAGATCAAGCGCGTCACCGGCGTCCAGATCGAGTCGGACGGGCTGATCAGCCCTATTCTCGAACTTCTGAGGCAGGCCGGCTCCATCCACTGGCCCACTCTGGTGTTTGCCTTGGCGTGTTTTGCGCTGCTGCAGGTCGCCCGCTTCTATCGCTCACCCGTTCCAGGTCCTGTTATCGTCGTCTTCGTCGCGGTGTTGTTGTCATATCTCTTCGACTTCGAAGGGCGCGGCATGACGGTCGTCGGCAACATTCCCGACGGCTTGCCGACCTTCGTCCTGCCTCGTCTCGAGGGTCTGCCGATCGATGGATTGCTGACCGGCGGCGCGGCAATCTTCCTCGTCAGTTTCGGTTCCGGCGTCATCGCAGCGCGCAGTTTTGCGGCGCTCGGCGGCTACCGCGTCGATCCGAACCGTGAACTGAGCGGCTTCGGGGCCGCCAACATCGCGGCAGGACTGTTCGGGACGTTTCCGGTGACCGCCTCGGATTCACGCACGGCCGTGAATTTCGCCGTCGGTGGGCGGTCGCAGATCGCGAGCCTCGTTGCGGCGGGGACCCTGATGGTGGTGCTGCTCTTTCTTGGTGACGTCCTTCGCATTCTGCCGGTCGCCGCGCTCGGGGCGATCCTTGCGGCAACGGCGCTCAGCCTGATCGACATCGACGGCCTGAGACGGATCTGGACCGTCAACCGCATCGAGTTCATTTTCGCGCTGATTGCCCTTTGGGGACCGATCGGCCTCGGCGTGCTGAACGGCGTGGTCATCGCCATCGCTGCAACACTGGTCTACCTCATCTTGCAGACCATGTATCCGCACGACGCCATGCTGGGCCGCATCCCCGGGCGCGACGGCTTCTACAAACTGCATCGCATGACCGAGGCACGTCCGGTTCCAGGCTTCGGTGCCTGCATGGTTCAAGATAGTCTGCTTTTCTACAACGCCGATTACGTCCGCGAGCGCCTCGAGGTGATCGCCGAGAGCCTGCCGCAACCCGCCCGCTGGCTGGTGATCGATGCGAGCGCCATCCCGCAAATCGACAGCACCGCCGCGGACATGCTTGGAGAGTTGCAGAGCGACCTGAAGAACCGCGGCGTCACGCTCGGTCTGGCCGAGTTGCACACCGATGCGCGCGCCCTGCTCGAGCGCTCCGGGGTCGTCGAGAAGATCGGCCCGGGTATGATCTTCGAGGGGATGGAAGATGCGCTCGACGCTTACGAGACCAAATACGGGCGGAACGACGGTCAGCCGACCGGTTCTGTCGAGATCAAGCCAGATGACCATGTCCGAACGGGAGGGAAAAATGGGCAAGCATGACGGCAAGAAGAAAAAGGGCAAAGACAAGAGCGAAGGCGAAATAGCCGCCGACGCGACGACTTCGGACGACTCGTCATCCGAGGGCTATGCCAAGGAGCTCGCCCGGCTGCAGCAGGAAACCGCCCATCTGCAGGCCTGGGTGAAGAAAACAGGCGCGCGCATCGTCATCGTCTTCGAAGGCCGCGATGCGGCCGGCAAGGGCGGCGTGATCAAGCGGCTGACCGAGCGTGTCAGCCCACGCGTCTTCCGCGTGACCGCGCTGCCGGCGCCGACCGACCGCGAGAAGTCGCAGATTTACATGCAGCGCTATATCCAGCACCTGCCCGCCGCTGGCGAGATCGTGATCTTCGATCGCTCCTGGTATAACCGCCCCGGCGTCGAGCGCGTTATGGGTTTCTGCTCGGATGACAGTGCCCGACGCTTTCTCGAGCTCGCGCCGCGTTTCGAAGCGGCCATGGTCGAAAGCGGCATCATCCTGCTTAAATACTTCCTCGACGTCAGCGAGAAGGAGCAGGAAAAGCGCTTCCGGCAGCGCATTGCCGATCCGCTGCGCCAGTGGAAGCTCAGCCCGATGGACGTCGAATCCTATCGCCGCTGGTGGGATTATACCCGCGCCTACAACGAGATGATCCGTATGACGGACACCGATTTCGCGCCCTGGTGGATCGTACCGTCGGATGACAAGAAGCGTGCCCGCATCAACTGCATCTCGCACATTCTCTCGTCGATCCCATACGAGCGCGTGAAATTCTCGGAGCCCGATCTCGGCAAGCGCCAGAAACGGCCGGATGACTTTGCTGCGGACGACCACGTGCGTAGAAACGTGCCCGACGTTTTATAAGACTGAAAAGCCCGCACCAAAGGTGCGGGCTTTGAACACTTTCGATCGGGGACGAGCCGCAGCGTGACAACGCGATGCGACGCCGGGACGGTCGTACTCAGGCTTTTTCGGGAGCCCAGTTCAAGAAGAACCCGACGTCACCGGGCACGCCACCCGGGAAGTTGATGATCATCGCCTTCAACTTGTAGCCACTTGGCTTGCCGAAGGCCTGATAGCGATCAAAGAACTCTTTTGCTTTTCCCTGCAGCGTGTTCGGCCAATCCCGGTCGCCGCTGTTGATCGCGCGGCCGCTGTCAGTGCAAAGCTCGGACGGGAAGCTGTAGACCATCGCTTCGAACTTGCCGGCCTTCACGGCGTTCGCGACCAGCCGGCGAACGATGGCGATTTCCTCTTCCGTTACATGCTTCTTGAGAAAATCCGCGGCAAAGTCGGCGAGCTTTTGCTCTTCGATGGATTTTAGTCGCCGCTCCTTGTCCATCTCGTCCATTTCACGCTGGAGCATCTGCATTCTGAGGTCCTGTGCACTTGGAGGTGCGCCGGCATTCTTGTTGTCAGACATCACGTCGATCCACTTCAAGCAAATGGGCGCTCTGTGACGAAGCGATACACGGCTTCCGTGCATCACATGACCAGGGACGTCCCGCAGTTACATCCAAGGAAACCCAAATGGCAGTGCAATTCGGGGACGAAACATTTTCGAATGCGAGCCGCTATATCTCCGATGGCCCTCTATTCATTGGTCTTTTCACTGCAAAACGAAAGAACCGCGACTGGCTCTCCCGATGCAAGGCTATCCTAAAATACCACAACCGCAAGAGGACAGTGACAACTTAACAGGGGCGGCAAGATCAGTCGAAAATCCATGCGCATGCAAAGCACTCGCGGGCCTTACATAACGATCAGGCCACGGATGCCGGGGCGCATCCTAGAGCGCGGAATGCGCCTGCGCGCTGCCATGTGTTTCCGGCGAGCCATAGCGGGCCGGCAGGCCGCAAATGGCCTCCATCCTCGGGTCGTTCTCGCCAATACGCTCATCAATCCATGATTTCGCCCAATAATAAGCTTCGGCAAACAGTTCGGAGTGCCGGCTCCAATCCATAAAGCTTATCGCCGCCGAGACTGGTGGGGAAATCAGGATGTCCTTTTCCCCGAGAGCGATCTCCTGCGGCCGGTGCGCCAGCATGCTTGCGGCAATGACCTGGATCAGGTTGGGGATTTTCGGCAAGCCCGAGCGGCCGAAGGGGTTGAGCAACCGAACGGTCAGTTCGGACGCGCCGGGAATACTGTCATAGTCGATGTGTTGTTTTCCCGGACCGCCCCCACCCAGGCTCACGACGACGTTCGGGCCTGTCTTCAGTTCCTTCATCTGTTCCAGTGGCAGATTGTTCATGATCGCCCCGTCGACCAGCATGTCACCGTCGGCCGTGAAGAAGGGCGGCAGTATGCCGGGGATCGAACCCGACGCTCTGACGGCCTGCCATAGTTTTCCGCGGCGATGGACATGCGCTTGCCCTGTGCTGAGATTGGTCGACAGCGCGAAAAATGGCAGCCAGAGGTCTTCGATAAGAACGTCGCCATATTCCGCCTGCAGCGTGCGGTCGAGCACCTTGTGATCCAGCAGCGCATATTGCGGCACGGTCAGCCGACGAAAGGCGCGACTGCGGACAAAGATCTCGTGCGTCCCACGATTGATCTCGTCGGCGTTCATGCCGCGGGCGAAGCCCGCCATCATGGCCGCCCCCGAACTGGTGCCTCCCAGATAGTCGAAGGAGGCGCCGGCCTCGATAAAAGCCTTGTGGACGCCAAGATGCGCGCATCCGAGCGAGCCCCCGCCGGCTGCGACAAAGCCCCTCGCCTCGCCGGCAATGAAGCGGACCAGACGCTCGACATCCTCAATGTCGTCGAGCGCCACGTGATGATGCTGCCGGATTCCGGGGCGCTCGTTCAGCCAGCCGCTGGTGCCGGCGACCGTTGCGGCGCGCTTGTCGTGCACCAGAGCGAGCCGCACGCTCGATGGCGAGTGCACTGACAGCGCCAGTTGCTCTGACGGGTTGAGTTTTGCAGAGCCGGACGGCTCGCCGACCAACAGGACACCATCGGCCTGGCGGATGCAGACACGCGTCCAGTCGCTTGGTTCGTCGTCGGCGATGTAGACGAGGCCTCCGGTCTTGGCTTCCAATTGGTTGAGCCAGTCCAGCACCGGCTGATCATCGATCGGAACGCCGGGAAAGCGCTCTTCGATGTCGGCCCTCGCCAGGAAAGCCGTGCGCGTGGATCCGGAAAAAGCCTTGCGCAGCAGGTCGATGAAGCGGGGAGAAACCCGGCTGCTTCCGGCAGCAACAATCGCGAGCGTCCTTATCCGGCAGGCGCCCTCGGCATGCGGCGAAGCCGGTGCCTGCTTGGCAAACCGTCGCGCCAGAAACGTGGTGACCGATTGGCGCAGGCTCGGCAGGGCACTCGCCGCCTTTTCGAACTGGTGGTCACAGATCGAAAGAACAATGGAATCGCGAGCAGCAACGACCGTAGCCATGCGCGGCAGCCCGGCGAAGAAACCGACCTCGCCAACGAGTTCGCCCTGCCCTATCTCGGCAATAGGGTCGGAGACGTCATCCCGGTGCACGGTAAAGCGGCCGGACAGGACCACGAAAAACCGGTCCGACGACTCGCCTTGGCGAACCAGGATCTCGCCACGCCGCACGATGCCGCGATCGGAATTGGCGGCCAAGGCTTCCAACGCAGCCAATGACGTCTGGTCGAACATCAGGGTCTCAGACAACAGCTTGGCAGCAAGGGAACCGGTGGCGTCCATTGAACCTTCCTTGGAAACAGGCCGCTTACGAGCTTAGCCGTTTCGATCGGGATTGCCGAACACATTTCCTCGCCACGCCATATGGCGCAGGCGGCTTTCACCGGGTCATAAACAGATGGCTCGCCCCTGAAGACACGACAGCGACGCCGGGTCGAGGGCGCCAGCGGGACACAACCTTTCTGTGCAGAATAGCATTGCGTTGCACCTAGCCTGGGACGGCAGGGGATTACCCTAAGGCTTGCAGAACCCGCCGCGAGACGGCGCTCAGGACTATCGCAAACCTATCGTTAGGCTTGCTTCTTGCCGCCCTCGTCGCTCGCCTTACCCTCCGGCTCCACGTCAGGCTTTTGGTGTCGCACGGCCTTGGCTTCGAAGTAGCCGATGATGGTGAGAACGGCGAAGGCGGAACCGACCGCCAGGCCGGCAACGATCCAATGGCCGAAGCCGACCGAAATGCCGATCGCGCCGGCAAGCCAGAGGCTGGCCCCGGTCGTCAGGCCCTGAACCTCGCCGCGAGACAAGACGATTGTGCCGGCTGCAAGAAAGGCGACACCGGCTGTAACCGCCTCCACCACGCGCAGAGGATCGATGCGGACGCGTTCGTCGAAGAAGCCGCCGAGGCGGACGCTTTCGATCGAGATGATGCCGAAGGTGCAGGCTGCGAGGCAGACGAGCATATGGGTCTTGAGGCCGGCTGGTCGTGCCTTGACCTCGCGCTCGAAGCCGATGAGCGCGCCCATCAGCAGCGCCCCAAGGATGCGCGCAAAAATGACCGGATAGGAAATTTGCGATGGCGGAAACAATTCGGCAGTGATCTGATCCATGCGGAACCAACGCGAATGCTTCGCATTGGTTCCGCATGATGGCGCCCGCGCCTCACCCAGTGCGCAGACGCCAGGAGCGGCCTGTCCCCACCCCGCTCCGAAGCGCTAGAAGTCGCTTAGTTACCGAGCGCCGCGAGGGCTGCGTCCAGGCGTTCCTGAGCCTTCTTCGGGTTCTTCGCTCCCTTGACCGCTTCCAGGTTGGCCGGCGCATCGCCGACCTGAACGACGCCGACCATGCCCATGCCGTAGTGCGGCGTGCACTTTACGCCGTAGACGCCCGGCGCCGTGAAAGTCACCTTGTAGTTTTCATTGATCTTGCTTTTGAAGGCCTCGGCGCCATCGGGGATCATGCCCTTGATGGTTTCGACGTTATGTCCCTTGTCGGTCGGGATGAAGGTGACCGTGTCGCCAGGCGCAACCTTCAGCGACGCCGGCTCGAAAACCATCGCGCCGTCCTTGCCCTTGTTCAGCATGTGCACTTCGAAGTCCGCGGCGGCTGCCGGTGCGGCGACCAGCATTGCCGCGATCGCGATACCAAATCCGCTCTTGATTGCATTCAACATCGTCTTCTCCATTTGAGCGACCAGCCCGTGCTCGGGTTGTTCGAGAAGAGGATTAAGCCTGAGACGCCCCCTCCACTTTGATGCGCGTCAAATTCGCGCCGCTTTTTTGTCGGCATTGACAATACATAGGATTCCTATATTAATCACCGTATGAGCAAGGAACCTGACACGACACCGCCCCTGATCGACCGTATCGGCGACGGCCTTTCCCGCGTAGCGACGGCCATGCGCACGGAGGCCTGGTCGAGTGCGGAAGCGATCGGCCTCAATCCGACGCAATTGCAGATCCTGACCTTCCTGGTTGCCCGTAGACGCGGCGGAATGCGGGTAAAACAGATCGCCGGTTATCTCGGCGTCAGCCAGCCGACGACGACGGACTCGGTCAACGCGCTCTTGCGCAAGGGGCTGGTCGAGAAGCGGCCGGATCCGAGCGACGCGCGCGCCCTTTCGGTTGCCACCACGCCGGCCGGCGAGGACGCAGTACGACAGGCGGGGCGGCTCGCATCAGCCACGGAGGATGCCATCGCTTCGCTTTCGAGGCTGGAGCAGCAGGATCTGCTCATGCATCTCGTCAAGATCATCCGTGGTCTGCAGGCGGCTGGCGCCATCCCGGAACAGCGCATGTGCGTCAACTGTCGATACTTCCGGCCGCATGTCTATGACGACCCGAAGGCGCCGCATCACTGCGCGTTCGTCGATGCTGCGTTCGGACCGGCGGAACTGCGCGTCGATTGCGGCGAATACGAAACAGCAGAACCCGAAGCACAAAGGGCGGCCTGGCGTCTCTTCAATCGCGAGACGGTCTGATCATGCCAAACGATCCAGCCGCCGGCGCCAATGCCGGCGGTCCCGAAGGCGTCGCTCCCCCCCCGGCGCCTCGCCACAAGCTTCACCATCGGAATTCGCGAGCGCTGTTTCCTGCGTCGCAAGCGGACAGACGATGATGTCGGCGCCGGTCCGACGACTGCCATCGGCGGACCGGCAATTTTCTCCCTCCAGCAAATAGAAAGAGAAAACCATGAGCAGAATTAATCTAGTCGACCCCGTTTCGGCAACTGGCCCCAGCGCCGAACTGCTTGGCGAAATCCGCTCCGCCTTCGGGGTAGCACCCAACATGTTCCGCGCCGTCGCCAATTCACCGGCGGCCCTTGCCAGCATGTGGGGCTCCTTCGGCGCGCTCGGCAAGGGACGCCTCGGCGCCAAGCTCGGCGAGCAGATCGCCGTTGCCGTCGCGGATCGCAACGATTGCCACTATTGCCTGGCGGCGCACACCGCACTTGGCCGCAAGGCCGGCGCGACCGCCGAGGAGATGACGGCAGCGCAGCACGGCAAGTCCTCCGATCCGAAGACGGCTGCGGCCCTTACCTTTGCTCAGAAGCTCGTCGAGGCGCGCGGACAGGTATCCGACGCGGATGTGCGCACCTTGCGCGACGCCGGCTTCGATGACGAGGACGTCGTCGAGATCATCGCGCATGTCGCGCTCAACCTGTTCACCAACTACATCAACGTCGCGCTTGCCGTTCCGGTCGACTTCCCCGGCGTGAAGCTCGTTCGCGAAGCCGCCTGATCCGCACATGTCGCAAAGGCCGGGCGACGAGCGTTCGCCCGGCCGTCTTGGAGATGAGAACAATGAACAGCAATCACAGGACCGCGGCTCCGGAACTCGCCGTTTCGACCTGGTTCAACACACAGGAACGTCCGAGCCTTGCGCAGCTTCGCGGCCGGGTCGTTTTCCTTCATGCGTTTCAGATGCTGTGCCCGGCCTGCGTTTCGCACGGACTGCCGCAGATGCAGCGCGTCCAGAGCATTTTTCGGGATACCGATCTTCAGGTCCTCGGCCTGCATTCGGTGTTCGAGCATCACGCGGTCATGACACCCGAGGCGCTGAAGGCTTTCATTCATGAGTATCGCCTGACCTTCCCGATCGCCGTCGACCAGCCTTCCGAGCAGGGACCGATACCGAAAACGATGGAGCGCTACGGCATGCGAGGCACGCCGACGGCAATCATCATCGGACGCGACGGTCATGTCGAACACCACCGCTTCGGCATCGAAGACGACATGGTCATCGGCGCGCGTCTTGCGACACTCCTTTCCGCCCCGATCCCCGATTTCAGCGCGGCCACCGCCACTTCAGCCGGGTGCACGAGCGAAGGATGCGTGCCCGACGCGCGGGCCGGCTAGAACCTCTGAGCATGGAGAACAGACGATGACGACCAGAAAGGCGCTCGCCCTCAGACATGTGCATTTCGAAGATCTCGGCAGCTTTTCCGGACCGCTGCGGGCGGCGGGATTTGAAATCGAGTACCGCAATGTCGGCGACGAAAATTACCTCTCTTTCGATCCGTTGGAGCCCGATCTCGTCATCGTGCTCGGCGGTCCGATCGGGGTCTATGAAGACGGGGCCTATCCCTTCATCGCCGGGGAAATCGCCATGCTTCAGGCACGTCTTGCCGGCAACCGGCCGACGCTCGGAATCTGCCTCGGCGCCCAGCTGATCGCCCGCGCGCTCGGCGCCCGCGTCTACCCTTCCGGCCTGAAGGAGATCGGGTTTTCGCCGCTGAGCCTTAGCGCCGCCGGCGAGGCCTCGGCCCTCCGCCATCTCGCCGACGTCTCCGTCCTGCATTGGCACGGTGACACCTACGACCTGCCGGCCAGCACTGACCTGCTGGCCTCGACATCGCTGATCGCGCAGCAAGGCTTCGCGCGCGGCAATACGGTGCTCGCCCTTCAGTTTCACCCGGAGGCCCAAGCCGGCGCGGCCTTTGAACGCTGGCTCGTCGGTCACGCCTGCGAACTGGCGTCCGCCGGGCTCAGCGTGCCGGGCCTGCGCGCCGACGCCCGACGTCACGGGCCTCGCCTGGAGGCGGCGGCCGCGTCGATGATCGGCGAATGGCTGGAGAACGTCGATGGTTGAGCAGGTCCCGATTGCGCTCGACGCCCTGCTCATCGGCACCCTCACGCCGATCGACGACCGCGGAACCTTAAGCGGTATCGACAAACATCCGGCTCTCGGGCCGATACATCTCGGCACAACCGGCTTTGCCGGCGACCATCAGGGTGATCTGAAGAGGCACGGTGGCCCGGATAAGGCCGTGCATCATTACCCGCGCGACCACTACGAGGCTTGGGTCAAGGATCTCGGAAGCGTAGCCAGGCTGGAGCAGCCGGGCGCCTTCGGCGAGAACATCTCGGCCTTGGGATTGACGGAAAGAGATGTCGCGGTCGGCGACCAGTTCCGCCTTGGTAAAGCCCTTCTCGAGGTGAGCCAGGGCCGGCAACCCTGCTGGAAGCTGAACCGCCGTTTCGATCTGCCGGATATGGCCCGCCGCGTCCAGCAGACCGGCCGAACGGGATGGTACTACCGGGTCATCGAAACCGGCTTGGTTTCGCCCGGTGAGCGGATGCAACTCGTCGAGCGGCGCTATCCCGAATGGACGATCGCCCGGCTGTGGCACTATCTCTATGTCGATACGCTCAACTGCGATGCCCTGTCCGAAATCGCCGATCTCGCCATCCTGCCCCCGAATTGGCGGGACTATGCAGCCAAGCGCCTGCAGACGCGGGCTGTCGAAGATTGGTCCCGCCGGCTCGACGGCGAGGCTCCGGCTTCAACGCCTGGCGGCGCCGTCGAGGGTCGTGACCAGTCGTTGCCGAACGGATGACGCCGACCTGCGGCGGGTGGCGACCCTGTCCGGCCGCGCCAGCATCTCGGCGATCTCATCGGCAATGAAGATGGCGTGATCGTTGACCTGCGGCAGGCCCATGAGTTCGCCGAAGGTGCCGCGCGCCAGCGGCCCGGCAACGATCAGCGATCTCTCGGCCACGCCACTCGTCCCGATCGCCCGACTCGCCTCATCGCAGGCAAGCCCCAGTCCGACACTGTCTAGGCGCAGCCAGCCCTTCGACGCCAGATCCGCGAGCCAGTCCTGGCTGGAAAGAATACCCGTATGCGCCGGGCCGGTCGTCACGACGCAGGCATCGAACAACAGGCGTTCCCGGATGCGCGTCTGCCGGTGACGGATATCGACCGCGATGACCTGACCGTAGCGCTCGACGCCCTCGATCGAAGCGCCGAGGACACGCAACTGTCCCGTCTCGATTGCCTGCCGGATCGCGTCATCGATCTGCGGCGCCACGCGGAACCGGTGGGCGTCCCAGAACGGTCGCAGGCGCTGCACGAGGCGGCGTCGCTCTGCAACCGGCAACGCCCGCCAGACTTGTCCGCCCTGGCTACGCAAAGCGTCGAAAACCGCATGCCAGCTGAGCCCCGCCTGAGCGGCCTGCCGCACCGCCAGGCGCACGCGTCGAAGCAGTTCGAGCGCGGTTCGCGCCGGGGTACCGACAAAATCGCCGAAGGGTTCCTGTGCTCTTCCCGCATGGCCTCGCGAACGAAGTCCGCGGCGCGACAGGGCGACGATCGAGCCGCGGTGGTCGGCGAGCCTCAGCGACGCAATCACGTCCGCCGCCGTCAGGCCGTTTCCAAGCACCAGAACGTGATCATCGGGACGAAGGCAGGTGAGAGACCCAGCGACCGTAGTGTCGGCGACGAAACGCGGGTGGCCTTCGAGCGCCTGTGCAACGCGCTTCGGCGCACAAGGCGAGGGATGCGTCGTGGCGATCACGACGATGTCGGCCAGCAGCTCCGTCCCAGCGTCGGAGGTCAGCTTCCAGCGCGCTCCACGCCGCTCGATGCGCGCGATGCGCTCGCGCCGGTGCACGACCTTGCCGCTCCGCACGAACGGCGCGACGAACGCGCCGACGTATCGCCCGAACACCGCCCGCCGCACATAAAGATGGCCATCGGCCGCCCTTGCGTCCGGGTCGCCGCGTGGCTCGCCATGGGCCGCCAGCCAGTTCAAAAAATCGTCGGGATCATCAGGAACGAGGCTCATGCGGGCCGCAGGCACATTCGTGCGATGGGCGGGATTGCCGCTATCATAGGCAAGGCCCGCGCCGAGCCGGTCTCGCGGCTCGAAGACCACGATGGCGGCGCCGTCGCTGGCGGCATGGCGTGCAAGGTTCGCCGCGACCACTGCGCCGGTGAAGCCGCCGCCGACAATGGCAATGACCGGTCGCCGCACAGCTGTCACGACTGGGAGACCTTCAGCTTCGGGCGATGATCGCCGGCGATGGTTTCGCCGAACGGCCCGGTGTTGATCGATGTCTCGCGTGCCGGGACGGCGTGGGCCAGCGGCAGATGCGGCAGAACCAGTTCACCGAAGCGATAGGCCTCTTCGAGATGCGGGTAACCGGACAGGATAAAGCTGTCGATGCCGATTTGTCGGTATTCTTCCATGCGCGCCCTGACTTGATCGGGATCGCCGACGAGCGCCGTTCCCGCCCCTCCGCGCACCAGACCGACGCCGGCCCAGAGATTGGGAGCGATTTCGAGCTTGTCACGGCGACCACCATGCAGGCGGCTCATGCGGCTCTGACCAACCGAATCCATGCGCTCGAACACCTTCTGTGCGGCAGCAATCGTGTCGTCATCCACATATCGTATCAGTTCGTCGGCGGCCTGCCACGCTTCCTTTGCGGTTTCGCGAACGATCACATGAAGGCGGATGCCGAAGGTAACGTCCCTGCCCTCGGCTTCGGCCAGGGCGCGCACTTCGGCGATCTTGCGGGCAACGTCCTCGACCGGCTCGCCCCAGGTCAGGTACTTGTCGATCGTGCGCGCTGCCACCTCCTGGCCCTTGCCGGAGGAGCCGCCGAAATAAAGCGGCGGGTGGGGCTGCTGTACGCACGGAAACAGGAGCTTCCCGCCTTCGATATCGAAGTGATTCCCCTTGAAATCGACCTCTTCTCCGCGAAGCACGGCCTTGTAGACGTTCAGGAATTCCTCGGTCACCTCGTAGCGTTCGCCATGCGCGAGATGTATGCCGTCGCCCTTGTTTTCGATCGGATCGCCGCCGGTAACGACGTTGATCAGCAGCCGTCCGCCCGAGAGACGGTCCAGCGTGGCCGTCATGCGTGCCGCGAGCGTGGGCGAAAGCAGGCCGGGCCGAACCGCGATCAGGAACCGCAACTTTTCAGTGAGCGGCGCCAGCGCCGAAGCGACCACCCAACTGTCCTCGCAACTCCGCCCCGTCGGGATGAGCACGCCATAGTAGCCGAGCGTATCGGCGGCCTGCGCGACCTGCTTGAGATAATTGAGGTCCACGTTTCGGCCGCCGCGCGTGGTTCCGAGATAGCGGCTATCGCCGTGGGTCGGCAGAAACCAGAGCACATTGATCTTCTCGGGGATCTTCTCGGGGATTTCGTCGGGCACAATTCCCATTCGCGCAAGCCTCCTCGCAGGTTCCTTCGGAGGCACGCAAGAGCGTCCCTCGATTGCCAAAAAGCATAAACTCTATAAAATTTATTGACAATAAGAATTCGGACGATCATCCTTGATGTGAGGAAAAATTTTTCCCGCATCAGCCGTGAGCGACCGGGAATTAGATTAAATTTTTCGAGGATTTGGCCATGACCATTGCGCTTGCCGCTTCTCCCGCATTCGATGCCATCGTTCCGACCGCCAATGGTTACGGGTCGATCACCACGCCCGCGCTGAAGGCGGCCATGCGCAACTTCTCAGGTGGCGTCTCCGTCATCACCGCAGGGATAGGCGAAGAGCGTACCGGCGCCACCGTGACCTCCGCAACCGCGCTCGCCGTCGATCCGCCGACCATGATCGTCAACATCAACCGCACATCCTCCACCTGGCCGGTCATCGAGCGCTATCGGCATTTCTGCGTCAACCTTCTGTCGCGCGAACAGCAAAGGGTCGCCGAGCGTTTCTCCGGTGTCGATGGCACCAAGGGCGCCGCTCGCTACGATGGCGCCGAATGGATCCGGCTTGCCAGCGGCGCGTCGGCGCTTGCCGGCGCGCTTGCCGCCATCGATTGCGAGGTCGAGGAGATCATCGAGCGCCATAGCCATGCGATCATCCTCGGTCGGGTGGTGGCGATTAGCGCGGGGACCGGCGAACCGATCGTCTACCACAACGGCCGCTACGGCGGCGTGCAGTTCTGACGCTGCTTTCCATGCATGGCACAGAGCGCTGCCACGGATCTCAAATTTGGAATGGGCTCTCTGCAAAGCCACAAAAAGCGGAATAATTTATCTACATAAAATCCATGCTTTTAATCAACATAATGTGAGGACTTCCCGAGGAAGCCGCAACCGTTGAGGAGCATACGATGACGATCCGCAGACGCACCCTTCTTGCCGCCAGTGCCGCCCTCTTGGCGGCGAGCCAGCTTTCCCTTCCAGCCCATGCGGACGAAACGACGCTGACCATCGGCTACCAGCCCATCGTCGAGCCGTCGCGCGTGCCGCAGGCAGACGGGACCTATGAGAAGGTGACCGGCGCCAAGATCACCTGGCAGAAATTCGACGGTGGCGCAGACGTGATTGCGGCACTTGCATCCGGGTCGATCGACATCGGCTATGTCGGATCCTCGCCGCTGGCCGCCGCCGCGAGCCGCCAAATTCCGCTTGAAACAATCTTCGTCGTCGGCCTGATCAGCGACGCAGAGGCGCTGGCTGTCAAGGGAATCGACAAGCCGGAAGAGCTTGCCGGCAAGAAGATTGCAACGCCCTTCGTCTCGACGGCGCATTACAGCCTGCTCACCGCCTTGAAACACTGGAACATTGACCCGAAGGCGGTTGAAATCCTCAACCTCCGGCCACCGGAGATCGCCGCTGCATGGCAGCGCGGCGATATCGATGGCGCCTATGTCTGGGATCCGGTTCTCTCCGAAATCAAGAAGACCGCGACCGTGCTTGCGACATCGAGCGACGTCGCGAAATGGGGCGGCCCGACCTTCGACGCCTGGATCGTCAGCAAGAAGTTTGCCGAGGAACATCCTGAAATCGTCACCGGCTTCGTCAAGGTGACCGGCGACGCCTATGCGGACTACCGCACCAAGCCGGAGGCCTGGAGCGCGGGCTCGCCCCAGGCCGAGAAGATCGCACGGCTCACCGGTGCAAAGCCCGAGGAGGTGCCGAACCTGCTAAAGGGCTATTACTTCCCTTCGCTCGAAGAGCAGGCGAGCGCTGATCTTCTCGGCGGCGCGACCGTCAAGGCGATCGCCCAGACCTCGGCCTTCCTGCTCGAACAGGGCAAGATCCCGGCAGTCCTCCCCGACTACGCGCCCTACGTTTCCGCCCGCTGGGCGCAGGAAGCGGCAAAGCTCTCGTTCTGACGTTCACTCAATTGCTGCCCGCCCGGATGAAATCTTCGGGCGGGCGCACTTCGCCATGCCAGGAGAACAGCATGTCCGTCCTCTCGCTTGAGAATGTCACATTGCGATACGCGGCCGATGCCGGCCGGAACACGCCGGTGCTTGCATCGATCGATCTGTCGATCGACCACGACGAGTTCGTTGTCGTCATCGGCCGCTCCGGCTCCGGCAAGACCAGCCTTCTCAATCTTGCTGCTGGCTTCGTGAAACCAAGCAGCGGCCGCGTTCGGCTCGATGGCGCGCCGGTCGCCGGCCCAGGGGCAGAGCGCGCCGTCGTGTTCCAGGACGATGCACTCTATCCGTGGCTGACTGCCCTCGACAATGTCGCCTTTCCCCTGCGCCTGCGCGGTTTTTCCAAGGCGGATCGGCTTCGGCGGGCGCGAGCCCTTCTCGATCAGGTCGGGCTCAGCGATGCAGCCGAGCGGCATGTCTGGGAACTGTCGGGCGGCATGCGCCAGCGTGTCGGCATTGCCCGTGCGCTCGCCTCCAGCCCGAAGTTTCTGTTGATGGACGAGCCGCTCGGCGCGCTCGACGCGCTGACCCGCAGCCGTATGCAGGGCTTTCTTCTGGACATATGGCAACGGAATCGCGTCGGCGCCCTCCTGATCACCCACAGCATCGAGGAGGCGCTGCTGCTGGCAACGCGGGTTATCGTGCTTGCCCCCAACCCCGGCCGGATCACCAGCGAAATCTTCACGACCTTCGGCCGCGATCACCTCGCAGGGACACCGCTTTCGGAAATCCGCAGCTCAGCCGCCTTTCGCCGCCTGCAGGACGAATTGACCGTGCTCATCCATGCCGAAGAAGAAGGAATTGCCGCATGAGCATCTCGGTTGAAGGCCTGCCGCCCATCATGCCGACGGCACGTCACCTAGACGAGCAACCGGAACAGAGCGCCGACCGACCACCATTGCCGCTTGTCTGGATTTCGCTCGCGACCACTACGGCACTGCTTTTCCTCTGGAGCCTTGCCTCCAGCTATGGTTTCGTCTCGCCGCTGTTCCTGCCGTCACCGGTTGCCGTCTACCAGGCACTCCGGAGCCTTGCCATCACCGGTTTTGTCGATGCGACGCTCGCTGAGCACGTCGGCGCCAGCCTGCTGCGGATCTTCGGCGCGCTTGCCGTCGCCCTCGTCGCCGGCATTCCCGCCGGCCTTGCCATCGGAGCGAGCCGTCTCGGCAAAGGCATCCTCGATCCGATCGTCGAATTCTTGCGACCGCTGCCGCCGCTTGCCTATCTTCCCCTGGTGATCATCTGGCTCGGCATCGGCGAAGCGTCGAAGATTGCGGTGATTGCACTGGCGATGTTACCGCCGGTCATCCTTTCGACGGCAACGGGCGTCCGTTCCGCGTCGGCCGATCACGTCAATGCGGCGCGCTCCTTCGGCGCGTCGCGGCTGCAGGTGCTGCGCCATGTCATCGTGCCGAGCGCCCTGCCCTCGATCCTCACGGGAACCCGTATCGCGCTCGGCGCCGGGTGGTCGACGCTGGTGGCGGCCGAACTCGTCGCCGCAACCCGCGGCCTCGGTTTCATGATCCAGTCCGCCGCCCAGTTCCTTGTGACCGACGTGGTCATCGCCGGTATCGTCGTGATCGCCGCTGTCGCCTTCCTGTTCGAATTGGCGGCACGCCTCATCGAGCGCTGGCTGGTGCCCTGGGCAACGCGGCGTTAAGCGGCAAGCCTTAGCCAGTCTTCAGAGTGACCCGGTTCCGGGTTGCGATCAGTCGCGCCGCGGCATAGGTCTGCGTGACGATTTCCGGCACGAGATCGATGTCGGGCAGGCTGCCGACGCCGAGCGGCCCAATTGCGTAGAGATCGCGCGTCGGGGCTCCGCCCGCGAGCACTTCGCCCGCCGGGCTGACGGCAATGCCGAGATCGAGTTCGTCGGGCTCGGCAAGGCCGCCGGAAAAAAGGCTCTGCATCAACGGCGCCTGAAGGTCAGGCGCCGAACAACGACAGTCGATCACCTGGTCGGCTGACAGCAGCGTCTCCTGGCTTTCACCGGCAAAGCGCACCATCAACCCTTCCGGACGGCGCCGGCCGGCCCAGCCCTTGCGTAGCACGGTCCGCTCGCTGGCAAGCTCCTGCCGGAGACGCAGGTAGAGGGGTGCCGGCAGGCGATTGCGGTGGCTGTCGTAGATCGACCGCAGGTGCCGGTTAAAGCGATGTTTTTCTTCCTCAGGCAGCGCCTGCCACAAGGACCGCGCCCGTCGACGCAGGCCGTTCATGGCCGCCTGCCAGCCGAGCCCTGCTTCTTCTGCCTCGGCACAGGCCTGCCGGACGAAGCGAACGATCTCGCCGAGCCGCGTCGGCATCGGCTCGACCGGAAATGTCGGCGCTGCCGAAAGACGGGTATGCGGCTGCGGCAGGAAACCATGGCGGGAGAGGATGGTGACCTCGCCGGCAAAGCCGTTATCGCGAAGCTGCAGCAGGCGGTCGACCACCCGGACTCCGCTACCGAGCAGGACCGTGTGGCGCGGCACGACGAGACGACGGGCGCGCACCAGTGGCTTTTCCTCGTCGGCAACTTCCATCTCGCCGCGGCGCAAACCAAAACCAGTCGCCAGCACAACGGCGTCGCATTCCACCGTCGCGTTCTCCTGCACCACGAGAAAGCGCCCATTAGCCTGCTTGCGAAGACCAAGCACCGCCTGACAGGAGAGCTGCATCGAAATATCCGGCCGGCGCGTCAGCGCCTCGGAGAAGCGCTGGTAAACATAGTCGCTGAAGATGCTCTTCGGCACGAAGATCTGCTGGAACCCGGGAATGGCGGCCGGCACGGCGGCGCGAAACTCGGCATTGGCCGAGAGCCAGTCGTTGAAGTCTTCGGGCTGACCGGCGGCCACCGAAAGGTCGCGAACGCGGCTGTTGAGGATTTCGCCGCTCTGGGCGGCGGCCAGGACCTGCCCGCCGCTGATCGTCGGTTGCGGATCGAAGAGATGGACGTGAAAGGCGGCCCGCACAGACTTCATCAGGGCGATAGCCATCATTACACCGGAAAAACCGCGGCCGACGATGGCGATATGCGGCTTGCCCCTGGAACTCATTTCCGTCGGAGACGTCTTGGCAAACAATCCATGGACAGTCATGTGCACTCTCCTATGGCCGGCCCCGCCGGCAAAGTTTGAAATGCATGGCTGTTTCGGTCCTCAACGCAGACACCGACCGAATTGTGAGGGTATCGGCGACCATCTGCAGGGTCGCGAGAAGATATCGTCCGCCGCAAGGACGGTCGAGCCCGTATGTCCTATCCCGGCTGGCCTGGCACCTTGGCGCATGCGCATCCCTAGACGGTATACTCTATAAACTTTGTGCGTTATTAGAGCGCGAAACGGCGCCGACATCAAGGGCCGTGTGACACGACCACGCAAAGCGGTCTCCCTCGCCATGCTCTGGAGCGTTCAAGCCACGCCGTTTGGCAAGGGTAACTGCTCTGAAAATTCGCCCGGCTGCGCACGTGCAAACTCCCGACGCGAAATCCCGTTCAACACCCTCAATAGGTCATAGCCATGCGACCAGCGGCCAAAACCACTGGCAATGTTGATGTGCCCGGCATGGCCAAGATCGACGAGGCGGCTCCCCCAGCGGGTCGAAAAATGACGCAGGCGGTCGAAAGGCATATAGGGGTCGTTCAGGCTGCCGACGACGAGGCTCGAAAAAGGCAAGGGCAGGTCGGGCATCGACCCGAAGTCGATGGCGCCCGGATGAAGCCGATCGGTCGGACCGAGATCGCACGGCGCGACGAGCAAGGCGCTGCGCACCTGCCGGGCGAGCGGGCGCCGCACGAGATTGGCGACCAGAAGGCAGCCGAGGCTGTGGGCCACGAGGTCGACTGTTCCATGCCGGAAGATCTCGTGTTCGAGCCTGTCGCGCCAGAGATCGAGCCTCGGGCGATCCCAATCGTCCTGTTCGACAAGAACCGCCTGCGGATTGTCATTGAGCCAATGGCGCTGCCAGTGGCCGCTGCCCGATCCGAACAGCCCGGGAATGATGAGCGTTGTTGCCATGACATCAGCCGCTTACGAGAATGTTTCAAAGTAACGGCCGCGCATTCTGCCGCGCCCGATTCATGGCTTGATTATGGAAGAGTGGGACACAGCGCGTAAGCAAGGAACATTCAATATCTATAAATTCTATAGCATAACTTTTCAGCTGCATCGTTTGCCTTCCATCATTTTAGATGTCAGGCATGGAACAAAGTTGGGAGCAGAGTGTTTCTTGAGACGCGGTCAGAAGCGAAAATCAGTTTCCCTTCCGGCCGCCGAAGCGTCAAAAATTTGCGTTGTTGGAGCCCATGAAATTGGTAGTTTGGCGCCGAAAGATACCGGCGCTCGAACAAGCCGGCCAACCGGCGGTTTGAAGATCGGTTTGGATGAGGGGATAGCGCAGCCGCTCGCGGCTGCGGGGCTAAGAGGTGACCGAAAGGTGACGGAGCGACGCAATGGGAACCGGTGGCGATTTCGCCAGCCGAGTGTTTTGCCTGGATTTGGATTGTCGCTCGGGATCACGCTGAGCTGGCTGGTTCTGATCGTGTTGATCCCGTTGTCGGGTCTGGTGTTTCGCGCCAGCGGGCTCGGCTGGGCGCAGTTCGTGGCGCTGGCGCTTGATCCGCGCACGCTCAATGCCTTGAAGATCTCCTTCGGCACGGCCTTTATCGCTGCCGTTATCAATCTCGTCTTCGGCGTCATCCTCGCCTGGGTATTGGTGCGCTACCGGTTCCCCGGCAAGCGGGTGATCGACGCCATGGTCGACCTGCCCTTTGCGCTGCCGACCGCGGTTGCCGGCATTGCGCTGACGACGCTCTATGCCCCGAACGGCTGGATCGGCCAGTTCCTGGAGCCGCTTGGCCTCAAGATCGCCTTCACCCCGGCCGGCATCGTCATTGCCCTGATCTTCGTCGGCCTGCCCTTCGTGGTCAGGACCGTGCAGCCGATCATGGAGGAGATCGACAAGGAAGTGGAGGAGGCTGCAGCCACCCTTGGCGCCAGCCGCTTCCAGACGATCAGCCGGGTGCTTTTGCCGGGGCTCTTGCCAGCCGGCCTCACCGGCTTTGCGCTCGCCTTTGCCCGCGGTGTCGGCGAATACGGCTCGGTGATCTTCATCGCCGGCAACCTGCCTTATGTCTCCGAGATCGCGCCGCTGCTGATCGTCATCCGGCTCGAAGAGTTCAACTATGCGGCTGCGACAGCAATTGCCGCGGTCATGCTGGCGATCTCGTTTGCCATGCTGCTCCTCATCAACTCGATCCAGGCCTGGAGCCGGCGGAGATATGTCTATGTCGCATGACCTGACCGCCGCCTCAGCACCCAGTCCCGGTCTCAGTCCGGCCTCCGGCCCTCGCGCCGCCCTGCCGGAACTGGCCGCCGCCACCTCCGAAAGCCGCTTTGCCCGACTGACGCTGACGATCACGGCGCTTGCCTTCGTCGCACTGTTTTTGCTTTTGCCGCTCGCCGCCGTCTTTACCGAGGCGCTGCGCAAGGGCGTGACGGAATTCGTGCTGGCCCTTGGCGATGCCGAAACCTTTTCCGCCATCCGCCTGACGCTGATCGTCGCCGCCATCGCCGTGCCGCTCAACCTCGTCTTCGGCGTGGCCGCCGCCTGGGCGATCG
>NZ_JACVAV010000018.1:0-58839 GCF_014852035.1 Ensifer sp. ENS03 | reverse complement strand
CGTACGCCTTGAACTCGCCGAAGTACTTCGTGATCGCTGCGGTCAGCGACGTCTTGCCATGGTCAACGTGGCCAATCGTGCCAATGTTAACGTGCGGCTTGTTGCGCTCAAATTTGCTCTTTGCCATGGGTACGTTTCCTGTGGTCAAGTATGAATAATGATCAGCCGGCAGGGCCGGTTTGTGGAGCCGTTTAAGGGTTTCAGGGGATTTGCGCAAGACTTAATTGCGCGCGCCCGGACCGGCCGCCGCTGGCCTTTTCCTGCCGATATATAAGAAGCGCGCGACGCCGCTACAAGATTCGGTGCTATCGAGCTACGAATCGTAGCCGCAGCAAAACATTCAAACGCTTAGCGATGAACGTTGACTTGCTACATTAATTTGAAAAGAAGGAGGAAGCCGCTATTGGAGCGGGTAGCGGGAATCGAACCCGCGTATTCAGCTTGGAAGGCTGCTGCTCTACCATTGAGCTATACCCGCGGGCCTTCGATCCAGAAGCAGAATGGTGGAGGGAGTTGGATTTGAACCAACGTAGGCTGAGCCAACGGATTTACAGTCCGTCCCCTTTAACCACTCGGGCATCCCTCCATTATTCTGTCGGGATCTTTCGACCAAGCATTTGAGATCGTGAGACAACCAGCGACTTGGCCGTGCCGCTCTCGATCTGTGGCCGGGTATATGACTGCCCCGTTTCGTCCTGTCAACACGGGTCAGTGGAAAATTTCCGATTTTCTCCACAGCCGTAAAAATGGACCCGGCGCTGAAAACCGTTTCGCCCCACGCGCAACCTCTCTATAAGACGCCAATGAGCAAAGATCGCACCGGCGACAAGAGCGCCAAGGACACCCATTACGCCAACCTTCGGCGCGCGCATCGCGACGCCAAGCGGGAACGTGGCGAAATCCCCACGCCAAGAGAGGACAAGCGCCGCAAGGCGCCGGCCGACTGGAAGCCGCAGCCGCTCTCGCCCGAACAGGTTCTGCTCTATGGCCTGCACACGGTTCGCGCGGCGCTGGACAATCCGGCGCGCGCGGTCATCCGCCTCAGCGTTACGCCGAACGCGGCCGCCCGCCTGGAACTCGGCGAGCTTTCGGCGCTGCCCTTCCCGGTCGAAACGGTGACGCCGCAGGATCTCGACAAGATTCTCGGTCCCGACGCGATCCACCAGGGCGTGATGCTCGAGACCCGCCCGCTGCCGCATCGCCGGCTCGAGGCTCTGCGCGACTGCCCGCTGATTCTCGTGCTCGACCAGGTGACCGATCCGCACAATGTCGGCGCCATCATGCGCTCGGCCGTCGCCTTCGATGCCGGCGCGCTGATCACCACCATGCGCCACAGCCCGACCGAATCGGGCGTGCTCGCCAAATCGGCCTCCGGCGCGCTTGAGATGATCCCCTATATCCAGATCACCAACCTTGGCGATGCCATCGAGGAACTGCATCGGCTGGGCTTCCAGACGATCGGACTTGATTCGGAAGGGCCGCAGCCGCTGGAAGGGACATTCAGCGGCGAAAAGATCGCCCTCGTTCTCGGCTCAGAGGGCAAGGGGCTTAGGCAGAAGACCCGCTCGATCGTCAACGATCTTGCCCGGCTCGACATGCCCGGCGCAATAAAGTCGCTGAACGTATCGAACGCAGCGGCGATCGCGATGTATGCGGCGCGCCAGCATCTGAAGCGCTGACATCACCAGGTGTTCCGGGCGGCCTCACCGCAAAAACACGGCGGCCGCATCCTCCGCAGCTCACAGACAACGGCGCCAAAGCCGAGGCGGTAACGCGAAATAGCGCCTGTGGAAATTTCCGCTCCGGTGGGATCGCGGAGCGCTGCGCCGTGCAGTTTCGAAAAAGATCGGAATGAGGACGGCAAGCCGCTCTTCCGCGTCAGAAACGGATCGATTGCACGGCAAGGCTACCCGGTGTGCTCATGCCAGCCGTAGGGCAGCCTTCACGCAGTTTCTTCCAGGTCGTGACGTTGAGGTTCATCTCGCAGCGCGCGAGATAGGCGTTGCCGTCGACACGCAGGCAAGCGACCTGCCCAAGTTCGTATTTGGAACCGTCTCGATTGCGGCAGGTGCAGCCATGATCCGGCGGCGCAGCAAGGGTCGCCTCGGCGGCGAGCAAAAAGGCCACCGCAGCGGTCATGCCCCAAAGGATCGTCCGCCCATCCATCATGAGGGCATTATAAAGCAGATATCGATATTCGAAAACGGACAATGCCGGCTGCTTGCGCAACCGGCATTGTCCGCACGTGGGGCATACGCCCCTCCCACCGGATCACCTCGGTGATCCGCTGAATTTGGTCTTAGCTCGCCAGGCGAAGCACGCTGCCTTCGGAGATGGTCTTTTCGGCCTCGGCGATCGCAAACTGCTTGCTGTCGGCGCTGAGGTTCAGGCCTTCGGCGCGCACGAATTCGACATCGGTGATGCCAAGGAAACCGAAGACCGTCTTCAGGTAAGATTCCTGGTGATCCATGACGGCTGCCGGGCCGGCGGAGTAGTGGCCGCCGCGGGTCGAGGCGACGATGATCTTCTTGCCCTTGGCGAGGCCTTCCGGACCATTCTCGGTGTAGCGGAAAGTCTTGCCGGAGACGGCGATGCGATCGATCCAGGCCTTCAGCTGGCTCGGAATGCCGAAGTTGTACATCGGAGCGCCGATGATGACGGTGTCGGCGGCGAGGAATTCTTCCAGCATGTCGCGGCCAAGCTTGACGTCGGCAGCGAGACC
Organism: Ensifer sp. ENS03; assembly: GCF_014852035.1. NCBI lineage: Bacteria > Pseudomonadati > Pseudomonadota > Alphaproteobacteria > Hyphomicrobiales > Rhizobiaceae > Ensifer > Ensifer sp. ENS03. The sequence goes on along the minus strand of NZ_JACVAV010000018.1, from coordinate 56,117 downwards.
CGCGTCGACGCCTTCGAGGTCGGCCGGGGCCATGATCTGGGCGCCGGTCAGATGGGGCAGCGAGCTGGCAGCGAGGTCGCGATAGGTCACCTGCGCATCCGGGCGGTCAGCCTTGACCTGGGCGGCAAGGGCGGCCGTCAGACGGCGGGAAACCGAGTGGTCGCCAAGGATACCGGAGTCGATATGAAGAACGTTCATGGGAACACCTTTGTGTTTACGTTGCGGTGATCCACATATGAGGGGAAAACAATGGCCCGATAAGCCAGCGGATATTTGACATACTGTTTCCAGACGGAAACAATCATACCCATCATCCGCACCTCGGAGACAGGACAATGCAGGATCTGAACGACCTCGGGCTTTTTGCCGCCGTCGTGCGAAACAACGGCTTCAGTGCTGCGGCACGGGACCTCAATATACCCAAATCCAAGCTCAGCAAACATGTGGCCCGCCTGGAGGAGCAGCTCGGTGTGCGGTTGCTGGAGCGCTCGACCCGCAAGCTGCGTGTCACCGATATCGGCCGGGTCTTCTATGAGCATTGCCAGAGCCTTCTCGACGGGGTGGCTGCCGCCGAAGCCGAGATCGCCGCCGTGCGCGCCGAGCCCTCGGGCACGGTGCGGCTCGCCTGCCCGCTCGGTTTCACCCCTATGCTTGCCGACATCCTGCCGGCGTTTCACCGCCGCTACCCCGGCGTCCGCCTGCTGATCACCGCCACCAACCGTCGCATCGATCTGATAGAAGAGCGGGTCGACGTGGCGCTGCGTGCCCGCGGGCAGCTCGATACGGACAACCAACTCATCATCCGCAAGTTCGGCGAGGTTCGCGAGCGGCTTGCAGCCAGCCCCACCTTCCTCGCCCGCTCCGGCGAGATCACGATCGAGAACCTCAGCCAGCAGGCGACGCTGTCGATGAACGAACAGCACCCGACCGATGTCTGGCGGCTGGTTTCGATCGATGGCAACACGACGGAAATCACCCATCGTCCGATCGTCGGCTGCAGCGATTTCCTGATTCTCGAACGCGCCGCGATCGAAGGCATGGGGGTCGCCCTCTTGCCTGACCATATCTGCGAGCGCGCTTTCCGCGCCGGCGTCCTTGCGCCGGTGCTGCCGGAATGGACGTCGAACGACGTCGTCGTGCACCTCGTCTTCCCGTCCCGCCAGGGCATGTTGCCGGCGACGCGGGCGCTGATCGACTATCTCGCCGAAAACCTGCTCAACGCCCTGCAGAAATGCCGCGAGGTTCCTGTGCGCATGGGGCCGTCCTTCGACATCTGATGCCGCACGGCGCGGCTTTTCCGATCAGCAGCGGCAGATCATCAGCACGTTGCCGTCGGGATCGCGAATCGTGAACCATTGCTCGGACTGCACCGGCGTCACGATCTCGAGACGCACGGAGAGCGCCGGACCAAGCGATGCGGGAGCCGGTGATCGATCGAGCGTTGACCGCTTACTCCGACCAAGGCTCCGCATCTCATCGGCGGCAAAGCTCGCCGCCGTCTGCAAGCTCGGCAAAAGACTTGGCGCCGACGTCATATCGATAGGCGATCACCTCCACTGTGCAGGCGTTCGTCGATCGCGCGCAAGCCTCCATCGAAACGCAGAGAAGGCCTTTAGCACCCCAGACCTTCGCAGGGGGATTGTCATAGATGCCTTCGTAGATCGTCTGCGTCCGCTTACCGCCATCACGCCACTCAACCACGATCTCCGAACGAAAGTGGTCATAACCGATGTTGCTGTATCCCACGGAATAGCGGACCGCCCCCAAACCGGAAACTTGGGTCGCGCTCGAACTCATCTCAGTCCAATCGGATCCCTCCTGCGCGCTGGCAGGGCTCCAGACGACAAACCCACAAAGCAGAACGACCGCCCATCTGACCGGCGCCAGTGCCGCGGGGTTGGTAAGGCTGCTTTTGGCGGCAGCCGAAAGAACGTGTTCGATGACCAAGACCTTTCCAAGAGAGCCAGCTGACGAATGCTCGTCCTCCGTTCATCGGCGCTGGAGAAACAATCGGCGGTGGCCGAAACCACTGATTCCCTATATTTCAGGAGGATGAGAACTCTTGGAAGACTGATCATCTCCGCCGTCCTGGCGTTCCTTGTCAGCCTTATCGTCGCGGGGCTGTTCCTACCCGTCTACGGCATATTCGAGGGCGGGCCGTACAACTGCCTGAAGGATGGCATTGCGGTATGCATCGCCGGCATACCGCTGAGCGCGCTGATCTATGGGCCGCTATTTTCGATTGCCGGCGTTCTGATCGGCACACCAGTGTTCATGGCCATCTTTGCGATGCGTGACTAACTGCTCGCTTTGCGCCGACGGTGTACCCGCGGCAACACGCCGAACCTGAAATTCCGGCTCGAATAGCCGCCAAAAATTCGGAAAAAACAATGGGGAAGAAATGAAGTGGTGCCCCCAGAGAGACTCGAACTCCCGACCTACTGATTACAAATCAGCCGCTCTACCAACTGAGCTATAAGGGCACTTGCTTTGGTGGGAGTTACCATAATCTCATGTGGTGTAAAGCAAAATTGCGAATTCTCCCAATTTTTCAGATGCGTTCGGTTCCGGGCCATGCCAGAAACGACAGAGAGAGATTGCCGCTGGCGGCGCATAACATATCGAGCGGACTAGAGTTTCATGGCCCGAACGTTCACTTCCCTAGCCTTTCTCGCCTCGTCCGCGGAAGAGGCACAAAAGGCTGCGGCTGATCTCAAGACGATCTATGGCGACCATGATCCGTCGAAGGCCGATGTGATCGTCGCGCTTGGCGGCGACGGCTTCATGCTGCAGACGCTGCATCAGACCATGAACAGCGGCAAGCTGGTCTACGGCATGAACCGTGGCTCGGTCGGGTTCCTGATGAACCGCTACAGCACCGAGAACCTGACGGACCGCATCTGCCAGGCAGTCGAGAACGCGTTTCATCCGCTGGAGATGCAGACGACCGACGTCTATGGCGAGAGCTTCACGGCACTTGCGATCAACGAGGTCTACCTTTTCCGCCAGTCCTACCAGGCGGCGAAGCTCCGCGTCCTGATCGATGGCAAGACAAGGCTGGAGGAGTTGACTTGCGACGGCTTGCTGGTCGCCACCCCTGCCGGCTCCACCGCCTACAATCTCTCCGCCCACGGGCCGATCCTGCCGCTCGAGGCCCCGCTTCTGGCGATGACCCCAGTCAGTGCCTTCCGCCCGCGCCGCTGGCGTGGCGCGCTTCTGCCGAACCATGTCACAGTCGAGATCGAAATCCTTGAGGCCGACAAGCGGCCGGTAAACGCGGTGGCCGACCATCAGGAAGTGAAGTCCGTGGTCAAGGTGAAGATCGCCGAATCGGAAAACATGACGGCGCGCATCCTCTCGGATCCCGATCATTCCTGGTCGGATCGCATCCTCGCCGAGCAGTTTTCGAACTGAGCGCACGTTCTCCGCGCGACCTATGGTATCATCATGCCGGCCAGGTTTCCGCCGGCCCGCAGCAAACGGCAACCGAGCCGCCGCCTTAAGGACGACGACCCAATGCACAGATCCGCCCTCCTCGCGCTGTTCCTGTTTCTCAGCAGTGCCGGCGCCAAGGCTCAGGCTGCCAACATCGTTCCGCCTGAGGCGACCTTCGTGACCAGCACCGGCTACTGGGAGGAAAGCGGAGAGCCGCTTTCATCCCTCGATCCGAACGCGGCCGCCGAGAAGCCGGGCGACGCCCGGCGCGGTTACTACAAGCTGATCGCGCTTCGCCAGGCGGATGGAACCGCCCAGATCCATCTGCAGCAGGTAGCAGCGACCCCGGCCGGCCCTGTGGTGATTTCGTCGGCGGAACTCGAAGAATTCTCCGCGCTCAAGGCCTACGTCACCGACATCCGCCCGGAGACCTCGACCGGTGTCACCGCGCAGCCCGGCATGTTTGCGACCGTCTATCTGAAGACGGACCCGTCGGTGAGAGAGCCTGAGAGCTGGACCGTGCTCATCGACGATCTCGGCGACATCAAGATCGAGCGTGCCTCCAACTGAGCAAAAGAAAGGGCCGGATGCGAACACCCGGCCCTCTTCAATTGCACTGGTGCAGACCGCTGTCTGCCTTAGTTCAGATCATCCACGACGGCATCCGCGCCGCCGCTGACGCGGTGCGCAAGGGCGGCCTCCATGAACTCGTTGAGTTCACCGTCGAGAACGTCGCCCGGTGCCGTGCTTTCAACGCCGGTGCGCATGTCCTTGACCAGCTGATAGGGCTGCAGAACGTAGGAGCGGATCTGGTGGCCCCAGCCGATGTCGGTCTTCGACGCGGCTTCGGCGTTGGCGGCCTCTTCCCGCTTCTTCAGTTCGGCCTCGTAGAGGCGCGCACGCAACATGTCCCAGGCCTTCGCCCGGTTCTTGTGCTGCGAACGTTCCTGCTGGCACTGCACGACGATGCCCGACGGGATGTGCGTGATGCGCACGGCCGAGTCGGTCGTGTTGACGTGCTGACCGCCGGCGCCCGACGAGCGGTAGGTGTCGATACGGCAATCGCTCTCGTTGATGTCGATCTGGATCGAATCATCGACGACGGGGTAGACCCAGATCGAGGAGAACGAGGTGTGGCGGCGCGCGTTGCTGTCGTAGGGCGAGATGCGAACCAGGCGGTGCACGCCCGATTCGGTCTTCAGCCAGCCATAGGCATTGTGGCCCTTGACGAGCAGCGTCGCGGACTTGATGCCGGCCTCTTCGCCGTCCTGGATTTCCAGAAGCTCGACCTTGTACCCCTGGCGCTCGGACCAGCGGGTGTACATGCGCAAAAGCATGTTGGCCCAGTCCTGGCTTTCGGTACCGCCGGCACCCGAATGCACTTCGAGATAGGTATCGTTCTGGTCCGCCTCGCCCGAGAGCATGGCTTCGACCTGCTTCTTCGCCGCTTCGTTTCTGAGATCCCGCAACGCCTGTTCGGCGTCGGCGATGATGGCGGCGTCGCCCTCTTCCTCGCCGAGTTCGATGAGTTCGATGTTGTCATTGAGCTGCTGCTCGAAACGGCGCAGGCCATTGATGCCGTCATCGAGTTGCTGGCGCTCGCGCATCAGCTTCTGCGCTTCCGAAGCGTCGTTCCAAAGCGCCGGATCTTCCGCTTTGTTGTTCAACCAGTCCAGTCGTCTTACCGCCTGATCCCAGTCAAAGATGCCTCCTCAGCAGGCTTATGGCCTGCTTGATTTCGTCGACAATGTTCTCGATTTCGCTGCGCATGATCCTGCTTCTTGTGAACCGATAGGAAAGTGAGCGTCAAATAGCGATGCCCACCGCTGATGTAAAGGCGGCGGGCATCGCGTGAAGGGGATAAGGATTAGAACAGGCCGTTGGAACCGGAGGTCACTGCCTGGTTCGCCTGCGGCGAGTTCTTGAGGATCTCTTCTGGCGGCACGTACTGGTCAAGACCGCCGATGACCGAGAAGGTGTCGGCCGGGCCGGTGCCGGGCTTGAAGGCCTCGATGATCGTGTCCGGCTCGCCCTCTTGGGCGGCCATGCCGGTCTTGCGGTTGACGGCGACCATGCTCATGCCCTCGGGCACGACGAACTTGCTCGGGCGCGTGCCCTTCACTGCTTCTGTCATGAAGTCATTGAAAATCGGCACGGCGAGGCTGCCGCCCGTCGCGCCGCGGCCAAGCGGGGCCGGGTTGTCGAAGCCGAGATAGAGGCCTGCAACCATGTCCGGCGTGTAGCCAACGAACCAGGCGTCCTTTTCGTCATTGGTGGTACCGGTCTTGCCGGCAACCGGACGATCGAGCTTGATCTTGCCGGCAGCCGTGCCGCGCAGCACCACGCCCTCCATCATCGACGTGATCTGGTAGGAGGTCATCGGGTCGAGCACCTGCTCGCGGTTGTCGGTGAGAACCGGCTCTTCCTGGCTCTGCCAATCGCCGGCGTTGCAGTTGTCGCAGGTGCGGTCCTCGTGACGGAAGATCGTCTTGCCGTAGCGGTCCTGAATGCGGTCGATCAGCGACGGCTTGATCTGCTTGCCGCCGTTGGCGAGCACGGAATAGGCCGAGACCATGCGCAGAACAGTCGTTTCGCCCGAGCCCAGCGACATCGCAAGCAGCGGCGGCATCTTGTCGTAGATGCCGAAGCGCTCGGCATATTCGGCGACAAGGTTCATGCCCATGTCGTTGGCAAGGCGAACGGTCATCAGGTTACGCGACTTCTCGATGCCGAGACGCAGCGTCGACGGACCGGCCGAGCCGCCGCCGTAGTTTTCCGGGCGCCAGACTTGGCCACCGGCGACGATCTCGATCGGCGCGTCGAGAATGACCGATGCAGGCGTATAACCGTTGTCGAGGGCGGCCGCGTAGACGAAGGGCTTGAACGACGAACCCGGCTGGCGCATCGCTTGCGTCGCGCGGTTGAATTCCGACTGGCCATAGGAGAAGCCGCCGACCATCGCCAGAACGCGGCCGGTCTGCGGGTCCATGGCGACGAGGCCACCCTGCACCTTCGGCGGCTGGCGCAGGCGGTATTCGCCCTTCTCCGGCAGTGGCTCGACATAGATGACGTCGCCGGCGCCGAAGACGCCTTCAGGCGATTTCGCCGACTTGCGGTCGCCGCTGGCGGAACGGTAGGCCCACTGCATGTTCTTGGCGGAGATATGCCCGGTGACACGCTCGGCGACAATCTTGCCCGAGGCTTCCTTCTCCGGCTGAATGCCGATCTCGGCGCCCTGTCCATCGACGGAGAGAACGACGGCAAGCTTCCACTCCGGCACGTCGTTGAAGGCAACGACAGCGCCCAGTGGCTCGCCCCAATCGCCGCCGATTTCGATCGACTTGACCGGGCCGTGGAAGCCGCGACGCTCGTCGTAGCTGAGCAGACCCGCCTGCAGCGCCTTGCGCGCGGCGATCTGCAGCCGCGGATCGAGCGAGGTGCGGACCGACAGGCCGCCTTCATAGAGGGCGTTGTCGCCGTATTTCTGGATGATCTGCCGGCGGACTTCCTCGGCGAAGAAGTCGGAGGCGAAGAGATGCGCCCCGCCGCGACGCGGGTTGACGCCGAGCGGCTGCTTCTTGGCTTCTTCGCCATCGGCCTTGGTGACGTAGCCGTTCTCGACCATGCGGTCGATTACCCAGTTGCGGCGCTCAAGCGCCGCTTCGGTCTTGCGGAACGGATGATAGTTGGCCGGGCCCTTCGGAAGCGCTGCGAGATAGGCGGTCTCGGCAATGGTAAGCTCAGTCACAGACTTATCGAAATAGGTCAGCGCCGCACCGGCTATGCCGTAGGAATTCAGGCCGAAGAAGATCTCGTTGAGATAGAGTTCGAGAATGCGGTCCTTGGTGTAGGCCTGCTCGATGCGGAAGGAGAGGATTGCTTCCTTGACCTTGCGGTCGATCGTCTGGTCGGACGAGAGCAGGAAGTTCTTGGCCACCTGCTGCGTGATCGTCGAGGCGCCGACCGGGCGACGGCCGGAGCCGAAGTTCTGCAGGTTCACCGCGATGGCGCGCGCAAGACCGGTGATGTCAACGCCCGGGTGCTGATAGAAGTTCTTGTCTTCAGCCGAGATGAAGGCCGCCTTGACGCGATCCGGGATGGCCTGGATCGGCAGATAGAGACGCCGCTCACGGGCATACTCCGCCATCAGCGCGCCGTTGCCGGCGTGGAAGCGCGTGGTCACCGGCGGCGAATATTTCGCCAGCACCTCGTAATCCGGCAGGTCCTTGGTGACGACACCAAGATAGAGCGCCACGGCCCCGGCCACACCCAGCAGCAGAAACGCGCCAATCCCGAAGAAATATCCAATCAGCCTGATCATCAGTCAGATACCGGTACCTTAATTATCGTCCAATTGCCGAACCGCCCGACTGACAGTCCATGCTCTGTCCTGCCGGCTTCTATACAGCGGGCCGACCAAACTCTTTCACGAGAAATCGTCTGGCGTCGCAACGCCCTACCTAGCCCGGCTCCTCATATGGCGGGGAACTCCGGGCTTCAACTCGTTTCTCAACAAATCCGGGCGCAATTCCGGTTAGGTCCCGGATTGTGCGTAAAATAGGGCTGTTATGCGATAATCCCGTGCGCATCCCGTTGAAAAGCATAGCGCTGTTACCGGGGCGACACAAATCACTTCGTTCCCGGGCCTGCCTTCAAGCGTCAGCCGCCGCTGGCGATGGCCTGCTCGCGGTATCGCTGAACAGCGACCGCAAGACGCTCTGAAACCTTCTTGCGCCACTCCGGATCCAGCAGCAGCTTTTCGTCCTCCTTGTTCGACAGGAAGCCCAGTTCAAGCAGGATCGAGGGCACGTCCGGCGCCTGCAGCACGCGGAAGCCGGCAAAACGGTGCGGATTGTTGATGAGATTGATCTGGCCCTCGAAGGACGTAACGACGGCGCGCGCCATGTTGACCGAGAAGGCCTGCGTCTCGCGACGCGTCAGATCGATCAGGATGTCGGCCACTTCCGCCGGCTCGCTCTGAAGCGGCACGCCGGCGATTTCGTCGGACAAATTTTCGCGGGCGGCAAGACTTGCGGCCAGATGGTCGGAGGCCTTGTCGGAGATGGTATAGACCGTCGCGCCGCGGATGTCCTTCTGGCGCAGCGCGTCCGCATGAAGCGAAATGAAGAGATGGGCGCCCTTGTTGCGGGCGATCTGCACGCGCTGGGGAAGCGAGAGGAAGACGTCCTTGTCGCGGGTGAGGAAAGCCTCGATCCCGGCGCCCTTGTTCAGGGCCTCGACGAGATCTTTCGCGAAGGCGAGCGTTACATGCTTCTCCTCCGTCTTCGTTTCGCCGGCGAGCGCACCGGTATCGATGCCGCCATGGCCCGCATCGATCGCGATGATGAACGGCCCGCCTTCCCTCGTGGGAGCGACGGCAACCGGCCTGTCGGTCTTGGCGGCGGCGACCGATCCGGTCCACTGCTGTTCGCCGAGAAGCGCATCGAAGCGCGCCTGGTCGACGCGCTCGGCATCGAGCACGAGCCGGTAGCCCTTGCCCCCCTCTTCCGCGACGACTTCCGCATGGGTTACCGCCACAGGGCCTTTCGCCGAAAGAACGATGCGGGAGTTGCCCGCCCCCATGCCGCCGTAGCGGATCGCATCGAAGAGGCCGCGCGGTTCAAGACTGTCCGCCTTGAGACCGAAGGCCGTTTCCGGCAGGTCGACCACGACGCGAACGGGATCGGCTACGTAGTGCAGGGAGAATTCCGGTTTGCGATCGAACTCGACGACGACGCGCGTGCGTGCATCGTCACCGGCGATCCGCGCAGCAAAGGCGAGCAAAGGACCCGGCTCGGCGGCAACCGCCGCCGGCACGTTCAAAAGAAGACCGCCGGCAAGCAGCGATGCTCCGAGCAGAAGCCTGCCCGTGCGCGACATCAACGACAACAGCGAACCACGCATACAAACTGCCAAAGGCCTCACCTCGGGCTCTCCACCACTTTCTCAGAAAACCAAACAGCAGCCGACGCACGGCTGCTGGACGCACAGGTTGATCAATGAACCCTTATGGTTAACCAATGCTTGACAATGATCATCTTCCCCGCCCCGCCGGGACAATCGATTTACCGTTTATCGCCCTACTCCACGTGGACAAGCGAATCGATCATTATTGTGGCGGCACGGGCTTTTCCCTTGCCAATGTGACATAGAAAACATAAAAGCGTCACAAGGAGAAAGTGTTGACGGGATAGAACAGTCGACCGGGCAGCCGGAGCTTCTCCAAAGCTTGGCGCCAGGGTGCGGTCGAACCGGATTGACCGGTTAACTTATCGCAATTCCGCGGTCGCAAGTGTTCATCCGCCGTCGCTGCATTTCCTCCCCGTACACTGGATCGCAAATTTCCGGCGGTGGCCGGAGTTCTTGATGGTGATTTTTCACCGACGCCCGCAAGCGGGCGCATTCATCGGGTCTTCATGAGACCTTGGACATTGGCATTCTTGTTTGGTCATTGATGTTGACTCAGCAGTATCGGTCAGAAGTAGCGCGGCCCCGGGACACACATGTTCCGGCTGTCGTCTGGCTGCTGCACCATCGCCTGCGCCAAACAGGAACTTTCATATCCGGCGCACCTTCCGACGTGTTTGGCAGTCTTCCTAAGGAAGCAGGTCTGTCTCCCGTTCCGCTGGCGCGCCGAGGAGCACAGCTTAGATGGCAGAGAAAATGCTTATCGATGCGTCTCATTCTGAAGAGACGCGCGTCGTTGTCGTTCGCGGGAACCGCATAGAAGAGTTCGACTTCGAGTCGGAACACAAGAAGCAGATCCGCGGCAATATCTATCTGGCGAAGGTCACCCGGGTGGAGCCCTCGCTCCAGGCCGCCTTCGTCGACTACGGCGGCAACCGCCACGGGTTCCTGGCTTTCGCCGAAATCCATCCCGACTACTACCAGATCCCGCTGGCCGATCGTCAGGCGCTCTTGAAGGCCGAAGCCGAAGAAGCGCGGCGTGACGACGACATCGAGCATGTCGAGACCGCTCCTGCCCCGGCAAGCGAACTTTCCGTTCCCGTAGACCTCGAAGTCGTCGCGGAAACTGAAGCCGAGCCGGTCGCAGCCGTCGCTGACGCCGCACCGGTCGTCGAAGAGGAAGCGCCGGCCGAAAAGCCGAAGGCGAAGCCGAAGCGCACCCGCAAGACCAAGGCCAAGGCCGCTGAAGAAGCGGCTGCTGCATCGACCGACGGCGACGAGAGCAATGGCGGCGAAATGGCTGCCATGGTCGATACCGACGCCATTTCCGAGGATGTCGACAGCCGCCGTCGCCATGACGATGACGATGATGACGACGACAGTCACGACGGCGAAAAGGAAATCATCGAATCCGTCGGCGCCGAAGACGCCATGGAAGAAGTTCCGGATCGCCAGGTTCGCAAGCCGCGCAAGCAGTACCGCATCCAGGAAGTCATCAAGCGCCGCCAGATCCTGCTGGTTCAGGTCGCCAAGGAAGAGCGCGGCAACAAGGGCGCGGCACTGACGACCTATCTGTCGCTCGCCGGTCGCTACTCGGTGCTTATGCCGAACACCGCACGTGGCGGCGGCATCTCCCGCAAGATCACCAATCTGCAGGACCGCAAGCGCCTGAAGGAAATCGCCCGCGGCCTCGAAGTGCCGCAGGGCATGGGCGTGATCCTGCGCACCGCCGGTGCCAACCGCACCAAGGTCGAGATCAAGCGCGACTTCGAATATCTGATGCGCCTGTGGGAAAACGTCCGCACGCTGACGCTGAATTCCACGGCCCCCTGCCTCGTCTATGAAGAAGGCAGCCTGATCAAGCGCTCGATCCGCGACCTCTATAACAAGGACATCAGCGAGATCATCGTTTCCGGTGAGGAAGGCTACAAGGAAGCCAAGGGCTTCATGAAGATGCTGATGCCCAGCCACGCCAAGGTGGTTCAGCCTTACCGCGACGTGCATCCGATCTTCTCGCGCTCCGGCATCGAAGCGCAGCTCGACCGCATGCTGCAGCCGCAGGTAACGCTGAAGTCCGGTGGCTACATCATCATCAACCAGACCGAAGCCCTGGTTTCGATCGACGTCAACTCCGGCCGTTCGACGCGCGAGCACTCGATCGAAGACACCGCTCTCCAGACGAACCTGGAAGCGGCGGAAGAAGTGGCACGCCAGCTCCGCCTGCGCGACCTTGCCGGCCTCGTCGTCATCGACTTCATCGACATGGAAGAAAAGCGGAACAACCGCTCGGTCGAGAAGCGTCTGAAGGATTGCCTGAAGAACGATCGCGCCCGCATCCAGGTCGGCCGTATCTCGCATTTCGGCCTGCTCGAAATGTCGCGCCAGCGCATTCGCGCCTCGGTGCTCGAATCGACGATGCAGACCTGCCCGCACTGCAACGGCACGGGTCACGTCCGCTCGCAGTCTTCGGTTGCACTGCACGTCTTGCGCGGCATCGAGGAACACCTGCTGAAGAACACGACGCACGACATCACCGTGCGCACCATCCCGGATATCGCGCTCTACCTGCTCAATCAGAAGCGCGGCACGATCATGGACTACGAAGGCCGCTTCGGCGTTTCGATCATCATCGAGGCTGATGCCCATGTCGGCGCACAGCACTTCGCGATCGATCGTGGCGAGCCGGTCGAAAATCCGGTCAAGATCGAACAGCTGCTGCACTTCGAGCCGGAAGAGGAAGAAGACGATGTCGTGATCGAAGAGGATCTCGACGAGGAAGAAGCAGAAGAAATTGCCGGCGAACAGCGGCAGGAACAGCCGAAGGCTGCTGCCCAGTCCGACGATCAGAACGGACGCAAGCGCAAGCGCCGTCGCCGCCGGCGCGGCAAGGGCGGCCAGCAGGCCGAAGGCAGCGCTCTCCAGGTCTCCGAATCGGCAGGCGATGCCGACGACGGTTCCGATGAGGACGAAGGCGATGACGAGGGCGTCGATGCAGACGCCGCGACCGCCGATGGCGATCAGAAGCGCAAGCGCCGCCGCCGCGGCAAGCGTGGCGGCCGCCGCAACCGTCCGGAAGGCGAAGGCGAAGGCGAAGGCCAGCTTGAAGCCGGTGCCGATGCGGAAGCCGGCGACGATGGCGCAGAAGAAGCAGAAACCGTAGAGGCACCTGCTGTTGCGGCCGAGGTCGAAGTGGCTGTCGCTGTTGAGGAAACAGCTGTGGTTGCCGAAGAAGCCGAGGTGGCGGACGTAAAGCCTGCCAAGCCGAAGCGCACCCGCAAGAAGGCCGTCAAGGCTGAAGAACCGGCAGTAAGCGTCGACGAAGTTGCCCAGGCAGTGATCGAAGACCAGCCTGCGGTTGCCGACCCGGCCGTCGAAGCGGTGGAAGAGGCTGCGGCCGACCTTGCCGAAACCAAGCCTGTGCGTGCGAACCGCGACCTCTCGAAAATCGCTTCCGAACCGGTGGTGACGTCGAGCGCGACGAAGCCCGAAGAGGAAGAGCCGGGCAAGCCCAAAAAGGGCGGCTGGTGGCAGCGCCGCGGCTTCTTCTAAGAAGCCGCCCGGCCAGCGCCAAACTCTGAAAACACGAAAGGCCCGGAGCGATCCGGGCCTTTTCCTTTGGGCGGATGGCAGAAGGGACCTGCCCTGCCTGCCTGCTCAGAGCGTCACGCCAGCCACCGCGCGATCCTGTCCATGGCCTCGACCATGTCGGCCTCGGCGCCGGCATAGGAGAAGCGCATCGTGCGGTGCCCTTCCTGCGGATCGAAGTCGAATCCCGGGGTTGCCGCGACGTTGATCTCGGCGAGCATCCGCTTGGCAAAGGCCATGCTGTCATTGGTAAAGCGGGTGACATCCGCATAGGCGTAGAAGGCACCGTCCATCGGCGAGGCGATCGAGAAGCCGATCTCCGGCAATCGCTTCATGAGCATGTCCCGGTTGGCGGCATAGGCGGCCTTGTAACGGTCGAGCTCCTCATGCGCGTTGAGTGCTGCTTCTGCCGCGATCTGCGAGAGCTCGGGCGGCGAGATGTAGAGGCTCTGGGCGATGCGCTCGAAGCCGCGCACCTTGTCGGCCGGCAGCACCATCCATCCGATCCGCCAGCCGGTCATACAATAGTATTTCGAGAAGGAGTTGATGACGATTACCTCGTCGGTCACCTCCAGCGCGCTTGCCTCTTCGCCGGCAAAGGTCAGTCCGTGATAGATCTCGTCGGAGATGAAGGCGATCGATTCGGCCCGGCAATAGTCAGCCAGCGCCTTGAGGCCCGCCCTGCCCGTCACTGTTCCGGTCGGGTTGGCTGGGCTCGCCAAAAGCACGCCCTTCAATGGACGGCCTATTCTCGCAGCCGCACGCGAAAGACTTTCAGGCGTCAGAGTGAAGCCGGTCTCGGCATTGGCCTCGACCTCGACGACCGTCAGGCCAAGCGCTGCGAGGATGTTGCGATAGGCCGGATAGCCGGGCCTCGCGATCGCGACGCAATCGCCAGGATCGAAGAGGGCCAGGAAAGCGAGATTGAAGCCTGCGGATGAGCCGGTGGTGACCGCGACCCGCTGCGGATCGAGCGCGATGCCGTGGCGCTTTTCATAGTGCCGGGCGATTGCTGTGCGCAGCGACAAGGTGCCGAGCGCGTCGGTATAGCCGAGCCGGCCATGTTCAAGCGCTTTGCGCGCCGCTTCAAGAGCTGCCTTCGGCGCCGGGTGGGCGGGCTGCCCGACGGCCATCGAGATCACCGGGTGGCCGGCATCCCGGCGACGGGTCGCCTCCGCCAGTACGTCCATCGCATGGAAAGGTTCGACGGCACTGCGTTTTGACAAATCTACCAACGGAAAATCCTCGATATGCGGCTGTTCTCCAGCCCTTTGCCCGATGAAAATGACCTTCACAAGTCCGCGAGTGCCGTATTTCCGCCGATTTTGCCGTTTCGTTTCCGCGACACCCACCCTATGCTGCCGGCATATTACGGATACGAGGAATCCTATTGTCACTCAGAACAGCCGATTGACCCGGCGACACGCGATGGACGACACACGGGATACGCAAGGACAACGAGGTAGAAATGAACTTCAGCACCAAGATGATTGCCGCCGGGACGCTCGCAGCGCTCGTCGCCGGGGTCAGCCTGCCCCAGAACGCATTCGCGCTCGACGCGAAGCAGAAGGAAGAGATCGGCGCCTTCATCAAGGAATACCTGATCGCCAATCCGGAGATCATGCTCGAGGTCCAGGAGGCGCTGACGACGAAACAGCGCGCCAAGCAGCAGGAAGCGGCGGAAAGCGCGATCACCGAGAACAACAAGGCGATCTTCAATTCCGACTACGACATGGTGCTCGGCAATCCCAAGGGTGACGTCACCGTTGTCGAGTTCTACGACTACAACTGCGGCTACTGCAAACGCGCGCTTTCCGACATGGACGACATCCTCGCCAAGGACAAGAACGTGCGCTTCGTGCTGAAGGAACTGCCGATCCTCGGACCGGATTCGCTGGCCGCCCACAAGGTGAGCGCCGCCTTCCGCCTGGTCGCTCCGGAAAAATATGGCGACTTCCACCGGGCGCTGCTCGGCGGGGAAGACCGCGCCACGGAGGAGACAGCGCTTGCGGTTGCCGCCAAGCTCGGCGTCTCCGAAAAGGACCTGCGCGCGAAAATGGAAAAGGAGCCGCATGATGCGGCCGTGCGCGAGGCCTACAGCCTTGCCAACGACCTCGGCATCACCGGAACGCCCTCCTACGTCATCGGCAACGAAGCGGTCTTCGGGGCCGTCGGCGCCGAGGAGATCGAGGGCAAGGTCGCCAATATGCGCGAATGCGGCAAGACCGCCTGCTGACAAACCTTCCCATGACTGTGGACAAATCCCGCGGGGGCCCAAAGGGCTTTTCCTCGCGGGACCATCAGTCTATAGGTAACCCTCCATGACCGGACCGGAATCCCTTATGCCATCGACCATTTTCGTGCTGAACGGCCCCAACCTGAATGCGCTGGGCAAGCGCGAGCCGGGTATTTATGGCGGCCAGACCCTGGCCGACATCGAGGCCATGTGCAAGGCAGAAGGCAAGGCGCTCGGATTCGACGTCGATTTCCGCCAGTCGAACCATGAGGGAATGCTGGTCGATTGGCTGCACGAGGCCGGCAACGTCGCCGCGGGCGTGGCAATCAACCCGGCCGCCTATGGCCACACGTCGATCGCGCTTCACGATGCCATCCGCGCCATCGGCATTCCGGTCGTCGAACTGCACCTCTCGAACATCCATGCGCGTGAGGAGTTCCGCCACAAGTCGATGATCGCACCCGCCGTCAAGGGCGTCATCTGCGGCTTCGGCGCCCAGAGTTACATTCTTGCGCTGCATGCGCTAAAGAACCTGACAAATCCGTCGAAATAAAAAGAACACAAGAGGCTCATATTCCATGGCTGACAAGAAACCAGGTATCGACCAGGCGCTGATCCGCGATCTCGCCAACATTCTCAAGGACACCGATCTGACCGAGATCGAAGTCGAGCAGGACGACCTGCGCATTCGCGTTTCGCGCAACGGCACGCCGGTTGCCATGCCGATGGCCATGCCGCAGATGCCGGCTTACCAGATGCCCGCCGCAGCGGCCGCTCCTGCAAACGCCGTTGCTGCTCCTGTCGCCGAGAGCGCCCGTGCATCGAAGAATGCCGTGACCGCGCCGATGGTCGGCACTGCCTATCTGTCTCCCGCACCGGGAGCCCGCCCCTTCGTTGAGGTCGGCGCCACGGTCAAGGAAGGCCAGACGATCCTCATCATCGAAGCGATGAAGACAATGAACCAGATCCCGGCTCCGCGCTCGGGCAAGGTCACCGAAATCTTCGTCCAGGACGCAGCCCCCGTCGAATATGGCGAACCGCTGATCGTAATCGAATAAGGCGGCGCGGCGATGATCTCGAAAATTCTCATTGCCAATCGCGGCGAAATCGCCCTTCGCGTGCTTCGTGCCTGCAAGGAACTCGGCATCGCCACGGTCGCCGTTCATTCCACGGCCGACGCCGACGCCATGCATGTGCGCCTCGCCGACGAGAGCGTTTGCATCGGCCCGCCGCCCTCGCGCGATAGCTATCTGAACATTCACCAGATCGTCGCCGCCTGCGAAATCACCGGTGCAGACGCTGTGCATCCAGGCTACGGCTTCCTGTCGGAAAACGCCAAGTTCGCCGAAATCCTTGAAGCGCACGACATCACCTTCATCGGCCCGACGGCGGAACACATCCGCATCATGGGTGACAAGATCACCGCCAAGCAAACGGCGCAGGAACTTGGCATCCCGGTCGTTCCGGGCTCCGACGGCGAAGTGAAGCCGGAAAACGCCCTCGAAGTCGCCCGCAAGATCGGTTTCCCGGTACTGATCAAGGCGACCGCCGGCGGCGGCGGCCGCGGCATGAAGGTCGCCCGCAGCGAGGCTGACCTCGAGGAAGCCGTTGCGACGGCCCGCACCGAAGCGCTTGCCGCTTTCGGCAACGACGCCGTCTACATGGAGAAGTACCTCTCCAAGCCGCGCCACATCGAAATCCAGATCGTCGGCGACGGCGACGGCAATGCGGTGCATCTCGGTGAACGCGATTGCTCGCTGCAGCGTCGTCACCAGAAGGTCTGGGAAGAGGCAAACTCCCCGGCGCTCAACGTCGACCAGCGCATGAAGATCGGTCAGGTCTGCGCCGACGCCATGAAGAAGCTGAAGTATCGCGGCGCCGGCACGATCGAATTCCTCTACGAAAACGGCGAGTTCTATTTCATCGAAATGAACACCCGTCTTCAGGTCGAGCATCCGATCACCGAGGCGATCACCGGCATCGACCTGGTGCACGAGCAGATCCGCGTCGCCTCCGGCGGTGGCCTCTCGGTCCGGCAGGAAGACATCGTGTTCTCCGGCCACGCGATCGAGTGCCGCATCAATGCCGAAGACCCGCGCACCTTCGTCCCATCCCCGGGCACG
Source organism: Ensifer sp. ENS03 (assembly GCF_014852035.1). Classification (NCBI taxonomy): domain Bacteria; kingdom Pseudomonadati; phylum Pseudomonadota; class Alphaproteobacteria; order Hyphomicrobiales; family Rhizobiaceae; genus Ensifer; species Ensifer sp. ENS03. Next base: position 38,831 of record NZ_JACVAV010000018.1, on the reverse strand, counting down.
ATCACGCATTTCCATGCGCCGGGCGGTCTTGGCGTGCGCGTCGACTCGGGTGCCTATCAGGGCTACCGGATCCCGCCTTACTACGACAGCCTGATCGGCAAGCTGATCGTGCACGGCCGTACCCGCGTCGAATGCATGATGCGTCTGCGCCGCGTGCTTGACGAATTTGTCATCGACGGCATCAAGACGACGCTTCCGCTGTTCCAGGACCTGATCAATAATCAGGACATTGCCAACGGCGACTACGATATCCACTGGCTGGAGAAGCATCTGGCCGCCACGTCCGAGTAAGGACCAGACATTGAAGGGGACGCGCAGCAAGCAGCCCGATATTACGCCGGACATGCTGCTGCGCGCCTATTCGATCGGCCTCTTCCCGATGGCCGATTCGGCTGACGACCCGGAAATCTTCTGGGTCGAGCCGGAAATTCGCGGGGTGATCCCGCTCGCAGGCTTCCACACCTCTCGCAGCCTCGCCAAAACCATCCGCCGAAAGCCCTTCGACATCCGCTTCAACACCGCCTTCGAAGCGGTCATGGACGGCTGCGCTGCCCCTGCTCCCGACCGGCCAACCACCTGGATCAACAACAAGATCCGCACGCTCTACGCGACGCTGCATACGATGGGCTATGCCCACAGCGTCGAGGCGTGGGAAGGCGACCAACTGGTTGGCGGACTTTACGGTGTTTCGCTCGGCTCGGCCTTCTTCGGCGAAAGCATGTTTTCCAGACGCACCGACGCCTCGAAGATCTGCCTCGTCCATCTGGTCGAGCGACTGAAGGCGCGTGGCTTCGAACTGCTCGATACACAGTTCACCACCGAGCACCTGAAGTCGTTTGGTGCCATCGACGTGCCAAAGGCGGAATACGAAGTGCTTCTGGCGAACGCGATGTCGTCGCCCGACCTCGCCTTCTAACCAAGCCAAATCTCAAAGAATGGGAATACGCCGCCGCTCAGCGCTTCTGCGCGGTGTCCGGCGGCGGCAGGTCCGAGGTCGCCTTGCAGGACTGCAGCCAGACGTCATAGACCGGATGCTCGACGGCGTTCAGACCGGGGCTATCGGCAAACATCCAGCCGGTGAAGATGCGACGGATCTTGCGGTCGAGTGTGATTTCCTCGACCTCGACGAAGGTCGTGATCTTCTGCGCTTCCGTGTCGTCACGGCTGTAGCAGACGCGCGGCGTGACCTGAAGGGCGCCGAACTGCACGGTCTCGCCGATGTAGACGTCGAAAGTGGTGATGCGGCCGGTGATCTTGTCGATGCCGGAGAACACGGCGACGGCGTTGGAAAGGCGGGCTGCGTCAACCGCTTCCGCAGATGCGACCAGCGGCAAAGCGGCAAGCAGGGACAAGCCCAAACGCCGTGTTCCTTGGCCGATTGCCTTGCGCAGATCAGAACCTGCCATAGTCGCCTGTCTCCCGCGTATCCTGTTCGTCATCGATGGATTTCAGGCGCTAACCATCAATTGTGGCCGCGCCATGATCGAGGAACCCATTCCGCGGTCCGTCGTCGTCACTGAGAACAGATTGTTCAGGAGCCGGGCGTCCAGGCGTCGTAGTCGCCGGTCACGCGGGGACGCTTGCCGGTGGCGGCAATCGAGCCCTGCGGGCGGTAGGCGTTGGCCGTTCCGGTCGGATTGACGCGGTGCGCCTTCTGCCATTCGCGCGGCGTGTACTTTTCATCAGCCGGAGAAACGTCGGTCCGGTGATGCATCCAGCCGTGCCAGCCGGCCGGAATGGCGGAGGCTTCGGCGTAGCCGTTGTAGATCACCCAGCGGCGGGTGCGGCCTTCAGAATCCTTGCCGCCCTGGTAGTAGACATTACCGAGTTCGTCTTGACCGACCCGTTGACCGTGGCGCCAGGTGTGAAAGCGCGTTCCGATCGTCTGTTCGTTCCACCAGGTGAAAATCTGCAGCAGGAGCTTCATGGATGCCGTCCTTGACCGGCCGTTGGGAAGGCGGCCAGATACCAAAACAATGTTCCCGCTTATGCCCCGCCGCTCAGGGCTTGTCCAGTGATTCCGAGGCGGAGGCGGTCATTTCAACGGCAGCTGAAAGCCGAAGTGGCTGCGCGCAAAGCCGAGACGCTCGTAGAACCGATGCGCATCGGTGCGCACGGCGTTGGACGTGAGCCTTACCTTCTTTGCGCGCTTCTCCCGCGCCTCGCCGATGGCATGGCGCATCATGCGCTCACCGATCCCACGGCCGCGCATGTCCGCACGCGTCTGGACCGCTTCGACGATCAGGCTGGAGCTTCCACGCCCCGACAGAGACGTGTGCAGCGCGGTTTGAAAAGTGCCGACGGACCTGCCCTTCAAGAACCGCGACAAAGAGCGTCTGCAGCGTCGAGGCTTCAATCCGGTCGAAGGCAGCGGCGTAGTCCGCGAAGGCCTCGGGGTCGGTCGTGTCGCCGTGGCCGCCGAGCGGATCATTGGCGAAGAGCGCGACGATCGCTTCGAGGTCCTTACGCTCGGCCTTGCGGATCAAGAGTTCGGTCGCGTCCATGGTTTCCCCGCTCACATCGTTCATCGCCCGCGGATCAAACACCCGGAGGTAACGGCGCGATGACAGAGCCGTGCCTCTCAAGCTTGTCCACAGGCATGCGAAACTTCAGGCAATCGGACGGATCGCCTAGCCGAGAAGCGGCTTTTCCAGAGCGATGGCCGGCAGACCGGACGGGTCGTCAACCGGGATCTCGCCCACTTCGGCAAAGCCGTGCGCGCGATAGAAGGTGAGCGCGTGCAGGTTCTGCGGCTCGACCTCGACGCGCATGCGCTCGGCGTCCGGGAAGCAGGTTTCGAGTTCGGCGAAGATATCGCGACCGACGCCCTGGCGCTGGAACTTCGGAAGGACATAGAGCTGGTGCAGCACCACCGTCTTGGCTTGCGTGTCGGACATCGCCGCATAGCCCATGCCGCCCAGCTGCCTTCCATCGTCGGCAACAAGAAACTCGGCGTTCTTGCGCGCGAGCCGGGCTTTGAGCGCCGGCAGCGAATGCCAGCGCTCCGTGAGTTCGTTGACCTTCTCGACACCGTAGAAAGTGTCATAGGTCGCGTGCCACGTTTCGATCAGCAGAGCGCGAACCTTCTCCAGGTCGCGCTCGCTTGCCGTGCGCACGAAGAACATCGTTATTCCTCGATGCCGAGCTTGGCCTTGACGAGCGCCTGTACGGCCTGCGGGTTGGCCTTGCCGCCGGTCGCCTTCATCACTTGGCCGACGAACCAGCCGGCGAGCGAAGGCTTGGCCTGCACCTTGGCGACCTGATCCGGGTTGGCGGCGATGATCTCGTCGACGGCCTTCTCGATGGCGCCGGTGTCGGTCACCTGCTTCATGCCGCGCGCTTCAACGATCTCGGCCGGGTCGCCGCCCTCGTTCCAGACGATCTCGAAGAGGTCCTTGGCGATCTTGCCGGAGATGGTCTCGGCCTTGATGAGATCGATGATGCCGCCGAGCTGTGCCGGGGAAACCGGAGTCTCTTCAATGGCTTTGCCGGCTTTGTTCAAGGCACCGAGCAGGTCGTTGATGACCCAGTTGGCGGCAATCTTGCCGTCGCGCCCTTCGGCAACCGCCTCGAAATAATCGGCGATCGACTTTTCGGAGACGAGCACCGAGGCGTCATAGACCGAGAGGCCGAGGTCGCGCACGAAGCGCTCCTTCTTGTCGTCGGGCAGTTCCGGCAGGTCGGCCTTCAGCGCCTCGACGAAGGCGTCGTCGAACTCCAGTGGCAGCAGGTCCGGATCCGGGAAGTAGCGGTAGTCGTGCGCGTCTTCCTTGGAGCGCATCGAGCGGGTCTCGCCCTTGTTCGGGTCGAACAGGCGGGTCTCCTGGTCGATGCTGCCACCGTCCTCAAGAATGCCGATCTGGCGGCGTGCCTCGTATTCGATCGCCTGGCCGATGAAGCGGATCGAGTTGACGTTCTTGATTTCGCAGCGCGTGCCGAAGCCCTCGCCCGGACGACGCACGGAAACGTTGACGTCGGCGCGCATCGAGCCTTCGTCCATGTTGCCGTCGCACGTGCCGAGATAGCGCACGATCGAGCGCAGCTTCGTCATGTAGGCCTTGGCCTCATCCGACGAGCGCATGTCCGGCTTGGAGACGATCTCCATCAGCGCCACGCCAGAGCGGTTGAGGTCGACATAGGACATCGACGGATGCTGGTCGTGCATCGACTTGCCGGCATCCTGTTCCAAATGCAGGCGCTCGATGCCGATCTCGACATCCTCGAACTGGCCCTGACGATCCGGGCCGACCGAAATGATGATCTTGCCCTCGCCGACGATCGGATCCTTGAACTGCGAGATCTGATAGCCCTGCGGCAGGTCCGGATAGAAATAGTTCTTGCGGTCGAAGATCGAGCGATTGTTGATCGCGGCCTTGAGGCCGAGACCGGTGCGCACCGCCTGCTTCACGCATTCCTCGTTGATCACAGGCAGCATGCCGGGCATAGCGGCATCGACCAGCGAGACGTTCGCATTCGGCGCATTGCCGAACTCCGTCGATGCGCCCGAGAACAGCTTCGAATTGGAAAGCACCTGGGCATGGACTTCCATGCCGATGATGACTTCCCAGTCGCCAGTGGCGCCGGGGATGAAGCGTTTCGGATCGGGGGTGCGGACGTCGACAATGCTCATATCATGCTCTTCTTTGAAGCCTGAATTCTTGGTTTCTCGGTAGAACAATTGGTCCGCCGGTGCAAGTTGTTCGGCTGGGTCAGAAGCGCCATATGCAATCTCATGCGGACGGCGGGCGTCTCTTAACCACCGTTTAGCGCCTATCGGCAAGACTTCGCTCATGTCCATCGGCCCTGCCCTGCTCTCGTTCGCAATTCTCGTCAACTTGGCGGCCTTCGGGCTGTTCTGGTACGACAAGCAAGCGGCGCGCTCCGGCCGACGGCGGATCAGCGAGCGGACCCTGCTCACTCTCGCCTTTTTCGGCGGCAGCCCGGGAGCGATGGCGGCGCGCCATATCTTCCGACACAAGACGCGTAAGGAACCCTTTCGCACGCGCCTCGCGTTGATCATCGTCTTGCAAGTGGCGCTGGCGGCCATTGGCACCCTGGCGTTGCAATGACCCCTTGACGCGCGAACGACGGCCTTTTAGGAAGGCACCGTTCTATTGGAGTTTTTATGTTCCGTTCTTCGCCTGAGTCCCGGTAAAGCCCGTCCGCGTAATCCGCTTTGATTGCGCGCACGGGCCGGAAACGTCACCCCGCATCTTCAGTAATTTGCGGAACGTTTTCCTGCGTTCACACGAACGCGATTCCGGAACATTCAGACAATGGACATCTCGCGCGCAGAACAGCGCATTCTTCATCATTTGGCCCAGGGCGGCCGCATCGAAATCACCCGCGACGACAAGGCGATCACCGAAATCCGGTGCTTCACCCGTGACGGCTGGGTCTATCCCGGCTTCGACCTCGAACTTTTCCGCAAATTGAAACGGAAGAAGGCGATTTCATCGTCCGGCGGAAAACCCTACCGCATCACGGAACGCGGGCTGCAGCTCGTGCGCTCCGAACTTAACAACCGCTAGCGGCGAATACGAACGATACCGGGCATGCCAGCATGCCCGGTATCGTCAGATGCGCACTTTACTTTACGGAAAGCGACTTATGTTGCGTGAGCGCTCGATGGGGCCGCGCATTGCACGCGGTCGCGGCCCGCAGCCTTCGCCTGGTAGAGCGCGCGGTCGGCCGCAAGCAGCAAGCCGTCAAGGCCGGTGTCGCGGGTCAGGACTTCGGCAGCGCCGATGCTGATGGTGACGGCGATCCTTCCGCCCTGCTCCAGGTCGATATGGAGCGCGCGCACGGCCTCGAGCAGTCGCTCGGCGACCTTGAGCGCATCGGTCGGGGATTGCCGAACCAGCACAACGGCAAACTCTTCGCCGCCAAGCCGACCGACGAGATCCTCAAAACGCAGCGTCCCGCGAACGGCGCCTGCGACCGAGACCAGCACCTGATCGCCGACGGCGTGACCATAGGTGTCATTGATCGCCTTGAAGCGGTCGATGTCGAGCATCATCACCACCGTCCCGCCTTTTCGGGCGACCGGCGCTGCGATCAGCGCGGCCGCGCGCGCCATGAAGGTCGCGCGCGCCAGGCACTGGGTCAGAAAATCATAATCGACCGCATGGGACAGGCGCCCAATCAGCGCCCGTCGTGCGGCATCGACGCTGGCAACCGCCAGCGGGCAGAGCGCAAGAAGGGTCGTCCCCAGCCGGGTGGAGGTGAGCGTCTGCTCGGCAACGCCGCTGACGCCGAGATGCAGGGCGCCGGAGGCAACGGCAATCTGCGTCAACACACAGACGATCGCCGTCAGGATCGTCACCGGGAACAAGCCATAGCTGAGCGCGCACCACAAGAGTGCCGGCACCGGGAAAGCGAAAGCGCCTGGGCCGCCGATGACGAGCGCCGCAGCGCAGGACAAGACCAGGGAGACGAACGGCCAGACGGTTGCAGAAGCAGAGGCCGTTGACACCGTCATTCTCGTGGCACGGGATCGCAAACCGTCTTCAGGAAGCGGCGCTGCCAGGAAAACCGGGAGCAGAACCACATAATTGACCAGCTCGGTGGTGAGCCAGGCGACGAATGCGTCCGCGACGGGTTTGCCGAAGGACAAGTGAACCGCGACCGCTCCGACGAGCGAGGCGCCCATCGCCGCCAGAGAGGAGGCAGCGAACATGTAAAGGACCGAGCGCGCCCGGCGCAGGTGCCGATGCTCCGGCGAAAAGCGGCGATAGAGCAGGAAGCCGATGACGACGCCGACCATGTTGGCCGCATTCAGCGCCGCGGCTTCATAGAGATCCGCGCCGGTCACCAGGTCCGCAAGAACGTAGGCCAATGCCGCCGTCAGCCATCCAGCCGGGCTGGCGAGCGACGGTTTTCTGATCAGCAGACCGAGCAGGATCGCATTTGCCGGCCAGATCGAAGCCAGCATGCCGACCGGGCGACTCAAGATGCCGAGCACGCAGGCGGTGAAGACGATCACGCCCAGGCCGGCAAGCCAAAACGAATGGTGGAAAGGTCTCAGAACCAACGGTCGCGGAACCGTTTTATCCAGCATCTGCAACAAGCGCCCCCCTTGCGGTGCCCCACCACCACGTCATACCCCATAATATTTCATGGGCCTAATGAATGCGGTGTGAATAGGCCAGCCGGCTTTGCGCGTGGCTGCCATGCATGGGGTGGCGGCGTGTCAGTGATCCGGGCTTTGCTCCAGAGATTTGCTCAGACCGATGAAGGCAACGTCGCTGTCGAGTTGCGGCGCATAGGCGGTCGACAGCCAACTCACGCCATAGCCGTGATTGCGGAAGAAGCGCACGGCGCGGTCGTTGCGCGCGTGCGTCTTGGTGGTGGCCGCGTCGAATCCGTCCGCAGCAATACGACGCTCGATCTCGGCAAGCAGCAGCCCGCCGAAGCCCCTGCCCTGGAGCTGTGGCTCGATCCACAGATCGGAGATCGCATTGTCGAAGTTCTCGCACGCCACCCAACCGCAGATGGCGCCCTCGCCTTCGACGAGCAAAACGGAAAGCCAGTGATCGAACAGAAAACGGAGAAATGCGGCCTCGGCCACGCGCCGCATCTTTTCGCCATCGGCGAGGCCCGCAATTGCCGACTGCCAGGATCTAAGGCCGATTTCGGCCAGCCGGTCGACGTCGCCGGCGCGGGCATGGCGGATGACGGGCATGACGCGGTCTCCTTCCGCGACAAGAGTGGCTTTCAATGCAACCGAAGAAGAAAGGGCGGTACCTCGTCGGTACCGCCCCTCAAGAGATTACCACCACTTGGTGGGTGTGAAGCGGCCGGCCGCCTGTTCGATCACATGCGCCGTCTTGAACAGCGTCTCTTCCTCGAACGGCTTGCCGATCAGCTGCAGGCCAAGCGGCAGGCCCTTGTGGTCGAGACCGCCGGGAACGGCGATACCGGGAAGGCCGGCCATGTTCACCGTTACCGTGAAGATGTCGTTGAGGTACATCTTGACCGGATCGGATGCCAGGTCCTCGTCGGCGATGCCGAAGGCAGACGACGGCGTCGCCGGCGTCAGGATGGCGTCAACGCCGGCATGGAACGCCAGTTCGAAGTCGCGCTTGATCAGCGTGCGCACCTTCTGCGCCTGCAGATAGTAGGCATCGTAGTAGCCGGCCGAAAGCACGTAGGTGCCGATCATGATGCGGCGCTTGACTTCGTGACCGAAGCCGGCGGCGCGCGTCTTTTCGTACATGTCGACGATGTCCTTGCCGTCGACGCGCAGGCCGTAGCGAACGCCGTCATAGCGGGCAAGGTTCGAGGAGGCCTCGGCCGGAGCGACGATGTAGTAGGCCGGCAGCGCGTATTTCGTGTGCGGCAGGGTGATGTCGACGATCTCGGCACCGGCTTCCTTCAGCCAGGCAATTCCCTGCTGCCAGAGCGCTTCGATCTCTTCCGGCATGCCATCGACGCGGTATTCACGCGGAATGCCGATCTTCATGCCCTTGATCGACTTGCCGATCGCGGCTTCGTAATCCGGCACCGGCAGATCGACCGAGGTCGTGTCCTTGGTGTCGACGCTTGCCATCGACTTCAGGAGGATCGCGGCATCGCGCACGTCACGGGCGATCGGGCCTGCCTGGTCGAGCGACGAGGCGAAAGCGACGGTGCCCCAGCGCGAGCAGCGACCATAGGTCGGCTTGATACCGACGGTGCCGGTGAAGGCTGCCGGCTGGCGGATGGAGCCGCCGGTATCGGTGGCGGTCGCGCCGGCGCAGAGATGCGCGGCAACGGCTGCGGCGGAACCACCGGAGGAGCCACCCGGCACGAGATCCAGATTGGAGCCCTTGGCGCGCCACGGGTTCTTGACCGCGCCGTAGTAGGAGGTCTCGTTCGACGAGCCCATGGCGAACTCGTCCATGTTCAGCTTGCCGAGCATGACGGCGCCGTCGTTCCAGAGGTTCTGGGTCACGGTCGATTCGTAGCGCGGCGCGAAACCGTCGAGGATGTGGCTGCAGGCCTGGGTGTGCACGCCTTCGGTGGCGAAGAGGTCCTTGATGCCGAGCGGGATGCCTTCGAGCGCACCGGCCTTGCCGGCGGCGATACGCGCATCCGAAACCTTGGCCATCTCTCGTGCCTTTTCGGGCGTGACGGCGATGTAGGCGTTGATCGCCTCATTGGCGGCATCGATCGCGCCGAGATAGGCGTCGGTCAGTTCGACGGCGGTGATGTCCTTCGCGGCGAGCTTGCTGCGGGCTTCGGCAATCGTCAGGCTGGTAAGGTCGGTCATGGTAAAATCTGGCTTTCGCAATCAGAAACGTCGGGGCGGCTGGCGGGAGATTACTCGACCACCTTCGGAACGAGGAAGAAATTGCGATCGGAATTCGGCGCATTGGCAACGATGTCGTCGGCCTTGTTGCCGTCCGATACCGTGTCCGTCCGCTTCTTCATATCCATCGGCGTGACCGAGGTCATCGGCTCGACGCCATCGACATTCACTTCGGAGAGCTGCTCGACGAAACCGAGGATGCCATTGAGCTCACCCATCATCCGTTCGGCTTCTTCTTCGCTGACGGCGATACGGGCAAGGCGCGCGACGCGCTTCACTGTGGCAAGGTCTACGGACATGATCGTCTCCGGTAACTGGAACTTCCCCCGCTATAATGGCGCAGGGCGAGCCACGCAACGGGGGAATTGCCGGAGGACCGGGCCTCTCGTCAAAAGGCCCGGCGCAACATCAGATCTCGACGACGCCGCCGACGTGCGGCGTCGCCACCTTGGTCGACGCGCTTTCCATGCCGGCAACGAAGGTTTCCGGGGTCTGGTCGATGATCGGGAACGAGCCGTAATGGCAGGGGATGGCTGTCGAGAACTTGAAGAAGCGCTGGCAGGCCAGGGCCGCAACCGCCCCGCCCATGGTGAAACGATCGCCGATCGGCACGATGCCGATCTCCGGCTGATGCAGCTCGTTGATCAGCGCCATGTCGGAGAAGATGTCCGTATCACCCATGTGATAGAGCGTCGGCTCGTCCTCGAAATGCAGCACCAGGCCGTTGGCATTGCCGAGCGAGTGCGAGACGCCGTCCTCGGTCAGCTGCGCCGACGAATGCAGCGCGTTGACGAAGGTCGTCGAGAAACTACCGAGATTGATCGTGCCGCCGGTGTTCCCCATTTCCAGCGCCTTGACGCCATGCCGGCCGAGCCAGGCGGCAAGGTCGGCATTGGCAACGACCGTCGCGCCCGTCTCCTTGGCGATCGCAATGGTATCGCCGACATGGTCGCCGTGACCATGGGTCAGGAGAATGTGGGTGAGCCCGGCGGTCGCGTCCCGGCGCTCCTCGTCGCGGAACGCCGGATTGCCGGTAAAGAAGGGGTCGATCAGGATTTTGGACTTTGCCGTTTCGATGTGAAAGGCGGCATGGCCGAGCCATTTGATCTTCATGACGATCTCCCTGATGATTTGTCTGTCGCAACAGCATATGGATCAGACAACTCTCCGCGCAAAGATCGAATCGACAATCCCATGGCAATTCTCACTATCGAAGAACTCGCAGCCCAGCTACAGCCGAACCAGGCCATTGCAGGCCTCGACCTCGGCACGAAAACGATCGGTCTCTCGGTCTCCGATCTCGGTCGCCGCTTTGCGACCCCGCGCGAGGTGATCCGTCGGGTCAAGTTCGGCGTGGACGCGGAGGCGCTGCTGTCGGCAGCGACGAAAGAAAAGATCGCGGCCTTCGTCATCGGCCTGCCCGTCAATATGGACGGCAGCGAGGGGCCGCGCTGTCAGGCGACCCGCGCCTTCGTGCGCAACATGGAACAGAAAACGCCCCTGCCCTTCGTCTTCTGGGATGAACGGCTTTCGACCGTAGCGGCCGAGCGGGTGCTGATCGAGATGGACGTGTCACGACGCAAGCGGGCCGAACGCATCGATTCGGCCGCGGCCTCGTTCATTCTTCAGGGCGCGCTCGACAGGCTGGCGTCGCTGGCAAGAGACGGCCTCTCGGACTGAGGGGCCGCGGCACCGAAGCGGCGACGATACCAGGCGGCGATCTGGCGGCGCTTGCGAAAGCCGATGATGGCGAAAACGATCAGGCTGTCGACGACGATCGCGCGGGCTACGAGCGGCGGAATGGTTTCCGGCGGGATGCCGAGGACGTTTCCGTAGATCTGGAACACCAGATCATGGGTTTGGCGCGTCAGCATAAAGAAGCCGAAGCTCATGTCGTAGTACGACAGGCCGTACCAGGAGCCCAGCAGCAGGATCGGCCCGCCCCAAAGGATCAGAAACCACTTCATGCGGCTCCCCTTTCCGAGATCTGCCGAAAGACAACCGGGTAAATCGCGCGGTCAGCCAGCACGACGGCCACAAGAACCATAGCCGGAACTGCGATATCTAGCGCCAGTCCGGCAAAAAACATCATCATGATGATCATAAGACCAGTTCTCACCGAACCGCTCCATTCCGGAATCCATTAAAATGCCGGATCAATCTCCGCCCTTGCGGCGACCCGCGCAACGTAAACCATTTGTTAAGGTTAATTTTCACAGGGCAGTCCGGTCGCGGATCCTTGAAGGCGGGACACTCCCGTTTGATCGCCGCCTCGTGCCACCAGCGCATTCCGGTCGGCGATGATTTGAGGTAGCGATAGACGTCCCGCACGCAGGCCCTCCCCCATGACCGTCGTCTTTGAAAGCATTCTTCCCGTCTTCCTGCTGGTCCTGCTTGGCGCCTGGCTCAAGCGTTCGACCTTGATCGATCAGGGTCTTTGGCTCGGGCTCGAGCAGTTCGGCTACTTCATCCTTTTCCCGTCGCTGTTGTTTTCGACGCTCGCCCAGGCCGATTTTGCCGGATTGAAGGCCGATGCGACGGCTATAGCTACGATCGGAAGCGTCAGTTTGATGTCGGTCTTCGTGCTGCTGTTGTGGCCGATGCTGCGGAACCGCCAGGTATCAGGTGCATCCTTCACCTCGGTCTTCCAGACGGCGACACGCTGGAATGGGTTCATGGCGCTGGCGGTCGCGCAGAAACTCTATGGCCCGATCGGCCTGACACTGACCGCCCTGGTGATGACGCTCGTGATCATCCCGATCAATCTCTACAATATCGGTGTTCTCGTCTGGTTCGGCGGTGGCAATCGCGACTTCCGCCGCTTCTTCGCCAAGATCGTCTCCAATCCGCTGATCGTCGCCTCGGTGCTCGGTATTCTCGTCAACATGATCGGATTGAAGATCTACGGCCCAGTGATGGCCACGATCGATATGCTGGCAAGCGCCTCGCTCAGCCTCGGCCTGGTGATGGTCGGTGCGGGCCTGCGGGCATCCGATGCGCTGAAGCCCAGCAGGACGGCGTTGCTCGCGGTCTTCCTCAAGCTGATCGTGATGCCGGTCTTCATGGTGAGCGCGAGCTACCTGCTCGGCATTCGCGGCGATGCTCTGCTGGTCATCGCGCTCGGCGCGGCCGTGCCGACCGCGATGAACGGCTATCTACTGGCCAAGCAGATGGATGGCGACGCCGAACTCTATGCGGCGGTCGCGACCGTCCAGACGGTCGTTTCGTTCTTCACGATACCGCTCGTGCTCTGGCTGACGGCTTACGCCGCAGGGGGCTGACGGCTTACGCCGGACGTCCTGCGACTCAGGCCGCAGGGGGATAGAGAAGGTCCAGGATGTAGGCGGAATCGAAGCGCGAATCGAGCATGCCGTAGGTCGAGCGCCACCCGGCAGCCAGGCGCGATTCGAGGAAGGCATCGGCAATGCGACCGGCACCGAGACGGTAGAGCTCGGCGGCAGCGGCGGCGAGCGCCAGTTGCTCGACCAGCATGCGGGCCGCACCCTCATCACGCTCGCACAGCGACATGGCCGCGCGCAGCACGTCGATCGTCTTGCGACCGGACGGGCCGAGATCGCGGGCCAGCACGACGAAGAGCTGCTCGAACAGATCCTTGCCCTTGGCGAGAACCCGCAGCACATCCAGCGCCATGACGTTGCCGGAGCCTTCCCAGATGGCATTCACAGGCGCTTCGCGGTAGTGGCGCGCCAGTGCACGCTCTTCCACATAGCCGTTGCCGCCGAGGCACTCCATCGCCTCATAGATCAGAGCCGGCGCGATCTTGCAGGCCCAGTATTTCGCAACCGGCGTCATGATCCGCGCGTAAGCCGCGTCTTCCACGCTGCTGCGCGCCTTGTCGAAGGCTTCGGCCAGGCGGAACGAAAGTGCGCTTGCCGCGGCAACGTCGAGCGCCATGTCGGCGAGCACGCGCGTCATCATCGGCTGGCTGACGAGCGGCTTGCCGAAAACCTTGCGGCCGCGCGTATGATGTACGGCTTCGGCAAGCGAGGCGCGCATCATGCCGGCGGAAGCAAGCGCGCAGTCGAGCCGCGTCAGCGTCACCATGTCGAGGATCGTGCGGAGGCCGGCATCCGGCGCGCCGAGAATGAAACCGAACGTGTCTGAGAACTCGACCTCGGAAGACGCATTGGAGCGGTTGCCGAGCTTGTCCTTCAGCCGCTGGAACCGCAGGCCGTTGGCGCTGCCGTCTTCCAGGAGCCTCGGCACCAGGAAGCAGGCAAGCCCTTCGCGGGTCTGCGCCAGCATGACGAAAGCGTCGCTCATCGGCGCCGACATGAACCACTTGTGGCCATTCAGCCGATAGATGCCCTCGCCCACCCGTTCGGCCGTCGAAGTGTTGGCGCGCACGTCGGTGCCGCCCTGCTTCTCGGTCATGCCCATGCCGACGGTGACGGCCGACTTCTGCATCCACGGACGGTTGGTGGAATCGTACTTTCGCGACAGGATCTTCGGCGCCCACTCCTTCTGCACCGCCGGCGACGCAGTGATCGCTGCAAGCGATGCACTGGTCATCGTCAGCGGGCAGAGATGACCGCATTCGAGCTGCGCTGTCAGATAGAAGCGGATCGCCCGCGTCTTGTGCGACTGGTTGCGCTCGTCCGGCAGATTTTCCCAGGCGGACGCGTGCAGGCCCGAGGACATCGAGCGGCGCATCAGCGCATGCCAGGCCGGGTGGAACTCGACGACATCGAGACGCTCGCCGCGCGGCCCGTGGGTCTTCAGCTTCGGCGGACCTTCGTTCGCCATGCGCGCCAGTTCCTGGGCCTCCGGCGAGGTGACGTGGCGGCCGAGCACGTCGAACTCATCGCGCAGCGTCTTGCTAATGCCCGATGTGATGTCGACCACCAGCGGATCGGAGCGATAGGCGTTGACACCGGACCAGGGCTTGGGCTGGTTGAGCTCGGCGAGTTTCTGTTCAGTCCGGTTCATCTGATTCATGGGCCGGTTCTAGCGCAAGTTTCTCGACCACGGAACGGGGCGAAGAAAAGATAGGATCGCCGTTGCAAGTTTTCTGCGGACTGAACCGCGCAAGCCTTGCCGTGCCGGGGACCAGGTCTTATAGAGCGACCACATTTCCAGAGCGCAAGGGCGGCCCATGATCACTTTCCCGCATCGCCACCTGCTCGGCATCAAGGGGCTCACGGAGCAGGATATCACCTATCTGCTCGATCGCGCCGATGAAGCCGTCCAAATCTCCCGTCAAAGAGAAAAGAAGACGTCGACGCTTCGGGGGCTGACGCAGATCAACCTCTTCTTCGAGGCCTCGACCCGCACGCAATCTTCCTTCGAGCTTGCCGGCAAACGCCTTGGCGCCGACGTGATGAACATGTCGGTCGGCAATTCCTCGGTGAAGAAGGGCGAGACGCTGATCGACACGGCGATGACGCTGAACGCCATGCACCCGGACGTGCTGGTCGTGCGTCACTCCTCGGCCGGTGCCGCAGCCCTTCTCGCACAAAAGGTCTCCTGCTCCGTCGTCAATGCGGGCGACGGCCAGCACGAACACCCGACACAGGCGCTGCTCGACGCGCTGACGATCCGCCGCGCCAAGGGCAAGCTCTCGCGCATCATCGTGGCGATCTGCGGCGACGTGCTTCACTCGCGCGTTGCGCGCTCCAACATCCTGCTCCTGAACCAGATGGGCGCACGGGTTCGGGTCGTCGCACCGGCGACGCTGCTTCCCTCCGGGATCGCCGACATGGGCGTCGAAGTCTACCACTCGATGGCCGAGGGCCTGAAGGATGCCGATGTCGTCATGATGCTGCGCCTGCAGCGCGAGCGCATGGCCGGGTCCTTCGTGCCGTCTGTACGCGAATACTTCCACTACTACGGGCTCGATGCGGAAAAGCTGAAGGCAGCCAAGGCGGATGCGCTTGTCATGCATCCCGGGCCGATGAACCGCGGCGTCGAGATCGCCTCGGAAATCGCCGACGGGCCGCAGAGCGTGATCGAACAGCAGGTCGAGATGGGCGTTGCCGTGCGCATGGCGGTTATGGAAACGCTGCTTCTCTCGCAGAACCAGGGGCCGCGCACATGACCAGACCACTCGTTCTGAAGAACCTTCGCATCGTCGATCCCTCGCGCAATCTCGATGAAGTCGGCACTGTTATCGTCGGCGACGACGGCCTTATCCTTGCTGCCGGTGCCGATGCCCAGAACCAGGGCGCGCCGGATGGCGCCTTCGTCAAGGACTGCGCCGGCCTCACCGCCGTTCCGGGCCTCGTCGATGCCCGCGTCTTCGTCGGCGAACCGGGAAGCGAACACCGCGAGACCTTCGAGTCCGCATCGCGGGCCGCCGCTGCCGGCGGCGTCACCACCTTCATCGCCATGCCGGAGACCGACCCTGTCATCGACGACATCGCGCTCGTCGAATATGTGAAGAAGACGGCGCGCGACAAGGCGCTCGTCAACGTGCATCCGGCCGCAGCGCTGACCAAGGGTCTTGCCGGCGAAGAGATGACCGAGTTCGGTCTGCTTCGCGAAGCGGGTGCTGTCTGCTTCACCAATGGTCGTCGCTCGATTCACGACACGCTGGTCCTGCGCCGCGCCATGACCTATGCGCGCGAATTCGGCGCCGTCATCTCCCTTGAGACCCGCGACAAGTATCTCGGTGCCAACGGCGTCATGCACGAGGGCCTGCTTGCAAGCTGGCTCGGCCTTTCCGGGATCCCGCGCGAAGCGGAGATCATTCCGCTCGAGCGCGACCTGCGCATCGCCGGACTGACGCGTGCCGCCTATCACGCCGCCCAGATCTCGGTTCCCGAATCGGCCGCCGCGATCCGTACCGCACGCGAGCGTGGCGCCAACGTCACCTGCGGCGTGTCGATCAACAATCTCGCGCTCAATGAGAACGACATCGGCGAATACCGGACATTCTTCAAGCTTTCGCCGCCGCTGCGCAGCGAGGACGACCGGATCGGCATGGCCGAGGCACTGGCCGACGGCACGATCGATATCATCGTCTCCTCGCACGACCCGCAGGACGTCGACACCAAGCGGCTGCCCTTTGCCGATGCTGCCGATGGGGCGATCGGCCTGGAAACGCTGGCCGCGGCCGCGCTTCGCCTGCATCACAGCGGCCAGGTTCCGCTGATGCGCCTGATCGATGCGATGTCGACGCGGCCGGCGGCGATCTTCGGTCTCGACGCCGGTACGCTGAAACCCGGCGCCAAGGCCGATATCACCGTCCTCGATCTCGACGAGCCCTGGGTGCTTTACGAAGAGGCGATCGTTTCTCGCTCCAAGAATACGCCGTTTGAAAATGCGCGCTTTACCGGGCGGGTCGTGCAAACCTATGTTGCCGGCAAGCTGGTGCATTCGGCCTAAGCCGAAAGCGGTCGCGCGGGAGGGGAACCGGTGGATCTATTGTCCTGGCAGCTTGGGCTGCCCTTTACGCTCTTAAGCCTTGCCTTCGGCTATCTCCTTGGCTCGATCCCGTTCGGACTGATCCTGACGCGCATGGCCGGGCTCGGCGACGTGCGCAAGATCGGCTCCGGCAATATCGGCGCGACCAATGTGCTGCGAACCGGCAACAAGAAGCTTGCTGCCGCAACGCTGTTGCTCGATGCCCTGAAAGGCTCCGCCGCAGCGTTCATCGCATCCTACTGGGGCGTCGAGGCGGGAATCGCCGCGGGCTTTGCCGCCTTCATTGGCCATCTCTACCCGGTCTGGCTTGGCTTCAAGGGCGGCAAGGGTGTCGCCACCTATATCGGCGTCCTGCTCGGCCTTGCTCCCCTCATGGTGCTTGCCTTCGCGGTCATCTGGCTCGGCATGGCGAAAATCAGCCGCTACTCCTCATTGTCCGCCCTGGTTGCAACGGCTATCATTCCGGTTCTACTTTACGCGGCAGGCAACGAGAAGGTCGCCCTCCTCTTTACCGCCATGACGGTCATCACCTGGGTGAAGCACCGCGCCAACATTCAGCGGCTGCTCGCCGGCACGGAAAGCAAGATCGGAGACAAGGGATAATGTCTGAGGCCAGCGCAGGACGAAACGGAGTGGCGCTGACCGAACGACAGAAGATATCCTGGCTCCGGTTGATCCGCAGCGACAATGTCGGCCCCATCGCCTTCCGCGACCTGATCAACCATTTCGGCACCGCGGAAAATGCGCTCGACGCCTTGCCTGAACTGTCGCGGCGCGGTGGAACCAGGCAGACCTATCGTGTGGCTTCCGTAAGCGAGGTCGAACGGGAACTCGAAGCTGCCCGACGCCATGGCGCTGTCTTCATCGGCATCGGCGAAGCAGCCTACCCCTCGGCACTCAGGCAGATCGACGGTGCTCCCCCTCTGCTCGCGATGAAAGGCGATCTCAGCGCGGCTGGCCGCCCGTCGCTCGGCATTGTCGGCTCGCGCAACGCGTCGGTCAGCGGCGCAAAGTTTGCGGCGATGATTGCGTGCGACGCCGGCCGCGCCGGTTATGTCGTGACCTCGGGCCTTGCGCGTGGTATCGACACGGCTGCCCACCGCGCCAGCCTTGATACCGGCACGATCGCAGCCCTTGCCGGCGGTCTCGACCGCCCCTATCCGCCCGAGAACGTCGGCCTGCTCGAAGAAATCACGGCCGGTCGGGGCCTCGCGATCAGCGAAATGCCTTTCGGCTGGGAGCCACGGGCGCGCGACTTTCCGCGCCGCAACCGGCTGATCGCCGGCATCAGCCTCGGCGTTGCGATCGTCGAGGCCGCGCACCGCTCCGGCTCGCTCATCACCGCGCGCTACGCCGCCGATTTCGGCCGGCTCGTTTTTGCGGTTCCCGGCTCGCCGCTCGATCCGCGCTGCCATGGCACCAACGATCTCCTGAAACAGGGCGCGATCGTCACGACCGGCCCGGATGACGTGATCGAGGCGCTGGCGCCACTCAGCCAGCTGGAGCTGCCGCTGCCGGGCGTGCGGGAACCGGATGGTCAGGCGCGGGCTGGTGTTCCGGCGAGCGCGAGCGACAGCGACCGCGCCGCGGTCAGCACCGCGCTCGGCCCGACGCCGGTCGAGATCGACGATATCGTCCGCCACACCGGGCTTTCGCCGGCTCAGGTCTATCTGCTTCTGCTGGAACTTGATCTGGCCGGTCGGCTTGATCGCCATGCTGGCGGCCTCGTGTCGCTCGCGACGCCCGAATGATGACAAGCCACAGCCACAGGCGGGCACGCCAGCGGGACCAATCACGCGTTTCAGATCGCAGATTCAGCGTGTTTCCGCATGGTTCGCCCACTGGCCTCTCTTCGTTATTTTGGGCGAACCCCCTTGACCCCGTTCGAATCCCTGTCCATTTCGGGGCGTCGATATCAGGCGAAGTACGGCGCAAACGGCGCTGACGCCGAACCAGGACCGGTTGTCTCAGAAAATGACGATGAATGTTGTAGTGGTGGAATCGCCTTCCAAGGCAAAGACGATCAACAAGTACCTGGGCCCCGGCTACAAGGTACTGGCTTCGTTTGGTCACGTGCGCGACCTGCCGGCGAAGGACGGTTCGGTCCGTCCCGACGAAGACTTCGAGATGTCCTGGGAAGTCGACAGTGCCTCGGCGAAACGCATGAAGGACATCGCCGACGCGGTCAAATCCGCTGACGGCCTCATTCTCGCAACCGACCCGGATCGCGAAGGTGAAGCGATTTCCTGGCACGTACTTGACCTTCTGAAGAAGAAGAAGGTGCTCGGCGACAAGCCGGTCAAGCGCGTAGCCTTCAACGCCATCACGAAAAAGGCCGTTCTCGAAGCGATCGCTCATCCGCGCGACATCGACACCTCGCTGGTCGACGCTTACCTGGCGCGCCGCGCACTCGACTATCTCGTCGGTTTCAACCTCTCGCCGGTGCTCTGGCGCAAGCTGCCGGGCGCCCGCTCGGCTGGCCGCGTGCAGTCGGTGACGCTGCGCCTCGTCTGCGATCGTGAAAACGAGATCGAGCGCT
Source organism: Ensifer sp. ENS03 (assembly GCF_014852035.1). Taxonomy (NCBI): domain Bacteria; kingdom Pseudomonadati; phylum Pseudomonadota; class Alphaproteobacteria; order Hyphomicrobiales; family Rhizobiaceae; genus Ensifer; species Ensifer sp. ENS03. Next base: position 19,614 of record NZ_JACVAV010000018.1, on the reverse strand, counting down.
TCATCTCCGAGGAGTACTGGAACATCTCGGCGCTCTTGAAGACGCCGCGCGGCGACGAGTTCGAGGCGCGTCTCGTTTCGGCCGATGGCAAGCGTCTTGCGCCGAAGGCTGTCGGCAACGGCGAAGAAGCAAATCGTCTCAAGACCCTGCTCGATGGCGCCGCCTATGTGGTCGATAGCATCGAAGCAAAGCCGGTCAAGCGCAACCCGTCGCCGCCTTTCACCACCTCGACACTGCAGCAGGCCGCCTCCTCCAAGCTCGGCTTCTCCGCTTCGCGCACCATGCAGGTCGCGCAGAAGCTCTATGAAGGCGTCGACATCGGCGGCGAGACGGTCGGTTTGATCACCTATATGCGTACCGACGGCGTGCAGATGGCGCCGGAAGCGATCGAAGCCTCGCGCCTTGCGATCGCCAGCCAGTTCGGCGACCGCTATCTACCGGAAAAGCCGCGCTTCTATTCGACCAAGGCGAAGAATGCCCAGGAAGCGCACGAGGCCATCCGCCCGACCGATTTCAACCGGACGCCGGACCAGGTTCGCCGTTTCCTCGATGGCGACATGCTCAGGCTATACGACCTCGTCTGGAAGCGCGGCATCGCCAGCCAGATGGCATCGGCCGAGATCGAGCGTACGACCGCGGAAATCACTGCGGACAATGGCGGCCAGAAGGCCGGTCTGCGCGCCACCGGCTCGGTCATCCGCTTCGACGGCTTCATCGCTGCCTATACGGATGCCAAGGAAGACGGCGAACAGACTGATGACGGCGACGAGGATGGCCGCCTGCCGGAGATCAATGCGCGCGAAAACCTCGCCAAGCAGAAGATCAATGCCTCGCAGCATTTCACTGAGCCGCCGCCGCGCTATTCCGAAGCAAGCCTGATCAAGAAGATGGAAGAGCTCGGCATCGGCCGTCCCTCCACCTATGCCGCCACCGTCACGACCCTGCTCGATCGCGACTACATCACCAACGACAAGCGCAAGCTCATCCCCCAGGCCAAGGGACGGCTGGTGACAGCGTTCCTGGAAAGCTTCTTCACACGCTATGTCGGCTACGACTTCACCGCGTCGCTCGAAGAAAAGCTCGATCAGGTCTCCGCCGGCGAGGTCAACTGGAAAGACGTGCTTCGCGACTTCTGGAAGGATTTCTTCGCCCAGATCGAGGAAACCAAGGAACTGCGCGTCACGAACGTGCTCGACGCGCTGAACGAGGAACTGGCGCCGCTGGTCTTCCCCAAGCGCGAGGACGGCGGCGATCCGCGCATCTGCCAGGTCTGCGGCACCGGCAAGCTGTCGCTGAAGCTCGGCAAGTACGGCGCCTTCGTCGGTTGCTCGAACTATCCGGAGTGCAACTTCACCCGCCAGCTTTCCTCCGACAGCAACGGCGAGGAGGCGGCGGTCTCGAACGAACCGCAGGCGCTCGGCAAGGATCCGCATACCGGCGAGGAAATCACGCTCAGGAGCGGCCGGTTCGGCCCCTATGTCCAGCGTGGCGACGGCAAGGAAGCCAAGCGCTCGAGCCTGCCGAAGGGCTGGACGCCGTCGACGATCGACCATGAGAAGGCGGTCGCGCTGCTGTCGCTGCCGCGCGATATCGGTGCCCATCCGGAATCCGGTAAGATGATCTCAACCGGGCTTGGCCGCTACGGACCGTTCGTGCTGCACGACGGCACTTATGCCAACCTCGAATCGATCGAAGACGTCTTCTCGATCGGCCTCAATCGCGCCGTCTCGGTTCTCGCCGACAAGCAGTCGAAGGCCGGTGCCGGCCGGGGCCGCACCGCTGCCGCGTCGCTCAAGGAACTCGGTGACCATCCCGACGGTGGCCCGATCACCGTTCGTGACGGCCGTTACGGCCCCTATGTCAACTGGGGCAAGGTCAACGCCACCCTGCCGAAGGGCAAGGATCCGCAGTCGGTGACGGTCGAGGAGGCACTTGTGCTGATCTCGGAGCGTGCTGCCAAGGGCGGAACGGCCAAGGGGAAGGCGACCAAGGCCAAGACGACCAAGGCAGCGGCGAAGTCCGAGGACGGCGCCAAGGCGACCAAGGCTAAGGCCAAGGCGCCCGCCAAGAGCAAAACAAAGACGGCCGCCAAGGCCAAGAAGGACTGATCTTGACCAGAATACCGCGCGACCCGACCGAACAGTCCGGCAAGAGAAGCCAGGGCAAGAAGCCTGCTCGCGCGGCAAAGGCCGGATCGGCCCAGCCAAGCGAGCCGATCATCCACGGCGCGGTCCCGCCGCGTGACGTGCTGATGCGCTTCATCGCTGAAAACCCGGACCGCGCCTCCAAGCGCGAAATCGCCAAGGCTTTCGGCCTGAAGGGCGAGACCCGTGTCGAACTCAAGGCCCTGCTGAAGTCGCTGGAAGTCGACGGCCTGGTCGAAAAGAAGCGCAAGTCGCTGGTGCGTCCGGGCGCCCTGCCCCCGGTGACCGTGCTCGACATCACCATCCGCGATGTCGATGGCGAGCTGATCGGCCGCCCGGCCGAATGGCTCGACGACGACGGCGTCGCACCGGCGGTGCTGATCAAGCAATCCGCCGTCGCCAAGGGTAAGGGCAAGGCTCCGGTCGGCGGTCTCGGCGACCGCGTTCTCGCCAAGATCTTCCCGGCCAAGGAACGGGGCGGCCCGGCCTATACGGCGCGCATCATCAAGGTGCTGGACAAGCGCAAGGATGCCGTGCTCGGCGTTTTCCGCTCGACGCCCGGCGGCGGTGGCCGCCTGATGCCGATCGAAAAGCGCGGCGAGGAAATACTTGTTGATCCGGAGTTCACGGGCAACGCTGAGGACGGCGATCTGGTCGAGGTGCAGCTGTCGCGTCTCGGCCGTTACGGTCTGCCGCGCGCGCAGGTGCAGACCGTCTTAGGTTCGGTCGCCTCGGAGAAAGCGATCTCGATGATCGCCATCCATGCCCACGGCATTCCCCACGTTTTCCCGGAACGGGTGATCGAGGAGGCGAACGCCGCAGGCCCCGCCACCATGGCGCACCGCGAGGACTGGCGCACGCTGCCGCTGATCACCATCGATCCGGCCGACGCCAAGGACCATGACGACGCCGTTTATGCGGAGCCGGATCCGTCCGAGGACAATCCCGGCGGCGTCATCGTCACGGTGGCGATTGCCGACGTCTCCTACTACGTGCGTCCGAAGTCCGCTCTGGACCTTGAAGCGCTGAAGCGCGGCAACTCGGTCTACTTTCCCGATCGGGTCGTGCCAATGCTGCCCGAGCGCATCTCCAACGACCTCTGCTCGCTCAAGGAAGGCGTCGATCGCCCGGCGCTTGCCGTGCGCATGCGCTTCTCCAAGGAAGGCCGGAAGGCCGGCCATACCTTCCATCGCATCATGATGAAGAGTGCGGCAAAGCTCTCCTACCAGCAGGCGCAGGCAGCGATCGACGGCAATCCGGACGACAAGACCGGGCCGATCCTCGAGACGATCCTGAAGCCACTCTGGGAAGGCTATCGCATCCTCACGCGCGGCCGCGACCGGCGCCAGCCGCTCGAGCTCAACATGCCCGAGCGCAAGATCATCCTGAAACCCGACGGTACGGTCGACCGTGTCTTCGTTCCCGAACGCCTCGACGCGCACAAGCTGATCGAGGAAATGATGATCCAGGCGAACGTTGCCGCCGCCGAGACGCTGGAGCAGAAGCGCCAGGTGCTGATCTACCGCGTCCACGACCAGCCCTCGCTTGCCAAGCAGGAAAGCCTGCGCGAATTCCTGGCGACTCTCGACATCTCGCTCGTCAAGGGCGGGAACATGCGCTCGAACCACTTCAACGGCATTCTCGCCAAGGCCGAAGGCAAGCCCTTCGAGACCATGGTCAACGAGATGGTGCTGCGCTCGCAGAGCCAGGCGATCTACAGCCCCGAGAACATCGGGCACTTCGGCCTCAACCTTTTGAAGTACGCGCATTTCACGTCTCCAATCCGGCGCTATGCCGACCTGATCGTGCACCGGGCGCTGGTTGCCTCGCTCGGCCTTGGCGAAGGCGGGCTGACACCGCAGGAAGAGGCCGTACTCGACGACATCGCCGCCGAGATCTCGACTTTCGAGCGCCGTGCCATGGCGGCCGAGCGCGACACGGTCGACCGACTGATCGCGCATCATCTCAACGGTCGCGTCGGGGAGGAATTCGACGGCCGCGTTTCCGGTGTCACCAAGGCGGGACTCTTTGTCACCCTGCCGGCCTATGGCGCCGACGGCTTCGTTCCGATATCAACACTTGGACGCGACTACTTCATCTACGATGAGGCGCATCAGGCGCTTTCCGGCGAGAAGACTGGGCTCGGCTATCGCCTGGGCGATCCGGTACGTGTCAAGCTCGTCGAGGCCGTGCCGCTTGCGGGTGCGCTCCGCTTCGAGATGATCAGCGAAGGACGCAAGATGCCGACGGCAACGCGCTCCTTCCACAAGTCCGGTCGCAGGGATCGCACCGGCGCCCGGAAGAAGCCGGGAACACGGCCGCCGCGCGGCCGGCGATAGGGTCCCGATAGGACAGAGGAATGCACATGAAAGCGGCGTCAGGCGAAACACTTCATCTGGGCGGGTCCAAAAGCGACGAGCGCTCCGTTGGTCTTTCGATGAAGCGCGGCTTTCTCGGCCGCTGTCCAGCGTGCGGCAGCGGCAAGCTGTTTCGCAGCTACCTCAAGTCGGTTGAGACGTGCGCGGCCTGCGGCGAGCGCATGGACCACCACCGCGCCGACGACTTCCCGCCCTATATCGTCGTCACGATCGTCGGCCACCTCGTGCTTGCCGGCTACATGGCGACCGACCTCATCCTTCCGCTCAACAGCTGGCAGCATCTCGCCATCTGGGCACCGATCACCGTCATCAGTTCGCTGGCGCTGCTGCAGCCTGTAAAAGGCGCCGTCATCGGCCTGCAATGGGCGCTGAAGATGCATGGCTTCGGCGGACACGAAGATGCGCCTGAGGACGTGTTGCCCCCGAGAGACGAACGGGCATGAGGCCGGCGCGGGAGACGGGCAACGAACCCAAGCCTCCGCGTCCCGCGACCATGCGGCCCCGGGATGCCGCTTCGATCATGCTGCTCGATCGCGTTGGCGGCCGCGTGCGTGTGCTTATGGGGCGGCGCCACAGTGCGCACGCCTTCATGCCGGATCTCTATGTGTTCCCCGGCGGACGCCGCGATACCGGCGATCATCGAATTGGCTTCGGCTCCGATCTCCATCCCTCCGTCCTGCGAACGCTGAAGGTGGCCGGCGCGCGCGGACTGTCGGATGCCCGGGCGCGCGCGCTCGCGCTTGCCGCCCTGCGTGAACTTTACGAGGAAGCCGGCATCGCCATAGGCGCGCCGCTTCCTTCGGCCGAAGCTCCCGTTCCCTTTCTTCCCGATCTTGCAAAGTTGCGCTATATGGCTCGGGCCATCACCCCTCCAGGCAACACGAGGCGGTTCGATACGCGTTTCTTCGCCGTGTTCGCCGACGAGGCCGAAATCGATCCTACGCGGTTCCTGGACAGTCGGGAGCTTCAGGATTTGCAGTGGATCGATGTGAACGTTACTCCGTCGCTACGGATACCTGACATCACCGCGGTCATCCTCGCGGACCTCAGGAACGGACTGGACGCCGATCCTTCGCTGCCCTGCGAACGACCGGTTCCACTCTATACCTCGCGCCATGGGCGCTTCGTGCGCACATTGCTCTAAGGATCCGCGTCAGATGTCACAGCCATCGCCCGGTACGGCTGCACCGGTTGAGGAAATTCACTGGCGGTCGCTGATCGCGGCCGTTGCTGCCATCAGCGCGGTCGGCATCGCCATCGGCCTCGGCCTGCCGCTGCTATCCATCATCATGGAGAAGCGCGGAATTTCCTCGACCCTCATCGGCTTGAATTCCGCCATGGCGGGCCTGGCATCGATGGTGGCTGCCCCCTTCACGACGAAGTTCGCCCACCGGCATGGCGTAGCGCCAACGATGCTATGGGCCGTGCTAATCGCGGCCACCAGCGCGCTCGGCTTCTATTACATCACCAATTTCTGGCTCTGGTTCCCGCTCCGAATCGTTTTCCACGGAGCGATCACCGTCCTCTTCATTCTTTCCGAGTTCTGGATCAACGCGACGGCCCCGCCGAGCAAGCGCGGTTTCGTGCTGGGGATCTACGGCACATTCCTGTCGCTTGGGTTCCTGACCGGCCCGCTGCTGTTTTCGATCCTCGGCAGCGAAGGCCTCCTGCCCTTCCTCGTCGGCGCCGGCGTCATCCTCCTGGCATCCGTGCCGATTTTCCTCGCGCGCGACGAAAGCCCCGTCATCGACGAGAAGCCCGAGCGGCATTTCCTGCGCTACGTCTTCCTCGTGCCCACGGCAACGGCTGCCGTCTTCATATTCGGCGCGGTCGAATCAGGCGGTCTCTCGCTGTTCCTCATCTTCGGGACGCGGTCCGGTTTCAGCGAATCGCAGGCAGCGCTTCTGCTAACGGTCATGGGGGTCGGCAATTTCATCTTCCAGATCCCGGTCGGCATGCTCTCCGACAGGGTCAAAGACCGGCGCACACTGCTCTCGGCGATGACGCTGATCGGTCTTATCGGCGCGCTGTTCCTGCCGCTGTTGGTCGAGAGCTGGTTCCTGATGGCAATTGTGCTGTTGTTCTGGGGCGGCTGTGTCTCCGGCCTCTACACGGTCGGCCTCAGCCACCTGGGCTCACGGCTTCAGGGCGCGGATCTCGCCGCCGCCAACGCGGCCTTCGTGTTTTCCTACGCCGTCGGTACCGTCGCTGGACCGCAGGCGATCGGCGCGGCAATGGACGCCACCGGCAACAACGGTTTTGCCTGGGCGATCGCCGGCTTTTTCGGTCTCTATGTCGCGCTTTCGGTGGTCAGGATCGTTTTGAAACCAAAACGGTCTTGACTTTTCGGCCGCGATTTGTAGTTTCGCGCCAACCTTGCCCGTGGCCCGCAACCGGTTGTCCACGGCTTTCATTGTTACAAAGGCAGGACGACCATGGCAAAAGCCACCACCATCAAGATCAAGCTGCTTTCGACAGCCGACACGGGTTTCTTCTACGTCACGACCAAGAACAGCCGTACGATGACGGAAAAGATGACGAAGACCAAGTACGACCCGGTCGTCAAGAAGCACGTCGAATTCAAGGAAACCAAGATCAAGTAAGATCGCCGGTTTACGGGAATTGAAGGGCGCCGACCGCAAGGTCAGGCGCCCTTTCCTTTTTAGGCCAATGCCCTGAGCATCTCGCATAGGCGCTGAGTGAAACGGGTTCCACGCCAGAGGGAGGAAACGGCTCGCCCGCCCCTGCTATTCCCCCAGAATCAAAACGCCGCCCCGAAGGCGGGACGGCGTGTCGGAAAGGGGGTCGGCTGGCCTCTGACTGCGGCACGAGGATTCCGCGGACGCCAAAAGCCAACCGACCGACCCCACGACCCAGGAGATGCGGCGGACCTGAGCATCATGGGGTAACGAATATCGCAGAAGGCTGGATGCCCCCTCTTTCATGAGCATCACCTGAAAATAAAAAAAAATCAACGAATTCTTAATGCGCGGAGCGGTGCCGCTCGGCGCATGGTTAATTCTGTATCAGACCTGGACAGGCACACTGCATGATCTCTGCTGCCACCCAAACTCCCCGGTAGCAACAGGTGACGCGAGAATACAACTTTGAATGCAGGCCGCAAGAGGCGGGCAAAGATATTCCCTGGGGTGCTTTGAGGCCAGAAACGCAGCAGGCGCGGCTCAGGCGGCGGCTGCCACCACCCGATTTCGGCCTTCGTGCTTGGCCTGATAGAGCGCCGTATCGGCGCGCTTCAGCAGCGCTTCGGCCGTGTCGCTGCCGGGCCTGAGCGTGGCAATCCCCATGGACGCGGTGACCTTCAGGGGGCCGTCCGCCTGCGGGATCGCAAATGGCAGGCTTTCGATGATCGTGCGCAGACGCTCGGCGACACCGGCCGCCATTTCGGCTGACGTATCCGGCATCACCACGATGAACTCTTCACCGCCGAACCGGCAGGCAAGGTCGGCACCCCGCACCGTCGTGCGGATGCGATTGGCGAATTCCCGCAAGACTTCGTCGCCAACGTCATGGCCGTAGGTGTCGTTAACCTGCTTGAAGCGGTCGATATCGGTCATGCAGATGGACAGCGGCCGACCGCGCGCAGCAGCCCGATCCATCAGCAGTTTCAGGTGCGTGTCGAAATAGCGCCGGTTATGCAGCCCGGTGAGGCCGTCGGTGACGGCAAGCTCGATGGTTTGCTGCACGCTCGCCCGCAGCCTGTCATTGCAGTGCTTGCGCCGGATCTGGGTCATCGACCGGGCAATCAGTTCATTGGGATCGACCGGCCGCATCAGATAGTCCGTCACGCCCAGATCGAGCGCGCGGACGACCAACTCATCGCTGCCCTGCTCGGCGATCAGCAGGATAGGGATGAAACGGGTGCGCTCCAGCGAGCGCAACTGCGAGCAGAGCCGCAGCGGATCGTAGTCGTCGAAATTCGCATTGACGATAACGAGGTCGAAATTGTTCTCCGCCGCCTCGAACAATGCCGCCTGCGGATCGGAGATGACCGAGACCTCGGCAATCGGCTTGAGGGCGCGCTGCAGCCGCTCCTGCGACGAGCCGCGGCCATCGACGAGCAGGACGTTGCCGGGCTCGTCAGGCCGGTCCGCCCGGCCAACATCTTCAAGCCCGATCGTCTGCGCCGTCTGGGCCCGCAGGCGCAGCTCGTCGCTGACGTTCTTCAGCCGCACCAGGCTCTTCACCCGCGACATCAGCTGCAGATCGTTGACGGGCTTCGTCAGGAAATCGTCGGCGCCGGCCTTCAGACCTCGCACGCGATCAGAAGGCTGGTCAAGCGCGGTGACCATGACAACCGGGATATGTGCCGTCTTCGGGTTCGCCTTCAGCCGCTCGCAGACTTCGAAACCATCGAGACCGGGCATCATGATATCGAGCAGCACCAGGTCGATGGGCGTCTTTTCGCAGAGCGCCAGGGCGGCATAACCGTCACTGGCCGTCAGCACGTCGAAGTACTCGGCAAGCAACCGGGCTTCGAGCAGCTTCACATTGGCCGGAACGTCATCGACAACAAGAATACGCGCAGTCATATCAATTTTCCCGCCGCTCAGGCATCGCCCAGGTAGGTTTTGATCGTCTCAATGAACTTCGGTACGGAGATCGGCTTGGAGACATAGGCTTCGCACCCGCCTTGGCGGATCCGCTCCTCGTCGCCCTTCATCGCAAAGGCGGTCACGGCGATGACCGGGATGACGTGCAGCTCATCGTCTTCCTTCAACCACTTCGTCACTTCCAGACCGGAAACCTCCGGCAGCTGAATGTCCATGAGAATGAGATCGGGCCGATGCTTGCGCGCGAGCTCGAGCGCCTCCATGCCGTTGCGAGTCTGGATCGTCGCATAGCCGGAGGCCTCAATCAGGTCGCGGAAGAGCTTCATGTTCAGCTCGTTGTCCTCAACAATCATCACCTGTTTGGGCATGTCGATCCCTTGCTGTCCATCGTCACCTTGCAAGTCTCCTCAGGACAATTAACGTGCGGAGCCGACGACTCGACCCATTTCCTCAACGTCAGAGATAGGCCTATTTGGTTGAAAAATAGGTAACTCCGCACGTAAAAACCATACGGGGACAAACCATTGAAGAGCGCCGACGAAATCGCCATCGACATTCTCTCCTGGCTTGCCGGCGAGCCTGAGCTTCTGTCCCGCTTTCTGGCGCTGACCGGCACGGACCCAACGGCGTTGCGCAACGCGATTGCCGAACCCGGCTTCATGGGCGGGCTCGTCGCCTTTCTGATGGACCATGAGCCGACCCTGATGGCATTCTGCACGGCGACCGGTACGGCGCCTGAAGACGTCGTGCGCGCCCATATGGCACTTTCCGGCCACGCAGGCTTCGAGGATTGAGGGTGGCAAACGCGCCGACAGCTCACAGCATCACGCTTGGAAACCGCCCGCTGATCGTCAGCGACATCGATGATGTCGTGCTTGAATTCATCAATCCGTTCAAAGCGTTCCTTGGGAGCTGCGGCCATGTCCTGCTGCCCCGATCGTTTCGCCTGACCGGCAACATCATCACCCACGCGGACGAGCAGCCGGTGACGGAGCCAGAGGTCAAGATCCTGCTCGACACCTTCTACGGCTCGCAGGATCGTTGGCAAACGCCCGCCGCCAAGGTCGTCGAGACCCTGGCCGCATTGTCGGAGGAAGCCGATATCGTCTTTCTGACTGCGATGCCGCCGCAGCACGCCGCCGTTCGTCGCGCTCTTCTTGACCGGCTCGGCCTGCCCTATCCGCTGCTTGCGTCCGAAGAGCCGAAGGGGCCGATCGTCCAAAAACTTCACGGCAGCCGTACCGTCCCCCTCGTCTTCATCGACGACATGCTTCGCAACCTGCGATCGGTGAAGGATCACGCGCCGACCTGCCTGCCGATAAACCTCATGGCCGACTCGGAGTTCAAGGCGCTCGCGCCGAAGCTCGACGCCGACATCCGCGCCGTCGCAGACTGGCCGGAGGCAGCTGCAGCCATTCGCGTGCACTTCCGCGGCTAACCCGGATCGGCTGCCCGTCGGCGCAAATTCAGGCGCCCCGGCGCTGCGCGAACCAAGCCCGGCGATCCTTTTCAACGGCGACAATTGCAATGTGATTTCCAATCTCGCCTCCTTGAGACTCGCTAGAGTAGAGCTTAAGGTCGCAATGTTCAATATTTGTTCCCGATATGCTCGACAGCGCTGCTCACTCTCCAGGCTTCTGCCGCGACTGCCTCAAGGAACAGGCGGCGTCGGTGCGGCGCTGCCTTGCCTGCGGCAGCCCGCGCATTCTGCGGCATGCGGAGCTCTATGACCTGACGCTGGCGCACATCGACTGCGACGCCTTCTATGCCTCGATCGAGAAGCGCGACAACCCGGAGCTTGCGGACAAGCCGGTGATCATCGGCGGCGGCAAGCGCGGCGTGGTCTCCACCGCCTGCTACGTCGCCCGCATTCACGGCGTGCGCTCGGCCATGCCGATGTTCAAGGCGCTGGAAGCCTGCCCCCAGGCCATCGTCATCAAGCCCAATATGGAGAAATACGCCCGCGTCGGCCGCGAGGTGCGCACGCTGATGCAGGAACTGACCCCGCTGGTGCAGCCGCTGTCGATCGACGAAGCCTTCCTCGAACTCAGCGGCACGGAGCGACTGCATCACGATCCGCCGGCACGCACGCTCGCGCGGCTCGCCCGCCGGATCGAGCAGGAAGTCGGCATCACCGTCTCGGTCGGCCTCTCCTATTGCAAGTTTCTCGCCAAGGTGGCGTCCGACCTGCAAAAGCCGCGCGGCTTTTCCGTCATCGGCCAAGCCGAGGCGCTGGAGTTCCTGCGCGAGAAGCCGGTGACCCTGATCTGGGGCGTCGGCAAGGCCTTTGCCGCCACGCTGGAGCGTGACGGCGTGCGCACGATCGGGCAATTGCAGACCATGGAGGAAGGCGACCTGATGCGGCGCTATGGCACCATGGGGCAGCGGCTCTTTCGCCTATCGCGCGGGCTCGACGAAAGAGCGGTCGAAATCGACGGCGAAGCCAAGAGCGTTTCCGCAGAGACGACGTTCAACGACGATATCGCGCGCTATGACGACCTGGTCACGCATCTGCGGCGCCTCAGCGAGCAAGTGGCCCACCGGCTGCGAAAGTCAGAACTCGCCGGCCAGACGGTCGTTCTCAAGCTCAAAACCGCCGACTTCAAGATCCGCACCCGCAACCGGCGCCTGGATAGCCCTACCCGCCTTGCCGACCGCATTTTCCGCATCGGCCTGCAACTTCTCGAAAAAGAGGCGGACGGAACGAAGTATCGGCTGATCGGCATCGGCGTCAGCGATCTCTCCGCCCCGGATCTCGCAGATCCGCCCGATCTCGTCGATCCCGCGGCCACCAGGCGCGCTGCGGCCGAGGACGCGATCAACAAGCTGCGCGACAAATTCGGCAAGGCGAGCGTCGAAACCGGCTACACTTTCGGCACCAGAAAACGCGATCCGTGAGACCGCAAGCGTGCTTGCCCGAGCAGGCACGCTTCGCAAAGCGATCACGCAACCTTGATCGACAGCCCACACAGCAGGATGAATTCCTTAAAGATTGAAGGCTAGGTTTGTTCGCCAAGTCACGTGTTGGGTTGAGTGTATGGTATCGCGTTTCGCTCTCACCGCCAGCGTCGTCGCACTGCTTTGGTCGCCGGCTACCGGCTTTGCAGGCAGTCGCGGGCCGCTGCAGATCATCGTCTCGAAAGATCAGCAATCGCTCGTCGTCTATGACGGCGACGCTGTCATTGCGACATCACCGGTCTCGACCGGCAAGGCGGGCCACACGACGCCATCGGGCATCTTTTCGATCCTGGAAAAGCGGCGTCATCACAAGTCGAACATCTATTCGAACGCGCCGATGCCGTTCATGCAGCGGCTCACCTGGTCGGGCATTGCTCTGCATGGCTCCAACCATGTGCCGGACTATCCGGCGTCCCATGGCTGCGTGCGGTTGCCGAGTGAATTTGCTGCCTCGCTCTACAAGTTGACCGAGCGCGGCGTGCACGTGCTGATCTCCGACCGGCAGATAACGCCCTTGGAGGTCAAGAGCGCCCTACTCTTCCGCCCGGCCCCGATCGATCTCCAGCCGCCGCTTTCCGACGTGCCGCTCAGACCGGCGATCAGCCAGGCCGGCGATGCGCCGGTGGAAGTGGCGATGCGGGAGCCGCCCGGCGGCGCCAATTCGGCGCGATCCACCGAGGAGCCGATCCGTATCCTCATCACCCGCAGCGATACCCGCGACACCATGCGCGAGGTTCAGACGTCCCTGGATTTCCTCGGCTACGCGCCGGGCGCGATCGACGGCCATGCCGGGCCGGCGACGATTGCGGCCCTGCGTGCCTTCCAGGCAAGCGAAGGCATCGACGGCGACGGCAAGCTGACACCGGACCTGACCGACAGGCTCCTGCGCAAGGCCGGCCGTACGCCGCCGCAGAACGGCAAGATCCTCGTGCGGCAAGGGTTCAAGCCGCTCTTTGAAGCCGGGCTTACGATCGACAAGCCGGAAGAGGCGCTCGGAACGCATTTCCTCCAGTTCCGGCACAATGAAGAAGAAGGTGCCGAAGGCAAATGGTTCGGCGTCTCGCTCGAGAACCACCTGCCCGCCTCGACGAAGAAGCGGCTCGGCATCTCCACGGAGGCCGATCCCTTCGCCTATAACGGTATCCAGCGCACGCTGGCGCGCATGACGATCTCCGACGATGTGCGCAGGCGCGTGGAAGCGTTGCTCGCCGAGGGCTCGTCGCTCTCGATTGCCGATGTGGAAAGCGGGTTGGAGACCGGTCAGGGCACCGACTTCATCACCATTACTCGGACACGTCCCGGCGACTGATCTGCGAGACCGGCAGACAAGCACCCGGCGAGCGTCCCGCCGCGGGTCGATAGGTTCCAAGCCGGCTCAATCGCCGCTCCACTGCAATTCAGCGGAGCCCCGCCTCGGATTACACCAGTTCGACGTCGATGACGCCCGGCGCCGAGCGCAATGCTGCAGCGATCTCCGGCGAAATCCGGAACTTCTCGTTCAGTTCAACCTCGATCTCGCGCTGGCCATTGTCCTTAATGACGACGAAGGAGACGAGCCCGTCGCCCTTCGTGTTGAGGTGCGAGGCGATCGACTTCAGCGGTCCGGAATCGCGCACATAGACGCGCAGCGCCTTCTGCAGTTGCAGCGATTCTTCTTCGAGCGAACGCAGCGTCTGGATGCGCAGGCCGATGCCTTCCGGCCGCTCTTCCGCAGCCACGGTCATGACCAGTGATTTGCCGGGCTCGAGCAGGTCTCGATACTGGTGCAGCATCTCGGAGAACAGTACCGCCTCGAACTGGCCGGAGGAATCCGAGAAGGCAATGATTCCCATCTTGTTGCCGGTGCGCGTCTTGCGCTCCTGCTTCGAGGTTACGGTTCCGGCGAGCCTTCCGGCCGTCGCCCCCTTCTTCACAGCGCCTGCGAAATCGCCGAAGGTCTGCACGCGCATCTTGGCGAGCAGCGCATTGTAGGTGTCGAGCGGATGGGCAGACAGATAGAAGCCCAGAACCTGGAACTCGCGGTGCAGCTTTTCCGAGGCAAGCCACGGCGTGTAGGTCGGAAGCGCAATGCGCTCCGGCCCGGTGGCCGCCCCTGCGCCGAACATGTCGCTCTGCCCGCTCGTCTTGTTTTCCTGAGCCCGCTGGGCAAACCCGAGAATACGATCGAGCCCGCCGACCAGCTCCGCCCGGTCGTAGCCGAAGCAATCGAAGGCGCCGGCGGCAATCAGGCTTTCAAAAACGCGACGGTTGAGCAGCTTGGGGTCGATCCGGAGGCAGAAGTCTTCGAGGCTTGCGAAGGCCTTGTCGCCTCGAACCTCGACGATGTGTTCGACCGCTGACTCGCCCACGCCCTTGATCGCCGCAAGCGAGTAATAGATGCGGCTTTCGCCCGTCTGGAAGTGCCGGAACGAGGTCTGTACCGACGGGGCGATCACCTCGATGCCCAGACGCTTGGCATCCTGGCGGAAGTCGTTGACCTTTTCGGTGTTGGACATGTCGAGCGTCATCGACGCCGCCAGGAACTCCACCGGATAGTGCGCCTTCATGTAGGCGGTCTGATAGGACACGATCGCATAGGCCGCCGCGTGCGACTTGTTGAAGCCGTAGTTGGCGAACTTGGCGAGCAGGTCGAAAATGAGGTCGGCCTGCGGCTTCGACACCTCGTTCTTGACGGCGCCGTCGACGAAACGGGCGCGCTGCTTGTCCATCTCCTCCTTGATCTTCTTACCCATGGCGCGGCGCAGAAGATCGGCCTCGCCGAGCGAGTAGCCAGAGAGCACCTGGGCGATCTGCATCACCTGCTCCTGGTAAACGATAACGCCCTGCGTTTCCTTGAGCAGGTGGTCGATCTTCGGATGGATCGACTCGACCTCTTCCTCGCCATGCTTACGGGCGTTATAGACCGGGATGTTCTCCATCGGGCCTGGGCGATAGAGCGCCACGAGTGCGATGATGTCCTCGATGCAGTCGGGCCGCATGCCGATCAGCGCCTTGCGCATGCCGGCACTTTCCACCTGGAACACGCCGACCGTTTCGCCGCGCGACAGCATCTCGTAGGTCTTCAGATCATCGAGTGGGATGCTCGCGAGATCGACCTCGATGCCGCGCTGCTTGACGAAATCGACCGCGACCTTCAACACCGTCAGCGTCTTCAGGCCGAGGAAATCGAACTTGACGAGACCGGCCTGCTCGACCCACTTCATGTTGAACTGGGTGACCGGCATGTCGGAGCGCGGATCGCGATACATCGGCACCAGCTGCGACAACGGCCGGTCGCCGATCACGATACCGGCGGCGTGGGTCGAGGCGTGGCGGTAAAGGCCTTCGATCTTCTGGGCGATATCGAGAAGGCGGGCGACCACCGGCTCCTTCTCGGCCTCTTCCTGCAGGCGCGGCTCCTCCTCGATCGCCTTGGAAAGCGGCGTCGGGTTGGCGGGGTTGTTGGGCACCAGCTTGCAGATCTTGTCGACCTGACCATAGGGCATTTCGAGCACGCGACCGACGTCGCGCAAGGCGGCACGGGCCTGCAGCGAACCGAAGGTGATGATCTGCGCCACCTGTTCGCGACCGTACTTGCGCTGAACGTAGCGGATCACCTCTTCGCGCCGGTCCTGGCAGAAGTCGATGTCGAAGTCGGGCATCGAGACGCGCTCGGGATTGAGGAAGCGTTCGAACAGCAACGAGAAGCGCATCGGATCGACGTCGGTGATCGTCAGCGCATAGGCGACGAGCGAGCCGGCGCCCGAGCCGCGGCCCGGCCCGACGGGGATGTCGTGCTGCTTGGCCCATTTGATGAAGTCGGCAACGATCAGGAAGTAGCCGGGGAATTTCATGCGCTCGATGACGCTCAATTCGAAGGCCAGGCGCTCGCGGTACTCCTCTTGGGTGTAGCCGGGCGCCATACCGAGTCTCGCGAGACGGTCTTCGAGGCCCTCCTCCGCCTGGCGACGCAGTTCGTCCGACTCGGCGCGCTCGGCCTCCTCCGGATCCGCCGTCGCGCCGGTAAAGCGCGGCAGGATCGGCCCACGGGTCTTCAGCATGAAGGAGCAGCGTCGGGCGATCTCGATCGTGTTTTCCAGTGCCTCGGGCAGATCGGCAAACAGCGCCGCCATTTCTTTGCGGCTCTTCAGATAATGGTCCGGTGTCAGGCGGAACCGGCTGTCGTCCGACACCATGGCGTTGTGCGCTACCGCCATCAGGGCGTCATGCGCCTCATAGTCGGAGGGCGACGGGAAGAAGGCTTCGTTGGTGGCGACAAGCGGAATGTCGAACTTGTAGGCAAGCTCGATCATCCGGCTCTCGTGCCGCCGGTCGTGGCCACCGTGGCGCTGCAGCTCGATATAGAGCCGATCGCCAAAGAGATCATGCAAGGCTTCGAGACGCGCTTCGGCGAGCGCCGTGGAGCCCGCCTTCATGGCGATATCCACCGGGCCACCGGACGCGCCGGTCAGCGCAATCAAGCCCTCTGTGCCGCATTCGCCAAGCCAGGAGCGCGTAATGCGCGTCGCCTGGCTGCCCTCGCCGCTCAGATAGGCACGACTGACGAGATCGACGAGGCGCGTATAGCCGTTATCTGTGGCGGCGATGAGCACGATCGATGGCAGCTTTGCGAGCTGATGCCCATGGCCGCGCCGATCTCCCTCGGTCTCGTCTTCCATGTCGATCGCCAGCTGGCAGCCGGTGATCGGCTGCAGCCCGTCACCGGCCGCCTTCTGCGAGAATTCAAGGGCTGCGAAAAGATTGTTGGTGTCGGCGATCCCGATCGCCGGCTGGTTATCGGCGACCGCCTTGCCGATGACCTTCTTCAGCGGCAGAGCGCCTTCGAGCAAGGAGAAGGCAGAGTGGACGCGCAGATGCACGAACTGCGGATCCGTGCCGAGCGCCTCACTCGATGCTGCCTTGCTGTCGTCTGCCATTGTCGCACCCTGATTCCTGTCCCGTCGGAAGGATATCCCGTTTATCGCCCGTCATGTCCAGATTCCCCTGGCATGTCGTCCCCCTTATTCAACGGGGATGAGACGCTTTGCGGAGGTGCTTGAGAGAAGATGTTGACGCCCGCCTTCAGAGGCCGAGCGCAATGAAAGAGATGCTTGCGATGAACAGGCTCATCGACGCGAAGGCGGCGAGGTCACGAACAAAATCAGTCATAACATGGCTCCTTTTCCGTTATGTTTTTACTTTGTTCTATTTTTGTTCGCGCGTCAAGCAGTGCACAGGCATTCTGTTCACGATGGTTAACATCGCGCCCGAATGCAGGTTAACTGACGACGAAGCCGCTTGAGGAAAGCGCGGCGCCCGCATATCAAGAGGAACGACCACGCGGAGCGCTCCGACATGCTTGCACGCCTGATTCTCCCCTTGCTGATCCTGCTTCCGACCACCGTCTCCGCAGCAGAGACGATAGACCCCGCCCGCATCGTCTCGGCGGCGAGCGGCGACTGGAACAAGGACGGGAGCCAGGATCTCGCGCTCATCGTACGACCCGCCCAAGGCAGCGACGAGGACAACGGCATCTATCTCTACCTCACCGGCGACAACGGCGCGCTGGCATTAAAGTCGGCCATTCCGAACAAGGTCTGGGGTCAGTTCGAACTCGTCGGCCAAGCGCCGTCGATCGAGGCGCTGCCGAGCGGCTCGTTGCTCATCACCAGTCAGAACGATGCCATCGGGCGCGACCGCTGGGAACAGAAGCTGACGGTCGCCTATCGCAACTTCGACTTCGTCGTGGCGGGCTACACCTACTCGTCCTACGATACGCTCGATCCGGACAACACCGCGCAATGCGACCTCAACGTGCTGACGGGCAAGGGCAAATCGAACGACAAGCCAATCACCGCGAAAGGCGAGCTCATCCTTCTCAAGGACTGGAGCGACGATCGCGGGCAGAAGGCGTGCGGTCCGTAATAACTGGGTGATTGTTCTCCATTTGTTCTTTACAACTTCAGCGGATCGCGACATCCTCCGGCGCGAACGTATGAGGAACAATCATGGCCGCGCTCGAAGCACTCAGAGAATTCATCGTTGAAGCCAAATCAAAAACCTATGTCGGCGGCGGCGGGCAGCGACCGTCGTCACGCCCGGGTTCCCACGACATCGGCTACGAGCGGGATAGCTGGCGCTACCTCGACAGCTATTTCGGCGGGACCGATTTCGCAGGCCAGGAGACCGTGTGGCAGAATGACGAGCCGCACTGGGCGATGAACTACTTCGGCCGGATCATCCGTCCTGACCTCATAAACGGCGAAAAGGCAGGCGTCGTCATCAGGGCGGCGCTTCAGGCGATGTACCGCGACAAGCGGCATTTCCTCGGCGGCACGGAGTTCCGGCACGCCCATGGCTACTACATCGACAACAGCCGCGGCGACACCTCACATTTTTCCGGGCATGAGGTCATCTTCGTCGACGGCGAGGAAGCCTACGAGCTCGACTATCGCGGCGGTCTGATCAGGCGTTGAGGGCAAGGCAGCAAGTGACGCAAGAGCGCGCAGCGGTTCGCGAATCTGAAGGATCGCGGCGCGCTTTGGACGCCAAACGCCGCGGATCGCCGGCGAAGCTGGTAATCGCTGTGTCAGACGCACGCATTCATTCAAGAAACGACGTTGCAAGTCACAGCGTGGGGTCAATCGTAACGCAAGGCTTGCACCGGATCGAGGCGCGAGGCGCGCCAGGCCGGAAAGATCGTGGCGAGGAAGGAAAGGGTCAGCGCCATGACGACGACGAGTGCGGTCTCGTCTGCGTTCATATCGGCCGGGAGCTGGTTGAGGAAATAAAGCTCAGGGCTGAATATCGTCGTTCCCGAGATCCAGGAGAAGAACTGTCGGATGGATTCGATGTTGAGGCAGACGACGACGCCGAGCGCCACGCCCGCGACCGTTCCGGCAACGCCGATTGCAGCCCCCGTCATGAAGAAGATGCGCATCACCGAGCCGGAGGTCGCGCCCATGGTCCGCAGGATCGCGATGTCGCTGCCCTTGTCCTTCACCAGCATGATCAGGCCGGAGATGATGTTGAGTGCCGCGACCAGCACGATCAGCGACAGGATCATGAACATCACGTTGCTCTGGACCTCGAGCG
This sequence comes from Ensifer sp. ENS03, assembly GCF_014852035.1. Classification (NCBI taxonomy): domain Bacteria; kingdom Pseudomonadati; phylum Pseudomonadota; class Alphaproteobacteria; order Hyphomicrobiales; family Rhizobiaceae; genus Ensifer; species Ensifer sp. ENS03. The sequence continues at coordinate 489 of NZ_JACVAV010000018.1, read as the reverse complement.
TCGAGAAGAAAGTCTTGTTGCGGTCGCGCCAGTCGGTGATGAAGATTTGCCGTCCGGCCGCATCCTCGATCGGCTGGCGCAACTCCTCAACGACATCAGGATGCTCGACGAAGATCTCGATCGACTGGACCAGTCCCTCGGCGTTAAAGAACAGCTGCGCTTCTTCAAGCGGCATGAAGATGATCGTCGCGTCATACTCCGACATGCCGATCTCGTAGATTGCCGAGACGGTATAGGCTTTCACACGCGGGTTCATGCCGAGCGGCGTCACGTCGCCGTTGGGCGAGGTCAGCGTGATGGTACCGCCGACCGTTATGCCAAGCTGTTCGGCCATGCGCGAGCCGATCGCCACGCCAGAGCCAGAGGCAAAGCCGACGAGATCACCGGACTGGATGTGGCCGGAAACCGACTTCATCTTGCTCAAGTCGTCGGCGCGGATGCCGCGCACCAGCGCGCCGGTCGAACTGTCACCGACCCCTTGCGCCAGAA